>CAIPFE010000035.1 GCA_903864275.1 uncultured Mucilaginibacter sp.
AGGATCAAACTCTCCATTGTATAATGTCAAGTTTATCACTGACCCTATTATTATTCTAATAGAATCTGTAAAAAAAATTATTCCTTTTACAGTATCCCTATCTCTCTTCTTTTCTTAAACATTCCTTCCTCCCCAAGCAATTATGCTCCAGGATTCCGGCTGTTCGCTACATGATTATCTATACCTTATAAGAACTTATCATCTTCCCCGTCACGGTTCAGATTTTATTTTGTTATCGCCTTTAACAGCGATCACTTTTTCAATTTTTTATACCGGAAATCGCTTCCTGCATTTGCGCTCTTGAGCGCCCCTTTCTTTTGGGACTGCAAAGGTAAGAACCTTTTTTGCTTGTGCAAGCTTTATTTTTTTATTTATCAGCTTGCACCGCTACCTCTTTTACGGGCTGCAAAGGTACGAGAAATTTCAGGTTCTGCAATTGCTTTACCAGAAATTTCAATAGTGTACTTATAACACTTTGCAAATCAGGGGGAAATGTTTTGGTTCATGGATCATAGCAGGAAGCAAGCCCATGGTCGATAGTCCATAGACCATAGCAATTTCGGGAATCTTCCTTCACACCATTAACTACGAAGCTTCCATGAACTATCAACTATGAACTAAAAAAGTTAAAAGATGTTAAATCACACCTATATATATAAGGCAGGCGAAACAAGCGTTATATATTAGCCGATAAAATTGCTGCTACATCTATAATTAGGTCTGCGGGGCCATGGAACGGGCCGTAAAGCACAATTTTAAGCTAAAATTAATAATTGACTGTTTTATATTATTCCCTTATCTTTGCAAAATGTTTAAAAAACAACTAACGTTATTAGCCGGTGTATTTGCTGTAATTATTATCGCACTGGGCAGTTGTAAAAGTAAATATGAAAAATTACGTACCAGTAACGATAACGCCAAAAAATACTCCGAAGCTATTAAGCTTTATAACAAAAAAGAGTATTCAAAGGCATTAGGACTATTTGATGACCTGGTAACACGTTACCGGGGTCGCGCCGAGGCTGAAGACCTGTTTTATTACTATGCCTATACAAATTACAAGCTGAGGGATTATACCTCGGCAAGGTATCATTTTAAAACTTTTGCAGAAACTTACCCGTCAAGCGCAAGGGCCGAGGAGTGCCGGTTTATGGCTGCCTATTGCTATTACCTTGATTCACCGATATTTTCGCTTGACCAGGCCAATACAAATAGTGCAATTGACGCTCTGCAATTATTTATAAACTTATACCCCAAAAGCGACAGGGTGGCCGAAGCGAGCAAGCTTATACAAAACCTGAGGGATAAACTTGAAGAAAAATCATACGCAAATTCAAAGCTGTATTTAACCATCAGCGATTACCAGGCAGCTGTTATTTCGTTTAACAATACATTACGCGACTACCCAGACACTAAATATGCTGAGGAAATTAACTTTTTAACCATCAGGGCACAGTATGAATATGCCAACCATAGCAGGGAAGACCACCAGGAGGACCGCTACAACCAAACTATAGCGTACGCACAGCAATTTGTTGAGGAATACCCCAATAGTAAAAATCTGAAAGAAGCCAAAGATTATATAAAAGAGAGTAACCAGGGGATAGTTAGAGCTAAGAATGTATTGGCAGAAGCCTTTGGTAACCCGAAAATTGCAGCAAAAATTGCAGCAAAAACGGACTCGGCAAAAACCCAGCCACCATCAGAAAAAGGAAACGACAACAAAAAAATCGGAAATTAAAATTGATATGAACAGTAACAATAATATTATTAAGCCTGTGATTGCAAACAGTACAGTAACCCGCGACCTACGCGATTTAGATGTAAAAACCGGCAATATTTACGAGTCGCTTGTAATTATGTCAAAAAGGGCAAACCAGATCTCGAACAATGTAAAAGAAGAATTGCACCAAAAGCTTTCGGAATTTGCATCGTCAAATGATAACCTGGAAGAAGTTTTTGAAAACCGCGAGCAAATTGAAATATCCAAATACTATGAAAAACTGCCAAAACCTTCATTGGTAGCCGTACAGGAATTTTTGGAAGATAAGATATATTACCGCAATCCTACAAAAGAGGTTTAGGCCCCCCGGCCCCCTAAAGGGGGAGAGGAAGGCTGCTAACAAAAAACTCCCGCGCGGGAGTTTTTTGTTAATTTTAGGTTTTTAAAATTCCCCCTTCAGGGGGTTAGGGGGCTTGGATTTATGCTTCAAAATAAAAACATTGTTTTAGGTATTTGCGGAAGCATAGCAGCTTATAAATCGGCATTGTTGGTCCGCTTGTTAGTTAAAGCCGGGGCCAATGTACAAGTAGTGATGACCCCGGACGCTACGAATTTTATTACTCCCCTCACCCTCTCCACACTTTCAAAAAAACCGGTATTGACTGATTACTTTATTCCCGAAACAGGGGAATGGAACAATCATGTAGAATTAGGTTTATGGGCCGATCTTTTTGTAATCGCCCCGGCCAGCGCCAATACTTTGGCGAAGATGGCTAATGGACTATGCGACAACTTATTGCTCGCAATATATTTGTCGGCGAAATGTGATGTATATTTTGCACCGGCCATGGACCTGGACATGTGGAAACATGAGGCTACCCAGGCGAATATCAGCAAACTAAAAGCTTTTGGAAACATACTGGTCCCTCCCGGCAACGGTGAGCTGGCCAGCGGCCTGTATGGTGAGGGGCGAATGGCTGAACCTGAAGAAATAATTGATTTTATATCGGCGGCCATAAAAAAAAAACTTCCCTTAATTAATCAAAAGATATTAGTTACAGCCGGCCCTACATACGAAGCTATTGATCCGGTTCGGTTTATAGGGAACCATTCATCAGGTAAAATGGGTTTTGCAATTGCTGATGAATTGGCTGCGTTGGGCGCTGATGTTACCCTGGTTTCGGGGCCATCAGCACAGGTGAGCAAACAATCGGCGGTTAAACGGATTGACGTTACATCGGCTGCCGAAATGCTTGATGCCTGCGTGGCTCATTTTAAAAATTCAAAGGCATGTATCATGAGCGCGGCGGTTGCCGATTACACGCCGTTAACTGTCGCGAAGCAAAAGATCAAAAAAAGCGATGGCAACCTCGGCATTGAACTCAAAAAAACAGTTGATATATTAAGTTTGCTGGGGTCGCAAAAAAAAGCTGGCCAGATATTAGCGGGATTTGCCCTGGAAACCAATGACGAAGAGAAAAATGCAGTTGCAAAACTAAAAAAGAAAAACCTTGATTTTATTGTACTAAATTCGCTTAATGATGAAGGCGCCGGTTTTAAGAAAGACACCAATAAGATCACGATTATAGACAGCGCCCTGAAAAAAACAGTTTACGACCTAAAAAGCAAAAAAGAAGTGGCGCGGGATATCTCCAATAAAATTATTGAACTGATAAAAGGATGAAGGCATTAAGTGTATATATTTTACTGTTTTGTTTATGCAGCACTGCTTCTGCACAGGATCTGAACGCCCGGGTGCAGGTTGTTTCGCCCAGGATACAGAGCACCAACAAGCACGCGTTTCAAACGCTTGAAACTGCCATGAAAGATTTTTTAAATGGCCGCAAGTGGAGTGCCGACGAAATTTTGCCCCAGGAACGCATTGACTGTAATTTTGTATTAAATATTACCAACTGGGATGGCAGCAGCACCTTTAGCGGTGAACTGCAGGTACAATCGTCGAGGCCGGTTTTTAATTCGACCTATACTTCCACCTTATTGAATATTTTGGATAAGGATATTGACTTTACTTATACTGAAGGACAGACAATTGATTATACCGACCAAAACTTTCAAAGCAATTTAAGTTCCATCATGGCTTTTTATGCCTATATAATTATGGGTATGGATTACGATTCTTTTTCACGCTTCGGCGGCACGCCTTATTTCGCAAGTGCGCAAAATGTGGTAACCAATGCGGCATCAGCATCCTATAAAGGCTGGAAAGCTTTTGATGGCACGATAAACCGCTACTGGTTGGCCGAAAATCTGAACAACAAGCTTTACCAGCCGTTGCGCGGCCTGGTGTATGATTATCACCGTAACGGGTTGGATATCATGTCGGACAATGCAGGCAAAGGCCGCAAAGTGATTGCTGATCTGATACCTTCACTTTCGGATGTTGACAGGCAACGCCTCGGCGCTATGTTCCCGCTTGTATTCTTTACCGCCAAATGCGATGAATTGATCTCCATTTTCAGCAAAGCCGATCCGCAGCAAAGGATACAGGCTATGAATGTATTAAACAAGGTAGATCCGGCCAACGGGTTGAAATACCAGGCGGCGCAGAAAAACTGACCGCTGATTTAGGTGATTTTTATTTCGGATTTCGGAATTTCGATTTCGGAATTTTAGAATTTTAGATTTGAGTCCGAGTAGTCCTAAAAAAAATTCAGAATTTAAAAATCAAAATAAATCCGAAATCGAAATTCCGAAATCCGAAATTCCCTGTAACATTTTACTTCTTCACACGTCATTTTAAAAAATAATTTAAAATATATTTGCAAATACGAAATCTATCGTACATATTTGTACGAAGAAATTCGTATAATAAATAAAATGGAAATAAAACCAACAGAAAGCGAACTCGAAATATTGCAGGTGATCTGGAAAAAGGGTCAATGCACCGTTCGCGATGTACATGAAGAATTGGCAAAAAATAAGGATGCGGGTTACACCACAACCTTAAAACTGATGCAGATAATGCACGAAAAAGGATTAGTTGAACGCGATACGACCGCTAAAACTCATCTTTATAAAGCGTTGATCACGCGGGAGCAGGCACAGCAAACTGCTTTGGATAAAATAATTTCCACCGTTTTTAAAGGCTCAACTTCCGACCTCGTGATACAGGCCCTGGGCCACCACCGGGCATCGAAAGATGAGATCGATGCTATAAAGAGTTATTTGGAGGGGTTCGGAGGTAAAGATTAGTTAGACCGAGGTCGATGGACCATAGTCCATGGCAGGAATTGGATGGACTATAGCCGATTGACCGTAGTCCATGGCAGGAATTATAAATTAACTATCGACCATGGTCCATGGACTATGGACTTTTGAAGAAGAAATTAAGATGGAAACCATACTTTACAACATCAGCCAGGTTTTAGGCATAACCATCATCCACTCGCTGTGGCAGGGGCTGCTGATCTATTTTGTTTTAAGGATAGCGTTTATGGCTAACCCGGCATTGTCATCTGTTAAAAAATACAACCTGGCCGTTGGGGCAATGGTGTCCATATTTGTTTGTTTTGTTTATACGCTTTGCATAGAGGTGAATGCTTATAACTGGGTGAATTTGAAATCAGTTAATACATTGCCTTTGTTGCCTTATATAAGTTTGCCAATCCGGTCGCGTCATTTTATAGCTGATGAGTTCAGTTATGGCGCCATTGCAAATTATTTGCCTTACATCTCAGCATTGTATATAGCCGGCCTGTCGGCGAACCTGTTAAAACTTAGCCGGGAATGGAATAAGATAAGGCTGATAAGGCAATCCTTTATCCCCGCGGGGCAAATGCAGCAGTATATCAATACTTTCTCAAAAAAATTAAGCATCACCAAACATATTCAGTTAAAATTCAGCGGTTTAATTGATGTGCCCTGCATGATCGGGTATTTTAAACCGGTTATACTTTTACCAATAGCAATTGCATCTAATTTATCGGCCTGCGAGATCGAAGCTATTTTGCTGCATGAACTTTCGCATATTAGAAGGAACGATTACCTGGTTAACCTGGTGCAGCAGGTAATAACCATTATTCTTTTCTTCAACCCCTTCGCACAATTAATTAACCGTATTGTAAACCAGGAAAGAGAAAACAGCTGCGACGACCTGGTGATTGAAAAAACAGGTAACCCTTTGATCTATGCAAAGGCCCTGCTAAAGCTGGAAGAAACCCGGAAATCCAATTTGCAATTCGCACTGTCGGCCACCGGGAAAAGATATCATTTATTAAACAGGATTGAAAGGATCATGGAAACAAAGAAACCAATTGGCAACACACGCCACTTATTAGTGGCCGTACTTTTATTAGCGGGCAGCCTGTGCAGCATAGCCTGGTTTAGCCCCAAAGCTGCCGCTGCAAATACAAACGCAGCGCATAACCGCAAAGCTGCGACCAAATTAAAGTCATTGGCTGGATTAAATAGCTATTCTACTGAAACTGATTCGACCAGGAATATTTTGATTGGCGATACGATAAAACATCACCATAAGGGCAAAATCACCGTTATCAGCAAAAACGGGCATAAAAGAGTTTACGATGCAGATGTGGACAGTGCATCCATGGATTCTATTGATAATTTCTACTCAAGTGCGGCATGGCGCAAGCAAATGGAAGACATCCGAAAACAGGGCGAACAGATGAAAAAGCAGTTCAACAGCCCTCAATGGAAAGCCCAGATACTGGCTATGCGCAAACAGGGCGAGGAAATGGCGAAAAAATTCAATAACCCTGAATGGAAAAAAGGCATGGAAGACATGAAGATGCAGGGCGAGGAAATGAGGAAAAAATTCGATAGCCCTGTTTGGAAAAAAAGCATGGAAGACATGAGGATCCAGGGTGAAGAAATGGCAAAAAAATTCAACAGCCCTGAGTGGAAAAAAAGCATGGAAGACATGAAGATACAGGGTGAAGAAATGCGCAAAAAGTTCGAAAGCCCCGAGTGGAAAAAAGGTATGCTGGACATGAAAAGGCAATTCAATAGCCCTGAATGGAAAAAAAGCATGGAGGACATGAAGAGGCAGGGCGAAGAAATGCAGAAACAATTCAACAGCCCTGAATGGAAAAAGGGTATGGAAGATATGAAGGTGCAAGGCGAAGAAATGAGAAAAAAATTCAATAGCCCCGAATGGAAAGCTCAAATGGAAATGTTGCAGAAGGAAGCTAAAGAATGGAACAATCAAATATGGGATCTTAAAGATTCTGTATATACCAGGCCAGCAAAAAAATTGAAGAAGAAGTAGGGGTAGAGATTAGTGGTTCGAGATCAGAGATTAGAAATTGCTGATCGTGCACCTAATCTCTAACCTCCAGTCTCTAATCTCTAACAATAAAGCGATGGAAAATATATTGTACAACATGAGCCAGGTTTTAGGTATAACCATTATCAACTCATTGTGGCAGGGGCTGCTCATTTATTTCATGCTGCGGTTAGCATTAATGTTTTCCGCGCAGCTACCCTCATCAAAAAAATACACGCTTGCCTTAACAAGCCTGGTAGCCATGAGCTGTTGGTTTGTTTATACGCTTGTAAACGAGATACATATTTACAACTGGCTGGCGGTAACGCCCGAAAAATTATCGGCAATGCCTTTAATGCTCGAGTTGCCGGTGAATGTACACCGGTTTAATGACCAGACTATCCGCTATTATTACAGCATTGAAGAATACCTGCCCTATATAACCCTGCTGTATATTGCCGGGCTGCTGTTTAATACAACGCGGCTTATACTGGGCCGCCGGAGGATCAATACCATCAGGCAAACCATGAGCATCGATATCCGGCTGCAACGCCAGGTAAACAAATTCAGGGAATTACTTGATATAGACGAACGGGTAAAACTTGGTGTAAGCAAGCTGGTTGATGTGCCGTGTATGGTTGGCTATTTTAAACCTATTATCCTGCTGCCTTTTACACTGTCGACGTATCTGTCGGCCGAAGAAATTGAGGCTATTTTACTGCACGAACTTGCACATATTAAACGTAACGACTACGTGGTGAACCTGCTGCAGCAGGTAATATCAACATTGTTGTTCTTTAATCCCTGCGCTCAATTAATTAACAAAATTATTAACGAAGAACGCGAAAACTGCTGCGATGACCTGGTAATAAAATCAACACCAAACCCCTTCATTTACGCAAAAGCATTATTAAAACTTGAACAAACACGCGAAAACAACATGCGGATGGCTATGTCGGCCACAGGCAAAAAGTACCAGCTGTTAAACAGAATTGAACGTATCATGAAAACTAAAAACCCAACAGCAAGCATCCGCCCCACTTTGCTGGCCATGCTTATATTAACCGTAGGCATCGGCTGTATTGCCATGCTTAATCCCGAAATTGCACAAGGAAAAATATCAGTAAAGGCCATCAGGCCGCTGATCAGCAATTTTATCACAGACACTACCCGCAAAATATCGGCTAAATCATCCAAAAAATTATCGGCCACAAAAAAGCCTGCAAGGTCGGCACATACTTACAAACAGGATGACAATACCGACCGCCGTACTGCTTACAACTCAAACAATAACAACAATAAAAACAATAACCATAACCGTGTTTATCGCTTTGACTCTAATGGTTTTAATGACGAGGAACTAAATAGGCTCGCTGCAGAAGTAAATAAATATGGCGATATTGTTAGTAAATATTACGACAGCCCCGGATTTAAGAAAATTGAAGATGCGTTGAATGAGAAAAGCATGCAGATGGATGAGTTTTATAATCGGCCCGAATTGAAAAGGCTGCAGGAAAGACAAGAGAGGCTTAATAACGAATTCGAAAAAAAATGGGGCGACGACGGTGAAACTGGAAAAATAAGCAGCCAGATGAACGAAATGGGCAAAAAAATAGATGAATATTACCGTAGCACCGGATTTAAAGAAATGAACCGGGAGCTTGAGAAGAAATATAACATTGACCCTGACAAATATTATGATGACAAGGAAGATGAAAATTACAAAAAATATGAGGCCGAATTGGATACCCGCATATCGCCCGAAATAAAGCAGCAAACC
This sequence comes from uncultured Mucilaginibacter sp., assembly GCA_903864275.1. Classification (GTDB taxonomy): domain Bacteria; phylum Bacteroidota; class Bacteroidia; order Sphingobacteriales; family Sphingobacteriaceae; genus Mucilaginibacter. The sequence goes on from CAIPFE010000035.1 coordinate 8,749, forward strand.
GAAGAGTTGAAAAAATTAGGCAACCAGATGCGCAGCCACTACAATTCGCCCGAGCGCCGCAGGCAACAGGAGGAAATGAGGGCCATGGGTGACAGTATGCGAAAGGCCTATAATAACCCCGCTATTAAGGAGCAGCAAGCTGAAATGAGAAAGCTAAGCGAACAAATGCGCAACTTTCAAAATGCCCCCGAAATAAAAAAAGACCAGGAACTTTTACGTGCTGCCAGCGAAAAGCTGCGTGCCTATCAGCATTCGCCGGCTTATAAAAAACGGATGGAGATCTACAAAAGCTGGAACTGGAGTGAAGCGCGGGAACGATCTGAGGCGCCTGAGAAGCCCGAAGCTCCTGAAAAACCGGAAGCTCCTGACACGACGAAGAATTAGAGATTTGGTTAGGGGGTTATAAATCGTCATCCTCCCCAACACCTCTAATTATTCAAATCAATTCATTAAACATATTATCCAAAGCACCAGGATAAGGAAAGCGCTGCTATCACCGATAGCAGGCTTACCCTGTCCGCATTCACGCTGTATTATGAAAACTAAAAAACAAAACTCCGGCATTCGCCGGGCATCACTGATCTTGCTGGCATTAATGACCGGCATTGGCATTATTATTTTTGATCCCAAAATTGCACTTGGCAACGTAGCCGCAAACATCACCAGGCCTGTGATACGCGATCTGCCAGTCGATACGGCAAACAAGGCGGCTAAAAAGCAGCTGCATTCGGCCAAAACGCATAGTATTAAAAAATCGCCACATGGAAGCGGGCAGGACCGCTACAATTCGGAAGAAGCAGACAATAAACTCCAGGCGTTAAGTGAGGAAGTAGAAAGGAACTCCGAAAAATTGAACCAATATTACAACAGCGACGAATTTAAAGCGACTGAACGTGCGCTGGAGCAAAAAGGAACGGCGATGGGCGAGTTTTATAACAAGCCGGAATTAAAACGGCTGCAGGAAGAACTCGGGAAAGTTAGTTCGGATTTTTCGAAAAATTATGGCAATAATGACGAAGCAACCAGGCTTTCGGCCAAAATGGGTGAGATCGGCCGGAATATAAGCGCCTATTTCAGCAGCCCTGAATTTAAAAAGATGAACGAGGCACTTGAAAATAAATATGGCATACCTCATGACCGTCATTACTACAATGACAATGATATTAAGGATGAAAATTACAAAAAATACCAGGCAGAGTTGGAAAGCAAGTTGCCGCCCGAAATAAAACGGCAAACTGACGAACTAAAAACGATGGGCGAACAAATGAACGCGCGTTACGAAACACCGGAATTTAAAGCTCAAAAGGAACGTATGGAGGCTTTGGGTGATAGCTTAACCAAAGCTTACGACAACCCGGCAATTAAAGAGGAGCAAATGGAGATGGAAAAACTGAGCCGGCAAATGAATTCATTCCAAAACAATCCTGAGCTAAAAAAAGCGAACGAACAATTACAACGCTCAATTGCCAGGCTGAATGCTTATATGAACAGTCCTGAATATCAACATTACCTGCGAAATTTAGAGAAAATGAGTTTTAACTACAATTTCAACTTTAATGATGATAGCGAAAAACCGGAGAAGCCTGAAGCGCCGGAAAAACCGGGCGCTCCTGAAAAACCGGACGCAAATAATTAATTCTTTTGTGAGTGGTGAATAGTGAGTGGTGAGTTGCAATTAAATTAAAGAAAATAACCCTCTTTTAACTACTCACAATTCACCACTCACAATTCACCAAAAACCGTAATTTAGTATCCTCCAAAACAAGGATACTTTTTTTATGCTTCAAAAGCTCAGTATTAGTAATTACGCTTTAATTGATAACCTTGAAATTAGTTTCGATAGCGGTTTAAATATACTTACCGGCGAAACGGGGGCCGGTAAATCCATCATTCTGGGTGCGCTTTCCCTTATCCTTGGCCAGCGCGCCGAAAGCCGTTATTTTTTCAACCAGCAAAAAAAATGTGTTATCGAAGGAACATTTAAGATCGGTGCATTCCATTTAAAACAGTTTTTTGAAGATAACGACCTCGATTATGAAGCCGAAACTGTTTTAAGGCGCGAAATATCAGCCGACGGCAAATCAAGGGCCTTTGTAAACGATACCCCAGTAAATTTACCGGCACTCAAGGCTTTGGGCGAGAAGCTGATCGACATCCATTCACAGCATGCAACGCTGGAGATCAACGACCCGGAATTTCAGTTATTGGTTGTTGATGCAGTTGCCAAACACGATGGAATCTTAAGTGATTACCGGTTGAAGTTCCGGTCGTATAAAAAAGCAACAGCCAAATTGCAGCAGCTTATTGATGAAAGCAACAAAGCAAAAGCCGACCTCGATTATTTTCAGTTTCAATATGATGAGCTAGAAAAAGCGGGACTGTCGGTTGATGAGCAGGAGAAGCTGGAACAGGAGCTTTATGCCCTTAACAATGCCGGGGAAATAAAACGCAATCTGTTAGCCGCGCATTATTTGATGCAGGAAGGCGAAACCTCAGCAGTTATACAATTGCGCGAAGCAGGCCACCAGCTTACATCGCTGGAAAAATTCAACCCGCAAATTGCGGAACTATACCAGCGCTTAAACAGTGCTATTATTGAATTAAAGGATATAGCCGCCGAAATTGAAATTATTGAACAGCGCACGCATACCGACGAGGCGCGCGCAGAAGAAATAAATACCCGTTTAAGCATAATCTACAACCTGCAGAAAAAGCACCGCGTAAACAGTAACGAAGGACTGCTGCAATTACAGGATGAACTTTCCGGCAAAATACAACAGGCCGTTTTTGGCGACGAAACCATTGAAAAACTAAGGCGGCAACTTGATACAGATAGAAAGGAGCTTGAGCAGTTAGCGGCTGAGATATCTGCCAATCGTAAAAAAGTGATACCTGAAATTGAAAGCCAGGTATTGGGCAGTTTATCCGAAATGGGAATGGGGAACGCGTCGCTAAGTATTGAGTTATCAACTACGCCGGGGCGTAACTCTCCCTCAACTGGCGGAGGTTTGGGGGCAAACGGGATTGATGAAGTACGTTTCCTATTTACCGCAAACAAAGGCCACGCGTTGGCCGAAATGAGCAAAGTAGCGTCCGGCGGTGAGCTTTCAAGGCTGATGCTAAGTATAAAATCACTAATCGCCCAAAATACCGCCCTGCCTACTATAATTTTTGATGAGATCGATGCAGGGGTATCAGGCGAGGTAGCGAACAAAGTTGGGCAGATCATGGAACGGCTGGCGGATAATTTACAGGTTATCGCAATAACCCACCTCCCGCAAATTGCAAGTAAAGGGCAAAGCCATTATTTTGTTTTTAAGGATGAGGAAGGCACTACCACTTATACGCGCATAAAGCAGCTGCATGAACAAGATCGTATATTGGAAATCGCCAAAATGCTTAGCGGTGAAAAACCGGGTGAAAGCGCACTGCAGAACGCGCGGGAGTTGCTAAATGATTTACGATTATAGAATTACGATTTACGATGTTTTAGCAATCCCCCAATAATCAAAGTAATTCTAAAATCGTAAAACTGAATTCGTAAATAAAAATTATAACTTTGCCAACTCCATAAACAAATCTAAACATGGCTTACAATTTATTAAAAGGTAAAAAAGGGATCATTTTTGGCGCACTGAACGAGCAGTCAATAGCCTGGAAAGTGGCGCTGCGTGCTGTAGAAGAAGGTGCTGAAATTATTTTGAGCAATGCTCCAATTGCTTTGCGCATGGGCGAATTAAATAAACTGGCCGAACAATGCAATGCCCCTGTTATTGGCGCGGACGTTACCAGCAATGACGATATTGTAAACCTCTTTACCAAATCGCAGGAGCATTTTGGCGGCGGTGTTGATTTCATATTGCATTCCATCGGCATGAGCGTGAATGTACGCAAGGGCATTACCTACACTGAGAACAATTACGATTTTACCCATAAGGGACTCGATATATCGGCTTTGAGCTTGCACCGAGTATTACAGACAGCCATGAAAATGGACGCCATAAATGAATGGGGATCAGTACTGGCCCTTACTTATATTGCGGCCCAGCGTGTATTTCCTGATTATAATGACATGGCCGACAATAAGGCTTACCTGGAAAGCATAGCACGCAGCTTTGGTTATTATTATGGCACCAAAAAACACGTACGCATCAATACCGTATCCCAGTCGCCAACACGAACTACTGCTGGTTCCGGGGTGAAAGGCTTTGAAGGTTTTATACGATACGCTGAAAAAATGAGCCCGCTGGGCAACGCTTCCGCGGATCAGTGTGCGGATTATTGCATAACTTTATTTTCGGACCTTACCCGTATGGTAACCATGCAAAACTTGTTTCACGATGGCGGCTTCTCATTTACGGGGGTTACGCAAGCCGTGATTGATCAGATGGAGAAATAGTGGTCGGTGATTAGAGATCAGGGGTTAGAGATTAGTGTTGAAGACGGTAGAAATCACAAATAAAAGGCTTTATCTTTAACAACAATTTTAAGCATGGCCCGCTTTAGAATAGTCGATTGCTCATCAAAATAAATACCCCACCGTTTTATTTATTGCAAGATATTTATAGCGGATAAACGACCTTCCTTTTACAAATATTGATTAATGTTAAACGCACTGCCCCGTAAATATTCCGAATATTATTTTTTAGGATCAACCATTTTATTTACCACACTTTTTATTACGTTAGGCTGTTTTGCCCACGCCCAGGGTACCATAAGAAAAGACCAGGTAAAACAGGATACCATAAAAAAAGACACAATAAAAAAGGATTCCGTGCAACTGGACACTATACATTTTAGCGACCGTATATGGAATATCCGCAATTTTACGACCGAAACTGTTGGCCCGGGCAATAATTACTGGAGCGCCGACAAAACAAAAAATGTATGGGTTGACAGCAGGGGCTTCCTGCACCTGAAATTAACCAGGGACGAACACAACCCCGACAAATGGTACTGCGCACAGGTTGAAACGCAGGATTCCCTGGGAAAGGGCACTTACGAGTTTGAAGTGGAGGGAGCCATCGACAAATTAAATGAAAATGTGGTTTTAGGGCTGTTCAGTTACCCTGATGATGGTATAAAATCGCCTGACGGTTTCGATGAAATAGATATTGAATATTCAAAATGGGGCGAAAGAGACAATCCAGCTAATTTTGATTATGCAGTTTGGGGCGATGAACACCAGAAAGCCCGCAAGCAAATCGATTTTTTTTATGTATCGCTAAGAAGTATTTACACGACCCAAACATATATCCGCACGGGCAAGAAGGTAAAATTTGAAAGCTGGGCGGGTTTTAACAGCCATAAGAGCCGTTTATACCAGACAGATGTAATGCCTAAAACGAGGAGGCTTAAACCAGCATTGCGTGATATGCCCGTGTTCATTAATTTATGGCTGGTTAAACCACTAAAGGGCACCAAACCCCTCCCGCCGTCAGATGGCAAAACGGTCGAGATCGTTATTCATAGTTTTACCTTTACACCTGAATAGCGGAAAATCCCGCAGAATTATCAGGAAAATTTTAACAAAAAAACAGGTAATGATGTTGCACATCATTACCTGTTTTGCGTTGCTGCTAAAGCCGGATTGTTTAGCCGTTCGAATCCACCAAAATGATCTTAACTTTAATTGGCAGTGTTGGCTGTACCGCTGCTGATCCGTCGGCCGACTGCGCATAAAGCGTTAAATTTCCGGCATTATAGGTGTAGCTGTAGGAAATGTTTGCATAAACCTCCGGTAGTTGCTCGTAAGTGGCCCCGCCATCATAAGAAATCGCAACTATTATCCCCCCGATCTGCGCAAAATTACTGCTGATCAGGTCCACATTGATCGGCGCCCTGTATGACATGCTGCCGTTGCCCGGATCAGTATAAGCCGTCCAGTCGGTACTAACCAGGCTAGCATAAAGCGTTTGATTGGTTGTTCCGGGAGAGACGTACTGTTTGGTGCATGATGATGCAGCCAGCAATATTACACAACTTAAAATAGTGATGATTTTTTTCATAAGCGTTAAACTTGGTTATTCGTTTTATTTATAAACTAACGTTTTTTAAAAAGGTTTAATGTGCATTGCAGATTTTTATTGCAATTAAATTGCAAACATACAAAATCAAGCCTTTTATGACCGAAAAATGTCTGATTCCCCTGTCTTTTTTCTTTCGGACTTCCGGACTCAATTAAAAAACATTCTTCCACATCATGCTTTCAACCGGGCGTGTACTGGGGGTATTGTACTTCGCGCCATTCTTTGTATTATAAAAGGTTTCTATCTCACCCTCTACCACAAAATAGATAAGTTGGCCTATGGGCATGCCTGCATAAACCCTGACGGGCTGGGTGCACGAAATTTCGAGCGTCCAGGTATTGCAAAAACCAACATCACCTTTGCCTGCGGTGGCATGTATGTCAATACCCAAACGACCGGTGCTCGATTTTCCTTCTAAAAAAGGAACGTGGAGATGTGTTTCCGTGTACTCCATGGTAACGCCAAGGTATAGGGTATGCGGCTGTAAAACAAAGCCTTCTTTTGGTATCTCGAAAGCCACGATCTCATTGTGCAGTTTGGCATCCAGAACCCTGTCGCGATAGGTGGCCAGGTGTTTTCCAAGGTGCACATCATACGAGTTTGTACCTAAGCAATCGGCCCTGAAAGGCTCGATAATGATGCTGCCATTCTCAATTTCTTCTAAAATACGCTTATCTGATAAGATCATTGGCCCTTTCTTGAACGGGCTAAATTAGTACTAATTGAGGCAGGCGGCAACTTGTATTTTTAACAAAAGTTTTTGAAAAATGTGGAAAGTTTTTTGATTTACGGTTTTAGAATTACGATTTACGATTATGGAAGGCGAATGAGCTGCCCGACTAACTATTCCGGGGATTGGAGAATTGCCATGATTATTTCAAATTTCTCCAATAATTATTTGCAATATTTTGCAAGATAACTTTGTGCGGCTGTAAATCCCAAATCATTTGCTTTATTGAAATCTAAGCAGGCGCCGCCATTATCATGAAGTTGGAGTTTTACTTTAGCCCTATCATAATAGGCAAATGCATATTGGGGATTTATAAGTATTGCTTTATTAAAATCTTTAATAGCTGAATTGTAATCATTATTATTGACCATCAGAATACCCCGGTGTAAATATGCCTGGGAATATTTAGGGTTTAAAGCAATTGTTTTATTCAAATCTGTAATTGCAAGATCGTTTTTATTCATAGCTATCTCTTCTTCTGCTCTGTTATAATAAGCCATTGAATTGTTAGGGCTAAGTGAAATGGTTTTATTAATATCAGCAACAGCACCACTAAAATCACTAAGGTACCCCCTGGCAATTCCTCTATTAGTATAGGCATCAGAAAATTCAGGGTTAATATTAATAGCTTTGGTATAATCTGCTATCGCATCTTTATAATCCTTATTCTTGATTTTTAGTTCGGCTCTGTTATAGTACACAACTGAATACTTAGAATTTATATTTATTGCTTTGTCAAAATCCGCTAAGCCGCCCGCGTAATCTTTCATATCAACTCTAAGATCACCTCGGTTTTTATAAAAGACATCGTAGTTGGGATTTATAGAGATCGCCTTATTAAAATCAGCCATTGCGCCTTCGAGGTCCTTAATATCCTTTTTCGCGACGCCTCTACGATCATATGCTTCAGCGAAGCTTGAATCTAACTTGATAGCCATATTAAAGTCAATAATGGCGCTATAATAATCTTTAGTTATAGTTTTAGAAATACCTCTATTGAAATATGCTTCCTTAAAAGTTGCATTTACTTCAATTGCTTTGTCAAAGTCTGCAATGGCGTCAGCATACTTTTCTATGCTGTTTTTTGCATCTCCCCGATTGTAATAGGCAATGGCATTTTTGGGATTTATCATTATAGCCCGATCAAAATCAGCGATCGCGCCACTAAAATCCTTCAAGCCAAGTTTTGCAAATCCTCTATTATTAAAGGTGCTATCTGCATTCGCGTTTATTAGTAACGCCTCGTTGCAATCAGCTATTGCACCTTTAAAATCTTTGAGATATGCTTTAGCTAAGCCTCTATTTGTGTAAGCTATAGCGTTTTTGGGATCAATGTTTAAAATGTTTGAGTAATCGGCAAGTGCATTTTGGTATTTTTTTGATAGGAGTTCTACCTCGCCCCTATATTTATAAAACATTGCCGTTTTGGGCTCTAAATCTATCGCTTTTGAAAACTGATCAATTGCGTTTACATAATCATGAGCTTTTGAAAATTTAATGCCTGCTTCTATATACTGATCGGCCGTTTGAGCCAACGTAAACAAAGGCAAAAACAGGATAATTGTAAGGCATGCATTTTTCATGCTTCAGGCATCTACTTCGCTATCCCTAACAATCACCTCTCCTGTAACCTTGTGCTTCAAAATGAGCTTATGATCGCCATGCGGTAATATTTCTTTTTTAATGAGATAATAATTCTCATCATACGATACAAAATTCGACCCATAATCTTCCGTTTTATCCCCTCGCCAGCCGTCAATTTGAACCGGCTCCCAGCGGCCTGTTTTTGCCGAGAGGTACGCCGCATCGAGTATGGCATTTACTACGTAACCGTCGTAAAAGCTTTCTAACGGTTCGGTTTTATTTTCGATGGCGTTAAACATATCCGTAAACATATTGGTATAGCCCAGTTCATGCACCTCATCACCCACCGGGAACAGCCAGCCGCTGTTGCTTTCGGCTTTCTCGGCCACATAGCCGCCTTTGCCGGTGCTGAACATCTCAAAACCGGTACGTAAAAAGTTATTGAGCCAGATGGTGCCTTCGGTACCCATTACTTCATCGCGCAGGTCCATACCGCCGCGGAAACACCAGCTTACTTCAAATTGCCCGATGGCGCCATTGGCATATTTCACAAGACCGATAGCGCTATCTTCGGCTTTTATGGGATGCACCTGCGTTGCGGCCCAGCACATCACCTCAACGGGCCTTATTTCTTTGCCAATAAAATTGCGGGTGATCTCTACACAATGGCAGCCCAGGTCGACCATCGCGCCACCGCCTGATTGCTCATGGTCCCAAAACCAGTCGCTATGCGGGCCGGGGTGCGCCTCGCGCGATTTTGCCCACAGCACCTTGCCGATGTTCCCGTCCTTTATGCTTTTCATTGATTTTAAAAACTTTGGCGTATAGCAAAGATCTTCGAGATAGCCGCCCATAATGCCGGCTTCTTCCACCATATCCAACATGCGTTTGGCTTCAGCAGCATTACGGCCAAGCGGTTTGGTACATAAAACGTGCTTTTTTGCTTTCGCACAAGCCGCAACTGCCGCTTCGTGCAGGTTATTTGGCAGCGAGATAACCACGGCATCCACATCTGCGCGGCCCACAACCGTATCCATATCATCCGAAAAAAAAGTCAGCTTATAATCTTCTGCAAACTTTTTGGCCTTATCAATATTTCTTGAATACACGCTGATCAAACTGTCCTTTGCGCGCTGTGCTTGTAAAGATTCGGCATAAAAACGGGCGATGAAACCCGAACCTAACATGGCTATGTTCATATTTGTTTAGTTTATAGTGGTTGTAAATGTTGTAAGAGTTGTAGTGGTTGTAAAGGTTAAAAAGGAATTGGCAATTTTCAAATCTTCAAATCAACACATTTTCAAATTCATTTCAAATTGCCTTCACTTCGTTTTCCCACCCGGTTTCCTTCAAAGCCGGGTCGTTTTCTTTTTTAAGAAAATCAGCATTTGACAATGACTCCGGCTCCCATTCTAAAATGGCCTCATCGGGCACCATATCCACCGGAACTTTATACGAGGTCGATGTTTCATTATAAGCCAGGTTCGATTGAAGATTATAGCACGATATTACCGACCATCGCGGGTAATCGGATAGGTTAGCCTCAGACCGGTGCAGCAGGTTGCTATGAAAAATGAGTGCATCGCCGGGCTCAAGCTCAACGTACACCAGTTCCATGGTTTTTAAAGCATTATTTACCATTTGCATATCAGCGCCAACCTGTTCGCCCGCGAAGCCATGGTTTACACGCCCCAATTTATGCGAGCCTTTTATTACCTGTAAACAGCCATTGCCTTTATTGGCCTCTGTCAGCGCCACCATGATGCTGATCAGTTCATCAGGGAACATAAACTGGTTTTTATACCAGTAGCCATAATCCTGGTGCCATTCCCATGCGCCGCCAACTTTCGGCTCTTTTTGCATCAGCTTGGAATGAAAATGGCAAACCGGGGAATCGCCTCCGAGCAATTGCTTTACCGAACTGATCATTTTTTCGCTGCGGGTTAAATATCCAAACACATCGTTGCCGGGCGTGAACCAAAGCGATAACCGGGTTTTTTTGCCGGTTTGGTCGTTAAGGTCCAAAGCATTGTTGCGCATGGCATTATCATCCAGTGCTGTTTTGTATAACTTGTTTATTTCATCGCGGCTGCAAAAGCCTTTTATGATAATATAACCCTGCTGATTGTAAAGCTCAACCTGCTCAGGTGTAAATTTCTCGGTTAGCATAGATGAATTCTTAGAATTGGTTTATAATTGATAAAAATCGATACAATTTAGTTAATTTGCTATAAGTTTATCATCCTTTTTACAATTTTACTTATTATGGCTATAGCATACAGGCAACAGGTTGATGACGATACGGAATTTGCCATTTGGAAAATTGAGGAAGAAGCTGACGAGTTATATAGTCAGTTACAACTAAACGGGTACGAAAAAACTTATTACGAACAGCTTAAGATAGGCAAGCGTAACCTGCACTGGCTGGGTACGCGTGTTCTATTGCGCAAATTGCTGCGTACGGATGAATATATCGACTGTAAGGTTGACGCCCATGGCAAACCATACCTGGTAAATCTGCCCTACCATATATCGTTAAGCCACTCTTTTGATTATGCCGCGGTAATGATCAGCAAAGCGCCGGTAGGTATTGATATTGAGCAGGTAACCGATAAAATTGAACGTATAGCCCGTAAATTTATGCGGCAGGAGGAGTTGGACTTTATTACCGAAGCGGATAAAATAAATCAACTGTATGTATGCTGGTGTGCCAAGGAAGCTGTATATAAATGTTACGGGCAAAAAGAGGTATCGTTTGCCAATAATATCTTATTGAAACCATTTAACTTTGAAGGGCATGGTTACCTGGAAGCACACCTGCACAAGGGCGAAATAAACCTTAATTATGAGGTGGGTTACCTTCAATTCCATGATTATATGGTTGGATTCGTGAAAGGCTGAGCAAATGAAGAACAAACAGGTAATTTTTAAGGATTGGGGACTGATTGACTATAAGGAAGCGTGGGATAAGCAAGAAGCCCTGTTTGCCGACACCGTAAATTTAAAAATTGAAATACGTAATCGGCATGCTCAATCTGAAGGGGATGAATTTGATGACGGCATTGTAACCCCCAACTACCTTATATTTTGCGAGCACCCCCACGTTTATACTTTGGGAAAAAGCGGCAAACCCGAACATTTATTGTTAGATGAAAAAGGGTTAAAGGAAAAGAATGCCGTTTACTACTGCATTAACCGGGGCGGTGACATTACCTACCACGGGCCAGGGCAAATAGTATCATACCCTATACTTGATCTCGATAATTTTTTCACCGATATCCATCTTTATTTGCGCACTCTCGAAGAAGCTGTAATACTTACTTTGAATGATTTCGGGTTAAAAGCAGGGCGGTATCCCGGCTATACCGGTGTTTGGTTTGATGCTGATAATGAGCGCGCCCGTAAAATATGCGCATTGGGTGTACGCTGCAGCCGGTGGGTAACCATGCATGGCCTGGCCTTTAATATAAATACCGATCTTGATTATTTTAAAAATATAGTGCCCTGCGGTATCGATGATAAAGATGTAACCTCCATGCAAAGAGAGTTGGGGCACGAAGTTGATATAAACGAAGTAAAAAAAATCTTAAAGCACCATATTTCCGTATTGTTCCATATGGAGATGGTATGAAGACTTTACAAATTATTTTAATAGCGCTAACCTCATTTTCAGGATGTGCACAAACAGCGGGGAAAATGCCTGCAGCAAGCAATAACACTTCAACTATGACAGCGGCCGATACACTCAGTTACCTCGCTTTAGGCGATTCATATACGATTGGTGAAGCGGTGCCGCAAAACCAGTCGTACCCATATCAGCTTGCCGATGCGTTAAATGTGCAATCACTTTATGTGCAGCCGCCAACCATAATTGCAGTCAGCGGCTGGACGACAGATGATTTGATAAGCGCCATTTCCCAGAGCGGCATCACCGATAAAAAGTTCAATTTTGTTACCTTACTGGTTGGAGTAAATGATCAGTACCAGCAATTAAGCCAGGAGAATTACAAAATAAAATTTGCGCAGGTATTAAATACAGCAATAACCTTTGCGGATGGTGAGGCAAGCAGGGTTTTTGTATTATCAATTCCGGATTGGGGGGTAACTCCTTTTGCGGCAGGTCAGGGCAGCGTTATAGCACCACAAATAGACCAATTTAATGCGATCAACAAATCAATAAGCAAAGCAGCCGGGGTTAATTATTTGGATATAACGCCCATATCAAGACAAGCAGCAACAGATCCAGGATTAATTGCCCCTGATGGCCTTCATCCTTCCGGGAAAATGTATACGCTGTGGGTAAATTCACTTGAGCCAATGATAGCGGATAAATTAAGAAAATAATTTGCAAATCTAAGACAAGTGTCGTAAATTTACCGACAATTAGCATTGTTTCAGTATGGCAAAGCCTAAAAAGTACAAATTTGTTGATGATGATATGGCACACTTAACCAGTATGGTTAGGGATGGCTTGTCCTATAATTATTTTTCAACCCTTTCTGATCGTATCCACGTGGGCATGCAGGAGTGGGCCGATTATCTTCATATTTCTGAACGTACCATCCAGCGGTATAAAAAAGAAGGAAAGGTGTTTGATCCGGTTTCTTCTGAAAAAATCATCCTTGTTGAATTGCTCTATAAAAAGGGTGTTGACGTTTTTGAGATAGAGGATAACTTTTACACCTGGATGGATACCAAAAGCATTGCTCTCGGCGGCGTAAAACCAAAAGACATGCTTGATACTTCTTTCGGTATTACGATGGTTTATGATGAACTGGGCCGCATTGAACATGGCATTTTTGCATGATAGTTTACCGTCTTTGCAAAAAAGAATATATTCATGACCTTTCGGGTTACGGCGCCGAAATGAACAGCGGCCGCTGGAATGGTAAAGGCACCCCAGCCCTTTATACATCAGGCTCCCAGGCGCTGGCGGTGCTTGAAGTTGCTGTTCACGTCCCCTATGGGATTATGCCGGTTAATTATTATATGGTCAGTATTGAATTGCCTAAAGACGCCGGCATAACTAAAATCGGCATCAAAGAATTACCCGCCGGCTGGAACAGGAACCCGTTCCCAAGGTCAACACAATACATGGGGGATGATTTCTTAAAAGCCAATAAACATTTAATGCTGCAAGTTCCATCCGCAACCGTACCCGGCGAATCCAATTATATACTTAACCCCCGGCACCCGGATTACAAAAACCTGAAAATAATACTGACAGAGCCTTTTGAATTTGATTCGAGATTGTTTAAGCGCTAACTTTTACTTTTCGAGGCTATCTCTCCTATTGCCTTAACTAATTTATCAAGGTCTGGAAGTGTAGTATACACATGGGGCGTTACCCGTACACAGTGAATATTTTCCCAATTTATACCAACGGTATGTATTTTATACTTTTCGAAAAGGGCCGAGTCCAGTTCTCCGGGTGTCATTCCATCGATGCTTACGCCGCAAATGGCACATGAATACTTGGGGTTTAAAGACGTGTGCAATTTAACTTTGGGTATTTGCTGCACCTTTGTGGCCCAATAATCCTTCAGGTACCTTATCCGTTCCTCTTTTCGTTTGCTGCCTATCCCCTCGTGGAAATTGATCGCTTCACCAATACCTTGCTCTATCGGGAAGCTGCGGGTGCCCAATTCCTCAAATTTCCGGATATCGCCGCTGTGCGGTTTACCGCTGCTGGGCAGCGGCCATATTTTTTCGATCTTTTCTTTTTTTATCCACATCATACCGCTTCCAATCGGCGCCGACAGGAATTTGTGTAAACTGGTACCAAAATAATCGCAGTGCAAGTCGGGTATCTTAAAATCCATCAGGCCAAAAGAATGGGCGCCATCCACAATTACCTCAATCCCTTTTGCATGGGCCATGTCACATATCTTTTGCGCGGGCATTACCTGGCCAACCCAATTGATCATATGCGTAACATGCAATAGTTTTGTTTGCGGGGTGATAGCATTTTCATAAGCCTTAACAATTTGCTCATCATCCTCTATCGGGAAATCAAAGCTCAACTGCTTGTAAACTATTCCTTCGCGCAGCGCCCGCTGCTGGTAAGCCTGTATCATGTGTGGATAATCCTGCTTGGTACCGATAACTTCGTCCCCACTTTTCAGGTCGAGCCCCAATATGATGGTATTGAGCGATTCAGTGGCATTCCGGTTAATAGCAATTTCGTCCGGTGAGGTACCTGCCAGGCCGGCCAGTTTTTCGCGCAAGGGTTCGCGGCCCTGGTCAAGGATGCGCCACATATAATAGGATGGCCCCTCGTTCGATAACTGGTTATAGCGTTCAACCGCCTGCTGCACCACCAGCGGCGATGGCGACACGCCTCCATTATTTAAGTTGATGATATTGGGATTAACCGTATAGGATTGCTGTACTACCCGCCAGAAATCTTCATCCCCGGCTACCTCGGCGTCGGTTAGGTGTTTAACTTTTTGTGATGCCTTTTGCCAGTCGGCAGCATGCACCTGGTTAAACAGGCTGTTCGCCGAAAAAGCGCCAGCCAATGCAGCTGCCTGCTTTAAAAAAACGCGCCGGTCATTTGTCATCATTAACGAATTTAAGGTTTTATTTTTGACTAATCAAAGTGGTTGAAAAAGTCACAAAGCGGCCAACTTAATCTATCAACCATAGTTCCCCCTTTAGGGGGTTAGGGGGCCTAACACTCCGGCAAACTCAGCGGTATATTTATAGCCAGGCCCCCATCCGAAGTTTCTTTGTATTTCGAGTTCATATCCAGCGCGGTGTGCCACATGGTTTTAACCACCGCATCAAGGCTTACTTTGGCATTATCGGGATTGGTTTGAAGGGCAAGCTGCGAGGCGGTGATTGCCTTAATGGCCCCCATGGTATTGCGCTCGATGCAGGGAATCTGTACCAGGCCGCCGATGGGGTCGCAGGTCATGCCGAGGTGGTGTTCCATAGCAATTTCGGCAGCCATCAATACTTGTCGCTGTGTACCGCCTAAACACTCTGTTAGCGCAGCAGCCGCCATGGCTGATGATACGCCGATCTCCGCCTGGCAGCCGCCCATAGCAGCGGATAAGGTAGCACCTTTTTTAAATATGCTGCCGATCTCGGATGCTGTAAGCAAAAACTGGACGATGCGCTCATTGCTATAGCCGTCGCAAAAAACAAGGTAATATTGCAATACCGCAGGCACCACGCCTGCTGCGCCATTGGTAGGCGCTGTTACAACTCTGCCAAAAGAGGCATTCTCTTCATTTACCGCCAAAGCAAAGCAACTTACCCAATCCAGTGTGTTTTGAAAACTGTTGCCCGTTTTGCGAATAGCCAATAGCCATTCATCAAAATTATTATAAGGATGGTTCCCGATCAGTTTACGGTTGAGACTGGCGGCCCGCCTGCCCACATTCAATCCGCCGGGTAATAAGCCTGTAGTATGGCAGCCCCGGTAAATACATTCTTTCATGGCCTTGAAAATATTCAACACCCCATCAAGCGTTTCCTTTTCACCGCGCCAGGCCAGTTCGTTTTCCATTACCACCTCCGATATTTTGAGGCCGGTTTTAATGCACCAGTGCAATAAATTGTTCGCAGTCTCTATCGGGAACGGTAGATCAACCTCCGATTTATGATGGCCCTGTGCGCCTTCCTTTACCACAAAGCCCCCGCCTATGGAATAAAATGTTTCGGATAGGGCTGTACCGTTATTTAAAAATGCCTGGAAGGTAACTGCATTGGGGTGATAGGGCAAACTTTCGTTGAATAAGAACAACAGGTCGTCATTTACAAAAAAGCTAACCTCTTTTTTGCCTGCCAGCGTAATTTTATTTGATGTTCTGATCCCTTCGGTTTTAGGGCCAACCTGGTCTACCTCGAAGGTCACGGGGTCGTCGCCGCGTAAGCCTAACAGTATCGCTATATCGGTGCCGTGGCCTTTTCCGGTTTTAGCAAGCGACCCGTACAACAGTACTTTCACGCCAACCACCAGCGGTAAAACATGCTTATCGTCAAGCATCTGCACAAATTGCTGCGCCGCACGCCACGGCCCAAGCGTATGTGAACTCGACGGGCCTATGCCGATCTTAAACATATCAAAAACTGATATTTGTTCTTTTTGCATCAGGCCAAAATTACAATTGTATCAGTACTTTTTGTCTTTAATGTTTGAATATTCAAAATAGATTTAATACATTCAATAAAAATTAAAACCTCATCCAATTAAAACCTAAAACACATGGAAAATCTTGACGCGTCCTCGCCCGGCATGGCAGCTGCAATAGCCGCCATTTTTTTGGCCTGTTTAATTCCGTTCCTAATCATTTGGGTAATCGTAGTTATCGGCCAATGGAAAGTTTTTACCAAAGCCGGTAAACCCGGCTGGGCATGTATAATACCTATTTATAATTTAATTGTAATTCTCGAAATAGTTGGCAAACCTATATGGTGGATATTTTTGTTTTTGATACCCTGCGTAAATATCATATTTCTTGTATGGACCATGAACCTGTTGAGTAAGAGTTTTGGACAAAGCGAAGGTTTCACAGTTGGCCTCTTGCTTTTGGGCTTTATTTTTTGGCCGATATTAGGGTTTGGCAATTATCCATATCTTGGCCCTTCCGCAGCTGAAGCCGGCGGGTTGAGGCCCAGAGACCCGCTCGGCCCAACAAATTACCAGGACCCTCAGCCGCCGCAGGTTTAATGATCTTACAATATATTCCAATCCAAATGTTTTGCAGCCGGTTAGTTTTCATCAACTGGCTGCAAAATCATTTGCTCCCCTGTCCTTTTAAATATTTAACCGGCATTGACTGCCCCGGCTGCGGCTTCCAGCGTTCGGTTATGGCATTAATGCAAGGCAGTTTTCAAAAAAGTTTTATGCTTTATCCTGCGGCAATACCTTTACTGCTGTTTTTTGCCTATGGCCTGGCTGATAACTTTTTCACGCTTGATACATCAAAAAACGCCATAAAAAAATCGCTGTTTGCTTTCATAGGCAGCATAATATTAGTTAGTTATGGCATCAAACTCTGGGGTTTATACGGTCACTATATAGCATCCGTTTGAGCTGTGATATGGCTGTAATCTTTTATAATGGTTTGCAAAAATTGCATGCTATTCATGTTCGGGGGCAGGCTTATCTGCAAATATTCCCTTATCCTGTCCGCCATTTTATAAACCATTACATTGTTACCGGTTTTAAAGTAGCTTTCTATCACTTCGTGTATCAGGTTGATATCTGTGTCTTTCAGTTGAACAGCCTGGGCAAAAACCGGCTGATAGCCCTCCTCTACCCTGGCAAAAACCAGGTTGTTCATGTTTGTACGGGGTTTAGTCCTTATTACCACCGTGCCTGCTATAATATCACCTATCCGTTGGCCTTTTTCCGTCAGTATGATCGTTATTACCCCCCCGAGCCATGAGGTTAGGCTAAAATCAACTAACCGGAATAGCCAGCGCAACAAAAACTGGCTGAATTTCGGGCGCGTACCATCCAGGCTGATCACCCGTATTTTCAATACCACTTTTCCAACACTTTGCCCATTAAAAAACGATTCGCACACCAGATCATAAAAAAGCAGCGTTAATCCTACAATAATAAAATACACGGCGATGCCCACATCCGAAAGTACACTTGTCAGGATGCTGCCAATAATAGCCAGGGCAATAAAAATTGCCAGGTCAATAAAATAGGCCAGTATCCTTTCACCCAGTCCGCCAATTTCATAGTCAATATCAATATTTTGGGTTGTGTGTACTGTTATTATTTCCATCTTTAACAAATATAAAATTGTTATTGAAAATTATGATTGCAGTTTAAAGTTTTGTAGTTATTTTAAACAAAAAATTCGGGAAAATGCGGGAAGCGTTGTTTGTTAAACAAAACACCCAAAGGTGGAAGGATTATGAAAACTTAAAAGATAAAGGCCCTGATGCGCTTGCCGAATCTTTTATAAGTATAACCGACGACCTTGCCTATGCCAAAACATTTTATCCGAAATCAAATACCACCAAATATTTAAACGGGCTTGCAGCATCGTTTCATCAATCCATCTATAAAAACAAAAAAGAGAAAACCAGCAGGTTTGTTGTTTTTTGGAGATATGAACTGCCGCTGGTTTTTTATAAGCATCGAAAACCGTTATTATATTCGTTTTTATTTTTTACGGTTTTTAGCCTGATGGGGGCGCTTTCTGCGCGTTATGACAACACTTTTGTGCGATTGATATTGGGCGATGACTATGTTAACATGACCAATGAGAATATAGTTAAGGGTGATCCGTTTGGTGTATACAAACAGGGGAGTTCGTTTTTGATGTTCGTTCAAATAGCATTCAACAATATAATGGTTGAGCTGTCAACCTTTGTTATGGGAATAATATTTTCCGTTGGAAGTATTTACCAACTGATGAGTAACGGGGTTATGATGGGGTCATTTCAATACTATTTTTTTAATAAGGGACTTGGCTGGCAGTCGATTCTGGTAATATGGCTGCACGGAACGCTTGAAATCTCTGCAATTATTTTGGCGGGCGGGGCAGGGCTCATCCTCGGTAACAGTATACTTTTCCCTAAAACCTATACGCGTATCGTATCATTAAAAAATGGAGCAAAGGACGGGCTGAAAATTGCCATCGGATTGATACCTATTTTTATAACAGCAGCTTTTTTTGAAGGCTTTGTAACCCGGCATACCGAAATGCCTGTTTGGCTGAGTGTTACTATATTAATTGCGTCACTTTCGTTCATTATATGGTATGTAATTTTGTATCCTGCTATCCTAAACCGAAAAATAAATCACAATAATAATTTAGTAAAAAATGAAACAGCCTATTGAACTGAGACGATTACGTGACTTTGGCCAGATTATTAACGATTCCTTTACTTTTTTAAGGGAAAACTTTAAACCTTTATTTAAAGCGCTGTTTATTATATGCGGTTTTTTTATACTCGTGAGTACCGTCACTACGGTATTTACTTATATGAATATTAGCACCGTGATCAATATAAATCTAAATTCATATGATGCCCAGTCCAGGCCACTGGAATATTTTGCCACCGCATTAGTGGGCGCTTTTATTTTGCTTTTAACCCAGGCGTTTATTCATTTGGTTACCTTGTGTTATATTTCTGTTTATCTCCAAAAAAACAATACAACACCTACCCTGGCAGAGGTATGGGGTTATTTTAGGTTCTACTTTTTCAGGGTGTTGGGAAGCGGTATATTGATATTTTTTATGTTAGTGATCGCAACAATGCTTTGCGTTATCCCCGGAATTTACATGATTCCGGTTTCTTACCTCATTATCCCAATCATAGTAATTGAAAATTCATCATTCAGTTACGCATTTAATAAAAGTTTCAGGTTGATTAAAAACAACTGGTGGCTGGTTTTTGGGGTGATCTTTATTATGTCGTTAATCGTGGGGGTTGCGGGTTCTATAGTAAGCATTCCAATAACATTAATCACTGTTGGCAGTAAATTTTTAACCCTCAAAAGCTTTTCGCTGCCCCTTATCATCATTTTCAGCGTATTAAAGAACATAATTCTGCTTGCTTATGTTTTGCCGGGTATTGCTGTATGCCTATGCTATTTTAACCTGGCCGAAGAAAAAGACGGCACAGGCCTGCTTGACCGTATAGGAAAATTGGGGACGGCCAATGATGACCAAACAAATTTACCGGCTGAAGAATTTTAAGTATATGCATAAGTTTATACCCCCATTTGTTCTAACATTATTAATTGCATTATTTTTAGTAAGCACTAAAGCTGCGCCGGTTAAAAAAAAGTTGCCTGCGAAGGTCAGCATTGATACCACAAAAATTGCGGTAAAAAAATTTGATGCAAATGCTATAAAAAAGTATAAAAGGGATAAAGAATTTAACTATACGGGGGAAGCGGTTGGCCAGCCTTCGTTATGGGAACGTTTCTGGAACTGGCTTTGGGATAAGATCTTAAGTCTGTTTGGCAGGATTCCGTTCATCGGGCCTATTTTTAAATACCTTTTGCTGGGCCTGGCGATTGCCCTTTTAACCTATGTCATATTTAGATCGTTGGGGATCGATGCTATGCAATTGCTCCGGGGCGATGCGAAAAAAATTGACCTGGCCTATACCGAGTCGCTCGAAAACATCCATGAAATGAACTTTGACGCTGAAATTGAAAAAGCTATTTCACAGCACAATTTCCGGCTCGCTGTCCGTTTGCTGTATTTAAAATGTTTAAAACAACTAAGTGACAAGAATTTAATTCAATGGCAAATTGATAAAACAAACGCCGCCTATGTTTACGAACTTGCCGACCCTGTACAAAAACAAACTTTTGGATTATTAACCAGGCAGTTTGAATATGTGTGGTATGGGAATTTTTTTATTGATAAGGATATCTTCAGCAACATTAACTTATTGTTTCAAAACTTTAAAAATCACCTGCCATGAGGAGTTTGAAGCTGTATTTGATAGTGGGGGGCGTACTGCTAGCGATTTATATAATTGCACAGCTTAACCGTCCTAAAGCTGTTGATTGGTCGGAGTCATTCAGCGATAAAGAAAAAACGCCTTTCGGGACATATATAGTTTATAACCGGTTGAAGGATGTTTTTCCAAAATCCCGAATAATACCTTACCGCCAGCCGGTTTACTCGGTAATTGCCGAAGACTCGATAAAAAATTCATCTTATATTATTATTTGTCCTGGGTTTGAGCTTACAAAAGCCGACTATGACCAGCTGGTAAAATATATAAGGAAAGGAAATGACGTTTTCATCGCTTCATCCTATTTTGGTAAAACATTCGATAAAAAATTGAGTATCAGGACAGAAACCTTCTTAAAATTTGGCAGGGATACGTCTTCCGTAAAATTTTTGAACCCGGCATTAGATCCTCAAAAGCTTTACACCCTTGATAAGGGTACAGGGAGCAATTACTTCAGTAAATTTGATACGTTGCGGGCAGCCGTAATAGGCGAAAATGTAAATCATAAGGCCAATTTTATAAAATATAGTTTCGGCAAAGGGTCGTTGTACCTTGTTACCAATCCAAAATTATTTAGCAATTACAGCTTATTAAATCCCAGTGGGGCCGAATATGCCGCAACGGCGCTATCTTACCTGAAAAGCAGCGACAAATTGATATGGGACGAATATTATACGCAGGGAGATACCGGGAGTGAATCACCTATGCGCGTGTTTTTAAGTAACGATGCCTTACAATGGGCTTATTATATTGCTATTTTAAGCTTATTGATATTTGTATTTTTTGAAGTAAAACGGACACAGCGTGTCATCCCGGTAATTGAACCATTAAACAACACAACGCTGGAATTTGTAAATGTAGTAGGCCAGGTTTATTACGAAAAGCGCAACAATGCTAATATCGCCCATAAGAAGATCCTCTACCTTTTGGAACACCTGCGCGAAGAATACCAATTAAAAACCAATAAACTGGATAGTGAATTTACTGAAAAGTTAACGGCAAAATTGGGGATTGACCCTGCTTTCTCGCATAGATTGGTTAGTTACATACTGTATATCAGCGTCCAGGACCATGTTTCCGATCGTGAATTAATTGAATTAAATAAATTGATAGAAAAACTTTATATCCAATCCGCATAATTATGGAAGATGAAATATTTGAACAAAGAACCGACCTGAGCAAGCTTAGTGCTGCCGTTGAGCAGATCAAGGCAACGCTGGCGAAAATAATTGTCGGTCAGCACGATAGTATTGACTTGCTTATAGCAGGCATACTTGCCGACGGGCATATATTGATTGAAGGTGTGCCGGGTGTCGCCAAAACTTTAACTGCCAAGCTGATCGCGAAATCAATTGATGCAAAATACTCACGCATACAATTTACGCCGGACCTTATGCCTTCGGATATTTTAGGCACATCGGTATTTAATCCAAAAACTACCAATTTTGAGTTTAAACACGGCCCTATTTTCGGCAATATTATCCTGATTGACGAGATCAACCGTGCCCCGGCGAAAACGCAGTCGGCTTTGTTCGAGGTGATGGAAGAACGCCAGTTAACTATCGACGGCCAAACCTATAAAATGGAGGAGCCCTTCACCGTACTGGCAACACAGAACCCGGTGGAGCATGAGGGCACCTATCGCCTGCCCGAAGCGCAGCTGGACCGTTTTATATTTAAAATAGAAATAAAATACCCTTCGCTGGATGAAGAAATAGCTATTCTTACCCAACAGCATAACCAAAAGACGACCGATCAGCTAAAGCATATCCAGCCGGTATTAACGGCGCAGGATGTGGTTTCGTTACGGAGGGTGGTATTGGGCCTGCACGTTGAAGAAAAGATATTGGTTTATGTAGCCAAGATAGTTCATGAAAGCCGCAACAATAAGTCGTTGTACCTGGGCGGGTCGCCGCGTGCCTCACTGGCCATTATAAACGCTGCAAAAGCGCTGGCGGCCATTAAAGGACGAGATTTTGTTACGCCGGATGATGTTACCTATGTGGCGGCACCCGTTTTAAGGCACCGCATTATGCTAACCCCCGATAAAGAAATGGAAGGTGTAACACCCGATGATGTAGTGGCACAAATTATTCAGAAAATTGAGGTGCCGAGGTGAAGTGGTGAATGGTGAGTAGTAGTAGTGGCAGTAGCAGTGGCAAATAACCAACACAGAAAACGGTAGTGCTCAATAATGAAAAAGCTGTTTAATTTATTTTATACCAACCTGTTTTTAACCAGCCGCCTGTTTATGGCGCTTGGTGGCTGCGTTGTGCTGTTTTTGCTGGCTTTCTTTTTTCCGTGGCTGGGCGTTATTCCCGAATTGGTTTTTTACACCCTAGTAATTCTTACTTTCATTGACATACTTATGCTGTACCGCACCGCCAAAGGCATATTTGCGAAGCGGCATGCACCTGAACGCCTCAGCAATAGTGATGATAATGAATTGGGGATATATATTGAAAACTGGTACCCTTTCAACATCAGCGCAGGTATTATTGATGAAATCCCCTTTCAATTTCAGAAAAGGGATATCTGGTTTAAAACCGAATTAAAACCCCGCCAGCGCAAACTTATAAACTATGCCCTACGCCCCACAAAACGGGGGGAATATGAATTTGGACAGGTGAGGGTCTTTGTCAGGTCGCCGGTGGGGCTTATTACCCGGAGGTATAATTTTAAACAGGCGGAAACATTGGCAGTGTACCCATCTTTTTTGCAAATGCGCAAATATGAACTGATGGCCATCTCGAATAATCTATCGGAGATCGGGATTAAAAAAATCAGGCGCCTGGGCCACAGCCTTGAATTTGAACAGGTAAAAAATTATGTGCAGGGCGATGATTACCGTACCATAAACTGGAAAGCAACAGCAAGGCAAGGCACATTAATGACCAACAACTACACCGACGAAAAATCGCAGCATGTATATTGCGTGATCGAAAAATCGAGGGCGATGAAAATGCCTTTTGATGGTTTAAGCCTGCTTGACTATGCTATAAATGCCAGCCTGGTTTTATCAAACGTGGCATTATTAAAAGAAGACAAGGCTGGTTTGATCACTGTAGCCGAAAAAATTGGCACTGTCGTCCCCGCCGACCGTCGCCCAACCCAGATCAATAAGATACTGGAAGTATTATACAAAGAGAAAACCCGCTACCTGGAAACAAATATGGAAGTGCTGTACAGCACCATACGCAGCGTTATCAAACAGCGCAGCCTGGTGGTATTTTTTACTAATTACGAAAGTATGTCGGCTTTACAAAGGCAGCTGCCATTTTTAAAACGGATAGCGAAATTTCACCTGCTGCTGGTAGTGTTTTTTGAAAATACCGAGCTTAAAAAGCTAAGTGAAGAAGCAGCCGTCGACGTAGAAGGGATTTACATAAAAACTATTGCCGAAAAATTTGCCTACGACAAAAAACTGATCGTAAAAGAACTGGCTAAATATAATATCCAATCAATTTTAAGCACACCCAAAAACCTCACCGTAAATACCATTAACCGTTACCTGGAAATTAAAGCAAAGCAGAAGATATGATTTTAGTGGTTAGAGATTAGAGGTTAGTTGAAGATAAATGTCTTGATTCCTAACTTAATAACGCTTCGCGGCATGCCCGTTTCCTATAGCTACCCGGCTTTAGGGAACGCGATCCCAGCGGCGCCAAGATTTTTGATTATTTTCTCCATAAGGGCTATTTTAACAGTCAGGTAGTTATCAGGGTCAAGCCAGACATTTACGGTGAACCGGATACAGTCAATTTCAAGGCCGATCAGACCCAATCTTATTGGCGGGTCGGTTAGCACATTTTCAGTCGAATTGATGGCATCGAGTATAATTTTCTTTGCCTTGTCAATGTCGGCGGCATAACCTAACTTAACCTCAAAATCCAAACGCCTTTTGCCCTGCCTGCTAAGATTTATTATCACCTCATTAAATAGCTTGCCGTTAGGTATAATAATTGTCCTGTTATCATAAGTTATGATTACGGTATAAAATATAAGTATCGAAGTAACTTTACCTTCCTGCCCCTGGGCTACAATATTATCATTAATTTCAAAAGGCTTCAATAAAAGGATAAGCACCCCACCTGCAAAATTCTGGAAGGTGCCCGATAACGCCAAACCAGCCGCCACGCTAAATGCGCCGATTATGGTGGTGAATACTGTAATGTGCAAACCAATAATTTCCATCACGGTAATTATCAGCAAAACATATAGTGCGGTAATGGAAAGACTTAAAAGAAAAGGCTGTAATGAAGAGTTGACTCTTGTTTTACTCATCCGGTCGCGGATGCGGAACCGGAGGAACCTTATGAACCAAAGGCCCATAAAGAAAATGACTAATCCGAAGAACAGATCGGGCCCGTGCATGAATAGCCAATTATAAGCCCGGTCGTAAAATTTTTCAAGCTTCATAGAAGAAGCGAAGTTAAACAATTTATTATTTACCGTAAATCGCTATAAAAAGTTCGGGGCCCTTAAAAAGCACCCAATCCACTATTTGACTTTGGAGGTACCTTGTTTTTTCTGTTAGATGTTTCATATTGATGAGCTGTATTCAAATGTTGTGCCTAAGAACCAAATTTTGATCTCTTACTCAAATTTACACTTAATTGTAGCCCAAAAATTACTTAATCAATCATTTGATTAACAGATGACCGTCCCTTTACTTTAAAATGACGGTACCCCTGCCTGTTTAAAATAACAATCCCCGTCTATTAAAATAGACAGGGATTATTTAAGTTCAAAGTCTGAAGTCTTGAGTCAAAAGTCTAATAAACTTTTCTCTTCCGCTCCTGATTTAAGACTTTAGGCTTCAGACTTAATTACATCATTCCGCCCATGCCGCCGCCACCATGCATTGGAGCACCGCCACCTTTGTCTTCTTCAGGATCATCAGCCAATACACATTCTGTTGTTAACAACATTGCTGCGATCGAGGCTGCATTTTCCAGCGCTACACGACCTACTTTAGTTGGATCGATAACACCAGCTTTGATCAGGTTTTCATATTTATCGGTACGGGCATTATAACCAAAATCGGCTTTGCCTTCCCTTACTTTTTGCACTACGATCGAACCTTCGATACCTGCGTTTTCGCATATCTGGCGTAAAGGCTCTTCAATAGCGCGACGGATGATCTGGATACCAGTGTTCTCGTCGTCATTATCACCCTTAAGGTTAACCAAAGCATCAACTGCACGGATGAAAGCAACACCACCGCCTGCAACAATACCTTCTTCGACAGCCGCACGGGTTGCATGTAAAGCATCGTCAACACGGTCTTTCTTTTCTTTCATTTCCACTTCAGAAGCTGCGCCGATATATAATACAGCAACACCGCCTGATAATTTGGCTAAACGTTCCTGTAATTTTTCTTTATCGTAATCAGAAGTTGTAGTTTCTATCTGGGCACGGATCTCGCTTACCCTTGCTTTAATGTTATCAGGGTTACCATCGCCATTAATAATGGTTGTGTTATCCTTGTCAATAGAAATTTTCTCAGCTTGTCCTAACATCGAAAGATCAGCACTTTCCAGTTTGTAACCTCTTTCTTCCGAAATTACAGTACCGCCAGTTAACACAGCTATATCTTCAAGCATAGCTTTTCTGCGGTCGCCAAAGCCTGGGGCTTTAACGGCTGCGACTTTCAGTGAGCCACGGATCTTGTTAACTACCAAAGTAGCCAGCGCTTCGCCGTCGAGGTCTTCAGCTATAATTAATAGTGGTTTGCCGGTTTGAACTTGCTTTTCCAGGATAGGAAGCAATTCTTTCATCGAAGATATCTTTTTATCATAGATCAGGATGTATGGGCTTTCCAGCTCCACTTCCATTTTGTCAGCATTGGTAACGAAGTACGGAGAAAGGTAACCACGGTCAAACTGCATACCTTCAACGGTTTTAACTTCAGTTTCAGTACCTTTTGCTTCTTCTACAGTAATTACACCGCTGGTTCCAACTTTTTTCATCGCATCGGCAATCATTTCGCCAATTTGTTCATCGTTGTTAGCCGAGATAGAAGCTACTTGCTTGATTTTACTAAAATCATCGCCAACATCCTGTTTTTGCGATTTTAAGTTCTCAACAACAACCCTTACCGCTTTGTCGATACCGCGTTTCAAATCCATTGGATTTGCGCCGGCAGCTACGTTTTTAATACCGGCTGTAACAATAGCCTGGGCTAAAAGCGTAGCAGTTGTGGTACCATCACCTGCAATATCTGCAGTTTTTGAGGCCACTTCTTTTATCATTTGAGCGCCCATATTTTCGATAGGGTCCTTTAACTCAATTTCCTTTGCAACAGTTACACCGTCTTTTGTAATAACCGGTGAACCGAACTTCTTATCAATAATTACGTGACGGCCCTTTGGACCTAAAGTTACTTTAACTGCATTTGCTAAAATATCAACACCGCGTTTTAAGGCGTCACGTGCTTCTACATTGTATTTAACCTGTTTTGACATTTTTTTTGATTTTTTAATTAATGATTTTTGTGAATTAATGATTTAGTGAACTATTGAATTAAAAACTAATTCCGTAATCCAATAATTCAATCCTTCAATAATTATTACAGAACCGCGAAGATATCCGATTCACGCATAATTAAAAGTTCTTTGCCTTCATAGGTGATTTCGGTACCGGCGTATTTACCGTATAAAACCTGGTCGCCTACATTAACACCGATTGGGATAAGGCTGCCTGAGTCGGCATATTTACCAGGCCCAACAGCTACAATAGTTCCTTTTTGTGGTTTCTCCTGCGCAGTTTCAGGTATGTAAATACCAGACGCGGTCATAGTTTCGGCGGGAGCAGCTTCTACTACTACCCTGTCTCCGATAGGTTTGATTTTTAATGACATAGTTATACTATTTATTTAATTATAATTTAAGTTCTTGTTTGCTTTGCTCATCAATTATGCCAAGCAAATGCAATTTCACTAATTGGCATACAATAGCTGATGTATTGTCACTTTTAGGTCAGTGAGGTTTTCATTCTTAACGATAGCTTAATATCGTAATGCCATCATGTCAGTATGTAATTCTACTAAAAAAGGCCTTGCACCGCTTTACGGATGCAAGGCCTCTATATTTTTTTAAGCTTTTTACTTTTTTTGTCCAGGGTTAGCCGGCCGTTGAGCTGCTGGCTGGGAGGTTGCGGGCTGCGATCCCGGCAAAGGTAATGTTGGCGCTGCAACAGGAGCTGCAGTCGATTTTGAAGCCTTTTCTGTTTGCTCCTTATACCGGTTGCTGCCTTGCTGTGTTGTGGCCCCGCCTTTTACGGCAACATTAATAGCCATTGATAAAACCATCAAAGTTATAGCAAGCACCCAGGTGCCTTTTTCTAAAAAATCGCCTGTTTTTTGTACGCCCATTAATTGTGATGAGCTTGAGAAATTCGATGACAAACCACCACCCTTGGGGTTTTGTATTAAAACTATAAGTACTAAAAGTACACAAACGATGATCGCGATGATCAATAATAACTGGTACATTATTTTATATTAATTGGTTTTCTTTTCTAACTGTTCTATTTTGTCGGCAAAGTAACGGCTTTTTTCCGGGAATTTCAACATCAATTTTTTATACGATGCTATAGCCTTATGGTAAAGCATCTGGTCCGAATAAATAACCGCCAGTGTTTCGGTTACCAGCTCATCACGGTCTTCCGAGCTTTTCTTTGCTTTATTTTCATTATCAATTTTATCACTGCTTTGGGGCTTAATTTGCGGTTCTTCTTTTATAAAGCGCTCAATAATAACATGCTCTTTGCGCTTTATATTATACGGAGCTGTAAGCGGGGGGGCATTTTTGTCTAATTCATCAACCGAAGTTATATGGAAAATATTCTCAAAATACTGCTGCTGTAATTCATCA
Source organism: uncultured Mucilaginibacter sp. (assembly GCA_903864275.1). Lineage (GTDB taxonomy): Bacteria > Bacteroidota > Bacteroidia > Sphingobacteriales > Sphingobacteriaceae > Mucilaginibacter. The sequence goes on from CAIPFE010000035.1 coordinate 37,422, forward strand.
GTGGCCCTTTTTGGCTGATTACTTAAATTAGCCCCTTCTGGTTTTACGTATGGCTGATAGGCCCCGGCATGCTCTTTACGCGTTTTATCAAGCCACCACATAAAGGTATAGGGCATCTTCTCGTCATTGTACTTTGAAACATCCTGGTGATCAGTATTATCTGCGGCGGCGGTGTCAGCCGTGCTTCCTGGTGAAGCCTTCGCCACATTCTCTGCCTGATCAGCTTGTTTATGGTCGCCAAATGCCTTGTCAAACATAAAAAAATCTGTTGAGGCAATACTTTCAGGTACCAATTTTTCTACGTCGTCAGCCGCCGGCTTTCTTTCTTCGTGTTCTGCCGCTGCCTGGTTAGTTTCAGGCCCGGTGCTTATATCTTCAATACCAACAATTTCATCGAAAGTTTCTTCTTCAATAGCTTTTTCGGGCTCTTGTTCATTGGCTTCAACAGCCTCGGGGTCTCCAATTGTCGCTTCGGTTTCTGCAGCGGACTCAATGTAGGCCGGTTCATCCTGTTCCTCTTTTTCAGTTACGGCTTGATGAATTAATTCAGGCTCCTGGACGGATGAAGTTTCCGCTGAGATAGCCTCATGAACTTCAGCATCTTTATTTTCAACGGCTTCTTCCGGTTCAATATCCTCCGCGACAGCGTGATGAATTAATTCAGGTTCCTCGTGAGATGATATAGTTTCGGGGGATACCGCTTCGTGAAATTCGGCAGCCGTATCTTCAGCCGCTTCCACTATATCCTCACGTTCGGTAGCTGCATCATGAATTAATTCAGGCTCCTGGGGTGCAGTTACAGCATCAGCCGACAGTTCTTCATGAGGTTCGTTGCCTATATTTTCTCCCGGTTCTTCAATGGGGGTGTTTTCTGCAATTTCGGGAACGGCTTCTGATATGTGATACTCATCGACCAGCGAGCTGCCTGCAGGCAAATCTTCTTCATCAGCTATTGCAATTTGGTGATCCTCAAGTCCTGTCGCTGCTTCCGGCTCGCTTTCAACCACCCGGTGATCGTCTGCATGGGAATCAATAACGGCATCTTGAACATTTTCGCCCGGCTGCACAAACAAATTTTCCTCCGTTTGCAGGGGTTTGTCTTGCTGATAATGCCCATTGGACCTGATTCCGGTTTGAATAATAATTTTGTCATCAGGCACACCGGTAAACGTTGACGGGGCATTGATCAGTTTATATAACGATTTGGCATTGAAATAAACTGAGGCCTGCCTTAAATTCTTTTCATCACTGGCATGCGCGAGCAGGGCCTGCAATATACCGCTTTGCGGAAAATCATTGACCAGCCGCTGCAAATTATAAGCATACAAATGGGCGTCGTTGGCCGGATTGGCTAACAATGCCCATAAAAACTCGTTCTTACTATTATTTAAATCTTGATCCACGAGGTTGAAACTACAAATTGCTTACCAATTTGCAAAGGCTCTGTTAAAAATATCTTCTGTTAACTGTTTATTAATAGCTGCAATCAATGTTTGCTCCTGTGAATTAATATCACCGGAAAATGGCAAAGCCTTTGAAAACGATGATTCAAAATTATCTTTTTTATCCAGGTTATTTACATATTTCACATTAACCGTAATTGTTAACTGGCTCGCGCCCGCTATAGGCGCTACATTGTTAGCGGTGGCATTGATAGACACTGGTGAAATATTATAATCGGTAATAGTGCCCGACATTACGACATCCGCTTCACCAGTTACGACGCCGAGGCGTGAAGTATTCCTGATGCGGTCTTTCAACGCCTCAGTAAATAGGGTGCTTAAATTATTAACTACAAGTGCAGCATTATTTTCAAAAAACTCCACCCTTATGGTTTTCACGGCGGGAGGGATTGAAGACCCATTGAGGCTTAACTTATAGGTACATGACGGAAAAACCAATAGCAAACATATAAATGCTATTATTACCCTCGTTATCCTTTTCATCAATTATAAATTTAATTCCTTTATTTTCCGGTACAAAGTCCGTTCAGATATCCCCAATTCACTTGCTGCCAGTTTCCGCTTCCCTTTGTGTTTTTTTAAGGCTTTCCGTATCAGGTCCGACTCTTTATCAATAAGCGAAAGGGATTCCTCTACCTCCTCGGCATCCTGCGTTATGTTATACGCATTAGGATTATTATTATTGTTGATACCCGGCTTTTGTAATGTAAATTGTGTCTCAGGCGTTCCGGGCATATCAATATCGCGATATAAATGGTTCAATGTTTGCGAATGATTAGCATGGTTGATGGAAACGCCGCCATGTTCGATTATATCAGCAACCAGTTTTTTAAGTTCAACCATATCGCGCTTCATATCAAACAATACCTTATACAAAATATCCCGTTCCGAAAAATCCTCCTTTTGCTGGTTATCCAAACGCATCGGCAAGTTGCGGCCGCTTGTTTCCATAGGAATGTAAGTAAGCAGGGTTTGCGCGGTAATAACCCGGTCGCGTTCAAGCACCGCCAACTGTTCGGCCATATTTTTTAACTGCCTTATATTGCCCGGCCATGAATAATTGATTAATACTTGCTGGGCCTCGTCATCCAGCTGTATTGGGGGGGTACGGTATTTATCGGTAAAATCGGAAGTAAATTTCCTGAAAAGTAGATACACATCCTCTTTCCTGTCGCGCAGGGGTGGGATTTTTAAAGGCACCGTATTTAAACGGTAATAAAGATCTTCCCTGAATTTCCCGCTTTTAACGGCATCGTAGACATCAACATTGGTGGCGGCTATAACCCGCACATTTGTTTTTTCGACCTTTGAAGAACCTACTTTTATGTATTGGCCCGATTCAAGCACCCTTAACAAACGAGCCTGTGTACCTAATGGCATTTCGGCTATTTCATCCAAAAATATAGTCCCCCCATTTACGGTTTCAAAATATCCTTTACGCTCGCCAACTGCGCCGGTGTAGGCCCCTTTTTCGTGGCCGAATAATTCAGAATCAATGGTCCCCTCCGGTATGGCACCGCAGTTTACAGCGATGAAAGGCCCATGCTTACGCGGGCTCATCTGGTGTATGATATGCGAAAAAACTTCTTTCCCGCTGCCGCTTTCCCCGGTAATCAAAACAGAAATATCCGTCGGCGCTACCTGGTTAGCAATATTTATAGCCCGGTTAAGCAAAGGCGAATTGCCGATGATACCGAAGCGTTGTTTTATTTCTTGTATTTCCATACCCCCCGACCTCCCTAAAGGGGGAGTTTTTTGTTTAAATGTTTGCCCCAGCCCCTAAAGGGGAGTTAACTTAATAATTAATTATTTTGCCCCAAACCCATACGCTGATTTACCAACCACGCGTAACTCCCCTTTAGGGGGTTTGGGGGATGCCGATCAACGTCGCCGTCGTACTTCTTTCAATGATGACATTAACATACTGCCCTGGTTGATAACCGTCTCCTACAGGGAAAACAACCATCGCATTCTGGTCGCTTCTTCCGCAATAATCATTATTTGATTTTTTTGAAAAACCTTCTATTAATACTTTTTGCGTGGTGCCCACTTGTGCCTGCAGCCGCAAAAAGGAATGTTCCTGTTGCTTTGCTACTATTTCCTTTAACCGCTGACGCTTTACAGCATCGGGTATATCATCTGGGTAACGCTTGGCTGCTAAAGTTCCCGGCCTTTCGGAGTACATGAACATATAGGCGAAGTCATAATGCACATAGTCCATCATGCTCAAGGTATCCTGGTGCTCTTCTTCTGTTTCGCTGCAAAACCCGGTGATCACATCTGTTGATATGGCACACCCGGGGATTATCCGGCGGATAGCATTAATGCGGTCAATATACCAATCCCGGTCATAAGTGCGGTTCATAAGTTCCAATACCCGGCTGTTGCCCGATTGTACCGGCAGGTGGATATAATTGCAAATATTGTCGTACTTATTTATCGTGTGTAAAACCTCGTCGGTAATATCCTTTGGATGCGAAGTTGAAAAACGCACCCGCAGGGCAGGGCTGATTTGGGCAACTAATTCGAGGAGGTTGGAGAAGTTGACCGTTCTTACCTCCTTAAAGTTTTCCTTTTCAGACCCCTCCCCTTTGGAGGGGGTAGAGTGAGGCGTCTCCTGGCGTTCCTCGTTACTAATTTCTTCCTGCCTTTCGCCTTTCGCCTTTTGCCTTTCACCTTCGGACCATTTATACGAATCCACATTTTGCCCAAGCAAGGTAACTTCGCGGTAACCGCAGTTAAACAGGTCAGTACATTCATTAACGATGGATTGTGGGTCACGACTGCGTTCGCGGCCACGGGTAAACGGAACTACGCAGAAGGAACACATATTATCGCAGCCTCGCATAATGGAAACAAAGGCATTGATGCCGTTGCTGTTTAAACGTACCGGGCTAATATCTGCATAAGTTTCCTCGCGCGATAAAAGTACATTTACCGCTTTTTGGCCGCCGTCAACCTGTTCTATCAGGTTTGGAAGGTCGCGGTAAGCGTCAGGCCCCACAACAACATCAACCAGCTTTTCTTCTTCTAAAAATTTTGACTTCAGGCGTTCTGCCATGCAACCCAGTACACCTACCACTAAACCCGGGTTTTTAACCTTGGCAATGGTAAATTCTCTCAGGCGGTTACGTACACGCTGCTCTGCATTTTCCCGGATAGAGCAGGTGTTTATAAAAATAACGTCGGCAACGGTATAATCAGATGTGGTTTCAAATCCCTGTTCCAGTAAAATAGAAGCTACGATCTCGCTGTCCGAGAAATTCATCGCGCAGCCATAGCTTTCGATGTACAATTTACGCCCATTGTTTTTAGCGGTAATTGGTTCTAATACCAAAGCTTCTCCCTGCCTGCTTTCATCATGTAACTTATCCGGAATAAGCAAATCCATCATCCTTATAAAAATTAGTCTGCAAAAATACATAAAATTTATATACAGTGTGACAGATTGTCAGTAATATATTATTCATTGGGTCGTTCGTCATTCGGTTCACTTATCTAAACATTATAACCTTTCAACATTCCAACATTACAACCACTCAAAAAAACTGAAACAAAGGTTAACGTAGCAATAATAAAAGTTAGTAATTTGGTTGACAAGTTTAATGAAGACCGGAAAGAAAAACGTGACGAACGTAAAAAGGAACGCCAGGTCAGAAAAGATTCTATAAAACAAAGCAAGTTAACCAAGAAAAATTAATGGCATTTACCGTTTTAAAGCATAGATGGCATAAAGTAAGCGTTGGTGTTTTGATATTATTTATTGTACTTATTGCGATACTGGCTTTCCTGGTAAACCACTATTGGTCGCCTATATTGGCGTCAAAAGTTAAAGAGGTTGTTCTAAAAAGCAGTGACAGTTTATATAAGGCAGATTTTTCTTCGGCCCAGTTACATGTGGTCAGGGGCAGTGTAGAGTTCTTCAATATTACATTAAAGCCCGATACTGCGGTTTATAACAGGCGAAAGAAACAAGGCCTGGCGCCTAACAATTTGGTTGAGCTGCATGTAAAGCGCCTTATCTTATCACATATCCATCCTTTCAAACTATACTTTCAGCATAAACTTGATATTGGTGAGATCGTTTTGTACGAGCCATCGCTCCATGTAAGTTACCAGCTAAACCATACCCGAGATACCGTATTAAAGCAAAACCAAACAGCCTGGCAAAAGATATCAAAAAGCCTCAATTCAATTCATATCGGGAGTATTATATTGGGAGATGTTAAATTGAAGTACGACGATTATTCGGGGAATAAGGTTGCGGTGTCAGAATTAAAGGAAATGGATCTGAGCGCGCATGATCTCCTGATCGACTCTGCCACACAGACAGACAAGTCGAGGCTGTTTTATTGTAAAGACATTATAGCAGAATTGAATAATTACTCGGCCAAATCGCCAAACGGTTTATACACTTATACTTTTAAACATCTTAAGCTTTCTACGCTGAGGTCGCAGCTTAATGTTGAAGGTTTGACGTTACAACCAATTAATCCGGCCCAATTTTTTGAAAAAAGCCACAGGGACAGGTTTATTGCGCGGGTTGATTCACTCCAAATAAATAATTTCGATTTCTTAAATTATCATAAATACCGCGCGCTGAGGGCATCAAATCTTTTTTTAAAAAAAGGCACAGTTGAGGTATTCGGCAATCCGAATCATCTCCTTGTTAATACTGATAAAATAAAAAGCTTTCCCAATGTCGGCCTTTTTAAAATAAATATGGATTTGAAAATCGATACTGCTTCAGTTCAAAATATCAGTGTTTTTTATACCGAATTTAATGCAAAATCAAATGAATACGGTACAATATCCTTCAACAACACCAGCGGGCGTTTTTTAAACATTACTACCAACAAGCAGGACTTACAAAAAAACAACATCATTGCCGCTAAGCTTACCAGCTATTTTATGAACAAGGGAAAGCTAAACCTGGAGGTTACTTTCAATTTAACCGATGAAAATAATTCATTCAGCTACAAAGGCAACCTGGGGCCGATGGACCTTAAATTCGTTAATCCGGCCATAAAGCCATTATCAATGGTAAAAATTAATTCGGGGACAATAAAACAATTTAGTTTCGACATTCATGCTAACCGTACCTTTGCCAACGGCAAGGTTGAAGTTTTGTACAACGGTCTTAAGGTAAGCATACTAAAAATTGATACTGCATTTGATGATCTGAAAAAGACGCCCATCGCATCGCTATTTGCTAACCTTTTTATCCTTAAGCATGATAACCCCGATAAAGAAGGTGAAGTGCCAAGGTCAGTTAACGTGAGCTATACCCGGACACCTGAAACCCCCTTTTTTAAATTCGCCTGGAAAACGTTGCTCGCCGGGATAAAACCTTGTATCGGCCTGGATAAAAAAACGGAGAACGCTGTCATTGCAATGCAGAACCAGCACGTAATTAATAAACAGAACCGCAAAATAAAAAAAGAACAAAGGATAAAACGGCGGGAAGCACGGCGCGAAAAAAGGGCGGAGAAGAAGTTGGCAGCCGGTGGATGAGCCGTGAGTGGCAGTATCACTATCGCGTAATTCGTAAATAAATTCCGCTCCCGTGCAACATTTTGGTCCGTGGGCACATCTTATCAATTAAAAAACATTATGAAAAGAATAGCTTATGGCATTTTTGCGGCAGTACTGGTGATTGCGGCAACATTAAAAACATCAGCGCAGTCTGAAGAGACAAGGCAGGTTTCGGGATTTAACAGTATTGCGTCTTCCGGGCCGTTTGACGTTCACGTAAATATCAATGGAACGGAAAGCCTAAAGATCAGCGCCAATGCGGATATTATCAAAGAAATAGAAACCGTTGTTGATGATGGGAAATTAAAAATAAAATTTAAACATCACCATGAATGGGGCGACGATCATGTTGGAAGGATCGATGTTTACGTTACGGCCAAATCATTGTCGTCGCTGGTAAATGCCGGTTCGGGCTCCATCAAAGTTGAAGGACGGCTTAGCGGTAATGACGTAGATGTTGTGTTAAGCGGATCGGGCGATATTGAATCATCCGTTAAATCCGACCGTTTGCATGCTACCATCAGTGGGTCAGGGTCTATCCGCCTTAACGGCAACGCGGAGGAAGCTAAATTAACAATAACAGGGTCAGGCGAAATAAAAGCAAAAGAACTAAAAACCGGTTCAACTTCGGTAATGATAGCCGGTTCCGGCAGTGCTTACTTTGATGCCGATAAAACTATATCGGCGAGTATCGTTGGATCAGGTAACGTAGTTTATTCGGGTAATGCCACAGTTACCAACAGCAGGTCTGTAGGTTCGGGAAGCGTTAGTAAAGCAGACTAATTGGTGAGTGGTGAATAGTGAGTAGTGACAGTTTAAAAAGAATTATGCACTACTCACCATTCATTTACTTATTCACCAATCACTACTCACCACTCACTTATTGCAGCAGCAATTTTAAATTGATCCCAAAATTAGTAAAGGCTGTGTTAAACGTTTGGGACGTATAAGGCCTGTTTAAGTTCGAATCGTAAAATAAATTCAGGTTAAAACGAGGGCTGATCAAATAATCAATTGAGGGCCGGATCGTAATATTTTGTGCACCTGATGCTACCTGTGCCGCCTCACCTGGCTGGAAAATAAATGTTTCGTTGTCCTGCAACGAAAAATCTATCTTAAAATTGACATCGTTTTTATTTGACCTGCCGCTAAACCAGCCAAATGGGAACCTGAAATTTTTATCGTGGTAACCCCACCCTAAAACTATTGCATTTTGATTTTGCTGTGCAAGCTGGCCGTTTATCGCGCTAAGGCTTAACGACCGGCTTTGGCGGTATTCAAAGGTTGCTGTCATGCTATTCTTAAAACGCGCATCTATGCCTATCAACGGCACAAACTGCTCAAGTATAGTCACCTGCGCAAACTGGTAAAGCGGCAAAAAGTCGTTATTGGCGTCTCTTGAAATTACCGCGCCGTTAGCTGTCTGGTATTGCAGCAAAGTACTGTAGCCACTTACATTGTACGATGCCCGGTAACCATTTTTTATATCAAACGAGTCAAAAACATCGCTAAACCACGGGAGATGGCTTAAGCCGCTATAATCGATCAGCCAGTTTGGAATAGGGAAACTGGGGAACTGGCTCAGTCCCGAAGTATATGCGTTTTTCCCGGTATAAGCTGCCAGGAAAGCAGGCACCAAAACGTTCTGCGAGTTAGCGCTGTAGCCATCAGCAAAACCACCAACAGGAACACCAATTGAGTTTGGATTAAGCTTACCGAGCCTTTGCGAAATGATAGGAAGGTCATTCAAAAAATGCTGAAAGATGGGTGAATTATTATCAATCCCGCTGATCTTTGAAAATGCCGTTCCAAGCGACATGTACGAAATACTGTAATCTCCGGTAGTAACGGGGTTATAACTCTGTATATCGTTTCCGCCGTCAATTGATTTAAAATTGGTTTGATAAGTATGGTCCTGCGTTTTAAATGCAGTCAGATCGATCCTGAAGTCTTTAAACGGCTGAATAGTGCTTCTTAAATGCAGGTCCTGGTTAAAGGTGGTTACGTAAAGCTGATTTTGGAGCGTGTCGGTACTTATCCATCCATGCCCAATAGCTGTTTGGCGGAGGTCGGCCTGGCTCCCTAACAAAAACCCTATACCCGGTGCACCGTAATTAAGGTCCTGGCCGAAAAAATCCGACGCCGGCAGGTAACCCGGAATAAATGTACCGTCCGTCTGCGTATAAGTGCCGCTGATGTTTTTAACGCTGGTTAGCAGCCCTACTAATAATCTACTCAATGCATCGTCATTACCCGGATCCGTTGCCTTTTTTACAAAAGCAAGCTTATGGTATAAAGTCTCAAAATTAAGGGTTGGGTTAATTTGAATTGTACGCGCATTTTGAATACTGTTACCGACATCAAATTGCGGGTCATCGATTGCGAACAGGGGTTGTGCCTGCCAGTTAAAGTGTGTACTATAGCTGGTGACAAGGGTTGCCCAGTCAAGCCCGGGTATTTTATTGAGCGGAACGTTATAGTGTAAATTTAAAGTATGGTTATAATTTGTGGTACGGCCCAGGGTTAGTATATTTCTCCATAGCGTATCTAACTTTAAGCCGTCGAGCCTGCCATAAGGTTCATCAACCGTTGAAAGATTGGTGGCGTCGATATCCATAGTAAATGATTTTGTGATATTCCAACCTATACCATATACCCGTGTAATGTTGAATGTTTTATTAAATGTGGGGGTTATAGGTATAATGTTAGTGGGATCATTATTGCGTAAAGTATTCTCCGAATAAAAACGGTCAAAACTAATACTGTAATTTAACCGGGTGGGGTAAAGGTTATAATTTATGTCGCGCAGCAATGCAAGCATATTGTTTTTGATGATCTTGCTCAAAGGATTGTGATACTTTGGCTGGGTAGTAAAATTATAGGCCAATTCAGCATGGTATGTTTTCTCCTGGTCGTCAAGGGTAGTAAAATCGTGGTGCTCAAGCGCGGTATAGGCCAGTGTTGCATTCCAGTTTTCAATATCCCAGATATGGCTTACCGCCTTAGGATCTGTTTTTGCCTTATGTACATTGGTAAGATTGATACTTTTGTGCGAGGTATAACTTTCAGCTGCGTTCTTTATAGAATCCCGCACTTTAGCGCTTGGCGCTTCATTAAGTACCTGCTTTAACAGGATATCCCCCGAAGCCGGGTCATATTGGGGCATACTTGTTTGCGTTGACACATCTACATACAAGGGGATATGTATGCCGCTTTTATCCGGGAAGAATTTCCCGAGCTCCATGTTCCCCGAAATATCGTAGGTTGAATTGTCATCCATGCTTCGGTTACCCACATTCGAATCAAGTGTGCCAAAACCAACAGTAGTTTTGCTTCCGGATATACTAATATTAGCGAAATCGGCAAGTTTGGCGCTAAATCTTCCAGTAGCAGCCCAGCCGCCCTGTTCATTAAAATTAGTCAGGCGTAATTCATCAAACCATAAGGTACCCGTTTTTGGGAGCCCGTCGTCCGTAGCTGCGGTGGCTGCGGTCCTTAATGGGTTACGCACGCCAAGCATAACCGTGGTTATCGCACCAAGATCGGGCTGCCCCAGGATCGTAATTTTATTACTCCCGATTTTTACCGTATACGGCACCGTAATTGGCCAGGGCAGGCCGTTAAGTTTAGCGTTGTCGCGGGCAAGCTTTGCATCTGTAAATTGCGAAAGCGTTATATCCATTTCATTTGCTGCCGGCCAAACAGCAGTTGGGCCCCCGCTTCCTGGCTGGGTAACCTGGAGAGGTATCTCATACTCATAATAATTCTGTACATAATCCGTCCCTAAACGTATAAAACCACTCAGGTCGTAATTCTTTAACCCGGTGCCTTCAGCGTGGATAAACATTTGCAGCTGCTTATATTGCCGCAGGTCGTTATTAAAAAGTTTGTAAGCGGCCCGCGAATACCCATCGCTCAGGTTGGTTACAAGTAACGACAACGACTGCTCATTTAGCCGGGTATTAACCTGTAAATTGCTGTAATCGGGCTGCTGCTGGATTCCTGGCGGTATTGAGTAGGGTACAGGTATGCGGTTGCTGTCCTCAAAAACATTTACTGTTTCCACATCAATGGTTGAATTGTCAAGCGGCGGGTTAATAAGGGATGGGTCTGCAATTACGTTGGCAGGATCGTTCTCAGTATTAAACGCAAGCCACGAACCCCGTACCAATTGTAATGTGGCAAAACGCAGTATTGCAGTATCGGCAAAATTGGTCATGAACATCCGCATGTATCGGATCGACTTAAAATCCTGGATACCGCCTATAACAGACTCATAAGATTTTATAGGCACCCTGAACTGGTACCAGCTAACCGCCTGTGTTGACCCGTTGGCAAGTTTAACCTGCGAGGTAACTTTATCAGTAACGAAATTTTTGCCCACTACCAGGTCCTGCGGGCGAACCGACACTTTATATTGAAAATATTCATCATCCTGGTCCATGTTGCCATCATGGTTAACATCTTCCCCATCAGGCAATGCCGTAGATGCCGACGTTTGGAGGCCAAGCAGTGCCTGCGATTGTTGTGAAGTAGGCGAGTTGCCATCGGTGCCGTTATACATGCTGTAACGCTGTAAAATACCCGCGCCTGCCCTGTCAAGTGCCGGGCCCTGGTAATACTGGTAATCATCCGATGAAGGGTCGGCGGTTAAACTATTTGCCGCGGCCGCGCTTAGTTGCCCTTTGGCCTGCTGTATTACGTTCGAAAATTTCGTCCTTTCATCCGCGTCATTTAAACCATCTAAACCAATGTCCTGCAGTTGGCGCGAAGTCGGGTTACTATCAAATGAATTAACTACCGGCTGAATTTGAGACACCTTGCCCCATGCAGTTTCGCTAACCTTCCCGCTGGTACCGTCAACAGGCAAAGCATTTTCCAGGCTTTTCTGCCCGTCTTTTAATATGTCCTCTGATACGTTGCCCAGGTTAAAAAAGAGGTCACCGCCTACTGAATTAGGTTTGTATATAAAAGGGTCCATTATCCAAAATTCAATATATACCACATTCAGGTCCTGGAAATCAGTTGAGTTGATACCCCTGAACATGCCACCCCATCGGGTTTGCGGGTTTTGCAACGTCCCGTTGCTGTTGAGGCCGGTGGTTGTATAGTTATACGGGCCGCGAATCATCGGATAAAAAGCAAGGTCCAAGGTAGGTATAGGCAGAGGCTGCCCTGTAGGCGATTGTTGATTCGGGAACACCTCATTTTGAAGCACCTGCCTGACGTAGTGATTTGATAACTCATTTCGGCTAACGGGGATAGTGGTACCGCTATAAAAAATAGGGTCGATAGTATAAAATGAAAGGCGGGCACGGTTGTATCCATAGCTCAGGTCATTAAAGGCCTGCGATTCAGGAAATAGTTGTGGTGTGCCCGAAATTTGCCAGCTTGACGGACTTCTAACGTCAATGACTGAAGTGCTGTTTTCAAAATCGTCAAGGTATGCTGTTCCGTTTTTTGATCCGGCAAAATTAAGGGCGCTTGGGCTGCCGGGTATCAGATCAGCAAATTCGCCGGTAAAGTTTATGGACGAGGGCACTTTGGTATGGATAAGCGGTATCTTGTCCACCAGCCTTGTAAGCAGCCTCGACGTTGAATTATAATTAATATCAAAACCAACCATTGTATTTGAAACCGACTCTTCTCCAATAATTTCATTTTGGGTTATAGGCTGTTCGGTTAAGTGCATTAAGGTAGCTCCCAATGCCAGGTTATCGTTAACTTTATAGTCAAGCCTTGCCCCGTACAGCGATTTTTGCTGTACCCCAAATAGCTCGTTATTTTCCACTTTTACAGTAATTGGCTGCCCTGACGAAAGCAAGGCCTGGTTAAGGATACGGATTGTGCCTGCCGTATAATCAATTGTGTAATCGGCGCCTTCTTTCAATGTTAACGTTCCCGCGTTGACGATCACAGATCCCTGTGGTATATTAACAGCATTTAACTGGTACACCGAGCCGCCCGTGGCAGTATAAGTGCCCGATATGGTATACCTGTTCAAGTTCGGAAAAAGCCGCTGCGCCGTTGTTTGTGTCGAATCGTATAAGGGCTGATAAACGTAGCGCTTGATCAGGTCCTGTTCACCCGGCAGGAACCGCTTGGCCAGGTCGGCGCCAAAGGGTTCCAATACAGGGAATACAATAACCCCGTTTTGCGAATTGATGGTTATTCCTTCAAGGTAATCAAAATAACCGTCAGGCTGCTTTTGCTGCTGTTGATCGAGGTTATCCAGGTCGGTAAGTTGTATCCAAAGTTTGCCTTTTGTATTCTGCCCTTCCTCCATTATGGGTTTTTCGAAACCTGTTTTATCATCCAGCCGGGATATGGTCATTTTAAAATCTTTAGGACTAACCTGGTATGCATTCAATGAATAAACATTTTTCATCATCAGGTCCCAGGTGGGCAAGGTGGTTTTCAGCAGCTCATTTTTCAACAGTTTTACATATAGCACTTTAGGGGTGGTCTGGTTAACCGGCAAATCGGTGGAGAATTCACCCACCTGGTATTGCTGGCCATTATAGGTGTATTGATAAGCCACCGCGAGCACTTCATCATTGTTGAGCGGGTAGTTCAATGAAATGTAACCCAGCTGTGGGTTAAGTGTATAATCTTTAGACGTTAACAACCGGGCATAGGTTAATTTGGCATAATTATCGGCCCCGCCGCTGCCGGCGAAATAAGTTGCAATGGTATTGTGAGGGTCGTTCGTCAACCGTGCATTTGCGGGGATATTGCGCAGTAAAGAATTTGATTGCTGCGGAAAACCGGGCCCCTGGAAACCTGCCGGCAAACCCGAAAAAGCAGGCCCTCCTTTTACAAGGGTGGTGTTAAATGGCTTGTTTTCGCCAAGGTCAATAAATCCAAGGATATCGCGTGATCCGGTTGTGCTGTTTATCCTGTTTGTGGTCCAAACCTCGATTTTCGTTATATTAACGCTTGAGCTGATTATGGGTATATTGGCAAGCGCCTTATCATAGTTGTTACGGAAAAACTGCGACAAAAAGAAGTGCTTGTTGGCATCGTAGTTGGCTGCTGTAAGCTTAAATTGCCCCTGCTGAGAGCCGTTGGTAATGGTTATAGTTTGTGATTTGGAGCGTTGCTGCGCGAAAATAGTACTTACGTCAAGGTTGCCGAACTTCAGTTTGGCTTTCACACCAAAAAGGGCCTGGCTGCCAGTGATCAGTGTGGTAGGCAAGGTCATGCTTACCGTACCAAGCTCAATCTTCTGGATGATCTCATCCGGGTGGCCGGTATAGTCAACTTTTATCTGGTTTTCGAACTGAAACTGGGCGTCGGTATTATAATTGGTAGTAATTTTTAATTTATCGCCAATTGTGCCGGTTACGTTTAATTGTATTTTTTCATTAAAATTAAAATTAAACTGGTTGCGCTGCTGGGTGTTGAAAAGCGGGTTTTGATTTTGGTTCAACTGACCGGACATAATGGCCTCTGCCGATCCCTGCGGCTTGATATCAATATTCGGGCCGCCGAAAATCTGCTCGAATGTTTGGCTGCGTATTTTTATCCTTGGAATAAACCCGGGCTGCTGGGATTGATAGGCGTAATCGTCCGATAGCTTTTTAAAATTATTGCGTTCGTTTGCCCTTGCTACCAATGCTAAATAATCGGCAAAAGTAAGGTATTGCGGCGGGCGGTATAACATATTACCAACACGTTCATAAAGTATATACAGGCCGGTTACCGAATCGTATTCAACCGTGCGGACAAGGTTTGGTGGGTCAAGATCAAATATTCCTTCCCTTAATCGAGAATTGTTAGACTGGGGGGTGGTAACAGGAATAATGACTTTAGCTGTGTCCTTTTTTGCAGCGGGCGGCTGTTGCTGGCCAAAAACATTCCCTAAGCCGCAAAATGCAGATATAAGCAAAATACATATAAGCGTCCGGGTAAATATCCTAAACAATGGTCAGTAGAATTTAATCGTAATTATAAACTTTTTAATGCAAATTTTATAAGTTGTTCAACGGTTAAGTCGTCACTATTTTTATTTATTTCCTGCTCCAGTACCTTCTCAGCAGCGTTGCGCGCAAAGCCGAGCATCACTAAAGCCGACAATGCTTCATCTTTAGCAGTTTTATTTAACGGAGAGGCGCTCAATGTATCAGCACCCTCTTTTCGCAGTTTATCCTGCAGTTCAAGTATTACCCGCTGCGCTGATTTGGGGCCTATGCCTTTTATCCGCTGTATCAACGACACGTTCCCTGATATGATTGCATGCTGTATCTCTTCCGGGGTTATTGATGACAACATCATCCGGCCCGTATTCGGTCCTATGCCCGGTATTGATATCAGGTGTAAAAACAGGCGGCGCTCTCCCTCATCGGCAAAGCCATATAAAGTGTGTGCATCCTCTTTTACGTGCAACCAGGTAAACAGTTTACAACGCTCGGAATTAGTAAGACGCGAATAGGTATTTAATGAAATATTGATGTGGTAACCTACGCCCCCGGCATCAATCACTACAAACGCGGCGCTTTTGAAAACTAACTTACCATCAATATAGGCGTACATATTTTTTTGTTTTTGTGAAAGGTAAAAAGCGAAAGGTAAAAGGTTTATAAGGGTTATAGATTAATTTGTTGTAAATACTACAACTCTAATTCCTTAAAAATAGTTTAGCCCTTATATACTTTTTTTCTCCTGTTTTCCATTCAGCCGTTATTCATTCTGATCTATTATATTGTTGTGTGTTTTGTATTACCTCAATCCCCATTTTCACTTTTCATCTCACCCTCCCTTTTCCTGGGCATCAACTACCGCTATGGTTATCATATTGACAATTTCCCTTACCGAACTGCCTAACTGCAGTACGTGTACCGGCTTTTTTAAACCAAGCAGTATCGGGCCAACAGCTTCGGCGCCGCCCATTTCCTGTAATAATTTATAGGCAATATTCCCCGATTCAAGATTTGGAAAAATAAGCGTATTTGCCGGCCTTCCTATTAAAGTAGAAAAAGGAAAATTATCAGCAAGCAGATCGGAATTTAAAGCAAAATTGGCCTGCATATCCCCGTCAATAACCATTTCGGGGTACTTTTCATGCAGGATACTTACTGCTTCCCTGGTTTTTTCCGGGATAGGGCCTTCGTTCGATCCGAAGTTTGAATAGGATAGTACAGCAACCCTCGGGTTTATATTAAACTGCCTTACCGACTTCTCTATCAGAACGGTTATATCAACCAGGTCCTGGACGGTAGGGTTAACATTTACGGTGGTGTCCCCAAAAAATATCGGTCCTTTTTTGGTGATCATCATATACATGCCAGCCACCCGTCGAACACCATCAGCTGTTCCGATAATTTGCAGCGCCGGTTTTATGGTTGTTACATAATCTTTGGTTAAGCCGGAGATCAGCGCATCGGCCTCGCCAAACTGTACCATACATGCCCCATAGTAATTCCGGTCGCTTAATAATTTCCTCGACTCAAATAAAGTGACCCCTCTGCGCTGGCGCTTATTATACAAATAGTCAGCATATTCGTCAATATGCTCACACCGTTCTTTAGGGTCAATAATATGCACATCACCAAGGTCAATATCAAACTCCCTCATTATTTGCTTTATCTTATCAATATTGCCCAGCAAGATCGGGGTGGCTATACCCTCTTCCTTAACGATCTGGGCAGCCCGCAAAATTTTATAGGTGTCAGCTTCAGCAAAAACTATCCGCTTGGGATTTTGCCTGGCTTTATTGGTCAGGTTGCGTAATAATTTATCATTTATTCCTACCCTTACCCTAAGTTCCTCGTTGTAAGCATCCCAGTTCGTGATTGTTTTACGCGCAACTCCCGAATCAATAGCGGCCCTTGCAACTGCAGACGAAACCTCGGTGATCAGGCGCGGGTCCATAGGTTTTGGGATAATATATTCGCGGCCAAACTTCAGGTTGGTGGTGTTATATGCAAGGTTAACCGCCTCGGGGATTGGCTTTTTGGCCATATCCGCTATCGCGTTAACGGCCGCGATCTTCATTTCTTCATTTATAGCAGTTGCCCTTACATCAAGTGCGCCCCGGAAAATATAAGGGAACCCCAGCACATTATTTACCTGGTTAGGAAAATCAGAACGGCCGGTAGCCATTATAATGTCTTTGCGGGCATTTATAGCCAGGTCATAAGCAATTTCAGGATTTGGGTTGGCCATTGCAAAAACAATGGGATTTTTAGCCATAACGCGCAGCATATCGGGCGTAACAACGTTACTCGCCGAAAGGCCCACAAACACATCGGCATTTTTCATTGCCTCCAAAAGCGTCCCGGCGTCTTTACGAGTAGTCGCGAATGCCATCCGTATATCATCAAGATCCGTGCGTTCAGGAGTGATCAGCCCGTTAATGTCGAACATTACCAGGTTTTCTTTTTTTACCCCTAATGCAAAATACATTTTTGAGCATGATACAGCTGCCGCGCCCGCACCGTTAACAACCATTTTTATCTTATCCAGCTTTTTACCCTGTATTTCGCAGGCATTTTTTAATGCAGCCCCTGATATGATTGCCGTTCCGTGCTGATCATCGTGCATCACCGGAATTTTCATTTCCGCTTTTAACCTGCGTTCAATTTCAAAGCAGGTCGGGGCAGATATATCCTCAAGATTAATGCCGCCGAACGTTGGTTCAAGCGCCCTGACAATATTTACAAACTCATCAACCGTTTTTGCGTTCACTTCAAGGTCAAAAACATCAATATCGGCGTAAATTTTAAACAACAGGCCCTTGCCTTCCATAACGGGCTTGCTTGCCTCGGGCCCAATATTCCCCAGCCCCAGCACGGCTGTCCCATTGCTGATCACGCCAACAAGGTTGCCTTTAGCGGTATATTTATAAACATCCTCAATATTATCAGCAATTCGTAAGCAAGGTTCGGCAACGCCCGGCGAGTACGCCATGCTCAGGTCGCGTTGCGAATTAGTGGGTTTTGTAGGGACTACTTGTATTTTACCCGGGCGGCCTTTCGAATGGTAGTTTAACGCGTCCTGGTTACGGGTAGGTTTGTTCATCTTCTCAATTTCAAGTACTCAAAATTACAATTCTTTTTGCCCGAAAGGAGAAAGAAAAGGTGAAAGGCGAAGGTGAAAGGCAAAAGATTTAATCCGAAATTAAACATTCGACTTCCTGCCGGCCAAATCTCCAATGGTAACGGGGATTGATTCAATCCGAAATCGAAATTCTCCTAAGGATTCCTTCGGGCCGGTAAAAAGAACTCCTTCAAATCCGAAATCGAAATTCCAAATTCCGAAATTCTTCTACCCCTTATTTATTTTAATTGTCATCCCCGGCTGCAGCTGATCTTTCTTTAACCCGTTTAACGACCTGATCTTCTCAATAGAAGCTCCATCAAATTTGGAGGCAATCCCGCTTAGGGTGTCCCCTCTTTTAACTTTATAAGTTATATAATTATGAGTGCGTTTAGCCGATGGGCTATCCCCCGGTTCGTCAACATTTTCACTAAGTTTTAACCTTTCCCCGGTAACTGCTTTATTAGTGTGCAGGTGGTTCCAGGCTTTTAGGTCCTGCACTTCAACGCCGTAAGTATCGGCAATATCACTGAGCGTTTCACCACGCCGTACGGTATGATAAGATGGATTTTTTTCAGCTTTTGTTTCACGGTACGAGGCATATACAGCCTGTGGCGGGGCAGCAACTACATTTGAGTTGTTAAGAGCATCGTATAAAGCGCCATATTTTTCCTTAGCAATTTGCGGGATCACCAACCTGCGCGGGGCTGTGCTGGTTCCATTAACGATCTGCCTTTTATAAGAAGGGTTTAATATCGCTAATTCCTTTAAATCAACATTCAATACCTGCGCAATGCTGCTCAGGGCAACATATTTGTTTACCAGGACCGTATCGGTTTTTATTGAGAAATCGCAGGCCTGCGGTACTATATTATGCTTATCATAGTAATTCATAACATAAGCAACAGCAATAAATGCAGGCACATAACCCCTTGTTTCAACAGGTAAATAAGGGCGTATCGACCAAAAATCACTGGCCCCCGCCTTTTCAATAGCATGCTGAACATTACTTTCGCCGCAATTGTACGAGGCGATGGCCAGCAGCCAGTCGCCAAACTCCTGGTAAGCGCCTTTTAAGTAAGCTGCAGCGGCATAACTGGCTTGTATAGGATCGAGCCGCTCATCAACATAATCATTCATATTTAAGCCATACATCCTTGCGGTTGTAAACATAAACTGCCATGGGCCCGTTGCGCCTACACGTGATACTGCATAGGGATCGAGCTTTGATTCAACAATTGAAAGGTACTTTATTTCATCAGGAATACCAGCGTCCCTGAAAGCTTTTTCATAAATTGGAAAGTAGTATTTAGTCAGACCCAACACATGGCCCATTTCTTCGCGGTTATGGGTGTATACGTCAATGTAGCTTTGTACATATTCGTTATAATCAAGGGGCACATCTTTTTTTAAAGAATCAAGGCGGCGCTTAAATACATTGCTCTGACTTGTGAGCGGGGGCGGCTGATTAATAACCGGTAAAATAATGGTATCTGGTTGCGCTGTTTGCCATGTTGAAGGCATTGCCGGAGAAACAAAATATACAGCGGCTTTAACAATTTGTAGTGATAATAAACAAACAATTAAAGTAAATATTTTCTTCATTCTTTCGGGGTTTAACCAGGGGTACTATTTAACTCGATAATTTACTAATTTATAAATATTTTATAGTTCAAGGAAA
Organism: uncultured Mucilaginibacter sp.; assembly: GCA_903864275.1. Classification (GTDB taxonomy): domain Bacteria; phylum Bacteroidota; class Bacteroidia; order Sphingobacteriales; family Sphingobacteriaceae; genus Mucilaginibacter. Next base: position 57,141 of record CAIPFE010000035.1, read on the forward strand.
TATTTTGAAAAATTCAGCAACTCCTGCTCTTCAAAATGCCTTGTTAGCAATTGTAATCCTAACGGTAAACCCCTACTGTTATTGCCTGTGGGCAAAGATATAGCCGGGGCACCTGTTAAAGAGGCTTGTACGGTAAAAATATCAGAAAGATACGTTACCACCGGATCTTTTTCACCCTGTCCGATAGCAAACGCAGGTTCAGGCGCAGTAGGGAACAGGATAAAATCGTATTCCTTTAAAATGGCATCGGTTTTTTCACGTATAAGCCTGCGCACTTTTTGTGCTTTGGCGAAATAGGCATCATAATACCCGGCGCTTAATACAAATGTGCCCAGCATAATGCGTCGCTTAACTTCTTTGCCAAAGCCTTCCGACCGGGACCGTTTATAAGTGGATACTAAATCCGTCGCCGAAGGGCTGCGGTAACCGTAGTGCACGCCATCATATCTCGAAAGATTTGATGAGGCTTCGGCCATGGCTAAAATGTAATAGGCCGGCACCAGGTAATCGAGGTATTCGAATGCGATAGCTTTAACCGTATGCCCATCGGCACGCAATTTCTCGATGTATTCTATGAGGTTGCTTTTCACATCGGCATCTACCCCGGGACTTGATAATGCTTCCTGCAGATAGGCTATTTTTTTGGGCGCAGGGGCTTTGATATTTTTGCTGAACGAGGGGACTGCCACGTCAGCCAGCGTGCTGTCGTATTCGTCCGGCCCGGCCATCACCTCCAGTAGAAGTGCCGCATCTTCTACCGACCTGGTGATTGGCCCAACCTGGTCAAATGACGAAGCATAAGCGATTATACCATGCCTTGAGACACGGCCATAGGTTGGTTTCAGCCCAATCAATCCGCAAAACGAAGCAGGCTGCCGAACTGAGCCCCCGGTATCAGTACCCAATGCAGCATGGCACATGCCGGCCTGCACCGCTACAGCCGCGCCTCCTGACGACCCACCTGATACCCTGGTTTGGTCCGCATAGTTTTTTACAGGGCCGAAAAATGAATTTTCATTAGCCGCGCCCATGCCGAACTCATCGCAGTTACAGCGGCCAATAATAACCGCGTCCTGAGCCAGCAGCCGCTCAACTATTGTTGAGGAATATACTGAAGTGAAATTTTTAAGAATTTTGGAGGATGCGCTTGTTTTGTGCCCTTTATAACAGATGTTATCTTTTATAGCGATAACCATACCGGCAAGTTTACCGGCAGTTCCTTTTTTTATACGAGAATCAACATTTTGAGCGCTAATAAGCGCTTCCTGCTCAAATACTTCGTTAAAAGCATTTAAATGGGCGTTGGCAGAAATTTTACCTAAATAACCCCTGACAAGCTTTTCAACTGTTGTTTTCCCTTCTGCAATCTCGCCCTTTATCTCATTTAAAGAGGTATACGATTTAGTCATGGGGCTAAAATAAAAAACTTATCCGTAGAATGTGTGGAAAATTGGAGATTATGATTGGAGGTTAGTCCGAAAGTCAGTAAAGTCCGGAAGTCCGGCCGCGTGCCGCCTTAGCTTTAGCGGTGGCGCAAATAAGCTGCAACTGACGTTCCGCAAAAAATAACTATAGCTATATAAAAGAGATCAGAAAAAAAAGTGTAACTCACCTAATCTCCGATCTCCCAGCACAAATCTCTCACAACTATACCCTCGGTTTTTCGTCGGTACCGGTTGTGGTATTGGTAGTAGTATTATTAGTTGGCGTACTGCCGCTTTCGCCGTTTTGCGCATCTTTGAATTCTTTCATCCCTTTGCCCAAACCTTTCATTAGTTCAGGAATCTTTTTACCGCCAAAAAACAGCAAAAGCGCCAAGACGATCAGGATAATGTGTGATGGTTCCAAAAGTCCCATGATTGATAGTTTTTATATGTGATTATTAATATTATTACGAATTCTTTATTAGTTCATTGGTTGTTGTTCCGGTATCTGTATGAGTATCCATATTGTCACCGGTAACAGGTGCGCTATGCGTTTCTGCATGACTATCAGTTGCGGTGCCTTCAGTGCCGGTAAAATGATTCTCATTTACCGGGATAGTATTTTCAACAGGCGGGCGGTTTTCAATTAAATGTTCATTATTGGCAGGCTGCTGATCACGGATGGCTGCGGCCTGGTTATCAAGCGCTGTTTCCGTCCTTTTCTCCTCCAGGCTGTTTATATGATCATTTATCTCGCGCTTTATCCCTTCCGATGCATCTTTAAAATCACGTAACCCTTTCCCAAGCCCCCGTGCAATTTCAGGAAGCTTTTCGCCCCCGAAAAGGATGAGCGCAACAAACACAATGATGATCATGTCTGATGAAAAAAGGTTGCCAAAAAACAAAAGAACAAAACCAAGCATATCGTTTTCTTAATTTTAACCTATAAATTCATTAGCCTGCAAATATAAACAATTAAAATAGTATAAACTTCAAAACTAATTTGGAGCCAACCAAATTTTGGGGTTCACTGGTGTAGTTCCTTTATATAAAGCAAAATTCACCACCGCTTCGCCAGTCGATGAATCGGTGGCCACAGTTCCGATGGCTTGTTTTGTGCCTACCTTTTCCCCTTTTGTTACGCTGTACGATTTTAGGTTTGAGTAAGCTGTAAAATATTCGCCATGCTGTATCACTATTAAAAATGTGCCGCTTATGTTTTCAATACTTTTTACCTGGCCCTGGAACACCGCCCTTACTGAAGCGCCGGTATTTGTCCGGATATCCCAGCCCAAACTTTCATTTTTAATACCCTCATTGTCCATATAAATACCAAAACCCTGTATAACACTGCCGTTTGCAACCGGCCAGGGCAAGCCTCCCCTGTTGCCCAAAAAGTCACTTGATAGTTTAGCGGCTTCGGGTGTAGCATTCAAAATCTCGCTGGTGGTTGAGCTTTTTGTAATCATCCGCGCTTTGGGGACCGCAACAACTTCTTTGTTCTCGGCTTTGGCCTTTGCGGCGGCGGCTTTTTGCTCTGCTCTCGCTTCCTCCTCCGCTTTGCGCCTTGCCTCCTCAATTTCGCGGCGGATGGCGGCGTTAATTTGCTTGTTTGTTTTAGCTATTTTTTTCTGCACATCCTGTTGCTGCTGTTTTAACTGCCCTTCGTGCCTTGACAGATCGGCGACAACCGCTACCTGGCTGTTTTTTTCTTTACCAAGTGTTTCCTTTTCTTTTTCCTGGTCTAACAGCAAAGTATTTTTTTCTTTTTTGTTTTCATCCAGCTCATTTATCTTAACGTGTAATTCCGTTTGTGTTTCCTGGATGTAATTAGCCTGCCGCTCACGGTAGGTGCCTATCTGCTGTAAATATTTTAAACGTTTATAAGCCTGGTTAAAATCTTTTGCGGCAAAAATAAACATCAGCTTATTGTAGGCGCTTTGGTTACGATAGGTAAAAAGCACCATTGCTGCATACTCCTTTTTTAGTTGATCTAACTGGTTTTGCAGGTTATGTACAAAATTATTGCTTTCTGATATCTGGTTATCAAGGTTCCTTACTTCCGAATTAATATTATTGATCTTTTCTTCGCGAAGGTTTATTTGTTGCTTTAATAAATTCAGCTGCTTTAATGTAGCTTTTTTATTGTTTGCTGTTTCTTCATATTCGTGGTTAAGCTGCTCCAACTGCTGCGTTAGCTGATCGCGCTGGCGTTTTAGTTCGGCACTGCTTTGCGCATGTACCGAAAATGCCCCAAAAACAAAGACCAGGAAAGACAATATTTTTAAAAATTTCATACGTATATGTTTTGCCGGAGTTGTAGTAGTTGAAAAAGTTGTAATGGTTGTAAAAACTAATAGCCTCTTAAAATTCAGACCCTTCAACCTTTACAACTCTTTCAACTTCTTACAACCACTTACAACCCCAATTAATTCCCCTCTTTGTACCTCGCCGGAATACTAAAGGGATATTCCTGCGGCTGGTCAAAATCTGTTTTTATGTAGTGCAAATTAACCTGTATTTTTTTATCTTTTACTATCGAGGTAATATCTATTTGTGAGGGAATTACCCTGGCGCCGGCTTGTATAAAGGAACGATTGGTTACCTGCAGCGACTGCGCGGCATTCTGATCGTTAAGATTTGTTTGCGTAACATGCATACCCGGACCAACGACCAGCTTATACGCCAGGTCCTGTAAATTTCCGGTTAACACAATGCTATCGGGGCTGGTTTTTATATCTGCGTTTTCGTTTAGAAGCTCCGGTATCGCATTGCCCACTAATAACGACTCAATTGTTTTATAATTGACCTGGTTACCCGCAACTGAATTGATATAACTGAAGGGCTGCTTTACATAAATACTTTGCAGGCGATTAATGATCAGAATACTATCGGGCGTAATTAATACCCTTGCCGCCTCAATACCGGCTATCGCTGTAATTGATATCCAAATTTTTTCGTCCCTTTTTATACGGATATTTAAAGTGACATCGTTACTGCTCCCGTCAATATTCAATACTGAACGTGCCTTGCCCGAAAATGAGTTAAAAATCGTTTGCCCCGCGCGTATGGCATCCAGTTTATTTTTTTTAGTATCAACAGGTTTTATGGCACTGTCTATCGCAACCTGTTTCACTACCAGTTGCTTCCTGGCTTTGCAACTAAACGTAAACAGCAGGAAACAAATTGCCAATAACTTTATATAACTCTTATAGCGATTGATTTGAAACCCATTGCTATACAAGGTTTTATTCGATGTACTTTCTCTCATTTATTTTTCTTTCCAAAACCGGCGACTGATCGCCATTTGCTTTAGCTTTTTTCCAGCTTTCAACAGCGGCGTCGACATTACCGAGATAGAACATAATATCGCCATAATGTTCGGATTTTATCGGGCTGTTGGTTTTATCATCAGCCAAAGCTTTCTCCATCCATTGCTTTGCGCCGTTATAGTCCTTTTGCTTAAATAATATCCACGCATAGGTGTCCTCAAACGACGCGTTATTGGGCTGCAGGTCATTGGAGTGTTTCGACATTGCCGCTGCTTTATCCAACTGTTCACCCCGCAACGATAAATAATAGGCGTAATTGTTTAAAGTGAATACGTTGTCCGCATTATAGGATAATGCTTTATCATATGCGCCGTCGGAATTTTTGACATCTTTTAAATCATGGTAACAATCTCCTAAGGTTGAATAACTTTGCGAAAGCAGGTCTTTATCCTGGAACTCCAATGAAGTAGCGTTTTTTACATACGTCAGCGCCTTATTGTATTCCTTTTTCTGCAGCCAGGCAAGGCCCACCAAATAATTCATCCACGCCTGGTTCGGGAAGAATGACAATGCGTTTTCGCCATCCTTAATAGCCGCGTCCAGATCATTATCGCCAATTTCGATCCGTACCAATTGCTCCTGAACTTCATATACCTGGCTGTTAAGCGTCACCGATTTTTGATACATCGTTTTAGCTTCCTTCATCTGTTGGTTTTGCAGCAGCATGTCGCCGTATACTGCATAGGCCCTGGCATCATTGGGATGGGCAACCGTCAGTATCCTGCTTAGCTCCAGCGCGCTCGCTTTAGCATTTGGGTCAGGAAATTTTGGAAGGTAGCCACCGACTATTTTTATTTTTTGATCAATATCCAGGTCAGGAATAGCAAATGCCAGGGTTAGCTCATGAAAGCATGCCTCATAGTCTTTTTTATCCCGGTAAATATCTGCCAGCGCCAGGTGGACCAGCCCGCTGTTTGGGTTAATTTTTTCGGCTGTCAGCAATACTTTTAGCGCTTTATCGGCGAAATTATTGGCATTATACAGTTCGGAGAGAAACAAGTAATATTTTATTTGCTGTGGGTTGTCCTCTATCATTTTTTCGAGGCGCTGGGCTGCCAGGTCAACTTTGCCCTGTTTAAGGTATATTTTTTGCCTGTTAGCGAGCAGATCGTCGGTGGGCCCTATCAACTGCTCCAGCTTATCATAAACCTGCAGAGCCTCATCGTATTTTTTCTGATAGAAATACGCATTCGCTTCATCAAAATAATAGTCCGGTTTATCAGGATTGATCCTGATCAGTTGGTCAAATACATTTTCGAGTTTGCCGAAATCGTTGGTCTTTTCGTAACAATCTGCCAAAGCCACCCAATACCATTCATTATCGCGGTCAACAGCAACAGCTTTTTCCAACAGTACCTGGGCACCCTCATAATCATTCTTTAACTTCTTAAGGTTGGAAAGTTCGTACAATGAAGCATCGTTGGCCGGGTCCATCTGTATTACCTTGTCAAAAAATTCGGCGGCAAGGCTGTTATTTTCAATTGTTTTTTCCCGAATTGCCGAAAAGAAAAGCTGGCGCACCATGGCGCTATCTGTATCGTTCATCGGTTTACCCGGGACCGCTGTACCCTGGCTTTTATTCTGTGCAAAAACAGAACCGGAAAGAAGCAAGATACAAGAGACAAGAGCCAAGACCGGATAACTACTAGCTAATGCGACATTGTACTTTCCTGTTCCGTATATAAATTTTTTATCTTTCATATCAATCATTGGTCCCAAAATCGTAAATCTCTCCTATCCCACTCCCGTATGGCCATAACCGCCTGCGCCCCTTGTTGTTTCGTTTAATACATCAACTTGTTCCCAGCTTACTTTTTCATAACGGGAAATTATCATTTGTGCTATCCTGTCACCGGCACAGAGCTCAAATACCTGGTCGGAAAGATTGACAAGCAGCACTTTAATTTCACCGCGGTAATCTGCATCAATTGTTCCCGGTGAATTAACAATACCTATGCCATGCTTAAATGCAAGGCCGCTGCGGGGGCGTATCTGTGCTTCAAAGCCCTCAGGCAATTCGATGTGCAAGCCTGTGGGGACCAGTTTTCGTTCCATTGGCTTCAGCAATATCGGCTCTTCAACATCGGCCCTTAGGTCCATACCGGCCGCATGCAATGTTTCGTAAGCCGGCAAACTATTTTTCGACCGGTTAATAATCCTGATGTTCATCGTTTACTAAATATAGCTTTTAAATCCTTGCCTTCAAAATAAATCGTAGCCAATATAAATAATAATAAAAGTAAGTTCCCGGCAAATATGTTACGGTTAAAAACGTAGAACGATAAGTAAACGATTAAAATTGACGAAATAATATAGGCGCCGTTCTTTTTCAGGTTATATGGGATAGGGTAATTTTTTTGCCCCCATACATAGGATAGCACCATCATAGCTGCGTAGGAAATAACAGAAACCCAGGCCGCCGCCATGTAACTATATTTTGGGATAAACAGGATAAGCAAGACAATGGTAAGTACGGCCCCAATACCTGAGATATACAGGCCATATTTTGTTTGATCGGAGAGTTTATACCATACCGACAAATTCATATAAATGCCCAGGCTAACGTAGCCAAAAAGCAACAACGGCACCACGTTTAGGCCAATCCAGTAACTGCTGCCAATAAAATATTTCAGGAGGTTAATGTTGGCAGAAATACCCACAAAAGCAAGGCAGACGGCTATTACAAAGTAATCCATAATGCGCGCATAGGTTTGCCCGGAATTTTTATTTTTGGCATGACTGAAAAAGAAAGGTTCGGCGCCAAGGCGAAAAGCCTGCACAAAAATGCTTAAGAAAATGGATATCTTGGCACAGGCTGTGTATATACCCACTTGTTCGCTACTGATAGCGTTGGGCAACATTTTGCCTAACAGCATTTTGTCGAGATTTTCATTAATAATGTAAGAAAAATTGGCAACCAATATGGGTAGGCTATAAGCGAACATATTTTTGAACATATCCGTGTTAAAATCGAAGGTTAATTTAAGCACCTCCGGCAACAGCAGCAGCAAGGTCAGGCTACTTGCAACGAGGTTTGATAAAAAGATATATCCCAGCCATCCCGGTCTAAACCACGAATTAATGAATGCCGACCCCGCAAAATTGTGCCTGGTGTAAAATGGTATAATATAAATGAATATGATATTTAACCCGATAAAAGTGATGACATTGGCTAATTTAATAAATCCGTAACGGCCCGGCCGGCCATCAGCCCGCACTTTTGCAAATGGGACCACGCACCATGCATCAATAACCAGGAATGATATGAAATAAACTACATAAAGGCGATAATCCAGGAATGAAGTGGTTTTTTCAATTTTTAAATAATGGGTTATCTGGTTGACAAATGGCAATGTTGCCGCCAGGAAAATAAGGGTAGTTGTAAAAACAGCCGCAAATGAATTGTTATACACCTGCTGCTTTTTATCTTCATGCTTGTTCAGGTATCTAAAAAATGTAGTTTCCATACCAAAAGCAAGCAATGCCTGCAGCATGGACGCATACGCAAACATACTTCCGAAAATACCATAGATATTGCGGCTATAGGTACGCGTGTAAACAGAGGTAAGGAAAAAATTCAGCGTTCTGCTGGCTATAGTACTTATCCCATAGATGGCTGTTTGCCCGGCGAATTTTTTAGCGGTTGACAATGGTGCTTCAGCGAATTTTGTTAAAAGCTTATAACTGCTATAAGCTTCTTTTTACGATCTCAAAATTACGATAGTTTTTTAATTCGCCTTCATGGCTTTCAACAAGATTTACATTGGCATGTTGCGGGCCTTCGTGGCACCACTCCAGGAACATTTCGAGCGACAGGTTATCACCTTCTGCGGCTATGGTTACGTCTCCGTTTGGTTCATTCATAACGTAGCCCTTAACCCCAAGCTGATCAGCTACGGCCTTGGTAGCGCCCCTGAAGAAAACTCCCTGGACTGCGCCTTTTACTGTTATGTCGAGGTGTTTTTTCATTTTGGTTGTAGAAGTTGTAATAAGTTGAAAAGGTTGTAATAGGTTGTAAATTAAAAATTTTCTACCCTTTTCAACTCTTTTAACCTTTACAACAGTCGTTTTACCTTGCTTTCAGGTGTTATCTTCAATCCGTCAAGCCCGGTGATGAGGTTTAAACCAGGGGTTTTGCCTGCTTCCAGCGTGCCCTTTTCATCGTCAATACCTAAAAACCTGGCCCCGTTAATGGTACCCCATTCAATTAACCGGGCAGTACTTAATACCGGGAAATTTTGCTGAAGCGTGCGCATTTCATTTAATATACAAAGCTTACTGTTGGAAGCAAGACTATCTGTACCGAGGGTTAAGTTCGCGCCCTGGCTAGTAAACAATTCAACCTTTGGCAGTTTGTTTTCGATATATAAGTTTGCATTCGGACAAAAACACCAGTGCACTTTATGGTCAAACCGTTTCAAAAAGTAAATATCCTTTAAATTGGTAAAAGTATTATGCACCATTAAAATATCCTGTTCAGTGCTTAACAAACGGATAATTGACTGCAGTGAGTTGCGGGCCTGCTGCTTAAACCATGAAATATCGATCCCGAAATCTGCGTAAAGATCAATAAAGCTGCCCTGTTTGTACCGGTAAAACTTATTTTCGTCGGCACATTCCTGGTTGTGGATACTGATAAGGTTTTTCCCCTGCTCACAATAATCGTTGATCAGCTTAAACAGCTCTTTTGAAACCGAATAGGGCGCATGCGGGGTTATGGAGCACGATTGCGGCGTAAACTCCTTTAATAAGGCCAATGCGTTGTCAAACACCTGGTTCGCCTTTTCCGGCGAAAAGCCAAAACACTCAATAAAGCTGTGGTAGTATAACTTACTTTGGGCTTTAATGGTTATACTGATATTTGTATTAGCAATGTCGCCCACAGCGATAATGCCATTTTGGTACATTTCTTCATCGGCCCTAACGGCTGCTTCATTTATTTCAGCAGTATCGGCGTGTCTTAATTTCTGTACGTCTTTGATAAAGCTAACCAGGCCATTACGCGGCGCGACTTTACCTTTTAGGTGCGAAAGTTCAAGATGGCAATGGGTATTTATAAACCCAGGGCAAATAATGCCGCCTAAGTGTGCAACAGGCGCGTTGTTTGTCTCCTCGTAAGTAGTTTGATCCGTAACAGATATTATTCTCCCAGAATCATCAACGGTAACTATCCCGTTTTTAATTGGCGCTGTGCTAACAGGGAAAACGTAATCGGCTTTAAAACTTCTCATTCAACAATAAATATCTCTGTCACTTCCCTTTTTTAAAACATACTTTTAAAACAGCAAAATTTTTAAGACTATACCTGTTTTAATATAAAAAGAATGACTTTTAAAAAAGATAGTAGTTTTTTTAAATTAGTACTTTTGCGGCGTGAAGTCGGCAACTGATAAAATAGATATACGAAACCTTAGTCTTGAAGGCTTGCAGGAAAATTTTACCAGTTTAGGTGAAAAAAGCTTCAGGGCGAAACAAGTATATGAATGGCTGTGGAAAAAGTCATCATTTTCGTTTGACGAGATGAGCAATATTTCAAAAGAACTCCGCACTAAACTCGCTGAAAATTTCACCATCAATCACATCAAAATTCACAATTCCCAGTTCAGTAATGACAAAACTATAAAAAATTCTTTTGTTTTATTTGATAATCATTTAATTGAAGGGGTTTTAATTCCGACACCGGGGCGAATGACGGCCTGTGTATCGTCACAGGTGGGCTGCAGTTTAACGTGTAAATTTTGCGCAACCGGTTATATGGAACGCAAACGCAATTTAAACCCAGACGAAATATACGACCAGGTGGTACTTATTGACAGGCAGGCCCGGGAGAATTATGGGATACCCCTTTCAAACATTGTGTACATGGGCATGGGCGAACCTTTGCTGAACTACAAAAATGTACTGGAGTCGGTTGAAAAGATCACCTCGGAAGACGGGCTTAATATGGCTGCCAAAAGGATCACAGTATCTACAGCAGGTATAGCCAAAATGATTAAAAAACTCGGGGACGACGAGGTGAAATTTAACCTGGCCCTGTCATTACATGCTGCGAATGACGAAAAGCGGAACACCATTATGCCCATCAATGAACAGAACTCGTTAAAATCACTTGCCGAAGCGCTCAAATATTATTACGCCAAGACAAAAAACCCGGTAACCTACGAGTATATTATTTTCGATGGTTTGAATGATAACCTGGAGGACGCAATGGAACTGGCGCGGTTTTGCAAGCACCTGCCCTGCAAAGTAAATATCATTGAATACAACCCCATTTCATTCGCCAGTTTTATAAATGCCGGTGAAGATAAAGTTGAAGCCTTTGCCGAATACATGCGCAAACAAGGCATTACCACTAACCTGCGCCGCAGTCGTGGTAAAGATATCGACGCCGCCTGCGGGCAACTGGCAATAAAAGAAGTTGCAAAAGTTTCGGAATAATAAAAATCTGCGGTAAATTCATCTTATGAAACAGCAACAAGGTTACCTTGCCGATTTTGTCTCGTTATTGTTTCCCGAACTTTGCGCGGCGTGCAGGGAAAGCCTGATGGCCAATGAATATTTGATATGTACCAGCTGCCGTTTTAACTTGCCTTACACAAACTTTCATTTACAGCCCGACAATATAGTTGCTCAACAGTTTTGGGGCAAAATTAAACTTGAGGGCGCCTATGCACTTTTTTATTTTACCAAGGGCGGCAAAATTCAAAACGTATTGCACCAGTTTAAGTACAAAGGGGTAAAGCAAATTGGTAATTTGCTTGGAAATATTGCCGGTGAGCAGTTAATTAAAAGCAAGGTATTTAATTCTGTGGACCTTATTATACCTGTTCCGCTTCATAAAAAAAGGATGTGGGAGCGGGGATACAACCAAAGCGCTTGCTTTGCCGAAGGTTTATCAGAAAAATTAAATGCAGTTGTTGAAAATAATAACCTGGTACGAGTAACAGCTACCGAAACCCAGACCCATAAATCGCGCTTTGCCCGTTTTGAAAATATGCAGGAAGTTTTCACGGTTAAAAGCCCTGAAAAATTGGTAAATAAGCATGTTTTATTGGTGGATGATGTGATTACAACAGGCTCAACGCTGGAAGCATGCAGTGTACAATTACTAAAAATCCCGGGATTAAAATTGAGTATAGCTACGATTGCTTACGCCGAATAGCGCCTGGTCGATGGTCCATAGTCCATGGTTTTATTGGTTGCTTTTTCTCCATCGTAATCCATGGACTATCGACCATGGACCATTGACAAAAATTAAACCTTTTGGTAGGAGCTTAATTTATTGAATAGATTTTGGGGGTCGAATGGTTTTAGTATATAATCATTCATACCTGCATTTTCGATTTCGTTAACTTCGCTGTTTAACATGGATGCAGTAAGGGCTATGATAGGTAATTCTTTGAAATATGGTTCTGTTTTTGAGCGGATAACCTTCGTTGCTTCAAGGCCGCCCATCTCCGGCATATATATATCCATCAAAACAACATCGTAATTTCGGTTACTTTCTATTTTTTCAACAGCCTGTAACCCATTCTCCGCAAAATCAGCAGTCGCGCCCCATCTTGTCAATACTTTATTGATCAATAACCTGTTTATCTGGTTATCATCCACGACGAGCACATTTATTTTTAATCCTGTTTCCACGTTTTCTGTTTAATAACTCTTTTATACGAAATAAAACCATTAAAGGTTTTCGGGTACCCCGCAAAGTTGGTCTGATAATTACAACAAATTATCATGTGAATGCAACAATAAACAGCATTTGCGAACTATTCCACAAATTGCAGACCAAAACAACAAGGGCATTAATTTAATCACGAAAAGGAACCGTTTGTCCCTTTACTATTCATGCGGGGTTAAGCGTTACAACCAGGGGCCGGGAAATAACGGCAGCATGAAAAATTTATTAAAGGTAGGCAATTTCAGGCATCATACAAACTATGTATTTTGTCTTATGCCATTTACTATTCAATATCCTTGCCTTTATACAAAGGATGCTCCTCCATTTGCTTATGAACCTTTTTACGTACTTTTTTCAAAGTATCCTCATTTTCGGGGTCGTTGATAACCATATCTATCAGTTCAATAATATCGTCCATGTGTTTTTCCTTAAGCCCGCGGGTAGTTATCGCGGCTGTGCCTACCCGTATTCCTGAGGTAACAAATGGCGACTTATCATCATAAGGCACCATATTTTTATTTACGGTAATATCCGCAGCCACTAAAGCATTTTCGGCCGCTTTACCGGTAATATTTTTATTACGAAGGTCGATCAATATTAAATGATTATCGGTTCCGCCGGAAACAATTTCATAACCCCTGTCTGTAAAAGATTTGGCCATGGCAGCCGCGTTGATTTTTACCTGCAGGATATATTTCATATACTCGTCGGTTAAAGCTTCACCAAATGCTATAGCTTTCGCGGCAATGATGTGCTCCAATGGGCCGCCCTGTGTACCGGGGAAAACGGCCATATCCAATACGGACGACATCATCCGCACCTCACCCTTTGGCGTTTTTAAACCAAACGGGTTTTCAAAATCTTTGCCCAGTAATATCATGCCGCCACGCGGGCCGCGCAGTGTTTTATGTGTGGTGGTGGTTACAATATGGCAATGGGGCAGCGGGTCGTTCAGCAATCCCCTGGCTATAAGGCCAGCCGGGTGCGAAATATCAGCTAAAATAATAGCGCCAATCTCATCAGCTACTTTGCGGATAAATTCATAATCCCAATCACGCGAATAAGCCGAAGCGCCGCAAATGATCATTTTTGGCTTTTCTTTTAAGGCTACTTTTTTAAGCTGGTCATAATCAACCAGGCCCGTTTCTTTTTTTACACCATAAAAATGTGGTTCGTACAATTTACCCGAAAAGTTTACAGGTGATCCATGTGTTAAATGGCCGCCATGCGACAGATCAAAACCCAAGATTTTATCACCCGGCTGCAGACAGCCCAGCATAACCGCGGCATTAGCCTGTGCGCCTGAGTGCGGCTGCACATTGGCCCACTCGGCGTTGAATAGTTGTTTGGCCCTGTCAATAGCTATTGTTTCAATTTTGTCGACCACCTCGCAACCGCCATAATAACGCTTGCCCGGTAGCCCTTCGGCGTATTTATTGGTGGCTACCGAACCGGCCGCTTCCATTACCTGTTTGCTTACAAAATTTTCAGATGCGATCAGCTCAATGCCTTCTTCCTGGCGATCCTGCTCTTCGTCCAATAGCTTAAAAATCAGTTTGTCTCTTTTCATAACGTGTTTTCGCGCGCAAAGGTAGGGAAAAGAGATTAGAGGTTGGAGATTTGAGATCAGTTTTTTTAACGGAATAGCAACAATAATTTCCCTGTATTGAGTGTAGAAAACTTTAATAATTTTCGACATCCATCGTGTTTCTTTGTGCCCTCCCGGCGTCTTGTGTTTAAGTTATCAACCATGCTTTCTTTATCAACAAGTTATTTGGCCGGCCTTTAAGCAGTATTTTAAAATATTCTTTAAAAAGCCATCGGATATGATTAGTATAGCGGAATAAAGTGATTAGTGAATGGCGGTCCGCGATTAGCTTTAGATGCCTTGCATTCGGTCTTTACGACAGGTGAAAGTTGTTAACTGAAGTTTAATCTCTGATCGTCAATCACTAAGCAAGCAAAGCGTAGTATGCAACTTACCGATCTTAGTTTTCTTTTTGACGACAATCCAAGCCCCATGTGGATTTTTGAGTTGGCGACTTTACGGATAATAAAAGTAAATAAAGCGGCAATTGAGCGTTATGGTTATCCGGAACAGGAATTTTTAGCGATGAATACCCGTGAATTATTGCAGGCAACGGAGCTGAAAAAATTTGATACCCAGTTCTACCAAAACGACAGCGGCAAACCAAAGCGCCACGGTATTATTCACTCTGGGATATGGAAACATCAAAATAAAAAGCACGAATTAATTTACGCAGATATAACCAGCCAGGATGTGAGGTTTGAAGGCCGCGATTGCCGGCTGGTTGTTGCCGCCGATGGCACAGAAAAGGTCCGTTACAGAGAAGAAGCTACCTGGACCAAAAATAACCTTGAGGCGCTAATCAATAATACGAAGGACCAGATATGGTCGCTTGATAAAGAAACCAGGTATGTTTATATGAATAAGGCATACCGGGCGCAAATTTCACAACTGACAGGGATTGAACCGAAAAAGGGCAGTTATTCGTACTTACATCCCGGCTATAGCGAGCCAATAATTGAGGAATGGAAACAATATTACAATCGGGCGCTTACCGGTGAACGCTATTCAATTGTATATGAAAGTATTGAACCACTTACGCAGCAGGTGCTTAGTTTTGAAATAAGCTTTAATCCCATCTATAAGACAAAACGCGACATTAAAGGTGTAGGATGCTTTGCCCGGAACATCACCGAATGGCTTGAAAAAGAAAAAGCCATCATTGACCAGAATGAACGCTTGCGCCACATTGCTTCATTAACCTCGCACGAGTTGCGGCGGCCTGTAGCAAGCATGCTCGGATTGATCAATATTATGGACAGGGAGAATTTTTTCAACCCGGACAATAAAGAAATAATTGGACACCTGCTGACAGTGGGCAATGAAATTGATGAGGTGATTCGTTTAATAATTGATAAATCTTTTATCAACGATCTTTTGAAAAACAACTTTCAATTGCCGTGAACAGTGGCCTTGTAACCCGTCAATGGTATTGAAGGGATTAAAATACCAGCTTTGTATATACTCCTGCTTGTGCTGAGAATGATAAGTATGCGGTAAAATTTTATATAAATAAGGATGTTACAGGATATTGCTTTTCTTTGTAAGGATCAATCTTGTAAAAATCATTATGAAAGATCTTACCTGGAAAAAACTTTCATCCACCTATATCCATAAAGGGCCATGGGCTACCCTTCGGTCTGACCGTTGCGAAATGCCAGATGGCCATATTGTTGAAGATTATTATGTTTTGGAGTATAGCAATTGGGTAAACGCGGTTGCCATTACCGACGACAATAAAGTTTTAATGGTGAACCAGTACCGGCATGCCGCGGAGATTGTCTCGCTGGAAATCCCCGGAGGGGTTATCGATGCGGGCGAAACCCCGGAACAAGCCCTGCGCCGTGAGTTATTAGAAGAAACCGGCTATCAATTTGATGATTTTGAATTGCTGTGTAATATTTATGCCAACCCCTCAACTGCCAATAACCATACCTATTGCTATTTGGCCCGTGGCGGAAAAAAAGTGCAGGAGCAACACCTGGACGACCAGGAAGAAATTGTTGTTGAAACGTTTACCATTTCCGAAGTGAAAAACCTCTTGCTTGAAAATAAAATAGCCCAGGCTTTACATTGCACCGGGCTGTTTTATGCTTTGATGAAATTAGGGGAACTATAATGTCTTAACAAATATTAATTTGTCACCGTTATGGTGATCTTACGGATACAGTTGTTGTATTGGTCGGCTACATAAAGGTTTCCGTTGGCATCAATTGCTATTCCCTGCGGGTTGCTGAATAGTGCGGCTGTTCCTGCACCGTTAACCAGTCCCGACTTATTTAAAGTGCCGGCCAGGTTGTACAAAACATTGGCAGATGTATATTCAAATACCCGCCCACCTTCGTCAACAATATAAAGATTGCCCGATTTATCAATCGTCAATGCAGCGGGCAGGTTAAGTAAGCCCGGTTGTGTCAGGCCTCCGGCTATCGTTGTAACCACATCTGCCGGTGTAATTTTGCGGATAGCGGAATTCCCCTGATCCGAAACGTAAACGTTCCCCGCAGCATCCACCGCCACACCCGAGGGGCTGCGGAAGGAAGCTAATTCGTCGGTAGCATCCACATAGCCCGGCGTCCTGGTCCCTGCTATGGTGACCACCCTGCCTGTTGGCAAAATTTTACGGATCACGTTATTGCCGCGGTCGGCAACGTAAACATTGCCTGCAGCATCCACAGCTACTGCCTGCGGATTATTAAAATAAGAGAGCGTATCCGACTTCCCTGTAAGATTGGCCGCAGTTGCTGCACCGTTACGGTATCCTGCTGTGCCATTGCCGGCGTAAGTACTTACCACACCTGCGGGTGTAATTTTCCTGATCATATTATTGCCGTAATCGGCTACATATAAATTACCCTGGCTGTCAAAAGCCGAGCCTGCCGGGGCATAAAATTGCGCGGTTGCAGCGAGCCCGTCGGTATAACCTAATGTGGGTATGCCGGCTACGGTACTTACAACTCCGGCAGGTGTAATTGCCCTTATAATATTGTTATAGGTGTCAGAAACATATATGTTCCCTTTACTATCAACCGATACGCCCTGCGGGTTATTAAACTGCGCCCCGGTACCTGTACCATCGAGATAACCCGCATTGCCATTGCCGGCAAATGTTGTTATTGTGGCAGTTATGGCCGTCAAGCTTGAGCTTGTTGTAAATTTCACCACGGCGCCATAACCTGTGCCCGCAGGATTAGTAGCGTATGCCCTTATATAATAAAGGGTATTGGGTGTTAAATTGATTAAATTACTAACAAAAGGGGGATACGAGAATTGGTTGGTAACAACCGGATCCGATGTTTTAGAATCAGCTATTGTAGGGGTGACGTTAGTCGAACTATAACATACGCCATTTGCTGTCAATCCCGAGTTTCCTAAATTAGTGATCACACCGCCGGTTTGGGCCGATGTTGAAGTTACATCGATAATTGTGGCGGTAGTTACAACCGAAGGGATCGTTACGGAAGTTGTAGATGTTGTTGATGATTTTTTGCACCCTACGGTTAAAAAAACAAACAATAAAAATAACGAGCTTATGTAAATATTGCGTAAGTAGAAGATTTTCATGCAAATAACGGAATAAGGGGATAATTTTTTTTAACCACGCGGCTAATGATAAATGATAACTAATTTCAGCTCCAATATTAGCCTTTATATTGCTTGTACCGAAGAATTTTAACAAATATTAACATCAACAAAGTTAATCTAAAATTAATTTATTAGTTGCAGGTACAAATGTATCACTTTATACTCTGTAAAAGGCATTTAGTTTAAAACCAGCTCCAAAATTTATTGTTATACCCACTGATGAAAACGATGCCAATCCTCTTTGTCTTGATCCTCTGCACACTGCTTTCTTTCGCTCAAAAATCACAGCCATTGGCCAATGGTAAGATCTTTGGCAGTAAACCTGATACGACGGCCGTACTAAATGCCCCGAAACGGAAGCCCTTATGGATAAAAAAGTGCGGATCAGTATTGCCATCCGGGGAAAAGGGATAAAAGCAACCAAACAAAACTGCGGCTGGTTTGATGTCGATGCCGGTAACGGAAAAGTAATTGCCGCGCATTTCAAAACCTACAAAATGACCATCCCCGAAGATTTAAAGGGCCGCACCCTAGTTGCCGAAGGCGTGGCGGCTAAACAATTTATCGCCGATGATCAGCAGCATTTCGCAGGGGATACCGTTACCGGGAAAAAACAACATTCGGTTAAGACCAATCCAAAGCAAAGGCTAACTTTTGAGGTCAGTGGGTTGATGGTGGAATAGGCGCGGCCCCCTAACCCCCTGAAGGGGGAATTAATTACTAAGGGCTTAAAACCTAACATTACAGCAATATCTGCAAATATTTGTAGCCTGGATATAAGATAATACTTATAGCATTATGGCCTTGTTTTACAAATTTATGCCAGTTTACATCGTTGGTTTCAACTTCTTCTGTCCACTCCGTCCCCAGGCAAGCCTTGAATTGGCTTATGAAATATCGCTGTGCCTGCGCTGCGTCAGCATCGCTGCTATAAAATAATGATTGATCAAAAGCCACATAATCAAATCCGGGATCGATATCTATCATCGCCTTCGAGTTTTTATAGAAGCTGAATGTTGAAAGATGGTTTAAGGATTGTATCTTCTTTTTATCGAGCACGTCCATCGTCGTATCCGACAAATCGCCGGTAATTTGCATGAAATTGGTAAGGCGCTGGCGCAGTAAAAATTGTAACTGCTCGCAAACAGTTGGGTTATCCTTTATCATGCCCGAGGCCTGTGTCGAGATCACGCAAACTATGGTATAAGCAGTACTATTTTCGTAATAATAGCGACGGTCATCTTTCTCTTTCGGCGCCCTTTTTTTGGAGGCTACCCGCAAAGTGTAAGTACCTGCGGCGCCCGCTTTATAAAACAGGTCAAAATTCGAGCTGTGAGCAGTGTCGATTATTGCTTTAACTACAACCAAATGGCCATTAACAGCATTCAGCAGCGTTAGCGTCATTGGTGTAGTTATGTCAGATGACACGCTTGCTTTAATAACATCACCGGCGTCAAGCGTTACTTTTACATCCTGGTACTGTCGTCCGGTCGGGTTAACTGGGTCGGTTAATTTAATCTTGTTCCACACGGTATCGTAAAATACGCCGTTATCGCCGCTGCCATTTTTGGCGATCCCCTTAGCGATATAATTGGCCATGGCAGGGGTGGAGCTCGCGGCGGTGGTCGCTTTTTTATGTGGCGCCTGGGCACTTAAAATTTGCATGGAAACCATAAGGAAAATGGTAACAGCGCATGATAGATATTTTACTTTTTTCATGATCAAAATTCAAAAGGCCATTCTTATTGTAGTATCAATAATGTCACGCCGCCGCCACCATCCGCCGGCAGATCAAAAAATACGCAATAGTGCACGGTGCCGCCGCGATCATTCATATCAAAATAATACGCCTGGATGCCGCCATCCATCGCTTTGTGCCGGGCATTGGGGTATGCTGCTAAAAAATCATCTTTAACTTTTTTGGCATAGTCGCCATTGTCCGAGAAAAAAATGTCGACGTTTTGATCCTCTTTATCCACGTTATACACTTGCTCCGCGTTGCTGGCCTGGTAGGTGTTTGGGTCGTCGGGTTTGCTCAAACTGTAGCTCAGGCTCTTTACCGTAGCAATAAAATCACTTTTTGAGGCTTTAAGCAACTTTACAAGGTTAGGCAACACCGGGGTGATCACCGTTGATCCATTTATAGTCGCAGTTTCCAGCGGGACAATATTCTGCGCACAGGTATAGTATTGGATACCGATGAGGCAGCAAAGTACCGGTATAATTTTTTTCATGCGGATACAATACAACGGTTGATAAATTAATTACCGGTGAATTTACCTCGCAATTTTATACTAAAAAGTAGTATTTTAATGTGATTTGGAGAGAAGCTTAAAGCAGAAAGGCCAAAGCGAAGGCTATAAATGCTTTGGTCTTTCTGCTTTAAGCTTTCGGCTTCCTAACGGCTTAAATACATCGATTTTTCCTTATACAAATGCCTGAAATAGGGATCCTGGAGATTTGGAATAAACCTGATAGCTTCGCCGGTTGATTTCATTTCGGGGCCAAGCTCTTTGTTTACTTCGGGGAATTTATCGAATGAGAATACAGGCTCTTTTATGGCATAGCCCCATAATTTGCGTTCGATGGTAAAGTCTTTAAGTTTGGCTACACCCAGCATGCATTTGGCAGCAATGTTGATGTATGGCACGTCATAAGCTTTCGCGATGAACGGCACTGTACGCGACGCTCGCGGGTTGGCCTCGATCACATACACTTTATCATTTTTAATGGCAAACTGTATATTCAGCAAGCCTAATACATTTAATGCTTTAGCTATCTTAACAGTATATTCTTCCATCTGGGCAATGGCGCTATCCGACAAGTCAAAAGGCGGCAAAACGGCGAATGAATCGCCGGAGTGGATACCGGCCGGTTCGATATGTTCCATCATACCAATAATGTGCACTTCATCGCCATCGCTGATGGAATCTGATTCAGCTTCGGCGGCGCGGTCGAGGAAGTGGTCAATCAGTACGCGGTTTCCCGGAAGGTTCTTCAATAAACCAACTACGGCTTTTTCGAGGTCCTCATCGTTGATGACGATGCTCATGCCCTGGCCGCCCAACACGTAGCTTGGCCGTACCAGTACCGGGTAGCCAACTTCGTGGGCAACCTCAATGGCTTCTTCCGCGCTTTCGGCTACACCGTAACGCGGGTAGGGAATTTCCAGTTCTTTCAGCAGGTCCGAGAAACGGCCGCGGTCTTCGGCGATGTCCATATCGTTGAACGAGGTGCCGATGATGCGAATACCATGCTCATGCATTTTTTCGGCCATTTTTAAAGCGGTTTGACCGCCCAGCTGAACGATAACGCCGTAAGGTTTCTCCAGCTCGATGATCTCGCGCACATGTTCCCAGTAAACCGGTTCAAAATACAGCTTGTCGGCCATGTTAAAATCGGTGGATACCGTTTCGGGGTTGCAATTGATCATGATGGCTTCAAAACCTGCTTCCTTGGCGGCGATCAGGCCGTGTACACAGCTGTAGTCAAACTCAATTCCCTGACCTATGCGGTTGGGGCCCGAGCCTAAAACAATTATTTTTTTCTTATCAGATACGATGGATTCATTTTCGCCTTCGTAAGTAGAATAGTAATATGGCGTTTTAGCCGGGAACTCGGCGGCGCAGGTATCCACCATTTTATAAACCCTGCGGATACCCAGTACCTGCCTGCGCTGGTAAACATCTTCTTCCTTTACATTGCCCAGTATGTAGGCGATCTGTGTATCCGAAAATCCTTTTTGTTTCAAGTTGAAGAAAAACTCTTCGGGGATATTATTTAACGAATAGCGCCGCAGCTCATTCTCCAGGTTAACCACATCCATTATCTGGTTTAAAAACCAGCGGTCAATTTTTGTGGCTTTACGTACCGACTCTATCGGCACACCCAAACTTAGGGCATCATAAATATGGAACAGCCTGTCCCAGCTTGGGTGCTCCAGGCTGTGCATAATATCTTCAAGATTGCGGCTCTGGCGGCCATCGGCGCCCAAACCGGCACGACCAATTTCCAAACTCTGACAAGCTTTTTGCAGCGCTTCAATAAAGCTGCGGCCAATGCCCATCACTTCGCCTACCGATTTCATTTGCAGGCCCAACTCGCGGTTGGCGCCTTTAAATTTGTCAAAGTTCCAGCGTGGTATTTTTACGATCACATAATCCAATGTCGGCTCAAAATAAGCCGAAGTTGTTTTGGTGATCTGGTTTTCAATTTCATCAAGGTTATAACCAATGGCCAGCTTGGCTGCTATTTTTGCAATAGGATATCCCGTTGCTTTCGACGCGAGAGCCGACGACCGCGATACACGCGGGTTGATCTCTATCGCGATAAGCGCCTCATCAGCGGGATTTACCGAAAACTGCACATTACAGCCACCCGCAAAATTTCCGATGGCACGCATCATTTTTATGGCCTGGTTGCGCATCTCCTGGTAACAGCGGTCGCTCAGTGTCATGGCCGGGGCAACGGTGATCGAGTCGCCGGTGTGGATACCCATCGGGTCGAAGTTTTCGATGGAGCAGATGATGATCACGTTGTCGTTGCTATCGCGCAGCAGTTCCAGCTCAAATTCCTTCCAGCCTAAAACCGCCTGCTCTACCAAAACCTCGTGAGTTGGCGAGGCCTGTAAACCACGACTTAAAGCCGCATCAAAATCTTCTTTTTTATGTACAAAGCCGGCGCCTTTACCACCCAGCGTATAGCTTGGGCGTATCACCAGCGGGAAGCCGATAATTTGTGCCGCTTCTTTTCCTTCTAAAAACGAGTTGGCAATTTTCGAGGTGGCCACGCCTACACCGATATCCACCATCAGCTGGCGGAAGGCTTCGCGGTTTTCGGTTTTTTCTATCGCAGCCAAATCAACCCCGACTATCTTTACCCCATATTTTTCCCAAATGCCACGCTCGGCAACCTCGATACAAAGGTTAAGCGCCGTTTGGCCGCCCATGGTTGGCAATACCGCGTCAATTTTTTGCTCTTTCAGTATCTTTTCAATGCTGTCGCTGGTTAGGGGGAGCAGGTAAATATGGTCGGCAATAACCTTATCCGTCATGATGGTAGCAGGGTTGCTGTTGATGATGGAGACTGAAATGCCTTCCTCTTTTAAAGAAAGTGCGGCTTGCGAACCGGCATAATCAAATTCGCAGGCCTGGCCTATAATAATAGGGCCTGAACCAATAATTAAAACGGATTTAATGGAGGTGTCTTTGGGCATGGGCTTTTTTTATTCAAGGAAAGCTGCCTTCTGCGGAAATGCCGGCTCAAATATTCCGAAATTGTTTCCGCAATCCGGTATCTTCTTGTCGGGGTGCAAAGATACATTTTGAAAGGGGAATTGGCGTATTTTTTTTGAGAAAATGGTGGGGGTGGAGTTGATGGTTCATAGTCTGAACCGGGATTCAACAGATTTTACTGATTCATCGGATTTTTATTATTAGTTATGGGACTTTTTTCTTAAAAATCTGCTGAATCTACTGAATCCGGGTTAAGGTAATTATCGGACGGACAGAAAAATCCAAATATTTTTTTACAACACTTCAAACTTTAAACAGGATTTAACATTAATTTTATTTTCGTATCTTACGATATTGAAACAGAGGAGGGCTAACTACCATGAAAAGGAAGGTTTTATTTATTTCGCTTGGCCTGGCATTGGTTCTGGGCAGCTGCGCCATGATGCAATCCATCGTAAAATCCACCTTCCCGTACACCACCACGCTAACTATCCCGAAATCGTCGCAGGTTGGCGTTGAGCTATCTGTTACGGGCGTTGCCACCAGTTTCGACCAGGATTTTAAAAAGGATGGCAATAATGCCGAAAAAGTGAGCGAGGTTAGGATAGTATCCGCCCGTATTGAATCGCGCGACCCTTCGGATTTTAATATCGGGAACCTGGTTTGGGCCAAAGTTTACATGTCAAAAGCCGATAGTACTGATGAAGTATTGGTAGCTTCGCGCACCGACATAACCCCCGGCGTTGGCAACAGCATGGTATTGGACATTGATAACCGGAACTTTTTAGACCAGCAGGTGCGCGAACCACAAGTAAGGATACGCATGGCCTATCAACTGCGCAACCATATTAATACTGATGCCAACCTGCATATTGTGCTGGGATTGGGGGCGTTCCCGAACAATAATTAATTTCCGGTTAAAGCAAAATTTATTGGAACGTCATAAACTACTCTAACGTTCCGGCCGAACTGTGTCCCTGGTATCCAACGCGGGGAGTCTTTTATTACCCTCACAGCCTCAGCGTCGATACTGGAGCTAACAGTTTTACTCACTTTTACGTCACTAACTTTACCATCTTTTTCTACAACAAAAGAAACCACAACTTTGCCTTGGATACTATATTCACGTGCATCAATAGGGTATTGAATAGCCGATCCAAGATATTTCCCAAACTCCTCCAAACCGCCTTTAAACTGCGGCGGCGTTCCGCGCGTTTTCGTATAAGCCGCTGTTTTACCATCTTCGAAAGTCGCTAAACCGCTTATTAGCTCGCCATCTTTGTAATTTTCAGAAAACATAATTTTAAGGTCTTTATAATTACCTTTCCAAGCACTATCCCTTTTGCCATTTTCTACCTTGCCTTCCTCATTGATATAGGTAAATTTATCATCGTAGCCCTTAAAATATCCATTATCATTCTCAACCAGCGCGGTTCCCAATGAGTCATAGTTGGCTTTTATTAAAAAATTATTTGTGAAATCATTATACCGGTCACTATTATCCGGATATTCCTTTATTGTATAAAGTTTTCCGTTTGGATAAAAGAAATACTCAAGTCCTACCTCAATCCCATTTTTATAATTAGCGGTAATTTGTCTTTTGCCATTATGGTAAAACCTGGCGTACTGCCCGTCAAACACAGGTGGATCAATCGATAATGATTTGCCTATAAGCTTTTTTTTACCATCAATATAAAATTCAGCTATATTATATAAAACAGAACCCGAATCGGGCTCGCTTACTACCCTCATATAATCGGCGCTATCTTGGAGGGTCACATATCGCCCGTCATTTTTTAAAAAATAAACATTCCTTTTCGGCTTTTGGGCAAAGCCGGCGGTTGCAATAAAGAGTGTAACAGTTGTGAGTAGCAGTTTCATTGAGAAAAGTTCAGGATAGCCAATTAATTATACTATCAATTTATTATCCCCATCCGGGAAAACCAAAATGGGCTGGTATTTGCGCGCTTCGTCCATTTCCATATAGGCGAAGGACATAATGATCACAATATCGCCTACCTGTGCCATCCTTGCAGCGGCGCCGTTCAGGCAAATGGTGCCGGTACCGCGTTCGCCTTTTATAATATAAGTTTCAAACCGGGCGCCATTGTTGTTATTTACGATCTGCACTTTTTCGTTGGCGATCATATTCGCCGCATCCATCAGGTCCTCGTCAATGGTAATACTGCCCACATAATTCAATTCGGCCTGGGTTACCTTAACACGGTGAAGCTTGGATTTTAATAACTCGATGATCATGGGGCAAAGATAGTGATTGGAGGTTAGAGATTGAAAAGTGAGTGGTGAATAGTGAGTAGTGAGTCGCTTAAATTAATAAACCAACGATTCACTTACTCACCACTCACTTACTCACCACTCACTTACTCACCACTCACTTACTCACCACTCACTAAAATAAATTTGCATTTTAAAATTTAAATATCTTATCTTCGTTTTACTCAAAACAAGACTATGCAGGTACGCCTTATAGTCTTGTTTGTTTTTAATGTCATTGCGTCCTTCTTAAAACAGGAGGGCGGTTTTTTTTTGGCAACCAATTGAACTGAATTGTTAACTTATTAATTTGTGCGTTATGGCAGAGGTAGCATATTATACCAAAGAAGGTTTAGAAAAATTAAAACAGGAATTACATCAATTAAAAACCTCCGGACGCTCCAACATCAGTAAAGCGATAGCCGAGGCACGCGATAAGGGCGACCTGTCGGAAAATGCCGAATATGATGCCGCAAAAGAGGCGCAGGGCCTGCACGAAGCCAAAATAGCCAAACTGGGCGAAATGCTGGCGAATGCACGTTTGCTTGATGAGTCGAAATTAGATACTTCAAAAGTGCTTGCACTATCTATCGTTAAAATAAAAAATGTTAAGAATGGCGCTGTTATGAGCTACCAGCTGGTATCGGAAAATGAAGCCGACCTTAAACAAGGTAAAATATCAGTAAGCTCGCCCATTGCGAAAGGCTTATTCGGCAAAAAAGTAGGTGAAACCACCGAGATCACCGTACCTGCCGGCAAAATGGAGTTCGAGATATTGGAGATTAGCAGGTAGGTGAGATTTCGGATTTCGGATGTTCGATTTCGGATTTAAAAAGGTATTACTTCAAATTAATAATTTTTGATTTTTTTCGGAAGTATCGTTTATATTTTCAAATAGCCTTAAAGTCTCCCCTACCGGGGGAGATTTAGAGGGGGCTTCACTTAATCAACTAACCATGACCATTTTCTCAAAAATAGTTTCGGGCGATATACCCGCATATAAGGTAGCTGAAACAAATGATTTCCTGGCTTTTTTAGATATTAACCCGCTGGCCGAGGGGCATGTGCTGGCCATCCCTAAAACTGAAGTTGATTATATTTTCGACCTGGATGACGAAACCTACGTCGGCTTGCAGCTATTTGCCAAAATAGTAGCGGCAGGTATCGCAAAAGCGGTTCCCTGTAAAAGGATAGGTGTGGCCGTGATAGGTTTGGAAGTGCCCCATGCCCATATTCATTTAATACCAATGAACCGGGTAAGCGACCTTGATTTTTCGCGGCCCAAGCTGCAGTTCAGTCCTGAGCAATTGGAAGCAACGGCTGAGAAGATACGGCAGGAGTTGAAGATAGAATAATGTGCAGATTTCAGATGTGCGAATGTGCAGATGATTTTTGAATGCGCAGATTTAATGGCGTATGTTCAATTTATGCATCGGCCATCTGCACATCTGAAACCCGCACATCCGCACATTTTTCATCCGCACATCTGCACATCTGAAATCCGCACATTAAACAATCCGCTTAGCGTTATCCTTCGCAAAAGTATCCCATCCCGAATATGATTTTTTAGTCCCGCTTTTTCCTGTCGGGATGCGTTGAAAGGAGTGGCACACGGCTACGGCCAGGCCATCGGTGGCATCTAAAAAATCAGGCGTTTCGGTAAATTTTAAAAGGGTTTGCAGCATGGCGGCAACCTGTTCCTTCGTGGCATTGCCATTACCGGTTATGGATTGTTTTATTTTGCGGGGCGCATATTCGGTTATAACCACGTTGCGCGATAATGCCGCCGCCATCGCCACGCCCTGTGCGCGGCCAAGCTTTAGCATTACCTGTATATTTTTGCCATAAAAAGGGGCCTCAATGGCCAGGCAATCAGGATTGTAGTTGTCGATCAGGGCCACGGTTTTTTCAAATATGCGCTGCAGTTTCAGCATGTGGTCGTCGATTTTTTCCATCTTCACCACGCCGAGGCTTATCAATTCCATTTTTGAGCCGACCTCTTTTATCACCCCATAACCCATCACCGCCGTACCCGGGTCGATGCCGAGGATGATGCGTTCCTTCTGGTCAGTAGTGAGTAGTGAGTGGGGAGTGGGCATTTGATACTATTCTGATATTCGAAATAAATCTAACGCCAAAGTACGTATTTTAAACTCACCATTCACTACTCACCACTGACTACTCACCACTCACCATCCCCATATATTCTTCCCTGCTGATCAGCCGGGCGCCCATTGATTCCAGGTGCGGAGTGTGCAGCTGGCAATCTATCAAACTGTATAAACCACTTTGGCATAAATGTACCAATGCAGTTTTTGATGCATTGCTGACCAGGGCGAACATGCTTTCGCCGCAAAATACGTGGCCAATTTGTACGCCGTATAAACCGCCAACCAAATTATCCTGCTGCCAAACTTCGATGGAATGTGCATGCCCTTTTTGATGAAGCCGCAGGTAAGCAGCCTTCATGTCATCTGTTATCCATGTCCCATCCTGCCCTTCCCGAAAAACGGACGAACAGGCAGCCATAACTTGATCAAAGCACTGATCTACGGTAACCGTGAATTTGCCGGAACGCAGAACCTGCCGCATGGATTTGGAAATCTTTAATTCACCGGGATAAAGCACAAACCTTTCATGCGGCGAATACCACAGAATAGGCGTTTCATCACTGTACCAGGGGAATATGCCGTTTTGATAGGCCAGCAGCAGGCGCTTAACCGACAGATCGCCGCCGACAGCTAACAGCCCATCGGCTTCGGCCAATGCGGGATCGGGGAATAGTAAACGTTTATCGAGCCTGACGATCATCAGGGTAAATTTACACCTTCCGCTTTATCACCAGCTTTTTATTTTGGGCTAAAGTATTGGAAGCCCGTTACCCTAAATTGTATGATTTTGAAAATCTGGTGGCGGAGTATAACCCGCATGGAAAGTTTAGGAATGCGTTTTTGGATGGGAATGTTTATGGGCGGGTAGGGGGCGTTAATGATCAAATAGCTCCTTGAGCGAAATATTTAGTGCTTTAGCTATGGCAGTAGCGGTTATAAGCGTGATATTTACTTCTCCGCGTTCTATATTTCCAACCTGGTTTTTTGATATTTCTGCTTTTAGTTCTAAGTCTTGCTGTGATAGTTTTTTTGATAATCTTAGTTCTCTAAGATGCCTTCCAAATTTTATTAGAATTTCTTTATCTCTATTATTTATCACATAGCTAAGGTGACTTTATGAAAAATTAATCACCACCCAATGTATTTGGTATTTTATATTTTGATTTATCAGATTAATATTTAATATTTGATGTAACAACTTATCTTAATTTAACGAGATCGAAAAAAATTGACTATGGTTTATGGCCCGAGAGTGTAAGTCTCGAGACTACCCGGGACGGAATTTTTCCGTCTGATACTGGGTTGGTTCCCAACACTTTATCATCTATATCAGGTTATACCTTAAATTATAATTCTATTAATCATGAAAAAATTACTACTTCTTTTGTTTTTATTGCCTTACGTTCTCCTATTATCGAATTGTAGTAAAAATTCTGACAATAATACAAACCCTGTAGCTGTCGTAATTCCGACCCTAACAACCATAGCCATTAGCGGTGGTACAGGTACCACTGCTATAAGTGGCGGCGATATTACAAGTGATGGCGGAAGCGCAATCACTGCTGAAGGTGTCATTTGGAGCACAAGCCAGAACCCAACTATTTCGCTAACCACCAAAACAAGTAATGGCACTGCTGTAGGTAGTTTTACAAGTAATTTATCAGCGCTAACTGCCAATACAACCTACTACGTTGTGGCCTATGCTACCAATAGTGCTGGTACGGCTTATGGTAATCAAGTCACTTTTACAACAAATGCTGCAATACCAACACTAACAACAACTTCTATAAGTAGTATAACGGCTACCACTGCCATAAGTGGTGGCAATATTACAAGTAACGGTGGAAGCGTAATCACTGCTGAAGGTGTCATTTGGAGCACAAGCCAGACCCCAACTATTTCGCTTACCACCAAAACAAGTAATGGTACCGCTGTAGGCGGTTTTACCAGTAATTTATCCGGGCTAACTGCTAATACAACCTATTATATTGTGGCCTATGCTACCAATAGTGCTGGTACGGCTTACGGTAATCAAGTCACTTTTACAACAAATGCTGCAATACCAACACTAACAACAACTTCTATAAGTGGTATAACGGGTACGACTGCCATAAGTGGCGGCAATATTACAAGTAACGGTGGAAGCGCAATCACTGCTGAAGGTATCATTTGGAGCACAAGCCAGAACCCAACTATTTCGCTTACGACCAAAACAAGTAATGGCACCGCTGTAGGTAGTTTTACGAGTAATTTAACAGGGCTAACTGCCAATACAACCTACTATGTTGTAGCTTATGCTACCAATAGTGCTGGCACGGCTTATGGTAATCAATTAACTATTACAACAGCTTCTATATATACCGTGACAACCCTGGCAGGCAGCGGTGCTCAAGGTTCAGCCAATGGTATGGGTACAGCAGCTTCTTTTTATGGACCCACAGGAGTAGCAGTGGATGCTGCCGGCAATGTTTATGTAGGTGATGCAGTTAATAACCTAATCAGAAAGATCAGCCCTTCGGGTGTAGTGACCACCTTGGCAGGCAGCGGTGCTCAAGGTTCGGCAAATGGCACCGGCACCGCTGCTTCTTTCTATCTACCTCAGCAAGTAGCGGTGGATGCTGCGGGCAATGTCTATGTAGGTGATGCAGGCAATAACTTAATCCGGAAGATTAGCCCTTCGGGGGTAGTGATCACCCTGGCAGGCAGCGGTGCTCAAGGTTCAACCAATGGCACAGGTACAGCTGCTTCTTTTTCGGGACCTACTGGAGTAGCACTGGATGCTGCGGGCAATGTCTATGTAGCAGATAGAGGTAATAACTTGATCAGAAAGATCAACCCTTCGGGTGTAGTGACCACCTTGGCAGGCAGCGGTGCTCAAGGTTCAGCGAATGGGACAGGCACCGCCGCTTCTTTTTCTACACCTCAGCAATTAGCAGTGGATGTTGTCGGCAATATCTATGTAGTTGAATTTAGTAACTTAATCAGAAAGATCGGCCCTTCGGGGGCAGTGTCCACCCTGGCAGGCAGCGGTGCTCAAGGTTCAGCCAATGGCACCGGCACCGCTGCTTCTTTTTATCTACCTCAGGGTGTAGCAGTTGATGTTGCGGGGAATGTCTACGTAGCTGATCAAGCCAATCAGCTAATCCGGAAGATCAGCGCTTTAGGGGTAGTGACAACCCTGGCAGGCAGCGGTGCTCAAGGTTCAGCCAATGGAACAGGAACGGTTGCTTCTTTTAATTCTCCTAATGGAGTAGCAGTGGATGCTGCCGGCAATGTCTATATAGCTGATACCGGTAACAATCTGATTAGGAAGATTGCCCATTAATCGTGGTATAGTATATAGAAACTGTATAAAAAGATATATCATTGATGACCGATCCTTTATAAGATAAATTTTCTGACTAAATATGTCATCATTTAATTAAAAAAACATAGAATGGGAATATTATACTATGAGGGCAGAAAATAATATTCTTTAATCGTTTTTAAATCGATAAAGGCCGAAATCCTAATATTAAAAAAGTACGTATTAAATTTAAACTTGCGGCTAAGTTTCAATGTCAAAAATTAAGCATAGTGTTTTATAATTTATAAATTATGGAAGATATCATTACATTTTTAGAAAATAGTGAAGTAGGAAATACTCTTTATTATCCAGGAGCATTTGAAGACAGTAGTCCGTTAGAGTTATTTGCAATGAATAGCAGCATTAAAAAATTTATTTATACAGATTATTGTCCTCAAAGGCCAAATGTTAAAGAAATGTTAAACCAACTCGATGATTGGGAAATTTTAAAATATGAACATATTGAACCTGATTTTTTTGGCCAGCAACATTGGAATAATTTTATGCCAAATTTCAGAATGTTAAAAAGACTAAACATCAACATTGGGGAAGGTTGGGGTTCTAAATATTTATTAATTAATACCATGACGAAAAAAGAAATTGAATTTATTTATTTGGGAACCGATGGAATAGAAACAGTTAATGTTTTGATACCTTATGGTTACAAGCCGGATATTATCGTACTGCAAGATCATGGATATGGAGGGAATTATTCAACATTTGGCCTTAAAGAAAATGGTGAACCTTCTGAATTATCTCAATATTTAGCAGAAAGGGGAAAACTACCAACGTATCTTTTTGCTTCCTTAGGGGATGCCACAACAATCTGGCCCGGTTATCATCAAATTACTGATCCCATAATATGCAAAGGTGCCTTGCATCAAAATGAAAGGGCATTATTTAAAATAACAAATGTTTAAACTACAGTTCACAATTCTATGTGCCTAAACTCACCAAAACGCCACGCTTTTGGCCATTGCGCTGCATTCCAGCGTTAAAAACTGAGTGTTACCGCGAAATTTTCGTTTATGCACATTTTTAATATTCACGAAAATAGACCAATTGATTTTCAGGTTTTTACGATAAAAAATTGCCTGTGCTGTTGCGAAGTGTACGGTGTCAGAGATTAGAGATCAGTGATTAGAGATTGGTTTCTTATGTCCGATAGTATGCGGCCTTTTTCTTTCTGCAAGGGCGTTTTGCGAAATATTCGTTTTTGCATTTTTTGAGTATTTTCAAAAATCAACTACTTAATTTTCAGGCGTTCAAGATATTAAAAATACCTGTGCTATGGTGAAGTGAACGCTATGCTGTTGCATTTGACAGTTCTTCTTTGCTGGAAAAGTGAAAACTTACGAAGTTTTAAAAACTTCGTAATTTTCATCATCTCGTTTTTGCACATTTTGAATATTTGCAAAAACCAACTATTTGATTTTCAGTCGTTAACGATAAAAATAGCCGTGTTATGGCGAAGTGAACGCGAACATGAACGCTTTTTCCGGTTGGCTAACGGCTCCATGCCCCTCCCCGCCGCCCGTTGCGAGGTACGATCCGCCAACTGGCGGACTGCGCGGACAGTCAATGTACCGGAGTGCAAAACTGCCCGGCGTGCGGCTGACAGGTAGCCAGGAGATACAGGTCCATGATCAGCATGTGTAGTGATTGCTTCGTACCTCGCAATGACGGTCTGGCGGATTTTGCATTTTTTGAATATTTACAAAAATACAGCAGTTGATTTTCAAGCATTTACAACATTAAAAATGCTCGTGTTGTGATGAAGTGAACGCTACGCTGTTGCATTTGACTCCTGCGGCTTGCTTCGTTCTGCAGAAATTACGGTTTGGTGGCGATAATTCCAACAAAGGCGGACACCGATAAAACAAGCAGTTGAAATAGCTTCTTCAACTGATACAGTTTAATCCCTAAAACAATAATAATCAGCATAATTTTATTATAATTTAAACCAATAGTAAATTGCATTGTCATATCAATATCATGGGCAATATCAACCAGGTAAAACATTTATGGGCAAGGGCGGGTTTCGGGCTGCGCTTTGAAGATGCAAAGTTGATTGAAAATGTCCCGGTAAAACGTGCGGTAAAACAATTGTTTAACGCAGCAGACGATAA
This sequence comes from uncultured Mucilaginibacter sp., assembly GCA_903864275.1. Classification (GTDB taxonomy): domain Bacteria; phylum Bacteroidota; class Bacteroidia; order Sphingobacteriales; family Sphingobacteriaceae; genus Mucilaginibacter. Next base: position 89,845 of record CAIPFE010000035.1, read on the forward strand.
GGTTGCCATAAATGTTGTACAGGGAGATACGGATTATAGCATGCTGATCAGGGGAGATATGCTGGCTAAAAAGCAATTTATACAACAGCAAAGGCAGCAGGAAAAAGATCTTAACCTATCCTGGATCAACAAAATGAGCACCACCAATGCCGTTTTGCTGGAGAAAATGACCCTGTTTTGGCATAATCATTTTGCATGCCGGTCAAAAAACGCTGCTTTCGCCCAGCAGCTGAATAATATTCAAAGGGCAAATGCTTTAGGTAATTTCCGCACTTTATTGCTGCAGGTTGCCGAATCCCCGGCTATGCTGCAATTTTTAAATAACCAGCAAAATCAGAAAAATCATCCAAACGAAAATTTTGCCCGCGAACTGATGGAACTGTTTACCATAGGCCGGGGAAATTATACTGAGACTGATGTCAAGGAGTCAGCCAGGGCTTTTACCGGCTACGGCTTTAATAAGAACGGGGAATTTGTTAACCGCAGGTTTTTTCATGATGACGGCCAGAAAACTTTCCTCGGAAAAACCGGTAACTTTAACGGGGAGGATATTATGAATATGCTGCTGGAAAAAAGGGAAACTGCCTATTTCATCAGCAACAAACTGTATAAATACTTTGTAAATGAAACGCCTGACCCAGTACATGTTAATGCCATGGCGGACGTGTTTTACAAGTCGGGTTACGAAATAAAGCCGCTGCTTGAATATGTTTTTACTGCCGACTGGTTTTACGACGACAAGAACACCGGCAACCTTATTAAATCCCCGGTTGATTTTTTGGTTGGATTGAACAGGCAATTTTACATCACCTACCAGCGCCCGGAGGTTTTACTGCAGTTTCAGCGCGCATTGGGACAGTTATTGTTTTATCCGCCGAATGTTGCCGGCTGGCCCGGCGGCCGGAACTGGATCGACAGTTCATCGTTAATGTACCGCCTTAAAATACCATCAACACTATTAAATGGCGGATTGATAGACTTTAACGGCAAAGCTGACCCGGAAGATGAGGCTTACATTGCTACTGTACGCAACCAGCAGCAATTTGTAAATACACGAGTACAGTCGCAGCCTGATTGGGATAAGTTTTTGCAGAACATTCCCAAAAACACATCAAAAACAGGAATTGCGCAGTTTATGCTTGAGCCAAAGCTGAGCAATACGCTTTTAAATAAAATTAACCGGCAAACAGATACCAAAACAATGGTTATTGATTTAGTTTCGACGCCGGAATACCAACTTTGTTAGCCCCCTGGCCCCCTAAAGGGGGAACCGAAGGTTGACATATTAAATTTTAATATCATACAAAAAATTCCCCCTTTAGGGGGTTAGGGGGCTTGGCTAATTATGAAAAGACGTGACTTTTTAAGAAATACAGCGCTTGCGTCAGGGGCTTTGTTGGTGCCAACATTTTTAAAGCCGCTGGAAGCCCTGGCCAAAAGTGAATTGACCGGTTACAAAAACCTGGTGATCATCCAGCTTTCGGGTGGTAACGATGGGTTGAACACTATTATCCCTTATGGTAATGATATTTACTATCAAAAACGTAATACTATCGCCGTAAATAAAACTGATATTATTAAGCTGAACGATATGCAGGGGTTGAACCCAAGCTTGTCGGCCCTAAAAGAAATTTACGACCAGGGGCTGATGAGCATTATCAATTCTGTTGGCTACCCTAATCCCGACAGGTCACATTTCAGGTCGATGGATATATGGCAAACGGGCAGTGAATCGGACCAGTTTTTAACAACCGGCTGGATAGGCCGTTACCTCGATTCAAACTGCCAGAGCTGCAAAAACCCGTACACCGCCATCGAGGTGGATGATACGCTCTCGCTTGCCATGAAAGGCGCCAAAATGAAAGGCATTGCCGTACAGGATCCCAATAAACTTTACCAAACCACCCGCGAACCATTTTTTAAAGACCTGGTGCATGATCATGGCGATGCCAATTTAAACGAAGATAATTTGGGTTACCTGTACAAAACCATGATCGAAACCTATTCATCTGCCGATTATATCCAGAATACCTCAAAAACATACTCCGTTACTGCCGAATACCCGGCAACGCCTTTAGGCAACCAATTGAAAACTGTGTCTAAATTCATAAATTCAGGTTTACAAACCCGGGTTTATTATGTTTCCTTAAGCGGTTTTGATACGCATGTCGGCCAGCAAAACCAACAGGGACGTGTGTTAAAAATATATGGCGATGCGGTAGCCGCTTTTGTAAAAGACCTTAGGCAAACCGGCAAACTGGATGATACCCTGGTGATGACCTTCTCGGAATTCGGCCGCCGTGTTGAACAAAACGCCAGCAACGGCACCGATCATGGAACGGCCAATAATATTTTGATCTATGGCGGGAAACTTAAAAAAGCAGGTTTTTACAACGAATCCCCTGATATGACCCAACTGGATAACGGCGACTTAAAGTATCAAATCGATTTCAGGGACGTGTATGCCACGTTGCTGGATAAATGGCTGGATATTAATAACAGCCAGGTATTGACAAAGAATTTTAGAGGGTTGAGTTTTGTATAATTCCCGGCCTCCTAACCCCTTAAAGGGGAAACAAAATTTGTGGTTCAAAAACTCCCCCTAAAGGGGGCCGGGGGGCCTTATTTGGGCATTCTCCGCATCATATTCGCCATTGCCGCAGGGTTGCTCATTTGCTTCATCACCTTACGCATATCTTCAAACTGTTTAATGAGGCGGTTGACTTCGGTTAAATTCTTTCCCGATCCTTTTGCAATCCGGTTGCGGCGGCTTTGATTTATGCTGTCGGGATTGCCTTTTTCATAGGGCGTCATCGACTGAATGATAGCTTCGATACTTTTAAATGCGTTGTCGTCAATATCCACATCCTTCATCATCTTGCCAACGCCGGGTATCATGCCCATCAGGTCCTTCATGTTGCCCATTTTTTTGATCTGCTGTATCTGGCTGTAGAAATCGTTGAAGTCGAATTTATTTTTGCGGATCTTCTTTTGCAGCTCGGCGGCTTCTTTTTCGTCAAACTGCTGCTGGGCGCGTTCAACCAGCGAGATCACGTCGCCCATGCCCAAAATACGTGAGGCCATACGGTCGGGGTGGAAAACATCCAGCGCTTCCATTTTTTCGCCCGTACCGATAAATTTTATCGGTTTATTTACAACTGATTTAATAGAAAGCGCAGCACCGCCACGGGTATCGCCGTCAAGCTTTGTGAGCACAACACCGGTAAAATCAAGACGGTCGTTAAATACTTTAGCTGTGTTTACCGCGTCCTGCCCGGTCATAGCATCTACCACAAATAATATCTCGTGTGGTTTAACCGCGTCTTTTACCTGCTCGATCTCGCGCATCATCGCCTCATCAATTGAAAGGCGCCCCGCGGTATCAATGATCACCACATTATTGCCGTTTTGTTTGGCTAAGGCAATACCTTCCCTGGCAATAGCGATAGGGTCTTTTGATTCCAGGTTAGCATAAACCGGCACGCCTATCTGGCCACCCAAAACCTGTAATTGCTCAATCGCAGCAGGGCGGTAAATATCATCGGCAACCAGTAATGGCTTTTTGTTTTTTTGTGTTTTTAAGTAATTGGCCAGCTTCCCGGTAAAAGTGGTTTTACCGGCACCATTTAGCCCGGCTATCAGTATTATAGTTGGCGAACTTGTTAAATCGAGTTCGGCAGTGCTGCCGCCCATCAGTTCGGTCAGCTCATCGCTCATTACTTTGGTGAGCAGCTGACCCGGCGAAATAGCGGTCAATACATTCAGACCTAAGGCTTTTTGCCTTACCTCGTCTGTAAAGGCTTTAGCAGTTTTATAGTTAACATCGGCATCCAGAAGGGCTTTGCGTATTTCCTTCATGGTTTCGGCCACGTTTATTTCAGTAATGGTACCTTGTCCTTTTAATACTTTAAAGGCCCTGTCGAGTTTATCTGATAAATTTTCAAACATTATACTTATTCAAAATTTGAGGATGCAAAGTTATGATTTTGAAGGGAATTTGGCTACAGTGGATTTCCATTTTTGACCACGATTTTCAGGATTCGCACGATTACCAGGATATAAGCTAGCATCAGGGTAATCCGCAAATCCTTTAATCACAGTTCAGACTATGTAAAAATGTAGCTGTATTATCCCATAACTAATGTTAAATTCACATTTATTTGTTTAATTTTAACTTTGTTATAAACTATAGTAACTCTCATTACTGGATTAATTTATGCAGCGGCATTTGTATTTGTTGTGGATGATGTGTGCGGGATGTATTTTGTGCATGCTCAACGCCTGCAACCATATCGCAAACATTGATGAACAAATACCTGATACTGTAAGCTATAATTTTAATATCCGCCCTATACTTTCTGATAAATGCTATAAATGCCATGGACCGGACGCCGGTAAACGGCAGGCAGGGCTAAGGCTGGATAAGCCTGAAAGTGCGTTCAAAGCGTTAAGAGATAATCCAAACGCGCATGTATTGGTTCCCGGCAGCCCGGAAATGTCGGATTTGTTCAGAAGGGTCTCTACCAGTGATACTTCCGAAATGATGCCCCCTTCAATTTCAAACCTCAAAAGGTTAACACCCCATGAGGTCGACCTGATCAAAAAATGGATAAAACAGGGCGCTAAGTTCGAAAAACATTGGGCCTTTGTACCGCCGAAGTCATGGCCGATACCAGAAGTGAAAGATAAAACCTGGCCAAAAAACCAGATCGACTATTTTATCTTACACAAGCAGGAACAATACGGGCTCGCGCCGAACCCCGAAGCTGATAAAGAACGCCTGTTAAAACGGGTAAGTTTCGACCTTACCGGTTTACCGCCGAGCCTGGAGATGATGGACAGCTTCCTGGCTGATAAAAGCCCCGATGCTTATGAAAAGGTTGTTGACGAACTGATGCAAAGGCCTGCCTACGGCGAAAAAATGGCCCTTCACTGGATGGATGTTGCCCGTTATGCCGATTCGCATGGTTACCAGGATGATAATTACCGCAGCCAGTGGCCATGGCGCGATTGGGTGATCCATGCCTTTAACGAGGACCTGCCATACAACAAATTTGTCACCTGGCAATTGGCGGGCGACCTTATGCCCAATGCAACTAAAGAACAATTGCTGGCAACCGGCTTTAACCGCAACCATAAAATTACTGAAGAAGGCGGCGTAATTAATGAAGAATACCGCGTGGCTTATGTAACCGATCGTACCAATACTTTCGGCAAGGCATTGTTGGGCTGTACTATTGAATGTGCGCATTGCCACGATCATAAATATGATCCTTTCCTGCAAAAGGAATACTACCAGCTTTTCGCGTTTTTTAACCAGGTTAAGGAGCCGGGCATCGAGTCGACCGTTGGCGGGCCCGAAACGTATGCCAAAAGGCCGCTTATGCAGATCACCAATGACGATGTAAAAAGCATACTGAAATTTGTAAATAAACAGGATACCAATAAGCTCATTGTATCTGTTATGGGCGACAGCGAGGTTTATCGTAAAACGTATATCCTTAAACGCGGCAATTACGACACCCATGGCGACGAAGTGCAGCCCGGTACGCCAAAAGCTATATTGCCTTTCGACAATTCGTACCCAAAAAACAGGCTTGGCCTTGCCGAATGGTTGTTTGACCGTAAAAATCCGCTTGCTGCCAGGGTTTTTGTGAACCAAACCTGGCAGGAGCTTTTTGGCAAGGGCATTGTAAAAAGTTCGGGCGATTTTGGCAGCCAGGGCGACCTGCCTTCGCACTTTGAATTGCTTGATTGGCTTTCGGTTGATTTTATGGACCATGGCTGGGATATTAAACGCCTTGTGAAACAGATGGTAATGTCGGCAACCTACCGGCAATCGGCTGTGTTAGTGGCAGCTAAATTGAAGACCGACCCTGATAATACTTTACTATCGCGCGGGCCGCGTTACCGGCTCCCGGCCGAATTTGTACGGGATATGGTATTGGCAAGCAGCGGTTTGCTCACGAGGACAATCGGCGGGCCAAGTGTAAACCCCTACCAGCCACCTGGTTTGTGGGAAAATGCCACATCGGGCCGCGGGCAGCTGGCCAGTTATAAACAGGTACATGGGGCTAACCTGTACCGCAGAGGCATGTACACACTGATAAAGCGCACTGTGCCCCCCGTTGAAATGGCCATTTTTGACGCCAGTAACCGCGACCAATGCGAAGTAAAACGATTAAGGACAAACACGCCGTTGCAAGCCCTGCTGATGGAAAACGACCCTACCGTACTGGAAGCAGCGAGGGTTTTGGCCGCAAAACTATTACAGGATAAAAGCACTACGAAAGACAAAATTTATAAAGCTTTCAGGTTGATCATTTGCCGGAAGCCGAATGAACAGGAACTGGCACTACTGAACAGCTATTATGCTGATGAATTAAAAACGATGGATAAACGTACCGCCGCGAAAGTGCTGAACGTTGGCGAATACCCGACACCCGATAATTTAAATAAAGTGACGCTTGCTACGATGATGAAGGTAGTTGATGCAATTTATAATTTAGAAGAGGCGATCACAAAAACCTGATGAATATGGAGAAAGATTTTTTAGAGCACCGACTCAATGTGAACAGGCGCCGCTTTTTATCGAGGCTAAGTTTGGGCATAGGCAGTATTGCCCTGGGTTCATTGCTTATCCCTGATCTTTTTAGCGGGGTGGGGTCAGATAGCGAGGCCGATTTTATACCCGGTATTCCAAACTTCGCACCAAAAGCAAAAAGGGTGATCTATCTTTTCCAGGACGGGGCTCCGTCGCAACTGGAGTCCTTCGATTATAAGCCGAAACTTAGGGAGATGATGGGACAGGAATTGCCGCCATCGGTACGCGGCAGCCAGATATTGACAGGCATGACCGCCCAGCAAAAATCTTTCCCCTTGGTTGGCTCTTTCTACGATTTTAAACAATACGGCGAATCAAAAGCATGGGTAAGCGACCTGTTTCCGCATATCGGTAAAATAGCCGATGATATTTGCATCATTAAATCGATGTACACCGAAGCGATCAATCACGACCCGGCCTTAACCTTTTTTCAGACCGGCGCCCAGCAGGGTAACCGGCCGAGCATGGGTTCATGGGTGAGTTACGGGCTCGGGAGTGAAAATAAAAACCTGCCTGCTTTTACCGTTTTATTATCAAAAGGAAAAGGGAATGGGCAGGGCGTGTATTCAAAACTATGGAGCAATGGCTTTTTAGATTCCATTCACCAGGGCGTGCAGTTCAGCAGCGGCGAAAACCCGGTTTTGTATCTTAATGACCAGGATGGGATCGACAGGAGCGACCGCCGCAAAATGCTGGATAAGCTGGCCGAACTAAATGAAATCTCCTACAAACAATTCGGCGACCCGGAAATAAGCACCAAAATACAGCAATATGAAATGGCTTACCGCATGCAGTCTGCGGTGCCCGAGATCATGGATGTATCAAAGGAGCCTGATGATATTGTTAAAATGTACGGCCCCGATTGTTTGGTGCCCGGAACGTATGCAGCAAATTGCCTGCTGGCGCGTAAACTTTCTGAAAATGGCGTCCGCTTTGTACAATTATACCACCAGGGCTGGGACCAGCATAATAACCTTCCGCAGGAAATGGCCGGGCAGGCTAAGGACGTTGACCAAGCCTCAGCCGCCTTGGTTACCGACCTTAAACAACGGGGATTGCTTGACGAAACACTGGTAATTTGGGGAGGTGAATTTGGCCGCACCAATTACAGCCAGGGAAAACTTGAAAAAGCCAACTATGGCCGCGACCACCACCCCCGCTGTTTCAGTGTCTGGATGGCAGGCGGAGGCATTAAACCCGGTTTAGTTTACGGAGAATCAGATGAGTTTGGTTATAATATTGTTAAAGACCCTGTACATGTGCATGATTTTCATGCGACCATATTAAACCAGTTGGGCATCGATCATAAAAAACTAACCTTTAAAAGCCAGGGCCGCAGGTACAGGTTAACTGACGTGGCAGGGAATGTGGTGAAAGGAATAATAGCCTGATAATCTCAGTCCGGTTTCCTGGCCGCTTCAAATCAGCGTAATCATAATAATCAGTTAAGTCAACGGTTCAGAAAGATTGCCCCAATGCTATATAAACCCCGGTTTCCCTTGGTTCGCCCGCAGGTTTCTGACCAACGCCATAATCTAAACGGAAACTCAAGCCCTTCTGAATATCAAAAAAGTAGCGTACGCCGCCGCCATAGTTTGGCTTCAATTCCGGAAAACTAAAATCCGAGTGGAACACTTCGCCGGTGCCCATAAAGGCGGCAAGCCCAAAGCGGGGACTGATGCGATAACGAAGTTCTGTTTGCCCTGCAAGCAGGTTACGGTCGCGGTAACGGCCCTGGTAATAGCCGCGCATCATTTCGTCATTACCCATCTCAGGCATTAAATAAAATGCCGACTGTGCCCCGGTCAGGCTTTGTTCCTGGATATCTATGCCCAAAACCAGCGGCTTTGCCAGCAAAAAAAATTGTGAATATTCTATATTTAAAAAGCCGCCTTTGTACGGGTTGGTAAAGTAAATGCCCTGCATTAAATTATAATAGCCATTGATTATTATCCCCCTGGTGGTATAGGTATTATTGTCCCGGGTATCATAAGTAAAGCTTGGGCCGATATAAATAATATCGCCGCCATGTTTATCCTGTACACCGGGGTCCGAATTTATTGTAGCCGTTGGATCGGGCTGGTACTTGTAAAAATACTTTACCGCACCCGCCACATAACCAAGATAAAACCGGTCCCCAAAAAGTTTTTCACCCCCGATAGAAAACTTGTAACGCCTTTCAAATACCGGGTCGATTTTTGATAGTTTGGTATTATTGCCTATGCCATAGAAATCAAAGGGGTAGTTATAATAACTGATACTTTCGGTGTAATGCCAATTATTTTGCGAAGTCCAATAGCTGGTATTAAGGCTTAATTTTGCCTGCCCTTTGGTGGTGATAGTGGCGTAGCCAAATATATTCGAAACGCGCGTATTGCGGTTTATGGTATCGGAATAAAATGACAGTATTGCCGCGCCGCCAAATTCAAGCCCGGTTTCGGGCGAAGAACTTATGGCCGGTAATATTAAGAAGCTTGGCCGTCGGTTAGTATCTGTATTAAAATACATCTTTCGGATAAACCTCGGCAAAAAATTCAATTGCGCATAAAGAGACTGGATGCTGAGCAGGAATATAGAAAGCGTAACAAGTTTTTTCATTCAGTAAACGGGGCACTCCATCGGAGCCGGTGCGGCTAAGATAAAGACTTTCGGCATTTAAAAAGCTTAACAAAATGATATTGTACCTTGTTTCGCCAAATTATATACTTTTGCAGCGAACTTATTGAACAAAAAATGAGCACAACAAGAGGGCCAATATCGCAGTTTATCGAAAAGAATTACCTCCATTTTAATGCCGCCGCATTGGTCGACGCAGCTAAAGGTTATGAAACCCACCTGGCCGAAGGCGGTAAGATGATGGTTACGCTGGCAGGCGCCATGAGCACCGCCGAATTAGGGATCTCGCTGGCTGAAATGATCCGGCAGGATAAAATCGCCATTATATCATGCACCGGGGCCAACCTCGAGGAGGATATTATGAACCTGGTAGCCCATTCGCACTATAAACGCGTACCTAATTACCGCGACCTTAGTCCGCAGGACGAATGGGATTTGCTCGAAAACCATTATAACCGCGTGACGGATACCTGCATTCCCGAAGAAGAAGCATTCAGGCGTTTGCAAAAACACATTTATAAAATTTGGAAAGATGCCGACACAAATGGCGATCGTTTTTTTCCGCATGAGTTTATGTATAAGATACTGCTAAGCGGCGAGCTTGAACAGTATTATGAAATTGACCCAAAGAACTCGTGGATGCTGGCTGCCGCTGAAAAGAATTTACCGATTGTTGTACCCGGCTGGGAAGACTCTACCATGGGCAACATTTTCGCTTCGTATGTAATAAAAGGGCAAATTAAACCCACCACTATGAAAAGTGGTATTGAATACATGGCCTGGCTCGCGGATTGGTATATCAAAAACTCTGAAGGCAAGGGGATTGGTTTTTTCCAGATCGGCGGCGGCATTGCCGGCGATTTTCCGATATGCGTAGTGCCCATGCTTTACCAGGATTTGGAAATGCCCGAAATACCGTTCTGGAGCTATTTTTGTCAAATCTCAGATTCCACAACATCTTATGGCTCCTATTCCGGCGCCGTTCCAAACGAAAAAATAACCTGGGGCAAGCTTGATATCCATACACCAAAATTCATTGTAGAGTCAGACGCCACTATCGTTGCGCCGCTGATATTTGCATGGATTTTGGGACAGTAGAAGGATTTTAGAATTACGATTTTAGATTTGGGCGTTATTGATTATTGTGTGAGCGGTTGCTTTGATCTGCCCCCTCAATCAACGGAATCAACCATTCACTACTCACTATTTAGCCGTCAACGGCTGCAGGGAATATGTGCGTTGGTTGCGTAAAAACCTTCTCAGGTTGTTTCGGATCATGTATATAAAATCGTAATCGCTCAGGGTTTTGGTGGTATAATACCCGGGCCGGTATCTGAACATAAAGGCTGTCAGTTTTTCGTCTTTTAAGCCAGTAATATTAGCAACGTATGTGCGGTTAAAGCGGTAGTCTATCACCTTTTGTTCATAGTCCCGTTCTATAATTTGCCGTAAGTTTGCCGCGTTACGCCCTTCGCGGCTGAACGAGTTGTACAAGGCATCAATACTCAGGCCTGCACTACCATTGGACGGCGATGTAAGAAAATCCCCGTAAGCCAATGGGCCGTAAGCTTTATTATATTCGCGTTTGGTAGCTGCCAGCTGCTGGTCGGGGGTAAGCAATGAATCGTGAACGGTAACCAATTTAAGCTGGATCGCCAGGCGCGACATGTAAATAGCCAGGGGAATGTTGCTCTGAACTTTAATGGTATCGGGATGATATTCCTGCCGGGTGAAAACGAGCTGATCCCCGGCAACGGCTTTGATATTAAACTCGCCCTTCAGGTTATCGTACACGGCAACGCCGGTAGTGATATTGTGGATATTCACGCTCGCGATCCTGGCCTTGCTTTCCTTATCAAATACGATCCCGGCAACGGTCTTTTCCTGCGAAAAGCATTTTACGGCTATTAAAAAAAAGCATATTGCCAGTCCCGTTCTCATAACAAATATAAAACTATCCTTCCTGCTATTGTTGCGTACAAAAATTAACAATATTTAACATCACGGTTTAACAACAACAAGTACCTGGCCAATTTTAATATTGCTATCGGCTAAATTATTTAATGCCCTAAGGTCATCCACTGTTAAGCCAAAACGTTTCGAAATGTTATATAGTGTATCACCCTGCCTGACCGCATAGGTTTTACCTGCGGGAATGAGCTTAATAGAAGAATCTTTCGGGGCCGTCACAATGTTTTGATCGGCCTTTGTAACCAGGGTATCGATGGTTTCCGTGCCGGCGGGCTGGCTGTCATACCTGTCGAGGTTATATTTTTGGATGATGCCTATCAATATCGACGGATAGTTAGGATTGGTGGCATACCCGGCATTTTTTAAGCCCTGCGCCCAGCCTTTGTAATCAGTTATCTTCAGTGTGAAGAGGCTGGTATAGTTTTTCCTTTTCAAAAATAAGGAGTGGTCGCGGAATGAATCCTCGGCCCTGTCATAAACCCTGAAACAATCGTTCTTGTTATCGTCGTCCCGGTAAAAGCTTTTCCCGGTCCAGCCTGAAGTACATTTTATACCAAAATGGTTGTTGGCGATCCGGGCCAGCGTGCTGTTGCCGCTGCCCGATTCAAACAGGCCCTGGGCAAGCGTAATACTGGCCGGCACACCATATAAATTCATTTCCTGTACGGCAATGCCCTTGTAACGGTTAATATACTGCACTGAAGTAAGGGGCGTATAACCCGCGATAGAAGCGCCGTTGGCTCTTTGAACATTTTCATTGTTTCGCCGGGCGTCCCGGTTTGAAATTGTGTTTCTATGTACCGAGCATGAAGCCAGGGAAGCGAGCGCGGTAAATAAATAAATGGTTTTTCTCATTACGAATAATTGGCAAAGCCCACAATTACAGGCTGCTGCCAAAGGTAATATGTATTACGTAATTCGGGGTAAAATAGGTTAAGGAATAGCCGTAAAAATGTTAACACAAACCGCCGGCGTAGATTGCAACCTAATCAACTCAATCCAACTTAATAAACTAACTCACAAAACACATTACTTTAAAATGATAATTGTTAATCGCATCAATCGTATACTTGTAAGGTAAACTTATAAGTTTAACTTACTATTAAATGATTGTTAAAAAAGATATTCAACTTGCATCGGACCTTCGCACCGTATTAGGTCGGCTGATCAAGAAACTACGGAAGGAATCGCCCACAGGCTTGCAGCTATCGTTAACTGAACGGTCGACTATGTCACTGTTAAACCAGCACAAAGCGCTGCTGCCAAGCGAACTTGCTGCGATGGAAATGATCACCAACCAGTCAATGTCGCAGGTGCTGAACCATCTTTTGGAGTTGGGTTATATTATACGTACACCATCAGAAACAGATAAAAGGAAAGTTAATATATCCCTGTCAGCAAAAGGTGAAACAACGCTGTTGCAATTCAGGCAGGAACGTAACGAGTGGCTGGCAAATGCCATAGCTGATGCCTGTACGCCTGAAGAACAAATGCTGCTAAAGCAAGTAATAGCGCCATTAACAAAACTAGTTGAATTTAGGGAAGTCCGAAAGTCAGTAATCCCGATAGTTATCGGGACCGAGGGTCAGGAAGAAGCTGCAACTGACGTTTTTGGCAAAAAGTAAATAAATGTGATGGAAATATAAAGAGGAAGAGGAATAATAAATGGCAACAACAACGGCGACCACGAGCAAATTCAGGACATTCCGGGCTTTTAAAAGCCGAAATTACAGGCTATACTTTATTGGGCAATCCGTTTCGCTCATCGGTACCTGGATGCAAAAAACCGCGGTTAGCTGGGTCATTTATTCGCTAACGCATTCAACCTTTATGCTGGGCCTAACTTTGTTTGCCAGCCAGTTCCCATCGTTTTTGTTTTCCCTCATCGGCGGGGTAGTGTCCGACAGGTATAACCGTTACCGGGTATTGCTTACCACCCAGGCATCGTCGCTGGCACAGGCCCTGCTATTGGCCACATTAATACTTTTGAAACATTATGAAGTTTGGGAAATACTTAGCCTGAGCGTGGTTTTAGGCATCATTAATGCCTTTGATGTGCCCGCAAGACAATCGCTGGTGTACGAAATGGTAGATGATAAGGCCGACCTGCCAAACGCCCTTGCGCTTAACTCGTCAATGGTAAACCTTTCGCGTATCATAGGGCCGGCCATTGCCGGCATTGTTTTAGAAAGCATTGGCGACGGCGCCTGTTTCTTGCTCAATGCGTTAAGTTTTGTAGCCGTTATCGTTTCCCTGCTGATGATGAGGCTGCCGCAATACATCAGTACAGTGCATAAAAAGAATGTGTTTGGCGAACTTAAAGAAGAGATGACTTATATAAAACGCACACCCTCTATTGCGTTTGTATTAATAATGCTGGGCCTGGTAAGTTTACTGGTGTTGCCTTTCAGCACGCTGATCCCCTACTATGCAAGGGATGTGTTCCATGGAACTGCGAAGACCTTTGGCGTCATTGATAGCTTTATTGGCCTGGGCGCATTTTCGGGCGCCATATTCCTGGCCTCGCTAAAAACCGGTACTGACCTTCGTCGCGTTTTGTTTATAAACACCCTTGTTTTTGGTGCCGGACTTATCCTGTTCTCGCACGAACATACCTACGCCCTTGCGCTCATTTTTGTTACCATTGCCGGCTTTGGGATGATGTCGCAAATCACAGTCAGCAACACCCTGATCCAAACTACGGTTGCCCCAAAAATGCGCGGCAGGGTGATCAGCTATTACGCGATGGCCTTTTTCGGGATGCAGCCATTAGGCGGCCTGCTGGTAGGTTCCATATCCAAATGGATCGGCACCACCGATACCCTGATGGGCCAGGGGTGTGCGGCTTTGCTATTGGGCTTATTGCATTGGAGATATTTGCATAAGGAAAAATTAAAGAAACAACAAAATCTGATTTTAAGGGAAGACCATCATTTGCAGGCGCTTTAATCGAGCCTGTAAAAATGATATGTATTAAAACATAATAAGCTTTTGTATGTAGTACATACGAGAGCAATCCCAATGTGATTTACATCCCGAAAAAGCAGGTAATGGTGTATAATTAAAAAAGGGGATTTGCAATCTCTGCCCACCTGTATTTTAATCCTTTATTTAAAATATAGCAATACCATAAACAGCTATTTTTTTTAAAGGCATGCTACTAAGCAATCATCAAAATTTAAGGCGCTCATCATTTTTGTTTGTATTAACAGGTATTTTTATAATACTATTGGGCGGAATCGGGGCAGCGGGCTGGTCTTTAAATATTAGTGTACTCAAAAGTGTTTTTCCATCCTATGCTACCATGAAATTTAACACAGCCCTATGTGTAATTACGTCAGGTTTATGTTTTATAATGCTCATAAGGTACGATGACTTATTTCTAAAAAGCCTGTTCAGGCTATTGCTTGTTGCATTCGGGGCTTTTTCATTAATTTCATTATCACAGGATATTTTTCACTATTCTGCCGGGATCGACCAGTTATTTGCGACCGATTACAATTCAATCACCCGGGGACTTCCTTTTCCGGGCCGGATGTCGCCATCAACCGCCCTTTGTTTTAGTTTGCTGGCCATCAGCCTTTCGGGAATCGATTCAAAAAGCACCATATACAAAAATGTGTCCCAATATCTTTTGCATGCCATAACCTTAATCGCATTTATATCGCTTATTGGCTATTTATTTAAAGTGCCTTACTCGCGTAAGTTTAGTTTTTTTTCGACGATGGCGCTAAATACCGGCATCTCGTTTTTATTGCTTTCCATCGTTGCTTCCGTAATTAACTTCAATTTAGGCTTTACCCGTTTTTTTACAGGCAATGGGATCGGCAATATTATGGCAAGAAGGCTTTTTCCCGGAATGTTGGCCAGTTTAATAGTTGTTGGGTATATCAGCATTGAATTACAGCGGGGAAATTATATAACCCCGGAGTTTGCGGTTGTTTTGTCCACTGTAACATTTTTGCTCATCGGGTTGTTTTTGATCCTGGGCACCCTCGTTGCGATGAACCGCATCGACCTAAAACGCACAGAGGCGGTGAACGAATGCCTGCGGCTGAATAAAAATCTGGAAGAAATTGTTTTGCAACGAACCCGCGAGCTGAAACATAGCAACGAAAAATTCATAAAAATATTTAATGCAAACCCTACCTGTATTGTCATCACAAGGTTGGATACCGGTGAATACGCGGATGCAAACCCAGCCTTGGTCGAAATGCTGGGGTACACCAGGGAAGAACTTATTGGCCATACATCTTTGGAGTTATCGGTTGTTACCCCGGCTTATCGCCAGTATATGGTTGACAACATGAACAATAAGGGATTTATGAGAAACGAAGACGGGGTTTTTAAAGACAAAAACAACGCTGATAAACATTGTATTGTTTCGGCGGAATTATTTGAAGACAGGGACCAAAAATATATGATGTCGTTTATTTATGATATAACCGAGCGCAAAATAATTGAAAACAATTTGCAGGATACCAAAAAAAGCCTCGAATTTTTAACAGATAAGTTAAACAATCAAAACAAGCAATTATTAAGCTTCGCCCATATCATCTCGCATAACCTCCGTGCACCGGTAAGCAACTTAAATTTGCTGGTGCATTTTTATAAAGAAAGCACAACGCAGGAGGACAAAGACGAGCTTTGGGGGAATTTTGAAACAGTAATAGAACACTTGAACAGCACACTCGATGAATTGCTGGAAACGTTAAAAATTCAGGAAGACATAGCTAAGGAACGTGAGGCGTTAAGCTTTGAAAAAACGTTCAATGGCATTAAAGAAATTTTAATAGGGCAGATAAAGGAAAGCAATGCGGTGATAACAGCGGACTTTTCAAAAGCACAGGAAATTGTTTATCCAAAAATTTACCTGGAGAGTATTATGCTCAACCTTATTTCGAATGCACTTAAATATAAATCTCCGGAAAGGATCCCCGAGATCACCATCACCAGCGATAACATCGCTGGTGAAGCTATACTTACAGTAAAGGACAACGGCCTCGGCATTGACATGGCAAGACACAGCGAAAATTTATTTGGCCTTCGTAAAACCTTTCACCGGCATGCCGAGGCGAAAGGTGTAGGACTGTTTTTAACGAAAACCCAGGTTGAGACGATGGGCGGCGAAATATCTGCAGAAAGCGTAGTGGACGAGGGATCGGTATTTAAAATCACATTCAACAAAATGCAGGCATGAATCAACCATTTATCCTTTGTTTTATTGATGATGATGAAATTTATCATTATACCGTTACCAGGAGCCTGAAGTCACTGGGGCTGACAAAAAAAGTACTGATCTTCTCGGACGGCGAACAGGCGATGTGGTTTTTAATTGACAATATCGCCAATAATGAAAATCTGCCGGATGTGATTTTCCTCGATTTAAACATGCCGGTTATGAATGGATGGCAATTTATTGAGGAATATGTTAAGCTGAAACCGAAGATAGGCAAGGTCATTACTATTTATGTGATCACATCTTCTTCCGACCCGGCAGACCTGGAGCGTGCAAAGGTAATAAGTGAAATATCCGATTATATAATTAAGCCGGCTAAGCCGGAAATGATAAAAGGGATCCTTGAAAATTTAGAAAGGACTATAGGTTCAACAGACGGCAATTTTTTCTTTAACACAACAGCAGATGACGTTACCTAGCTAACAGAATTTTAGATCAAAAAAAGGGCACGATCCTAAAACCGTACCCTTGTATATTTTACCTTTCAGCTTTCGCCTCCCATAGCTATCGGGAAACTTTTCACCTAAAATTAGTACCTGTAATACTCTGGCTTAAACGGCCCGTCAACCGTTACGCCGATGTATTCAGCCTGGTCGGGGTCTAAAACTTCAAGCTCAACGCCGATTTTTGCAAGGTGTAAGCGTGCCACTTTTTCGTCGAGGTGTTTTGGCAGCGTATAAACCTGGTTTTCGTATTTATCGCCATTGTTCCAAAGCTCCAGCTGCGCCAGCGTTTGGTTGGTGAACGAGTTGCTCATCACAAAGCTTGGATGGCCTGTTGCACAACCTAAGTTTACCAACCGGCCTTCAGCCAATACGATCAGGTCCTTGCCGTTGATGGTATATTTGTCAACCTGCGGTTTAATTTCGATTTTGGTATCGCCGTAAGTGCCGTTTAACCAGGCCATATCGATCTCGTTATCAAAGTGGCCGATGTTACAAACAATGGCCTTATCTTTCAATGCGCGGAAATGGCTTTCGCGAACTATGTTTTTGTTGCCTGTAGCGGTAACTACTATATCAGCTTCGGCAATTGCGGTCGAAAGTTTTTTAACTTCAAAACCTTCCATTGCTGCCTGTAGTGCGCAAATCGGGTCAATTTCGGTTACGATAACACGAACGCCGGCATTTCGCAGGGAATCGGCAGAGCCTTTACCCACGTCGCCATAACCGCAAACAACAGCCACTTTACCGGCCATCATTACATCTGTTGCGCGGCGGATAGCGTCAACAAGCGATTCACGGCAGCCGTATTTATTATCAAATTTCGATTTGGTTACCGAATCATTCACGTTAATGGCAGGCATTGGCAATGTCCCATTTTTCATACGCTCGTATAAGCGGTGAACGCCTGTAGTAGTTTCTTCCGATAAACCTTTAATACCAGGGATCAGTTCAGGAAACCTGTCTAAAACCATATTGGTCAAATCGCCGCCATCATCAAGTATCATGTTCAATGGTTTGCGGTCTTCGCCAAAAAACAGGGTTTGTTCAATACACCAGTCAAACTCCTCGGCATTCATCCCTTTCCAGGCATATACAGAACCACCGGCGGCAGCAATAGCGGCAGCGGCATGGTCCTGGGTTGAAAATATATTACACGACGACCAGGTAACTTCGGCGCCAAGCTCGATCAGTGTTTCAATCAAAACTGCGGTTTGTATGGTCATGTGCAGGCATCCGGCAATGCGCGCGCCCTTTAATGCTTTTGACGGGCCGTACTCTTTGCGTAAAGCCATCAGCCCCGGCATCTCTGCTTCGGCTAATTCTATTTCCTTACGGCCCCATTGAGCCAGTGAAAAGTCTTTTACTTTGTATTTAACATAGGAGGTCTCTACTGTCGACATAAGCGTTTCAATTTTTTTGAAATGCAAAGTTAGGACATTGTGAGATGAAAATGAAATGGATTTTTGATTGGTTATAACGGTTGTAGTAGTTGGCGAAGCTGTAAGGGTAAAATTTTAACCTTTACAACACTTCTAACCCTTACAACTTAAATCAATCCAACCTAAACTCAACTTCAAGTACCTTTTGAACAGGCTCCCTTGATATATTACCTTGGGCAAGTTTATTGTTTGGGGTCATGGAGAGGCTTCCGTTGTAAACAGCGCCATTTTCAACCTGCAGGGTTTGGGTCCTTATCTCGCCTGAAATTTCACCTGTTGATTTTATTTCGAGGGAGTTTACGTCGATGTTGCCTATAACAGTGCCATACACAACCATTTCTTTTGTAATAACATTGCCGAGTATCGTTCCTTTTTCGCCCAATATTAAACCTTCATCAACAATAATATCGCCGGTTACCTGACCGTCAATACGTGCAAAGGCGGGAGCCTTCAGGTTGCCCTCCAGTATGCAGCCTTCGCTAATGAGCGTTGAGATGGATTGCATATCCATGTCGAGTTTGTCCTTTTTCGAGAAAAATGCCATACCTTTCACAGGTTATTATTTATTAAGTGTCAGAAAACTAATAGGGTTTACTGCCTTTCCGTTTTTGCGCACCTCGTAATGTAAATGGGTCCCGGTTGAACGCCCTGTTGAACCTATTTCCCCAATTTTTTGCCCCACGGTCACTTCGTCGCCAACATTTACCGAAATATGCGACAAGTGCCCATATAACGTTTCGAAATTATTAGCATGCTCAATGCGTACACATTTGCCGTAGCCGCCAGCCCAGCCGGCAAAAACCACCCTGCCGTTAGCGGTGCTCCGGGCCTCATCGCCCCTGCTGCCTTTAAAATCAATTCCGGGATGAAATTCGGCATGCGCCGAGTTAAAAGGATCGCTGCGGTACCCAAAAAAAGAGGTTAAAGAACTTGTACGGGGATAGCCCATCGGCGTAAATGCCACTGCATGTACCAAACGGTCCAGATACTCATCGTATAACGAATAGGTTTCTGAGTCGGTAAGTTTTGCCGCTTCGGCATTGCCATTACCGCCAACGGCTTCGGTCGAAAAGCCTTTCAAACCGCGTTTCTTTAAATAGTTATTTATCTTTTGAAGTTTGCCTTCTATCCCCTGTACATAGACTTGTGCATTGCTTCCCTTGTTAGTTTGCGTATCGGTCACTACCGGGATGCCGCTTTTAAGGTTCGCCACCTGAAGTAACAGTTGCCGTTTTTCTTCTTCCTGGCGATTGTTTTGGGCCCGCAGGTAAATCACTGATCCGGCAAGGAGTACAATTACCGACAAAATACCTACAGCATAATGTTTTAACCGACCAAGATGTTTGGTTTTTACCTGGATTGTCTTTGTACGCTGATTGCCTTTATTTACAATAATAACCGTACTTGTATCACGTTGTTTTGGGCTCATTATAAAACTGGAAAAAGAAATTAGGGTTGGCAATATAAGTAATAGGTATCAAAAATCCATGTTAAATAATTAAAAAAGTCGGAAAGTCCGGGAAGTCAGAAAGTTAAAATGAGAAATGAATCGCAGTCGGAAAGTTAATTTGTTATTGAGCAAAAATTTACACTTTCAGTTTATAAAAAAGGTCTTTTAACGCGCAGTTTTCAGGCTTTTGAGCTAAACCGTTCCGTAAGTTTTTCGTCAGCAAAATGTTATAATCTGCATTTCTAAGCATTAACTGGTAATCATTTGTTATTTTTGGGTGAAATTTAGATAAAGAGAAGATGTACCCAGAATATTTAGTAGCCCCTATGCGGGAAGATTTGACAAAAGTTGGCTTTGAAGAGTTAAAGAACGCCGATGCGGTAACCAAAGCTATCGAAAGCGAAGGAACAGTATTTGTGATGGTAAATTCGGTTTGCGGCTGTGCTGCAGCTAATGCGCGCCCTGCCGCAAGGATAGCCGCGCAATACGGAAAACACCCTGATAAACTAGTAACAGTTTTTGCCGGTATGGAAACCGAAGCGGTTAATAAAGCGCGCGCTTATATGCTGCCTTACCCGCCTTCATCCCCGGCTATGGCTTTGTTTAAAGACGGCAAACTGGTGCATATTATCGAGCGCCATCAAATTGAAGGCCGCCCCGCACAAATGATCGCTGATAACCTGATCGGCGCATTTGAGCAGTATTGCTAATTTAGTCCGAGAGTCCGGATCCCGATAGCTATCGGGACGGAAAGTCCGGAAGATAAGGCGTTCGGTGGTTAGTATTGTTAGTTAATTCGTGTACCTATAAATATAACCCGGTGTGTTTTGCATGCCGGGTTTTTTTGTAGGGTAACCTTTTCGCGCTATAAAAAGAAAAACCCTTGCGGTGGTGAGATTTCGCATTCAATAACTACGTTGTTAGAAACAAATTAAACGGTAAAAAGTTGGCGATAGCATCAACGACCCAACAACAAACCACCAATGAACCAGTGAACTAATGAACTAATGAACGAGGTCACTCCTCCACCATTTCACTATTAGGACTGCTTAGTTCAGGTACTTCGTGTTTAAAATAACGTTTCTGGAAGATGAGTATGGCAATAACGCCTACGGATATAGAAGCATCCGCAAGATTAAATATAGGCTGGAAAAATTCAAACGATTGCCCGTGCCATGCAGGGAACCATGAGGGGTAAGTGCCCCGTATTAAGGGAAAATAAAACATATCAACCACACGGCCTTCAAACAGGTGCCCGTGCTGGTAAAGGAGGCCATAAAAGGTGGAATCGATAATATTGCCCAGTGCGCCTGCAAATATCAGCGCAACGCACATGATAAGGCCACGGTGGTATTTGTGTTTTACAAGGTAAACAAGCCCGTAACCGATACCGAGGACAGCGACAATACGGAAAAGGGTTAAAGTGAGCTTACCGCCCTCGCCGCCAATTTCCCAGCCAAAGGCCATGCCGTTATTTTCGGTATAACGCAGCATGCCATGGCTGCCCAGGAAATGTATCTCCTGGTTAAAGTCCATGTGCGTCCTCACCCAGGTCTTGATCACCTGGTCTACAAGGATGATAAAAGCAGCTACAAGAAAAGGTTTTAAATAAGCTGCTTTCATTTACTGCCTCAGTTTGGCCTCCATACTTAGTGTAGTATGCGGCACGGCACGTAAACGTTCCTTTGGTATAAGCCTGCCTGTTTCGCGGCAAATGCCATAGGTTTTGTTTTCAATACGCACCAGGGCTGCCTCAAGCTGCTCGATAAACTTTTTCTGACGTGCGGCCAACTGGTTTATTTGCTCTTTTTCAAGCGTAGCCGATCCGTCTTCCAATGTTTTATAAGTACCGGCCGTATCATCTGTTCCGTTAGCGTTGGGTGAGCTTAACGAGGTCGCAAGGGAATTTAACTCTTCCTTGGCAGAACGCAGTTTATCAAGTAACAGTCCTTTAAACTCCTGCAGGTCTGATTCAGAGTACCTGGTTTTTTCGTTTTCTTGTTTCATTTAAATTTTACTAATAGCAATCAAAATTTCGTATTCATCTATCCGGGCTAATT
Organism: uncultured Mucilaginibacter sp.; assembly: GCA_903864275.1. Taxonomy (GTDB): domain Bacteria; phylum Bacteroidota; class Bacteroidia; order Sphingobacteriales; family Sphingobacteriaceae; genus Mucilaginibacter. The sequence continues at coordinate 111,670 of CAIPFE010000035.1, forward strand.
CCCCTTCTTCCAGTTCTTCATCAAACAGTACGTTGTCTGCTAAAATTTCGGCGCAAATATAGGATAAATTATTATTCAGCGCTTCCCTAATAAATGAATGGCTGCACCTTATACGTATATTAATCCTATCTGTTACCTCAAATCCATTTGCCTTCCGCATATTTTGTATACGGTTGACCAACTCGCGCGAAATACCTTCGCTTTTCAACGCATCGGTAATGGTAACATCCAATGCCACCGTTAGTTTTCCTAAATTTGCAACCTGCCATCCGGGGACATCTTCGGCGATGATCTCGACGTCAGTGGTGAGTAGCGAGTGAGTGGTGAGTGGTGAGTGGTGAATGGTCAGTGGGACGCTGCCTTCATTTTCAAGGGTCGCAATATCTTCCTGTGTTAGGTTGGCGATAGCTCCGGCAACTGCCTTCATATCTTTACCCACTTTGGCGCCCAATACTTTAAAGTTTGGTTTTACCTTCTTTTTGATGAAGCCCGAGGTATCGGTGATGTATTCAATACCTTTTATATTGGTTTCGGATAATACCAGGTCCTTTACCTGCTCCACCTGGTGTTTAAATTTTTTATCGAGTATCGGCAGTAATATCCTGCTCAATGGCTGCCTCACGTTGATACCTACCTTTTTACGCAGCGATAATACCAGCGACGATATATCCTGCGCCATTTGCATGCGGTCTTCCAGCTCGGCATTTACCAGGCTGGGGTGATATTCCGGGAAATAAGCCAGGTGCACCGATTCAAAAGCTTCTTTATGGGTTACTTTATTAAGATCGGTATACAAACGGTCGGCAAAAAATGGCGCTATGGGCGACATCAGTTTGGCGACACTTACCAAACAGGTGTATAAAGTTTGGTAGGCCGACAATTTATCATCCGAATTATCCGATTTCCAGAAACGGCGGCGGCTTAAACGTACATACCAGTTGCTTAAATGTGCATCAACAAAATCCTGTATGGCGCGGGCGGCTTTAGTGGGCTCAAAATCGGCATAAAAAGCATCAACATCTTTGCTTAAGGTATTGAGCAGGGATATGATCCACTGGTCTATTTCCGGGCGGTTATTTATAGCTATTTCCGCTTCCGCATATTTGAATTTATCAATATTTGCGTACAGCACAAAAAAGGTGTAGGTATTGTACAGCGTGCCGAAGAATTTTCGGCGTACCTCATCAATGCCCTCTTCGTTAAACTTAAGGTTATCCCACGGCGCTGCATTGCTGATCATATACCAGCGTGCAGCATCGGCGCTGTATTTGGTGATAATTTCAAAAGGGTCGGCGGCATTGCCCAAACGCTTGGACATTTTATTGCCGTTCTTATCAAGCACCAGGCCATTCGACATTACGTTTTTAAATGCAACGCCTTTATTGCCTACTATTTTATTAACCGCTTTAACTTCGTCGCTAACCTCGCTCAGCATTACGGCTATGGCATGCAGCGTAAAAAACCAGCCGCGGGTTTGGTCAACACCTTCGGCAATAAAATCGGCCGGGTAGGCATTTGTAAATTGCTCTTTATTTTCAAACGGGAAATGCCATTGCGCGTAGGGCATAGCGCCGCTGTCAAACCAAACGTCGATGAGGTCGGGTTCGCGGTACATGGGATTTCCTTTTGATGAGATCAGCACCACATCATCAATATAGGGCCGGTGCAGATCGAAGCTTGAATTATTGAGCGCCAGCAATACTGATTTATCCCGCCGTTCTTCATCCTGCGATAAATTGCCGCTATTAATTGCTGCTGCAACGGCAGTATGTAATTCTTTTACCGAACCGACACATTTTTCTTCCGTACCGTTTTCTTCGCGCCATATCGGCAAAGGTGTTCCCCAAAAGCGTGAACGCGAAAGGTTCCAGTCGACCAAATTCTCCAACCAGTTGCCAAAACGGCCGGTGCCGGTCGATTCAGGTTTCCAGTTGATGGTTTTGTTCAGTGCCACCAATTTATCCTTTACTGCAGTTGTGCGGATAAACCAGCTATCCAGCGGGTAATATAATATCGGCTCGTCAGTGCGCCAGGAGTGGGGGTAACTGTGCTCGTATTTTTTTACGTCGAAGGCTTTGTTATCTGTTTTAAGTTTGATAGAGATCAATACATCGGTAGCCTTAAAACCGGGCGCTTCGCGTTCTTCTTTGGTATAATATTCTTCTTTTACATAAAGACCGGCGAAATCGTACACCTCATCCACAAAACGGCCCTGCTTGTTTACCAGCGGTACTTCCTTCCCAAATTCATCCTTCACCATTACCGATGGCACGCCATTTTCTTTACAAGCCCTGAAGTCATCCGCGCCAAAAACCGAGGCGGTATGTACGATGCCGGTACCGTCTTCAGTAGTTACAAAATCAGCCGGGATGACGCGGAAGGCATTTTGCTCCAGGTCTTCATTAGATACGTAAGGCATTAGCTGGTGATAGCGCAAGCCCAGTAATTCAACGCCTTTAAAGCTGCCACGCAGTTCCCATGGGATCACCTTATCACCGCCTTTATATTCCCGGAATAAGGCTGTGTTTTCTCCTTCCGCCTTAAAATATTTGCCGACGAGGTCTTTTGCCAAAACCACGCTAACCGGCTCATAAGTATAAGGGTTAAAGGTGCGTACCTTTACATAATCTATCTTTTCGCCAACGGCCAGGGCACAGTTTGAGGGCAGGGTCCAGGGGGTGGTCGTCCAGGCTAATATTACCGTATCCTCGTTGTTATCTTTAAACAATATGGGCATCAGCGGGTGCTGCTGATCATTTTTTAAATGAAATTGGGCAACGATTGACGTATCCTTTACCATTTTATAGGTGCCCGGCTGGTTCAGCTCGTGCGAGCTTAAGCCGGTACCTGATTTTGGCGAATAAGGCTGTACGGTATAACCTTTATACAGCAGGTCTTTATTATAAAGCTCCTTCAGTATCCACCAAAGGGTTTCAATGTATTCGTTTTTGTAGGTGATGTACGGGTCGTCAAGATCAACCCAATAGCCCATTTTTTCGGTCAGGTCATTCCATACATCGGTATAGCGCATTACCTCTTTGCGGCACTCGTCATTGTAATCTTTAACAGAGATCTTTTTGCCGATATCGTCTTTGGTAATGCCAAGGGCCTTTTCAACAGCCAACTCGATAGGAAGTCCATGAGTGTCCCAGCCGCCTTTGCGCTTTACCTGGTAACCCTTTAAAGTTTTATAGCGGCAAAAAATGTCTTTTATGGCGCGGGCCATAACGTGGTGGATCCCGGGCATACCATTAGCCGACGGCGGCCCCTCGTAAAATGTGTACGGGTTATTTGCCGGGCGCGTGCTGATGCTTTTTTCAAAGATGTTGTTCTTCTTCCAGAACTCAAGTACATCCTTGCCTGCCTGGGATAAGTTTAACTGCTTATATTCCTTGTACATCTATATGTTCCACCTCAAATTTTAGAGGCTGCAAAAATACGGAATTTAAGCTGAAAAAAATCATAATAATGTGAAATTGGACCGCTGATTTTTCACTTGCTGTTTATTTTTAATGGTGTTCGAGAGGGCTGCGCCGTTTTTATGATTAAATGATTACGCTGATTGTATTTACAATTCCTTGCGCATCACATAATCATTCATCCAGTATTTGCCAATGGGTATATCCTCTTCGTAAGCGATCACGAAGCCCATTTTTTCATAAAAATTCTTTGCTTTGTTGTAGCGGTTTACGTTAAGGTCGAGGGTGTGTTTGCCGGCTTCAAGGGTTTTGTTGATCACCTCATTGATAAGAATCTTGCCGTAGCCTTTGCCCTGGGTTTCGGGCAGGCAATAAAGTTTGTGCAGCTTATAAATTTCGGGGGCTTCATCGCGTAGTGCATACCCGGCAAATGCGACGGGCTTATCATCTTCTATCAATAAGAGGTAGGTTTGGGTATCGTGCCGTAGCTGCAGCTCGATCTTATCTGCTGAATAAATTTCGCTGAGCATGTAATCGATCTGCTCTTTCTCAAGTATGGGCGAATAAGTATGCCGCCAGGTTTTTTCGGCTATATCACGGATGGTTTCGATATCATCCAGGGTGGCTTTCCTGATAAAATACATGGCCAAATATAGGTTTTACAGCAAAATATTCGGTGGAGACGCGATGCATCGCGTCTCTAATGTTTTTTATAAGATTCCCCTACAATTACTTTCAATGAATTCGGAACTACTTCAACCAGGTTGTCGGTGCCGGCAACACGTGGTTCGCCGTCAAGATGCACGGGCCCTGGGCAGTCGCGTTTTATTTTTATTGTTTTACCGCGGATGATCTCCACATATTTTGTCTTGTCGGTTGTTTTTGTGACCATCCGGATGCCCATCTCAACAAACCGCCATAAGGGGAACTGTTTTATCACGCACACATCCAGCAACCCGTCCTGAACAGATGCATGCGGCGAAATGTGCGCGTTATTACCATATTGCGATGAATTTGCAAAACTGAGCATAAAGGCCTCGCGCTCATACGCTTTACCATCAATTTCCAACTGGTATAACTGTGGTTTATACTTGTAAATTTCTTCGAAAGATGATTTAATATAAGTAAGGAAGCCCCGCTTTTTGCCATGGGAAAAAACTTCGCTGATATGCGCGTCAAAGCCCATGCCGGCCATATTAAAAAATGGCTGTCCGTTCAATTTCCCCGAATCTATAAGCTCGATACGGCCCGAACCGAGGTTTTTAATTGCTTTTTCTGCTTCCATGGAGATCCCGAGAAAGCGTGACAGGCCATTGCCCGAGCCGTATGGAATTATGCCCAAAATGGTATCACTTCCTACAATTGCAGATGCTACCTCGTTCACCGTGCCATCGCCGCCCACTGCCACCACCAGGTCGAATTTATTCACGGCTTCCCTGGCAATTTGCCGGGCATGTGCTACACCATCGCTAAAAACGATGGCAGCCTCAAATGCGGCAGCATCCAGGTATTTTTCGATCAGTTCCGGAACGCCGTCCTTTTTCTTCCCGCCCGATATTGGGTTTATAATAAATAACGCTTTCCGTTTCAACTACATATAAATTTCTGCCGGCAAAAGTAAATCTATTTTCCGCTTTGTAAAAATTGTTTTAATTTAGCGCACTGAATGTGGACTGATTTAATTGTCCGTGCCGATAACCAAAGGGACGGACCGGATTGCAACCACGTAAAAAAGTGCTAAAACCATGCTTCTTTTTACTACGATCCGTTAAAAATGCTCCTCTTTCTGTTTTATGTTGAAATAAAGAATAAAATATTGTCCGTAGAGACGAAATACCTTGCATCTCTATTTGCGTGTATTTAAATTAAATTTATCCTATAAGAATTTATGTCGTATTTATTTACCTCAGAGTCCGTATCAGAAGGACATCCTGATAAAGTTGCCGACCAGATATCGGATGCTTTGATCGATCATTTTTTAGCTTTTGACCCCGAATCGAAAGTTGCCTGCGAAACCCTGGTTACAACCGGCCTTGTTGTTTTGGCAGGTGAAGTAAAATCAAAAGCTTACCTTGATGTTCAAAAAATTGCCCGCGAGGTAATTAATAAAATTGGCTATACAAAAGGCGAATATATGTTTGACGGCAATTCATGTGCGGTATTATCTGCCATTCACGAACAATCGCCGGATATTAACCAGGGTGTTGACCGCACTGCGAAAGAAGAGCAGGGCGCTGGCGACCAGGGCATGATGTTTGGCTATGCCACCAGCGAAACCGACAATTATATGCCGCTGGCATTGGATATTGCCCATGCGCTTTTAATTGAATTGGCAGCCATCCGCCGCGAGGATAAGGATATCAAATACCTTCGCCCCGATGCAAAATCGCAGGTAACACTAGAGTATAATGATGATAACCAGCCGGTTCGCATCGATGCGATCGTTATATCAACGCAGCATGATGATTTTGATGAAGAAAAAACCATGCTTGCAAAGATCAGCAAGGATATTATCAGCATCCTCATCCCACGTGTAAAAGCAAAATACCCTAAATACGCGCATTTTTTTGGCGATGCCATTAAATATCACATCAACCCAACCGGCAAGTTTGTTATCGGCGGCCCGCATGGCGACAGCGGCTTGACAGGCCGTAAAATTATTGTAGATACTTACGGCGGCAAAGGCGCACACGGCGGCGGCGCTTTTTCGGGCAAAGACCCTTCAAAAGTAGACCGTTCAGCAGCTTATGCTACACGGCACATTGCCAAGAACCTGGTAGCAGCCGGTGTTTGCAGCGAAATACTGGTGCAGGTATCTTATGCTATTGGCGTTGCGCAACCGATGGGCATCTATGTAAATACCTATGGAACTGGTAAAGTTGGCCTGCATGATGGCGAAATTGCCAAAAGGGTGGAGGCCATATTTAACATGACGCCATACGCTATTGAAACCCGTTTTAAATTACGTAACCCAATATACAGCGAAACTGCCGCATACGGCCATTTCGGCAAACCAAGCCATTCAGTAAGCAAAACGTTTGTAAGCCCCGAGGGCAATATCGTAACAAAAGAAGTAGAGCTGTTTACCTGGGAAAAGCTGGACTATGTGGATAAGGTGAAGAAAGCCTTTGGGCTATAGGGGAGCGGGTGAATAGTGAGTAGTGAGTGGTGAGTAGTGAGTGGACAAGTTCGGAAACGTTTCATTCACTACTCACCATTCACATCTCACCATTGTCAGTTGCTTACCATAATCGAATTCACAAAATTATCGGGGCCCGATGTATTTACGCCATCGTTTCGAACGGTTGACACGCTATAGAGTTTGTTGCCGATGATAAACATGAACATATCATATTTCTTCTTTTTTGAATCGAGCCCGGTTGAGGTGTAGCTGGTAAACCCTTTCCATGTCCCGATAGTAAAATCCGCGAAATCAACATCAGGCAGGCTTTGTTTTATGCCGGTTTTTAGCTGTCCGGCAAATTCAGGCGTGGTTTTCATAGGCGCCAATGCAACAGAATCGATATTTGCTACTTTTTCAAAATCAACTATGGTAAAAACATAGGCTACGCTGTCTGTACCTATGGCAATAAAACTTCCCGGCGTAAGCTCTTTCGGCTCTAATGGAAATTTAAGGGATATCCTGTTGTCACCTACATGGGTAACCCAGCCATCCTGTGCATTGGCGATACTTAAAGTAATTAATACTGTCAGAATCAGCAGGTATATTTTTTTCATACGATAAATTTAAAAGAAATTTTAAAACAAACAAGGAGTATAAGGGTAAAATATTATTTGAACCTTTTAGGCTCACATTATATGTGTATTTGTTAGATAGATATGAAATTCGTAAATTAGCATTATGGAAACGGGAACACTTGAAAAGAAAATAGCAAAGCTTCAAGAAAACCTTAAAGTAAAAGTGGAAGGTTATGTGGATGCCTTGGTTGACGCAGAGAACCAAAATGGCACGTTGACCGGGCCCGGTGTAACCTATAAAGCTTCCCGTGTTCCGAAACCCGTATTTGGAAGCGGCAAGGGAACATTTGGCAAAATGGCTGATGATTTTGATGCGCCTTTGGAAGAAATGACGGAGTACATGTAAAAATGAAAGTTTAAAAATATGAATAGTGCACTGTTAATAGAGAAATTTGAGAAATTATCACTTGACGCTCAAAGTCAGATAGAAAAAAACATACAAGAATTACTGGAGAAAGAAAACAATAGTTCACCGGCTCGTAAACCAAGAGCGCAATTTGGTGATTTAAAAGGCTTTGTCAAATATATAGCTGACGACTTTGACGCTCCGCTGGAAGATTTTAAAGATTATATGTGAGTATGCGTTATTTAATTGATACCCATGTTTTAATCTGGTATTTAAATGGAGATAAGGCGTTGCCTCAAAAGTATGCCGGTTTAATGCGTAATCCACAAAATAAGCTGTATCTGAGTATAGTAAGTATTTGGGAACTGACCATAAAAATGAGTTCAAAAAAACTGGAATGTGATAAAAATATACAGGAGATAGAAGAATATATTCTCAGTAAAGATTACGAAATAATGAATGTATCCTTCGCCCATTTAAAAACTTTATTCGATCTTCCTAAACTTCACGGAGATCCCTTTGACCGCCTCCTCATCGCCCAGGCCCTTACTGAAGATTTAACTATCATCTCTGCCGACAAGGAATTCCAGGCTTACTCTGTAAACGTTATTTGGTAATGACAAGGCTTGATTTGTCCGTTCCCAATAATTGGCCCTTTGTTATCCCAAAATCATTATTCCGCTAATAACTTGTTAATCCTTCAAAATTTCACTAAATAAGCGTACCTTTGCGCCAAATTTAGAGGCGCAGTTTAATGCAAAAAATAAGAAATATAGCGATCATCGCACACGTTGACCACGGTAAAACTACCCTGGTAGATAAGATATTACACAGTTGTTCTATTTTCAGGGATAATGAGCAGACAGGTGAACTGATACTGGATAATAATGACCTGGAACGCGAACGCGGCATTACCATCGTTTCAAAAAACGTTTCGGTAATGTATAAAGATGTTAAGATCAACATTATTGATACCCCCGGTCACGCCGACTTTGGCGGCGAGGTGGAACGCGTATTAAAAATGGCCGACGGTGTTTTATTGCTTTGCGATGCTTTTGAAGGCGCTATGCCTCAAACCCGCTTTGTAACCCAAAAAGCTTTGGCGCTGGGCTTAAAACCTATAGTGGTTGTAAACAAGGTGGATAAAGAGAACTGCCGTCCCGAAGAAGTATACGAACAAATATTTGAACTCTTTTATAACCTTGAAGCTACTGAAGACCAACTGGATTTCCCGGTGATCTACGGTTCATCAAAACAGGGCTGGATGAGCACCGACTGGCGCGAGCCCACCGATAACATTTTCCCGCTGATGGATGCCATCCTGGAAAATATCCCTCCTGCGCCTGAGGTTGAGGGTACTTTGCAAATGCAGATCACCTCGCTGGATTATTCTTCATTTGTTGGCCGTATCGCTATCGGCCGCGTTGCACGCGGTACCATTAAAGAAAACATGGCGGTTTCCCTCGTAAAACGTGATGGGACTATCCAAAAATCAAGAATAAAAGAGCTTTATACTTTTGAAGGGCTTGGAAAAGTAAAAACAACATCGGTAAGCTCCGGCGATATTTGCGCCGTAGTGGGTATTGATGGTTTTGACATTGGAGATACCATTGCCGATTTCGACAAACCGGAAAAACTGGCCGTTATAAAAATTGATGAGCCTACCATGAATATGCTGTTCACCATAAATACTTCGCCGTTTTTCGGTAAAGAAGGCAAGTTTGTAACCTCACGCCACCTGCGCGACCGTCTCTATAAAGAAATGGAAAAGAATTTGGCACTTAAGGTAATGGAAACCGAATCGCCTGACTCCTATTTAGTTTATGGCCGCGGTATCCTTCACTTATCGGTATTGATTGAAACTATGCGCCGCGAAGGCTATGAATTACAGGTGGGCCAGCCGCAAGTGATCATCAAAGAAGTTGACGGTGTTAAATGCGAGCCGATAGAAACATTAATAGTTGATGTTCCCGGAGAAGTTGCCGGCAAAGTTATTGAGCTGGTGACCCAGCGCAAAGGCGACCTGCTGGTGATGGAGCCGAAAGGCGACTTACAGCACCTGGAATTCGATATTCCGGCCCGCGGCATCATAGGGTTACGCAACAACGTACTTACAGCAACAGGCGGCGAGGCCATTATGGCGCACCGTTTTAAAGCATACGAACCCTGGAAAGGACATATCCCCGGCCGTTTAAATGGTGTTTTGGTATCAATGGATACCGGTAAAACAACCGCGTTCGCTATTGATAAATTGCAGGACCGGGGCCGTTTTCACATCGATCCCGGAATGGACATTTACGAAGGACAGGTTTTGGGCGAGCATATCCGTGATAACGATTTGGTAATTAATTTAACCAAAGGCAAGCAGTTAACCAACATGCGTGCCTCCGGAAGCGATACCAATGTGCGTATTGCTCCGGCAATCAAATTTTCGCTTGAAGAATCAATGGAATATATACAGGCTGATGAATACATCGAGGTAACCCCAAAAAGTATCCGCATGCGTAAAATATTCCTGAATGAAAATGAGCGGAAGGTAAATGCCAAGAAGTTTCAGAATCAGTAACTGAGAATAGCCCGGAAGCAGGAATAAGATGCCCTGGGGAAATAGTATCGGGATGAGAATATCCGGCAAAAAAAGGTAATTTTAGCCGTGTTATAGGCTAATGTCCTGATCTGTCTAATATGAAGCGTTCCCTTTACTTGCTTTTTTCTGTACTGATAAATATTTCCATTGCCTTCGCATCCGGTACAAATGACGGCATGAAATTATTTAAAGCCGATAATACCAAAATTCAATATGTTGGAAGGGTAGATTTTTCGAACCCGCAAGTGCCGCGCATCTGGGCGCCCGGCGTTTACATTACGGCCCGGTTCAAAGGCAAGCAATGTGAAATTCTGCTTAATGATGAAGCCGGCGGCAGTAACCACAACTACCTGGAGATCATCATCGATAATAAAAACCCTTACCGGATTGAACTTGCAAATAAGATCAATACCATAAAGCTTCCCGATTCTTTATCAGATACTGAACATACTGTTATTATTTGTAAGGACACGGAATCAAACATCGGCTATATTGATTTTGTTGGGTTTAGGTGCGAAAAGCTTTTGTCGCTGCCTTCAAAACTAACACGGAAGATAGAATATTTCGGCGATTCCATTACCAGTGGTACAGGGATGGACCTTTCGGTAATTCCCTGCGATAAGGGCCAGTGGTACGATCAGCATAACGCTTATATGAGCTATGGCGCGCTCACCTCCCGCAATATAAATGCCCAATGGCAATTAACTGCCCTGGCAGGTGTCGGGCTGGTGCATAGCTGCTGCAACATGAACGTGCTTATGCCGCAGATCTATGACAAGGTTTTTCTCCGCAATGATACCATAGCCTGGAATTTCAGGGATTACCAGCCTGATGTGGTTGCAATATGCCTGGGGCAGAATGACGGGCCAAAACAGGATTCCACATTTTTTTGCAGTACCTATGTTAATTTTATCAAGGCCATAAGGCAGCATTACCCTAAGGCTGATATTATATGCCTTACCAGCCCAATGGGTGATAATACCCTGACGCCGGTGATGAAACGTTACCTCACCGCCATTACCGGCGCTGTGAATGCCGACGGCGATAAAAAAGTATACAAATACTTCTTCTCCAAACAATACCACAACGGCTGCGGCGGCCATCCCGATCTTGCCGACCATAAATTGATCGCCGATGAACTAACCGGCTATATAAAGCAATTAAAAGGCTGGTAGTGTTTGTAAGTCTTAAGTCTGGATTCGCTGCCCGAAGTGAAGAAACGGAACGAAATTCCACTTATGACTTGAGACTTTGGGCTTTAGACTTGCCCCCCGGATATAAAAAACCTAAAGCCAGTTAATTATAAGTATCTTTAGAGAAATTAGGCGATCATGATCCTGTTCTCAAGAAGAAATTTGTTTTATACCGATTATAAATGGACTGCTTACGTCCAACATGATCCGCGCGTTAACGGCAGGCCCGATGATACCCCTTTTAACAAGGAAGAAGGAAATGAAGTGGTTTATTTAATAAACAAACTGATGGCCCTTTGGGACTACCGTTTTTCGAATACCGGCAATAAAATGGAAAAACTGATCCATGATAAGCTGCCCCCCGAGATCACCAAACAGGAAGAAGTTCAGCAGTGGCTGAAGGCGAATTTGAAATTTTGATGTTGGTTATAAAGGTTGAAGAGGTTGTAATTAGTTGTAAAGGTTTTAAGGATTAAGAATCCTCCTCTAAACTTATCACAACCTCTTCAACTTCTGCAACCGCAGTTCTTTAATCCCAAAAATCTTTACTATACTTGGTAAACCATTTCGTTTTTATCCTTACACAATTAAGATGGACGATGACCTGTATAAAGACCTGTATGCAGAAGGCTTACTAAGCGATGAGTCGTTTGCAAAAACGATACAAAAGCACCCTTCGCTTTTTTCGGTTCACCGGGAGATAAAAACCATTCTTTATTTAGGCGTAGCATTACTGACTGCCGGTTTGGGTACATTGATTTATCAGAATATTGACAGCATAGGCCACACCTTTGTTTTGCTGCTCATCGCGCTGATCTCGGCAGGCTGCTTTGCTTATTGTTTCAAAAACAAATTGCCTTTTAGTACCGAAAAAGTACGTTCGCCAAATTCCTCCTTCGATTATATATTGCTTTTGGCAAGTATCAGCTTCCTGGTTTTCACAGGGTATTTACAGTATGAGTATAATGTATTTGGCAGCCACTATGGCATGGCCACGTTTATACCCATGGTGGTTTTATTCTTCATCGCTTATTATTTCGACCATTTGGGCATACTTAGCATGGCCATTGCCAACTTAGCCGTCTGGATGGGCGTGTCGGTCACACCAAAACAATTATTATTAAACCATGACTTCGACAGTGAAAAGATCATCTATACCTATTTACTGTTAGGTGTTTTACTGATAGCTGCCGCTTACTCAACGGAGCATTTCAACTTTAAAAAGCATTTTAAATTCAGCTACCAGCATTACGGTGTACATGTGGCTTATATTTCACTATTGGCGGGTTATTTTCATTTCTACCAGTTTCCCGCAGCTCTTGTATGGATGGTAGGGATAGGCTTGCTGTCGTTTATTATTTACATGGACGCCTTCAAAAACAAATCGTTTTACTTTTTATTGCTGGTGGTGTTGTATAGTTATGTCGCGGTAAGCAGTTTAATGGTGCGGGCATTTATTGCCATAAATGATATATCGGCGTTATATCTTATGTTGATGTATTTCATCGGTTCGGGTATCGCTTTGATATTCCTGCTGATCAATCTTAATAAAAAACTTAAAGCAGCATGATAGCTTATAATAAAACATGGTTAGCTAACCTGCGGCTGCGAGATAAACTGAAAAAGGATCTGCGACATGGTAATATCAGCGACGCAGAGTTTAAGCTGATAGCGGAAAAGTACCCGGTTGGCTTTTATTCCCCTCCCCCTTTTGTGCGTGTCGGCTTGTTCATATTAACCTGCGTAATTGTTTTTTTTGCCGATGGTTTATTGAGTTTAATGGCAGCCAGTTCAAACATCGTCGAAAAAGCCAGCTGGTTCTTTTTCCTGGGAGCGTTAAGCTACACGGCTTTGGAGCTTATGGTAAATGCCAAGTTCCACTACCGCTCGGGTGTTGACGATGCCCTTTTATTTATTTCGATGTGTTTGTTTATTGCCGGATTCGCTATCATGGTTTCAGATTTGAATATCGGGCTGAATTATTTCCCGTTATCCGGTTCGGTTCTTCTATTGAGCTTTTTTTTAACCCTTCGTTTTGCCGACATGCTGACGACTGCCGTTTGCTGTATTTCCTTTTTTGCTTTTATATTTTTTGGCTGCGAAAAGATTGGCGCTGTTGGTTTAACCATAATTCCGTTTATCATGATGCCGGCATCGGCAGGTATTTACTGGCTTTCGCATACCAATAGTAGCAGCCCCAAATCTATTAATTACGAAAATTGCCTTATTATCGCTCAAATTGTCGCCTTGTTAACCCTATATGCAGCGGGCAATTATTATATAGTTCAAACCTTGAGCGATGATTTGAATGGGCAGCATAAACCGATTGCGTTCGGCGCATTCTTTTGGGTATGGACCATTGCGCTGCCATTTGTTTATATATGGTTTGGCTTAAAGAAAAAAGATGTCATCCTGCTGCGCACCGGATTAATTTTAACTGCGGCTGCGGTAGCCACCTTCCGCGCTTATTACCAGTTGTTCCCAATTGATGTGATGCTTACCCTGGCCGGTGCTGTATTACTTGGCATTGCTTACTTAGTAATGAAATACCTGAAAACACCAAAACAGGGTTTCACCTATGCCGAACCGGATGAAGCAGACCCTATGGATCGTGTTAAAATTGAATCCCTGGTGATTGCCCAAACATTTTCCCATGCACCAACGCCTCCCGCAGATGAAGGCACAAAATTTGGTGGCGGCGATTTCGGCGGTGGGGGATCAAGCGGCAATTTTTGATAGGTGATATTTCGTAGAGACGCGATGCATCGCGTCTCTACACGCCTTAAACCACTTTATCCGGCGTTATGGGTAACTCCCGTACCCGTTTCCCGGTCGCATTATAAACGGCATTGGCTACTGCGGCTGCTACACCAATGGTTGCAATTTCGCCCATGCCTTTTGCGCCGATGGGGTTAATATATGGATCGGTTTTGTTTACAAAAAGGGCTTCGCTTTGGGGGATATCAGCTTGGATAGGCACATGATAATCGGCAAAGTTGTTATTTACCAGCCGGCCGTACCGGTGATCGATGACAGCCTCTTCCATGAGCGCCATGCCTATCCCCATAATGGTGCCGCCAATGATCTGGCTGCGGGCGGTTTTATGGCTTACCACCCGGCCGCAATCGGCAACGGAAACGGCCTTATCTATTTTTACCACACCGGTCGCAGGGTTTACCAGCACTTTAATAAAATGCACCGACCACGAATACATGGCATATTTGGCCATGTCAGGGCCGCCTTTTGAGGTGGTGGTTACATCCAGCTGGGTAAGGTTATGGTCTCTTAAAAGCTTTACATAATCTAAATTGCCTGTGGCAGTACTGTCGAGTTGTTTGAATTTTTCTATAAGTTCTTTGCAGGCGTCATTTACTGCGGAGCCTACTGTTGAGGTTACAGATGAACCGCCCTGTGTAGGTGAGGGCGGCAGTGACGAATCGCCAATAGTGATCCTTATTTTATCCCCGGGGATACCCATAACTTCGGATGCAATGGTAGCCATCGCTGTGCCGGTTCCCGGTCCGATATCAGTTACTGCAGTTTGCAGCTCAAGACTGCCGTCGGCCATCATTATGGCTTTTACAGTTGCGTTGCTGCGGTAGGCGCCGAACATGCCGGCACCCATGCCATAACCGGCCAGCCAGCCGTTCTCGGTAACTGAACCCGGCTTTTGACTGCGCTTATCCCAGCCTATCCAGTCAGCGCCTAATTTATAAGCTTCGTTTAAGTATTTACTTGAATATGGCTTACCGCTGTCGGGATCTGTATCGGCGTAATTGCGCAGGCGCAGTTCAATCGGGTCAATATTCAGCGCGTATGAAAGCTCATCCATGGCCGATTCAAGGGCATAAGCGCCCGTTGCCTCGCCAGGACCGCGCATAGGGGTTGGCGTATTTACATTTAACGGAATTATTTTATACCGCGTAATTACGTTGGGACAGGCATACATCAGTTGGCTGATATTAACCACGCCCTCGGTAAAGTTTTCATACGCAGACGTTTGTCCCGCAGCCTCGTGAACAATACTTGTTAACTTACCATCTGCGGAAGCGCCTAAACTTATTTTTTGCCAGCATTGAGGGCGATAACCTACCGCGGTGAACATATCTGCACGTCCCAAAACCAGCTTAACCGGCTTTTTCACCACCTGGGCAGCCAGTACGGCAGCAATTTCGTGCGGCCATGTACGTAGGGCTGCTCCGAATGCGCCTCCAACGAAAGGCGAGGTTACCCGTACATTTGTGGGCTCTAATTTAAACGCCTGGGCTATGTTGCGCTGGGATGCCATCACACCCTGTGATTTTGTCCACACAGATAGTTTATCGTCGGCATCCCACCTGGCAATAGTCGCATGCAGTTCCGTAGGGTTATGCACTTCGGTTGGGAGGGTATACTCCTGCTCAATTTTAACTGCGGCGGTTTTATAGGCATCGTCCTGCCCGCGTAAATAATCTTTACGTGTAGTTATGCCGTTGGCAAGGTTGGCTTTCAGATCGGTTTGATGATCGCCTTTTACATAAGTCGCCGAAACCAGCGAAGCCGCGAATAAGGCGCGCTCAAAAGTATCGGCTACAACAATGGCAATAGGCTGCCCGTTGAAATAGATTTGGTCGTCATAAAATAATCTCAGCGGGCCTTTAGGCGGAGGGGTGTCGCCCTGGTAACCCGGTACTTTTGGTGCATTAAAATAAGTAAGCACGGCAAGTATCCCCGGCGCTCCTTCGGCCTTTTTAGTGTCAACAGCTTTCAAAGTGCCTTTTGCAATGGTGCTGCCAACCATCACCGCATAAGTTAAACCTTTAACAGCATATTCAGCCGAATATTTGGCCCTCCCGGTCACTTTCATCCGGCCATCCACGCGGCTCATTCCTTCGGGGACGGAGGGGGTTTTCATTGTTTTGCTTTCCATAGAATGTCCATTTTTGTGAGTAGTGAATGGTGAGTAGTCAGTAGAAGATAAAACACTCACAATTCACTACTCACCACTCACTACACTAATTTATCAGGCGTCACCGGCAAATCCCTTACCCGTTTCCCGGTCGCATTATATACCGCGTTGGTTACCGCGGCGGCCATGCCTATAGTAGCAATTTCAGCAATGCCTTTTGCGCCGATGGGGTTTATATTAAGATCAGGCTTATTTACAAACAGGGCATCAATTTGCGGTATATCCGCATTAACAGGCACATGGTAATCGGCAAAATTACTATTCACCACCTTGCCATAACGGTGATCTATAACCGTTTCCTCGGTTAATGCCATGCCTATGCCCATAATGGCCCCGCCTACTACCTGGCTGCGGGCTGTTTTGGGGCTGATGATACGCCCTGAATCGGCAACACAAGTTACCTTATCCAGTCTTATAACGCCGGTTGCCGGGTTTACCATTAACTTTATAAAATGCACGGACCATGAGTACATGGCATATTTATCAACTTCTTTCCCGGCTTGCGATGCTGTGGTTACTTCCAGTTTTGGCAGGTTATGCTGTTTTAATACCTTTACATAATCTGGTTTGTTGGTGCCTCCGTTGCCTATTAATTGCTGGAATTTTTCCTTCAGGTCATTGCAGGCCATGTAGACTGCTGAACCAACACTTGATGTAATGGTTGAACCACCCTGCTGCGGCGCTGGCGGCAACGACGAATCGCCCAGGTCAAACTTGACCCTGTCAACAGGGATGCCCATTGTTTCCGCCCCGATGCTAACCATTGCCGTGGCCGTGCCGGGGCCAATATCACTTACTGCGGTTTGCAATATCAGGGTGCCATCGGCCATCATGGTGGCTTTTACGGTTGCAGGCTCCCTGTCGGCGCCAAATATGCCGCCGGATACGCCGTAGCCTACCAGCCAGCCATCTTTCATGACTGAACCGGGTTTCGGGCTGCGGTCGCTCCAGCCGATATTTTCAGCGCCCATTTTATAGGCTTCCCTTAAATTCTTTCCTGAAAATGGTTTGCCGCTTTCAGGGTCGGTTTCGGCGTAGTTACGCAGGCGCAGTTCGATCGGGTCGATATTAAGGGCATATGAAAGCTCGTCCATTGCCGATTCAAGCGCGAACGTGCCGGTTGCCGGGCCGGGGCCGCGCATCCATATCGGCGAACCGACATCCAGCGAAAGTATTTTATTGCTAGTTGAAACATTGGGGCAGGCGTATACCTGCCTGCTTACATCAGCAGGGCCTTCCGCAAAATCTTCGTACGTGGATGTCTGCCCTACAGCCTGGTGACTGATGCCCACCAGTTTCCCATCCGCTGTAGCGCCAATACCTATCTTTTGCCAGGTATGCGGGCGGTAACCCACAGAAGTAAACATATCGGCCCTGGTTAAAATTAATTTAACCGGCCGCTTAACCACCTTTGCCCCGATGAGGGCCGCAATTTCGTGCGCCCAAACCTGCAGCGCGCTGCCAAATGCCCCGCCCACAAATTTGGAGTTTACCTGTACATTATCCAAGGGGATTTTAAACGTCTGTGAAATGGTGTTCTGGGTGTCTTTAACGCCCTGCGTTTTAGTCCATACGGTTATCTTATCAGCGGCATCCCAGCGGGCAACAATGCCGTGCAGTTCCATCGGATTATGCACCTCGCTGGGCAAAGTGTATTCCTGCTCCACCTTAATTGGCGCTGATTGCCAGGCATCAACTATACTGCGTTTATATTCGCCGTCATCATGCGGGCTGACGGCGTTGGCCATATTATCTTTTAAACTGGTGTGGTGCTTTTCAGCGACATACTGCGCCTTTACCAATGACGCGGCATAAGTTGCACGCTCAAAAGTATCAGCAACAACCAGCGCAACGGGGTGACCGTTATATAATATCTTATCATCAAAAAAAACTTTTACAGGCCCTTTGGCATTTGGATCGGCGCTTTGATAACCCGGAGGCTTTGGGCAATTGAAATGCGTGATCGCCGCCAAAACCCCCGGCGCTGATTCCGCCATCTTGGTATCCACAGATTTAACCGTCCCTTTGGCAATAGTACTGCCCACCAAAACCCCGTACGCAATGCCCTTCACGTTAAATTCCGCCGAATACCTGGCCGCGCCGGTTACTTTTAACCGCCCGTCGACACGTTTCATCCCATCGGATGAGGAAGGCTTGTTTAGTTTGTCATTGGTCATTTGCTTCGCGTCATTGGTCATTGGTCTTTTGCTTCGCGTCATTGGTCATTGGTCATTTGCTTCGCGTCATTGGTCATTAGTCATTTGCTTCGCGTCATTGGTCATTGGTCATTTGCTTCGCGTCATTTGTCATTAGTCATTTGCTTCGCGTCATTGGGTCATTAGTGATGACTATTATTTTTAACTTAATCCAACCTAATCAACTTAATCCAACTCAATCAACTAATTAAACTATTTTATCAGGCGTAATCGGCAGATCCCGTACCCTTTTGCCGGTGGCATTAAACACGGCGTTGGCCACTGCGGCGGCGAAGCCTACTATGGCGACCTCGCCAATGCCTTTTGAGCCCATGGGGTTGGTAACCGGGTCCTTTTTGTCAATAAATACTACCTCGACCTGCGGTACATCGGCGTGTGTGGCCAAGTGGTAATCGCCGAGGTTGCTGTTTACATATTTACCATAGCGGTGATCAAGCACGCCTTCTTCCATCAGCGACATGCCGATACCCCAAACCACCCCGCCGATGATCTGGCTGCGGGCGGTTATCGGGTTAATGATCTTTCCACCATCAACTGCCGAAACTACCTTTTTTATTTTTACTTCACCGGTAGCCGGGTGCACATGCGCCTCAACAAAATGCGCGACATAAGCATGGGCCGAATATTTATTCGCTTCCTCCGAACGCGCCGATGAATGCGTAACTTCAATAAATGGGAGGTTATGGTCGTTTAATATTTTTACATAATCGGGCTTGTCGCTGGCTGTGCCGGTTACCTGGTTAAATTTTTCTTTCAGTGCGGTACAGGCATCATAAACCGCCGAGCCAACCGACGAGGTTGTGATAGAGCCGTATTCCCCCGGCGCATTTGGCAATGCCGAACTCCCCAGCTCGAAACTTATATTTTCAACCGGGATGTCGATGATCTCCGAAGCGATCTTCACCATAACCGTTGCGGTGCCCGGCCCCATATCGGCGGAAGCGCTCTGCAACAGCAGCATCCCGTTGGCGCCAAGCTTTGCATGTACGGTACAAGGCGCCCGGCCTGCGCCATAAGCGCCGCAGCCTAAACCATAGCCCACCATCCATCCATCCTGCATCACCGAACCTGGTTTTTGCTGGCGTTTGTCCCAACCAAAATGGGCTGCACCCTGCGTATAACATTCGTCCAGGTACTTGCTGCTCCAGGGTAGGTTTTCTTCGGGGTCGCGCTCCGCGTAATTCTTTTTCCTGAACTCGATGGGGTCCATGTTTATGGCATGGGCCAGTTCATCTATAGCCGACTCCAGCGCAAATACGCCCGTTGTTTCACCGGGGCCGCGGGTGTATGTTGGTACGCTCAGGTCGAGCCTCGTTAATTTATAATGCGTATCCACGTTGGGGCATTCGTATAAAAACTTAGTGGTATCGGTTATGCCCTCGCCAAACTGCTGGTAGGTGGCTGTTTCGCCGGTAGCTTCGTGAGTAATGCCGATCAGTTTGCCGTCCGCAGAAGCGCCCATGCCAATTTTTTGCATGGCCGGCGAGCGGTAGCCCACCATGGTGAACATCTGCTCGCGGTCGATTACCACTTTAACCGGTTTGCCGGTCATTTTCGCACCAATCAAAGCCGCCTTGGCGTAAGGCCACAGCGGCGAACCGCTCCCAAAAGCCCCGCCTATTACTTTCGAATAAACCTGCACATTTTCGACCGGCAGCTTAAACATGGTCATAATATCGTGCTGCATGCTTTTTATGGCCTGCGCCTTGGTATAAACGGTTACCTTATCGCCGTCCCAAAAGGCAGTCACCGCAAAGGGCTCCATGGCATTATGCACATGGATGGGTGTATGGTATTCGGCCTCAATTTTTACCGGTGCATTTTGGTAGGCATTGGCTTCTCCGCGGTGATAGTCGCTGTCGTCGCCGAAAGGCTTGTAGGTGTTTTGCAGGTTGGCGTCAAGGCTGGTTTGATGCGCTTCGTTATTGTATTTTACTTTTACCAGCGAAGCCGCATATTTGGCGCGCTCGAACGTATTGGCGATTACCAGCGCGATGGGCTGGCCGTTAAAATATATTTTGTTTTCGTTAAAAGTCTTCAGGTCATGCTCCCCATAACCGGGTACTTTGATCGCATTCTGGTACGAGATCACTGCCACCACGCCCGGCGAGCTTTCGGCGGCTTTACTGTCAACAGCCGCAATGGCGCCTTTGGCAATGGTGCTGCTGACAATTGCACCATAAACCAATCCCGGGGAGGGGTGTTCCGCGGCATACCTTATCGAGCCGGTCACTTTTAAGTGGCCGTCGACGCGCTTGAGGCCGGGGATGTCTCCGTATGATGTTTTGGTTTCCATTGTATTTTTTTTGTGAATGGTGAATAGTCAGTGGTGAGTGGTCAGTTTTGCGATCATCATTCACTACTCACTTCTCACCATTCACCACTCACTAAACCGCCCCCGCCGCATGTTTCAGCGCTTCGGTAATGCTTGCCGGGGCCAGTCGTAACTTAAAGGCATTATACTCATACGCTTTTGCGCCCTGCATGGCTATTTGTGCGGCATTTTTAAAGCTGTCTTCTGTTGCAGGTTTGCCTATTAACGATTTTTCTGCCTCAAACAACCGCCAGGGTTTATGCGCTACGCCGCCCATGGCCAGCCGTGCCTGTTTGATAAGGCCGCCGCTGATATCCAGGGCCGCAGCTACCGAAACCAGGGCGAAAGCATACGACTGCCTGTCGCGCACCTTAAGGTAATAGCTGTTTTTGGCGAAATTATTATCGGGTATCTCCACGCCAATGATCAGCTCGCCGGGTGCAAGATGGTTATCGTTTTCGGGATGATCGCCGGGCAGGCGGTGAAATTCGGTCATGGGGATGCGCCTTTCGCCTTTTTTGCCGGTTACAATTACTACGGCATCCAAAGCTGCCAAACCAACGCACATATCGCTGGGGTGCACGGCTATACATTGCCCGCTTGCACCGAAAATGGCATGCATGCGGTTATAGCCCTCCATCGCGCCGCAGCCGGTGCCGGGTTCGCGTTTATTGCAAGGCATGGTGGTATCGTAAAAATAGCTGCAGCGGGTGCGCTGCATCATATTGCCGCCAACAGTGGCCATATTGCGCAGCTGCGGCGAGGCCCCGGCCTTTAGCGCCATAGCCAGCAAAGGCTGTTTCGCCAGCACAAGGCTGTTTTCCGAAACCACGCTGTTCAGCGCCAGGGTGCCTATATGCAGGCCTGTTTTTGTAGCTGCTATGCCTTTTAATGGCAGGTGGGTAATATCCACCAGCTTATCGGGCGCGGTAACGCCGCGTTTCATCAGGTCGACCAGGTTGGTGCCGCCGGCGATGATCTTTGTGCCGGGTTTGGCGATGGCCGCGAGCGCATCCTGCTGGCTGGCCGCACGTACATATTGAAACTGTTTCATACTACAAACCCTCCGCCTTTAACTTCCTGTATGGCATTTACGATATTGGGGTAGGCCCCGCAGCGGCAGATGTTGCCGCTCATATATTCCCTTATCTCCATTTCGGTATTGGCATGCCCCTCGCGGATGCAAGCCACGGCCGACATGATCTGCCCCGGTGTGCAATAGCCGCACTGGAAACCGTCGTGTTTTAAAAAGGCCTCCTGCATGGGGTGCAGCACTTCACCTTTGGCCAGGCCCTCGATGGTGGTTACTTTTTTGCCGTTCACCATGATGCCCAGCGTGAGGCAGGCGTTTACCCTGTGACCGTCCACATGCACGGTGCAGGCGCCGCACTGGCCATAGTCGCAGCCTTTTTTGGTGCCGGTAAGGTCGAGCTGCTCGCGCAGGATATCCAGCAGGGTGCTGCGCGGTTCAACCATCAAACTTTTGGCCACGCCGTTCACTTCCATTTTTAAAGGCATTTTTTCAAAGGCCTCAGCAACCCTTTCATCAAAATGCATTTCGGCGGCCTTAACAGCCGGTGCGGGCGCAAGGGCCACAGCCGTAATGAGGGCAGATTGCTTTAAAAAGGTGCGGCGTGAATTATCCTTCGGCCCCAGGTCAATTTCGGGCTCCTCGCCGGGAGCCCCGCTGACAAAGTTGGCATTTTTGTCTTCCATAGATAATTTGCTTTAGAAATTTAAAATTAGGGATTATTTGAGAAAAGAAAGGATTGGAACAAAGAAATTACATAAATAGCGTTAGGTATTTTGGAATATAACGGGTATATTATGAGCGAGTTAGGAAATTAGATAAGCAAGGGATAGCTCCGGTTTTATGCTTCCGAAGCCGCCGACGAGGGAAAAATAATTACTCAATGCGCCAGATATTCTTCTAGCTGTTTAAACAAAATCTCCCGGTCCATCGGCTCTCTTGCTTTTGACTGTTCAATGGTTCCGTCTTTTTTTATAATGAATACGGTGGGGAAACCCGTGCCTTTTACCTTTGCCATAATGTCGTCTGTAAGCTTTTTATTGGCCAGCAGGTGCGTGCCCTCCATATCAAAATAGGCTATCAGCTTTTTCCATTGCTGCTGGTTATCCAGATCGTCATTTGCTATATATAAATATGTCAGCCCTTTGTCTTTAAAATGTTCCCTTATTGCTGCGTTATTTTTTTCTATTTCTTCCCGGCAAGGTCCGCACCACGTGCCCCACATATCTACCAATACAGTTTTGCCCTTCATTTCTGCAAGGACTTCATCGAGTGAATTAAATGTTGTTCCATTGCCGGCCATAAAAACCATGTTGCCAGTTAGCGTATGTTTTTCCACGGCAATAATTGTATCGACCGACTTACTGAACTGCGCAATATATTTGCTTTTGGGATATTTTTCCTTAAAGCGTCCGAAAATCTCAGGGATATTTGTTGGATTGCTTTCAGCAGCCGCGGCGGTAAATAACACAGCATACAGGTACTCTGCCACTTTACTTGTAAAATACTTGTTGATAATCTTTTCCTGCACCAGGTTCTTGTGATCGGCGCTGAATTGTTTCCTCCCCTCAACCGTATCGGTACCATACCATTCCCGGTAAAAGGCCCCGGGATGTAAATATTCTTCATCCGATAAATGTACTTTTTCCCAATATAAAAATGCGGTTATCAAGTCGGTATAGTGAAAAGTGGCTAAAGCAGCATCGTTATTGAGTTTTGCTACCCCTAACAGGCTATCCGTAATTTTTTGCCATTTAGCATAGTTGCGGTAGTAAGCCTGCCATACAACATTCTTATTGGTGTATTTAAAGTTGTTATATAGGTCACTGGCGTAGTAGCGCAAACTGAGTTTCCAATCCTTAATGTATGATGCTGAAGGTTTATATAACTTAATATATTTATTAAGGTCGGTATTCATGTTTTTTTGGGCAGTATTTATAGCGCCCATTACCCTATAAGGTAAGGTGTCTCCTTGAAAACTGTGCAGGTCTATTTGTTGTTTAGCCGAAATGAGCGGCTGGTTATTGTTGGCGCCTTTGCCGGATGCTTTGAAGCCAAATTCCGGTTTGCTAAAATCCGCCTTTAGCACAAGGTCATCGCCGGGCGACAGGTACAGGAGGTAGTAAAAGTATTTTTGATCCCCGGTATCCGAACTGAAGGAATATACTTGCACAAATTCGGGGTTGATTAACTTAAATGTGTGACTTGCAGTATGACTACCTTTTAAGGGTATATCGAGCAAAGCGTTCTTCGGCTGGCTTGGAATATACAAACGGCAACTGGTGGCTTTGCAATTGGCAACCGAGACATGCAAAACCGCATTTTGACCAACTACGATACAAAAAGGGAAAAGGCATAACACGAGGAGGGTGACAGTTTTTCTCATACAGCCGCACTTAGGTTTAACCCTTTTGCAATTCGTGATCGCAATTTAGCTGAAAAACGTTAGATTTCAAGTTAAATTGCTTGTTCACAAAACCCTAAGCTTATTTAGGGCGATACCCCCCGCCCTGGCGCTAATACGGCGGCATGGCCTGAAGCGTAAAGGCTACTAGTGCCCGGACCTTTGCCTGACCCGCTGATTGCCATCCACCTTACCACAAAAATTACGTTTCTTTGATTAGCAAGCGCAGAGATGGCTTCGTACCTCCTTTAGATTAGCATAATTAAATTTACGGAATTCAGATCGGAAGAGAGCAGGGTAAACTATGCGTTCCTCAGAGCTGTGACTCATATGGCGATCCAGACCCTGCTCTTTTTCATCAACTGATA
>CAIPFE010000036.1 GCA_903864275.1 uncultured Mucilaginibacter sp.
ATAAAGAAGTCAGTTATCAATAACCACTTTTAATAACTAACTTTGAAAACGCTTTTACAGCTCTCGCTGCTATCGTTCGCCAGCTAATTGCCTGGTCACTTTGCCACGGAATCAGGTGGTCAACATCCCCGGAATATCAAGCAAACGTACTGAAAGCCTCCAATATCGCATTCAGCAAATTGGAGACAGTGTAAGCGCCCAGGCGCAAACCGAAAAGGAAATTATCCGGTTGCAATTGCAGGAAATAGCTATTTTCTCCAAAAAGATTGATGAGCTTATTACCGAGGGTTATGATCCAAAATTGGATGATGGTGTAGGTAAAAATATAGCCCCGCTTCAAAAGAAGGGTATGCTAAAGGCAGAAGTATTAAAATCAACTCAACTACAAAAATATTTAAATGCAGATTGGTAATGACTGAACAATGGTTGATGCAAGATATTAATTCGTTAATACAACACCGTAACACGGTTGTATTACTGGATGCTGACGCGCAGTGCGGTTTTGTGTTACCTATTTTACAACAAAACCATATTAACGTTTTACAAACAAATAGTTCTATTTCAGAACAGTGGCAGCAGCAGAAGGAAGAACTTCTGATAAGATACGAAGGCGAAACGACATATAAGAATAAACCGCTTATCTTTTATGTTACCAGGCCACAAGATAAACTAAGTTTTCTGTTTGATTACTGCTTTACCCATGGCTGCCTTGATTTAACCAATCCACAGGATTGGTTAAAAAAGAAAATATTTGTAAGTACAGGTTTGCAAGTAAATTTAGATAGCCCCATGCTCCTAACAGCAGCTAAATTGGGTATAGGAAAAGACCTCGCCTGGTGGAAAAAGATTGTACAGAATTTAGAGGAAATGATTAACCTCGATGACGAACTTTTGCCATTTGTCAATAACCCGGAAGAATATCTTGATTCGAAAGAGCCGGATATTCAAAGATTGTTTGAAGAAAAAATCCATGAGTTGCTTGGTCAGCAATATATGAGCAAACCCGCTAAAACATTGGCAGGGGAAGTTGCGAAAAGAATGTTAGATGGCCTTGCAAACAATGAAATCACAGATACCCTGCTGCAACTGTACTATAAATGGGCTGATAGCTCTACCTATAAGCCATCCCTGGAAAAATATATTCATCATTACAAATTAGACGAATCAATCAATCCCTGGAATGCCCATCCTGATCATTGTTTTAAAGTACTTGATTTGATAGAGTTAAGGCAGATAGCAGATAATTGCAGGGATAAGTCATTTGTGGCAGATAAGTTCCAAAAGTTAAAGAAAAGAATATTTTCCCAAAAGGTCCAGGTTTTTGTTCCTGTATGGTGGAAGGACGTATTAGTGCTGTTTGAAACGAATACCGACGATCTGTCAAAATGTAACAATCTAAATGCGTTTATAGAATATTATACAAGTACTTTCTCAAAAGTTGATAGAGCAATACGCAATTTGTACGTAGCATTTTTAAACACTGAGGCCATAGTAAGACCATTGCAGGAATATTATGAAGGATTAAATCATTTGGTATTACAAACATGGTTTGATTTCCATTTGGCGTATAAATCAGATCAACAAGGATACTTTCCCAAACTCATTGCCACCGCTAAAGCTAAAACGGCAGTTATCGTTGGCGATGGTGTACGTTATGAGATTGCAGATTATGTAGCAACCGAATTGCAAAAACATTTCAAAGTTGAAAAGGAAATCATGTTAGCGGATATGCCGTCAGAAACGGAACATAATATGAGTGCCTTATATGTAGGCGGCAATGAGGTGCTTTCCGTTCAAAAAGACAGGGAGGTAAGGTTAACACAAGCAACCGGGAAGGACATTGTGTTTATGCAATTGGAGCAGTTAAGTTATGGCAATGAGGCAGATTACCTTATACTAACTTATAAAGATATTGATAGTTCGGGTGAAAAATTACAGCAAGCAGCCATAAAGCTATTTTCAGAGTTCGAAGCAGTGCTTGTTGAAAAAATAACTTTGTTGCTCAATATGGGGTACCAGGAAGTTTACCTTGTTACAGACCACGGCTTTGTATTGACCGGATTATTGGATGAAGCTGACAAGATAGAACCTAATGCGGTTGGTAAAAAAGAAGTGCATGAACGCTTTATTCGAACCGTTGAAAAGCAAATAAATAATGATTGGATAAGTTTTGAAAGGCCTTATGGTGAATTCAAGTATGTTTATGCCGCTAAAAATCATCGCCCATTTAAGTCAAAAGGTGTTTATGGCTTTTCGCATGGAGGCTTCACACCCCAGGAAATTATTATTCCGAAATTTAAATTTACCAAAGCAAGGGCACAAACATCAAAGTTGGAAGTGTTAATTTCCAATAAAACCGAATTGAACGATGTTCCTACTGAACTATTTGTGATTAAGTTGGAAGCTCCGAAATCTTCCGCTGACCTGTTTGGTTCTCAACGTAAAGTTCAGATAAAACTATATGTGGGCGGCAAGGAATATCTAAGCAGCGACATAATAACTTTTGAAGCAGGTAAAAAGGAAGTTAAGGAGTTTTCCTTTAATAAAAATGCCCAGGTTCAAGCCATATTACTCGATGCTGCAACTCAAGAACAATTAGACACTGTAATCATAAAAAAATCTAACCTCCGTGATTTGGGAGGCTTATAATAAATAGATCAATATGATAGTATTAGACGATTTAGATAAAAAAGCCTTAGATCATTTCAGGGGTTTTGTAGTTAAAAAAGACCTTGTTGGTATAATTAAAGGTGGGGCAAATGTTCCAGCTTTTGTGTTGGAATATTTATTGGCGAATACCTGCAGCACAGAAGATGAAGAGAAGCTGAAAGAAGGGATGGAGAATGTGAAAAAGATTCTCCGTGACCACTATATCAATCCTGAAGAAAGCACTTTGATACAATCTAAGTTGCGTGAAAAAGGCAGGTACAAAATCATTGATAAAATTTCTGTCGACCTTGATCCCCAGCGAGACCGGTATTGGGCCAATATTAGCAATAGCAATATTAAAAAAGCTAATATCAGCGATGAATTAGTGCGAACACATGAAAAGCTAATGCTTGGGGGCATTTGGGCAATAATTGAAATGGAATACGATCCAATGATTATGATTGGCCCTACAGTTTATCCTTTTGTCGTTCGGGATATAAAGCCAATTCAGTTATCCAGCTTCGACAATTCAAAAATTTCAGATAAGAGAAAAGAGTTTACAAAAGACGAATGGAAAACTTTACTGCTTCGTAGCGCCGGATATGAACCTTTGAGTGAAGGTTTGGATGAACGAAAATTGAACCTGCTACTGTGCCGGTTGATTCCTCTGGTTGAGGCTAATTTTAATATGGTTGAACTTGGACCCAGGTCGTCAGGTAAGTCGTATATATATAAGGAAATCACCCCTTATGCTATTTTAATTTCCGGCGGTCAGGGTTCGGTTGCGCAGCTTTTTGTAAATAACACTAGCGGCAGAGTTGGTGCTGTTGGATTATGGGATGCAATTTGTTTTGATGAAAGTACTGATAAGCTATTCAAAGACAGAGACGCCATCCCTTTAATGAAAGACTATATGGAATCAGGTTCTTTTTCGAGGGCCAAAGGTGGGGAGATTTCAGGATCAGCATCCATTATTTTAAACGGCAATATTAACCAACCTGTCGAAACTGTTTTACAAACATCTCATCTTTTTAGTCCCTTATCCGATGAAGTTAATTATGATACGGCATTTCTGGATCGAATCAACCTATTCTTACCTGGCTGGGAGATAACCAAATTCAGCCCGAAGAACTTCACTAATCATTTTGGATTTAGCACAGATTTCTTTTCTGAAATTCTCAAATCTCAACGCAAGACAACTTACTATGATGTGATTGATAAGTATTTTACTTTAGGCGCGCACCTTAAACAAAGAGATTCAAAATCTGTGCGCAGAATAGTTTCAGGTTTTATAAAGTTACTTCACCCCGATGCCAACTATACCAAAGAAGATATAAGAGAATACCTGATCATCGCCATGGAAATGAGACGAAGGGTTAAGGAACAATTGAAGAGGATTGGTGGGATGGAATTTTGGGATACAAATTTTTCTTACATCGACAAAGAAACACAGGAAGAAATATTTGTCGGGCTACCGGAGGACAGAGGATCCCACTTGATCGATAGCAATCCGCTTGCCCCCGGGGTTTGTTATACCGCTACCAGCGATGGGGACAACAACTCGTTAGTTAAGATTGAAGTAGTTGCATTACGAGGTACGGGAAAGGTAATTGTCACCGGCACAAACAGCCAGGAGGTTAAGGAGAATATTAAAAACACCTTTAACTATATTAGGGCAAATGAAAAAAGCATTTTGAATGAGCAACATTCTCTTTCAGGATATGACCTGAATATACAAATCAGTAATTTAATGGGAGCTTATATTAGCGGGGGTATTGGTAGCGCTGTTTATGTTGCTATAATTTCAGCTATATATAAAAAGAACCTTAAAGCTGCATTGGCTGTATTGGGTAATATTTCAATTGGAGGCGCTGTTGAAAGGGCTTCACATTTTGCTGAAAAAGTAGCTTTACTTTCAGAAAATGGAGCAAAAACCGTATTGGTACCTATCGAAAATTTGCAAGAAATGACAACACTTCCTTCGAGTATTTTAGGAAAAACTGACACTCCTTTCTATGGTAATAGTCAGATGTTATTGCAAAAAGCAGTAATGACAGATTGATTAATTATAGTAACAGGTAAACAGCTTATAGAAGGGCTTACATCAGCCCTTCTTCTGCAAATGAATAAAAACCTTCAGAAGTGACAATCAGGTGATCATTAACCGAAATATCCAGTAACTGACCCGCTCTTGAAATTTTCTTAGTTAATTCCAGATCAGCGTGGCTGGGTTTAAGATTGCCGGACGGGTGGTTATGCGCCAGGATAATTGAAGAGGCGTTACCTTTCAATGCGGCTGAAAATATTACTTTAACATCTACGTAGGTACCGGATACACCACCCGTGGAAACTTCAACTATTCCTAATACCCGGCCAGCCCTGTTTAGCAACATTACCTTAAATTGCTCTACAAATTCAATCTTCAATTCATTCCATGTAGCCAGGAAGCAATTGTAAGCATCCCTGGATTTCGATACATGTGGCCGTTGCGATGGTTTTACATGATTTCTGTAGATCAGTTCCACTTCTGCAACCCTTGACAATTCTGCTAAGTTCATTGTACTTTCCATAATTTTAATGTTTAAGAATTAATTATGGTGCACCAAAAGGCAGGTGGAGAGCAAGTCCAAAAAGCAACGCAATAAATGAGGGGTTAGAGGGAAGGCTGGTGTTTATGGCGGAATTTTTTGGAACGCCCCGAAACACGCTGCCTAAATTTGCCTGAATAATTAGGTATTAAATAGGTGTTATTTTAAATGAATTGAAGCGGTATCCTTTAATGAAATACAATAGAAAGCGCCGCCATATAAATTGAATACACAGAAATCAATATACCCCAACTAAAATAGTGATAGTTGTACCATATTAATTTGGGCCGCCGTAATATCCTTTAGTGTAGCAATAATTACAGGCTGTTTATAATTGGTGGTATCAGTATTATTCAGTTTTGCCATCATCAGGTCCTTTAATTTATTTAAACCGGCAGCTAAAGCATCTTTACGGCTGTTAAATTGCTCACCATAAACTGAAAGCGGGCTGCTGCCTCCTGCGCAACCAAAAGTATAACTGACTGCATTTGTCCAAACGTTGTTTATCCCCCTGGCTACCTGTATATTGCTGTGTTGCATGTAATGTTCAGGATTTCCAAAAATCAACTTCTCCTGGTCGAGAAATTCCGGTTTGGTAAACCAACCGTATTGATTAAAAGATATTTCAGTAAATCCAAACTCAAGCTGCTTCCTGTAGGCATAAACATTTAAAGTAATTGTTCTCAAAGAATCTCCAAACTGCTGGAACCATTCCAACTTAGTAAAATCGTTGTTGTTAAGGTTTTCCATTATCTCATTTATAATTTCAGATTCATACTTAACGTGGCAGCTTTCTTTAAGGTGAACGGTTATTTGATCTTTTGTTAATACATTTAATTTCAAGTCTTCCATAACAATAAAAATTTAGTTTTTTAATGCCGGTATGAAAAGCGGCCTGCTAATCTGTCAAGGGCCCCGATCCTTCATCGGGGTTTATATACCCTTGACGGATTAAAAAGCAGGGCGCTATACCTTTGCATTATAAAAAACTAATTTTTTATGGAAAGCGTGACCTTCAAAAATATTATAAATCAGTATTAAAGGATTGTTGAGTCTGTAGCTATACCACCTGCATTAGGGATAAAAGTGGCATCCTTCGATAGAAGATACAACGGATAGCCCGGGCCCGATAAATCGGGGCATGCCATAAGAATTAAAAAAAGCTTCGAGAGAATTCGGATAATATCCTGATACATTTTTTTTCCTTTGTGATTTTCCCTACGATTCTTATTTAATATTTTACGTTTCGTAGTTTCTTAGTCAGGTTAAACCTGACTGGAACGATATAAAACATTAAATAAACTTGATAATGTTTCTTCGCAGAGTTTATTGTAAACCACCTGGTATGCTTCAATTTTCATTCAACATTATTGGCTCATTATCGGATATTATCGGCTCATACCGGCTCATTTTTTATTTAATATTTGTATATTTGCTTTATGAGTAATGTGAATGTTCATACCTTAAAACTTGATCTTGACTGGAATTTAATTTCACTTGTGAGTGAAATCGACCGTTTTGATGCTGCCTGGAATGCAATTGAGCGTAGGGAAGGGCAAAGTCTGAAGGAGTTGAAATCTATTGCGACTGTCCGCAGTGTCGGCGCCTCAACACGGATAGAAGGGTCAAGATTAAGTGATGAGGAAGTAGATGTACTTTTAAAACATATTGATATATCAAAACTACAAGAAAGAGATCAGCAGGAGGTAGTTGGCTATTTTGAGGTTTTGGATTTGATAGGAGAATCATTTGAAGAGATACCGGTTACTGAAAACGGCCTAAAGAACCTGCATAATCAACTTATGCGCTATAGTGAAAAAGATCAATGGCATAAAGGGGACTATAAAAAGCACAGCAATGCTGTTCAGGCAGAGATGCCTGATGGCTCTTCGCAGATTATATTCAGGACTACTGAACCGGGTTTTGCGACAGAAGACGCCATGCGAGCTTTAATAGACTGGCATGACCAGGATAAGGCAGTGCATGCATTAGTGAAATGTGCAATATTTAGCTATGAGTTTGTAACAATACATCCGTTTCAGGATGGGAATGGTCGTTTAAGCCGTTTGTTAGCAACCTTATTATTAAGGAAATACGGTTACGGATGGATTCAGTACGTCAGCCTGGAACATGAGATTGAGCACCAGAAAACAGAATATTACCGTATACTTAGAAGTTGCCAGGCACAAAGACCCGGAGAAGATATAACTCCCTGGGTGTTGTTTTTCCTTAATTGTCTAAAAAACATACAAGACTCGCTTATGACGAAGCTTAGAACTCACGGCATGGAAAAACAAATTACTAAAAGAGAAAAAGACTTATTAGTGCTTATTGAAAATTACCCAGGCATCAAATCCGGGGAAATTGCAAAGAAATTGAATATTTCAAGTCCTACAGTGAAACGAATCTTAAATGACCTTTTAGATAAAAAATTGATTGAAAAACAAGGTGTTGGGCCAGGTACAAACTATAATATAATGTAACTACCAGCTCATTATCGGATATTATCGGTTCATACCGGCTCAAATATCTATAATAATTTACTTGCGGACATATACACCTTTCATTTCTGTAATAAGCAAAACGGATAATTAGAAAATAAATATGTTTATCACTCAGCCTAAAATATTCATAAGCAGTACCATTGTGGATTTACCCAATGAACGCAAGGCTGCCTTAAAGGCTGTGGAAAGAGCTGGAGGCTTTCCAGTAATGTCTGAGTTTACCATAGAAGCTCAAAGTACAGATTCATTAACTGCATGTTTGGACAAAGTTAGAAACTCAGATATTTACGTTCTTATTTTAGGGGGACGATATGGCTGGCAACCAGAGGATAAGGAGTCTATCACAGAATTGGAGTATCAAACAGCTGTAGCATCTAAGTTGCCGGTTTTAGTCTTTAATACGATATATCCAAAGGAACCATCCCAAAAACAATTTGAAGCAAAGGTTGAATCATCCTATTTCAGAAAGACAGTTCAAGATGTTTTTGAGCTACAGGAAGAAATGGAAAAATCTTTAAAGACTGAGATAGAAAAAAAACAAACAGAGTTTTTCAATCATACCGAACCGGTTTATTCCAACCTGGTAAAAATCAATTTTCCTGAATATGTTTATCGTGCTGAACTGAATATTGATAAAAAAGAAATTCAGGCATATAATAAAAAGCGTAAGGTCTTTAAGAAAAAACCCTCGCTTCATGATTACGCCGTTTCTGCCCTCTTTATGAAAGAGATTTCGTTTCCGCATGACTGGGTAATGATGGATAAGTCTATACTTACTTTTCACAATTTACAAGATTCTACCGTTCCATTGACCGCAATAATAGATCTCGGTACAGCCGAAAGATTTACTTGTGATGAAATCTATGGTACTTCATCAGAAAACTTATCAATCTTTAAGTATTTACTAAAAAAATGCCTGGAAGCAAAACTTCACAAATTAAAGATCAAGTGGATAAAGGATGAGGGAATGTTTGCATTCATTCCTATACAAAAAGATGACTTAGGAAGATGGCAGCCCAGGTCTGCAGAATGGTCGAAGACAAATAAAAAAGCCTCAAGGAAAGTTGTTGATATTAAGCGGAACCTGAAAAATAAAGAAGAGGTCTTTAACATGAGATGCCTTTCTTTCAGGACACGATTTGAACAGTTTGATGATAATTGGTTCCTGTCCATAAAACCCGAATGGGTTTTTTTATGGCCGGATTTACGTGTATGTGATTTAGCATATAAAAACATACAATGGTTAAAAAAAACAGAAAGAAATATGCACGTATTCAACCATTTTAATTTTATCCTAAGATACCTTCAGCCCTCCATATCACAACCTATATTTGATGAGTATAAAGATTACTCTTATCTGAGCATAGGGCAGATTGAAAAATTTGATTTTGCGCCCATTGTGCCTGATCATACATGGGTTAACCTGGAAGAACAGGGTGGGCAAAAAAAATTAGTTGATGAGAACGGAAATGTTGATTTATTCGGATCATGACAGCAACATATTTAGAGGAACCATATTTATATTTCGGAAAGGGAAAAAGTATATGCCCGCGTGAAGGCATAGCAGGGTTGGATGTTTATGATACCATACAGGTAGCCAGGAAAGACCAACTTTTAATTGGCGTTGTAGGAATTGAAGAGGATGCGGAAAATTTAAAAAGTTGGTTGAAACGGTTTGAGAATTTTATCCCTGCCAATCCCAAAGGAAAACAAAAAGGGCTTTTTAAGTCTTTTCCAGGATTTAATCAGGAAAAAGGGTTCTGCGCAAAATTCATCTATGATACCAACTTTGAAAGACTGCTTTCACCTAACGACATAAAAGCTGTACTCAGCGAAAAAAATCACGAAAAACAAGTATTAGATGCTGTAAATTTATTTGCAGAACACGTAAAATTCCTGTCAGATATAAAAAACTGTGATGTGGTAATATGCATTATTCCCAAATCATTTGAGGGAAAAATTGTAAAGGAAAATAAAAATGATGAGCCGGTAGAAGATAATGCTGAAGACAACGGCGAGCCGGAATTAGAAATGAATTTTAGAAGGGCGTTAAAAGCAAAGGCAATGCAGTTTAATACGCCAATACAATTGATTCGGGAATATGTATTGCATGATGATAAAAAATCACAAGACCCTGCGACAAAAGCTTGGAACTTGTGTACAGCCTTATATTACAAAGGGCTTCAAACAATTCCCTGGAAGTTAGAGGTGGATGAAAATCGCCCTAAAGTTTGTTACGTAGGTATTGGCTTCTATCGGAGCAGGGATAAAAAAACAATTCAAACGAGTTTAGCTCAAATATTTAATGAAAATGGGAAGGGGGTCATTTTAAGAGGGACACCTGTAATGGAAGATAAAGATGATCTAAGGCCACATCTAAGTTATGAACAGTCCTATTCATTATTAAAAGATGCGCTGTCTAAATATAAATTCGCTACGGGTACAATGCCGGGGAGGCTTGTACTTCATAAAACCTCTAAATATTATGATGATGAGTTAGATGGATTTGAACAAGTGATGACTGAGCTTGGTATTACAGAGTACGATGTGGTTACTATTATGGAAACTGATCTTAGATTTTTCAGGAATAATTTATATCCTCCAGTAAGAGGCTCCTTGTTTTCGTTAACTGAGGATAGACATATTCTTTACACAAGGGGTTCGGTGCATCAATATCAAACCTATCCAGGTATGTATATTCCTGCACCTCTTGAAATTAGAATTATAAAAAGAGCATCTTCCGTTAAAACTGTTTGCAGGGAAATATTGGGATTAACAAAAATGAACTGGAATAATACCCAATTTGATAATAAATATCCTATAACTATTGGGTGTGCACGAAAAGTAGGTGAAATAATGAAATATTTAGGTGAGAAAGATACGCCTAAAGAATCATATGCATTTTATATGTGATTCAAGGGTGCTGTCTTCATTTTGATAGTCTCGGACGCTTTTTTTTAACAGTACTATTATTGTCTAAGGCAATTAACTTTGTTTTTTGTTGAACAAATGACCGCTTTACAGGCACTTCCTTATCTTCAGCTATTCTGACCTCCAGTTGCCGGTCGCCGAATGGATAACCATTTAAAGCTTCAATAGCCTGGTGCGCGCCATTATCATCCATCTGAATAAAGCCAAAGCCCTTGCTTTTTCCACTCACCTTGTCCGTTGCAATAGTCAGTAATTTAATGTCTCCGTAAGGCGCAAAAAGCTGTGCCAACTCCATTTCATTCATCTCCCGCGGGAAGCCAACGACAAATAATTTAGTCATAGATAAAGTAAACCTTAATGGCGCAAATATAGGATTATGGATTTATCGTTTGAAACTGAAAAACCGCTTAAAAATAGAAAGGGCCTCGCACTCGCTGCCCGGCCCCTTCAACCTAAACCTTATCACAAAGACAGGCAAGACTGCCTGTCGTAAGATAATGCCAAGGTAATTAAAAACTATTAACACTTATAAAAAACCAAACTAACGTTTGAAATTGCGGGTTTGGGCGCGCATGTAATCCTGAAATAGCTGTTCCCTGTTGCGCCTTTCTGCATCCCTTTTAGACCTGCTGCTACAGCCCCAAAGAAATAAGGCCCAAATCCCAAAACCAACAATGTATAGCGCAAAAGGGTGCTTTGAGTACAAGGCACCCATAAGAGCGCCTGTAGAAATGAAGCAGGTAAAGAGGAAATATAGGACTGTTTTCATACTTAAATATACTAAAATACTTAGTTATTTCAAAGGATTTTGTTAAGATAATTTAATTCATTTCATAAATTCTGTTATGCTGCCTGGCCTCCTGGACATGGTCCCTGATGGTATCCACCAGGTCGGAAAGCGGTATCCCCCTTAACCATATTACAGGGTTCTCAGGGTCGGTTGTTTTCAGGGTTAAGTCCATCAATTTGAAAAGCTGGAGGATGAACGGCTGGGTCAAAATGTAATCTTTTACCCTGTACAATTCTACGGTATCCGTTCTTTTAAAAAAGATACCCCGTCTGATCCTGATAATTTCGGGTGTGATCATGTAAATGATATTCATGATAAATATAAACCTGTAAAACGCGAAAAGCATGATCGCCATGCTCAACCAAATCAGTCCCGGAAATATCCACCATGCTAAAAACAGAAAGCCGGTTGCGGCAAGTGTGAGCGGTAGAATTTTAATGAATGCAAATATCGTTGCCGGTTTAATAACGATGGCCGGTTGTTCGTTGAGTTCCTGATGTTCCATAAGTTTAATTTTATTGGTTAAAAGTTTTTTTTTTCAGCTGGTCGAGGTAACTATCGAAGTTTTTGGGTTTAATAGTCCTGGTGTTAAAGCGATAGCCGGATACTTTTTCAAAGGCGTTTAGGCTGAATTGTTCCTGCGAAAAGATGTATTGCTGATTTCGGAAATTGATAGTCACTTGTTCATTAACTATACCAACAGCCACAGGTATCCGGCGGATACCTGTGGCTGTTTTCAGGTCGCATAGCTTCCCTAAAATATCCCTGCTAAAAATCAATGACACCATTTTACCATCCAGGTACTGGTTGATCCAGCGCATCTGTATATTGTTAGGCTGTACACCTGTTGCCAGAAAAAGCAAGTTGTCCGTTTGATTAAAAGCAGCGAAATTCAAGCTTAAATAAGCGATACCATCCATAGCCGAGGCACAGATGAATACATGCCGGATCATAGAAAAATTGGTATCTCCAGCTATCCAAAAATGTTCAGCTACAGGGACCCGGTGAAAAGCAAAACCAAAATGCTCTATGCTATCCTGGTAATTAAACACCAGGTTCCCTGCTGCATCGGATGTAAAATATGGGTGAAAAAAATCCTGTACTTCCGGCCTTACACCTAATTTGGTCAGATATGGATGCATCAACGCGAGCTCTCTGTCCCGGAATACATATTACCGGGTTCATTTTCAAAATGATTATTTAATGGAGAACCCTTTGTTTTCTCCTGCTTCTGCATATCCTGCAAAGCTTGCTTATAACCCTTACTCATCAATGCAGCATCCTTCTCATCCTGTTTTTGTCCAAAGGCGGCATGCAGCCCTTTAAACAACATATAGGATATACCGCCATCGATCAGTATAGATGCTATCAACGCTAATTTATTGGAATGGATGCCCTTGCTTTCTGTTCCGGAATATCTGATAGTCGTGCCGTCTCCAGTTTCAACTTCCTTACCTTTCCGGTAGCGTTCCTTTTGTTCCGCTGTTAAAGGTTCATTATTGATATAATCCGGCGCCAGTATCTTTTCAGTATCGGTAATAATAAATTCGTTGGTATCCTTATCAAATTCAATCAGGATTTCTTTTGGATTACCCTCGCCGTCAAAAATCATCTTCTGCATATTGACCACATCGCCCTTCTCCAGCATTTCAGCTTCGGTATCCGTCAGATAAGTCGGGTATTCCGCTTCGCGATAAATAGGATGAACCAACAGGTCAAGGGTTCCTTTATCATTTGGCTTTAAGGATAGTTTTGCATCAAGTGAGGGTATGTGCAAACCATCGGTGTTCAGGTTTTCCAACCTTAACATAGCGGTACGCCTGCCCGAAAGCAATGCTTTCAGATCGTCTTCATCCATGTTCAATACGCCATTCTTAGCCAAACCAATCTTTTCCAGGTCTGCCATCGGCAAATCCTGCTCATTAAATATTTGCTGTATCATTTTTTTGATTTATTATCTTGTATAAGCGTTATTTTCTTCTTCAGCCAGGACTGGTTCTTCCATTTCCACTGCTGCGGCTACCGTTTTTTCAAGCGGGTTATTCAGGGCATCCAATAATTTATTGTACAACACATCATTAGCGCCCACCTTAAATTTACGCCCTGTTGATTCCTGCACTTGCAGTTCATTTTTTTTCGATTCGGCCAATACTTTATATTCCATATCATTATAGGAAATGACATCACCTTTGGATAATTTATCCCGCTTAGGTTCAGCTTTTGGCAACTCCTGTTTTAACTCAATTTTTGGTTCAAAGGCCAGCACATAATCCGCTATGATCTGCGCATCGGAGGCGGCTTTAAAAAGTTCGGCAGGGTCTTCCTTTAACATTGCTGACCAGTTACTGACGAGTTCTTCCTCGTTACTCATCTCAAAGCCCAGGTTTAATTCGGTGCCAATCAGCAGTGAGGCGATGTTGGTGCGTAGTTCTTCCCTGAAATAATTATCCGATCCGGCTTCTGCTCCCATCGGCTCATTCAAACGGCCATCCTGTGTCGCCCAGCGGGTCATTTCGTGCAGCACAGCATTATAATATTTTTCAGGGGTTTCAAAAAGGTCTTTATCCGGCACTTCAATGCTGTCGGTTTCCCGGTCATAAAAGACCGCGTTGGAGTTTTCTGAAAGTGCAACTTTGCTGGCATCAACAATATTTTGTGCCCTTTCTATGGGGCTTAACGGCTGAAGCGCATTTCTTTCTTCCTGTACCTGTTTCCATTCCGGCAAAATATTTAGCTGTTCGCCATTGAATAAAGCATATTCTTTAAGCACAGGCTCATCCAATTTAACCATGTGCGTTTTTGGTTTCCCGTTTTCCTTCAACTCCTTCTCACCCTTATCGTTTAAAACGGGCTGAATTTCACTGCTTGCATAAAAGTTGATCCATGTCCCTTTTTCCTCTTTCCTTACAGGTGTCTTATTATAGGATGCCTTATCAAATGACATCCATCGGGCATCCTCCCGGCCCTGCATCATTAATATTATTGCTACATGCCCGCGATAATTTTTATTTGTTGCAGGGTTATATGGCAATGCAAAAGCTGCTTTACCATCTTCTTTTACAGGCTTCTGAAAAATTGAAGTGCCTGCTTTAAAATCAGCGATCAGCTTCTTGGCGACCTTTTCTGATAAGGGGGGATAATTGTTGTCCATAATTTTATTTTTTAATAGCTGTTTATTTTAAGGGTTTGTTATTTGATAAAGAAATTTTAGCGGGTTGATATACCGGTTGTGGTATTGTATTGCAAAGTGCAGG
The DNA here is from genome assembly GCA_903864275.1 of uncultured Mucilaginibacter sp. Lineage (GTDB taxonomy): Bacteria > Bacteroidota > Bacteroidia > Sphingobacteriales > Sphingobacteriaceae > Mucilaginibacter. Next base: position 14,717 of record CAIPFE010000036.1, read on the forward strand.
TGCTCGCCTGTAACCCGGCCAGTTAACCCCGAAACTCCCAATGGAAACCCTGCCAGGACGCTGTCACCGGGAATTACAAAGAATTGCGAAAGGTGGCCGTAAGTGGTTTTGAAATCCCCGTGATCCAGCCGGATGTATATACCCAACAATGGATTATATCCGGTTGCCGAAACATGTCCTGCTAACACAGCATATACCGTATCGTGATTTGCCCGGAGGTCGATGCCTGCATGAAAACTATATATCCCTGTTACCGGGTGAATGCGGTACCCGAACGGCGAAGTCAGGTACAAGTGTTTTAAAGGCAGGCATACTACACAAAGCCAAAAAGTTAAGTTGTTCATCGTTCCTGGTTTTGTGCCTGTTTGATGGCGATGACATTTTCTAATGTATCCAGGCAAAAGGGCTGGATATTTTTATTTTCCCTTGCCATTTCCAGGACTTTAAAATGCTTGTCCCCGGAGCCATACCGCAAAAACAGGTCGATCTGTGTCAGCGCCTTTAGGTCGGGAAAGGAAGTTTCGTAGGCCATATCCGCAAGGTTTTGGTGAATCTGTTCAGCCGGTAACAATACCAGTAAGGCGTCTGAAGTGAATGAAGCATACTCGTTATCCTGGAAGCTGACGAGAATATCGTCATCCGCCAAATCGCTATTCACAATAATGCCTATTTCATTTAGTCTCCCAGCCGGATCGTGCGCCAGTTCAGGATGGACCAGCACCAGCGTTCCCCTCAATTCTTCATTTATCATCGGCCCATATATTGATCTTGCTGTAAGCCCAATTCATTCTCCAGCGACGCCATTCCATATTCCATGAGGGTAGGGTTAACACGCGCCATTTCGACCGCCTCTCTCCGGTTTTTCGTTAGGGACGAACCTGCCAAAAGGGCGAGCCGCAGCAGGTCTTTAAAATCCTGCGTCTCCAAAAGCAGGTGGTCCTTCATCGCGTCAAAGTGAATGTCTGCCGACTTCCTGAGCACCAGTAAGCCGTCCGCTGAAAAAAGTGATTGCCCCGTTTTACCGAAGCTGACCATCACATTATCGTTTTCCAATTCTGCCGTTGCTATAATACCGACCTGGTTTTTCCTATCCTCCGGGTCATTCATTAAATGGGGGTGTACCAGCACGAAGGTGCCGGTCAATTCATCGTGCTTATTCATAAAAAATGTTTGTTGATTAATAAAAAGATTAATTTTTAGCAGGCGCCTTCATGCTACCTTTTGGCAATACTGCTACCTGCGGTGTTTTCTTAAATCCCGCAATAACTCCTGCGACCTCATTATTGATCCGGATAAAGTTTTGCCGTAATATTTCCTCCTTTTTACCGCCAAAATCATAGTAAACAGGCAGCTCTTTATACCCGGCTTCCTCGGCATTAAGTTCTTTTTTGCTAAGGTTGACCTTGCAATTAATGGCGGAAGTGTCAAATTTCCCGGTATAGGTCTCCTGCACATCCGCAGCGATCAGCCCAACGAGTTCACCGGTGTTTAATGCAGCCATTTTTCCGGCAGGGATAAGCGGCTCTAACTTTTCCTGTAACGATGTGGATGTTTTGTTACGATCAATGGAAAGGCTTTCGCCAATCTGTTTGGATTTACCAAACAGGCGTTCCAGCCAGTCTAAAGTTTCCTTATTGCGGACGGAACCAGCCAATACATTTCCCACAACCGAAGTAATCGTTGCAGCAGTATCTTTACCATATTGCTGATTGAATTGCGGTAACTCCTGCAAGCCCATTAAAATGGCTACCTTATTTGACCTTGCAGTAGCCAGTAAATTTTCGATCTTGTAGGTATATAAGGTGGGTATTTCGTCAATAATCAGCGCGGAAGGCAGGTTACCTTTATTGTTGATTAACTTGGTAAGGCGGTTCATGATGACCGAATAACAGGCAGAATTGATGTTCTGCGTGTTTGGGTCATTGGCCAGTACCACAATGCCCGGACTATCCGGGTCGGATATTTTCAAATTAAAATCATCCCCTGAAAACACCCAAAAAGTCTCTTTCGTAGCCAGCCTGCTGATAAATATTTTCAACGTGCCGACTTGTCCTTCTAATTGGTTAAAAGCTTTTGCTAAGTAGGCGCTCTTAAAAGGCGATAATAACGGAACCAGTTCCGGCTCTGAAAATAGCGTATTGAAAATATCCTCGTAGGAATGGTTCAAAAATGCCAGCACATGCGGAAAACTGGAAAATTTGCCCTCCTTATACTTGCTGAAAAAGTAAATACAGGCCGATAAAAAGTTAATGGCAGACTGCGTAAAGAATTGATCACTGCCGCCCGATTTATCGCCTTTTTTCATAGCCTCTACCAACCCTTCGGCACCCTCGGAAGCATCTGCCAGCGTTCTTAAATAATCACTCCGCCAGGGATTGGTGCGCCTGCTTTTTTCAGGTTCATTCAAGTTAATTACATGGAACTCATGTTTTTTGATTTTACCTTGTTGCTTGGCCATTAAATAATGGTAATAAGCGATCTTGCCCAGATCAGGAAACTTAAAATCATAAACACAGGCACAAAACTCTTTTGCAATAAGCTGGCGGATAAACGGATTGACTATGCCAAAAGACTTACCAGAACCTGGCGTACCTATCAAAATTGTGCCCCTAAATGGATTTACAATATTTATCCAGCCATCCCTTACTTTCCCTTTAAAATAAAACTGCATGGGGATGTTCACCGAATAAGGGGTAATCACGGGCTTTACCTGCTGCATAAAACTTTCCCCTTCCACGTTCCATTTATCTTTGCCTAAACCTGAGCGAATAATTTTGGAAACATTATCCATTGAAACACTAATCAGGATGGCTCCGATAAAAGAGCAAACCATATACATCAGGTTAAACCATGTCGTGTAAGCACACGCGATGGCTGAGGGCCTGCCCTGGTAAACGATGCTGCCAAAAAACAATAGCAGCCCTAAAGCAAGCGGGTATAAAATGTGCTTTTTAGGATCGAGTTCAATCTTCTTTTTGGCCAATGTGCCAATGCTGACCAAACAGATCAGCAACAGCGTGGACAGCTTACTATAGACCAATTGCTGGTAAATTACAATATGGCTGATCTTGTCTATGGCCTTACCAAAAAAGCCCCAAAAAGGGGCTTTACTATAAATAAAAATTGCGGCTTCCAGTGCAATGGACAAATAAATGGCGCATTGCAGAAAGCCGTGCAGCTTTTGCTGCGCGTGTGTTTCTTCCATAAGTAATTTGTTTTTAAAGGCTGTCAGGAGGGCTGCGCCGTTCCTCCATAAAATTGATTGTTTAGTTTAATTGTTAGCGGTTTACCTCATAGGTGGGAACTTCTTCCGTTTCGGGTTCTAAATCCGGCGTGGTTTCAACAGCTACATTTTGTTTGGCCATGTTCTCTTTGATCTTCTCGCTGATCTCCTTTTCAAGCACCATGAGTTCGGCCTTCATTTGCTTTAATTCCACATCCTTTTCAAAAGGCCGGCCGATCAGGCTTTCCATTTTTGGGATACTTTCATCCAGTTCAGCCAGGTCTTTTTTGTACTTGTCGAGCAATCCCTCCACCTTATCGATAGCATTCAGGAAATAACGGGCCGCCAGTTTGGGATTGTCTATGTTCGGGCTGCCCTGGCTGTAAGTGTACCTGATGCCGCTATCCCCCCGTTCGGCAAACAGGGAATTGTAATAATTATAGCGTATCCTGCCTTTATCTTCGTGCGCTTCCTTATGATTTTGGATATACAATTGAAAGCCATAAAGACTGCCGATATTTTTTACAGGGTCTTCGCCGCTTTTCGGCCTCCAGTCCAGATATTGGCGGATCAGGAATTTGCCGATTTCTTCGGCATCAGCCGATTTGAGTTCCTGTAACTGAATGGGATTAGCTTTACTGTTATCTTTTTCGTGCTTTAAATGCTGTTTGTAAACCTTTTCATCACCATTCAGGCGGTCAATCATTTTGCAGGTCTTTTCTTTATCACGCAACTGGTCCTCCAGGCCATAACGTGTACGCGCGATTTCCCTAAAGTGCGCCGTTTTCAGGCTTTCCATTACGGCAATCTTTTTCTCCAGCTTCGATTTTTCCAACAAAGAGGTATCACCCGAAAGAATGGCAATGTATTCGGAGAAATTCATTCCGCTTTTTTCATCCATCGCACCCTCATCCAATGTGCGCACATTCAATTCACAGTTTTTCATCTGCGAAATAAATGTCTGTTTGTTTTTGAGCAGGTTAAACTTGTAATTGTCGAGTGACTGCTCTACGGCGTAGATAAAGTTTTTGACCTTATTACCGTAAAAACTTTTCGCCAGCCAGTTTCCCTGCCTTGCGCCCCGGCCATCACGCTGCTCCAATTCTGACGGTTTCCATGGTATATCCATGTGGTGCATAGCAATCACCCGTTTCTGAACATTCAAGCCTGTGCCTGCCTTTTCGGTACTGCCGATCAGTATCCTGATCTCCCCATTGTTCATCTTGCGGAAAAGTTCCGGCTTCTGCCGGTCTGTCCAATCATGGATAAAAGTAATTTCGTTGTGCGGAATGTCAAGGTCAGTTACCAGCTTTTGCTTCAACGCATCGTAAATATTGAACGCATCGGGCTTGGGCGTACCAATATCGCTGAAGATGATCTGTGTTCCCTTATGCGGGGTGCTTTCGTGATACAGTTCCGCGACCTTCCTTGCGCAAACATTCACCTTGTTATTGGGATGATCTTCATAATTAGGATTAATCAGCCGCATATCAGCCGACATCTTTTTAGCATAATTTGTCGCGATCAGCATCCGGGCGGCATCTTCTTCTTTGGTAAGCGGCGCACGGCCTATTAACGTGGCATCCCCGGTCTTTGCAAATTGCATCAGCTTTTGGATAAACTCCTTTTGATCGGGTGTCGGCGGAATATTCGCTAAAGCTTCATCCAAATCCGGCTTATCCAAATGGATATGTTTTGCCGTTTTATAGTCGGTGATCTCATTATAAAACAGCGCCAGTTCAGGAACCTTTATAAAATGCCGGAACCGTTCTTTGGCCACGATCTCATTGGTTACCGAAAACTCGAAATCGGTAGTCTTCTTAGCGAATACCGCTGCCCAGCCATCAAAATTCTCAATCCGCTGCCGTTCCAATTCTTTTGGCCGGAGGTATTTAAAGATCAGGTACATTTCCGTAAGGCTGTTGGAAATTGGTGTGCCTGACAAAAAGGTTACGCACAAATCAGCATCAAACCTTTGTTGCAGGGTGCGTACCGCAAAAAGCATATTGAGGGCTTTCTGGCTGCCGTCCATATTGCCCAGCCCGGCTACCCGGTTATGCCTGGTGGTAAAGGTGAGGTTCTTGAACTTATGCGATTCATCTACAAATAAATGATCTACATTCATTTCCCCGAAATTTATCCCGGTATCCTTCCTGTTTTCAATCGCATAAAGTACCCCATTTAATTTACCTTCCAGGTTGTTCTTCCTAATTTCCAGCCCTTTGAGCATTTTGCGGGAAATTTCACCGCCCAAATCCTGCAAGGTTTCAAGGTCGCGTTCAATATTGTCAAGTTCAATTTCAAATATTTCCTTTTGCACCTCCGGCGACTGCGGGATCTTACCAAACTGGTCATGCGTCATAATGATGCAGTCCCAATTATTATTTTTGATCTGGTGAAATAAGGCCAGGCGCTTTACCGGTGTAAAATCATTTTCGCCGGGTGCCAGTATCTTGGCTTTCGGATAAGCTTTACGGTAAGTTTCTGTGATCTGCCCGACATTGGCCTTGAGGGCAAGGATCATCGGTTTGTGAACAATTCCCAAACGCTTCATTTCCTGCGCCGCGACAATCATGGTTAAAGTCTTTCCTAATCCCACCTCGTGGTCGACTAAGGCACCCCGGTTCTGCATGATACGCCATGCCGCATCTTTTTGCGAAGCATACAGGCCATCAATACCCAATGCCTTTAAGTCCAGGCCGGGAAAACGCAGGTGGCTGCCATCGTATTGCCGTAGTACATAACAATTGAAAGTAGCATTGTACAAGTTTTCAATCGCCTGCTTTTCGCCTGCTGGTCTTTCTTTGAGCCATTCCACAAAACGGCTTCGGATAGATTCGACCTTTTGATGCGCTAATTGTATGGCATCATTGTCAGGGAGGCGAACCATATTATCCCCTGATCCAACGGTATAAGAAAAATAAGGGCTTGTATTTTCCAGCGCATGCTCCATTAAGCTATGCCCTTTCATTTTTATACCTGATTTGGGCATAACCGCGAATTCCTCGTCGGTTGTAGGATTACCAAAACGATAGTTTACCTTAAAGGCATCGGCAGAAGAAAAGTATTCAATATGGGTGTCAATACCAAAAAGCTCCGTAGCAAACCGCCTGTATTGCTCCATCGGTATCCATCGTTCACCCAAATTAAAATCCAGCATTTCAAAGGGTATCTTTTCGGGCTGAACCCGCCGGATTTCCGCCAGGCTACGTGCCAACTGCAAATCCTCCGGTTCCTCATTGGCAATAACTTCCGCCACTTGCAGTTTGCTGACTACATTGCCGGAAAGGTAGGCATCCGTTGTTTCCCATGCTTTTGTAGCCGGGTTCATTAAAATTTGCCTGTCCAGTTTACGGATAATGTCATACTCATCAAGCCCTGTCGCGCGGCTGATATAGGAAAGCTCTACATACCCCTTGTCGTTCAGGCACCTGGCCAAAGCCTCTGCCGGATCATCGGTTTGCAAACTTTCCTGCTTAGGAAAAACCGGCGTATGAAAAATATCCGCTTTTATCCATGTTTCATTTTCCTTGCGTTCTAAAGAAGATAAAACCAAAAAACCAAATGCCGGGTCGTTCAGCATCCGTGAACGGTTATACGTTTTATTTAGCTCCCCGTATTTATTGCTGAAACTTTCATAAGCCTTGTTTAACTGCACCCGCAGAAATGGCTGTGCCTGTAAGCTTTCCGTTTCCATTGCGGACAGTTCCACATAACTATCCCTTAAAGCAACATATAAGCGGTAAAAGTCCTTGTCCTTTTGAACTTCAAAAGCCTTAAAATCCGCCTGCCCGTTATCCGGTGACCCTATCAAACCAGCCTTGTCCTGGTGTACCACTAAGGTCTCTTTGGTATAAAATGGCTTAATGGAGGTAAAGGGGGCGGGCCTGTCGTCCAGTAAAGCAAATGCCGGTTCCAGGCTTCGGTCACCTTCATAGCGGTAATCATGGCCGAAGTATTTTAGTTTAGCGGACAGCGCCTTTAGTTCATAACCAAGCGTATTGCCATTGAGCCATTTATTAGAAAAACTAAGTTCGCCAACATTGCTGTACAGCTTATATAAATAGCGGTTGTTCGTTTTCGCTCTTGCCGTGAGCATCACAATAGTGTCATGGTCGGGCCGGGCGGTAGTCCTGATGGTACTGATCAAACGCCCGGTAGATGATTCAATAACGGCACTATCCAAATCGTTCAAATAGGCTTGTGCCTGGTTATTATTTTCTACAGGAGCAGCATCAAAAAGGCCCATTTGCCCCATTGCAGCCCCTTTTTTGGGAAGCGAGATATCTGGTTTCTTATATTCCGGCACCGCCAGGAAAGTAAACAGCCTTACGTTAGGCGCGGGCTTCTGATCAGCCGTTTCCTTTTTTACAGCATTGATATTCTGATGTTGCTGCAAACCATCCCAGCGGCTGCGGTCAAAATTTAAAGTCAAGCCTTCCGTGATCTGGCTTTGCAATGGCATCCTGATTAGCCCCAAGTCCCCCTTTTGCCAAACCGTTTGGGAAGCTTTTCCATATTGGTTTTTGCCTGCGCCTATTTCATCACCCAATAGCAATTCCGGGTGCCTTTCCACATAGCCATTCAAGGAATATTTACCGTACTCATTTTCCAGTTCTGTTGTGTTGAGCAATAATTGCTCTGCTTCGGAAAATGTATCCTTATGATCATTTTTTTGTACGATCAATAAATGGCTGGGTGCTTCTGTATTCGCATTATTTTTCATCAGGTTATCCGGTAAAACCGAAAGGCTGATAAAATCCGCAGATGTAAACAGGTGTTTCCTTGCCAGTTCATTGGATGGGCTGTTCAAAAAGGCATCGGTAGTCAGGTAAGCCATAAGACCCCCGTCCGCCAATTTATCCAGTCCCTTTGCAAAAAAATAATTATGGATTTTAGCAGTAATACCGCTGCCCTGATAAGCCGGGTCAAAAACTGAAAAATTGCCGAAAGGTATATTGCTTACCACAAGGTCGGCTAATCCTTTTTCCGTAGAAGCGGTTTCCTCTAATCCTTTGATCTGTACCTGTGCAGGGACAGGTAAGCTGCTGCAAAGCGCTGAAAGCACCTTCCCGGTCAGGATGTCCTTTTCAACGGCATCTATTTGTTTTAATCCGGGAAAGGATTTTACGGCTTCGGTAATAAATACGCCTGCCCCTGCGCTTGGTTCATACAGCCTTTGCGGGAAAACACCTTGTTCATGCAGCGCAGCATATAGCGCCTGCGGCACTAATTCAGGGGTATAAAAAGCGGTCAAGATACTTTGTTTCAATGCGTCTATCGCCGCACTATATTCCAGGACTGAAAGTTTTTCCTTCAAAAATTCATGTAATTGCATGACCTGCGGATAAAGGCGAAGATCGGCTTCAGAAGCGTTCAGCTTTATCCATTGCTCACGCTCCGCTACCGGAAACAGCACCGCTTTAATCCCGCCGAAACCTGCATAATTGCGAAGTGTTTCCAGTTCATCAGGGGTATAGGTGCGATGCGGTTCCAACGCGATGCGCAGGGCATCGGTATTACCGGCCAGCTTGCGCGAACTATTAAAAGCCATCTTATTTTTCTCCTTCCAGGTATTCGGCTATTGTTCCGATAATGGCATAGCGCAGCAGGCGGCTGTCCTCATTTTCAGGAAAGCCAAATTCATCAAACAGGCTTGCACAGAGCGGCAGCAGGTTAAGCAATTCATAGCAAAGGATATTGCCAATGAGAAAAGCGAAGTAGTTTTCTTCAAATTCTACCTCGAAGACCAGGAGCAGGTAATCATACCTCTCCCGGTCTTCAGGTTCCAATAAGTTTATGGGGTTCATTATTGAGGTATTATGTCCGCATCAAGCACATCCTGGTAGGATACATTAAGGGTAATGGTGCGCCCGGATAGCTGTTTTTCGCTTAGTTCAATATGCAATACCTTATTACCCGGAAAAGTCATTTTTTTGAATACCAAAATATTCCTGTAATTCCTCTTAAAGGATGGAGTATCAAACAAAGTAAATTCAGGTTTGATCTCAACCGACTGCACATTGGTGGCTTTGGTTACCTTTTTATCGTCAACCTTAAAACGAAAATCGGCAATGTCATATTTGAGGTTTGTTTTATTGACATAGCCCAGGTCAAGAAAAATATAATCCCCTAATGAATAAATATGGTTCAGGGATGCCTTTATGCCGAATGCTGTGGTATGTTCCTTTATCTTATCCGGTTTCCTGCAAAACAGGTTAAAGGCAATGCCTTTTAGTTGTGGCCGTGAAAGCCCGATCCCGGCAATATCCAGCGGATGGCAGTCTGCAGGGTTTATTTCAATATCGGTCAGTACATCCCGCCCGGTAATCGGGCCTGCTAATAAAATGTGGTATTGCGCGATAAAGTTTTCCCCGGCGATAGTTACTACGGCATCCGCCACGCTAACAGAATCCTTCAGCTTAATGCGAAGTACATTTTTAAGGGGCAGATCACCCATAATATTTTTAGCGGATATATCTACATACTGTATGGGTTCGGGTGAAATGAAATGCACCGAAACATTCTCCGGCAGATAAACTATCGGTAAAGCGGCTTTCTTCACGCCGTTAGCAAAAGGGGTGTTCTGTGCATAGCTATGCAAGTTCACCATCAATAAGATGGTAAATAAATAGATTAGTTTTTTCATCGAAGTAATTTGATTTTTAGTTGTGATGAAGCTATCATTGGCTGTTTTAACCGATTTCAACGGTAGCCAATGATGGTTTCATTTTAGTAAGATTTTTCGTGTTATAATTTGTCTTTTAATGGAACTCAAGAAGCTAATAGCTTTTTTGTGCGTTTTGAAGCGCTTCGTTGTCGATTAAATAGAGGTAGGAATTGTATTTTATCTTCGCTTTATTTTTGCGGATGATATCCGCGATGGCGGATGAAGTGGATTCAAAGACTTTACCCACGGTACTCATCATGAACTGGCTGGCGGCAGAGCCGGTGCCGCTGCCGTCAATAGTGACACCCTGTACTGTATTCGTGCCCAGGTCTTTTGTGAAATCCCTGAAAGCAGATTCCGGCACGTATAAACCGGCTAAGCCGTCCAGGTCATAGATTTCCAGCTTTACCGGCAATAATTTACCTTCATACAGGATAGACTTTACGGATAATGTAACCCGCTGGCCCGAAAATCCGCTGATCAGGGCATATAGGTAAGTTCCTTTTTGAACCAGGTTTTTTCCTACAGTTATATCATCCAATAATTTCAACCTTATCCTTGATCCGGCGTAGCCTGTCACATTTTCATCAATTACCACTTTGATGAAGTCATCCTTTTTCTCCGGCACTACCGTGTTAAAATCAGCAGCCGCGCCATCAGCCTTATGCACTTCGAGGGTTATTTCTTTTGCATGTAAAGCTTCAGCTTTTGCATTAGCTTCTTTTTTTTGCTTTTCAGCTTTATAGGCGGGATCATTGGCTTTATTGATGCTATCCATGTAAGCCATCTGCTGCTTAAACATTTCCATCGGGTCCCTGTCCTTTGGTGGCGGACTATTGTTTTGGCTGTGTGATTGCCGGTTTGATAGCCCCTTTAATGCCTCCGCCATTGCTTTATCATTTTGGGATTGTCGTGAAGTTCCACCATTATAGGAAATGTTTTGTTGCTGCTTATTTTCTCTTAGCCCATACTTTTGTTTCATGGCCTGGTTAATAGAATCCAGCATTTTCTTTTCCTTGTCCGAATAGGAATTATTATAGGAGGGGTCACTTGATTTTTCGCCGGGTAACGCATTTACTGCCGTTATGCCATCGCCTTCTTTGTAGGCATTGCGATAGGCATCGAGTTTGTCGGCAAGTTGTTTCTTTTTAATGTCCGTTGAAACCTCGCCTACTGTTCCGTTGATCCCTGCCTGCTGTTTAACTACCGATTTCTTTTTTGCAAAACCACTGTGGTAAACAAAAAAGAATAACAACAAAAACGGCAGGATAATCAGGGGCAAAATATACTTGGGTTGCTTGAAATTTATACTCATTTTTTTGGTTTGTTAAAGGGTTGATTGATTAGCCGGAGCCTGTCAAGATCATTGACGAGCGCCGTACTGTCTGTTTTTGTTAAGATTTTTTTTGCGGTTATACTATCCACTTGCTTTTTAAGCCGGATGGTTTCTTTTAAAGCGGAACCGGCCTGCCATATTGCGTTGAATCCGTCATCTACAGGCTTCATAGTACGCTGCGGAACCTTTGCAGGCACCGGTTCATGCCTTCGGAAAACAGTGAAAGAAAGCCCGGTTGAAACCAGCAATAGCATAATCATGGTCCCGAAAATGAATTTCGGATAAAGGTTGACCAATGACCTGCCACTATCCCCGGCTTTGCCGAAATAAACCGCAAATTCTTTTCTCAGTTCGGTCAGTACCGTATCCTTTGGGTCGCGGTTAGAATGTATTTTTTTGAACATCTTCGAGGTCTTTATTTTCCAATGTTTTCCAGTTAATGATCAGCACGCCATGCGGGTTATTGTCGCTGCGGGGGATGTCTTTCAGGTATCCTTCCGTTATTAATGACCGCACAACGGTTGAACTTCTGCGGTCAATTTTCAGCTTCCCGTAATAGCGGAAATACCTTTTCGGCATGTCTAAAGCAATAGAATCTGTCTGTAATGTCAGCACCGAACTTGAAGAAAGAATGGAATTGAAATAGCCGTTTTCCTTCAAATTATCGTATTGCTCAACCCCCGACTGATCGACCAGGTACATCGCCTTTTTCATCTGGTACTCGATGTACTTATCATCCGGTGTCAGGGAAAAAAAGAGGGCGTGAAAAAGTTCCACATCCGCCCGGTATTCTGCGGGCCTGTTCATTTGAACATCCGTCTGGCTGGCCATCAGCGGTACATTATTATTAAGGATATAAATGCTTTTTCGCGAATCGGCTACTTGGCGGTAGGCATACGAACAGGTAATGAGGGTGATGATGATCGCCGTCAAAAAACTGCCCGCAGCAATAATGGTCGCCAGCCGAATTTTGGCTTCGATATTTTTAATGATCATAAAAATTAAATTGGGGTTTAAATGAAACTACCGGCTGCTTTGCGGGCAACGGTCAGTACTGTTGCGGCACCCCGGCCAGCGCTTGATGTTGCTGAAGTAATGCCAGAGGTGGAAATGATCCAGGTAGAAATGCTCGGTACGGTAAACATGCAGATGGCACCGATCACAAAAACAATAATAACGGTGCCGAAAGATAAGATGCCATTACCTGCAAACACGGCCATTTTAGCCATATCCGCCGCCGCCCCGGTGGTGCCGACCAGTTCCTGGTATTTGCTAATTTCGGATGTGAGGGCATATTGCTGCATCAACCCGCACAAGTACATGATCAGGTAGGCTATCCCTGAATACAGGTTGACCGAAACAAAACGGGCAATCCAGGTAGTAAAGCTATCCCGGAACGCAGGCAGGATACTTACAGCAACAGAAAACGGCCCGAGAATAATCAGGATAGAGGAATAAATAATCTGTATCATAAAAATGATATAAACCGCTATTCTCAAAATCCATATCCCCAATAGTTCCAATAACTGCGTAAACAACAATTGCATACCTACCGTCAGCCGGTTCTTCAGTTCGAGCAAGGGCGATATGACCGCAGATATTCCTTCCTTGACCGTACTGGTCACCGAATCCCATGCCTGCCCGTACCATGTATCGCTTTCCTTTTCCGCTACATCCGCCTGTGCCTCAAAAGTGTACAGCGAATTGGCCACCTGTAGCATCAGGCCGGCACGGGTAAACCGCAGGTCATCGACATTGCTTTGTACACTTTCAAACATTTGTTCGGTTTGATTGGCCACCAAATCCGTAGGAAACGCGACGACCTTGACAAAAGCGCCCCACCAGATAATAATCATGGCTAAACCGAATGGCCGTAACAGCGGCATAATTTCCATGCGCTTATCCCCGACCATCATCTCGTATGACTTAATGGAAAAGAAGATGATCATAAAAATCGCGGCCAAAGCTTGCGCATCTACAATAAATAAATCAAAGTGCGTCCAGATAGAAGCTTTCAGGTCAGTCAGAAATACCATAACACCTGTTTCGTAAACCCCATCCCCCTGTAAAAACTGCAAGGACTGTTTATAGGTGCTGGTATCAATGGCGGTTTGTGCAAAGCCTGCTGTTCTGCAAAGCGAAAACAGCAGTAATAACCAAATGAATTTTGTTTTCATATTTTAATATTGAGCATTTTGAATGACCTTATTGGCAATGTTTATATCGCTTTGTGGTGTCCAGTTACTTATGGGGACGGAACCTTTCTGCAATAGCTGCTGCTGGGCAGCCATATTGATTGTGGTTTGGGCTGCCGAAGTACGGACGGCCCAAACTCCTGCCAACCTCCGGTACTCCTTCAAATAGCGGTAATAGGCTATGATCCTTGAACCCCTGTCCATATCGGTAGTACGTGCGCCCTGTATGCGCTGTTTCAGCATATCAAGTTCATTTTTATACCAGCTATATAAACCTTCCGAAACCAGTTTGGCGCTGACTGTAGGCGTTAATCCCGCCAATATGGTAACCATAGAATTATTGATCACCGGGCTTAATTGCTGGCTGTAATATAACAGCCATAAAGGGTCGGCATCTGAAAGCAAGCCGGACTGATTGGCAATCTGCGATAAAGCGGTATTCCTGACCGTATCGGAATGCAGCTTGTAATGATTATCAATGCCGTTTTGGGTACTTACCAGCACAAGCCGCTGTGTTTGCGGCCCGGTCGCGCTTAATGGCCGCAAATCCGTTTTGTGATAATTAGGGTCAAACAGGCCCCATACCAGCCAGTAATAAGGGTTTAAATCCAGGAACCCTGCTTTGGGCGTAAAGTCATTTTGGTTCCATTGCTGAAAAACCATGCGCTGGCTTTGGTAGCGAATGGCTTCGTCGTTGACTTCTGTTTGTGCGAAAGAAGAAGCGGTAAGCTTAAAGCTTAAAGCAAAAAATAACAATAGTTTTTTTTTCATTGTCGTAAATATTTAGCGTTTTGAATAATTTGTTGTACAAAAAGTTTGTCCTTATTGATATAATTGGCAAATGGGTCAAGCGTCGCAAAGATGCCGCGCTCCTTTGCCCAAAACATGGCTTTCCATGCGCCGTATGCCAGCCCGTCCAGTATTTGCAATTGCTGTATGACCTTTCGGAGCAACTGGTCCCGGACGCTGTAATCTGCCAGCATATTGTTGCCTTCTTTCAAAACAAAGCCGGAAACATCGGTTACTAAGCCGACCGCCTTCAGGCGCATTTCATTTTCAATATTTGAAGCAACCATTAAAAGCGCGGGTTGCGCTTTTGCCAGTGCCAATGCCTGATCGAGGTAGCTGATCATATCTGCGGTAATGACCGCCATGTTTTTGACTTCCAACCCATCCTTTAAAGCTGAATTGACATTGGACAGCGCCAGGTAAATAATTTCCTGCGCCAATACCACCGAACCGACATTGGTATTTATATCTTCAATATTGGTATTGATCTTGGCCAGATATTGATTATGGGTTGCCTCGGCGCTGCTGCGGACACCCTGGTTAGCCATCACCGAAGCAAAATATTGCGGGTCAAAAACATATTCCTGCGCCAAACAAGGCGAGAGGTAAAAGGTGAAAGCTGAAAGGAAAACAAATATCTTTATGTTCATTGTTTAAGGTATTTAGCATTTTGAATAATGTCTTCGGCCAATGATTTATCCTGGTCAATAAAATTCTGGAAGGGGTTAATTGACCGTAGCAGACTGTTTAAATTGGAATAAGTTAAGGTATTCACCAGGTTGCCTGATAATTCCTGTATTTCACTCAACTCGGTGATCACATAATCAAAAAGCATTTTCCTGTCGGATGCTTTCATCTGGTTCACATCACCGATTGAAAGGCTTAAACCCGCGACATAACCCAATAACCCTTCGGCTTTTTCGGCAAATTCGATCTCCGTCCGAACACCCAAAAACGCAACCGCAGGGTTCTTTTCGACTAACTGAACGATCTGCCCCTGGTAATTAATGATCTGTTTTACCATCGGTGTCGCATAGATGCCTATATCTGCAATATTGATAGCCGTACCCAATGTATTGTACCGCTGCTGCAAGGTGCGGTACATATTTTTAAGCTTTGCCAGCAAGGTGAGGTTGGCCTGTTCATTGGCGGTAACTGTGGCCTGGTTGTTCCGGGCGTTCACCTGTATCGTATGCTCATCCTTTGACTGGTCAATGAGTTGGTGCATACCAACGATATCTATGGTGCTTTGCTGGCTAAAAGCTGAAAAGCTAAAGCATAAAGCTAAAAGCGTTAATAAAATTTTCATTGTTTGAGATATTTAGCATTGTTTACAACATCATTGGCGATTTGCACATCCATATTTTTCCAGGTGGCCCAGGGGTTTAGGGATGCCCATATCCCACGCATTTTCGCCCAATACATTGCCCTTTGCATACCGTAGGCGATGCCCCTTAATACCTGCATTTCCGATTCAATATGGTTAAGCAGCTTTCCCCGTTCGCCGGAATCCATCAGGTTGCTTCCCCCGCCTTTCAGCACAAAGGCGCTGACTTCTGTTGCCAATGTTACTGCCCTGGTTTCAAAGTCCCTTGCACCCTGTTCGGCAAACAGAAGTAATACCGGGTCTGATTTGGCTATGGTTATGGATTGTTCCACATCGCTGACAATGTCCGTTCCGCAATCGGCAATTTCTTTGATGGTGGTAAGGTTGTTGATGATGGATGCCACTTGGCTCAAACCCGTATAAATATCGTTTTGTAATTTATTGACGATAACCAACTGGCCGGTTACTGCAAGCTGTCCTTTTTGTATCAGGCTGAGATTATTGTTTGTGGTATTTAACTGCCCGTTAATGACGGCGCTGTTCACAATGATTGCGGCCGATGTGGTGGGATCAACCACCACTTCCTGCGCTATGGCTGCATTAAAAAAGCAGCA
This sequence comes from uncultured Mucilaginibacter sp., assembly GCA_903864275.1. GTDB lineage: Bacteria > Bacteroidota > Bacteroidia > Sphingobacteriales > Sphingobacteriaceae > Mucilaginibacter. The sequence goes on from CAIPFE010000036.1 coordinate 30,871, forward strand.
TAGCAATAGCATAAAGCAAAGTATTCCTTTCATGTTATTTTTGTTTAAGTAAAAAGATTAGTTAATGGGGCGCCCGGGCCTGGTTGACACGTTTGATAAAATCAGGCAATGGTATTTTAAGCGCCTTTAAATCGCTTACAAAAGCGTCCAGCCCTTTAGGATAAGAACCGTAATGATTTGTATAAATTTCTACGGCTGATTTTTCGGGCTTTTCTGTTGTATAACAGAGATACTGCGCTAAGGAAACTTCTACGCCATAGACCTCGCCAACTGAACCGCGACGAATATAAACTTCTTTAAACCTTCCCCGGCCCTCTGTATTATCCAACTGGTTGATGGTAAATATTTTTCGCCGTTCAGTTTCATTGATGGAAAGTAAAGCCGCTATATCCGCATAGTTATCCTTGAATTTCGTTTGATCGAGCAGGCAGATCGTATCCGAATTATTGATGATACTGTCTTTAACCACCGGGTTACCAATGATGTCACCCAATTCCTGGGTAACGACGATTGCCTCGCCCCAAAATTTACGGACGGTCTTATACAAATAGAGTAAATACCCTGCCATAAGCGGGCTGGCTATCGCTTTCCATGCCTCCTCAACGATGAGGCATTTACGCCTGTCTTGCCGGAAACGCATTTTTTGGATAAATACATCCATGATTATGAGCGTAACAATGGGGAATAAAACACGATTTTCCTTTATGGAATCTATTTCAAACACAATAAACCTTTCGGTAAACAAAGACTGGTCGGCAGGCTCGTTAAGGATTGGCGCGAACTCACCTCCCTTGTAAAACTTTTTAAGGACATAACGAAACTCATCGGTATCAAAGCTGATCTTTTCGTCTGCTTTTATTTCCGGTATTTTCCAGATGGCAAACTCGTAAAATGAATTGAAGTTGAGTACCGTAACGCGGTTGTTTTCATGCCTTCGTTTAGCCAGCCTAATTTCAGCCTGCAAAGCTGCATGTAATTCCTGTTGAAATACTACCTTATAAATACGCCTCCTTTCCTCTGGATCATTTAAAACTTTTAGCGTTTCAAGCGATACTTCAAAGGGAATATACATTTCCATATCCTCCGTTTCGCCGCTTACCCCGCTAAAAAGTTCTTCCCAGTCCAAGTCAGACAGGACAGCTTCACTGGTGAAGCTTGTCCTCATATCCGCTAACACCCGGTCACGGATACGCAGTTCCTGCTTTTCGGTTAAGCCCGGAAATTCCTTATTAAAATAGCTGCTGAAATATGCGCTGATCACATTCGAGATCACATCGCGTTCCACCGGGTTAAATATGCCTTCAGCCCCTTTCCAAAGCAGGCCAATCAGGGTAGATAAAAAATCCTTCTTTTCTATGTTATACTCATCCTCCGTTATCTGGAACGGGTTCATCGTGATCGGCTTTTTATCGGTATAGGTAATATATTTACCCTTTTTATAAGAACACAACCCGGAATAAGAATGCCCCGTATCTACAATAACAATATCCATATTATACAGAAGGTATTGTTCCACCAGCGCATTTATAAAGTACGATTTACCTGTACCTGACCCACCCAAACAAAATCGGTTTCTGTTGCTGATGCGGCCTGTACGCATCGGCAGGTCTGCCACATCTATTCCTACCGGTATCCCCTGGCGATCCGTAAACCTTACTAAAAAATCGGAAGGCTCATCTACCGGCATTGTTTCCTTAAAGAAAAAGCAAATGGCCGCGTCGCAGGTCGTCAGGAACCAATCGTAACTTTTTAACTCTACGCCATTCCCCGGCAGCGCGCATCGGAATAGTTCGAGTTGGTTATAGGCATTTTTGGAGGGTACAATGCCTAAAGAAAAAAGGGCGCTTTCAATAAAATTACCGGCCTTTTGCAGTTGTTCCCTGCCTGCCGCCACTACGATATTAAAATGGCAATTAACCAATAGCTGGTTTTCTCTGGCCACATCATTCAGCAACAAATCAATATCCTCCACACATAAGCCATTAGCCGGGTCGGGAATACCCGAATGCCTTTTTTTCTTTAGTTCCAGTTTATTCAGCGTCATGGACTGGTTTGGGATTTCAATGACCTGGTTAAATAGGATCGCATCAAAATCAGGCACCCTGAATAAGAAAGACAAAAAATCAACCGGGAAGCCCCGCAAGGTTTCCTTTTCATTAAGTTCGATATGTGTCCCAACCTGCTGTGGTAAATCAATATTGTCAATATTGATCAGGTTAATATTGCGGATGGACCGCTCACCCATTTTTATATCATTGTCATTCGGCGCATAGTTATTTAAGGCGATATGACCGTTCCCAAAATCCATTGCCAGTATTTGTAGTACCAGCAGGTTGATTTCGCTTTCCTTAAGCAGGTGCGGCAACGCTTTTGCTGTTTCCAGAATATCCAGCACCTTGCCAACGGATTGTTTGAAATCCCTTAAAGCCTTCGGGTCAAATACATAAAATGCACCTTTTTTTACCTGCCTGGTAATGGTAAGGTAGGTGGTCACTTTTAGAAAATTCCTGCCCTCAAAATGTTCGTTGTATTTGATCTGTAAATATTCCTCCGCTTTTTTCGCCGGATATTTTGAGCGGCTGATAATGTCCTGTTTTTGCAGAATATAACCGTCCCCCAATATTTTAACGATATTAATCATCAGGTTATGGAACTCATCATAAGCTGCCGGGGCGGCGGCATAGCGGGTAACCGGGTTGGTTATCCTGATAATGACCGAACACTCCCCATTGCTGCCCACTATCAGGTCATACTCACCGCTTTTGTCAACGCCGATGTAGGGTAATTTAAATACTTGTTTTCCGGCCATAGCTATTAATTTTTTTAAGGTTTACCTGGTGAATAAAAATGTCATGGGAGCGGGTTTTATTATGAAGGCCGTGCTTCTGCTTGCCTGCGGTAAAAAACAAGCCGCCGACCATGCAACCGACCAGGACAATAGCGCCCAGCCACATATTGATCAAAGACATGGTCAGGGCGCCAAGCACCAGTCCCGTCAGCATGGAGCCTAAGCCCCAATAAATAAATTTGCCTTTGAAGCCGCGAAAAATAAGGGGTTTTTGAAGCCCCTTATATACTGCAAACCGCTTACCCATTAGGTTAATCCAAAGAAAGCCTTAATGATCACCGCAGAAACTACGAGGAAGACGCATGAACCGCCCCATCCCATTAATTCCTTATTAATATCCTGATCCCCGGAATTCCATTTGGAATATACCCGGATAGCCCCGACGATACCGACAATACCACCGATCACTAAGGCGATGTTGGTTACCGGGTCAACATAGGTTTTAAGAGAAGAAGTAGCGGTGTTCAGACCGGTAACCCCGTTTTGGGCGAAGGCCGTAACCGTCCCCAGGACCATCAGCACGGCTGTGGCCCATAATTGTTTTAATTTGTTCATTTTTTGTTTTTGGGTTTGTTATTAAAAATTGTAGCCCCTTCCCGGCCTCCTCCGCCAGTCGGCGGAGAGGTGAAAAAGGATTTTTGGCAATAAAAAAGGCGGCCTCCGTTTGCGGAACCGCCTAAAAAAATACAGGTAGCTTGATCAGATTGGATATACCGCTGATATTGACCACCCAATTCCGGCGGAATGTGACCAGTGATTCCGCGTCAAATTGACCACCCCATTCCGGGGCAAACTGACCAGGCATTCCGGGCCAAACTGACCACCCCGAACGAGCAGCTAATG
>CAIPFE010000037.1 GCA_903864275.1 uncultured Mucilaginibacter sp.
GGCTATTAATAAAAACAATAAACCGGGGTTTTTCAGCACTGTACAATAAGGCCTCGGCATTGAAACTACGGCTCAATGAACTCCTCTGGGTGCCGGCCAGGGGCGAAAATGGGCTTTTTGAGTTTTTCAGCAGACCCTAAGTAAAAAATAATTAAAATTATTATTTTGGTAAACGAAGTAATAATTGAAACGCGAAAAATAAAATAGTTGGAGTATGAGAACGACAATTAAGGTTAAAAAGTGTAAGGGGTATAAACGAGTAAATCTATTTAAAACAAATACTTTAAAATTAACAGTTTTATTTTCAATCAATCGAAAGTAAAAATGATAAAAAATAATTCCACTTATTATCCAGAAGACCGGTACCGCCAAATATCCTTTTAAATAGAATAATGACAAAAACTTAAAAAAAGGCTGTTGAGTTACATAAATTTCTCGTTTTATTCCAGATGGGATATAAAAATGTTGGTAATGCCAAATTATTACAGATATAGATAATATAAATCTTAAAAAGTCTAAACCGATATATTTCGTATAATATTTTTCATTCATATAATTTGTAAGTGCGCTACTTTTCGATCATTCCGTTATTTTTTCAATAGTTTTCTTAAAATAATTTATATTAAAAAAACCAAGTTTATAAAAAAATAAATAGGAGTTATTGATTGAAGCAAAAACTATGATTACAAGTAATTTTATTCTTTCTTCAAATATCGGAATTGTAATATTATTTATCATTAATACAATTATTGCGCCAAAGAATAATCCTCCATAGGCAAAAGACTTAACTTGTTTTCTAAAAAATTTAAATAATAAATAGGAATAGCTAATTGTATAATAATAAATCATCATACAAAAATAAAATCCTATTATACCATAAGTGTAAAGGACCGTCAGAAAATAATTCTCAACGTGTTGACCTTCAAATTGCGAAATTAAGACAGAAGTCATCGGAAAACCTTCCGAGCTTAAGGCTCCACGTAAATTTCCAGGTCCTACGCCGAAAAAAATATTTTTAGAAAACGCCTGGTAACCTTTAATCCATAAATTTAGTCTGGCAGTCTTAAAATCATTTCCTGCATTTGAAAATCGTTTCATCAGCGGAATACCATCTGCCGCCGGTTTTAAAAATAAAAAAGCTATACTTATAAGAATAAAAAAGGAAATCATGTAAACGGGTAAATTTGAATTATTTAATCTAGCATAAATAATTTCTATAATCAGCAAAGAAAGAATTAAAGCAAAAAGAGATGTACGGGAAACCGTTAATATAATACAATAAATAGTAATTACTAAAATTAAAATAGATTTAATAGAACTTCTTTTAATCATTCTGTAATACGAATAAAGAATAATACCTACCGTTGAAAGATATTCGGCAAACCCTAAAGAATTTCCAAAAGGCCCCCAAATTCTTATAATCGCATTTTTGTTGCCTTTCATGACACCCATTAAACCGGTATTTTGATTTAATTCCTCCTCTGAAAATAAATAAAATCCCTTGACTCCATTTTTTTGAAGCATTGCTATGACAAAAGAGACTAAAAATCCCACCAAGAACCCTTTTAAAACGTATTCATAAGAATTATTATCAATAAACATTTTATTAACAATAATAAATATTACTAAGAATTGAAATTCCGCATAAACTTTTTGCAATGCTAAATCAGTATCATTAGCAAAAAGTCCTGAAATTAATTGGCTAATAAAAAATAAAATTAAGAAAAGTGAAACATTCCCAACTTTATTTAAAACTATCTTTTTTCTCGTTAAAACAATAAATATAAGGTAGTAAACAATTAAACAAATATATAAATATTTAAAAACTAATATCTTAAATAGAAAAATGTGAAACGTATCAACGAAAGGAACATAAGCCGCCAATAAGAATAGAAGAAAGTTATTTATTTTATTCAAATTCATCTTATTGTTAACAATTAATAAAACTGAATATTAATAATTTATACATTACACTAATTCAATTTAAGTGTTATTTACAGCGTTCTTTGGTCTTAATAGTTGAATTGTTTGAATGGTTGTAACTACCGAACTTGGCAATAAACAAAGTATATTGGCGAAAAGAATGGCAGAAAGACCAAGTTGCGTGTATTTTGCAAGATAAATTGTAATAGGTATATTTATAATACCCCCGGCTACTGCTGCAAATACCTGCCTGTCAATCTTTCCGACACTTGCCAGGAAATGAGCAAATATGTCATTATAACAAAATACTATATTGTATAAAATAAAGCTTATTGCTAAAATTTCCGGTACAGCCATTTCTCTTTTTAACCAAAAATGGATAAAATATGGATATATAAAATATTGAGCAATGTTAATGAAAACAAAAAACAAAATGATTCCTAAATAATATTTAAAATTTTTAATTATCCATTTAGTTTCTCCTTTATACCAGGCATTTGTAAATGCGCCCCATAGTGGAGACATTAAAATTGAATATACCATCACTGTAATATTGTAATATTTATATGCAATATTGTACCTTGTAACTTCACCAATGTCAAAGAGCTGAGCAATTAATATATTGGTTGTTGAAAAAATGGTTAATGCAACCATTTGTATTAAAAAAAATTTAAACCCTAAATTTAATAAATCTTTCCGGATATCATGATCTACGAACGATAAGGACGGTCTTAACCACTTGTACCTAGTAACAAAAGAAATAAAAGTATATATAATTAGTACCAACAGCGGTAAACTAACCATCGTGATCAATAAGCTGTAAAAACTTAAGCTGTGCAATGCTTTCAAAGTATAACAAACTATAACAACCAAAACACTAGTTGTAAATGATATTGAATCATTTAAAGATGATCTTTGGTCGGCCATGAAAATAGTTCCAATTAGCTGAAACACAAACCTTGCAGAAAATATTGCTATTACAATAAATACTAAAGAATTTAAATTAGGTATTTCATTAACTGAAATGTTTAAAATTTTATACCATTTCACAAATGGCGATATAAAACAATAGACCAAAAAGAAAGAGATAAACAATAGAGTAACATAAAAATATGCAGTACTTACATACTGTCTCCCAAGATGTTTGTCTTCATTAGCTATAGCTTTGCCAAGTTTACTTCGTAATCCATTACCGATACCTACGTCAAAAAATGAAATGAAATATGATACAGAAGTTATAGTTAATATAATACCATATTGTCTTTGCCCTACAGCTCCGAGATATAAGGGAACAAATACAAAACTAAGCAAAATGCTCAACCCTTTTAATAAAAGGGATATAACGGCATTTTTAACGACAGCTTTAGACCTACTTGTCGAACTATTAATATTGAAAATCCCCGCTATGGCTTGAATCATTTAAAATCTTCTCAAAACTCCTTTTATTCTGGTACTTAAAGTATCTTTGTCTTTACCGGCATATGAATTATAGCTATTCCCGTAACCACCATACCCATACCCATACCCATACCCATGCCCTGATGCGCCTCTTTTTACCCCATTAAATACAATGGTAAATTTAGGAAAGCGTTTTGCTTCATTTATTTCGTTGATAAATTCCAACTCGTATTTATGGGTATATCCCTGCCTTACTACGTATAAAGATACATCAGCCACCCTCGCCATAATCAAGGCGTCAGTAACTAGGTGAATAGGCGGCGAGTCGATGATAATGTCATCATATACCTTTCGTAAAGAAGCAATAAGCTCATCCAGCTTTTCTTTTTCAAGGAGTTCCGAAGGGTTTGGAATAAGCGGGCCGCAACCCAAAACATCAAGGTAAGGGATGCCCGACGGCTGGATCAATTCCTGCAGGTTTGTGGAAGCCCCGTTAAGAAAATTGCTTATGCCCGGATGTTCTGCTGACAAGCCAAAATTGACCGAAATTTTTGGTTTACGAAGATCCATTTCGAGAATGATAGTTTTGCGGGAAGCATAGGCGAGTGTTACTGCCAGGTTGGAACTTACAAAACTTTTACCTTCGCTGCTAACGCTTGAAGTGAATAAGGTGACGCGGCCGCTGTCGTTATTTCCATGCAAATGGTATAAATTAGTGCGCAGTACCCTGAATTGTTCACCAATGGCAAATTTGCTCCTTCCTTCTGAAACCACCACCTGTTTATCCGTTTGCTGGTAAACCAATTCACCTAAAATTGGTACCCCTGTTTCATCTTCAATTTGCTTCCGGCTTATTATTAAATCATTCAGGCTTTCCCTTGCATAAAGTACCCCCGCAGCAGCGGCGAGGCCCAAAATTAATGCCAGGCCATAAACTACGGGGACATTTGGCCATTTAATGCTGCCGGCATGCGCGTCATCAATTATTTCAGCATCGGACACCGTCGAAGCGTAACGCAAACCAACCTGTTCGCGTTTCGATAATAAAAATTGATATACGCTTGCTTTACTCTCCTGTATCGTCTTTAATACTGTTAGCTCCCTGTCTTCCCCGGGTACTTTTTTAAGAGATGATTGCGCGCCGGAAATTATTGATTCCAGTTGTTTCCTTTGTACCAGTAGGGTTGATTTTATGCTCATGATCTTTTCCAAAAAATCATTTTTTAAAGTCCGCATCTGGTTATTAACGGATTTAAAATATGGGTTTGTTTCCGGGGCGGTGCTCAAAAGTACCTGCCGTTTTATTTGCAGTTCCGATAATTTATCGTAAAGGGAATTTAAACCCTGATCTGTAAGGTTCCCGGAAACAGCGGGCAGCTTTTCTGAGTTTTCAGGTGAGTTTGCATACTTTTCCATCACGTCGAGTATCCCAAGCTGTATCTTTACGTCATCTAGCGCGGTAAGATTTAGCTGTTTTATTTTTTGAAAATTTTCGGCTTCCGTATCGACGCTAAATGAAATATCATGACTGGTTTTAAATTGTTCTATTTGCCGTTCAACCGTATTCAGCTCATTTTTGAGTGAGTCAATCCTGTAGTTTATAAATTTCAGCGTTTTTTGCGATAGCTTGTTTTTATCTTCTAAAGAAAATTGAAGATATAAAGCCAAAAGCGCATTAAGAACATCTTTCCCGCGTTCAGGGATTTTGTCAGACGTTGAAAGGTTTACAAAAGGGGCATCTTTATCCTGAAGTTCCACTTTAATATTTTTTTGGCAGGCGTCTGAAACTAAATCTGGATCCTGTACAGCGATTTTAATAACTGAACCTGTTGAATAATTTTCCAGGTTGGCCGTAGTACTTAATTGCCAGGTTCCAAAACTGTTTTTTATTGGTGTATTATAAGTATAGTTTTTATTTACGCCATCAGTATCTTTAAGAAAGAAGGAGTTTTGATCATTTATTATAATTTGCAATTTCTCCCCGGCAGGACCTATATTTCCATTTTGTTTTATGAGTTGAAATTTTACGGGGCTTACGCCATAAAGATCCTTAGTTTTCAAGCCTTTCTTCTGCGTATAAGTGACCCATAATTGCAACTCATTTACTACCTGGAAAATAATTTTTTTTGATTGCATTACTTCAATCTCATTTTCAACTATAACCGGCTTGTCAATGGGATCCAGGGTTTGTTCTGTAGAAGTTTGATTAACCGTCAAAGAAGCTGAAGATGCAGTAGGGGATTTAAATTCGATGGTTGCCATAATAGGATAAACGGGCTTGGCAACTTGTAAATATAAAAATGCGAAGGCGATAAAAACGATGGCCCCTAAAATGAATAGCGGCCAGTGGTATAAATATTTCTTAAAAAGATTATTATCAGCTGTAGAAAGTTCATTCCCTGTTATCGGTAATGTGAGTGTAGTAATTTGGGGCTTTTGCTTGCTCATATAATAAAAACTTAATTATATTTTATTTTTTTATAAGGTAAACTATTATTGAAAGAACTGCAAGCACTATGCTGGCCTTTTGAAATGCTGTGCCGTCATTTTCAACCCTGGCCTTATTGGGCCGGACGTAAATTATATCATTATTTTTAAGGTAGTAGTAAGGGGAACTAATTGTATTTATTGATGTTAAATTTAAGGGAATGTATTGCCTGATACCATCAATTTCCCTGATCAATAATACGTTTGTGCGGATACCTGTTGAATTCAAGTCGCCAGCTAAAGCTAAAGCCTGCAAAACTGTAATATGCTCATCTTGGGGATTAAAATATCCCGGGGTTTTCACATCCCCCAATACAGAAATTTTGAAATTCTGGATCCGGATCTCCACATTGGGGTCTGTCATATATTCTTTTAGCCTTAATTTAATATTGGTAGTTATATTTGAGATACTGGAATCGGCCACTTTAACTTCACCAACCATAGGAAGGTGGATATCTCCAAGGGGATCCACTAAATAACCAACTACCGCATTTTCTCCCAAAGTAATATTTGGGGCTGCCGGTGAACTTGAACTTATAGTCGAATTTGTATTTGAATTAACTTGGTCCAAATTGTAATTAATTATGGCATCAAGATCATGATTTAAGCTGGTAACATGAATTGCCAAGATATCGCCGGGTTGTGCAGTTAAGGGAGAGAAATTTGTAATTTTTTCAATAAAAACACCGTCGGGGGTCGCATTCTGAAAATAAGGAACGTCTTTATACGAGGTACAAGATAAATTAAACAGGATAATGATAATGAAAATGGCTTGTAAATGTTTTAATTTCATATTTATCAATTTGAATTTTTTTATAGCTAATTATCAGGTAAGCAACAATTCCTTTTCATTTAGTGATACAGTATAGACTAAGAAGCTAATCCTGATTTAAACAACAAGAAGCTTCCTAAGATAACCAAATTGTTAATAATTAAACAATTAAAATGAAAACCAGCTTTTTCAATATCCAATCCTTTCACGAATGTTGGAGATCACTCCAACAAGGGCGGAAAAGTTAAATAGAAATCCGTGATTTACTTGAGACAACTCCAACAAAGAATTGGCTATACATACCAATTCTACGATGCTCACTCCTTTCAAAGGAGTAAAAAATCAGCCTGATTACATCAGGCAACGTGATAAAGTCTTCAATTATCCTTTTTTTCAACAGCGGTTTCTGCCATTAGCCAACCTATTGCGGCTAATCAAAAATACCGCATCCAAAGCGCCCACATGGTTAAGACAGCAGAGCAGTTACCCTCGCGTGTCTTCGGTAAAATCGCCGCTGCTCTTATTTATCTCTTGTTTTAACTCCTGATCCACCTCCATAATCCTTTTTATTACTGTAACCTTTAACCCTTTACCATATTTTTTCTTTAACAATAGAAAACCAAAAATTGGCCCATAATATAAATACCTTTTAGCCATACGTTTGGGGTTTTGTAATAAACGTATAAACCATTCTAATCCTAAATTTTGCCAAAATTTAGAGGGACGATTAATGGTTTCTGCATAAAAATCGAAAACTGCCCCAATCGAACATATAATTTTTGCATTTAAAAGTTCCCTATGTTGTTTGACCCATTTTTCCTGGAGAGGCGCTGTCATACCAACAAATAGCACATCAGGGTTAAAATCATTAATAATATCAACCATCTTTTCGTTCTCATATTGAGTAAAGGAAGACCTAAAGGGAGGGGAGTAGACTTGTACGTTAATATTAGGGAATTCACTTTTTATCTTTTGTTTTATCAATGATAAGGTTAAACCTGTAGATCCTAAATAAAAGCAGCTTCCTCCCTCACTATTTAATTTTTTCAACAAATGCAGGTGCAAATCTGATCCCGTTAATTTTTTGATGGTTTGGTTCTCAATAAATTTTGCTGCAATTACAATTCCGATGCCGTCAGGCAACAAAACATCGCTCTGACTTAAGGCCATCTTAAATTCCTCATCCATTTCAGCCAGGGTATAGGAATATTGATTAATTGTATTAATGATACATTTATCATTAAATTCAAGTTGATCAAGTTCACAATTTAATATGGAATATTGCGACAATTCTATAGTAGAGAAATATTTCATCAATTAACAAGTTTTAGGCCTTACGAAATAATGATGATAATTATAATTGCAAAGCGATTTAATTGATGGGGTTTCAATAATCACGCCTGATTTTATATAATTTATCAGATTTAATAAATATACGTGTTTCTATGGAAAATGTATATTTATTTTAGAATTGTTACACAAAATGCCAATAAAAATTCGTAAAGCGCAAATAAAAACAATAAGCCTTCAATTTTTATCCACTAAATAAAAAGAGTTTGATTTTATTATAAAAGAAATAAAGGGGAGCACAATTCCCAAAACGTGGAATGTATCAACTATTTTTGGGCTATATTATACCATCTAACAAACTTGCCAAGTCCATTTTCTATTGTTGTATCAGGCTTATAATTAATATATTAACCAGATCATCAACATTTGCCCAAGTATTATACTCTCCCAAATTAGGTCAAAGGATTGGGGGGAGTATTATAGTGAGACGTCAATATTATTGTATTTGTCGTTAATAGAATTTTCATTTCATCATTTACCCATTCTGGTATATCGATATTTTAACTAAGCTTAAAACGTTACATTATTTGCTTGAATACACGGTAGATCTATGTTAATTTATGAATAGTCTTTTTCTTTCTTTTAATGCAGGGTTTTTCGACAAAATTCCAGGATAACATAGCAAGTACTACCGCTATTAGAATCACAACTATCGCATAATTGGCATTTCCAAATAATTTCAATTGTACAATTACTCCCAGTACCAATCCATGATAAATATAAACTCCGTATGATACATCGTTGCCTTTTAATATTTTACTTGCGGTTGCGGGTAAAGTATATGCAAGAGATATTGTGGTAATTCCTAAAAATAAAAATCTAAACATACCTGTTGTATTTGTTGATGGAACCCAATAACAAAACATCAAAAAAGCAATCAGCCAAAACAATCCTTTACCGAAAATTAAATTAGATCGATAAACCTTAAATCGTTGCATAACTACCCCCAATAAAAATAAATATATATTAGGTATAAAAGTATATCTTAATACTTTTAGTTTGAAAGTTTCAACTGGAGAAGCACCCTCGCCAAATTTAGCTTTAAGATAATAAGTTAAAATAAAGAAAAATAGAAATGTGGCAACTATAATAAACGTTTTTTGATTTTCTTTCTTTGATAACTTTGATGCAAATAAATATATAATTGGCAAAATAATATAAAACTGGAGTTCTAACGGTATGGTCCATAAACTACCATTATATGAACCAAAACCAAAGTTCTTTAAAAAAGCGGGTGTGTAAATTATACCAAAAAATTGACATATTATCCAAGGAATTGTTTGTAAATTCAAAAAGCTCATATGCGCAACGATAGAAATTACAGGGATAGTTAAAATTAAACAGGTCCATAATGCCGGATATATTCTAAGCGCTCTGTTTCTGAAATAATTTTTAATGTTTGGATTTCTTTCTAAAGAAGCCGATATCAAAAAACCACTCATTACAAAAAACATGGGTACGCCGCTAAAATTTAGCATTATTTTAATAAAAGGTGGATAAGGAATTTGTAAACGGTCAAATGAGTGTACAAATAAAACTTCACAAGCAGCAAAAAGCCTTAAAAGGTCGAAATTATTAATTTTAAATTCTCTGTGCATAATGTATTAATATACAATTTTGTTTAATCCAGCGTATTTACTTCGTTAAGATAGTGAATGTCATGCACGGATGACAGGTAGCGCAATTTCATTAATTTTTACCTTGCTTTCTATATTCCTACGAATGAAACAACAATTTAATTTTGCAAGGCAATTTTAGGATTGTGTTTTAAACGAAAGAAAATTAGTTTAAAAAGAGAATTTTTCCTATGCTATTAATCTTCAATTTATCAAATAATGTATTTTTCTTATGAATCAGGATAAACAGAAGAATATTGGCTAAGCCTTGCATTTTTCAATAACTTAAAAGTTTCAATGGAAGTAAATATTGAACCGGGGAGCAGGCAGAAAATATTGGCAAAAACAATTGAGGAAAGTCCTAAAGTAGTATATTTACTAAGCCAGATGGTCAAAGGAATATTAACAAGCCCGCCTGCAATTGCACAATATAATTGAACCCTTACCTGGCCTATGCCGTTCAAAAAAAATGAAAAGATATTGGTAAAGCAAAAAATAAAATTATAAATGACAAGACTCAAGCATAGTAAAAACTGTATTGGGAAGTACTTTTTCAACCAATAAAGACTTACAATCGGGTAAAGGTAATATTGTAGAATGCTTAAGAAACACAAGCATATCGCAATTAATATATACTTTTTAATGTTCTTCTCAATCCAGTCATACTCCTTTTGGTACCAGGCGTTCGTAAAAGCCCCCCAAATAGGTGTCAGTAAAATACTAAAAATCATGGTCGAGACATTATAATATTTAAAGGCTATATTATACTCCGCTACATTGTCGATCTTAAATAATTGTACGATCAGAATGTTGGTTGTAGAGAAAATTATTATGTATATAATTTGGATAGCAAAAAACTGAAGGCCTAATCCCAGCAAATCTTTGCGAAGGGAGTGATCGACGAATTTTAATGAAGGTTTAATAGCCGCATATTTGCCATTAAATAGTACTAATGAATAAATGATCAAGATTATAACCGGAGCGACGCAAATTGATATAAGAATGCTATAAAAATTTAAATGGCCGGCCCATTTTAGCAAATAAAATAAAACTATGTTTAACAGGTTAGTTAAAAACAGGATGCTGTCATTCATTGAAGATTTTTGGTCTGCCAATAATATTACACTAATCAGTTCAAGGATAAACCGTACGGCAAACAAAAAGACAACGTAAACGAAGCACAAATTAAGGTTTGGAATTGAACCCTTTTTTACATTTAAAACGAAGCTCCAATCAATTATTGGCACAATAATTAAAAATATTACAAGGAATGCTCCAAATAAGTACCCAACATAGGCGTATGCTGTGCTGATATATTTTTTCGATAAGATTTTATTGTTTTCCGCTATTGACCTGCCAAGCTTATTTCTGAGCCCATTACCAATACCAATATCAAAAAATGATATAAAACCAGCTATGGAGGTAATAGTTAATATGATACCATAAGCCCTTTGGTTAACAGCGTTTAAATAAAGAGAGATCAATAAAAAGCCGGCTAATAGTGAAAACCCCTTCAAACCAAAGGATATCATAATATTTTTGACGACTATTTGGGTCCTTTCATTAAAATTAGAAAATCGGGAGAACATATGATATAATAGATAAACGGTGAACCAAAGTACACATTTTGGCGGACAGCGCCTATTTTCTAATACATTCCGTTAGCAACAAAACCTGGCTTACGGCTGTAAACCAAAACACAAGGGCCTTGTGTTCAGGTTTTAATGCATCGGCCAATAGATTTAGAAAGATAACTAAAGCTTTTTCTTTCTAAATTTGGGGCAGACAAGCCTTAACTAATCGACATTGATCTGTGATCGTTAAATTTTATGCAAATACCTGGCAACGTAATAGCGACCGCAGATGATTTGGGACTAAAACCATCTGTTAACCAGGCTATTTTATACTGTTTTAAGCAGGGGTATATTAATAGCACATCATTTTTAACGAATACAATTTATTTTGAAGAAACCGCCAGTCTGATCCATGAAAACCCATCTATAAATAACATAGGTGTACATATTAACCTGGCTGACGGAAGGCAAGCCGCAAATTTACCCAGATAGGGAATACCTGACAATAAAAGACAAAATATGGCAATTAACTTTTTAAATCCATTATCCGACAAATCATTAAATCAAAGATTTAGAGCAAAAAGATTTAAATTCTTCTCAGCCCTTTTATATACAGTTAAATCAAATAAGCCATTAAATATTCTAGATGTAGGACGGCGAGAAAATTATTGGGAAAGGATGAGCTATTCGGACAACAATAATGTTCATATCACTTTATTGAACTTAGAAAAGGTAATTACAAAAAACAATAACTTTACAAGTATCAAGGGTGATGCGTCAGATTTGTCTTTATTTAAGGACAAAGAGTTCGATATTGTTTATTCAAATTCTGCAATCGAACACCTTTTTTCAAAGGCAAATCAAAAGAAAATGGCAGACGAAGCCAGAAGAGTAGGCAAATGTTATTATATACAAACACCAAATTTCTATTTTCCAATTGAACCTCATTGGCTATTTCCTTTTTTTCAATTTTTACCCTTTAATGTAAGGGTCTTTCTGACAAGAAACTTAAATTTAGGGCATTATAAAAAAGCTGTTAATAAAGAGGAAGCAGTTCAGAGAATAAATGAAGTAAAACTACTCACTGAATTGGAAATGAAAGAATTGTTTCCAGATGGAAAAGTATATAAAGAAATTCTTTTCGGGCTGACAAAATCGATAACAATGTATCGTTTTTAGGAATGACGGTGCTTTCTAATCAAAAAAGGAACAAATGAATGAAAGACAAGACTTATACATCGAAATTTAAAATCATCTGTTACCCTTATAGAAAAGAGTAACCTGGTGTATTTGAAAGAGCCGTCTAAAACCGGCATAAGAAAAAACAGCTAAACATAGGTTGCCTTAAAGCTTTCTATTATATCTACGTATACACAAAAACTGAATATTTGAAACAAAATTTATGATCGTGAAATTTTATGCAAATACCTGATAACATAATAGCGACCGCAGATGATTTGGGGCTACAACTATCCATTAACTACGCTATTTTACGCTGTTTTATGAAGGGGTATATTAATAGTACATCATTTTTGACGAATACAATCTATTTTGAAGAAACTGTTAATTTGATCCATGAGAACCCATCTATCAAAAACATAGGTGTACACGTTAACCTGGCTGAAGGCAAGCCGCTTACAAATTTTAATCAATATACCTACTTAAATGAACAAGGTAATTGGAATATAGAAAAAACCAATAAAAAAGCCGGTTTTTTGAATACAGATACTAAAGCAGCATTTGCAAAAGAAATATACGCACAAATAGATAGGGCATTAGCATGCAATGTTTCAATAGTACACCTGGATTCCCACTACCATTTGCATACGTTGCCTTGTTTCTATAAATTGTTTTTGCAAGCTTCAAAGCATTATAAATTAAAACTAAGGCTTGCTCAAACCTATAATGAAAACAATTACTTAAAATTTATATACCGGAAATATATCAATCAGCTATTTAAAGGAAACCATGTTCACTATTCCGATTATTTTGAAACAGTACCCCATTTTCTAAATAATGGGACCGGTTTTACTCATGATGATGTTATTGAATTGATGCTGCACCCGGATTTTGACTCGTCAGGAAAATTAACAGACCATTTTGATAAAACTGCATTGACGGATTGGATTATGTTTTTAGAAAAAAACAGGAAATAATCGAAGCGTAAATAATTCATCTTTAGCCGTCCACTAATCAGATACGTATTAAATATACAAAAAACGATCCTTTTGAAGCAATTTAACCATTTGGGCCTGTGTCAGCCATAGCGTTTCTTTAACAGTTGAAGATATAATGCGGCTGTACTAATCTAAAATTCGCTTTCGCTATCTCAGCAGCTCTAGCCGCTTCATTCGTTCCTCATTCAGCCACTTCGCCGCATTTTAAAAGACCGTGCGGTTTGGGCATCGCCTGCGCTCACCCAAACCACACGGACTTTTTACAGCCACTCCTTATTTTATAATACTGTTTTCAATGTCCTTTAAAAATTCCCCCAGGCTTTTTGGTTAGCAAATTTCTGAACAAGCCCTTGACGTCAAGACCGGACCCTGCGGGTTTGCTGAAAAAAAATCTTCCTTGCTCGTGCCTCGCAAGCGTATTTTTTTTCGCAAAGTCTTGCCTTACAAAGGGCTTGAATTCAGGTGAGGTTGCTTAACAAAAGCCCGGAGGCCATGCCGACTGACTTTAAAAGAAAAGCAACATGAAAACAGCAAACGGCAGAGCCCACCACACAAACCGCACAGCAGAGCCGATTCTATCGGTTCAAGCAGGCAAGGACAACCGCCCATCCGGGCAATTATAAATTCATAGAATAAGGCGTTTGGATATTACTACCTTAAGGGTTTGTTATTGGCGATCATAAATAAATCATCTTTATATTATCCGGTTGAAATAACAGAAAATGATTTTTTAAGCTTTAAAAAATAGGTTTCGATATATTTATAAGAAAATGACGCCACTGCAATTACTAACAGGTATATGACCGGGTATGCTAACACTTGTATATGATACTTATAAAAGATAGTTATCACTAAGTTGATCACGAAAAAATGATACATATAAATTCCGTATGATATTTTACCCAAGTAGTCAAATAATTTGAAATCAATATTAATTAAGCTCGTTTCAAGCCTTACAAGGTTTAAAATAATCAGGCCGTAAAGTACCGCGTGTATCTCCCAAAAAAATGAGTGAAACCAATAACCTGCAGCAGCCAGGCAAACTTCTGTTAAATAAATAAATAATTGGAATGTTTTATTGGTAATGATGCTGTGAGCTTTCAGGTTTCTATTTAATACTGCAAATAATGCACCTATTAATAAACAATCAAACCTTAACACATCAAAAATAGCAATGATAAAATCATAATTTATCTTAAACGCCTTAGGCTGATAATGTATATGCAGCAAATATCTTAATATCGCCGTAATAGTTACATATAAAATTATATAAGCAAATATCCAGTTTACTAATTTCGTGGTGCTGAGTTTTTTTACAATTGACGACCAAACCAAATAAAACTGCTCTTCAATGCCTATTGACCATAAGTGACCTGCATATGCTATTGGCCCTAATATAATGATTTGCAAATGCGGCAAAAACAAAACATATAGAATGATATTAGCAAGAAAATGATCCTTTACGCTTTCAAATGCATATCCCAATTGAAATGCAGGGAACACTGGTATTATAAAAAACGCTGATAGCACTATGATAAAATACAATGGCCAGATTCTTAATATACGCCGGATAATGAAGTTTTTAACATTGATCCCGGACGGCGATGCTTTTTCAATAACTAATAAAGAGGTTATAAGAAAACCACTTAGAACAAAAAACAGGTCAACACCAAGTTTGCCAACTAAAGGTACAAAAGAATGATTATCCCATAAATTTGGCAGATGCTTTATTGATTTTAATTGTTCGGTATGATGTATTACTACCACAAATGCAGCTAAAAATCTTAACGAATTTAAATTTGGATAGTGTACCTTTTTTTTCATTAACGCAATAAATCTGTTTAAAGCTAATGATTTAATGCAGTTGGGCAAATAAGCCAATTTATATTTAAATGTATATTTACGTTAAAAGGCAGGCTGCGTCAGTGCCAGTTGAGTTTAATACTGAACAGCAAAATTAAAGCCGGTGACGCTATAAAATTGAAGACTTTCCAATAAGCTGGCCAACCAATTTGTTGCGGGCGGGTCATTTGGTACACTTTCGCCGACCGTTCTTGGCCGTCATTTTAATAGTTATAACCTAAAAACCCTTAACTGTACTATTTTCAATCGATGAAAACCCATTAAAAACTTAGCCAAAGTGTTGTACCCATGTTGTACCTTATAAAAAAGCTTTATGAATTTAATTCAGAAGAACTAAACCTGTTTGAATTGGTAATGCTGTCGACGGGGATGTTCAAACAGTCTATAGATGCTAAGAAGCTTATTTTTAATAACCTGCTCGATCTGCGGCAAACGATAAAAGGCGACCAGGAGATCATACAGTTCAGTACCCGGAACCTGATTGACAACGCAATAAAATATTCCCCGGTGAATGGCATTATTACAGTAACGGTAAGAATGGACGATAAGGCATTTGTCGTTTCGGTCAGGAATGACGGAAAAGGAATGACGGAAAAGCAGCTGAACAACCTGTTTACCTTCAGGCAGCAGGAACCCAGTGAGAGGGGAGCCGGTATGGCGCTGACCTTAAGCAGGGAATTCATTACCCTGCTGAATGGCAGGATATGGGCAGAGAGTAAGCCCGGAAAGGGGGGCGACTTTTTATTATTCGCTTCCCATATAGTTTAGCCTGTTAACCTATAAAGCCGGCGGGGCAAGAATATTCGTTGATAGCAAGTACACCACACCATTTTACTGGACAGCTGATCGGAAAGAACTGATTTATATACCATCCCTGAGAGCATAATCTTGAATATGCGAATAGCATACCGTACAGAATAGTAGATAGTTCAGAGTGAGGTGGAGTGATCGCATAGTTGGCAAGCAAATTTACGCTTATACCTATTATTGAGAATTGCTTATGGGATTTCATGCTTACTTCTTAAAAGGGCAGATTACTGAGTAACTTATAAGAAATATAGCGGTCAACCAACGTATTGCCATATAAGAAATCGGGTAGCAGGTATCTTATATTAGATTTTACTCGACAGGGAGATATAAAAGCAACGATGTTGTTAGAAAATAGGTTGAAAATTATTATCTATCATCCTCGAACGACCCCTCTTCAACTATAAAACCTATGCCATAATCATCCGTAAAAATATTTCCAGGCATTCGAAACAAAATCATTTTTATCTTACGGGTTAAAATAAATCAATCCCATATTCACTACTACCGCGAATATAGCCCATGCCGGGATAAAAAGTAAAGGCTATATAAACGGGCAGTTGTGTTTTGTTTTTCAGTGGCTTGCCCGGCCTTGACTATTTACCCGGCTCGCGCTGTTGGTTGCTTAAGCGGTAAATATGGGGTGGTGTGTTCATCTCCTTTTCCGGCTTGCAGATAAGTAGCAATGCATGACCTAATATAATTATGTTGAAAATAAAAGACAGGGTGCTCAACTTAAACTGTTTGTTTAAAGTTGCAAACTAATCTAAATTATTGTTGCATAACTTAAACGAGATCGTTAAATTTGTATCAATCACTGTTGAAGAGTACGTGAGTAAAACAGTGAGTAGTTCTAAAAAGTCTCCATCAAGTTATTGATATATAGTTATTTGCGGAAATGATTAATCGTCCTGCCACCCCGACTAGTATAATTAATGCCTTGTTCGTTGAAAACGAACGAGGCTTTTTTATTTTGCAGCGATGTAAGCTTTGCTTACAGGAGCGGAAAAATAAAAAAGACGAACAGCGCAGCGAGGGCTTTAATTATACTGGAACACCCCCCACACAGGATCAGCGCGGCTAATCCTGCTACCCCCGACAAAGTAATTAAAGTCTTACCCATTGAAAACGGGTGAGGCTTTTTTACTTGCAGCGTTGCAAACCAAAGATGCTATATAATTCCGCTGCCTCCCTTCATATTCTTTTTCGCTAAGAACACCCTTGCTTCTATTTAACGCCGGATCCGGGAGGCTCGCTTCCTGCGCGGCTGGTCAGTACATTCGCTACCGACGGGCCGCTTCACATTTTCAAGAACCCGAAAATCAAATTTCAAAAGCACATTTACCCGCATTTGCTCAAAATTAGAGGGTCGCATTCGGGAACATCGTCATCCCAAAGTAAGCACATCATAATAGCGTCATATAACAGTTTGATTAGTGAATTTTAGTAAACTAAGTTGACTAAAGTAGTCAACTTAGTTTACCTTTGTGCCATCAAATCAGCAGACATGAAAACACAATACATAAACATTGGCCAGGCACTTTCAGGAGTCTATAATTTAATGGTCGCCGGTATTGCCGGCCTGGATTGGAACAAACTGTTTTCTGCATTTAGGCTTTCGCCAGACAAGGCAGGCAATTATCTTTTCCCGCTGTTCAAACAACTTTTCAGGGACAGTTTTACCAGCTCGGAAACAGAGATGGAAATGCTGTTACTATTCGCGAAAAATTATTTTCTATTGGCAGCCTTCATCATAAGCCAGGCTGCATTAGCGCTTCGGTTCAAAAAGTCGCGTGAACGCATAAACCAAAGTACAATGCTGAATAGCGAAAATTATTATAAGCACAAACAAGCCGCCGGAAATTGGGGCGGACAAATTTTAGTATCATGAAAACAAAATACATATATAGCATACTTAAAAGCACAATGATGCTTTTATTAATGATGCTGCCCATAATATCAATGGCACAACAGACTGTAGTAAAGGGGGTTATTACAGATATACGTACGCACGAAACCATGCCGGGCGTGAGCGTTGCATTTGATGGCACTACCACAGGCACCAGCGCGGATGTGCAGGGCAATTACAGAATAAGTACTGCCGCAAACCCTACCCGTATCAAAGTTTCCTTTATCGGTTATAAAACTGTTTATAAAGATATTGCCCCAGGGGTCGCCCAAACTATTAATATCGCGATGAGTGAGGATAGGAGGGAGCTAAGCGAAGTAGTGATAAAAGGCGGCAAAAAAACCAGGTATAGAAATAAAAATAATCCTGCAGTTGAACTGATCCGCCAGGTAATAGCCCATAAAGATCAAAACAGGATTGAAAATTACAATTATGCAGAATATCAGCAATACGAAAGAATGATATTTTCACTGAGCGACCTTTCGGAAAAGTTTAAAAGCAAAAAGATATTTAAAAACTATCAGTTCCTGTTTATGGAGCAGGATTCCGATGCCATCGGCGGCAAAAACCTGCTGCCTGTGTATATGGAAGAGAAGCTTTCTGACAACTATTTTCGCAAATCGCCTTATGTTAAGAAACAAGTGATACAGGCCAACAAGCAGGTTAGGTACGACGAAAACTTTGTAGATAACGAAGGGTTGAAAGCTTATTTTAACCGTATGTATATGGATATTGAGATATATGATAACAATATCCCGCTGCTGGGAAACCAGTTGTTAAGCCCTATAGCTGACGGCGCGCCGGCGTTCTATAAATTCTTTATTACCGATACGATCAAAGACGTAAGCCCGCAGCTGATCGAGTTGAGTTTTACGCCGCGTAATACTACCGATATGCTTTTCCAGGGTAAAATTTATATTACCATGGATGGGAACTATGCGGTACAAAAAGCTGTGTTATCAGTAAACAAACATATCGACCTTAATTTTGTACGCAAAATGGAAACCACGCTGGCTTATGAAAAAACAGAAAACGGGCGTTATCGCCTGAGCCAGAGTGACCTGAAAATAGACTTCGGCCTCAACAAAAATAAAGGCGGCGGCGTGTACGGCGAACGCATGGTGATCATCAACAATTTCGCTGTTAACAAACCCCGTCCGAAAGAGACTTATGAAGGCCCTGCGCAAATGATCGCGTACAATGCTACAGAAAAGGGGGATGAATTCTGGAAAGCTAACCGCCCGGATACCTTAAAACCGGGACAAGTAGATATTTATAAGCATATCGACAGCCTGCAAACCCTTCCTTCATTTAAAAGGACAATGAAACTGGTTACTCTCTTTGTGGCAGGCTATGATAATTTAGGGCCATTTGAGGTGGGACCGGTAAATACCTTTTACAATTTTAACCCGGTGGAAGGTTTCAGGCTTAGGTTAGGAGGGCGTACCACAACAACCCTTAGCAAACGTTATTATTTTGAAACCTATGGCGCCTATGGCTTTAAGGACGACAAATTTAAATATTTTTTGAGCGGTACGTATTCACTGAACGATAAATCGATCTATTCGTTTCCCCAGGAATATTTGAGGGCCAGTGTGCAGCATGATACCAAAATACCGGGACAGGAGCTCCAGTTTGTACAGGAGGATAATTTCCTGCTATCATTTAAAAGGGGCAACAGCAGCATATATACCTATAATGATATCTTCAGGCTGGACTATGTTCATGAATACCTGAACCATTTCTCGTATAAGTTTGAATTGAAAGGCTGGAATCAAAATCCAACCGGAGCGTTGTATTTCCAGAACATCGTTGATGGCAAGCCGAATATTATAAATGATCTTCAAACCACGGAATTATCGATGGAGTTACGCTATGCCCCCCAGGAAAAGTTTTACCAGGGTAAACTCTATCGAACCCCGATACCTGATAAATATCCAATTTTCACACTTCGGTACAATGAAGGTATAAAGGGTTTGTTCAAAGGTGATTACAACTACCAGAATGTGACCGGCAATATTACCAAGCGTTTTTATTTATCGCAGTTAGGCTTTACTGATGTGGTGGCCGAAGGCGGGTATATTTTTGGGAGACTACCTTATCCATTGTTGGACATCCATCATGCAAACCAGACTTATTCCCTGCAATTAGAGTCGTACAACATGATGAATTACTTGGAATTTGTTAGCGACCACTATGCCAGCGTGAATATAGATCATCATTTTAATGGTTTTATTTTTAATAAAGTGCCTTTGCTACAGGCGCTGAAATTGAGGGAAGTGGTTTCATTCAAATCGTTATGGGGCGGGGTTAGATCAGAAAATGATCCTGCCAGTAACCCATCCCTGTTGCAGTTTCCTTTGGACGGCAATGGCAAGCCCATAACCTATACATTAAATAATGGGCCATACATGGAAGCCAGCGCCGGTATCGAGAACATTTTTAAGGTGCTGCGCGTTGATGTTGTGCGAAGGCTTAGCTATCTCGATCATCCGGATGCACCTGTGTGGGGCGTAAGGGCCAGGGTAGTTGTACAATTCTGATCGTGTAAATTGCATGAATAAATTAACTATAAAATCGTTATTTTTGTAAACCCGGTTGACTTTATTGGCCAGCCTGGTTTATATAACCAATTACATGTTATCTATTATTGACGCCTATTGTTAAAAAGTACTTAGAGATTAATCTTAAAGATCATGGCAAACGAAGATTCAACCAGGATGCTGGGCAAATTGCTTTATGTTTTGAAACGGCTTTCGTATGAATGGTACTGTTCAAAGCTCTGCCACGCAAATTTTAACGACTTCAATAATGCGCATTTGCCGGTTTTTATGAGCATAGGCACAAAAGGCATTTCGAATAGTAAACTCGCCGCGAATTTGAGCATAACTAAACAGGCGGCCAGTAAAGTAATTAAAGAACTGGAGGAAATTAAACTTGTGAGGAGCGAAAAATGCAGTACAGATGCACGTTCAATGATGTTGTACTTAACCGATGACGGCATTAGTTTTTACGAGCACATTAAAAATCAAATGATGATGCTGGAGGAAGAGTATAAAAAAGTGGTCGGGGCTAAAAATTATGAAAACGCCGTTGATGTGATGCTGAAGCTTATCGATTATCACGAGCATTTGAACAAAGCGGTATTGAATTGAGGTAACAACCCGTTTGCAAAGGCTTTCGGGGTGAAGTCACCTATCGCCACAAGCCAATAATAGTCCCCATTAAGGTTAATGTGACAATACTACAGCCACTGTTAATAAAAATAAGCCGCCATGACCTGAGCTCAAACAAGCTGTACATACCAATGGCGCAAAAAGTCCAGATGCCAGTAAAAAAACCAGCCGGGGCCTCCCAGGCTACATTGGTTTTTAGGTCTTCCAGGAAAAACGCCAGGTTTGCCGCCATAACAAATGAAAAATTACTGCTTAGGCCCGTTATTTTATTGCGACAGGCACGGCCAGGTTCTCCCACAGCAATTCGAAACCTTGCTGGTCGATAACAAAGGTTAAATGTTCATGAAATTCTTTTGATTTTTCCGGTTTAACGGTTACAGTCAACACGTCCTTTGCCGGATCGTCGTTTGCAGATCCGTCATCTTTAATGCCCCATTGCCCTGTTTCAGAGTTGAAAATGATCTGCCATTCATTTTCGCCCGGAAGTGTAAAAATGCTGTATTTGCCTGCAGGCAAAGTCTTACCGCCTATACTCAAGTCTTTGCTGGTTTCAAAAGTTGTAACCGGGTTTGCCCCTGTTCGCCATAGTTTACCATAGGGCACCAGGTCACCCCAAATTTTTCTTCCCCGAACGGAGGGGCTGCCATAGCCGATACTGACATTCGCTCCTGCTACGGTTCCGTTTACTGTTTCGCGCGGGCTGTCCTGGCAGAAGGCTGCAAGTGATGTTAATGATATACATACAAAAAGCGTCACTGTCTTTAAAAGAGCTGCTGTTTTCATGGTATTATGCTATTTGTTTTCGATTTGGTGTGTAAAGGTTAATATTCCTGATCCAATTATTATTGAACTAATCTATGTCAAAAACTAAGATATCAAAATCCCCCGGTTAGGGGGATTTTGATTTAAGTTTAGCGTCACTAATATTGTGTTTTTTATTCATGAAAAGACTTATTACGTTCATTTTTTTATTTTCGGCAATACGGTCATTGTCACAAAGTCATTTACCGGTTTCACAAATTGATTTTGTACGGATAAAAGACGCCGGGAAGGCCGAAGCTTTGTATTTCTATGAAAACAACTGGAAGGTTTACAGGGAGGTGGCATTGAAAAAAGGATATATAAAATCATATAACCTTTTAACCGCAAAAGCGGATTCCCTGGCTGATTTTGATATAATGCTTGTTACCGAATATGCGGACTCGACCCAATTTAAAAACAGCGAGGCGCATTTTCAGCAGATAATTAAAGAGTTACGACCCGGCGGGCCAAAACTATTAAATGAGTTAAAGCCCGCAGATTTCAGGATCAATTTATACAGTAAGGTAGCCAATAGTATGTTTTACGGCAGCTTATAAATTGGCGCCGGATATTCAAAGAATATATTAGGGCAGGATCAAGAAAAACACAAGCCAGGTAAACAATGATTATATGAACCGGATTAATTTGCTTCTCCCTATACTTGTTGCTGTAATATTTTTCTCGTGCAGTAAATCGCCAGGGTCAAATCCTGGCCGCGACAGAAAAGAAATTATCCGGCTATTGGCGGATCAAAGAAAATATCATTTTGCAAAGAATGCCAATAAGATGGCTGAAATGCACTCATCCCGGTTTATATCGATAGATAAGGGACTAATAGATAGCCCTGTTTTTAAAGATGTTTATAATAAATTTGACAATTACTTTCGCAGCGTTGAATTTGTTAAATGGGATGATAAACAGCCGCCTGTAGTACGTTTTTCCAATGATATGTCCGTTGCTTATGCGGTTGTTAGTAAATTGGTTATTCTCCGGACGACGGATAAAACTCAAAAGGAGATATTAGATACAACAAATTTTGCGTGGCTCGCGGTGTTTAAAAAAGAACAAAACACCTGGAAACTGGATTGCATAGCGTCGACAAATAAATAACCGCCGTTATTAGCCGGGTATTTTTAATACAAATATTTTTATAGCTGTCATAATGGAGCACGTACTCGACAACCCGGCATGGAATGCCATGATATCAGGCAATCGCAGCCTATCGTTTGGTGATGAACAGGTAAAGTATTTTGATAAAGAAGTATCTCCCTTTGCTGCTTTCCGCGAGAACACCAGGGAAAATTTCCTGCTGCTTCATGACCTGATGCCACAAAACCGGCCTGTTTTATTTGTAGCGCCAACGGAAATTGAAATTCCCCCGGTTTGGCGGATACGCCGCGTTATCCATGGTGTACAAATGGTTTGCGAACAGGCTGGCATAATGGATGGCTCGCGAAATGAGTTTGTTCCTCTTACCGGAGAGCATGTTCCGCAAATGCTGGAGTTAACGCGTTTAACAAATCCCGGCCCTTTTAACTCTAAAACAGTCGAATTTGGCCATTATCGTGGTATTTTTGATGGGGACATGCTGGTGGCGATGGCCGGCCAGCGCCTGCACACATTTAACTATGCCGAGGTAAGCGCTGTTTGTACGCGCCCTGGTTATACAGGCAAAGGCTACGCGCGCCAGCTGATCGCGGACCAGATAAGCCGTATAGGGGAGGGGGGAGAAATTCCGTATCTACACTCACGGGCCGATAATACGAGGGCCATTAGTGTTTATGAAAATTTAGGGTTTGAAGTAAGAAGAGAAGTTTGGTTTTATTTAATGGCGAGGGAGGAAAATTAAAAGGTTGCTGGCATATTGTAATACCGCCGGTTGAGCGCAAAAAGCCTGTAGTCGAAAGCCTGCGGGCTTTTTTGTTTTAAAATGATCTGGGCTTAACGTCATCAACTAACTTACCGCGAAAAATATTTTCAAAAAAATTTGCGCAATTAAATGATTGCATATATATTTGCAATCAAATAGTTGCAAATGGACATCAGACGAGATATTTACCAGGCCATAGCCGACCCTACCCGCAGGGCCATACTTATGCTGCTTACCGTAGGCGCCATGACGCCCAATGCCATAGCCGGGCATTTTGGCAGCAGCAGGCAGGCGGTATCAAAACATATACAAATACTGGCCGAATGCGGCGCCGTTGACCAAAAGCAGCGCGGGCGGGAAATTTATTACCAGCTAAATATTGATAAAATGAAAGAGATAGACCGTTGGATGGAAGCCTTCCGCAAGATGTGGGAGGATAGCTTTAACCAGTTAGATAAACTATTAGAAGACTTATAAACTAAATAGACATGACAAACAATTTTTTGTTCGAACCAGACCTGGCTGCAAAAAAGATCCACGTAGTACGCGAATTTAACGCGCCGGTTGAAAAAGTATGGAGAGCCTTTACAGAGCCTGACCTGCTTGTAAAATGGATAGCGCCGAAGCCCTGGACGGCTGAATTCAAAACGTGGGATTTTACCGTTGGCGGAATTTGGCTGTATGCCATGGTGGGTACCGAAGGGCAGAAACACTGGGTTTATGCTGAATTTACTGCAATTGAAACCGGCAGCGCTTTTTCAACGACGGGAATGTTTTGTGACGGCGAAGGTAACCCGGTACCTGATGCGCCAAAATCTTATCGGGACACTAAATTTTCATCTATTGATGGTAACAGGACTAAGGTTGATACAGTGATCACGTTTGAAGACGAATCCACCATCAAATGGTTCGTAGAAGGGGGCTTTAAAGAAGGCACTGTAGCGACATTTACCGTATTGGATGAATTACTGGCTTCGGAATAAATATTTAAAAAACAATTATGATGAGAAAATTAAAATTACAGATACAAATGACCGTTGATGGCTTTGTAGGCGGGCCAAATGGCGAGAACGACTGGGTGTTTTTATCCGGTACACCTGACCCGGAAGCTTTAAAACAGATGGTAGGGTTCGGCGCCGATCTTGCCGCCGGCTGCGACACATTGTTGCTGGGCCGCAAACTGGCTGCTTCCGGATTTTGCACCTACTGGGAAAACGTGGCCGACAACCTGCCCGACAACCCCTGGCACCCTTTGGCGCAGCTGATAGCCGATCATCGCAAGATTGTCTTCAGCAGCAGCGAAACAAGCATTCCCGGCCGCAACCTCGAAGTGGAAAACGGTGACCTGGCCACCGTGGTACAAGCACTAAAAGAACAACCGGGCAAGGACATCCTCGTTTATGGCGGCGCCGGCTTTGTAAGTTCGCTCATCAGCCTTAACCTTATTGATGAGTATTACCTCATCGTTAACCCCGTTGCCATAGGTGCCGGGCTTTCCATTTTTAAGGAGCGAAAAATACTGAAATTGGAGAGCTCTACAGCTTTTAAGAGCGGGAAAGTGATCAATAAATACCTGCCGGTTCCGGTTGGCAGTTAAGAGTTGGCAGCTTGTCCGTGCTACAAACAGTCAAAAAAAATATTTAACATAATATCAATTAATCTTTAAACGGTACCAAAATAAAAACCAAATCATGAAAATCAAATTTTTAACTGCTGCCGTTGGCATTGCCTTATCAGCAACAATTATGAGCGCCAGTGCGCAAAAAAGCTATACAGAAGGCCTGGTAACCCTCAAAACAAGCACACAGGGCCAGGACCTTGAACTGAAAACGTATTTCAGGAGCGATTCAACCGCTACGACATTTTCTGCAGGTCCGGCAAATATTAAGCTTTTAGCAGATGCTAACTACAAATTTTTTGCTGTTTTAGCCGAAGTACCTGCCTACAAAGTAAAAAAAGCTGCGATCTACACACCTGCCGAAATTGACAAGGTTGTAAGCAGTTTCCCTGCACTAACATTTGCCCCATCCACCGAAACTAAACAGATATCCGGTTTTAACTGCAAAAAAGTGGTGGCAACAAACCCTAAGGATCAAAAAACTTACGATATCTGGATAACCAATGATATATCATTGCCAGCTGATGTTATCGACAAATATTATGCGTCTATTGGGGGCGTCCCCATAAAATATACATCATTCCAGACAGGGCCGGATGGTGCACTTTCAATCGCGGAATATACAATAAGCGGAGTTTCTGATCAAAAAGCCCCTGCGGGCACTTTTGGCATAGCACCCGATTTTGATAAGATATCAAAAGATCAGCTTGACGCTATGTCGCGCGGCAAGCAATAAAACTTATTTCTTCCGCCGGTTCAGGCAGGATGCTTGAACCGGCGGAATTTCCCTCTCATTGTTTCAAGTACCGGAGCGCAACAGCTCCCGACTTAAAAACCTTCGACCCAACAAGTTTTAATTGTAATTTCTCCTGCAGGTTGATACCGTCAAACAACCGCCGCCCTTCTCCTACAATAATCGGGTGAACGACGATATTGTATTCATCGATCAGGCCGAGCTCTGCAAGTTGCGAAGCAAGGGTTACACCACCGGTAAAAATATTTTTGCCTGGTTCCTGTTTCAGTTTAAGTATTTCGTCCTGCAGGCCGGTGCGAACAATCCTGGTTTTTTCTTCTCCGGGGCTCTCTAATGATCGTGAGAAAACTACAATTTTTTCAACGGCATCAAATGCCCGGGCAAATTCAATATCTACTTCCCTGTCATCCTGCCCGGGAGGGGCTTTCGCCACCTCGGGCCAATAAGGAACCATCAGTTCATACGTTTTACGCCCGTAGAGGAATGTGCCTGCATCCTGCGTAAGCTGCGTAAAATATGCCATCGTTTCTTCATCTGGATAGAATTTGGTATGATCGACGCAGCCATCTAAGGTGGTGTTGATCGCGTAGATTAATTTTCTCATTTTATGCTTTTGTTATGGCCTGTCTACGATGTAATCCAGCCCGGTTACCCCGGAAGTAAATTGCTGGCTAGTTAATAGTTTTAGTTTTATCTGGTCTTTGATGTCAACAAATAACGGAACGCCGCGTCCAAGAATAATTGGATTAACAAATAGCCAGTAGCCGTCAATTAGGTTCAGTTGAATAAGCGAGTGTGTTGCTGTCGGGCTGCCAAAGAGCAATATCTCTTTACCAGGCTGTTATTTTATTTCGTTTAGGCTGTCCGCAAGATTGTCGCTGATAATGGTTGTGTTCGTCAAACCCGCGCCTTCCAATGTTTTTGATAAAACAATTTTGTGGGCGTTTTTATACCACTTTGAATGTTCAATGTCGTGTTTGCTTGCGCCCGGCCCGTCTCCCGCGGTAGGCCAGTAACCTTCCATCATCTGGTAAGTTGCCCGTCCATACAATGCGGTATCGCTTTCGCCGATCCGCTTTCCGACGTGATCAAAAATTTCTTCATCAACTTTGATCCAGTTCATCTCCCCGTTCGGTCCTGCTACAAAACCGTCGAGCGATATGTGCATAAATGAAATAATTTTTCTCATTTTATTACTTTTAGTTTTTTATTTATTTTGAAAATCATTTTTGACATAAAGTTTCCAATAATTCGTCCAGGTTTGTGAATTGCATTTCACATCCCATGAGGGTGCCCATTTCAATCATCTTTTCCATTCGGGCAAGTGATTCGTTATAAACGGTAATGCTGACTTTTGTCGTGCCGTTTTGTTCGCTGAAAGTAAAATCCCATTCAGAGCCCTGCAATTCAGGGTTTTCATCTTTGTCTGCAAAAGTATTATATGTTTTGAAATTCGTTTTCGGACTAATGGAAGTAAATTTCTGAATAAACCAACGTTCCTGCCCTTCCGGGCTTACCATGGCAAAAAACCTTCGTCCGCCAACATCAAAATTCATAACTTTTGTTTTCGTGACAAAGGGTTTGGGCCCCCACCATTGGTCGAGTAATTCGGGTGTTGTCCACGCTTCCCAAACCAGGTCAAGGTCAGCGTTAAATTCACGTGTCATGTAAACGGTTTTGTTTTCCTTGTCTACGGAAAAATCCAATAGAAGCGTACTGTTCATTTTTTCTGTTTTTTAATTGTTGCCAATAAGTCGTCAAGTTGGTTGAAACGGGTTTCCCAAATTTTGCGGAACTGCTCAAGCCATTTGTCAATTTCTTTCATTTTGTTTATTTCCAGTTGGTAATAAATTTCCCTGCCTTTGTATTCTTTCTTTATCAGTTCACATTCAGTCAAAATGCGCAGATGTTTTGAAACTCCTTGCCGGGTAGTGTCAAAATGTTCGGCAATGGCATTAGGCGTCATTGCCTGCAATGCAATCAATGCTATAATTGCCCTCCTTGTCGGGTCTGCAATTGCCTGGAAAATATCTCGTCTCATTTTTTCTAACGTCTAACTTGGGAAACCAATCGGTTGCAAATATATTTGCAACTGTTCGGTTTCCCAAATTTTTTTTGATTTTTTTTTAAATTTAATTTGTGAATATTTGGCAGCAGGGAGGGGTATATCACGCGATGGCCGAAGTTGGATACCCGCACCCTAAAACATTCCGCGCTGTTTTTAAGAAGATGACCGGCTTGTCGCCCCTTCAATACCGCAGCAAGTATAACAGGGATTTTGTGGCGTATGCGAGTAATTAGGTAAATTATTCCGTGCCTGGCACGGGTGCTGCGGCGCTTTTGGCCGCCGCCGGCACCCGTGCCAGGTTAGGATATATCCCACTGGTTTCTTTAGGGATAGTTTTAAATTTGCCGGATAAAACCGGGTTATTGTCCCGCGTTATAAAACCTGATATCAGGCGCTCCGACCACACCCGCACTCATCATCAGTTTTTTCTTATCGTCTGAGAAAATAGCGGCTTTGGCTTTTGCCAGGTCGGTAACCCTGAACACAATATGCACCATGTTCGGGTCGTCAATTCCCCGCCCAAGTGCCCTGTCAACCATGCCCTCGCTTTCCCGTTTCGCCGCCCCTTCGTTATCAAACACCTTCAGCCATGCATCAAAATCTTTTACTTTGTGGTTCACCACTACCCATTGCGTTGAGTTAGGGCCACCGCTGAACCTGATGATGTGGTAATATCCAAAGTCAGGTTTCGAGATCACCCCGGCTTTTTTCATTGTTTCCATCAGTTTCGGATCGGCCGCCATCGACTTAGCTTTTGCAACGTCCGAAAGTTTAAATGCCACAAGTATCTTGTTAGTGCTGTCAACTTCCCTGCCTACCGCTAAATCCTGCATCCCGGCCGCTTTACGGTTAACCGAATCAGCGTCAAAAATAGGTTTCCATTTGGCGTAGTCTTTTATCGTATGCGTAACATCGACCACATCAAACGGAACTGCCGGCGCCGCAGCCATGGCATTTTTTTTCGACGTGTCAGACCCGCCGGTAGCTGTCGAATCGCCCGCCGTTTTAGTTGCCGATCCGCCGCACGAAAACAGTGCTGTTGCGATGATGATCGCAGGCACGGCCCGAAGAATTGATTTGAACTTTCTCATGGTTTATTGGTTTTTAATTGTGAAAAATCGTTAAGTCAATGGGGCGCGCCATCTGCAAGCCCCTGGTTGGTCTCCGCACTTATAAAATTAATAATATGTATTGATTTTCAATAATTTAATTACAAATATAATAAATGGATAAATATAATTAATAATGTGTTGCGCGATTGTAAAATGATATAAAAAGCAAATAAAATTTGTGCAATATATGGATAGTAAATGTATTAAATAAAAACTACGACCAGGCAAACGGAAATATTAAAAAACGATGTTTCAAAATAAATAAATATGGAAGGTACTGTTCCTTTTAGTTTGGATTTGGAATTGGGGGCTTCCGCAGGCAACTTTCATTGCCGCCCCGATCACGAAGGGGAGCATTGCGGTTACCTGCCAGCGGGGCACCAGTGCTGCGGCGCTTTTGGCCCGCGCCGACAGTCGCGCCAGGTTATGAGGAGCACGGTTAAAAGATTTCCTGGTTTAGTTTATCCGCTGACAAGTGAAATATTGTTGATAATTCTTGTAATATATTTCAGAACTTTTATTCCCGTAACTGCGTAAAAGCCACCAGGTTTAATTACGAGCAGAAAAAAATATTTATAAGGTTTAAACTTTTTTATCCTTCCAAGGTCACATAAATGTTACAAAACATAACCCCCTCATTAAAAATGAAAACTTTCAAATCATCAATCGTTGTATTGCTGCTGGTAGCAGTGTTCTCGTGTAAGAAAGAAAACAGCGCAACTGCCACATTAACCAGCGACCAGGCGGCCGATATGGCTTCAAGTGCATTGGCCTCTAATTCAGGAGGCGTGGCGTTCATGTCTGATAATATTTCGGCAAATGCGGCCGCCGTTACTTCAGTTGGCGGTAAAACTATTGACGCTGTTGGTAAAGTTGCGGTAAAGCAAGCTTGCGGCACCACATTGACCGACAGTGCTACTCATTCGGGCACTACTGCTTTGGTTACCTTTAACTACTTTGCAAAGTATACCCATACTTTAAATTGCAACACCCAGGAACAGCCTGATAACCTTGTAAACACACTGGCTTACAACGGTACTTTCAGCGGCCCGCGCATCAGCACTACAGCAACAGGCACAGCAAACGCTACCATAGCCGGCCTTACTACTGCTGCAGCCAGCTTTGTGATCAACGGCGAGTACAAGCGCGCGGGTACTTTTTCTTCTAAAGTGGGCAATATGGCAACCGGCAACAGCAATGTTGATATCGTTGTTACCAATCTTACGTTGTCAAAACCAGGCAGAACTATTTCCGGCGGTACCGCGACATTTTCTGTAACCGGTGTGGCCGGAAAGCTTACTTACAACTTTACCGGCAAAATTACCTTTAATGGTGATGGCACAGCAACTTTAGCCATTACAGGTGGTTCAACTTACGTAATCAACCTGGCAACAGGCGTTTATACAAAACAATAATCGTTGGCCTCAATTAAATGAAGCCGGGTAAATACTGCCCGGCTTTTTGTGTTTTGTAATGCAGCCGCGCTGAAGCATTTGATATCAACGGTTTCCAAAACCTTTTGGCGGTTACCTGTCAGCGGGCAGAAGTGCTGCAGCGCTTTTGGCCGGTGCCGACAGTCGCGCCAGGTTAGGGGGAATTAATTGTTAAAATTTAGACAACAAGGCATTAACAAGCTCTTTATCAACTTTTAAGCCAGCGGTTTCAAAGTCTTCAGGTTTTATTTGAGATATAACCTCCGTGACAGACCTCAATTTTTTTAAGGCATCGTTATCTATTTCCAAAAGGGATACCAATAGTTCATAAGCTTTTTTATATTTTTCATGTTTTTCGAACTGCAACTCGCAATATTCTAAATCGGCGGTTTCTTTTTCGGTTATTACCTTCGAAAAATAACAAGCCATTCCTTCCTCTAAATAGTTTACCAGATCGCCCTTTTCTTCGTCCTGCTCTACGGGTGATAATAAGTGTACAACTTCATGAGATAGTTGGAAGATGCCGTCCTTGCGGTCATTAACCGCGTTTCCATTCAGTTCAATAATGTATGCTTTCTCACCTGTTAAAAAATATGAATCAGCTAAGATTACTTTAGGAGTTGAATTGTTATAGCTAACGCCCTCGAATATATATTCAGTTTTATTGCCAAATAGTTTTTGCGCTTGCTCAAGATAAGTATATACAAGAGTATCGTATTCCTCCATTTGCTTCATTGTGGGTGTCACTTCTTCGTTATTTTCTGATTCAGACATATTATTAGAGGGTAAAGTTCCAAAAGCAAATGTAGCTATTAGCTCAATGAGCTCCAATGCTCACGCGAGCAATTTCTCCTCAATCAGGCCCCGCTACCGCAAGCAATTTCCGCTGCCGTCCCCGATTTGTCAGGATGGCCCACATGCAAAGCCGCAACCACGCCAGCTAAACAAACGACAATCAATCTGCGCATATTTCTAAAAATTCAACATGCGTTACTGAAGCCGGGTTTTCATTAAGTCAGCCGGCCCGTGAAAGATTCCCCCTTTGTTTACTCCTCATTTAAGTGCATTATCCTTTTTGCTTAATGTCTTTTATTTCATTTATTTGTATGATAGTCGAGATAATAAGTCCCTGGTAGCCTAATATATAGCTCAAGTCCGTTTCAGCAATTTATGCTTTAACGGATCAAAGTATTTCTCCGCAGGCCAAAAAGGATAACGTTATTCGGCTGCCGTTTCATTTTTTGAGATCAATTACAAAAAAATAATATGAAGAAAAAACTAATGCTAATGCTTGCCGGGCTGATTATGCTCGTGGCAACAATTAACGCTATGGCCCAGCAAAGCACATCCGCCGACGGCCAGGCAATTAAGAAAGGCATGACCAAAGTGACCATACTTTATCCGGCCGGGGATGGTAAAAAATTCGACATGGATTATTACTTAAATAAACATATCCCGATGGTGAAGGGTTTGTTCGCGGGCGCTTTAAAGGCTACGGCGATAGATATAGGAATAGCCGGCGGGGCGGCCGGGGCGCCGACGCCTTTTGTGGTGATATGCTGCTTCTATTTTGATAATGTTTCGGCTTTTCAAAATGCGATGGCGGCTAACGGGCCAAAAATACAGGGCGACATACCAAACTATACAAATATTCAGCCCGTGATCCAGATCAGCAAAGTGTTGGAATAGCTTTATTAAGATACTTTCGCTGCCGCCCCGAGTTATCGGGATGGCCCGCTGACAGGTAACCCGTTAACAGGTAAATTTATCAGCCATTGCTTGCATTAAAACAAAATATTATGGAAAGTTTTAAGAACGGGCAATCCCGCGATCACTCCATTGGTAATTGGAAAGGTATTTTAAGATAACATCAAAAAACTATTGGAGCAGTGTAATGGAAAGCAAAGCTAGCATGCCTGTTATGGCATTTAAAACCGCAAAAGAATGGCGCACCTGGTTATCAGAAAATTCCCTGGTTTCTATTGGTGTCTGGATGAAGATCTCTAAGAAAGATTCAAAAGAAAAAACAATTACTTATGCTGAGGCACTTGAAGAATCCCTTTGTTATGGGTGGATAGATGGCCAAAAGAAAAGCCTGGATGAGCAGGCATGGCTGCAAAAATTTTGTCCCAGGGGGCCGAAGAGTATCTGGTCTAAGGTAAACATTGCTCATGTTGAAAACCTGACAAAAGCCGGTAAAATGGAGCCGGAAGGGTTAAAAGCGGTCGCATCTGCAAAAGCAGATGGTCGATGGGAGGCAGCGTATGATTCCCCCAGCAAAATGAATGTTCCTGATGATTTTATAAATGAGCTCAGCAAAAACAAAAAGGCACTTGAGTTTTACAAAACCTTAAATAGGGCAAACCTGTTTTCCATTGTTTTTAGATTACAAACCGCAAAAAAACCTGAGACCAGGCAAAAACGAGTGGAAGTAATTGTTGACATGCTTTCAAAAGGTGAAAAATTTCACTAGGCTATAATTTAAGGTATTGACAAAATTGGGACAGCGGACGCGTCCGTCGTCCAGGGTCTCCGCCACGGGACCCTGCGCTGCAATACACCGAGGGAGTACGCAGGGTCCTCTACGAGAGACCCTGCTGAGACGGAAAGGTCAAAAATTTCACTAGGCTATAATTTGCAAGACACCCAGGAGTACGCAGGGTCCTCTACGAGAGACCCTGCTGAGATGGAGACAGGTAAGCTATTACCTGTATAATCGCGGGGTTAAATGCTGATTAGTTCTTGCCCGATATCCAAATTGTCTTTTGTTCGAGACCGGAGCGATGATATTATCATTAAGGTAATTTAAAACCGCGAGGACACCCAATTTATAACAAGGCCTTTGTAATACGAATTTTTGTTATTAGCTTTAATAATTTAGAAATGAAGTATTTAAACATATTTAGATGGCTTGTAGTCGTGATCGTAATTTTTTTAGCGATTTTCTACGGTTATTTAACAAAAAGTAAATTGGATACTTCCTCTTTTATTTCCACCCGGACCATTTCCAGGTTTCGCCTTACAGGGGATTACCGCGCGAACATTACGGTTAAAAATGCACTGATCTCCTATAAAGAAACCATGCATTTTAAAAAGTTGGATTTGGATACTGCTATTGCAAACCAATATAAATTTAAAACAGATGCTGTAGGTTATGGTGAAGGGGATTCAATTAAGACCAACGCTGACAGCGCAAATTATCTCGGGAATTATCGAAATAATTACGTGGATAGTATGAAGCAATATGGATGGTCGGCCAGGATGTCTAAAGGGGACTTTTACTTTTCGAAATATACGAATTTACCTTTTCATGCAGGTTTACTAGAAAAAACCAAAAATGTAGTTATTCCTCTATTATTTGCATCTCCCAATAATTTGCAAACGCATAGTGCCGGCCCAAAAGTGGCTTCAGCCCCGCCTTCGGAGGCTTTTGTAGACTATATTTCTTCAAAGGATTCCCGGATCTCTGTGAAGGCGCCAGAGGGCATGATCCAGGAAATATTTCCAAAAACTGAAGGCCAAAAGATGCTGGATACAGAGAATAACGAAATATTTGAAGTCGATCCCCAAAGGATTGCCGGCCTGGCAGCTGATAGCATTTCATCATCTTCTGTCAATCTCAAACTATTAAATCCGAGTTATAACAATGTTATTGGAAATATTGTGAAGGATTGGTCATTAAATAAGATTCTTTCGTGGACAATTTTGGCACTAATAGCCTTATTATCAGATAAAATTAAAGAAAAAATATTAAAGCCACTGCTGAATAAATTTCTCCCGCCAAAGTTGCGCGACGTATAGTAATTAGCAGCTTGTTTAGCCGGCAAGGCGGTTGCTTAACATGGGGGCACCCCCGGGGCGGCTTGCGGCAGCGCCGAATTTTGTAATTTTTATTCGTGTGTCCAACGTGACCTTTTATTTCTTTTTCCTATTCTCCAGCATTGCAGCTATATTGATGGGCGAGCAATCAGTGATCAGGGCAGCCACTATTGCAGCCGGCATGGCGGCGGCATCGGTAAAATTAATGCAGCCCTTTTGAAATTTGGCGGCAGGCAGCAGCGGGGTATATTTGGTATGGAAGGCCGTATTCATATAAATGGGCATGCAATGCAACGACATATGGCTTTTTACGCTGGCCAGTGCATATTTCATGTAATTGCCCTGCTCATACATGATCATTTCCTTGCCCATCATCGGCTTAATGGAAAAGGTGACATTCGGGTCATTAGCAATGATAGTTTCGTGCAGCGTGTTCATCAATTGCTGCCTGTCGGCCGGCAAAGCGGCTAAAAATTCGGGTGTGGTCATTTTATGATATTGGCTGTTTAAATTTACATTTATTAATTTTATTTTGAAAATGGCGGGTAATTAATTTACGCCGTCGTCGCAGTGTCTCCGGCACCGGACCCTGCGCTGCAATGCCCAAGGAGGACGCAGGGTCCTCTTCGAGAGACCCTGCTGAGACGGTAAGTATTCATAAATGTTCGTTTTTGCATATTTTGCATATTTACAAAAATCAACCAACTGATTTTCAGGCGTTCACGATAATAAAAATGCGTGTGCTATTGCGAAGTGAACGCGAACATGAACACCTGGCGCGCTGTTTCGCCCTAAAAAAGGCCACCCAAGCCTTTATCAGCGGCGCGCTGACATTGCCAAACCCGCCGGTTCCAGGAGCGGTATTTCACTCAAAAAAACCTTACAAAATATCCGGCAACAGATTGCCATAATGCAGATTGGGGCAGGAAGTAAAAACTGTAGTGCGATATAGCTAAAATGATGAGCGCAATGACATAAGCCCGGCTGTTTTGCCCGTTGATCTTATCGTACACAATCAGGCCGACCAATATCAAATCTGGAACAAGAAAGCCGTATAGCACGGCGTCCCCGCCGCCCAGGCCCAATACATGTTCAAAAGCCCTGCGCAAACCAGCCCCGACAATAGCCAGCGAAGTGGCGATCATGTACCGCATGTGGTAGGGGGTGCGGTGTTTGTTGGCAATGGCCAGCAGGTACAATACGGTAAAGTCAAATATCTGGTAAACCTGGAAATATGTATTGGCGAGGACGGTGTGCCTGGGCACATGCGCGGCGACAGCATTTAAATAGGCCTCGCGGGCAATAAAATGAATGGAAATGATGATACATGGCACCAGCACATAAGTACACCTGCCGATGATACGGTGCACCTTGTAATTACCGTAGCGGATGAGCAGCGGCTGAACAAACAGCAGTACAAACCAGGTGATAAACAGCAGGCCATGGATATGCTGAATTAAGGTTACATTATTGAAAGATGGGAACAGCCCGAAATAGGTTTTGAAAAACCCCAGAACAATGATGCCGAAAATAGCAACAAACAGCAGGCTTACATTTTTGTATGCAGTTTCCATTAGGTGTAAATTGTGATGGTTAATTTGCTGCAAGATAGTTGTTTATTGATGATAAACAAGGCGCCGAAAACCAAATGGGAAGGGGTTCCGCAAAACTTAGCTGGTTAAGTTTTTTTCGTATTTTGCTTCATTTAAATTCCGGTCATGAAAAAACTTAGCCTTGTACTGGTACTCATTGCGTTATTTATAAATTCACATGCGCAGCAAAGTGCTGCAGACAGCTTAAAAAGACTGATCGCCGCTGCAAAAGACGATACCACGAAAATATTGCTGATATTTAAGTTGGGTTCGATGTATGAAAATTCGAAACCCGATAGTGCCATGCTGATGGTGCAGCAGGGGATCAGGCTTTCGCGAAAGGCCAATTTTTTAAAAGGAGAGGCGGAATCCGTAAACATAGAGGGCATTGTGTTTATGGAAATAGGCAATTACCCGAAAGCATTGAGCAGCTTTTTATTGGCTATGAAATTGAACGAAAAGCGTATGGACCGATTCGAAATAGCGGCGAACCTGGATAACATAGCAACGGTTTACAGTTATGAGGGCGATTACCGGCAAAGTGTTAATTTTTCTAAGCAGGCTAAAACCCTGGAGGAAACCATTCATAATGATAAGTTATTATCTTACAATTTGATTGGCCTGGGTGATACTTATGAAAAATTGAATATGCTCGACTCGGCCCGGATATACACCCAGCAGGGGTACGAGCTTGCCCTGAAACTAAAGAACCCCGATCTGATTGGAGTTGCCACAAACAACCTGGGTAATATCTATTCCAAAAAGCACAACGCGCATCTCGCCCTGGGTTATTACCGGACTGCTTTGCCCTATTTTAAAAAAATGGACGATAATGACGGCATTTGTGAAAGCACCCTGGGCATGGCTAAATTATTTAAGCAGTTGGCTCAGCCGGATTCCGGTTTGTATTATGCCAAAAAATCTATGGCGGCGGGTGTACACGGGGGGTTTACGGAAAGAATATTGAATGCCAGCCAGTTTCTGACCGCTTATTTTAAAGAGCGGGGGAGACTGGACAGCGCATTCCACTACCAGGAGATCTCCATTACCGCGAAGGACACCCTTTTTAGCCAGGAAAAAACAAAAGAAGTACAAAACCTTACCTTTGCTGAACGCCAGCGCCAGCGGGAAATAGCCGGGCAAAAACTGGCCGATGAGGAAACGAGCAGGAAGAATCTGCAGTTGGCAGGCATCGCTATTTTTATACCTACTTTCTTTGTGTTTGTTTTGTTCCTCAGCCGCCGTAAAGCGAAGCCACGCACCGTGGAGTTTTTGGGTATATTGGCCCTGCTGCTGGTCTTTGAATTTGTAACGCTACTGGTACATCCTTACATCGAGCGTTGGACAAACGATACGCCGGTTTTAACTTTAATCATACTCGTCGCGATAGCAGCTATACTGGTGCCCTTGCATCATCGCACCGAGCACTGGGTGAAATCGAAATTGGTGCGTAA
The DNA here is from genome assembly GCA_903864275.1 of uncultured Mucilaginibacter sp. Lineage (GTDB taxonomy): Bacteria > Bacteroidota > Bacteroidia > Sphingobacteriales > Sphingobacteriaceae > Mucilaginibacter. The sequence continues at coordinate 37,574 of CAIPFE010000037.1, forward strand.
GGCGTACCCGCCGATCGCGGACGTTAATGCGGGGTAAAAACAGTAAATTCCAGTTTCAAATTTTCTAAAAATTAACTATTTTATTTTCAGGTGTTTACGCAATTTCTATTTCGTGTTCATGCGAAGTGAACGCGAACATGAACGCCCGGCGCACTTTTTCGCCCGAAAAAAAGGCCCTTTTGGGGCTTTGATCCTGCTATGGATTTACACTGCGGGCCAAAAAAAGGCTCACAAATTCCCGAAGAGGAAAATTTGATCGTAAATTAGCTGGAAGGGAAAACAACAATTTTTAACAAACTGTAAACAAGGGAACTTTAAAACCGCTATTTAATTATGAATAAAATATATTTTTTGGTCGTGATATTATTGATCATTATATCACCCCGTAATTTATTTGCCCAGGAAAATACAAGCCCGGCAAAACAGGAAATTTTTAATATTGAAAAGGAGTTTGCGGATGATGCCAGGAAGGAGGGCATTGCGGCAGCTTTTTACAAATATGCGGCCGAAGACGCCGTTGCCAGCCGCAGCGTTGGTTTGCTAAAGGGGCGGGAGGAGATAAAGAAATTTTATGAGCAAAGGTCGAAAAACGATAAGCTGGAATGGACTGCCGAATTTGTGGATGTTTCTGCCTCGGGAGACCTTGGCTACAGTTATGGCAGTTATGTTGCTTCAATATACGATGCAGCAGGAAAGAAAACGGAATATAAAGGCGTGTTTCATACGGTGTGGAAAAAGCAGAAGGACGGTAACTGGCGTTTTGTGTGGGATTAGCTTAAACTACGAGTGGTCCTTCGGGAACAAAAATTCAACTATTTGATTTCCAGGCGTTCACGCAATTTTTATTTCGTGTTCATGCGAAGTGAACGCGAACATGAACGCCTGGCGCACTTTTTCGCCCTGAAAAAAGGCGGTTTGATCCTGCTATAGATTTACACGCCAGGCTTTGTCCGCCTGATTTTTCAGAAATATTTGTCATTGCGTGACCTTCGCCGCGTGATAGTCTTTCCAAAGCCACTCCAGCGCTTCGGGAAGCGTTTGCTTTCTTACTTTACTATCAACATGCCGGGCGTTGCGGGCAAAAACAAACTGGTATTGATAGTTTTTAGCGGCGAGTACTTTTGCCATATTTTCATTTGCAAGCACCCAATCGTGCATGTCGTCGCGCATTATGTTTGGGTTAAAAAGGTCCTGGTCGCCCACCTCCATCCATATCCGCAATGGTTTCGGACCGCTTTTTGGGATCAAATCGTCATGAAATCCCCATGCGCCGTGTGGTGTTTCCGGGTTCCAGGGCCATTGCTGGTTGATATAGGTACCTGAATAGGTGAGCACGCGATGATACCATTCCGGGTGGTACCACGCCATGATCAGCGCGCATGACCCGCCCGAGCTGCCGCCCGTGGCAGCGCGGCCGGCTGGGTCTTTGGTTAGTTTTACGCCACACTTGCTTTCCACTAACGGCAGTACTTCATTTTCAACAAATTCTGCATATACGCCGCTCATGGTATCGTATTCCAGGCCTCTTTCGCTGCCCTGGGCATCGCCGCTGCCGTTACCGATAGAGATGGCGATCATCGCAGGCACTTTGCCCTCGGCGATAAGGTTGTCCAATACGGTGAAAAGCAAATTGTCCGGCCCGTCGGCGCCAACTATGAACGGCGCCGCGGTACCGGCAACATACTGTTTTGGAACATATACGGCCACCTGGCGGGTGTAGGGGGCAGGATGGCTTGTAGTGACGATCAATTTAGCAGAGTTTGCCGGATCGGGCGTACCAAATGAATTTGGTTCGCGTGCAATGCCGGGATAAATTTTGCTGTCCCTCGAATCCATGGTAAAATGGTATATGGTGCCCTGCGGCGCACTAGGCTGTACCGTTGATTCCGGTGCCGGATCATGTGTCGGGCCTATAATAAAATTCCCATTGGAACCGGGCGAAGGATTGGCGCCATCCGGTAATTCAGTTGCCGATACGTAACCCGCCGTATGTGGGTCGCGGGTTGGCGGCTGGGCCATGCCAGGGGTTACACTCCATGCGATTAGAATCAAACCCCCCGCGACCGTGAGGTGACTAATAATTTTAGTTATCTTCATTTATTTTGATTTAAGGAAGGTAATGGTTATGGACGCGTTTTAAAGTTAGGTTTTATAATTGCATTATCAAAATTAGGGGATCAGTAGCACCTAATGCAACAAATAAACATCGTGTACACAAGGTGAGGGCCATCGCGGTAATCCATTCATTAATAATAAAACCCTGGCTTGAAACCAACTGTGGCCAACTACCGGAATAGCTATTCCCTGATAATCATTGATACATGCCCCCAAATTGTTGAAATGAAGATCAACAAGCACAATTGAACATTTTTGAAATCATTATGAACAGGATTTTTAACCGAATTAAATAAGCTTTGCCAGCTGAATAGTTATGATGAGGGAGACCAAAAAGATAATGTGCTTTTGTTATGTTCATACCGAGATATATTTTAACTGTATTTGTAATAGTCCTGTTTTCTGAGATCGTATCGGGACAGGATAGCCTTAATTTCCCTCCACCGTCAATACACCCCAAAATATATGCAATTGAAGCGAAAGATAATATCGTAGTAGATGGGAAATTGAATGAATTATCCTGGCAATTGGCGCCAACAATCAGTAATTTTTTTCAAATACAGCCAAGACAGGGCGAAAAACATAATTTCGAAACCTTTGTGAAAATTGTCTACGACAAAAAAAACATTTATTTCGGGGTTTTTTGTAAAGATACTGCGGGCAAAAGAGGTGTCCGCGTTCAGGATTACCGGCGCGACTTTACGAGCGCCAATAATGATGTATTTATGATCCAGTTAGACCCGCAAAATTTAAAACGGTTTTGTGCTTCTTTCCAAACAACGCCCCTCGGCACCCAGGGCGATATGCAAGTATTCGATGATGTATTTGTGGATACCTATTGGGACGCTTTATGGAGCGTAAAAACAGCCGTTACAGATAGTGGATATTACGCTGAATTTGCCATACCATTCAAATCACTCCGGTATGCGAAAACAACAAAGGATTCCACTGCCTGGAATATCACTTTTTCAAGGATCGCAAGAAGAGAAAATGAACAAACCGTTTTTCCGGCCATACCACAAATTTACGATCAATACCGGATGTCATACGGGGCTGAGCTTAAAGGATTGACGCTTCCGCCCCCTTCGGTAAATATTCGCGTTCAGCCATACACGCTCTACCAATACTCGCAAAACACGGATATTAACAATTTTTCGAATAAAAACAGCTCTTTTAAATATGGGGGTGATATAAAGTGGGCGGTAAATACGCATTCAGTTCTCGATCTAACCTTTAATCCGGATTTTGCACAGGCGAATGTAGACCAGGCGGTTAACAACCTCACCAGGTTTAACATTTTGTTTCCCGAAACAAGGCAATTCTTCCTCGAAGACCAGGGCATATTTGCGGGGGCGAGTATTTCAGGGTTACAGCCTTTTTTTAGCAGGAGTATCGGGCTGTCCAACACGGGGTTCGATGCGAGCCCTGTGCCGATCGATGCCGGCATTCGATTTACGGACCGCACAAAAGACCGGACCTTTGCAACGCTGTTTGTACACCAGGAAGGAACGAGCGGGCAGAATGCGGCTGATTTTGGAGTGTTTCGTTACTTAAAGAACTATGGACAGGAAAATAACATTGGCGTTATGTTTACTGATAAAATCGATGAAGCTGATCCGGAAAAGAAACTTGCCGGCAACAACAACGGTACTTTAACATTTGATGGATTGATACGCCCGAATAGTAAGATCAGCCTGCAATATTTAGCATCTGTTTCTAATGATGCCCGGCCAGACAGTACGGGGCTCTCTGGTTATCTTAACTTCACGTATAACAGCAATAAATTCTATTATTCGTACCGGTCTGAATTTATATCTGAAAAATATGATCCTGCAATGGGTTATATTTTTCAAAGTAATGTTTTCTACAATCAAAGTATTGAATTTCTCAACATACGGCCAAAAAAGGAAAGGTGGAAATGGATAAATGAATGGGAGCCCGGCTTTGATATCAACTACTATCAAAATGCTTCGAATTTACAGTTTCAGCAAGCGAATATTTATTTTTACCCGTTGTATATTAACTTAACAAACGGGGGCCTTATACAATACGCTGTCAGGCCATATTGGCAAAATATAAATTTCAAATTTGATTTATTATCTATCCCTATACAACAAAAAAGGTATTTTTATACACTGCAGGAAATATCGTATCAGTCAGATCCTTCAAAACGGCTTTCCTTTACAAGCGATCTGACTTTTGGCAGCTATTATGATGGTTCAATGCGTTCAGCGGCGCTTGGATGCAGATTTGCCCCGGATCCGAAAGTATCGTTATTAATAAATTATACCTATGATCAATTTTATCACTTAGGTTTAAATTCCACAAATCTTACAACCAATCTTTATTCGGGAGAGTTAAGATTGGCGTGGAATCCTCAAATATTATTTTATGCCTTTTATCAATATAATTCCTTTGGCCGCCAGGGACAATGGAATGCAAAAGCAAGCTGGGAATTTACGCCATTAAGCTTCTTGTACTTTGTTTATAATGATAATAATTTTGGCGGGACGCCGGTAAACAACAAGTCGCTAATAAACAAGATTACGTTGTTAAAGCAATTTTAAGTTGTATTTGGATGAAAAGGGACGCGACCCTCTGAACTCAAATAAGCATCCTCTGTAAACACAATCTAAAAAAAACTCTGCCCAAACGTAAGCAAATTGCTATCAGGATCGAGAATGGAGAATTCCCTTTGCATCCAGGGCTTGTGCTCCAATTCATTACTGATAACGTTTTGTAGTTTGGCCAATTGGTAAAATGATTCGATATCATCCGTACGGATATACACCTGCCCGTAGTTTTCTTTCGGGTCGAGTTCCTTAAACTCAAAAAAGTGAATTTGGATATTGTCTTTTTCTACCATAAGGTAGCCATCGTAATCAACGCTGCCAAGGTTCCGGAAGCCCAATTTGTTTATGTAAAAATCCCTCGTAACAGCTTTATCACGCATGGGTAGTTTTGGATTGATATCTGTTAGCATAGTGACAAAAATTTATTTTGTAGTATGAAATTCAAATGTAACATTCTGAATTTTAAAGTGCAGCCGACAGGTTCAGGTTTATTCATTTTGAAGACGCAACCCCCTGAAAAATTTATCGAAAAAATGGAAGTTATCACATACCGGGAAAACTGCGGGCTTGTTACCTTTGGATAACTAGTTTTCTCATAGTGTTAAGATTAGTTAATAGTTAATTGAAAGGAATTGATACGCGAGGTATTAGTTCCTTTTTCTATTTTACGCAGCGGTGGTAAGCCGGTAGTTTCCGGGAGTAACGCCAAACCTGTCCTTAAACAGGCGGATAAACGAGCTTACGCAGTCAAACCCTATTAAATTAACTATTTCCCGTACTTCATAGGAGGTATTTTTAAGCATATATTTTGCCTGGGAAAGCCGTAATTGCATCAAATACTGGTGCGGCGAGCAATGAAAGGTTTGCTTAAAGCACCTGTAAAAATGCGTTTCGGACAGGCAGGCGTACTTGCATATGTCCTCCAGTTGAATTTCCTGGTTATAATTGCTGATCATATAATCTTTAGCATTATTAAGCCGCTTAAAAAGCTCGTTGCGGGTATTAATGTTTACCACGTTGAGTTGTTTGCTTTTTACCAGTATTTCTTTATAATAGATCCTGTAAAAATTAAACAAACAATGATATAAGTACTCATTCATCAGCAGGTCGTTATTTATCTCGCTGTGAAAAAGGTTCCTGATATGGGCTAAATTAAACATCATATCCCCCTTTAATGGATAAATTGTTTCCAAAAATACGGGCGCCGGGTTGTTCGGTACGGTAAAAGGGTCGTCAAGTAATAAACGGTCGGATGAGGTAACGCTGTGGCGGAAAGACTTTAAGAACTGATTTGTATATAAGATAGACAACGTATTAACCGGTAATTCTGAATTGATTTTTCTATTATATATGGTGCCTTCGTTAATGATCAAAAAATTTCCCGGGAAAATATTTAATTCCTTGTTGCCGATATTATACAGCTCGTTGCCGTTAAAAACCATCCTGATCGAAAATTCATGCGATTCGTTGGTGTAGTTGACCAGGTCAATAGCTTCACTATAAATTTTATTTTGATTATTTAATATTTGTATCTTTTTCATTTGTTCATGCTTCCGAATAGTCCCTTTTCTCCAGCAACAGGTAACAATTGCCGTATGGATCTGAAAAAATCACTTCCAATCCCCTGCCGGTGTACCGGGGTATCTGTTCAATTTTTATCCCGGCACTTTTTAACTGGTGGTAGTCCCTTAAGCAATTGTCAGTATTGAAAGTAATGATCTCGTCAACGTTATGGCTGCCGGTATTTGAAGGGCTGCCTTGTACCAGTAAAAAATTATCTCCAAACTTGTTACTCACCGCTATTCCAAGCTTGTCAGCAGACTTGCTTTTCGTTCCCGGTTCATCAAAAAAATCTAAATATTTAACTAAAAACTTCACAACCTTTTTGGGCTCACTAACCCTTGCTGGCCGGTATTTTTTTTCCTCTGTCATCAGGTAATTACTTTCCAGCTGTTGCGCGTTGCCGACTATGCGGTCAACTATTTTTCCATGCTGTAAAGTTATTCACGGCCTTCTGTCCCTGCCCTCCCCCTATACGGGGGATTTTTTCATATCTCCGCCAAAAACTGCCCTGGGTGCTCAAAATGGCGATTTTCGCACATTCGAATGGTGGTTTTCACACATTCAAACGGCGCTGTAATTTCTAACATTACACATTACTAATAACTGACCGATGAAATGTATGTCCTCACGTTCTCCGTGAAGAATTTTTATATCCTATAAGAATTCTTCCATCTCTGAACACATAACAACCCTACGTTAAAAATTAAATAAGTCAACATGAAAAAAAAATTACTCATTTTATTTTGTGTAAGTTTTTTGCTATTACAGCAAGCATTTTCACAAAACCATACCGTTACCGGTACGGTTACGGGCAAAGATGATGGCCTGCCCATCCCCGGCGTAACAGTAAAACTAAAGGGCACCGATATGGGTACCCAAACCAGCCCCGACGGTAAATACAGCCTGTCGGTACCGCAGGGGGCCACCTTGGTATTCAGCTTTCTTGGTTACGAAACACAGGAGCATCCTGCGACCGGGCCTACAGTCAATGTAGTATTAGGCATAGCCAGCAAGCTGCTTGGCGAGGTTGTGGTAACAGGCGCTTTAGGTATAAAAAAGCAGGCAAGGGAAGTAGGTTATGCCACTACTAAAATCAGCGGCGCTGCTGCAAATGAAACCGAAGTAATTAATCCGTTTAACGGCCTTGCCGGCAAAGTAGCTGGTTTGGTGATACAGCAAAGCGACGACGGCATCGATCCTACAATAAAAGTCAATCTTCGGGGTAACCGGTCGCTTTTAGGCAATAACAGCGCGCTGTTTAGTTTAGATGGCGTACCTGTTTCAGGCTCGGTTATAGCGGCGCTGAATACCAATGATATTGCCGACATCAACGTTTTAAACGGATCAGGCGCAGCGGCCCTGTACGGTTCCGAGGCTTCGAACGGTGCCATAGTATTTACCACCAAAAAAGGAACTGCTGATAGTAAACCTGTGGTAACTTATACCAACTCATTGCAGTTGCAACAGGTTGCAAATTTGCCGAAACTGCAAAGCTCATACGGGCAGTACGGCGGCGAAGGTGACTTCAGGGTTCTTGGACTGGGGAACTACATTAACCCGGTTACCGGGTTTAGTGTATATGTTCCGTGGGAAAACGAGCTTTGGGGCCCGGCTTTTGACGGCCAGCAGGTACCGGTCGGTTTTTTTCATCCCGGCGGTTTGGCCAGCAACCCCCTTTTAACCGTGCCCTATTCGGCACAAAAAGTAAACCCTATTAAAGGATTTTTTCAGACGGGGGTAACCGAACAGAATGATTTAACATTTGCGCAGGGCGACACCAAAAACTCCTTCAATTTCGATGTGCAGGATGCGCGCCAGAAAGGTATTACGCCGATGGATGCGAATGATCGTATATCTGCACGTTTAGGCGTAAGCAGAACTTATGGCATATTCAGGGCCGATCTGAACGCGACTTACACCAGGAACACCATTAGCACCAACGGAGGACTGGATTATGTAGGCAACAACAACCTTTATTCTAATTTAGTGCAGTTTCCGGCGGATTTGAATATTAATGCTCCGTATTTTAAAAATGTAAATTCCGATCCGAATACGCCCGGATCATACGGAAACGCCACCAATTATTTTAGCGGGTATTCAACCAATCCATGGTGGACAGTCGAAAATAACCGGACCGCTATCCAAAGGGATATATTTTCAGGGAATTTACTTTTTACCCTTACCCCAACCAAGTGGCTGGATGTAACATACAGGGTAAGCGACTATTTTGGCAGCTTTTCGGAACAGAATACTGTTGCGGGAGTTACTTTTGCGCCTTACGCCCTTAACAACGGCGTTGCCGGCGCTATCGGGTTAGACCAGACAGTTTTCCCCGGTGGTATAGCGCCAAAAGTTACTGATATTACCGGGTTTGGAGATGGCACGGGCGCAATAGTAAACACACTCGGGTCGATACCCACTTTTGTTCCGGGCAACGGTACCGGTTTTGCGCGCTTAGAAGGGGACGCGACAATAAACTTCCATCATACTTTTTTTAACGATTGGAAAACCAACCTACTGTTAGGTAATACCATTTGGGAAGAAAAAATGAATTATAGCTATGACCAGGATAGCAGGCTGTTAATACCCGGCCTGTATAACCAGCTTTTTAATGGTGAAACCCCTACTTTATATACTGCAAACGGTATCATCAGGCAAATAGACTTTTTTGGCGACCTGAACATTGGTTATAAGGACTGGGCATTTTTAGAAGCGACCCTAAGAAACGACCAGGATAGCAGGTTAGCCATTGGGAGCAATTCATTTTTCTATCCATCATTAAAGCTTTCAGTTATTCCGACTGATATCTTTCCGAAGTTAAAAAATAATATACTTGATTATTTAAAGCTTTATGTGGATGATAGCCGTGTTGGCCAGGTATCATTACCTCCATACAGTATCAATCCCACTTTCGTTACCACATCCGGATTTCCATTTGGAGGTTTGAGCGGTTTTGGAACCAGCGGGACACTTTATCCGCCGGGCCTTAAGCCGGAGCAGATAAGCGAGCTTGAATTTGGCGCCGAGGTAGGCCTGTTTAACAGCCGCTTAGATTTAAAGGCCGATTATTATAACCAGCAGAGCCGTAATCAAACACTGAGTATTACGACATCACCAGCCACAGGTTATCTCAATTCGGTAATTAATGCGGGCGAAGTGCAATCACAGGGCTATGAGTTCACATTAAATGCCATCATTTTTCCAAAGACAAACAATTCCGTAGGGTGGACAGTGGGAGGCAATTTTGCTTTGCTGAGTAACAAGGTGATATCGTTAGTGGGCGCGCAACCGCAACTAGCCCTCCAGGCGGAAGGTAATGGCCAGGCTGAAATAATTGCCGTAGTTGGTAAATCGTTTCCGCAATTGTTCACCACCGATTTTATAAGGGACCCTAAAGGGCGTGAAGTTGTCGACCCGATTTCGGGTGCCGGAACTTTAGGCCCAACATTGGTTGACCAGGGAGGGACAAACCCTAATCATATTTTGGGTTTAACTACCACTTTAAGTTATAAATTTATCACCCTCAATGTTGTTGCCGAATACCGGGGCGGAAATGTTATTTATAACGGTCTGGGCGCGGAAATGACTTTTGCCGGCTCCGACGCTTTTAGTTCGCAGGCCGGGCGCCAGTTATTTATTATTCCTAATTCGGTAATTCAAACCGGGCCAAATACTTATCAGCCAAACACAACGGTGCCAACATTTACCGGGGGCTATAATTACTGGGTATCACCCGGGTCCCCATCTACTGTTGGGTCTACGTATGTAACAAGCGCTGCCTTTTGGAAAATACGCGAAGTCTCCCTTGATTTTAACCTGAACCAGTTTATTAATAAAACAAAGTTTATAAAAGGCTTAACATTTGGAGTTGACGCAAGAAATCTATTTACGTTTTTACCGAAAAGCGAAATGTGGGGCGATCCCGAACTTAGCGACTCTACCGGCATTAGTTCCGGAAACGGAGTAGGCGCAAGCAACGGCAGCACAATTGGCCCGGCCCAATTACCAAGTACGAGGTTTTTTGGCGCCAAATTACAGGTAACATTTTAATACTAAAGAAAATGAAGAAATTAACGATAATCATAACAATGCTTGCAGCCGTTGGTTTATGGGGCTGCAAAAAGAACTTTCTGGATGAAAGTTTTAACCCAAACGCGCCGTCAAACAGCACGCTGCAGTTAAGTTTAACGAGCGCTGAAAAAGGGGCCGCTGATATCATAAATGGATGGGACTCGTATACGGGCATATTGAACTTCCAGTTGTACGGGCCTTACGCCGTGTGGGAGGGGTATTGGATCGAAAACCCTACCGGCTACATTTCAAATGCATTATTTACGCAATATTCCGTTCAAACTACCACGGCTAACTTTCCATGGGCAGACTTGTACGATAATTTGTCAGATATCAACATTATGGAGGTAAACAGCCGGGGTGTATTTCCTAATGTAAATTACGAGGCCATTGCTAAAGTGCTAAAGGCTTATGATTTTGAACAATTGGTTGATAATTATAATAACGTGCCATACAGTCAAGCCTTTTTGGGTGCTAAAAATCTAACGCCCGTTTACGATAGTGGAGCGTCGATCTACGCGGACCTGATCAAGCAGCTTGATGCAGCGATAACTTTAATAAATACGAACGAGGCGTCAGCATCTCCGGAAGCAACACCAGGATCGGACGATATCATATTCGGCGGAAACATGGACAACTGGAAAAAATTTGCCAATACCATGAAATTGCGTTTAATAATGCGCCAGTCGAATTTGCCGACTTTTGCATCATTAAAAGCCGAACTTACATCCACAGCTTCGGAAGGTTACGTTGATGGCGCTACGCAGGTTACAACACAACCGGGCTACCAGCTGAGCGATGCATTCGGCGGCCAGGAAAACCCGTTTTATCTCAATTATGGGTTACGGCCTGACGGTACGACCTCATTGTATGGTAACTTCTATTACGTCGCCAATTCTTTTTGTGTAAACTTAATGAATGGCCTGAATGACACCTTGAGGTTAAAAAGGGTATATGCAACTGTTGACGGGAGCAATAACGCGAATCAGGTTGTGGGCGCTCCAAACGGCATTGGTACGGTGCCGTATACGCTCAGTAAAATAGGCCCCGGCCTGCTGAGTGCAACCGCTCCTGCCGTCATGTTCTCTGGGGCCGAATCGTTGTTTTTACAGGCAGAAGCTGCAAATGATGGTATGATAGCCGGAAGCCCTACCGCCTTGTATAATGCAGGCATAACCGCATCCTTTGAGGCGCTTGGTTTAACCGATGCACAGGCGGCGGCCTATTATAGCCAGCCAACTGTTGCCTTAGGCAGTTCAGCAAATGTTGAAAAATCAATAATTACGCAGAAGTACATATCGCTTAACGGTTATGGCGTGTTTGAAGCTTACAATGAATATCGACGGACAGGTTATCCGGTGATTCCAAAATCAATAAACCCCGGCGCACTTGGCGGTCCCGGACAATTGCCGGCAAGGATTTTCTACCCGCAGATAGAATACAGTACAAACCCTGTTAATGTGGGCCTTCAACCGCCTGCCACTATAGCAACCGAGTTTAATTCTAAAATTTTCTGGGCCAAATAAAACGTAAAAAGATGAAAAAGAAAATTTATATAAAAATAGCAATATTGTCTTTAACAGCCACGACACTATTCAGCGGCTGCCTTAAAGATCCGAGGTATATTGATTATAGCAAAGTTGGCGTATTGATTGAATTACCGCTTGCCGAAGTGAATAATTACCAGGGAGGCAGTGGGCCATTCGAAACGCCAACTTACAGCCTTGCAGCGGGGGCCACCGATACGTTAGTTGTTGCGGTAAACGTTGCTTCGCCAAAACCATTAACAACTGCCTTAAGCGTAACATTAACTACGACAGATCTGACTGCCCTAAACGCGTTCAATACCGCCAATGGGACTACGTTTACCCCGCTCCCTGCTTCTGATTTTTCAGTAATTGGCAGTCTTACAGTAACGGTGCCCGCTAACCAGCGCCTGGCCTATGCAAGAATTATAATTAAAGCAGCGGCAATAGGTTTAGCCAATTCGGGAAACTATGTATTGCCCATAACAATTGCAAGTGCCAGCGGACAGGCAATAGCTCAGCCCGAAAAAGCATTGTTGTATAATATTGTGATTACGCCATAAATATGCAGTACTAAAATAGTTCAACCCGCTTTCAATTAATTGAAGGCGGGTTTTATTTATTTATTATTCCGGTTAACGCCGTCTTTAACAATTTCGTCAAATTCAAATAAAAATGAGATATAAAGTAATTGTTGTTCTACTATTTGTTTTTCTTTTCTCCGGTCATGTTTTTTCACAGGCTGTAAGTACCCCCAACCGGTCCGTTACGAAACTGAGTGATAAATTGTATGTTATTCGTCACAAAGATGCGCCCGACGGCTATCCCCAGGGTAATACCACCGTCATTATCGGTGATAAAAAGGTCATCGTTGTTGATGCGTGTTATTTACCGTCATCAGCAAGAGAAGATATTGAATTCATTAAAAAGCTGACACGTAAACCGGTGGATTACCTGATCAATACACATTGGCACGCTGATCATCAGCAGGGAAACCCCGAATACCTGAAAGCTTTTCCCGATATAAAGATCATTGCCCGAAAAGAAACGGCAGAAGAAATTATGGCATTTGAAAATAAAGATTTGGCCAGGTACCGGCAAAACCTCGACTCATTAAAAATTAAGGTTAAAAATGGGAAAAACGGTGACGGAAAGCCCTTGGCCGTTGCCGACCTGGCAAATATGAAAGAGCTTGCTGCAGGTCAGGATTCTGTTGAGAATGAGTTGCTGAACTATACACCTGTTTATCCGAATATAATAATTAGCGGTGGCATCGACCTTGACATCGGGGACCAGGTTGTCAAACTCATGTGTATGGCGCCGGTTCACACATTAGGGGACCTGATGTTATTCTTACCCGATCAGAAAATTTTAATAACAGGAGATGTTTTAGTATACCCCATTCCCTATTTTTTCGGAGGGGCATATCCCTATTCAGGCGTTAAGGTATTAGAAACCATTGATCAAATGGATGTTAAAACGTTTGTTCCCGGCCATGGCGAAGTGTTAAATAATAAAATTTACCTTGAACAGGAAATTGATCTTATAAAAAATGTCATCAGCCTTGTGGAAGCTGAAGTATACAAAGAAGGGCTGTTAGGCATCAAACTCGAAAATGTGCAAAGAGCAATTGACCTGGGTACTTATAAAAAGCAATTTTCAAATGGTATAAAAGAAAACGAGGTTTTTTTTGATGAGTCGATAAGTAAAGGTTTGGTTGAGGGTTGCTTCAATGGAATGGCGAAGTAAAAAGGCAATAGATCAAATTAAGGCAGGAGCCCGTAAATGATTTATCTGCGGACGACTGCTTCAAATTTCGTTTCTCCTTTTACAAATGCTATTTCTTTTTCCCGTTAGCGAAATGCGCGGGTCTGATTGAGGCCGGTAGCAATGGCTTCGCCTTTAACTCCTGTCGATTTCAGTACTATATTTGCAATTTCTACAGCTTTTTCCCGGACTTTCTTAGGTTGGTTCTTGTAAGATGGCGGGTGATCTCCATCGTACCAGGGCATAATTCCTCCTTTTATGGTAATAACCCAAAGGGCGGGCTAAAGTTCGTCAAATTTATATTTTTTAAAATGCTGACCATAAAGGATTTTAAAAGTATGAATAAAAGCTGCAAAGAGTCATTTATATCGCCCGGCGGCTCTTGCCCTATAAAAGTCAACAGATTTAATCACCAGCATAAAGGTCAGGTTACATATCAATTTTAGAAGAGACGAATTCGTTAATAATTAAATGTATCTTTGCACTCTTATTCAAACAATATAATGGCAACAGGAACAGTAAAATTTTTCAATGATTCAAAAGGCTTCGGCTTTATTACACCCACTAATGGTGGCAAAGAAGTGTTCGTACACGTTACAGGCTTGATCGACAAGATCCGCGAAAGCGATGAAGTTACCTATGAAGTGGAAGAAGGAAAAAAAGGCCCGAGCGCGGTAAATGTTAAAATAGCATAATCTATATTGGCAAGATCGACGGAAACATTCAGTAAAAAGGAAAAAGAAAAAGCCCGGTTAAAAAAGTCCAAAGAAAAAAAGGAGAAGGCTGAAGACCGGAAGGCAAATGCAGGCAAGGGCAAAAGCCTGGAAGAAATGATGGCTTATATTGATGAGTATGGGAATATTACGTCAACTCCGCCCGATCCTTCTAGGAAGATAAAGATCAATTCGGAAGATATCCGGATTGGCACCGCCCGGCAGGAAAACGTGCCGCATGACACTGTGCGGAGTGGCGTTGTAAGCTTTTTCAATGAAGCCAAGGGCTACGGCTTCATCAAAGACCTGCAAACACAGGAAAGCATTTTTGTGCATATAAACGGCTTAACCGAACCGTTAAAAGAAAATAATATGGTCACTTTTGAAACCGAGCAGGGCCCAAAAGGATTATCTGCAATTAAGGTAAAAAAGAAATAATTATGGTCGCCAAAACAACCGCAACAACAATTCAGAAAGAAAATTTCAAAACAAGGTTTGCAGAGATCATAAAAAACAATCTAAACCTGAAGGATCATTATTCGATCCAATTTTTTGAGACTGCTCAAAAAAGCAACTATGTAATTTATGGCCCAGATGGAAAAACCATCAATATTTTACCGTCTCTTACATTAGAAGAAGCTGAAAAGTACAAGATCTTGAAATTCGACTGGCAGAGTTGAGTGTACAATAAGGCCCGGCCGGATTTACATCTGCAAGTCAGTCGCTTATTCTATTTGCTTTCTCCGCATTTTTTGTCACCAGCCCCACCAGAATATTTACAAAACCGGTTGAAAAATCATGGCCCATTCCCCTGATGATGCGGAGTTCGGAATATGGGATGGCGGCACTTATTTCCTTAGCAGCCTGCGGGCTTACCAAAGGGTCCATATCGCCATGAATAATCATGACGGGAACCCTGATTTTCGCCAGGTCGCTTCTGCGGTCGCAATTATCCGCAACTAAAATAGCCGCCACCTGCCTTGTACCGCCTTCGGGGTACCATGATCGGCTTACCTGTTCAAACGCTTTTTTTCGGAGGGTTGCTTCATCATCAGTGCTACCAAGGGTTTTGTAAACATTTACGAGATAAGTAGCCAGGCTATCCAAATTTGTTGTTACCGGGGCAGGCGTGCTCATAGCTTTTGAAGCCTGCGGGGTAGGGCCGGGCAAATTAGGGTCGCCTGACGAGGCAGAAATAGTTGTTAATGTAAGTACACGGTCCGGAAAATGAATAGCGACAAGCTGGGCGATCGCCCCACCCATTGAAGCGCCAACAATATTAGCCTTCCTTATTTTTAAGGCATCCATTAAGCCTACCACGTCTTTTGCCATATCCATTAGGGTATAGGGGAGGGGCGCCGGCTTGCATGTCTTCACGAAAGGCGCAATAGCCTTCCAGTTCGGCGCGCCCAAATCATCTAATTTTGTTGATAGCCCAACATCCCTGTTATCAAACCGAATTACCTCATAACCTTGTTTTGCTAAATTTTTACAAAATGCCAAAGGCCAGTCGGTCATTTGGGCGCTTGTGCCGTTTATCAGGATGATCTTCGGATCAGTTGATTTGCCGAAAGATTCGTAGGAGATCATGATGCCGTTAGCACTTACATTGCTGGTTTCGGTTTGAGCATTGGCCCGGAATATGACGAATGCAAAAAATATCGTTAGGATTAGTTTTGCGGTAAAATTGTTTTTTAAAAGCATATTAAAATATTTTATCGGCGTAAATTTCATTAAACGGTTTATTTACTTAATTGGTTTTTTTTATTCATCCAATTGTAGATTTAAACCGGTTTACTTCCTTAATTTTTACTTCTTTAGTTATTACAACTCGAAATTGATGGCAAAGAG
The DNA here is from genome assembly GCA_903864275.1 of uncultured Mucilaginibacter sp. Lineage (GTDB taxonomy): Bacteria > Bacteroidota > Bacteroidia > Sphingobacteriales > Sphingobacteriaceae > Mucilaginibacter. The sequence continues at coordinate 53,753 of CAIPFE010000037.1, forward strand.
CCGCTTTGCAAAACGATTACTAATCTGTTAATATCCCTAAATATATTATAATTAGTGTTAATATTAAACTTATTTATTTTTAAACAAAACATCGCTATCGGACATTTATTTTACAGACAAAATTTATATGAATATATTAAAGAAGAAGGGTGTCCGGGTTAGGAATAAAATTCATAAATGCCTGGAACTTAGCATAATAATTTTTCTTGTTGAGTTGGTAGTAAAATGCACCTCTCTTTGAGTTTTTTTTGTCCTTATCAGTCAATTTTATTAACAAACCCGTTGCCAATACCCGTTTACTGAAATTCCTTTTATCAATAGTAGCATTGAAAACACTTTCGTATAGGATCTGTAATTGGGGCAAAGTAAACCTATCAGGTAGAAGCTCAAAAAGAATAGGATGTAAAGCGGCTTTGTAACGTATGCGTCTTTTAGCTGTCTCGACCATTTCCTGCTGGTCGAATATTAGTTTTGGGGTACGTTTTAAAGAAAACCATTCGGCATGATAATCATTGCTTAATTGAGTTTCGTATTTATGAATATCGATTAGTGCAAAGTAAGCTGTAGAAACGGTCCGCTCGATGGGGTCCCGGTGCGTTTCGCCGAATGTGTGCAACTGTTCAAGGTAAACGCCCTCTAAACCGGTCAACTGCTTTAATATCCTGTTAGATGCCTGGTCTAAGCTTTCGTTCACCTGGACAAAGCCACCCATTAAACTCCAGTTGCCTTTTTCAGGCTGAAACCCCCTTTTTATTAAAAGTATCTTCAATACTTCACCGTCAAATCCAAAAATGATACAATCAACTGCTAACAGAAGCCGGGTTTGTTTTGAATATTTATGCATTTATGAAAATTGGTTCAGTAACGTGATGTCACAAATGTAACATATTGTAAATATATAAAAATATAAAATGATTTTTTTATTTAACATAAAGTGCATTTTAAGCTAAAAATGGTCATTTAATAGTGTATGTTATACACGTTATATCGAAAATATTTTTTAGTGTTTATTTTACAATTAAAAAAAAATTGTTTTACTTCGGTAATTAATTGAGGCCATATAGTGTCTTGAAATTATAAACCAGGTACAAGTTTTTTAGGGGGAAAGTATGATAACCGTTAGGTGGCTTTTGGCAGTTGACAAGAAAAATGCTATCGGAGAAATGCGACCGGATCATTTAGCTAAATGTTAGTGTCCGTCAAACCTTTCAAAAATATTCCGGGTTTGTTACTGTGGCGCCATTATAATTATAAACCATTTATACAGATAAACTTATGAATACACTTCGACTCAAATTACCGGGAAGTATCGGCCTAGTCCTGCTTCTCCTGGTACAGCTTTTTTGTTGCCAGCGGGCAAGCGCGCAGTCCTTTATTTCAGGGACCGTTAAGGAAGAGACCGGCGGCCTGCTGCCAGGCGTTACCGTGAAGGTAAAGGGAACAAATACCATAGCGCTGACGGACGTAAACGGCGCATTTCGCATTAGTGCCGCTAAAACAGACATTTTGCAGTTCAGCTATATCGGTTACCAGGTCAGCGAGGTGCCTGTTGGCGACAAAACCATCATTAATGTGACTATACAGCCCGAAAGTAAAAGCCTCGACGAGGTGATCGTTACGGGTTACTCCAAGCAATCGAAGCACGACGTTACTGGCGCTGCATCAACTATATCGGCAAGTGTAATTCAAAACACACCGATCACAAGTGTTGAAGAAGCAATACAGGGCCGCGTTGCGGGTGTAACCGTTGACGGGCAGGGCGGTCCGGGCAATGCACAGGTTATCCGGATTCGAGGGATAGGCTCCTTTGGTAATAACGACCCGCTATACGTAATTGATGGAGTGCAGGTGCGGGTAGGTACCTCGGGCGAAAGCCAAGACATTTCCAGGTTGCTGAATTCAAATGATATTGAATCGCTCACTATTTTAAAGGACCCGTCGTTGATTGCCGTGTACGGGGCGGAAGGAAGTAACGGTGTAATAGTTATTACGACCAAGACCGGTAAAAAAGGTGATCCTACTTTAGAGTACAACGGATACGTAGGCGTTGAAAATCCGAGAAATCTGCCAAAAACAATTACCCCGCAGCAAGCAGCCAACGCCCTGTATGATTCCTATAAAAATGCAGGTATGGCTATTCCTTCGTCGATTTCTTCATTTTACGGCAGCGGAACTACACCCGTTTTGCCGGATTATATTATTGAGGATGAAAGCAGCGGCGCAGGCAATATAGGTGTTATGTCAGGCAATCCCCTTGCCAATTCGTCCTTATATAATCAGCAAAATTACAGGATATTACTGGCAAATAAGGCAGGTACCAACTGGTGGTCGGCATTGTTCAGATCGGCTTTTACACAAAACCATAATTTGAGTCTTAGCGGGGCGACAGATAAAAGTAACTATGCGGTAACTTTTGGTTATTTAAATGACCAGGGCACGCTATTGAATTCTTATTTCCAAAGATATGCGCTGCGCGTAAACACCATGTTTAAAATAAAGCCATGGCTGAGGTTTGGCGAGAACGTTGAATTCTCCTATGCCTCACAAAATTCGGAGACCCGTGGGGCGACCAACGATATCTCGTCACTTTATATTTTATCGCCATTATTGCCTGAGCATGATATAGCCGGCAATCTGGCCGGGACAGGCAAAGCGCTTATTCTTGGCAATACCGGTAATCCTTACACCAGCAGGGTAAATTCACTGGGCGATAAAGGCTACAGCCAGTCGATTGTCGGTTCGGCTTATGGCGAAGCGGACATCATCAAGGGCCTTACTTATACCAACCAGATCGGGTTTCAATTTTTTCCGGATGAGTACCGTTCATATACCCCACAATCGTACCAGGAGCCCATTCAGTTCCCGGCGAATGTGTTTACCGAAGGCGGAGATTATTCGGTCGACTGGCGCTGGCTAAATAAACTGTCATATACCACTATTATTAACCATATTCATGACATCTCGGTATTTGCAGGGTACGAAATACACGAATTTACAGCGCGCAGCTATGCTGGCCAGGCCAATAACATACTTTTCCCAACTACCAGCACAGAGTATTTGGGTAACGGCACTACCTATCCTAACGTACCAGTTTTTGGCGGAGGCGACAAGTATACCGGTATTTCGTCATTTGCCAGTGCAAACTATTCCCTGCTCGACAAATATCTCTTTTCTGCAACGGGCCGCCGCGATGGCACATCAAAATTCGGCCCCGACGAAGAATACGGAAATTTTGGCGCAGTTAGTGCGGGATGGAGAATTTCAAAAGAGTCGTTTCTTGAAAAGGTAACCTGGTTAAATGACCTGAAATTAAGAGCTTCTTACGGCACGGCTGGTAACGACGCTGTGCCATCGGGTAAATATCTTACCACACTAACACGCGACAATTTTGGCAACTACGACCTGGGCGGGACAAATACCACTTCAATGAACGGGTATTATACGTATCAATTGGGTAACCCGCAATTACACTGGGAAAGCAATAAAACAACCAATATAGGTTTCGATGCATCGTTTTTTCACAACAGCTTAACGGCATCGTTCAACTGGTATAACCGTATTACGGATGGGCTCATTTATGAGCCACCGGCGCCGGGGACTGCCGGCTCGGCCTTAGGCCCTTTTGAAAACATCATGAATTTTAGCAATAAGGGAATCGAGCTTGAAGTAACCTATACTACGCATATCGGCGATGTTAAAATAAATATGGGTGGTAATATCACTACCGCCAAAAACAGGGTGAATTATATTGACGGCCTTGCAGGTGCGAACATAACCGGCGGATATTTTGGTTCAAACGGGGCGATTTATCTTACAAAGAGCGTTGTCGGCATGCCGGTTTCTGAATTTTACGGATATGTTTACCAGGGGCTTTATAAAACCCAGGCGGATATCACCGGCCATGCCACAGAAGGCTCGCTTGGGATAACACCCGGTAATGCGCTCGGCCATGTAATGTATAAAGATTTAAATGGCGACGGGACAATTGATGAGAATGACAAAACCTATCTTGGCAGCCCGATACCCAAATTTACCTATGGCTACAACATAAACTTAAATTATAAGAATTTTGACCTCGGCATATTTCTGCAGGGATCATACGGCGGCAAGATATTTAATTATGCAAAGGTATCGCAGGAATTTCCGAATGCACTTGGTAACGGAGGATTTGGAGGATTAACCGTTGGCGCGCTGAATACCTGGAGCCCGTCAAATCCAAATGGCACATTGCCGATCTTCTCACAGGATGGTGTAAATGATATCTCTCCATCCAGCTTTTTTATCGAAAGCGGATCATACCTGCGGATTAAAACCGCCCAGGTAGGATATACATTTACAAAAATAAAAGGGATAAGAAGATTGAGGGTATATGCCCAGGGATATAACCTGCTTACCATAACCAAATACAGCGGAATGGATCCCGAAGTAAATGATGGAAACCCAACCGATTTAGGTATTGATTATGGTACGGCCTATCCCATTTCGCAAAAATTTGTTTTTGGAGTAAACATGGGTTTATAATTTGATTTCAATTAATTTATCAGACATGAAAAAAATATTTCTTTTTGTAAGCGCGGCCTCAATCATATTGTTGGGGGCCTGCAAAAAAAGTTTTCTGAGCGTCCCCCCGCAGGGGAATGCAAAAACTATTGATAACTTTTACAATCAAGCCGGTGTGCAGTTATTGATGGTCGGGGCCTATCACGACCTGACCGGGATAGATGTTAAAAGTACCTGGTGGGGCACGTCGGGCACCAATTGGGTGTATGGTGATATTACCTCTGGGGATGCATACCTGGGTGGCAGCGCAACTTCGCCTCCACACCAGGTTTCCGATTGCTTTAACATCGAAAATTACCACGCGCTGGCAACAACCGGGTTTTTGGATGATAAATGGACCGCTGACTATGATGGCGTAGCCAGGGCAAATGCAGTGATACTTGCCGCTACCAATGCTACCGATATGACTGCCGCTCAAAAAAACGAAGCCATAGGCGAAGCGCGTTTTTTACGCGGGCATTTTCTTTTTGATGCCAAAATAATGTGGAACAATATACCATATGTAGACGAGCATACTGTTAATTTCAATGCGCTTACAAATAACGCAAATATCTGGCCGCAAATAGAAGCCGACTTCCAGTTTGGATATGACAACATGCTGGAAACGCAGCCGTTGGCAGGACAGGCGAACAAATGGACGGCAGCTTGCTATTTGGCCAAGTGCTATATGTTTGAACAGAAATTCGCCCAGGCAAAAGCATTATTGGGAACTATTATGGCCAATGGGAAAAACTCCCAGGGGATAAAATATGCGTTGACAACAAACTATCATGATAATTTTGATGTCGGCACCGAGAATAATTCAGAATCGGTACTCCAGATCAATTTTTCTGCTGACGATGCAAGCCTTCCGAACAATGCCAACTTAGGCGAAACCGGCACCTCTCCTGTCGGTATTGGTGCGGATGTGACCTATGGTTATTGGAAACAACCATCGTTCAATTTGGTAAATGCTTTTAAAACGGATGCTAACGGCTTGCCGTTGACCGATGCCAGTGGTAATGACTTGTCAAATGCCGTGAATATGAAAAATGATGACGGCATTGCGTCAAGCGACCCATTTATCCCTTACCAGGGCAACGTCGACCCGCGGCTCGACTGGTCGGTTGGCCGGCGGGGTGTACCTTACCTGGATTGGGGTGTAGATCCGGGACAAAGCTGGGTTGCCGATCAAACTTATGGCGGGCCATACATCAATATAAAAAATATGTTTACACAAGCTGAGGCGACCGCAGGTTTTGGTAACATCATAAATTATTATTACTACGTTGGTAACAGCGCTGTAAACTATAATATTATAAGGTACGCCGATGTATTGCTTTGGGCAGCTGAATGCGAGGTTGAGGTAGGAAGTTTAGACCAGGCCCGTAGCTTTGTTAACATGGTAAGGGCGCGGGCTATCAACGGTGCGATGGTACCGATAGACAATTCTTCTGGTTCTCCATCGGCTGTTTATCACGTAGGTTTATATACAACTCCCTGGACAAGCCAGGCCGAGGCGCGTAATTTAGTGCGATATGAAAGGAGATTAGAGTTCTCGATGGAAGGGCATCGTTTTTTTGACCTGGTGCGTTGGGGCATAGCTGATACTTACCTGAATGCTTACCAGGCGACTGAACAAACCAGGGGTGTTGGCAGCGTATTAAACGGCGCCAAATTTGTAAAAGGAAAAAATGAATATTTCCCTATTCCTGAGCAAGAGATCATCCTCGATCCCAAACTCAAACAAAACCCCGGGTATTAAATAAACGAAACTTATAAACTATAAGATGTATGATGATTAGATTTGGATCATCATACATCTTTTAAAATTCCTTTCCGGAGGCACTTATTAATGAGTTCTAAAAAATATCTGGCGCGTTTCCTTACAACTTTATGCGCTCTGTTTTTTATTTGCGGACAAGTTTGGGCGCAAAATATCCCTCTCACCGTAGCACGTTCTTACTATTTAAGCACTTCCGGAAATGATAAAAACCCCGGTACCATTTCAGCGCCTTTTAAGACCATCACAAAAGTAAACGGTATCCGCTTTAAGGCAGGTGACGCATTATATTTTAAATCGGGGCACATATTTAAAGGTACTTTGACGATCACCGCAGGCAGCCTGGGCAATAAAAACCGCCCCATTGTAATTGCTTCGTACGGAATGGGCAAAGCCACTATCAATGGCGACAGCGTAAGGGCAATAAGTTTGTATAAAACCGCTTATGTGACTATTAAAAATTTGAAGCTGACCGGGCTGGGGCGGAAGACCGGCAACAGGGAAAATGGTTTAGCCGTCGTCAACAGCGAGCATATTAAATTGGAGGGCCTTGATATCAGTGGTTTTCAAAAAGCCGGGCTGCTGATTGATTCCTCGTCACATGTCAGCAGCGACGGTGTATTTGTGCATGATAATGGTTCTGCGGGGATCACCGTTGAGGGTAGGGGCAGCAAGAAGGATTCGCGGGATATACACATCACCAATTGCAGGGCCGAAAACAACCCTGGCGACCCCACCAAACTGGATAACCATAGCGGTAACGGCATTGTGGTGGGGCATTGCACCAATGTGGTGATAGACCACTGCACAGCCACTAATAACGGCTGGGACATGCCGCGTATTGGCAACGGCCCGGTTGGGATATGGTGTTACGAGGCAGATAGTGTTACTATTCAGCATTGCCTTTCTTATCGTAATAAAACCTCGAAAGGCGGTGCCGACGGCGGCGGTTTCGACCTGGATGGCGGAACCACGAACTCGATTATACAATACTGCTTTAGTTACGACAACCAGGGCAGCGGCTATTGCATTTTTCAATACTGGGGGGCGAGCCCGTTCTATAACAATATCATCCGGTATAATATTACCGAGAATGATGGTACGGTTTCAGATTCGCAGGCGGGAATTTATGTCTGGAATAGCTCAGGCGACGCGAAGCAGTTTTACAATTGTAAAGTTTACGGCAATATTGTGTATAACGCAAAAGTGGCGGCGCTTAGTTTTTCGGATAAAAGCATGAACAACGGTTTTGATTTTTATAATAACATATTTGTGGGTAAGGATTCACTAATGATAGGGCGCGACGTTTTAGATAAGTGTACATTTGAAGGAAACGATTGGTGGAGTTTGACCGGCGGCTTTAATATCCACGGGAGTAAAAACTTTAAAACATGGGCGACGCAGGCAGGCAAGGAACAAAAGAACGGGCAAATCATTGGGTTAAATATAAATCCGCAGTTTAAAAATCCCGGAAAGGCACACCTGGTAACAGCAAGCCAGATAGGCGCATATACCGGTTATCAATTGCCGGAAGGGTCGAGATTGAAAAAACTATTAAAATGAGCGGAAAGCAAAAAGCTTAAAGCGGAAAGCTTTTCCGGCTTTAGTCTTTCAGCTTTTCGCTTTAAGCTATCAACATGAAACGTCGTAATTTTATTTCCGCAGCAGTAAGTTTGGGCATTGCCGCGCATCCCTTCGTAAGGGCATGGAGCAAACCCTGGTCCTATCATAACCTGAAACTGGCCGGGCCGGCCAAACCTGTTTTTATTTATAACAATTGGTCTGCTTATGATGAGCTGTCGGACAATGTGCCCCAAACCGAAAAACTGGCCATGCGCGAACTGGCCGAAATAGTGCGGTTGAAACAGAGTGGCGTGCAAATAGACTATTATGTAATGGATGCCTTTTGGTTTGCCTTGTGGGGCGGCTACCGGACCTGGCATAAACAGCACTGGCCAAACGGGCCCGGTAAATGGCTGGCAACCTGCAAGGCAAATAATATAAAGCCCGGCATGTGGTTTTCAACTAACTTAATAGCTACACATAGCGGACGTTTCCTGGAGGTAATACCAGAATGGAAGGATTCATTAGGTACCGACCCTAATATTATGTGCATGTTTGATGGTGGTTACTTAAGTCACGTGGCTAAAACGCTGCAAATATGGTATGATAAAGGGGTGCGCTTATTTAAATTCGATTTTGCATATTTCGAAGCGGTAACACCTGCGATGAAGGCTAAATATACCAAAGAGGAGGTACTTGAAAAAAACAAGGTGGCATTTATGGCCATGCTGCAGCAATTCCGCAAAAATAACCCGGATGTTTTAATTACAGGGTATAACGGTTTTGGCGGGGAGATGGAAAATACGTATAGTGCTTTCGATCATATAAAAGTCGACCCGCGCTGGATGGATACTTTCGATACGCTTTATTGCGGGGACCCGCGGTTTTCGGATGTGCCGATGATGAATATCTGGCGTTCAGGAGATAATTACTCCGATCACCAGGTGAGCGCTTACCAGGCTTACGGGTTGCCGATACGCCGCATAGATAATTGCGCCTTTATGATAGGAAAAACGGGCACCTGTTATTACCGCGCGAATCATTGCTGGAAAGGCATGCTAATTCTGGAACTGGCGCGCGGCGGATGGGTAAATGTATACCATGGCAACCTGGAATTGCTGAATAATGAAGACGCGAAATGGTTTGCAAAAGTTCAGGGCATTTATCACGCGCTGCAAAAACAGGATAGTACGGTAACGTTCGGTTCGATACCAGGCAAAGGGCAGCCTTATGGCTTTAAATCAACATCGACAAACGGCACCGTATGTACAGTTGTTAATCCTTCGCAGCAGATAGCCAATATAGTTTTACCCGTTGACGGTGCAACTACCCCTTATATTTTATATGCTGATGGTGGATATATACCCGTGGCAGAAGCAAATATTCTTTCGCTCGGGCCCGAACAACTGGTAGTGATTGGTTATGGTGAATACGCAAATAAAAAACATTTCATTGGCGTGGATAATACTATTAATATACCCTTGTCAATCGACAAAATAGATAAGACATTTTCAGCGACTGCTAAAAATACCATTGCCGGGCAGGTAAGCCCGGTTGGCGGCAAAGCTATCAGGATCATTATGCAGCAATTTGGAAAAAGTGGCTTGCCCTACCGTTCATGGCCCGGCGCGCCGCCCGACGGGAAGAAAGTTAGCGATGTGCTCGTCATAAAAGCATCACAGGATGGAAAAGAACTGCCGCTGCATATTGAATATGATAAAGTGATATGGAGCGGCTTATCATGGGCTGCCGGCGAATTAAAGCACGGCACTTTTGATCCCGATAAACCGCTTAATATCCAATGCATAACAATGGAAAAAGATGAGCTGAATTTAAAAGCGGATGTTTATGCTGTGGGTTATGCATAACAAAATTTTGATCATGAAAACAGCCGGTTTATTGATAGCCCTTTTAGTTTTAAGCCGACCGGTGAAGGTTGCTGCGCAGGAAAATCTTGATTTTGAACAGGGCCTTAAAGGATGGCTAACCAAAGGGGACGCCGCCACCATCGATGAAACCGAACATTATCATGGAAATTATTGTGCCAGGATAGGTAAAGGCTATGGCATGCTCTATAAGCATGTTGATGTTGCGCCATTATCCATTATCCAGTTTAATGCTTATATGAAATCCAGTAAAAAAAGTGTAAATGGTTACTCTTTTATAAGTTTTTACAATGCACAGCATAAACTGCTGCTCACCTATAAAAGCAAAGCCTTAGATTCTGTCGGCTGGCAGGAAACGGGCAATTATACGGAAACACCGGCCGGTACCAAATACGCGGAAATCGGTATTGAAAACGATGCATCGGGCAACGGCTACGTTTATGCAGATGATTTCAGCATCGAAACCAATATCGGCGTGCCAAAAGTAAAACACCCGCCGCTTTGCAATCTTGACCAGTACATGGAGCCCTTCTGGCGTTCGGACACGGTTTATAATGAGACTGTTTTGCTGTATTCCGTCAACGGGAAATTGGCAGAAGGCAGGCTGTTATTTATGCCGGATAAGATTGTTTCGGTACAAAACTTTGGCTTGGATAAAGCATATAGCTCCGGGACAGATTATACGTTAGATGGAAATTTAATTACCCGAACCGCTCCTTCTGCTATACCATTCAGGGCGTATACCTCATTTGATACTAAAAAAGATCTTGCCTGGTTTAATACCCAGTCGCAATGGGTGGTAGTAACATATACGCATCATGATAAATGGGATGGCCCAATATCGCACTACAAAGGAGCTCAATTACCGCGTACGATGGCAAAGCTAAGGACAAAGCAGCCGCTAAAAATTGCCGCTTTCGGCATGAGCATTACCCGTGGAATGGACGTAAGCAGCTATGATACCATCGCTCCGTACATGCCAACGTACGTTGACTTGTTTGCGCGGCAACTGCGCAAGGCCTATCATTATCAAAACATCAGGCTGTATAACGCGGGCCTTCCCGGCTCAGTGGTAGATTGGGCGGCGCAATACGCGGATAAGTACGTTAACCCGCTGCATCCCGACCTTGTGATCCTTGATTTTGGTATGAATGATTTTTGGCGGTTTACGCCCGAGCAATTCAAGGGTTATATGCAAACTATAATCAAAAAAATAAAAGGGGCAAATCCGAAAGTTGAGATCATTTTGTTATCCAACATGAAATTCGACCCGGATTATGTGCTGGATAGCGACAAATACAAATCATGGTACCAGGCCAATTTAGAAGGTTACAGCCATGTTTTAGCTGAGATGGAAACAAAAGGCATCATTAACCTGAATATGTGCAGTATAAGTGACGCCATTTATAAAAAGAAAAAGGCGAAAGATTGTTTAGTAAATCCCCTTCACCCGAATGACTATATGGCGCGATGGTATGCGCAGGGGTTGGCGGCTTTGCTAATAAAGATGTGAGAGGCGGGGTATAAACGCTTATATTTAATTCATTAAACGTCAAATTCGAAAAAGTCGCTTCAATTAAAATTTTAAAATAATGCCCGGAAAGATTGTTACTCCAGCGCTTAAAATTGGCCTTTTCGGCATAGGCCTTGAAGCTTATTGGGAACAGTTTGGGGGATTGGAAACTCGTCTTCGCGGGTATGTTGAACAGGTAGCTGCCCGGCTTAGAAAGTCCGGCGCTGAAATTGTTAACCTGGGTTTAATTGATAACCCAGAAAAGGCATTTGAGGCTGGAAGCCGGTTCAGGCGGGAAGATGTGGATATTATATTTTTATATGTAACTACCTATGCACTGTCTTCAACGGTGCTTCCTGTAATAAAAAGGGCGAAAGTCCCGGTTATTGTACTAAATCTTGCACCCGAAGCAGCTATTGATTATACGTCATTTAATCAATTGAAAAACCGTACAACCATGACGGGCGAATGGCTGGCTTATTGTTCAGCCTGCGCGGTGCCCGAGATTGCCAGCGTTTTTAAACGGTCGGGCATCCCTTTTCACCAGGTAACGGGAACGTTAAAAGATGATCCCGCAGCCTGGCAGGAAATTGAAGATTGGGTGTCCGCTGCGAAAGTGGCCCATACAATGTATTATAACAGGCTTGGCCTTATGGGGAACTATTATGGCGGTATGCTGGATATTTATTCAAACCTTACTTTACATTGTGCGATATTTGGAGGGCATATCGAAATTATCGAGGTGGATGAACTATCTGCCCTGTGCCTGCAGATTACGGATGACGAGGTGAAAGAGAGAGTAGATTTATTTAACAAAAGTTTTGATATCCAGCCCGATTGTTCAATTGACGAGTTGAAACGTGCTGCCCGCACTTCCGTTGCGATGGGGAGGATGGTGCAAAAATACAGCCTCGGATCAATTGCCTATTACCATAAAGGGACTGGTAACCCGCTGAATGAAAACACCATGTCGTCGGTAATATTGGGCAGCTCGCTGCTTACTTCGAATAATGTACCTGTCGCCGGGGAATATGAAATAAAAAATGCCCAGGCCATGAAGATCATGGACAGCTTTGGCGCAGGCGGTTCTTTTAGTGAGTTCTATGCGATGGACTATAACGACGATGTATTACTGCTGGGGCATGATGGCCCTTGTCATCCCGCAATAGCCGAAGGAAAAATAAAAGTAAAGCCGCTGCAGGTGTACCACGGCAAGGTTGGCAGCGGCTTGTCGGTTGAAATGTCTGTTAAACATGGGCCGGTAACCCTGTTATCAGTTGTGGAAACTGCCGATGGAAAGCTGATGTTCCTGGTAGCCGAAGCGGCATCTGTTTCGGGGCCGGTACTTGGAATTGGTAATACCAACAGCCGTTACGAGTTCCCCGTCGGGGCAAGGAATTTTGCTGAGCAGTGGAATGCGCACGGCCCGGCGCATCATTGTGCAATCGGGGTGGGGCACATCGCATCAAAAATCATAAAATTATCACATTTAATTGATATACAATGCGTTAAAGTCTGTTGATAAAGCGTTTGTAGAGACGTGATGCATCGCGTCTCTACACGCAAATGCCAATAAAAATGTTTTAAAGAATGATAATTACAAGATTTTTCATAATATCACCAAACCAATTATAAACCCGATGAAAAGACTTACAGCTGTCGCATTATTGTTTTTCGGCGTGAATGTTTGCATGGCGCAGGGCCCTTCGCTCGTCGTAAAATGGAACAGTAGTTTAATGGTATCAAAATCAACACCCACGCTCCAGGTGGTTGGTAACCCCATGTTGCGGAGGGGCGCCACGATGCATGATGGTTCATTCGGCGCCTTAGCCGATCTGCGTGGGGACTATGTGCGGTATGTGCCCTGGTTCCCGTATCCAAAACTGGCGGTGGCCGAATTGGATGCGCCTGATAGCGGTAAAACCTCATGGGATTTTAGCCTGATCGACCCAATGACCATTGATTTCCTGGAAGCCACCAAAGGGCATTCTGTTATTATGAATTTCAGCACTATACCACAATGGATGTTTAAGACAGACTATATCATATCGTATCCAAAAGACCCAAATGAAGTGGGCTGGAGCTATGGCGGGGGTTCTGAGTTCAGGGACACAACCATGAAAGAGCTCACCGGCTATTATGAAAGGCTGATCAGCTGGTACACCAAAGGCGGGTTTACTGACGAAATGGGGAAATACCATAAGTCCGGCCATCACTACGATATTGCATATTGGGAAGTTTTAAATGAACCTGACCTGGAACATAACTTTACGCCGGAAGCTTATACAAAAATTTATGATGCAATGGTAATGGCCATCCATACGGTATCGCCAAAAACAAAGACTGTGGGCATGGCGCTCGCTTTTGAAAAACCGGATTGGTTCGAATATTTTTTGAACCCGGCAAACCACAAACCGGGTATCCCGCTGGATATGATCTCGTACCATTGTTATGCAAATGCCAATAATAACCAAAAGTTTGGCGCCTATGAGTACACACTGTTTGATAAGGCGGATAACTTTTTAAATACCGTGGGTTACATCGAGAGTATCCGTAAAAGATTGTCGCCCGGAACAAAAACGGATATTGATGAACTCGGCACCTTCGTTAGCGATTCGATGCGCGAAAAACCGATCATCCAGGCTTATTGGAACCTTTCCGCAAGTGTTTATGCTTATTTCTTTATTGGGTTGACAAAAGCAGGAATAGATGTGATCGGCGAATCGCAATTGGTTGGGTTTCCAACCCAATATCCTGATGTAAGCATGATCAATTATATAAACAACAAGCCAAACGCACGTTTCTGGGTTTTGAAACTAATTAAAGACAATATCAAGGCCGGGGACACTTTAGTTGATACACAGATCGACGCTAACAACGGGGATGACCTTTCAGCGCAGGCTTTTACCGATGGCACCGTAAAAAAAGTGCTTATTCTCAATAAAAGAAACAAAACTATCAGCCTGAAAGTACCTGCAGAATTTAATGGCGCAAAAATAAGCACCATTGATGAACTATCGGGGGACGACGCGGCAATACAATCTGTAATAAGCACGGATAGTGTCGAACTTAAGCCTTTTGCAGTGAGTTTGATGGTGCTTAGCAGGGGTAAATAACAGGGATAATTTATATATATAATCAGGTCGTGGAAAGCGGCTTAAATTGGTATTTTTGCTCCATCTGCTTCCATTAATAAAAAAAGATACCTGATGATCAAAGCCGTTTTTATTGCAAGTACCGAACCTCACAGCGGAAAATCAATTATCTCTATAGGCCTCGTAAATATGCTGCTCGGTAAAGCCCAGAAGATAGGCTATTTTAAGCCGATCATCAACCAGGAGCAGGCCATTAAACAGGACGACCATACGGCTACCATTTTAAGCTATTTTGATTTGCCGATGGCTTATGAGGATACTTATGCTTTTACCTGGGAAAATGCTATGCGGCAAATGGAAACCGAAAGCCAGGGCGAAATGCTGGATACCATTATCCGTAAATATAAATACCTGGAGGGAAAATACGATTTCACGGTTGTTGAAGGTACAGATTACAAAGGGGAAGGGGCGGCTTTTGAATTTGAAATAAATGTCCAGTTGGCAAAAAACCTGCGCGCGCCGGTAATAATTGTTATATCCGGCGAAGGAAAAACGACTGCGCAGGTTGTTAACAGCACTTTGACAGCCTTGCACAATTTTGATGCGCGTGAGTTGCAGGTGCTTGCAGTGGTGGCCAATAAAGTAAAACAGGAAAATGTAAAGGATGTAGAGGACTTGCTGAAGCAACAGCTTTCAGCCGGTATACTGCTCGCAGTGATCCCTGAAGACCGGGGCCTGCAAAGTCCCACCATGGGAGAGATATGCGAACGATTAAATGGTAAATTGTTATTCGGAAAAGAACACCTTTCGAATCATGCTGACAACTTTGTAACCGGCGCAATGCAGGTGCCCAACTTTTTAAATTACCTTACAGAAAATGTGCTCATCATTACACCCGGTGACCGGGGAGATATTATTATTAGCGCGCTGCAGGCAAATCTGTCCATCAGTTATCCGAAAGTTGCCGGTATCGTCCTTACCGCGGGGTTCGAACCGGAAGGCCCCATTACCAGGCTAATTGATGGTTTGCAAACAGTGGTGCCAATTATTGCAGTGAAAACAGGCACCTTTGAAACAAGTAACCTGATAGGCGCCATACGTTCAAAGATCACACCTGGCAATACCAAAAAGATCCAGCTGGCGATTGACACCTTTGACAAGTATATCGACATCGTTGAACTGGATAAACAACTTATAACTTTTAAGCCGTCAGGCATTACGCCGCGAATGTTCCAGTATCAATTGGTGGAATGGGCCAAAAGTTCAAAAAAACATATTGTGCTCGCCGAAGGAACGGATGAAAGGATTCTTAAAGCAACCGGGCGCCTTGTTAGCCAGGGAATTGTTGACATTACCCTGATTGGCGACACCACGGAAATACAGGCGATTGTAAAACGCGAAAATATTAACCTCGATCTTGACAAAGTTAAGATAGTTAATCCTGCCTTTGATGCGCATTACAACGACTACGTAAACACGCTTTATGAATTGCGGAAAAGTAAAAATGTAAGCCTTGAAATGGCACGTGACCTGATGACCGATGTATCCTATTTCGGCACAATGATGGTATACAAAGGTGATGCTGACGGTATGGTATCGGGCGCGGTAAATACTACGCTGCATACCATACGGCCCGCTTTGCAATTTATCAAGACCAAGCCCGGCGTATCGCTGGTTTCCTCGGTGTTTTTCATGTGCCTGCCCGACAGGGTTTCTGTTTTTGGCGATTGCGCAGTAAACCCTAACCCGACGGCGGAACAATTAGCGGAAATAGCCATTTCATCCGCAGATAGCAGCACACGTTTTGGGATTGAACCAAGGGTAGCGATGTTATCTTATTCGTCAGGCACGTCTGGCGAGGGCGAGGATGTGGACAAGGTGCGACAGGCCACTGCGATTGTACGGGCCAAACGGCCGGATATAAAAGTTGAAGGCCCGATACAATATGACGCGGCAGTTGATCCGGTTATAGGGAGCAGTAAGATACCGGGTTCGGAAGTTGCCGGCAAGGCAAGCGTACTGATATTCCCTGACCTCAACACCGGGAATAATACCTACAAAGCCGTACAGCGTGAAACCGGTGCTCTGGCCATTGGCCCGATGCTCCAGGGGCTGAACAAACCTGTAAACGATCTGAGCCGCGGCTGTACGGTTGATGATATTTTCAATACCGTTGTAATTACTGCGATACAGTGCCAGGACACAGAAAAACCATAAGAAAGCTTTTTTTAGATGAATATATTCGTCATTAACTCGGGCAGCAGCTCCATCAAATATCAATTATTCAGGATGCCTTCATCAAGCCCGGTTTGCAGTGGTTTGGTTGACCGTATAGGTTTGGAAAATTCGGCAATTACTCATAAAACGTATATAAACGGGGAAGAAAAAGTTTTTACTTATAAAATTGATTTTCCCAACCATGAAGCGGGCCTAAGAAAGGTGGCTTCATTGCTTACTGATAAAGAAATTGGGGTGATCAAAGACACTGACGAGATAAAAGTTGCCGGCCATCGTATAGTGCACGGCGGCGAAATATTTACCACGATAACTATTATTGATACCGAAGTAAAAGAAAAGCTGAAGCAAACGTTTTCATTAGCGCCCCTGCATAATCCATCTGCCTTTCACGGGATCGAGGTTGCCGAAAAGATATTTACAAAAGCCAAACAAGTTGCGGTGTTTGATACCGCCTTTCATCAAACCATGCCTGCAAAAGCCTATCGTTTTGCCATACCCAATGATTATTATACTGACCTTAACATAAGGGTGTATGGTTTTCATGGAACCAGCCATAAATATGTTACCGAACAGGCAGCAATATATTTAAATAAAAGCGGCTTAAAGCTGATCGGTATCCATTTGGGTAATGGGTGCAGCATGACCGCGGTAAATGATGGAAAGTCGGTAGATACCAGCATGGGTTTTGGTCCGCTGAGCGGTTTGATCATGGGCACCCGCTCGGGGGATATTGACGCTACCGTTATTTTTTATCTGGTCAATCAGTTGGGTTACGATATAGATAAGATCAGTGACTTGTTAAATAAACGCAGCGGTATGTTTGGCCTGACCGGGTTTAGTGACATGCGGGATATCAGGAAGGCGATGAATGAAGGGAATGAAAACGCCAAACTCGCTTATGATATGTATGCCTACCGCATTAAAAAATATATTGGCGCTTATGTAGCGGTACTTAATGGTCTTGATGCCATTATTTTTACTGCCGGTGTTGGCGAAAATGATGCTTTGACCCGCCAAATGGTATGCCGGGATATGGAATACCTGGGTTTGAGTATAGATTTAGATAAAAACAATACCACTGAAAACGGGATAAGGGAAATTAGCCAACCCGTCTCCAAAGTAAAAATTTTAGTGGTGCCAACCAATGAAGAACTGGAGATTGCAAACCAGTGTTTTGAGCTGTTGAAATAATCCCTGTAGGCTTACATAACCATCAAACTTTTCCTGAATTCGTTAGGCGTAACGCCTTCAAAGCGTTTAAAAAGTTTAAAGAAATAACTCAAATTATTGACCCCGACAGCATACGAAGCCTCGCTGATCGAAATATTAATTTCTATTAGTAGTTTTTTTGCCATTTTCATGCGTTCCCGCAGTATAAAAACAACCGGGCTGATGCCAAATTCCCGCTTAAAGTAACGGAAGAAGCTGGGCCTGCTCATGCAGCACAAATTACTCAGCTTTTCAATAGTAATTTCCTCATCTATATGGGCTTTTATAAATTCAACTACCGCAAAGCGGGTAGTAGCTTCCAGACCTTTTTCGGGCGTTAGGGAGAGTAGCTTTGGTTTAAAATCGGGCTGCATAAAATTCAATTACAGGTAGAAATGGAAAAATAATTCAGATGATTTTGTTAACCGGGTTTGCATAAAGGTACAACTACAACGGAACAAACAGATTAATATTTTAATTATAAATCTGATACAATATTGCATAAATCTCTTTTAAAATGCACGTAGTTTTACATTACCAATTTATTAAAATTAAATTAAAAAACTTATGGCTACCCAATTAGAAGAACAGCAGCTTGTAGCAAGGCCTGCGTTTAAAGACCATTATGACAATTTTATCGGGGGTGAATGGATTGCACCTGTTAAAGGGCAATATTTCGAAAATATTTCGCCTATCGACGGGCAATCGTTTACAAAGGTCCCGCGGTCTGGAAAAGAGGATATTGAACTGGCTTTGGATGCCGCGCATAAGGCGTTTGCAACCTGGTCGCATAGTTCGCCTGCGGAAAGAAGCAATGTTTTATTAAAGATTGCCGACATTATGGAGAAAAACCTGGCTTACCTGGCAGCGGTGGAAACAGTCGACAATGGCAAACCGATCCGTGAAACCATGGCCGCTGACTTGCCGCTGGCTATAGATCATTTCAGGTATTTTGCCGGTGTTATCCGTGCGGAAGAGAGCAGTGTTGCCGAACTTGATGCGAATACAGTGTCTATCAATATACATGAACCAATAGGGGTGGTAGGCCAGATCATTCCCTGGAATTTCCCATTGCTGATGGCTACCTGGAAACTGGCGCCAGCGATTGCAGCAGGCTGTACCGTGGTGATGAAACCAGCCGAACAAACGCCGGTTGGTATTTTGGTGCTGATGGACCTGATCAAAGATATTCTTCCGGCAGGCGTTATAAATGTCGTAACAGGTTTTGGCCCTGAAGCCGGTAAACCCCTGGCAAGTTCGCCGCGTGTGGCTAAAGTTGCATTTACTGGGGAAACAACTACCGGCCGCCTGATCATGCAATATGCTTCAGAAAACCTTAACCCGGTAACTATGGAACTTGGCGGAAAATCACCGAACATATTTATGCCGAGCGTTTTGGATGCCGACGATGATTTCTTTGATAAATGTTTGGAAGGCGCAGCCATGTTTGCGCTCAACCAGGGTGAAGTTTGTACCTGCCCGTCGCGTATACTGGTGCACGAATCAATTTACGACCGCTTTATTGAAAGGGTGATAGAACGTGTTGAAAATATAAAAATGGGCCACCCGCTTGATCCAACCACCATGATGGGTGCACAGGCATCGCAGGACCAATACGAAAAGATACTTTCCTACCTGGAAATAGGTAAGGAAGAGGGCGCGGAAGTGTTAACCGGCGGGGCTAAAAAGTACCTGGATGGTTTGCACGAGGGCTATTATATACAGCCAACCATTTTAAAAGGGAACAATAAAATGCGTGTATTCCAGGAAGAAATATTCGGCCCGGTTGTTTGTGTTACCACCTTTAAAACAACAGAAGAAGCCATTGAAATTGCGAACGATTCGCTGTATGGTTTAGGGGCAGGCGTTTGGACGAGGGATGCGCATGAATTGTACCAAATACCAAGGGCGATCCAGGCTGGACGCGTTTGGGTAAATTGTTATCATGCATACCCGGCGCACGCACCGTTTGGCGGCTACAAGAAATCAGGCTTCGGGCGCGAGACCCATAAAATGATGCTGAATCATTACCGTCAGAATAAAAACATGCTGATCTCGTACGACAAGAAGAAGCTTGGGTTTTTTTAGGAATAATTATTGAATTTAAAAAAAGCATCAGGACGATTAACGCCCTGATGCTTTTAATTTTATAAAAAGATGAAGCCAACCGAAAGAGTTTTGGTAACACCCGAAGCATCTAAAATAATAGACCAATTGCGCCGGGAACATGGCGAATTGATGTTTCATCAAAGCGGGGGCTGCTGCGATGGTTCGCAGCCCATGTGTTTTGAAAAGGGTGAATTTAAAGTTGGCGGAAGCGATGTTTACATGGGCGACATTGACGGCTGCGGCTTTTTTATGGCCAGCGATCAATTCGAATACTGGCGGCATACCCAGCTTAGCATTGATATTTCACCCGGCCGGGGATCAAGCTTTTCATTGGAAATACCGCTGGGGCTAAGATTTATTATTCGCTCCCGGCTATTTACGGATGAAGAAACAAAAAACCTGGAGGAAGTTATTTCAGGTGAAGAATACAACGAGCTGCAACTTTTATAGATTATCCTTTTTTCGAAAGTAAACATTCATCTGACGAATAAATAGCCCACTCACTGAACGGCCACATAAACCTCATTAACGGATTGTTAATTGAGGTTTTTTAATTTGCATGAATTATCCCTCATGAAATATTCTCAATTGTCACTAATTCCCCCTCATATTGTCATGTGGCCCACCTTTGAAAATATTTCAAGTGCCGTAGGTTTGAAATAATATTATCCCCTATCAAAAACATCGACAACTAAAATTTTTTCAAATAAATTTTGTGCAACCAAAACGTTAAAATACATTCGGCGCTAAGCAGGGATTACAGCAGCACATCGGGCGGCTTAAGGACTTTGTTGAAAAGATGTAAACTTAATTATCAATATAAACATGAGAAAAGTTATTGTATCAAACATGGTCTCATTAGATGGATATATCGCGGGGCCAAACGGCGTTTTAGACTGGCATTTGGTCGATAAAGACTTCTTTGATTATGCGGAAGAAATGTTGAATTCAGTCGACACCATCTTATTCGGACGGCTTACCTACCAAATGATGGCGGATTATTGGACACAGGCTTCGGTAAAAACAGATGATCCCATCATTGCCGGTAAAATGAACGGATTGCCGAAAATTGTTTTTTCAAAAACGCTTGATAGTGTCGAATGGGAAAATTCAATCTTAGTTAAGGATAATATTAAGGAGACGGTTTTAGAATTGAAGGATCAGCCCGGAAAAGACATCGTAATATTAGGCAGCGGGAGCATTGTTTCGCTTTTTACACAAATGGGAATAATTGATGAATATAGGATGATCGTAAATCCTGTTATCTTAGGCGGTGGAATACCCGAGTTTACAGGTATTACAGAAAGGAAAATATTGGAGCTGACGGATGTGAAAAGGTTCAGTTCAGGGGTGGTCATGCTTTATTTTCAACCAAAACAATAAATTTAATTACAGTCACAATGAAGACAATCAACATTATTTACTGGATATCTACAGTGCTGCTGGCAGCATTAATGCTTTCGTCAGCACTTCCAAGCCTCCGGGGCGATCCCGGGGCAGCTAAATTTATGGTCGATCATTTACATTATCCGCCTTATTTTGGCGCGTTCCTGGGGGTGGCGAAAATATTAGGAATAATAGCCATACTTGTTCCTGGTTTCCCGAAGATCAGGGAATGGGCCTATGCCGGTTTTGCATTCGACCTAATTGCAGCGCTTTATTCATTTATCGCGGTTAAAGACCCATTGGGCAGCTTAACGCTGTTCCCGGTTTTCTTTGCCATATTGATCGTATCCTATATCTGGTGGCACAAAAAACTAAAGGCAAAGGCATATGCCGATGCGGTTGTTTAATTAAATATATCCAACATCCCTATTTTGAAATTAAAGCGTTTTTTTTCTTTATTCGGCCAGGCGGTAGCTGGCAGTGAGCAGGATTATACGACGGGAAGCATCCGCAAAGCCGTATTCCTGCTTGCTGTGCCCATGATCATGGAAATGATCATGGAATCTGTGTTTGCCCTGGTGGACATATTCTTTGTTGGCAAGCTTGGGAATGCCGCAGTGACTACGCTGGCACTTACAGAATCTGTGCTAAGTTTGGTTTATTCAATTGCTATCGGCTTAAGTATAGCGGCTACCGCATTAGTAGCCAGGCGTGTGGGCGAAAAGAACCTGGACGGCGCTGCCCATGCGGGAATGCAAACCATATTATTTGCAATAGTGCTGTCGCTTATTATTGCGTTCGCAGGGGTTTCATCGGCCGGGACTATCTTACAATTGATGGGTGCGGATGCCAAGATGGTAGCAGACAATATCCGTTATACCCAGATCATGTTTGGCGGTAATATCGTGATCATGCTGCTATTCCTTATCAACGGGATATTTCGCGGGGCAGGGGATGCCAGCATTGCCATGCAAAGCCTCTGGATCGCAAACGCAGCCAATATTATTTTATGCCCCATCCTGATCTATGGACTTGGACCTATACCGGCGCTGGGTTTAAAAGGCGCTGCTATCGCTACCACTACCGGCCGGGGTTTGGGCGTTTTATACCAGCTCTATCGCCTGTTTATTCGTAAGGGTCTGTTGGATTTTTACTTGTACCAACTAAAGCCGCAGCGCGAATTATTGGTGCAGATCATCAGCATGGGCAGCTCGGCAACGGTGCAGTTTTTAGTAGGATCCGCTAGTTGGATATTCTTGGCAAGGTTAATGGCCGGCTTTCACGAAGCAGCTATGGCCGGCTACCAGGTGGCGATTCGTGTGTTCCTTTTTTTCCTGCTACCTGCCTGGGGGCTGAGCAATGCTGCCGCTACTTTGGTAGGACAAAACCTTGGCGCCGGCAAACCTGAACGGGCAGTGCAAAGCGTTTGGACGACAGCCGGTTATAATGTTATCTTCATGCTTTCAGTAAGTATATTCTTTTTTCTCTTTGGCGAGCCGGTCATCAATTTTATGAACAGTGATCCCGAGGCCAGGAAGTATGCCTTACAGGCGCTACGGATAATTAGTCCCGGTTATGTTTTTTGGGGTATAGAAATGGTGATGATGAATGCTTTTAACGGTGCGGGCGATACCCGCACCCCTACCATAGTTAACCTTTTATGTTTCTGGCTTTTTCAGATCCCGGTTGCATGGGTATTAAGCCAATATTACATAAGGGAGCCTAAAGCTATTTTTATTACTATAGTTGTTTCGCAGCTTGTTGCAGCTTCGGTTAGCGTGTACCTGTTTAAGAAAGGCAGATGGAAGACCATTAAGGTGTGAGAGCTTGATTAAGTTGGATTAAGTTGATTAGGTTTTGTTTTAGCGGCGAACAGTTTACAAACCAATCAACCACACACCAAATCATCTCATCAACTCAATCAACTACTTTAATCTTTATTACCAGTTTTTTAACTAAATCAAATCCGTCGACCTTAATATTTGGCCGGTGTGCGTCGCCCGGAAAGAACAGGAAAAATGTGGCTGGCGTCGCGATATAATATTGCCCTTCAGCATTGTAGTTGGCGGCATCCCTGGAATCGTCATAAGGTTTTATTATGGTGGCAGTTGCAATTGGCGCAACGCCAATTTTTTCTTGTCCTTTTATAACATATTGCAGATCAATATACTTTCGGTGCGACTCCCAGGCCGATTGCTCAAATGTTTTTGAAGGTGCTTCGGTTATGGTCGCATAAGCATTATCGCCGTCAATTACATATTTACCCAGTTTCAGGGTTAAGAGGTTGCTGTCCCTTAAAAAAGCGAACGCCTTGTCCCATACGGCTTTGTTTTTATGGTATTGCTCCGCAAAAATGATTTTATTTACCGATGGATGGACCTCCAGTTTTAAGCCGTTTTTCCATTCCTTGCTTTGCAGCCATTTTGCGGCAGTTTTTTCAGTCCATGCCGCTGTGCCCTGTGCCAAAATGGAGCCAGTAAAACTTAAAAAAGTAAGCAGCAGCAGCAGTTTTTTATAGATTGGTAAATTGTTCATGCTCTTGAATTTTTCGAGGATTAAAATTTAAGCCAATGTAAAAACTATTTTACTACTTTTCGACAGCATGGTTGTAGAGACACAATCCTTTGTGTGTCCCCGCGTGCAATTGCCAATGATAAATTTTAACGAGGGTCATCGTCTCTAAATAGTTTATAAATATTAACTTTGACTATGAAGCTGAAGTAACAAAACAGATGTTACATTTGCAACTCTTACAACTTTTACAACAATTATAACCACCTTGAAAATACTCCACAGCGTACATCCTGACGATTTTAAAAGCTATGATACCGCCTTGATCAGGGAGCGGTTTTTAGTAGATGATATCGTTAAAAAAGATACTATTAATTGCGTTTACACGCATTACGACCGGATGATCGTCGGCGCAGCGAACCCGGTTAAAGAGCAACTTGTATTGGAAAATTACGTGAATCTTCGCGCGGAATATTTTTTAGAACGGAGAGAAATCGGGATCATCAATGTAGCCGGGGACGGGGTCATTACTGCAGACGGTGAAAGTTATGATCTGCATAAATTTGATTGTTTGTATATAGGCAAAGGGGCAAAACGTGTGACGTTTTCCAGCAAAAACAATGAAAGCCCGGCCGTATTTTATTTACTTTCAGCGCCTGCACATGGATCGTATCCAACAACTTTATTAGGCATTGATAGAGTTGCAAAAGTTGATGCAGGCAGCGCTGCTTCGGCTAATTTGCGTACTATCAATAAATATATCCATTCCGGTGGTATCAAAAGCTGTCAATTGGTAATGGGCCTTACCATTTTACACCCCGGGAGTGTTTGGAACACCATGCCCGCCCATACCCACGACCGCCGCATGGAAGCGTATTTTTATTTTGATCTGCCTGCCAGTCAAAAAGTAGTGCACTATATGGGGAAAGGTGATGAAACAAGGCATATAATGGTGAATAATTACGAAGCGGTTGTTTCGCCGCCCTGGAGCATACATTCGGGCAGCGGCACTACCAACTATAATTTCATCTGGGGCATGGCAGGGGAGAATTTGGATTATACCGATATGGATGTAATTTCAATAAATGATTTGAGGTAACCCTCGCCAATCCTCCCCATAAACTTAGGGCAGATGTCGGCAAAGGAGACGGAGGGGTATACACCTGTGATTTAAGATATAACACAAAAATGGCAGATCAATTTTCATTATCCGGAAAAGTAATCATTGTAACCGGCGGCACCGGTATTTTAGGTAATGCCTTTGTTAACGGCATTGTGGAAGCAGGCGGTACGGTTGGTATTTTGGGCCGTAATAAAACAGTAGCCGAAGAACGCGCTGATCTTATCAACGCAAATGGCGGTAAGGCCATTGCTTTGGTGGCTGATGTGTTGAATACCAGCGAACTTACAGCTGCTAAAAGCAAAGTATTAGATGCCTTTGGCAGGATTGACGGCCTCGTGAACGGCGCGGGCGGTAATATGCCCCAGGGTGTTTTGCAGCCTGAAGAAGATATTTTCAGCATGAACCTGGAAGGGATGAAGCAGGTAATGGAAGTTAATTTATGGGGCACTCTGTACCCTACCCAGGTTTTCGGTGAAGCAATTGCAAAAACAGGTAAAGGCAGTATTGTTAACATCTCCTCCATGAATTCAAAAAGGGCCATAACAAAAGTCTTGGGCTATAATATGGGCAAGGCCGCGGTTGATTGCTATACACAATGGTTCGCTGTTGAGCTGGCCAACCGCTATGGCGATACCATCAGGATGAATGCCCTTGCACCCGGTTTTTTCCTTACGGAACAAAACCGCAACCTGTTAACACTGCCCGAAGGGGGCTACACTGATCGCGGAAGCAAAGTGATCAGGAATACGCCGTTTAAGCGATTCGGCCACCCTGATGAGCTGATAGGGGCATTGGTTTGGCTGTTGAGTGATGCGTCGGCATTTGTTACAGGCTCAATGATCTGTGTTGATGGCGGGTTTTCTATTTTTGGTGGCGTCTGAATGGTGAGTAGTGAGTGGTCAATAGCGAATGGTTGCCTGTTTAATAAATGCGGCAATCATTGTAACTTCAAATAACGCAATCAACCTAATCCAACTTAATAAACTTAATCAACCAATTATAATAATGAATCGCCGGAAATTTATTAAGACCACATCAGTTGCAGGGACAGGTTTCCTGCTGGCGCCCCAGTTAAGCAGGGCTGCCGGGTTTTTCAATGGTTCGCCAAACGAAAAGGTGGTGATAGGTATGATGGGAACACATAGCCGGGGCTTATATCTTGCGCAAAACTTTGCTAAAATACCAAATGCCGAGATCGGCTATATCTGCGATGTGGATTCGAACGTGGTGGCGAGTACTATTGCCGATATTTATAAACGGACCGGAAAAAAGCCGGAGGGAATAACCGACATCCGGAAATTGCTGGAGAAAAAGGATGTGGATGCCATTGTAATAGCCGCCCCTGATCATTGGCATGCCCCTGCAACCATCATGGCATGCCAGGCGGGTAAACATGTGTATGTTGAAAAGCCCTGCAGTCATAACCCGCATGAGGGTGAAATGGCCGTGGCGGCCTCAAAAAAATATAACAGGCTGGTGCAAATGGGCAGTCAGCGGCGTTCGTTCAATAATGTGCAGGGAATGGTAAAAGAATTGCACGACGGCGTGATCGGCCGCACGTATTATGCAAAAGGCTGGTACACCAACCACCGGGGAAGTATTGGTATCGGCAAGCAAGTATCTGCTCCATCCAATCTTGATTATGAGCTCTGGCAGGGCCCGGCGCCGCGCAAACCCTACCAGGATAACCTCATCCACTATAACTGGCACTGGTTCTGGAACTGGGGCACCGGCGAGGCATTAAATAATGGCACGCATGAACTGGACGTTATCCGCTGGGGTTTGGGCGTCGATTTCCCGAGCAAGGTAGTATCAACCGGCGGTCGTTTTCATTTTAAGGACGATTGGCAAACACCTGATACGCAAAATATCATCTACAACTTCCCGAATGATACGGCTGCCGAATGGGAGGGAAGGAGCTGCAATGGTTATAATATTGAAGGACTGGGTCGTGGGGTAATATTTTATGGCGATAAAGGAACACTGTTTTATGGCGGGGGCAACGGTTACCAGGTTTATGATGGCGACAACAAACTGGTGAAGGAGATAAAGGACGATACCGTGGTAGATGCCAATAACAAAGTAAGCCCAACTGAATCATTGGACGGCATGCACATGAAAAACTTTGTTGATTCGGTACGCGGGGTAACCCAACTAAACTGCCCTATCGAAACCGGGTTTAAATCAACCCTGCTGCCGCAATTGGGTAATATATCCTACCGTGTTGACCGGGTTTTGCATATTGATACAGCAAACGGACATATTTTAAATGATCCCGAAGCAATGCAGCTTTGGCACAGGGAATATGAAAAGGGGTGGGAAGTGAAGGTGTAAAAGAAGTGTATCAGTCCCCATCACAATAATAAATCTCCCCTTCCTTAGCCGAACCTATTTTAACAAGTTTCTTATTTTTTAAAATATCGAGTAAACCCAGCAGCTCGCTGTTATAAAGATTGTCGAACCAGATGAGGTAAAAGCGTTTATGGCTGTAAAACTTTTGCACATCGGCTTTAAAAAATTTATGGGGGATGAGGGTCGACGACATTCCTGTAAATAAATATACTGCTTCATCAGCATCTGTATAAATAGGAACATCCGGCTTGAGCATATTTTTATGCTGTTTCAGGTAAACCACAAATTCCGATTTGTTCCAGTCGTCATCGCTGTAGCCGGGTACGCCGTAATCGTTCTCGTCATCGTAACGCTGCCAGTCGGTTTGGTAGCTTGCATACTCAAAAGCCAGCATCAGGATCACCGCCAAGGCCATCAGTACGTATTTAAACTTTGATGTTATAAGGCGCAAAATGTCTGGCACCCAACTGGTACAGGCAATAAGCAACGGGATAAACATGGGTGATAACAGGCGGCTGTTGATACGCTCGTACCGGGAAATGCTTGCCGATATAACAATAAAAAGGCCATAAACAACTGCAAAAGCAATCACAATATTTTCGTAGCTGTTTATACGCCCCCTGTACGCCTTCCTGAGCAAAACGGCTACCGGCGCCATTAATATGATAAAGGTGATGAGCGCGGCAAATGGATATGTATCCTTACTTAAGCTGCCCCAGTCGCAGATCACCGTTCCGAAATAATACATATTTTGGATCAATGATGTTATGGAAGGTTCGCGCGTCCCCGTAACTAAACCGGTATTAACGCGGTTAAGGATCAAATTTCCGATCAACAACGATAACGACAACAGCCCGTACAATACTATATGCCACATTTTTTTACGGACCGGCGACTTATTATCCAATACAAGCATCAAACAGCCCGCACCTATAACCGTAACACCTGCGTAACGCGTAATACAACTTATTGCCGTAATTATTGCAACCAGCACAAGGGCTTTGGTGGTATGGGTTTGCATATAACGCCAATAGGCGAGGATAAAAAACAATATCTCCAGGATAAACAAGGTTTCAGACCATAAATAGGTATATATCTCCAGCAGGCCCGGGCTTAATATAATGGCTATAAGGATCAGCCACTTATACGTCCTTGAATGCGCCATAAATTTCGACATGATCCAGCCGGTTGTGAAAATTACTGCGGCAAACAGTGTGGCGTTGATCATCGCCCCGGACCGGATGGGATCGACACCCGTAATGAACTGGATAATGCTCAGGAAAAAAGGATAAAAAACCGGGAAAAATACCAGCGGCGTTTTATTAAAGGTTAGCAAAGAAGCATGCGCCTGTAGGTTTGTTGCCGTACTGGCATACATAATTGAATCGGGCGAAATTCCAACCCCGCTGTATTTGGTGTACAGGTAAATGGCGTAAAAACCAATAAAGGCAGCTATTAATGAATCGAGATTATTTAGATAGCGGTTCGCCGTCATTTTTGGAATGTTGAAAGAATAGTAGTTTGCAATGTTATTAAAAAAATCAGTTTTTTGGAACTTGTTAAGATAAGAAAGATTATTGCAGCTACGATTGTTTTAGGAAGTACCCGCTAAATAATTGAGTTTTTTATCCTTAAAGTGTTTTGATGATTTTTAAATTTCCAGCTTTCAATTTTTCAAAACTAATCAATCAAGCCCAGCACGTCACTTAAGGGCTGGTCGCTATCTACCAAAATGCCCTTCACGCCTGCGGCCGCAGCGGCTTCCATATCGCGCTCACGGTCGCCGATAAAGTATGATCTGGCTGGATCAATGTTATATTTTTCGATCCCCTGCAATAATAAACCGGGTTTAGGTTTTCGGCAATCACAATCGCCGGTAAAGTCGGGGTGGTGCGGGCAATAGAAAATATCTTTGATCTCAACACCATGCGCGTGGTAGGCATCTTTTAAAATGCGGTGCATTTTGGCCATTTCTTCTTCGGTGTACCAGCCTTTTGCAAGGCCGCCCTGGTTGGTAGCTATAAGGAGCAGGTAACCGCGGTCCTGCAGGATTTTCAGGGAATCATAATTATCCAGGATGTGAAAATCCTCTACACGTCGTACATAATCGCCCATTTCCCGGTTAAGTACCCCGTCGCGGTCTAAGAAAATAGCTTTATTTTTTGAGGACATTTTTTTAAGTCGAAAGTCTTAAGACTTACACTCACTTGCTGATAAAAGTATAAGGCATATTATTAAATGCGCCTGCATTAATTTGCGAAACGGTGGTAGAGATGTAAACTCCATTACTGTCGTAATTGTCTTTGATCGAAGTGAAAGAAAAAGTACCGGTTATACTCTTTTTGACCGAATCTATGGCCGAAACATTCAGCGTTCCCGACCCTGGCGCAACGGTTCCGAGTGGCGTTAACACAAAAACACCGGAGGAATTTTTTTGTGCGGTATAATACGAGAACAAATTAGTTCCGATCGCGTCGGCATTAAAAATAGTGTTTACAGGGAACCCGGCTGTATTGAGCGCATTGACCGTTTGGGTAACAGACATGCTTACCTCTTTATTATTACCAATTGCTGAACAAGTTAACACCTTGCTCTTTGTCGCGGAATTATAGGTAATGGTTGCGTTTACGGTATCAGCGTTCCAGGTAGTATCATTAATAACAGCAAACAATAAAGTGCTTGACATTGCTGATGCGTTGAAGGTGTCTTTTTTACATTTTTGCAGTAACAAAACCGCTAATAATAGAGTAACAATAAGTGAAATTTTCTTCATATAATTTATTTAGCAAAAGAACGACTTTTAGCTAAGAATAATATAATAAGTATTGGTTTTTTTACACTATTTAACATTAGAGGACTGTTGCACAGCGTTTATGAATGCGTTAAAAAAGCAAAAACCCAGTTTAATTGGCGTTAACTACCCGCCAGGTACACCTGATATATTTTGCCTGCCCGGGATAAATAATTATCTTATTTGAAATAAGACATCGGTATAGTTTTCCACATATCATGTGAAAGGTGGCCAATAAGCAATTCATAGATAAGATATATGGGCCAAAAGATGTAAGTAATTATAAGTATAATAATGTTGTGGTTATAATACCAGCTTATCATTAATGAGTATAGTCCTAATAAAAGGTATAGGATACTTGAATCTCTGTTTTTCATTTGATTTTTTATTTTTTGGGGTTTGTTGTTAATCGTTTTTACGGCGGTTAAACCTAACATTTAATGTTAATAGTTCCAAATATTAATAGAAACCACGCAGCTCCCGGTCGCCACTTATGGCATTTTTAGGGCGAAGTTAATGTGTTAATAACAATTATTTAAAGCTACTTGTTTGTTACACATATTTATATATCTTGCCTCCTGTTACGGTTTATTGAATTTTCAATAAAATTTAACGCGTTAAGCCAATTTATAAAACAAATCGCCCAACAAAGGGTTAACTTAAAAAAAAAAATTTCTTATGGCAACAACAAACGGTATTACTGCTTATTCAGTAAAAACAAAAACAAAGAATGTACCAATGATCGACCCTGTTATTGACATTAAATCAGGCAGGTACATTGCAACAGGAACAGATGGGGCAGGCAATAAAATGGCTGCAATTATGGGGAAATCTACTGCGGAAGAGCACATAAAGAATGGGAATGCTAAGAAAGGCTCCGGCTGGTAGTTTTTTCAAGTCTGAAGTCGTGAGTCTTAAGTCTGGGTCCTGTCGGCCTTCTTAGTTAAGACTCACGACTTAGGGCGACTCATTTGTAATTTCGCAGCATCGCGCTGCCCCTAAGTTACAGCTAATAAGTTACTTATTGTAAAATACCAACGTTGGTTTAATTAACAACATCCATTTGTTGCACCTGTATTTTATAGGCCGTGGGCAGCAAAATATCTCTCAAGGGCGCCTCGGATTTCATGCGCCGCAGCATTTTATAGAGCCATAAAAAAGGAACTATCCATGCGGTTTTACCTATTGGCAGCAGCTTTTTTACATCTGCCGGCACAAGCTCCACTTGTAATTGCTTTAAAATAACATACCTTATAATACCCAGGTGCTTTTTATATTGCCGGTAAAGATCGTCTGTAAAACCACTGTGGATGAGATTTTGATCCAGCTGATCTACCCGCATAACCTTCCATTCGGCGTAGCCAAGGGGTAAGCCTTTCAATTGCATTCGCGTACCCACGCGGTAAAAAACATTAAATATTTCTGTTTTTTCTTCTTCGGTAAGCTTCCTGTCAAGCAGTTCAAACGAGGTGATGGAATATGCGATCAATAAAAATAAAACGTCGCAATAGGCGTAATCCGGGATTTTCGCGTCACGTTTTTTTTCCACATTCCTGTGAATGGCGGTTATTTGATCGATGGCATGGAACGCTTCCGCCTCTTCCGAGAAAATAATTTGGCGGGCATAAGCGACCGTGGAGAACAGCCTGCCCAGTGGATCGGCGGGGAGCCGCCCTGTAAAATACAGCCAGTCGACCGCCTTGTTGACCGCAAACTCCGCAGCGGCGCCGGCGAAAATAAACAGGCAGGTATCGGCTGTGCCCCATATTTTTCTGACGATAGATCCCTCATGTACGAACCAGGTTTTCATGCTAAAATTTTTTAAGACTGATCCTTAAGTTTTCCACAACAATTACCAACAGTGTGCCGAGCGTATAAACTAACAGGTCAACGTACGAAAAGGAAGTCCCTAACAAAAGTGTCGCCAGTTTGGAGCGCTGCAGCCCGAGCATGCTTACGAGGTGAAAATACTGCGATATTTCAACAGCGTAAGCAAAAACCAATACCCAGCCGGCCGTAAGCAATACCGGGAAATTTATAAAGCTTTTCACCAGGCAATACAACAGGATCACCACTAAAAAATCGCCGCCAAAGGGACGTATAATGGCATCGTGCATATAGAGGCCGATATATATCTCAACGCCCAACAAGAGCAGGGCAAGCAGGAAATAGTATTTATTAAAGATGAACATAACGTGCTAAAAGTACTTTGAGTTTCAAAGTAAGATATAATAATTGAGATTCGCAAGGTTAGGGGGGACTATTTTAAAGCGGGAGATCTTCCAAACGTGACCAAATGAAACCACTGTCCCTTTTTTTTGTTATCTTAGCAGAAAATCAGGCTTGTTTGATATACACAAAGCCTTCCCGACCCGGAACAGCACTTTAGCTCCAGGGCCACTCACTTAAATATAAATATTATGGCAAAGTCCCAGGCTACCTTCATGAAGAAGCAACTCGAAAAAAACAGGCAGAAAAGAAAAGAAGATAAAGAGCAGCGCAAGCTCGACCGTCAGCAAAACTCGGCAGGCGGTGACATGGAACTTGCCTATGTAAATGAATTTGGTGAGATAGTTTCAACGCCGCCCGAAAATTATAATAAGCAGAATACATAACGGGAGGTATTTGGCGAAGATTTACTTTTTAGAAAATGTATAACAACCAGGACGCCGCCCCAAATGGGCAAATTTTTGTAAGAATAATAGCCATTATCCATGCGGCACTCCTTATTGGCCAGGTTTTATTTGGCATAGTTGCCTTTGTCGAGACAAAGAGCATCGGGCTTAGTTTAAAACTTGGCAGCGATCCGTTTTTTTACATTGTCCCATTTTTGACCGTTGCGGGGATGTTATCAGGTAGCTTTTTGTTTACGCAACAAATTTCGAAGCTGGATGATAAAAATTCATTGAAGGAAAAACTGGCAGGTTATCAAACAGCGTTGATCATAAGGTTTGCGATTGCTGAAGGGCCTTCATTGTTGGGGATAGCAGGCTATATGCTTAGTGGAAACGTAATTTATTTAATTTTAGTCGGTATTAATGTGCTTTATTTTATCCTGATAAGGCCAACAAAAGATCAAATGGCAGAAGACCTCAATTTAACTAACGCGGATAAAGCTGCAATGGAGATTTGATAAGCATTCTTTGGTACTTTCCTAATAGTTTTCTTAGGGGATTCGGCATCTCAACCTGACACAGCCAGTTGTGTTACCCGCAATAGGGTTGATCCTGCGCTTACTTTATCGGGCTATTTTGTTAAAAACGACGGAATAGCTCGCCGTGAAAAATAAAAAGCAGCCTGACAATATCATGTAACCGGTAAAAAGAGCTTTCATATCCACACTTAAGGCCTGTTTTATAGAATATTTTGTTGAAATTTATTGCCGCATCTATTCCATCTAAAATATGAAAAACATTAAGGCCCGTTTTCCCGGCCCGGCAGCAAGTTTATTGATTTTGTTAAACCTGGCGTTTTCTATAGCAGGTTATGCTCAAACTAAGGATAAAGCAGGGGTAATTGAGAAATGCCTTATCGTATCTGATATTCATTTTAATCCATTGTACGGTTCACAATTGGATACGGCGCAAAAAAAGAAATTGAAAAAGGCCTCGCTTGATGAATGGAAGCGGTATTTTGAGGGTTCAGCAACACAGATGTCCATAAATTCGGGCTTGCTATTTAATGATGCCAACTATGGCATTTTGCGGTCGGCTTTAGATAATATGAAAGCGAAGCTGCCGCATCCTGCTTTTATCATCATTGCAGGCGATTTTATCTGGCACGGTGCCACGCCTGCCGATTCGGTATTGAAAAGGAAAGCTTTGCAATTTATTGCCCGGCTATTTAAAGAACGTTTTCCCGGTGTAACCATCATCCCGGCTATGGGCAATAACGATACCTATGGGGCAGATTACGCACTGCAGGATCCGAAATTTTTAAATGATTTTGCTGACACCTGGGCGCCAAATCTTCCAAAACCTTCAGGCGATGAACTAAAGGCAAGGGGTTATTATACCTGTGTTACCGGCAATCTGAAAGTGATAGTGTTCAACAGCGCTCTACTAAATAACGGGACACATTACCCGCAGGCCGGCACCATGATGAACTGGCTGCAGACCAATTTAGCCGATACCAAAACTAGAAATGTATGGCTGCTTACCCATATCCCTCCCGGTACCAACGTGTACAACAATGCAAGTTTCTGGAATGCTGATTACACCCAAACTTATGTCAATACCGTGGTTAAATATTCGTCAAAAGTTAAACTTGGCTTAGCAAGTCATACGCATTTTAACGATTTCAGGGTGTTTTACAATGGGGCGAATGAGCCGGTTTCGTATATGCGTATTGTGCCGTCTGTTTGTTCAAACCATGGCAATAATCCATCCTTTGAAGTTGCTGAATTTAACAGCGCAACCAGCCGGGTGGTAAAGGAAACCAATTATTACCTCAATTTGGCTGCTATCCCAAAAGATAAAAGCGTAACGCAAGCGATTTGGAACGATAATATTAGCTTACCCGCAGGCCTTAAGCTGGATGAGATCAGCGCCAGTGGCTTTTCCAAATTTATGGATAAGTTAAAAACTGATCAATCATCGCGGACGCTTAACGATTATAAGAAATTTTACACCGTTGGCACCAAAGTAGATAGTTCAATAAGAATTAACAGAGTTAATTATGTAAAGTATTTGAAGGCGGATTCGTTGAAAGGGAAGTGAAAGGCAAATATTTCGTCGCATCCCTCAAAATAATCACAACAACTATCCAGTTCAAAAAGATAAAGCATGTACTTGGAATAGCCATCAACGCAACTAAATTCCCTATTTGCAATGATGCCGGGACCAAGAGTATGGTTAGTATAGTGATCAACGACAATATGATCCCATGAACGTAATAAATCGGCATCGAAAAAATACGCCCCAAGGGAATAAAGTGTAATGCGGTGATCAGGATATCCACCGGAACTATGTATTCAAGGTGGTTGAATTTCCATAGCACCATCGGTGCAATATTAAACCCTGCAACTTCAATAGCTATTATGGAGATGAACCACTTTCGCAGTGAGGCTCCCCGTTTCGTTGCTTGTTCTGATTTTATAGCCGGCAGCGTCTTCGCCAGACGTAACGTTTCGAAACTCCGGGTAAGCAGCATAGTAGTTATTGCGAAAATTACAACGCCGGTGCCTATGGTAAAAAACACGGGGAGCTTTGCAAAATAAAGATCGATCAGGGCAAAAAAGACGGTTACTGAAACCAGCCAGATCATCCCCCTCAAACGCCCTATTTGCGCCGCCCTGCTTTGGTGTATAATATTCATTTCCATGTTTTTATTGTTTTATTTATTGAGCAGGAAACTATCGGCGTGGCTGTAAAACCATTGCGGCTCATCAAACATGATGAAATGTCTCGACGCATCATTAATCGCAATAGTTACCCGCGGGGCCAGCTTATACTGTTCCTTGTAATTGTCGTACACACTTTGATGAGTTGCGCCATACTGCTTGTAGGCTACCCAGTCGCCTAATACCAAAACCCTTGACTTGATATTACCCATCAAAGGCCGGATGTCGTTGCTGAATAATTCGTACATCACTTCCCCCTGTGTGTTTTGATCCGATTGAACCGCCCACTCTGCCACTAAATTGATTTTAGCCGTGTCGCGGATCATCGTGGGCAGATACATTTTTTGCCCTTTCCTTACCTGGTCTGGCGTTTGGCCTGTCATACCTTTTTTAATGAGTGCGCCAATTTTCCGGGCGCTGTCTGATGATATATCTGCACCCATGGACAATGCGGGCAGAAACGGCGCGGCGCTGATGCAAATAATATCACCTGCCAGGCCGGGATAGGTAGCGGCAAAGTTAATGGCCAGCCAGCCGCCCAGGCTGTGCCCGATAATTGTTGGTTTGTTAAGCTTGTTCTGCCTGATATACAGCGCCAGCTGATGTGTAATTGTTTTGAGGATAGAATCAGCTTTAATGGCCGGCTGCCCTGCAAAACCGGGCAGGGTGATGGTATAACATGTAAAATTTTTTTTAAAATGCAGTACGGCATCATCCCATACTTTGCCTGAACAATCAAGGCCAGGGATAAAGATCACGGGTTTTCCTTTTCCTTCTATCTTAACAGCGAAAGAAATGGGTGGAGCATTCTGTGCGAATAATTGCCTGCTGAAAGACGCCAGGAAAAACAACAGTAATCCCGTAGCGGCGATTTTAATTTTATTGATAAAAAAGGTTTCCATAATAATATTTTTAACGATTAATTACCCAAATGGACTTATTACCCGCCTTTTAATAAAATTAATTTGACGTAATGCCTGATCAAACTGATCAAATTACGATATGAAAGGAAAAGTATCGCGACGGGCTTGTAACTGCCTCAGTTTCATTAATGTGTACCAGGGCGGCTATTTCGTCCTTTATATCCGATGTTTCGTGGATTTTTATTGTTTGGGCCGGTTTTATAAAATACCTTGCAGCAAATCAGTCAATAGATATGAAATTGTTTTGGCGGTATAAAATTCATCACATACTTTTCTGGCTGCTTTACTTTGTTTGCTGGACATTTTTTTCCGTGCGTTTCAATCATGTAAGTGTCGAAACCGCTTTCCTGGTAACGGCAGCATGGTTTGTCGGCCAGGCCGGTACATTTTATGCATGCATTTATTTCCTGGTCCCCCGTTTCCTCAATAAAAAAAGGTACGGCATTTTTAGTCTCTGTATCTCCGCTATCGTTCTGCTGACTTCCATTTTCACGGCAGCCTGCACTGTTGGCCTGCTCACACCTGTCACCGCTTTTAACATCCCTCTTTCTACATT
Organism: uncultured Mucilaginibacter sp.; assembly: GCA_903864275.1. Classification (GTDB taxonomy): domain Bacteria; phylum Bacteroidota; class Bacteroidia; order Sphingobacteriales; family Sphingobacteriaceae; genus Mucilaginibacter. Next base: position 90,671 of record CAIPFE010000037.1, read on the forward strand.
TTCAGTTTACGTGCTGATAGATAATTACCTTATAGTAATTGTGACGGTTGCTGTAAGGGTTATTAACGACAGGATAAAAAGCGAGCAAAGAAACCAGCTGCTTGAAAAGGAAAAAACGGAAAATGAGCTAAGGTTCCTGCGGTCACAGATCAACCCCCATTTTCTGTTCAATGCCATTAACAGCATTTATGTGCTTATAAAAAAAGATCCCGATTTTGCTGCCGTAACCCTGGCTAAATTTGCCGATATGCTGCGTTACCAATTGTATGAATGCAATGCTGATGAGATACCTATTGAAAACGAAATAGCTTACCTTAACAATTATATTGAACTGGAAAAGCTGAGAAAAGGCAATACCGTGGTCGTTAATTATACCATTGATGAAAGTTCAAAGAATATTGCCGTTGCGCCGTTGCTGCTCATTCCTTTTGTTGAAAATGCATTCAAATATGTGTCCGCTTTTGCCGCTAAGCCGAATGTGGTTACAATAGCTATAAAATATCATAATAAAGTTTTTACATTGCTTGCAGAGAACACAACAGATGAGAATAACCTGGTAAAAGAGGAGAAATCATTCAGCGGGATTGGCCTTGAGAACGTAAAAAGAAGGCTGGAACTAATCTATCCTAACCGGCATACTTTAGAGATCGAGAATGCAAATGAAAAGTATTCGGTTTTACTAAATATACAAATACCATGAATATGCGGTGTATTATAGTGGACGATGAACCGCTGGCAAGGGAAGGCATGGAGCGGCTGGTAAATGACGCCGGTTTTTTGCAGTTGGTTGGCCAGTGCAGCAATGCCATGGAGGCAAATAAAGTATTAGCAAAAGAAAAAGCCGACCTCATTTTCCTCGATATACAAATGCCCGGCATGCGTGGCACCGATTTTTTAAAAAGCCTGGCGGTAAGACCGCTTGTTATTATTACCACGGCATATCCCAACTTTGCGCTGGAAGGCTTTGAACTTAATGTGCTCGACTACCTGGTTAAACCCATCACGCCCGAGCGCTTCCTTAAATCTGTTAACAGGGCTAAAGAAGTATTTGATTACAAACAGGCGGCCGGGAAAGATGAGCAGGATAATTTTTTCTTTATAAAATGCAATTACGGGTACGAGAAAATAAATTACCCTGAAATTTTATTTATAGAAGCATCTCAGAATTATTGCTTCATTTATACCACGAAAGCAAAACTGATGACGCTGACAAGCATGAGATCGCTCGAAGAGCAACTGCCTGCCGGGAAATTTTTGCGGGTACAGAAGTCCTATATTGTTGCAATAGATAAAATACAATCCCTGGCTGGCAATGAAATAATAGTTGAAAAGCATAAAATCCCCGTCAGCAAAAATTATAAGGATGAATTGATGGTTATTATTGATAAGAATTTGATAAAGAAGTAATGGGATTTTGAGCCCTACATAAAATCATTTTACACAACTGCTTACAATTTGCTATTACTTTTGTTATGATTTGATATTACACTCAATTTAACTGCATCATGTGGCACGAAACCAACAACAAACTTCACCGCGCCTTTGAATTCAAGGATTTTTCAGAGGCGTTTTCATTTATGACCAGGGTAGCTTTACTGGCCGAGAAAAATAATCATCACCCAACCTGGACAAATACTTATAACAAAGTAGAAATATGGCTCAACACGCATGACGCCGGCGACGTAGTTACCGATAAGGACAGGGATTTGGCTAAGGGGATAGACAAATTTGTGTAGTCGGAAGTCTTAAGTCAAGGAACATCTTTGTGAAAATTAAGAGCCGGGTCTTAATCTTTATAAAATGCAGGAGCTTTTTTAGAAATCTATACCATTTTTGCTTAAAATTGTATATTAAACTTTCGGCTTTATAAGCAGTCGAATAGTTGCTCTGTTCACCATCTAATCACTAATACCCACTCACCATATGAAAAAGATAGTCGTTTTAACTTTGCTTGTTTTTATATCGTTTTTTGCTTTTTCGCAGCAGCCTTTGTACAGGTACTACAACGCTAAAGCTCAAAAACATTACTACACCATTAATTTTAATGAATTTGGTAACGGCGCCAATGGCTGGGCGCTGGAAGGGACTGCCTGCATGGTCTTAAATGCCGAAGACCGGCAAAGGGGCGTAGTTCCGTTTTTGAGGTATATAAATCCGCAAAGCGGCGACCACTATTATACCATACACCGGCGCGAACTCGGTAATGGTGCCAATGATTACACGTTAGAAGGCACGGCATGTTATATTTTCAAATTCCGGACCGAGGGGACTGTGCCCTTGCTTGAGTATTACAACAACAGGACGGGCGATCATTTTTATACCACGGACAAACGGGAGTTAGGAAGAGGCTTTGAAGGCTATCAATTTTCCAGCGTAGCCGGGTTTGTTTTTCACAAATAGGACACATCGAACCGGAACAGTAAAAACAATCATATTAATTGCGACCTCTGAAGTTATTTTTTAACGCAGATGTCGCAATTAATCACAGAGATAATAGAGGCGTAATATTTTGGCTTTACATTCCACCATTCCTTGGGTCGGGTTTCATTTTTAGCTGGTACTCTTTTGGTGGTTCGCCGCCGGCTAAGTTTTTAACAAAATAGTCCCAGCGGCGGCGCATCATATAGGGTGAAAAAGAGCCGTAGCCATGCTGGCTGTTCGGGAATACCACCAGGTCATAGTCCTTATTGGCCCGTTCCAGTGCATCAACTACCAGCAGTGTGTTTTGCGGCGGTACGTTGTTATCCATTAAGCCGTGCGCAAGCATCAGCTTACCTTTCAGGTTCTTAGCGTAGTTCTCGTTTGCCTGTGCATCATAATTTGATTGTGAAACAAGGCCGTCATAACGTTCGCCCCAGTCATCCTCGTAATTACGGTTATCATGGTTACCTGATTCGGAAATACCCACCTTAAAGAAATCCGGGTAACGGAACATTGCATCAGCGGTTGCAAACCCGCCGCCTGAGTGACCCCAGATGCCAACGCGGGCAGTATCGATGTAGGTATACTTTTGGGCAAGCTGCCGGATACCTGCAATTTGGTCTGGCAAGGTATTTTCAGCCATGTTACCGTAACTCATATCATGGAAGCTTTTGGAGCGTAAAGGATTGCTTGTGCCTTCGATCGCAACCACGATAAAGCCAAGCTCGGCCAATGCCTGGTTATCACCCCTTGAAGCAGCAAACGACCAGCTGCCAACGCTGCCACCCTGCGGGCCGGGATAGATATAATCAACGACCGGGTATTTTTTATTGGGATCGAGGTTAGTAGGAGTGAACATTAACCCGTAAATATCAGTGGTGCCGTCGTGCGCTTTGACCGAGAATGGTGTTACCGGTTTCCATCCTGCTGCCTGCAGCCGCGAAATATCGGCTTTTTCAACAGTGGTAATAATTTTTCCGCTCATGTCACGGAAGACGGTTACCGGCGGCACATCCGGTTTTGAATAAGTATCTATAAAATAGTTTTTTGATGGCGAAAGGATCACTTCATGGTTCCCATCCTCAGGCGTAAGCACGGTAAGGTGTTTCCCGTCAAGCCCGATTTTGCAAAACTGGCTGAAATAGGGATTTTCTGCCTCACGGCCATCGGCCATAAAATATACCTCGCGATTTTTCTCATCAACTTTTAGCACCTGGGTTACAATCCAGTCGCCTTTTGTGATTTGGTTTTTCACCTGTCCGCTGGCGGCGTCATATAAATAGAGGTGCCCCCAGTTGTCACGTTCCGAAAACCAGATGATCTCGTTTGTTTTGGGCAAAAATTTCCAGTTGATGCTGCCCCAGCCTGATTCAAATTGGGTGGATACTTTCTCCTCGAAAACTTCGCGGACAGCACCGGTATTAGCATCCGCGATCCTGAATTTTTCGTCTTTGTGGTCGCGGGATGTGGAAACAAAAGCAAGCTGGCCGCCATCTTCGCTCCAGTCAACATCATCAAAAGTGCCGCTGCTTGATATGTCGTCGCTCAGGCTGGCCCGGTGCGGATCGGCCGGAACATTTATTGTGATTATTTTAGGATCATCAACGTTAATGATCACCCGGTAGATCATCGGGATATCTTTATCACCCGGCAGCGGATACTTCCATGCTTTAAGTACCGGCTTGCCAACATTTGTACTAACCAGGTACATATCGCTTACGTTCCGCTGGTCCTGTTTAAAGGTGGCTATCTTTTTTGAGTCAGGCGACCAGCGCAGGATAGGCCCGGGGCCTGATTTCCACCCGGCATTATCAGTGGCGTAGCCAAAATTTTCTATCCCGTCAGCGGTGAGTTTTGTTTCTTTTTTGGTAGCGACATCTCTTATCCATAAGTTGTAGTCGCGGATAAACGCCGTTTTTTTCCCGTCAGGCGACATAACATCAGCCCTGGGGCCGCCCTTGAACCTTCGGCCCGATTCGATCCCGCCTGCAGAACTTCTGACCCTTTCAGTATCCGGCGCCAACTGGTAGCTTTTAAGGTCGCACTTCCATTGCTTACCATCGGCCCTGAAAATAACCGATTGTTCATCGGCTGAAAAACTAAATGATTCAAACGGCAGCATTAGGCCCTCATATTGTTTGCCGGTGGCCGCAGAAAGCGCAGCAGCCAATTTCCCTTGGTCGAAAACCCCCGAAATTGATTTTTTTGCCCGATCAACCAATATAAACTCGCTGCCCCGCGAATTTAGATCGCGGAACCAGAAGCGGTCTCCGGGCAGCCAGTTGGGGCGTACAACCCCATGGTCGATCAATGGCTCGGTGCCGTAGCTTAAAAAGCTTTCGGCATGTTCGTAATCTTTTGTAGTTAATGTGCCGCCCTGCTGGGCATTCGCGGTTAGTGCAAGGGCAAAAGGAATTGCTGTGAATAGGAATTTATTCATGGTTGGGACAATAAATAATAATGATCAGTTACAAGGCCAAATTACAGTAAATAAATAGTGTTTTACAAGTGGAAAGAAGTAACGGGATTGTGACAGAGGTAAATTGTCATTTAGCTGCGCGGTCATTGTGTCATTAGTCCGGGCTTCACCGGCGAAGTTTACCGACATTAACTCTCACTTATTTTCAATCCGCCAAAACTTTTCTACTTTTGATAAGTTACCTGAAAAAAAACAGAATTATGGAACTAACGATCAGCCGCAGCCGCCGGCATTGGTGGGTGTTTGTAATAAGGGGCATAGTATTCATCCTGCTTGGTATTTATATGATTGCCGAACCAGCCGGTAGCTTCGCGGCGCTGGGCTTTTTATTTGGCCTTATTATTTTCCTTGTTGGCGTATCCGAGCTGCTGCGTGTAAGCCGGGAGCGTACTGTGGGCGACAGGGAATGGCATTTAATGCTGGGTATAATCGATATCATCCTTGGCGTCGTCTTTATGGCACATGTTACCGCCAGTATGGCTATACTGCGCATTATTTTGGGCCTTTGGTTTTTATTTAAGGGAATATCATTATTTACTTTTTCGCGGCATGGTTTCACCTCCTGGTGGCTGATGGCAGGGGCTATCCTTGTTTTTGTGTTCGGCCTGCTCGTATTATTTAACCCAACCTTTGGCGATATGACCATTATCCTGTGGGCGGCCATAGCTTTTATAATCACAGGGATATTCAATACCTGGCTGGGGTTTAGCCTGAAATAGGTTCATTAGTTTACTGGTTCATTAGTTCATTGGTCAGGGCGCCTACCTGTCGCTGGGATAGCGAATTAACCTAACGAAGGAGACCAATGAACCGGTGAACAAATGAACCAGTGAACAAATGAGTGAACGTTTCAACAAAGCAATTTGAACGTTTTAACAAAGTTTCGGCCGCGAATCAAACCTAACTTTGATAAAAATTAAAATTGAAAATTATGTCGAAAGTTTGGTTTATAACAGGCAGCTCCCGTGGATTAGGGCGCAGCCTGGCAGAAGCGGTTCTCGCTTCCGGAGATAAAGTTGCCGCCACAGCACGCAACCCGGAACAATTAAATTATTTACTGGAAAAATACCCCGGGCAGGTTTATCCTTTACAGCTGGATGTAAACAGTAAGGAACAAATCGTTGCTGCAGTTGAGGATACGATTAAAAAATTCGGCCGCATAGATGTGCTGGTGAACAATGCCGGTTTCGGTATCATCGGTGCAACAGAAGCCTACAGCGATGAACAGGTGCGCAGCCAGCTCGAAACAAATTTGTATGCCCCTATAGAAATAACCCGCGTGGTGTTGCCTTATATGCGCAAACAGCGGTCGGGGCGCATTTTGCAGATCAGTTCGATAGGCGGCAGGGTTGGCAATGCCGGTTTGACTATATACCAGGCAGCCAAATTTGGCCTGGGTGGTTTTAGCGAAGCGCTGGCGAAGGAAGTGGCCCCGCTGGGCATAAAAGTAACCTGCGTGGAACCAGGCGGTTTCCGTACGGACTGGGCGGGTACTGCCTCAACGTATTATGTGCCGGCGGTTGAAGGCTACGAAACAACAGTTGGCGTTCGGAAGGAATTGTTTACCGGCGGAAAATTTATACCCATGGGCGACCCGAATAAAGCTGCCGAAGCAATGATTAAACTTGCCGGAGATGCAAATCCTCCTGTCCACCTGGTTTTGGGAGGTGAAGCCGTGGGCATGATAAGACAAGCCAACGCCGCGCGCGACGAAGACATGGAAAAATGGCTGCCGGTTAGCCTTTCAACCAGTGCCGATGATGCCGAAGATTTTACCCAAACGGAAATGGGCAGATCGTTTTTTGGCGCAAAAAAATAAAGCTACCGGCCCCCGCTATGTATTCATTTTAGCGGGTTAATTTCTACCACGAAGATCACAAAGGATTCACTAATGACACAAAGTGTGGCGTTTATAATTCTGGGCGAAAGCTTTGTCAGCTTCGTGGTTTATTTGATTTTTACAGCGGAAGATATAGAGCAGAGTTTTTTTACAAGCATTAGATTTGGACAATGTTGCCACAAAAAAATAAAAGGCCCCCGATAGCTTATTCCTGCTACGTTACCCGCAGCCGGGAAGGGGAGCAGTTTGTACCTGAACATAGGTTTACCTACCAGGTTGCGGGAACAATGACCACCAATGATGGACACAATGAATATTTTTTTAATGAAGGCGATTTCAGGTTCAGCAAACGGAACCACCTGATGAAATTTATAAAATTGCCGCCAGAGGGGGGAGCGTTTAAGTCTATATCAGTTGCGCTTGACCAGGAAACGCTGCGCAATTTTAGCATGGAATTTGGCTTCAAGACGGAAAAACACACTAATGGCAATTCCATTCTGCTGCTAAAGCCAGATGCACTTTACAAAAGTTATATGGATTCGCTGACACCCTATTTGCAAATGGAACAGGCTGGTAACGAAGAGTTGATCGCCAACAAACAAAAAGAAGCAATACTGTTGTTATTAAAAATAAATCCTGAACTAAAGGATGTGCTGTTTGATTTCAGCGAACCGGGTAAAATAGACCTGGAGGCTTTTATGAATAAAAACTTCCATTTCAATGTAGAACTTAACCGCTTTGCTTATTTAACCGGCCGCAGCCTGGCCACGTTTAAGCGTGATTTCGAGAAATTATTCCACATTACGCCAAGCCGCTGGCTGCAGCATAGGCGTTTGCAGGAAGCACATTACCTGATCAAGGAAAAAGGAAAAGCACCGTCGGATGTTTATATGGATGTAGGCTTTGAAGATTTGTCGCACTTTTCATTTGCGTTTAAAAAGCTTTATGGTTTGGCACCGAGCAGGATTTGACGTGCAAATCAAATCATATATTGTTCAATAACATCCTCCGGTACCTTCGCACTACGGCCGGTTTCAATATCGATCATCACATAATCAAACCAGCCATCGCAGCATAATTTGCCGGTGGCTTTATTGCGGATACTGAATTTTACACGGCAGCCTTTTTCGTCAATGGATTCAATGCCGGTTTTTACGATGAAATAATCGCTCATGGTAAGGGCGCGTTTATAATCTACATGGGCGGTTCGTACAACCCAGCCAAAACCGCGCTCCAAAAACTTTTCCATGGCCATACCATAGCAGCGTTCCATCTGGTCGTAACGGGCAGCCAGTACGTAGTCAAAATACTTGCTGTTATGTACGTGGTGGAACATATCAATATCATCGGGCCGGACGCGGAATTCAGTTTCGAAAGTGCTGTAAACAGGTGTGTTCATCAGGCAAAGATAGTGAGTAATGTTTAGTTGATGTGAATGGGTTGACCAGGTTTTATTTCTGGCGAAAGTTAATGTGCAAATATCTTTGTTTAGCTGTGTGAAATCCCTGGATGGCAAGTGTTTGGCGCATAGCCGCCACAAAAAAATACTAAAAAAATAATTAATTAATATTTTTGAAATTAACTATTAATTATAAAATAAATTATTACCTTTATACAGTCAATTGAATTAATGGGTAATTTTATAAAACAAAGATTAAAAATTGGCACGGTTTTATTCACTTAGAATTGTAGGATATTTTATCCCTGTAGTACAATTATCCGTACACTTTTTAAGTGTTTATTACGAAGAAATAGCTATGAAAAATTGAATTATTTGAACTGTTAAACCAGCAGGCCGTTTTACACTCTAATGAGTATGTATAGTACGGTTTTTGTCTATACGGTTAATATGCTTTAAAATTTACATTACCATGAGTACACTTGCGTTGGTCGGAATAGTTGCACAAATCGTTCCGATATTTTTTATCATCAAAATAGGTATTTCGATGATAAGCCATAAAGAGTTTTCAGCCGCTGCTGACAAAACTGCTAAGGCTGCCCCCGCACACTAAAACACCTGGAAACTTACCTTTAGATGGGTAAAACTTTTAGGGTGTGTAGTCTGTCACAAAAGACAGGTGCGATTGCGGCGAGTTAAGTTCTGGTCAATGTTTTGTCTCGGCCAGCCTTTTCAATACCACTAACACGAACTTTACAATTACGTTTGAAGAAGTGGAGCATATAAATGTATTTTCCAAATCATTGAATTGACATATTTTAAATTCCATCCACAATTCCGAAATCGGAATTCCAAAATCCGAAATTAAATATTACCTTTGTCCGGCAAATAACAATTATTTGCCATGGAATTAGATCCCTCCAAATTTGTTGCCGAAGGCCTTACTTACGACGACGTTTTACTCCTCCCAGCTTACTCCGAAGTTTTACCGCGCGATGTTGACACCAGCACATGGCTCACAAAAAAGATCAGGTTAAATATTCCTATTCTTTCTGCTGCTATGGATACGGTGACCGAATCGGCCCTTGCTATTGCCATAGCACAAGCCGGCGGCATCGGTATCCTGCATAAAAACATGACCGTGCAGGAACAGGCCGATGAAGTGCGTAAAGTAAAACGCTCCGAAAGCGGCATGATCCAGGACCCGATAACCCTGCACGAATCATCCACCGTTGCCGATGCCGTTAAAATAATGCGCGAAGCCAGGATAGGGGGGATCCCGATCATAAACGGCCATGGCAAGCTAAAAGGCATCCTCACCAACCGCGACCTTCGCTTTCAAAAAGAAATGGACCGTCCAGTACTGGCCGTAATGACCAGCACAAACCTGGTAACCGCCCCGGAAGGGACCACACTTTTACAGGCCGAGGAAATATTGCAAAACCATAAAATTGAAAAATTGCCCGTGGTGGATAAAGATGGCATTTTACGCGGGCTGATCACCTTTAAGGATATTCAAAAATTCAAGAACTTCCCCAGCGCCTGTAAGGACGAATTTGGCAGGCTGCGCGTTGGCGCGGCGGTCGGCGTAGCACCCGAAAACGTTGAAAGGGTTAAAGCCCTGGTAGCAGCAGGTGTCGATGTAATAACCGTTGATACCGCCCATGGTCATTCGAAAGGTGTAATACAAATGGTGAAACTAGTAAAACACATGTACCCTGATGTGCAGGTTATAGCCGGTAACGTAGCCACCGCCGAGGGCGCTATTGCCCTTGCCGATGCCGGCGCTGATGCTGTAAAGGTTGGGATTGGCCCCGGGTCAATTTGTACCACACGTATAGTGGCGGGGGTTGGCGTCCCGCAGTTGTTTGCAGTTTATGAATGTGCCAAAGCACTTGAAAGCAGGGGTATCCCCGTTATTGCAGATGGCGGCATTAAACAAACAGGCGATATTGTTAAGGCTTTGGGCGCCGGTGCAAGCTCTATTATGGCAGGTTCCCTATTTGCCGGGGTCGAAGAATCGCCGGGCGAAACTATTTTATACGAGGGCCGTAAGTTTAAATCGTACCGCGGTATGGGCTCGGTTGACGCAATGGACAAAGGCTCTAAGGATCGTTATTTCCAGGATGAAACAGATGTGGTTACCAAACTCGTTCCAGAAGGTATAGTTGGCCGTGTGCCTTATAAAGGCACCCTTGCCGAAGTGATCTACCAATACATCGGAGGCCTGCGCGCTGGCATGCATTATTGCGGCGCTGCCACCATCGAAGACCTGCAAAAAGCAAAATTTGTGCGTATTACCGCAGCTGGCATGCGGGAAAGCCATCCGCATGATATTACGATAACTAAGGAATCGCCGAATTATAGCAGGTAACTTGTAGAGACACACTACATTGTGTCTCCTGTGTGAAATTCAGCTCCTCAAAGGTGAGCTGCATGAAATGATTTGCATGACGGAGACACAAAGTATTGTGTCTCTACACAGCGTCATAATACAGCGCCGCCGCCCCCAATATCCCGCTATTCTCCAATGCCGATGTCTTTATTTGCAGCCCATCAATGCTTTTGGGGAACTCAAATGTTTTAACACGCTCCCACATCGCTTTTTCGAAAAACTCAAAAGCCAGCTGCACCGAGCCGCCGAGGATGATCAGCCCGGTATCATAGGTGTACATGATCATTTTTATGGCATTGCCCAAATGAACACCTAGTTCGTGGTACAGTATTAAGGCGTGCTTATCGGCATTTTGGGCTTTCTTAAAAACTTCTTCGCCATTCAGCCCATAAACATTCTGAAAAAAGGAACCGCTGCAGTAATATTCATAATTATGGTCGCGGTAGTCAACCATGCCAAATTCGCCTGCACCGCAGTTTTTGCCTGCATATAAGTGATTAGCTATGATCACGCCCGCGCCGAGCCCGGTTCCAATGGTGAGGCCAATCATATCCTCAACGCCTTTGCCTTTGCCGAAATAATGCTCGCCCAAAGCAAAGCAATTGGCATCGTTATTTACAAAAACCGGGATGTGGTAACGGCTTTCCAGCAATTCTTTTAAATGCACTTCCTTCCAGGATGGTATATGTATCACATCGTAAACAATCCCGAGCTTTACATCCACCACACTCGGTACGCCGATGCCGATGGCTTTAATATCCTTATCTATAAGTGCATCAATTAACGAATAAACATCCTCTAGTACCTGTTCCTTAGTGCCTTTGGTATGGATACGCCTTGATACAATTTCTGATATCGTTTCATCATTAACTACAGCGCCGCGGATATTTGTGGCGCCCAGGTCGATGCCAATAATTTTTATATTCTTCATCTTTTATCAAACCTTATCTTTCGTATCAAAAATAGTTTTATTGGTCACCAGCGGCTTTGCCCAAAAACCAATGCTCAGCATATAGCCGAAAGTTATGTAAAGAAACATCATACCGGCACGCAGGCCAAAAAGATTTCCCAAACCGCCGATCAGCACCTGGACCACAGCGCCGCCGATAATCCCGGTAACCAAAATGCCTGCGAAAGAGCCATGATGTTCGTCAACCGAGCTTAAAGCAAGCGAAAATATGATGGGGTACATTACCGACATAAAGAAACCCACGATAGAAAACGCATATAACGAAATTTGTGCGCTCCCAAAAAGGCCGAAGGTTAGGGCAATGATAGCAGGTATAGTGAAGAGGACCAGCAGCTTCCGGCTGTCTATTAATTTTAATAGAAAGAGGCCTAAAATGCCGCCTGCCGTCATAAGGCCCCAAAAATAGGCCACAGCATTTGCACCGGTTGTTTGCGGATCGAACTTATGGTATTCAAAAAGGAACTGCGACATCCAGTAGGATACCCCTTGCTCGGTACCCACGTAGCAGAACAAGGCTATAAAGTATAAGATAACCACCGGTTTTTTAAAAAGCATTACATGGGTTTCCCAGGCGCCGGCTTTCTCATCAACAGCCAGTTCAACCTTCGGGAATTTTGATAGCAGCAAAATAGCAAACATAAAAAGGCAAATGACGGCAAATAGCCAGTAAAGCGATATCCATGTCATACCAGGAGGCACCAGCGGCCCTAACAGTGAAAAAACACCTGTGCTGCTCCCTTTATTTAAATTTATAACCATGTAGGAATATACGAGGGGACTAAGGAAAGAGGCCCCGCCGAAAATGAGCTGCGCCAATACTGATGTAAAAGCATAATTCTCCGCACCGCCTGCCACCCGCAATAATGGGTTGATCACTACCTGCAGCATAGCCATCCCGCAGCCGATAAGGAAAAGGGATAATATTGCCGTAAGGTAATTGGGCTCAATTGCCAGCAGCAGCGAGCCTAAGAATGCAACTACAAATGCAGCCACCATGATCACCTTTTCGTTATATTTTTGCACCAGCATGCTCGATGGGATGGACATTACGCCATAAGCAATAAAAAAAGCAAAGGGCAATACCCCGGCCAACAGATCGCTTAATTTAAAATCCTTTATAAACTCGGGGGATAAGGGCCCGATGATATTTGTAAGAAAGGAAATAACGAAGAACGTAAGCATAATGAGCGTTACGATGTAATAATTACGTTTCATAAATGTGGTTTATTGGCTGGCTGTTTTCGATTGATGCACATAATTAACGGAAATCTTTAGCATTAACAAGTTTTTAAAATTATTTAAAAACTTGCTGATGGAATTCGGCACTGAAACTGTGAAAATACGTGGTTTTGTTTTTGAAAAAAGGTCAAAACAGACATTAAAATTCACATGATTTTAACAAAAAAAATATGAAAACGTCCATTTTAAGAATTTTTCTCCTCCTGAAAAGCCCCGGTTTGGAGAACTTTTGTTTATAACTACAGTGTTAACAAATGATTAAAATCAATTGAATAATACGCAAAACCGCTATGTATCAACTATAAGAAGTATGGTATAAAATTGTTAAAAACTTGTTAATAAAAAACAAAAAAAAAGCTTGACAAATGTTCAATAACGCCCTACATTAGAATCATCAAGAACGACGTACTTTGACAACCTTACAGGATTACAGAATTGAATCGGGCGAGCCTTCGGGGGAGCTAAAGATCACGGAAGTGCCTGAGTTACCAGAAACAAAAAGGGCGCAAGCCACGGAAACAGAACCGGCAACGGAAAGGTAATTAAAATAGGGTATTGGAAAGGCCTGCGATTTTTTACGGAGAAAAGCAGATACCACCAATGAACTGAAAGCATCAATGTCCGCAAGGGCAACAGGATAGCAGATCGGTCGATTTACACAAAACTTGGTGCTTCATGAGTGACCACGGTTACGCAGGGAGTCAGGAAACGGGAGTTCGAATCGCAAGAGGAGGCTCCCGTTTTCGCTTTTACAGCTTTTTTCTATCTATTATGAATTCCATTTTTCCGCCAACCTTAAAATAGCTAATTTAGTCCCAAATGAGCAAGGAAGGCAAAAACAAGCAGGACGGAAGGGCAAAAATATTTGTTTTGGATACCTCTGTGATCTTATACGATCATAATGCCTTCGAAAATTTCCAGGAACATGATGTAGCCATCCCGATACAGGTACTGGAAGAGCTTGATAATATGAAAAGCGGGAACGATACCCGCAATTTCGAAGCCCGCAGCTTCATCAGGCTGATGGACGACCTCTCGCACAATCACCTCGTAAACCACTGGCGCCCCTTAAACGGAAAAAGCAAAGGCAATTTTAAAGTGATCATGGATACCAAATCCATAGCCACAGACGCAGAAGCTGTTTTTGGATCGGACAAGGTAGATCATCGTATTTTAAATGCCGCTTTAAGTTTACAGGAGGAACACCCGGATAAAAAAGTGATCCTGGTATCAAAAGATATTTGCCTCAGGCTGAAAGCCAAATCGTTAAACCTGCATTCGGAGGATTACGAGACTGGTAAAATAAAAAACCTTGACGAGCTATATACCGGCGAAACCACTTTAAACAATGTGCCCGAAAAACTGATCGGCGAATTAAACAAAAAAGACAAATTATCAGCTGATGATTTTGAAATGCCGCTGCATACCAGCAACCATTTCTATATATTAAACAGCAAAAAAACATCGGTGCCGGGTTTTTATAATTCACAAAAAGTGGAATTAGAGAAGATTACCGAACAGCCCATATTTAACATTTTCCCGAGGAATATCGAACAGGCTTTCGCGATACATGCCCTGCTGCATCCCGATATTAAATTGGTTACTATACAGGGCAACGCAGGGACGGGCAAAACCCTGCTGGCGCTGGCCGGCGCGTTGGAGCAGCGTAAAAATTTCAGGCAGATCTACGTAACCAGGCCTATCGTCCCCTTAAGCAATAAGGACATCGGCTTTTTGCCCGGTGATATTAAATCAAAAGTGGACCCCTACATGGCGCCGATATGGGACAACCTGAAATTTATAAAAGACCAGTTTGCCGATGATGAAAAAATGCAGGCCAAAATTGATGAACTGGTTACCAACGAAAAAATATCCATCGCCCCGCTCGCCTTTATTCGAGGCCGCACGCTGAGCAAAATATTTTTCATCGTCGACGAAGCGCAAAATCTTACCCCCCACGAAGTAAAAACCATCATCTCCCGCGCCGGCGAAAACAGCAAGTTTGTGTTTACAGGGGACATCTACCAGATAGATACGCCATATTTGGACGCTGAAAGTAACGGGCTTTCATATCTCATTGACAAAGCAAAGGGCCATCCGCTTTATGCGCATATAACACTGCAGAAAGGGGAGAGGAGTGAGTTGGCAAATTTGGCGACGGAGTTGTTGTAGTTCATGGTTGATGGTTCATAGTTCATAGTAGCTGCGGTGACCGAGGTAAACATCTCCGAATGTTCTTTGTGTACATACCAGTCAAGGCAGCACAATCATTAAATATTTTTATATTTGAATAATTAACAATTTTGATATGAAAGTTAGTGATGCTATAGTTGTCGACAAAGATATATTAGGCGGGATTCCTGTTTTTAAAGGTACGAGGGTGCCTGTCAAAAATCTTTTTGATTACTTAGAGGCCGGAGATTCTTTAAATGATTTTTTGAATGACTTTGATTATATTCCGAGGGAATATTGCCTTGTTGTGTTGAAAGGTTTATAAAATAAGTATTTGATGCTCAATAAATTAAAGCTCAATAAACAATGTATGAAAATTATTCTGAAAACCTATATTTTTAAAGAAATTTACGGCCAGGATGTTTTTTGCAAATACGTTTAGTTCCATTCGTAAAACATTATTATTTTTTGACCAATTTTTTACTTCATCAATAAGTAATTTACCTAAACCGGTATTTCTGTGATTTTCACTTATCATAATATCGCCTATCACGCAATATGTGTGCTTATTAAAGAAACTAACCCTTGAAATAATGTCAGCAGTAATGTATCCAATCAAAACATCGTTTAATATAGCTATAAATATTATCTGTTCAGGATTATCAATGTGCCCTTCAAGGTCATCACAATATTCTTCTTTATTAATTTCAGAAAAAAAGAATGGGTCTAACTTCTCATGGATAGCCATAAGTTTAAGCCAAAGTTCTACTATATCATCAAGATTCGCTTTGTTTGCTTTGATAATGTTATATTCCATAAAGTGTAAAGATTATGTATATCATACTGACTTTAGATATTTGAATTATAAATTTACGTTCGTTTAGACTTTATGTACGAGTGCCCATATCTTGAATTAAAATTCGTCTATGTTCACCCCATTATTTATTAGCCAATTGTTGTCAAGTTTACCAAAGTTCAGTTCATTGTTGTGAACCCAATGATGTAAAAGTTTTGTCATTCTTGGTGTTCCTTGTAAACTTTGTCCAGATGGCGTATATATATTCAGCAATTGCCTGCCTGCCATGCAATTGTGATTTTTAATTGCATTCCAATGACCTGCCCAAATCCCTGTGGGTCGTCTTGTAAAGTATACTGTTCTAATTTGTGGATTATCACACAAATACTCGATTATGTTTTGAGTATTCCAATTTACTTGTCCTAATCCATCTAATGGAAGAAGTCCCTGATTGTCATCAGTAATTAAATTATATTCTTGTCCACTAAAGATGACGTGATCATTTGGTAATAATTCATACTGTGGATGTTCATTATGGAGAACCTGACAAATAAGGTCAGCAAATGTTAATTTAAGTTTTAAGCAGAGGCAAAAAATTTCCGCCAATGTTGGATTCAATAAATCGTGTGGCTGAGGAATGCCATTTAGTGGCATGCGTGTATTCAATAAATTAGGATGATTGAGGATAAATAAATTTTTAAACGCCGGCCAAAAATAGTTTCTTCCATAAAAAAAATCTGCTTTAGCATTTGGTGTGCCAGGATTAAAAGTCCCTATAATCATCACTTCAGGCTTATAAGGAGTAATATCAAGGATGGCGTTGTGGGTTTCAAAACCATTGTTCCAATTCGTTTGAAAAAATTTATGAAAAATTGGCATAAGGTTAATTTTTGAAGTTGCGTAAAATATAGTTTTCTGAAATACCGTCGTAGAAATATATTCCAGACATTTGGTTATGTATAGTGCCTGGATTAGATTCTAGTTTTAATATGAAATATTGTTTGCGATTATTGGTTTATAAAATTCTTTCATCATTTAAAACAGCCCATACGTATGAACGACCATTTATATTTGCAGGAATTGCTCCTGGACCGTTTACAGGCCAAATGTTATAAACTAATTCAAAATCCTTTTTTCTAATATTGTATTTTACTCTACTACATATAAGCCGATTTCCTACTACCTTATATGTAAATTCTTTATTTTCTATGGTTTGAAAGGGATTTCCTTGATTTCCTATTACTCGATTCCAGATCGTTTCAAATGGCGGCATTTTTTTAATAATTTAATAGTTATTCGCATGGCATAAATTCATAATTAGAATTTTCCCATTTGTTAGTATCATAGTTCTTAGCAAGAAAATTAATATTAAGGACATCATTACCATTAATTTTATTAATTATCCATGGCTCATCCGTCCATTCTGAGTTGGCACCGACAATCGGTTTGCTACCATTGAATTGAACATTTAACCTATTCCTATTTTTTGTTCCCGTAAATTCAACTTTATCTGACATTTTATCTCCATCGTAATCTTCAACAAACCCTTTAACCTTTATAGGAGATAGGAAGGTGATATTTATTACAGTTCTATATTTTAAACCATCTGAATAAAAACATTTTTGAATATTATTGCTTGGGTTATTAACAGAGTTATCTTTAGTATTTTCGTGTTTTTTTATAGTATTATTAATCGTAACAGCAGGCATTTTTACAGCAGTATCCATTACTGAACCATTAGCCATAATTGCCTCGTGGGCATCAGGGTAATGAACAGTGCCATCCTTCGTAATAAATTTATTTTTGTATAAGTGAGGATTGTCACTAATAAAATATTGTCTGTAGCTCTTGAAGGCTTCATCTTTAATAGTTAAATCATTGTTGAAAACTATGTTGAAATTTGTTTCATGGCCAATAGCTCCTAATGGCGCCTGGAAATGGGAACTATCAGATTCCGTTTTACTGCCATATAAATTAAAATACTCACCTGAAGAAGATATAGTCCCATTAGCATTTAATTTGCCTGCGTAAGCGACTTTCCCATTATAGTGGAAAATTTTAAAAGTTAGTTGTGGTTCTGGATAAAGTAACTTTTTATAATCAAACCCAGCTTCATTAGCCAGAAAATAATTTATATTATAAAAAGCATAGTTAGACTTTAAAAGTAGGTTACCATTTGGCCAATATATCTCGATTTCTACAGGACTAAGTTTCTTTAAATTATTAATTTGATAGTAAAAGGGATATCCAAATTTGGTGATCATATAATTATGTGGTTCGTTCTTATTTGCTTCTTTATAATCTACGCCCTTAATCATATCCCAATTCTTAGGGATTTCAGACTTTATAAAAACATTGTTACTTGATAAACTTCCTGATGATATTCCTTCCTCATAGACTACGGTATAAATTTGCTTACCGTTAAAGGCTCCATTTTTTATACTAAATAAAGCAATTGTAGATTGCTTTTCCATAAATACTCCATTTTCATCGGTGTATCTCACAGTCCCTAAAATTTCTATTGAGCCAGTATACGGCAATAGAGATTCACGGGAAAAAACAGAATCATTATAAAGTCTAAATTTTGAATGGCATTCATCTAATGTCAATAAAATATTGTTGTTGCTACGTAATGATGAAAACTGATCATTAATGTTCTTTTTGTTATTACAAGCTAACAATAGAAATGGCAAAAAAGCAAAAAAGGTAATTTTGATTCTCATCTTATTAATTTCTTCGATAATTCACTAAAAAGCCTTATTAATTGTTCTTGTAAAAATGTATAAAGTGCGTTTATGATTTCTAATTATATCGTGTGATTTGAGTGAATTCACATATTTTCCGGTTTCTTTTTCATTAATGGAATTCCAAAGCTTATTTTTAGATATTACTTTTATTAATAAAAAATGAATTGCTTTGTCAGGGCATTATTCTTCATCATTTTTTGCTTTATTTATTCCAATTCATTCGCGCAACAAAATGTATTTAGTTGGACAGACAATAAAACTAATTTGCATTGGCGAATAGATACATCTTCCCACCTATTAAGGCAGGAAACTAAAACAGATCATTGGGAAAATGCCGGCTTGGTTAAAATGGTTAATGTCAACTTTAGTGAATTACCAGCTAATTTATTAACGAATTCATTCTTATCTGATGACCCTGATAAACGATACTTTACGGTGATGGGTACAGGGCAAGTTTACCAGTTCAGTAAAAGTAAACTCACCTTAACCAGGTTGGATAAAACCTACTTCCGGGGATATAATTTTAGCAGTAGCCAATTTATCAGAAAAGACACTATTTATAGTTTTGGAGGCAGTGGTTTTTGGCAATTTAATGCTACGCTAACCTATTATGATTGGGGTCATCAGGAATGGGAATGGCTCCAGGCTAAAAATGAGGGGCCACAAGTTATTAACTCGTATTTTAGTGGTTACGACCCCAAAACAGATGTCTTTTATTCAGCGTTAAACCCGTATGGTAATGAATATGGTCAAAGCAAGCCAACACGGGATAAGAGAGTATTTGCATTAAATTTAAAAAGTAAAAAGTGGCAACTATTGGGGTTGGTTGATGAAAATGAAACTAAAAATACAGATGAGGCAATAGTTTGGTCTGGACGATACTTTTTTCAATGTAACGATAGCTTTTTGCTGATCATTGATCCCGAAGAAAATAAAGTATTTGAGTACAATGACGGGAAATCAATATTCAATAGTATATTGGATATTAACGATAAAACTTTAACAACAAAATATCTAAAATTCAACAACAAATTTATTCGGGAATCTTTCACTATTCAAAATATACTCCGTGACGCAAAATATATCGGCCCATTTTATATTGGTCAGTCCATCAGCAGGCGAAGACATTACATATTAGGTTTTGGCATAGTAATTCTAATGGGCCTTATGTATTTTTTAAGAAAAAGGAAACTCATTTTTCCTTTTAAAAATTTAAAAGAAAAGCCTTCTGTTTTAACTGATTTAGAAATGACTGTTTTAAGTGATTTAATCTCAAAGGGCAGAAACGGTACTTTAAACACAATAGAATTAAATTCCATTTTAAATATCGACGGTAAATCGCAGGATAACCAAAGGAAAATACGTGCAGATTTTATAGCTGAAATAAATCAAAAGATTGAAGCAAAATATAATATCAATAACTGCATCGATCGTAAACCGTCAAAAGATGATAAAAGGATAACGCTATATTATTTAACGGATAAAGGGTTTAATTTATTTGGTAAGCATAGCCTTACTATAAAGTAAGAATTGCATTTTTCGAGTCTAAGCAATTTAACAATGCGTATTCAAAAAACTTAAAGAACATAAGGCCCTTTTCGAGAGGCCTTGCGGGGACGGATCTAAAAAGTCTTCCTGCCAGCTGGCGGGAGAGGCTTAGGGGGGCTGAGCCGGCGCCGACAATATTCTCAGTCACCCGCGCAATATCATTGCTGATCCTGTTAATAAAGCCCAGCTGCTCTTTCAGCAAGACGTCATCGGCAGATAATGGAACCATTTCTTCGCTAACCGCTGGCAAGGCTTTCCCGGTACTAAACTCAACAGTTTCCCCGTCCAGCTTTTTATTGCAATCATTCAGCACGGCGATGCTGCGTTTTAATAGTTTAATATTTTCGGCCGGGGCTTTATGTAATGATTTTAGCGAAATAGATGATGCAATGGTGGCGATGTACGATGATAAAATATGGTTCAGCACCACAAATTTGTGCACCTCTTTTATTTTGCGCTGTTTGCTTTTTGGCTCGGAGGTCATGCGCTCAAAGGCTGCGGACAGGTTGGCCGATTTTACGAATACATCCTTTCGCGCAAGCTTATATTCAATAGTGCCTACTTCTTTGCCGCAAATACTTTCGGCAATTTTTACCAGGTAATTAACATTGGCATGGATCACTTCGGCAAGGCTATACTGTATCTGTTCAAATTCCCAGCTTGGGAATATCAAATAGCTGGCAATAAAAGCAATGGTTGAGCCGATAATAGTATCCACAATACGTTCCTCAACAACAAAGCCAACGCCTAAAAATTTAAAAAGGATAAGCACATAAGTCGTCATAAAAATAACGCTTACCACGTAATTTAATCTAAGGAAACTGTAAGTCCCCATCATAAATACGATCAAAAACACAAATTGCAGGTCTTTATTCGGGATAAAAAGCAGGATGGTTATACCGATAACGCCGCCGCTGATGGTGCCGATAAGCCGCTGGTAATTACGCTGTTTGGAAAGGCTGAAACCTGGCTTTAATATCACAATGATGGTAAGCAGCACCCAATAGCTGTGGTGACCTATAGCAAAGTTCCTGGCGATGATAAAACCGATCAAACAAACCAGCGATACCCTGAGGGCATGCTTAAAAGCCGCTGATCCGAACGAAAAATTATCAAAAAATATATGCGGGGCGTAATCCTGATGCGTTACGAATTTTGAATATTCATCATCACCAATGTTGCGGTCGGACAAGGCCTCCGACGACCGGGAATTATAATAGCTGTAGATGCTTTTTATCCGGTCGTTCAGGTCACGCAGGTTTATCAGTATCTTTTTGAGGGCTATATTGCTGGTGGCCTGGTCGTTTAACCCTATCTGGTCGATCCTTGATTTTAGTTGTTCAAGTTCCGTGATAAAATCAACCTTACGTTTGTTCCGGGTGTTTGATAAAACGAGGTAAGCGATGTTGTCCACTTCATCGGCCATATCTTCAAGGGTAGAAGCGATCTGGTCCAATACCCCGGTTGCCTTAAATTTCTCCCTGATATGGCTGTAATCATAATGTGTAGCCATTATCTGCTCAAACATATCAACCAGGTCGACAAATATAAGTACCAGTATCCGGCTGGCATTGGTCGATTCCTTTACCATCACCCTGCTTTTAAACAGTATCTCCCTTACTGCGTCCTGGTGCTGGCTCACTTTTATTTGCTGCGATACCAGCTTGCGGTAATTTTCTTCGATGTCCGTTTCAGGCTCATAAAAGGCGGCTTTTATCCTCAGGAAAGTGGCGATATCACTGATGTTTTCACCCAATGTCTGCTGGGCAGCACGGTAAGGCCTTATGCCAAAAAATATTAGACTGAACAGCAAATACCATATACCCCCGGCTAAAATGGTTGCACTCAACACCAAAACCTGGTCGGGTTTGGCTTCCTTATCCATCATGAATATCATAACCAGCAGTGCAGAAGTGCCCACCGAAGCCGCCCGGTTGCCATACACCGTGAACATGGAAAATAAAAAGGAAAGCAGCGTGATCTCTAGCCCTAAAGCGAACACATTAAGCCGTGCAAACCCGGTAATTGCAGCGACGAAAAAAAGAAAAACATTGCCAATGGCCATGCCGTTACGCTTATGCGACAAGGGCCCAGGGCTGTCGATCGTACAAATACATACCGCTCCCAGCGACATAGTTAAACCCAGGTCGAAATGATGAAACTGCATTAATACCAGCGAAGGCAGTAAAATGCCTAATGACATGCGTAAACCGTCAGAAAAATACTGGCTGTAAAAAAAGCTTTTTATTTCCCTGGTGTTTATTTTCATTGGAATTGTCACTGGTTTTTATTTTTTTATTTACGATCTGCCTGTTGGCGGACATAGGATTTTATTGATTCCTTTTTTTGTCAACCCTTCGAAGGACGCGATGTTTTCATAAATGTTTTTTAAAGGCCGAAAATAGGCCGAAAATTTACAAAAATTAAATATTTACGCCATTTTTTAATAAATATTACATTAATAGCAGATAAGTATTATTAATTACTCATTTTTTTATACTTTTAGATTTTGAAAGTTTAGTGCCGGCGGCCGTAACACCAATTACGAACAAACATAATTTTTTATACCCAATTTATATGCCCTCAACGTTAAAACTCAGTCAAAGAGAAACAGCTTTTAATAACGAAGTTGTCACCCGTTTTGAGTTGTATAACAGTCTGTTTCAAACACTGCCCTTTTACCAGGTGAAGGATACCGGCATCTTATTGCCGTTTTTTAGTTCGCATTGCGAAAAAGAGGCGACAAAACAGGTATCCCCAACGGCTATAATTGAATCGTTTTTTAAGAAATATGTACCGGATATCGACCACCGGGAGCAAATTAACCGCATGTTCCGTTTTATTCAGTATATCGAGCGGCAGGTGGTGTTGTTTGACGCCATTGAGGACTCCTCCTTTAACAGGATCGGTCGTGCAGATGACAGCGGTACATTGCAAAGCTTATTGCAGCAGGCGTCCTTAAATGAGCATTCACGCAATAAGATCAGTCAAAAGTTAAATGACTTTTCGTTAAGGCTGGTACTTACCGCGCACCCTACGCAATTTTATCCCGGCACGATATTGGGTATAATGACCGACCTGATAGAAGCGCTGAAAACAAACGATATACCTACTATTGACGTTTTATTGCAGCAACTGGGTAAAACACCATTTTTTAATAAAACTTCACCAACGCCTGTTGACGAAGCCATTAGCCTCGCCTGGTTCCTCGAAAATATATTTTATCATGCGGTATCGGGTATCCAGGCGAAACTGGAAGAGGAATTTGACATTAATGCCGACCGCGCCAACCAGGTATTAGAGTTAGGCTTTTGGCCCGGCGGAGACAGGGACGGCAACCCGAACGTAACAACTGAAACCACAAAAGCGGTTGCCAGTTTTCTGCGGCAAAGAGTTTTCAGGTGTTATTACCGGGACTTCAGGATGTTGAAGCGCCGGATCACTTTCCGCGGTGTTGAAAAGGCAATGGCCAGGCTCGAAAAACTGATCTATCAAAACGCGAACCAGCAGCTATCACATCCGGACGACCTGCAAGCGGAATTGCTCGACCTGCTGCTATCAATAAAACAAACCCTGATCACAAATCACGACAGCCTTTTTGTCAATATTGTTGAGGACCTGTTAAAAAAAGTACGTTTGTTTGGCTGTTATTTTGCCACCCTTGATATCCGGCAGGATAGCCGGGTATTGCGCAAAGTGTTTAATTACGCTACGCAACAGGCTGATATAGAAACAGGTATTCCAAATGGGTACGAAGGCCTGGAAGAGGAAGATAAATTAAAAAACATCACTTTTAACGAGGCTGATTTGCATTGTCCCGATGATGCCGAGAGCCTGACAAAGGATACACTCAACACCATAAGGCTGATGAAGCAAATTCAGTCGACAAATGGTGAAAAGGCATGCCAGCGATTTATTATCAGTAATTGCCAACAGGCATCGGATATTTTGCAACTGATCGACCTGTTTTTGTGGAGCGGCTGGGAAAAAGAAAGCCTGAGCGTTGATTTTATGCCTTTGTTCGAGACCGTAAATGATCTGAAAAGCGCAGCCCTGGTAATGGAACGACTATACACCCATCCTTTTTATAAAGAACATCTTGAAAAACGAGGTAACCTGCAATCCATAATGCTTGGTTTTTCTGACAGCACCAAAGATGGCGGCTACCTGATGGCTAACTGGTCTATTTACCAGGCAAAAGTAGAGCTTACTTCCATGGCACGGAGATATGGTGTCAGCCTTGCTTTTTTCGATGGCAGGGGCGGCCCTCCGGCGCGTGGAGGTGGTAAAACCCACCGCTTTTATGCTTCGATGGGCGAGGAGATAGCCAACGAACATATCCAGTTAACTATACAGGGGCAAACTGTAAGCTCGCAGTACGGATCGGTGGAAACCGCACGTTTCAACATGGAGCAACTTATAAATGCCGGGATCATTTCTGCCCTACAGCCGAACCGGAACGATCTGCTCGATGTGAGACATAAAGAACTGATCTCATCTATGGCAGATGAAAGCTATAAACTATTTTTAGCCCTTCGCCAGCACCCTTTGTTTGTTGAGTATCTCGAAAAATTCAGCCCTTTAAAACTCCTTTCTCATATAAATATCAGCAGCCGGCCAACCAAACGGAATTCGGATGCTTCCCTAAAACTGGAGGACCTGCGGGCAATTAGCTTCGTAACCTCGTGGAGCCAGTTGAAACAAAGCATACCAGGTTTTTATGGCGTGGGTACCGCTTTAAATAAGATGAAAGAAGGCGGGCACTGGCATGAAATTAAGCAATTATACAATTCGTCCGGCTTCTTTAAAACGATGGTTGATAACTGTATCATGTCCATGACGAAATCAGATTTCCGGGTTACTGCCTATCTTGAAAAAGATAAAAAATTTGGCCAGTTCTGGAGATTGCTTAAGGATGAATTCGAGCTCACCAAAACACTGCTGCTGGAGTTAACCGGAACGGATATTTTAATGGGCGAATACCCGGTTGAACGCCGCTCCATTGCCATCCGCGAAAAGATTGTACTGCCTTTGGTGATCATACAGCACGATGCTTTGCAGCGTTTAAATAATTGTAAGGACGAAGAATTAATTAAAATTTACAATAAGCTCGTGATCCGCACGGTTTATGGTATAGTTAATGCCGGCAGGAATTTGGCGTGAGGGGATCCGAAAGTCCGGAAGACTGGAATTCAACCCAACTCCCTCTAAAAAGCGAAAGCTTCACGACTGTTTTCGAAAACAAATCATAATGCGGACAATCTCGCCTGCTGAATGGTCGCAAGACTTTTAACTGGAGCTTCTTCCGGACTTTCTGACTTCCAGACTTTTCTGACTTTTTTTTCAACTTTCGTACTTAATTTTGATATTTGTAAACCATACCTGTAACCAATTGTTGTTAAACCTGTAATAAACTTAAATAATAGAAATGAAGAACTTAACTTACCTGTATTTTGGGGTAATAATTATGCTTTTAATACAGGCATGCACTGACAAGCATGGCAAAAATTACAATACATCCGGAAGTTTGGATACCGCTTCCGTAGTCTTCATAAATAACGGGCTTGAAGGCGGTGTTGCAGAAATAAAGGCCTCGGGCTTAGTGATCACCAAATCAAGCAATCAAAGGGTCATAAATTTCGCAAAAATGATGCTTGAAGATCATACCAAAGCCGGCGAGGAACTAAAGAAACTGGCCGGTGATAAAAAAGTAATCGTTAAGGATACGATCTTTGGACCGCACCAGCAAACGATCAGCGAGCTCTCGGCAAAATCAGGTAAGGAGTTTAACAAGGCCTATATGCAATTGATGTTAAGCGACCATCAAAAGGCGGTGAAATTGTTCACCAATGCTACCCAAAGCGGCGATCCTGACATCAAAAACTTTGCGACCACAACTTTGCCAACTATACAAATGCATTTGGACTCGGCGAATGCGATTTTAACGACTTTAAAATAGATTTTTCAAAATTTCCACAATTTGAAATGTCATAGGCGCAATATATCCGCAGACCTGTATATTTGGGAGCGAAATATATTTCGTGTTATTTATTTTAATGAAGAAAAACCTTTTTATCGCCTTTGAAGGCATTGACGGAAGCGGGAAAAGCACCCAGGTAAAATTATTAACACAAAAGCTTGAAGTTGCCGGCTTAAAAGTTTATACCACCTGCGAACCTACCGATGGCCCTATTGGCAAAATAATCAGGGACATATTCCGCCACAAGATGGAAGCAGACCATCGCACCATTGCCGGGCTTTTTGTTGCCGACCGTTTAGACCACCTCCTAAATAAGACAAATGGTATCCTCAAAAAACTCGAAGAAGGCTATACCGTTATTACCGACCGCTATTATTTTTCCTCGTATGCCTATCAAAGTACGCACGTTGACCAGCATTGGGTTATTCAAGCAAATTCACTTAGCGCAAACCTGCAGAGGCCTGATCTGAACATTTACATTGATATTTCCCCTGAATTAAGCATTGACCGCCTCAATAAAGGCAGAGACTCCATAGAACTTTACGAAACATTGGAAAACTTACAAAATGTAAGAAATAAATACTTTGAGATTATGGAGCTCTTGAAAAAAGAAGAAAAGGTGTTAATAGTTGACGGAAACCGGGAACCCGAAATTATTTCAAATGAAATATGGGATAACATTGCCAACCGCTTCAAGTGAACGCAGGTTGTTGGATAAAGCAGAACGACTCAATAAAGCTTAAGATTTGCCAAATTTCTGCGGTCCCCTGTTCCTCGCATAGACCTTAACAGGAACGAGCTTTTGATTCTTTTGGGTTAATAAACTTTTTAAGTTATTTATAAGTCCGGTAAGCGATTTCGGGTTCATAACAATAGTTTTTTAAGCGTAAACAGGTAAAATGTTTATTTTAATCCTGAATTCTTTCTCAAAAATTATAAATAATTACCGCATTTCCAAATTTTATTGGTTTTTATTTAATAAAATGCTTTTTTCATTACAATTTATCTAATTTTTGTTGAGATTATTTGGAAGGTTTAAAAACTTGCTTAAATACATCATATTTTAAACCCGACGCTTGCGCAGCGGTTGATGTAAGCGTGGCTTGGGACCGGCGGGGATAGGTAAGGGGTTAATAAACCGAAATATATTCAAATTTATAAGACAAAGGGGTAGTATCGTTCCAGCTTATTTTTGATGGATAGCCATAGGTATTGTACTCGTAATTGAAAGTCAAAGCGGTTCCATTTTTGCTAGCATCAACAGGGTTATTTAAGCCGGGCGATAAAAAGAGGAGTGGTTCGTAGCCGGAAATATTAAAATAAATCCAATACGGGACGGCTTGAGCTATGTTATGATAACTATCAAAAGTGCTATTTACTAACATATCGGGCTGTGGAAGTTCATCAGTTGTTTTTGAAATATTATTAGCATTGCTGTCGTACGTAAAACTGGTTTTGCTGGATACGAAACCCAGCCGGGTTAAACCACTATAGCGCCAATTTGAAACTAAATTATTTTGATAGTCAATAGTGTCGCTGATACTATCTACAAAGTCGCTTGAATTAGATTGTGTGGTAATAAGAATAATTATATTACCGGCACTATCAGTAATGACAGTTTGTGTAGTAATAATATTAAAACCGTTGCCTGTATTTTCTTCGATTTGTATGCCCGTCAACACCCCTGTATTAGTGTAGCTAAATGCAGCGGTAGTGATTACTGAATCAATCGGGGAAGATGGGGATGAATCCAGATGGGAATAATTATACCTAACTACTTTGGTCAGCAGTTTTCCACTGTAAGTAAATGTGTCAATAATCTTCCCGAATTCAACACTGCCAACAGAGTTATTGATAATTTTTGAAAGTAAAATAGTTGGTTTGCCGGCACGCGTTGTTGCGGGCACATCCTTTTTGCAGGAACTGAGGATCGCGATTGATAACAATGCAACAATGAATATATTAAATAATAATGCCTTATGATTTTTCATATTATAAAAGTAGGAATTATTATTAATATATGTTTATTTTCAATTATTTCTTGCCGTTCAGAGTGCGTCTTGGGTATCATGCGAAGGCAAGCCTGCCCTGAATTTAAAGATTGGATGCATGCAGGCATAGGCTTGAACGCGCACATCGACGGGTTGAATGTAACAATGGGCGTTTGTCCGTTTACCCCTGGTTCACACGAGTTGGCGTTGCTGCTCTCCTTAATTCATCTTCTCCGCAAACGATAAAATAGTAAAGGAGCTATCCCTGAAAATTACTTTGCTGCTTGCAAACGGGGGCTGTTTGTATTTTGCAAAATCCTGGTTTGATAGCAGGACATCGTTCACCTTGTATTCGGGGAATAAGTTTTGAGCGGACGTAGGCTCCCCTGTCGTTAAATACTGCATCATTTCTACCCTGTCATGTTCGCGCTGGTCGTAACTGACATATGGGTTTGAGAAGTAAGTTTCAATAGAGACCATTTTTATGGCAGTAGTCATCACCGGAAAAAGCGATAACCCATGGGCGCATAGCAGTACATTATTGAGCGGCACATGTTTGGAAACGAAATTGTAAACGTCGATTTTATCGGCCTCATTTTCTTTTTCGATGGACTGCCTCCTTAACACGGAAAAATCATCCCTGTTCTTATAGATCGGGAAGTAAATGGTGGCGTACAGCAAAATGCAAAACATTAAAAGCGTGCCCGAAAAACGGGGTGTAAAAACACCTTTTGCGCGACCCTCAAGCCAATGGAAAAACAGGTTAAAAAGGTATAAAAATCCAAACCCAAAGAAAATGGCTTGCAGGGCCTTTAAATAAAAGAAATAATGAAATGCCGGTATGGTATCGGGCAGGCTGATATGGAACATCTTATCGGCGGTAGGCACTATGGATTCGTACGCATACATCACCAAAGTAATAAAAAACCAACTCCAGATTATTTTCTTTAGCACGGGGTTTTCAAATTTCTTGTAGAACCATACTATCCCGATCACCGAAATGAGCAGCGAAAAAGTAACATTTAATTTAAGCAGGTTAAAAGTTTCCTTGCGGGCAAAAATGCCGGGCGCACATTGCAGGATGACCCGGTTGATAAAATGAAAATGATATTTACCATAAACATAATACAGGAACGGGAACGCGCAGATAATAAACGGAACAAGGGTGATAAACCCCTGTAAAAAATAAATCGCTATAGCGGGGTATTGTTTATTCATGACAGCCCTGATCACCTTCTGCCCTTGCATTACTATCAGTATCAAAATGACCACGATGGTTGGCGCCGAATGGCCAAGGAAACTAATGCCAAGCCCGGCGCCCAGCAGGATGAACCAGCGCATCCGCTGCGTGGAGAATGCTTTATAACATAAAAGGATGTTGATATAAAACAAAAACTGGACAAAGGTATCTGAAATAAGCCAGGGAGAATAAGTGGCCGCGCCCCAGCATGGCAGATCACCGGAGACCAGGAATAGGAAAGACAACACAGATGCCAATGCCACCTTAACATCAAACAGCCGCACCATTACAATAAAAAATACGATGGGGTTAATAAGGTTTAAAAATGCCCCGGCCCTGGCGACCGCGATATTGATGGGCAAACCGGTTATTTTTACAACCATCGTTTCAAACCAAAAGATCATCGGGTTATACCACATATATTGGCCTGCCATATTGGGGTCTTTACCGTAATTCCCATCGAGCAGGCTTCGGATATAAGCGATATCGCGGTCAAAATCGGGCTCGGATGCCCAATGCAGGTCGTGAACAGTGCGGTAACATTGAATAAAAGCAGCAATTAACATTAAACTGAAGGCAAGGATATACCTGTTGTTATCTTTAGCTGCACGCTCAGGGGTATTAGCCATGGATCAATCGGGGTGGATATAAGAAAACAAAAATATATAATTAAAGCATAAACTCTTATTTACTATGTAATTTTGTTGATATAGGATAGAACGCCGCCGGTATTGTGTCTCTACGAAGGTTCATTTCATAACATAAGCCCATTAATTTCAGCATACTGCAAAAGCATGATGGTTTTTGCATCCTTTATTTCACCGGTTTTGATCATGTCCATGGCTTTTGCAAACGGGAGTTCCAGCACTTCGATATTTTCATGCTCATCATGCGCGCCGCCGCCTTCGCTTACTTTCATATCTTTATTATATTCAGCCACAAAAAAGTATAAAATTTCGGTAACCGATCCCGGCGACATGTAAGCCTCGAAGACTTTTTTTACATCTGTGATCTTATAGCCTGTTTCTTCCTCTGTTTCCCGCCTGATACAATCTTCCGGGTTGTCTTTATCCAGCAAACCGGCGCAGCATTCAATAAGCATCCCCGTCTCATTGCCGTTGATATAAGTGGGTATCCTGAACTGTTGGGTTAATATAACCGACCCACGTTGTTTATTGTACAATAGTATGGTGGCTCCGTTTCCCCGGTCGTAAGCTTCCCGGTGCTGTAGGAGCATGGTGCCATCCTTCTGGATAGCTTCGTAGGTTACTTTTTTTAGTGTGTACCAGTTATCTGAGAGAATTTCCGTTCCCACTATTTTA
Source organism: uncultured Mucilaginibacter sp. (assembly GCA_903864275.1). Classification (GTDB taxonomy): domain Bacteria; phylum Bacteroidota; class Bacteroidia; order Sphingobacteriales; family Sphingobacteriaceae; genus Mucilaginibacter. The sequence goes on from CAIPFE010000037.1 coordinate 121,210, forward strand.
ATTTTGTTCATGAAAATGATTGTTTTTGATTGATATTGACTATTTTTGACCAAATTAAAACTATTTCGATGAACTTTCAAAAAAGAAAGCAAAAAATACTTGAACAATTAAATGCGCATGGCGAAGTTGATATAAAACAATTGGCTGCCGGGCTTGCCATTTCTGAAATCACTGCCCGCCGGGATTTAAACCAGCTGGCGAGCGACGGCTTGCTTTACCGTACGCACGGCGGGGCTATGAAAGTTAACCCCTTTGAAAAACCGCATGACTTTATAAATAAAGCCGCGAAAAACCCGGAGGCAAAAGATAATATCTGCCGGGTAGCTGCCGGCCAGATATGTGATGGTGATATTATTTTTATGGATTGCGGGAGCACTGTTTTTCGCCTATGTCAGTTTATAAAAAATAAAAAGATAAAAGTGATCACCAATTCCCTGCCGGTTATTTATGAATTGCAGAACTGCGCGGTGTCATTAAATATAATAGGAGGGGAGTTTGATTCAGAAAGGCAGGCCGTACACGGCAGCATGGCCGGTGAGCATATTTCAAAATATCGCGCATCAAAAGCTTTTTTGGGTGTCGATGGGATTTCTGTAAACGGCCTTTTTGCCAATACCGAAAATGAAGCCGCAATTACAACAACGTTCGCCAATAACAGCGACTATACCTACCTATTATGCGACGCCAGCAAGATCGGCAAAGAATCCTATTTAAGATTTGCTGACCTGGACCTTATAGATGCGATTATTACTGATGCAGATGGGGGAAAGCTCGAGGGATTTGAAGATAAGGGAATGGTGATTTTGAATGTGAACTAATCAGCTGCTTTAAAAAACGAAAACGACGAATGCCCATATTTCCGCTGCTCCACAAATGCCGGGTGATTGCTTAAATTTTGCATCGACTGATGCTCAACTATCAATAATCCGCCGGGTAACGGCATTTTTTTTTCGAAAATGATCTTTGGCAGGTCGGGGATCCGGTTAAGGTCGTACGGCGGATCGGCAAATACAAGGTCGAATTGGTCGGTCTCGTGCTGCAGGTATTTGAAAACATCATCTTTATAAACCTTTATACTGCTTAACCCATGTTGTCGGGCCATATCCTTTAGGTAATGTACACACTGTATGCTCCGGTCTATCGACACTACCTGTGCTGCGCCGCGCGAGGCAAATTCCAGTGAGATATTGCCTGTTCCGCTAAAAAGGTCGAGCACTTTAATGTCGTCAAATGCGATTTGATTTTGCAGGATATTAAATAATGCTTCCTTCGCCAGGTCGGTGGTGGGACGTACGGGCAGGTTCTTTGGCGGATTGAGCCTTAACCCTCTTAAACTGCCTCCGATGATCCGCATAACGATAAAGCGGCAAGCGCCAATAACTTATGTGCAGGCAGCTGACCGGGCAGGTCCAATACCCTCAGCCAATTTAATTCAATTCTCGGGTAAAAATCTGCAAGCCGCCTCATGTTTTTATCGCCGATAGCAATATCACCGCTTAAAACAAGGGTTGTCTGCATGGGTTTTAATTTAAGCTCATCGGCGACAAACGAGGTAAAATAAGCCAGCTCATCCTCGCCCTTAAATTCAAACGTATTGTAAAAACGCAGGCTGCCCGACGAAAAATATAAAAACTGGACCATATTTTTACCTACTTCCAGGTATAAACAAGTTTCGGGCGGGTTGCTTTTTTGTATTGCTTTTATCCAGCCCTGCGCCGTGTAAACTGTGTTTTGAAGGCCAAATCTTTCAATCGCCTCTATTAGTTCCCCGTCTGATTTATAAATGATCATATTTTGATCATCAAGCGTTTGGACAAACACTTTTTCAGTTTCTTTTACATCCAGGAAACGGGCAAATTCGCAGGCACGGTCGGCACTGAACAAAACTTTGGGTACAAGGGTTAAAGCTGTGGCCGGTAAGCCTATGATCACTTTTTTATAGGTAGCGGTTAGCAGTTCGCTCAATTGTATGGGGTGCGCCAGTTCATTAAGATCGCAGTTTTGGGCCGATACCAATACCTGGTTTTGATGAACAACCGCATAGCCAAATGAGCCGGCAGCAAGCTGTAATAATAAAGTATAACTGTAAGCCTGGTACAGGTTAAAGCTATTGTCAGTGTAGTTGTTGTCGTGATCGTTCATGCAGATAGGCAAAAGTAACTATTTTTTATTATTTGCTATCTATTAGTTAAATAGTGACTAAGTTAGATCCCGATAGCTATCGGGAAGTTGATTTAGTTTTGATCATTTTTCCTAATGGTCTGTCAAAATTTCGCAACAGTACAAACGAACTTAATTTCTCTATCTTCATCCAAAATTATTCGCCGATAATGCCGGAATACCCCTTATGATAAATATTAATGAAACTATCAGGCGAACTATCCTGCGATGGATAGATTTTTTTTACCCGCTTTTCAAAAAATGGTTCTCGCTGCAAACATTCAGGTATGCTGCCTGCGGAGGTGCAAATACTTTTTTGGATATTTCGCTTTTTTCATTCGGCTATAATTTCATTTTTAAAAAGCACATGCTGTCCCTGGGGTTTGTCACGTTAAGCCCGCACATTGCCGCGCTGTTTTTGGATATGAGTATCACCTTGCCAACAGGCTTTTACTTAAACCGTTACGTAGTGTTCCCGCAGGCCGGTTTAAAAGGTCATATTCAATTGTTCAGGTATATTTTTGTAGTTTTAATCTGCATCATCCTTAACTATTTTTTCCTGAAATTGTTCGTCGACCATTTAGGCTGGTACCCAACACCGGCTAAAATTGTCACCACCGCCATCATTGTGATTTTTAGTTATGTGAGCCAGACGTTTTTCTTTTTCAGGCAGAAGGATGGGTATAGAGATTAGAGGTTAGAGATTAGTTGGAAAAGGCGAAAGGAATTCCGATAGCTCTCGGGAGTCGTTAGTCTTAAGTCGAATTCTGTCGCGTTCTTTTTTTGGGCAAAACAAACAGCTTGTCAAAAACTTCTAACTAATTTTCAGGGCATTCCCCCCTTGGTAGAAAGGGGGGGCCGGGCTTTCCGTTACAAGTCCTCGCCGGCCCAACGCTATGCCCCTGCGGCTGCGGGCTTTTCACTTCAATCCCTAATGCGAAGCGCAGGTTCAAAAAGAAATTTGAGCTCCGCCTGCATTACATTATATTGGCAATCAGCCAGCAAGGTACAAACAAACACGTGAGACGCAGGGCAACGCACGAGAACTCAGCGCTTTGGCCTTTGCCCGGCATTCGCGCGAGGTTGAGGTACCTTAATCCTTGTTTATTTTTTCTGCTTTAAATATGCTGTCAGCTTGTTGTTTTGTAATTGAATGATAATAAAAATCGCCTATTTGGTAAGTGTAAACTATCGAATCTTTAAGACGATGTGAATTCGAATATTTATATCTGCTTTGTATCCATCTTCCATGGCTATCCTTTGCTTTGAGAAAATAATCATCAATTTCCTGATCTAACTCGCAATCTGAATAGATCAATCTTTTACTTTCATGACCTACAACTATTTCTTTCCCTATCCACCAAGCGAAGTGCTCATCCTTTTGTTTAATATGCCAATGAGGAGGGATAATAGGTATTTGAAGACTTCGGCGCTTTGAATTTAATTCCGGCCCGAACTCACTTTGACAAATTGAAGTTTTCAGATAAAGAATACCTACAGTTATTAACCCTATAACGATAATAGCTAAATAAATAATACCAAAGACTCTGGCTTTCATATTGAGTAAAATGATTTTTATGGATTTATGAATTTTTTTCGGATTTGGAAAGCATCATAAAATATATATCCATTTCGGGAATTATATAAATTTAAAGTACGGGTATTTAACATATTCATGCCTTTGTTTACCTCAAAACTACTAAGTGCTGGTTTTGATAGAGGTGCTCCAACTGCATCAAAAAGATTTGACCATAAACCTTTGGCTATTGCTGCGGGAGTTGCTATCGCTAAAGCAAATGGGAGAGCTGCAACCCCGCCAACGATATCCATTAATTTCACTCCTTTTTCATGATTATCTTGAATCAACTGAACATGGTTTGCAATCTTGAAGTTATTCAAATGTTTGTCAATACTCGTTAACACTGATACATCTGCGGTCGATCTCTTTTGAGTAGTTGTGGATCCATTTACAACAGTAGTATTGCCATTATCAATTGTTGTGATACTCGTTGTAGTAATAGCATCCCCCGGTTTAATATCAACATGTTCACTAACAGAAACAATATCTGTAATTGTTTGAACTGTTCGTATAATTATACTTCCAGTCGCTGTTGGGGTAATTGTTGTTGTTGTTGTTGTCTGCGTTACACTTATATCGTTGTCTACACCTTGTGTTGCTTGAACATTAACACTAACGTTGGGTTTTGGATGTGTATCATTATCATTAGCTGTATAAGCATTAGTATAGCCGGTAACGTTATTAGCGTATGTACCATTCACGTATGATGCCATAGCACTTGCGCCTTCTGTGTCCATCCCATCCGGGTCAATAAACCTAATCGGATTATCCATCACATAGTTATAAGGACTCCACCTCCTGCTATATTCAGCCATCGGGTCAATCTGTAACCATCTGGCAATCAACGGGTCGTACCCACGCGCTCCAAAGTCATAGAGCCCCGTCTCCTCCTGCAACTCCTTTCTATTGTAAAGATATTCATTTTTTGGAACATACGGCGTACGGTTTATTTCCAAGCCAAAGGGGTAGTAATCATCCACCTGGTAGGTTACGGTTGAGCCCGTGTGGGTTCCAAAGGTCACACGGGTATTGCCCAGGTTGTCGCCTAAATAGTACACATAATCATATCCGCCTCCGGTTAGTGGCACTGCTTTGCCTTCTTCTGTTTGTATAAAGCCTATGGTACTTGAGCTATTATCATATTCTATACCGTTAATGTAATCGGTTGTAGTTGTGGTACCACCTAACACATCCACTTTCCTTAACTTGTTGCCGGTAGCATCATAGGTGTAGGTAGCTGTCCCCGTTGGTACGGTAGCTACCAATGGCAGGTTTAAAAGGTTATAGGTATAACTTTTGTTTTGCCCAGTGTTTACAGTGTTGGTATTGCTTAGCGTATTGCCGTTGCCATCATAGGTATAAGTAGTGGTACCGCTTACCAGCCCGTCATTATTGCCGGCGTCAACAATGCTTTGCACCTGGTTGGTGGGGTTGCCGCTAAGCAAATACGAGTAGGTTAGCTGGTCTACTTCAACGGTTGCCTTGAAACGGTACAAATGTATCATGTTGCCCATCAGGTCGTACACAATGCCTTCGTCGCCATAACCATCAGCCGAGGCCCCGCCCCGCAGGCGGTTCAGCTTATCGTACGCGTAATTAAAGTGGTTGGTATAGCTGCCGCCCTGGCCCCAAAACTGCGCTACTATATTGCCGTTATACATTTTACTGCCAACCGCCGTATTGTAATACAGCAGCATCTGGAATAGCGGCGCTGTGCTGGTGTACAGCCATCCCCGCTCGTTATAGGTATAGGCAATGTTTTGCAAAAAGGCAACGCTGTCGGTACTGTGCAGTTTTTTGGTTGCTACCTGGCCAATTTCGTTATAAACCAGGTTCGAGATCAGTGTTCTTGTTGTGGCGGTGGTTCCATTAGTAATTTGTTCCCAGGTTTTCTGCTTGCGGCCCACCTGGTCGTAGATATACCTGTTGGCTATGGTTACCAATGGGGTAGTGGTGCTTCCTGTATTGAAATGTTGCCGGGTTACAGTAGTTGGTGCATTGGTAAAGTTGTAGGTAGTGCTGATGGCATCGTAGTTATTATTGCTTAGCGTTCCGCCCAAATAATGCTGCGCATAGCTTTTAAGGCTGCGGCCCCAGTCATCATAATAGTGCGCCGTCCACAGCATATTTGCAGGCGTATTAAGCACGGAGGTTAGTGTTGCCGTTAGCTCGCCCCGGGTTATATGGTTTACCCCGGGTTTTCACCCCCCCCTTGAGCAATTGCTTTCTTACTTAATACCTGTTAGAGCAGGAATTGGGGTGTTGCCACGAAGTATTCATTTTTGCACTTTTTGAGTATTTGCAAAAATCAACCAATTGATTGTCAGGCGTTCACGAGAGAAAAATCGCCCGTGTTGCTGTGAAGTGAACGCAATGTTGTTGCATTTGATATTTTTTTTTCGCGTCCCTGCTGGCTTTCTTGCTTAGTACCCGCGGCGACAGGAATTGGGTGTTTCCGCGAAATGTTCATTTTTGTATTTTTTGAGTAGTTTCAAAAATCAACTAGCTGATTTTCAAGTGTTCATGAATTAAAATATGCTTGTGCTGTTGCGAAGTGAACGCTTGTTGGGTAAAGATTAGTGTCCCAATAGCTATCGGGAAGAGCTTAGTGATTAGTTGTAATTGTCAAAAGGCGAAAGGATATTCATTTTTATCGCCGCAAAGGGAGTTTTCGCGAAATGTTTTTTTTTGCATTTTTTGAGTATTTGTAAAAATCAACTAACTGATTTTCAGGCGTTCACGCATTTAAAAATGTGTGTGCTGTTGTGAAGTGAACGCTAACGTGAACGCCGGGAGGAACTAATATTTATTAAAAAGAAGCCAGGAAACCGCAGCTATTGTCGGCAAAACGATCTTTTTTATCAGAATCGTGTCCCCGTCAAACCTGCGCCAGGTTTTTAACTCGGTTGTAGCCGGGAACAATTGAGCGCGCTTTTGTTTGCTGAAGAAATTGACAACAGCAGGCTGCAAATAATTTTCGAGTACAAAAGCAAACAACGCGATGTAGAACAAGCTCAGTAACAATACCAAAGCCGCGTTATGAAAAACAGCTGAAAAAAGAAACAAAACCGGGTAATGAATAATGTATATGGAATAGGAATATTTACCCAAAATCTTGCCGGTACCTTCAATTGACTGTGTAATTTGGTTTTTTAGCCCCGGTGAGTCCAGCATAAAACAAATAGCCATTAATAAAATTGGCAGCAAGCTGTAAGCCGCAAAACTTATGAAACTCAAATAAGGCTGGCTAAATACAGTATAGACAATAAACAGGTAGGGAATGGCAAGGTAATAAAGCTTTATTTTTTTACCGCTATTTGGAGCCTGCAGGCAATACCTGAAAAAAGGAATAGCAAATATGGCAAAAAGCAAATACTTGGCGGGATCATAATACATCGAAGAAATATGCATCCTCGATATGAGCGGCAAAGCGCCAACGCTGAATAGGGCGGTATATTTATCAGCGTAAAAATAATTGCGGTATTCATAAATATAATAACCCGCAAGCCAGATGGACGAAAATGCAAGTACGGCAACAAAATGTTTTAAAACATCAGGGCCGATCTGTAAATAATAAAGCGGCATTATTGCCAATGAAAGCAAAAACCAACATACCACTGCCTTTTTTTGATATTTACCTATAGATATGGCAAACAACAGGTAAAATACGATCTCGTACGAAAGGCTCCATAAGGGGCTGTTACTTTGCAAACAGGGTACTATATTTATCATATAATCCTTTACCGCGCTGATCATAAAAAAATTGCCGGCGATAACTCCGGCGGATGGGAGGGCAGCATCAGTAATGTATAACACCAAAAGCCCCAGGAGTAAACCCACAACCAATTGCGGGTAAAGCCTGAGCAGCCTGTTGGCGATAAAATCCTGTTTTTCCTTTGGATTATTGGTTTGCGAAATATTGATGACAATGCCTGAGAGTATGAAAAAGATGATGACGGCATCGGTGCCCCAATTGGCAAAATAAAAATGTTTGGAATGATTACTAAGCGTATGCAGCTCTAAAAAGTGATAGATCAGTACTGTAATTGCTGCCGCCCCGCGTATAAACTCAAGGTAAAGTTTTTTCATTATTTATCAGGGTACCTGGTTAGTATTTCTGTTAACAACCCCTTTTACGAAAACCCATGCCAATGGTTACAGCTTATTGAAGGTTATTCGTCGCACAAAACCATTAACTCAATCAACTTAATCAACTAACTTCGTACCGTGTCAGAAATTATCCAAAAAGCATTCCCTCATGAACCTACACCACAGCAGCTGGAGCTATTCGGCAAACTGCACACTTTTTTGGTTAGCGGTGACGGTGATGAATGTTTTATATTGAAAGGCTACGCGGGAACGGGTAAAACAACCGTTTTAGGCGCATTGGTAAAGGCCTTGCGTAGTTATAATTTCAAATCTGTTTTGCTGGCGCCTACCGGCAGGGCCGCCAAAGTAATTACTGCTTATTCGGGCCGAAAGGCATTTACTATTCATAAAAAGATATACCGTAAAAAGACGGCGTTTAACATGGATGAAGGTTTTTTGCTCGGCGATAACCTTTCGGACAATACGCTATTCATCGTTGACGAAGCCTCGATGATCTCGGATGAGATCGGCATCAACCACCGGGCATCGTTACTGCACGACCTGGTGAATTTCGTTTACAATACAAAAAACTGCAAGCTGATGCTGGTTGGCGATACGGCGCAGCTGCCACCGGTTGGGTCGGAAGATAGCCCGGCGCTGGATACAGCTTTGATGAAAAAGAAGTTCGGTTTGGATGTTTTTAGTTTCGAGCTCACCGATGTGCTGCGCCAGCAAAAGGATTCGGGCATTTTGTTCAATGTGACCCGTGTGCGGGATATTATCCGCAAGGGAAAAGAGATTATGCCACAGATAGTGACAAAAGGCTACAAGGATATGTACCGCATGGGCGGCGATATGCTGGAGGAAGGGCTGAATTATGCCTATGGCAAATATGGTAACGACAATGCGCTTATCATTTGCCGCTCCAACAAAAACGCCAATGCCTATAACAGGCAGATCAGGGCAAGGATACTATATCGGGAGGAAGAACTAACCGGCGGCGACCAGGTAATGGTAGTGAAAAACAACTATTTCTGGCTGCAGGACCAGGAAGAGGGAAGCACCGGATTTATTGCCAATGGCGATATTGCCCGTATAAAAAAAGTGAGGCGGATCGAAGACATGTATGGCTTCCGCTTTGCGGAGGTGCAACTGGAATTTATTGACTATGCCGAAGACCCCATACTGGAGTGCAAATTGTTGCTGGATACACTGTATACCGAAGCGCCGGCACTGCCGCCCGATGAACAGAAACGGTTTTATCTGGAAGCCATGAAGGATTACGACCATATCCCCAACAAACGCGCCAAATGGAACGAGCTTAAATTGAACCCATATTATAACGCCCTGCAAATAAAATTTGCCTATGCCATTACTTGCCACAAAGCCCAGGGCGGCCAATGGGATGCCGTTTTTGTGGACCAGGGCTATCTTACCGAAGAAATGGTGAATACTGATTTTTTACGCTGGTTTTACACCGCCTGCACCCGAGCTACTACCGAATTATTTTTGGTTAATTTTAACACAAAGTTTTTTGTCGGCGGGGAGGGGGATAGTCCATAATCCTTAGTTATTTTTGCCAGAAAGAGTGGACACTTATGGTTTATGGAATGGCATGCGGGAGTTTATATCACAAACCATAAACCTATTGCCAATAACCGTGTTATAAAAATATTAGTTCCAAATCACTGCCCAAACAGCAACCAACAAATGAAATCAAGGGTCTTCTTGTATATTTCCTTAGCAGTAGATTTAGCTATTGCTGTTTCAAAATTTGCCGGGGCGGCAATAACGGGCAGCTCATCTATGATCTCCGAGGGTATCCATTCGGTTATCGATGCCACAAGCCAGTTGTTATTATTGTGGGGAATTAAAACGAGCAGCAGGGCAGCCGATGCCGAACGCCCTTTTGGCTATGGCAGAGAATTTTATTTTTGGTCGTTTATTGTATCGCTGGTTATTTTTATCATCGGGGGCTGTATTTCGTTTTATGAAGGTTTGATGCGATTTAACCGCCCGGAATTCGAGGGCAATCAAAATTGGAATTACGGGATTTTGGGCATAGCATTCCTGTTTACAATAGTTTCGCTGACCTCCGCATTAAAAGCTTTCAATAAACAGCGGAGCCACACATCTTTTTGGAAAGCAATAACCGAAAGTAAGGACCCTTCTACATTTATAGTAATGCTGGGAGACGTAGGCGATTTGATAGGCCTTATTGTTGCCTTTTTGGGTGTTTATTTAGGCCGGTTGTTCCATAATCCTTATTATGATGGTATTGCCTCAATGATCATAGGCCTTATTATGATCGTTATATCCGCAATTCTCGTACGCGAAAGCAAAAGTTTGCTGATGGGCGAAACAACCAGCCGGCGCACCCTGCGCAAAATTGTAAAGCTTACCGAAGCTGATGAGGCAGTAATAAAAGTAAAAAAACAATTCTCTACCTACCTGGCCCCCGAAGAAGTATTATTGCAGCTAAACGCAGTTTTTAAAGCTGATCTCAACACCGGCCAGATCACCGACGCTATTGAACGGATCACAAAAACTATCCAGGCTAAGTTCCCAAGAATTAAACAGATATTTATTGAACCGGTGAGGGAGTAGTTTTTAGTCCATGGTCAATGGCGGGATAGTCCATAGCCATAGACTATAGACTATGGTCCATCGACCAAAGATCACGCCTCCACAACAACACCCGCATACGTTAACCCACCCCCGAAACCTAGCAGCAGTATTTTATTGCCGGGTTTTATTTTTCCCGATTTTGTGGCAATATCCCAGGCAAGGGGTATCGAGGCAGATGAAGTATTGCCGAAAAATTCGATACTGGTAAGCATTTTATCAAGGGGGGCGCCTATTTCTGATGCCACCGCTTCAATAATGCGTAAATTGGCACTGTGTAATATCACCCAGTCTAACTGCTCAAGAGTTAAATGATTAATAGCCAGCAATTCATTTATTTTCTGGCTCATGGTCCGTACAGCCCATTTAAATACTACTTTTCCATTTTGATGGATCTTGCCGTTCGCAACGATCTCTTCGTTATTAACAACGGAAGCATGCTGCGACAGGTACAGGTCCTTACCGTAAGCACCATCAGACCCCGTAACGCAGTTAAATATTTTTGATTTGTCTGATGGCTCAACCAGTGCTACCCCGGCCCCGTCGCCAAACAGTATGCATGAGGTGCGGTCGGTAAAATCAGTAAATTTAGATAAAGCTTCGGCGCCTAAAACCAAAACCTTTTTGTGGGTACCGGCAGCAATTAGTCCCTTTGCCAATACAAGCCCATAAACAAAACCGGCGCAGGCGGCCATGATGTCGATACACCCCGTATTCGGCAGGTTAAAATAGTTTTGTATTCTTGTGGCCATACTGGGCATCACCTGGTCAGCAGAAGTAGTGCCGACTACGATAAAGTCGACGCCATCCAGGTTAATACCGGGGTTTTCAGCTAATAGGTTTTTAACCGCTTTTATGCACAGGTCGCTGGTGAATTCATCCGGTTCAGAAAATCTTCGTTCCTTTATTCCGGTTCTTGATATTATCCACTCATTATTTGTTTCAATTTTATCTGCAAACCAATCGTTGGGTATTATAGTAGATGGCGCATAAACGCCAATGGCCGAAATCTGGGAGTTCATAATGGATCTTTTTTTCGCATTAAATATAAGCCAAGTTTTTTTAAGAATTTAATGTAAACAATATACCTGTCTAAATTAAAACATAACTGAACGATTGGGTAATATTAAATTTAAGGCAAAAACAAGGGGAATGTATTTATTTGGTTATTAATCAATTCGCCTTTATTGAACTATTTATGAAAAAAACCAGGCCGCAGAATTATGCTCCACCTGTCAAATTAAATTGCCCTTCCCTTTTTGGGCAGTGTAAACTTAGCACCGAATTTTGTTCTTCCCCAACTTACGATTTAAAGCGTCAGACCTGGAAACTTAATTAAAGAAAGCATTGGTAACCACGTTCAGGCTTAATCTATCGTTATTATTAGTTGGCGTGGCCAGGCCATCAAACCAGGCTGTATAAACGGAACCGGCGGCCAGGGGGACATCCATAAGCGTTGCCAGCACAGTTGTAGTGCCCGACTTGCGCACCTCGAATGTGTAACCCGGATTTACGGGAACCGACAAAAAGGTTGTAAACCCTTTATGCCCCATGTTGTGGACCAGCACCGCACCACCCTTTATGGCAAAGTCGACATTCGGAGCATCGGGGCTAAGGTCAACAAAGCGGAGGCTTGCGCTCCCGGCTACCGGTTTGGTCAGTGTGTCTGTAAGTAAAAGAACTTCAGGGCTTGTTGGTACATTTGCCAGGAACAGCGAGTAAGCCGCACCGGGGTTCAATGTGATTGTGGCAGAAAGTAGTATAGCGGTTGTGCCCGTTGTATAAAAATTGGCCGTCCGCGAACCGGCATAAGCACTCACATAATTTAAATAATTCCCATAATAAATGGCGCTTTGATTGACTTTATCACCGTTCAGGAAGAAATCCAACGGCTGTTCATCGGGCGAGGCCTGCACAAAAGATAACAAGGCCGTAGGCTGATTAATATTAGGAGGGGTATAATCTTTTAAACACGAAGTGAGCAATAAACATAGTAAACCTGCTGTCCCGACCTTTGTTAGTAAATTCCCCGGAATGTTTTTGCGGATGTTCATGAAAATGGCATTTTAATTATTACTTCTAATTAACATTACGGAATTTTAAATAAATATGCTACAAATTATTTTGAAAGTTTGCACTTAGTTTAATTGAAACTGTTTTTTTTGAATATTATTTTCGCTGTACCAGACTCGCAAATCACGTATTATTACGCAGCAAAATACCGTTAAAATACTATTTTTTCTTATTTTTCTTTTTTATAGTTTTATATAAAATTAAGGAATTTTTAAAACTAAACCACAAAAGCAACCGTAACTATGGAAAATGACCACTCAAACATGAAACTAGGGAAATTGACCCCGGTTCATGATCCGCGAACTTTAATGCTGGCAAATTATTTAGCGCCCGACACGTTGCCGCAAGTACCAGCAAAATATTATTATGCAAAAAATATTGGTACATCCGCGTGGGGAATGATGGATAACGATAAAATTGGCGATTGTACCTGCGCTGCCGCCGGGCATTTGATAATGGAATGGACGGATGATAACGGCGCGTTAGTTACGCCAGCCGACGCAGATATCATCAAGGCCTACTCGGCAATTACCGGTTATGACCCTATAACAGGTAATAATGACAATGGCGCAAACGAAAACGCAGTATTAAACTACTGGCGGAATACAGGCATTGCCTCGCACAAGATATTAGCCTATGCTGCACTGGAGCCAAAAAACCACAACCATATTATGTTATCCGTATTTTTATTTGGCGGATGTTATATTGGGGTGGGCCTACCAATATCAGCCCAAAGGCAAAAAGTTTGGTCGGTTCCGCCGGGTGGGCCAGTGGGACAAGGCGCGCCGGGATCATGGGGCGGGCACGCCGTTCCGGTTATCGGGTACGATAGCCATGGCTTAACCGTAATTACCTGGGGGGCGACAAAGCGAATGACATGGTCGTTCTGGGACGCCTATTGCGATGAATCGTACGCCATTATCAGTACGGACTTTGCAGGCGCAAAACCTGCACCTAACGGATTTGATCTTGCCGCCCTACAGCAGGATATTAAAGAGATCGGGAAAGCTTAATATTTATCCAGTCAAAAGTCGTCAACCGTCCCGGCGTTTTCGGGACGGCTAACGACTTACAGCGATTTTGATTGGCCTGTTTTGGATTTTATTCTAAATTTATTGAATCAAAGCTTTAATCACTATACCTTATGCCAATGCCCGACTTTCCGCTCATCGATCACGTTTTCGTGCTGATGCTCGAAAACCATTCATTTGACCATTTACTAGGTTTTTCCGGCATCACTGGCGTGGATGCGGAAACAGGCAAGCCAACTGCCATCAATGGCCTTACAGGCAATGAATCAAATACGTACCTTGGTGTAGACTACCCGGTTCAACACCCCGCCGATTTTTCAATGCCTATTGACCCGGGTCACGAGTTCCCCGAAACTTTACTGCAGCTGACCGGCAGCAGCCGACCATATGATCCGGCAAACGGATATCCACCTATTAATAACAGCGGTTTTGTAAATGATTACATAAACACTTTAACACCAGGTGAGGGGCACGCAACCAGCAACTACGGCGAGATCATGAAATGCTTCGGCCCGGAGCAATTGCCGGTTTTGAATGATTTGGCCAATGAATTTGCTGTTTGCGACAATTGGTTTTCTTCGCTGCCCGGCCCGACATGGCCCAACCGCTTTTTTGTACACGCCGCCTCTTCCGGCGGATTGGATCATAGCCCCACCACTGCGGAGATACTTACCTGGGAGAACCTGGGCGGGATGAACTTTCAAAATGGTACCGTGTTTGACCAACTCAAAGAAAAATTTGATACCGGTTACCGCCTTTACCGGGGTGATTACTTTTTAAGCGATAACTTTCCAAACGTATCGGCTTTAAAAGGCATCAGCAGCCTGCAGGCCCGCGCGGTCAGCTATCTCACTAACGATGTGAAAGTGGAATATGATTATCCTTATACCTTTATTGAACCAAGCTACGGCGATGTATTAAACAATACCTACAAGGGCGGTACCTCGCAGCATCCCCTGGACGACGCGACGGGCGGCGAAAAGCTGATCAAGGTTGTTTATGAAGCTATTCGTAATTCTCCGTTATGGGAAAAAAGCTTGCTTATTATTACCTGGGACGAGCATGGAGGTTTTTATGATCACGTTAAACCACCCGCTGCAATTGCCCCCGGCGACAATACAGTAAGCGCAAGCATGAATAAGTTTGGCTTCGATTTTAAGCAATACGGCGTGCGTGTACCGGCGGTAATTGTGTCGCCGCTTATACCAAAAAATACAATCGATCACCGGCTGTATGACCATGCCTCGGTACCCAGAACTTTGCAGGACCTTTTTAGCCTTACGGCGATGACTGAGAGGGACAAAAATGCCAATTCACTTTTGCCTTTATTATTAACGCTCGACGCGCCCAGAACAGACACGCCGGCGACATTGCCAAGCCCGGTGCAATCAGCTTTACTGGCTATGGCTGCGGCCCCTGTCCAAAATAAAGCTATACCGGCAAACCACGGCAGCCTGCCCGGATTTTTGCACGCTGCACTGAAAACTGACCTTGAAACGTCGCCCAAATCAGAACATGCAGCCATCAAAGCCGAGTTTGCTAAAATTAAAACGCAGCAAGACGCCAGGGCTTATATGAGTAAAGTGATGACCAAGCAAGCGGTGAGTGGTCAGTAGTGAATTGTGAGTAGTAAGCGGTGTAAAACCTTTACAACCTACTACAACCTTTACAACCACTACAACCTTTGCGACTTACAACCACTATAACCCTTACAACCGTTACAACAACACCCCAATCAACTTAATCAACCTAAAAAACCCGATCAACTAACATAATAAAAGTTATATTTGAGCAACCTTCAATTATAAACCTCTTATTATGATCCAGAGAAAAGTTATATTATGGTCCGTCATAGTCGCTATTGGCGGCTTTATTTTCGGGTTTGATACTGTTGTCATCTCGGGCGCCGAACAGGCCATCCAGCAATATTGGCAACTCGGGGCCCTCGCGCATGGACTTACTACTTCAATAGCAATAGTTGGTACCGTTTTCGGCGCCTTCTTCGGTCGTATCCCTGCCGATAAACTTGGCCGGAAAAAATCACTCATCATTATAGCACTGATATTTTTGTTTTCATCCCTGGTTACTTCTTTTGTGACCAATTGGTACCTGTTTATGGCGTTTCGTTTTATAGGGGGCATGGGAGTAGGCGCTTCCTCAATTATAGCCCCCATCTATATTTCCGAAATTTCCCCTGCCGCCGCCAGGGGCAGGCTGGTGGTACTGTTCCAGTTTAATATCGTATTCGGTATCGTAATTTCTTTGCTTTCAAATCTATTAATTGTTCATATACTGGGCCCAACACACAGTGATTCATGGCGTTATATGCTGGGTATAATGGCCGTGCCCTCGCTGATATTTTTGCTGTTACTGAAATTTGTGCCTGAAAGCCCCCGCTGGCTGTTGCTTCAGGGTGGCCGCTATGATGAGGCAAAAGAAATATTGAGAGTCATTAACCCCGCCGGTTATGAGAGTGAATTGGATACCATAGTAAAAAGTAATAAAGAGGACGCCACAGAGCCCGGCGGAACAGAACTGTTTAGCGGCAGGTACAAAGTGCCGGTCAGGCTGGCCATACTTATTGCATTTTTCAACCAGGTGTCGGGTATTAATGCCATACTGTATTACGCACCACGCATATTTGCCATGACCGGCTTTGGCAAGAGCGATTCTTTGGCGTCGTCCCTGTGCCTTGGCATAGTAAATTTTACTTTTACAATGATCGCCATTCGCTTTATCGACAGCACCGGGCGCCGGAAATTGATGTTCATTGGCTCGTTCGGCCTTATTCTCGCCTTAGCTTTAGTAACTTTTTCATTTTATACACAAAGTTTTAGCGGGTATTATATTATCGTATACCTGTCGTTATTTATCGCATTTTTCTCTTTTTCACAGGGCGCGGTTATTTGGGTGTTTATTTCCGAAATATTCCCCAACCAGGTTAGGGCAAAAGGTCAAACGCTGGGAAGCTTTACACACTGGTTTATGGCGGCGCTTATCACGTTTATCTTTCCGTATTTTACCGAAAAGCTTGGCGGCGGCAATACATTTTTGTTTTTTACTATCATGATGGTGTTCCAGCTTTTATTTGTCTGGAAGATGATGCCCGAAACAAAAGGAAAATCGCTTGAACAAATTGAACATACTTTGATAGGGCACTAGGATATTTGCCGGCTCATACCCGGTATATTGGTATTAATTTATGGAGTCTCAAATAAGCAAAGCATTTTCACCCGAAGATTTCAGGGCAAATGGGCATCAGCTAATTGATATGCTCGCCGATCATCTTATTAAAAGTCAGTCTAACGACCCAACGCCAACAATTTCAAGGGAAACACCTGATGACCAGTTGAAATTCTGGAAAGATGATCTTAACAGCCCGTTGCCTGATGATCCTGGTGAGCTTTTTAATAATATCTTATCCAGGTCCATCAATTTATATAGCAGGAGATGTATGGGGCACCAGGTTCCACCACCGGCACCGGCCGCAGTGCTGGGTGCAATGCTAAGCAGTTTCCTGAACAATGGCTCTGCCGTGTATGAAATGGGAATGACCGGTAATGCCCTTGAAAAGATCATTACGGAAAATCTTGGACAGAAATTTGGCTTTGGTGCGGCCGCTTCCGGCTTTGTTACCTCAGGTGGTACCCTGGGCAATCTCACGGTATTGCTTAGCGCCCGGGCAGCAGTTACTGATGTGTGGGACCATGGCCTTGTCGGCCATAACAACCTGGCAATAATGGTATCTGAGGAATCACATTATTCGGTTGACAGGGCCGCGCGGATCATGGGACTTGGTACCGAAGGAATCATTAAGGTTCCTGTAAACGCTAAATATCAACTGAGAACTGATCTGTTGGATGAATGTTTGGACAAGGCCGCAAGATCGGGCAAAAAGGTGTTTTGTGTAATCGGCTGCGCATGCTCCACGTCGACAGGCGCTTATGATGACCTGCAGGCAACCGGCGATTTCGCGAAGAAAAATAGCATTTGGTTCCATGTGGATGGCGCACATGGCGCGGCCACTATTTATTCGCCCCAGTATAAACACTTACTTGATGGGATTGAACTTGCCGACTCTGTGATCATCGACTTTCACAAAATGATGCTGACACCGTCGTTATCAACGGCGGTCATCTACAAACGCGCAAGCGACAGTTATAAAACCTTCGCCCAAAAAGCGCAATACCTGTGGGCCGACCAGGAAAAAGAAGAGTGGCACAATTCAGGAAAACGCACTTTTGAATGTACCAAACCCATGAGCATCCTCAGCATCTATACTTTAATGCGGATTTATGGTGATGCATTATTTAAGCAAAACGTCGAAATGCTGTTTTCCCTCGCGCAGGAATTTGCTGCCCTAATTAAACAAAACAAAAATTTTGAGCTGGCTTGCGAGCCGCAAAGCAATATTGTTTGCTTCAGGTATGTGTCAAGAAGATCGGCGGAAGACGTGAACAAAAAAATATTGCAGCACTTACTGGCCGATGGCAGGTATTATATTGTGAGTACTACCCTTAATGAAAAGCCGTATTTGCGTACAGCGATCATGAACCCTTTAACCAGGATTTCAGAACTTGCTGAGTTATTGGATTTGATTGATATTTTGGATTTGTAGCAGGGAATTAGCCTTTTGTCAATTCCTAAAAATTCAATAGATTTAGAAAATCCTTGTTCAGACAAACTTTCATATGCGGCTTATATGATCGCGGATGGACAATGGCCATAGAAATCTAATAAATATGACTATTCCCAAATCCTCAAATCAAATAAATGCAAAGCCGGCTATCAACCCCATTATTATTCTCGGAGCCCTGTTTTTTATTTTTGGATTTATCACATGGTTAAATTCGGTATTGATTCCGTATTTGAAAATTGCCTGCGAGCTGAACAATCTCGAGGCTTACCTTGTTACCAGTGCTTTTTATATTTCGTACCTGGTAATGGGCGTACCTGCCGCGCGTTTATTAAGAAATATCGGGTTTAAAAAAGGCATGTCAGCGGGTTTGCTCATCATGGCTGTGGGAGCACTAATATTTATACCGGCTGCTATCACCCGAACCTATATTTTATTTCTTTTGGGATTATTTATCCAGGGCACAGGTCTGACTGTGTTGCAGGCGGCTTCCAATCCCTACGTAACGATTGTTGGCGACCGTGATAGTGCCGCCAAACGGATCAGCATAATGGGGATATGCAATAAAGTGGCAGGGGTTATTGCGCCGATAGTTTTGGGGACAGTTGTTTTAAAGGGCGCTGATGCTTTGGTTCTGCGCCTAAAAACAATGGATGCAGCGCAAAAGGCGGTTGAATTAAACGGCTTGGCCTCAAAAGTAATTGCTCCTTATATAGTAATTTGTATCGCGTTGATCATATTGGCATTCCTGACTTACTTTTCCGGCTTGCCGGCAATTGATACCGATGAAGAAGATGAAACACTGGCCGCAACCAATATTAAAAAGAATAGTATATTCCAGTTTCCCCATTTGCTACTTGGGGTTTTGACACTGTTTTTTTACGTGGGGGTTGAAGTGATAGCCGGCGATACCATTATTCGCTACGGGGCGTCACAGGGCATAGCGCTGTATACGGCGAAATTCTTTACATCGTGTACCCTGGCCGCTATGATCGCAGGGTATGTCATCGGGATAATTGCTATCCCTAAATATCTTAAACAGGATAACGCTTTAAAAATTTGTGCCGTGTTGGGTGTATTATTTTCCATTGCAGCTATTTGCACAAACGGTTATACTTCTGTTTTGTTTATTGCTTTGCTGGGATTGGCAAATTCATTAATGTGGCCCGCCATCTGGCCATTGGCAATTGCAGACCTTGGCCGTTTTACCAAGATCGGTTCATCCATGTTAATTATGGGCATCGCGGGCGGCGCACTAATACCCTTATTGTACGGCTATCTTACCGACCTGTTTAATTCGCGTATCGCCTATTCGATTTTGATACCTTGTTATTTGTTTATATGGTATTACGCTGCTTCTGGGCATAGGATAAGAAAGTAAACAAGGAATTTGGGCACTTTCAACATTCGGGACCAAGGCAAATATTAGTGCGCCTTGTGAACTCTTCGTGCACTTCGTGGTAAAATTAACCACTATGGACACAAAGGTTGCACAAGGAACACAATGACAATGATGAATCCTTCCATTTGCCGTTGTTTTCCAGCATTTTACCGGGTATATGGTGCACTTCGCCAAGAATTATTATTTATTAATAATTACTGTTTACAAATTTGATTTGGAAATCATTTTGTAACCGCTATAAATCCTCATCCCGATGAAAAAAGTTATACCTGGCCTTCTTTTGTTTATTATTTTATCCGGCTACGCCGTTGCTCAGGCACAAGTTTCCAATTCAAAAGCCCGGCAATCGCCAATCGATACCTCTTTTTTATTAAAAGTTAACGGTGTTGAGCAATACATCGAAATTAAGGGTGTTTCAAAGGCCAACCCCGTTTTGTTATTTATTCATGGCGGGCCCTCATGGCCTGCAACGCCCATGATCAGAAAATTTAACCAGGACCTTGCCAAAAACTTTGTCCTGGTCTCATGGGACCAGAGAAACTGCGGAAAGTCGAAAACTGATAACGCGGCAATATTAACTCCCGATTTATATGTGGAGGATGCCCACCTGGTAACTCAATACCTAAAGAGCGAGTTCCACGTCAAAAAAATATTCGTGGCATGTCATAGCTGGGGCACTATTATTGGCATTAATTTAATTTTAAAATACCCTGGGGACTATGCCGCTTATATTGGGATGGGCCAATTTGTTAGCCCTAACCGGTCTGAAGCGCTTGCCCATACCTTTGTTGCCGAACAGGCAAAGCTTAATAAAGATACCGCCACTTTAAATGCGCTGAATGCTATTCCATTTTCCGTAGAACATGGCTATGCAAACGGGTTCGATGGCCTGATCGGGTTCAGCATGCTGGCAAATAAATATTTTCAAAGCAGTGAGGTCGCCATTTTGCCCGACCCAACCCAACTGTACCCTGATTATAGCAAATTAGATTGGATGACGCCGGTTATGACAACCGGAAAGGTGCTGTTTAACTATATGAATGCAACTGATATTGATTTTTTCAAGTTCAAAGATTTTAAAGTGCCTGTATATTTTTTTATAGGCAAATATGATCATAACACGTCTGCGGCCATAGCAGCAGAGTATTTCAGTACTATTAAAGCCCCCAAAAAGGAGTTGTTTTGGTTTGACCACAGCGGCCACTCACCTAATTGGGAAGAGCCAACACTTTTTTATCAGCGGGTTGTACAGGTTGCGACGGAGAACAAAATCAATTAACTTTATTTTGTGGTACTTGTTTTGGCCGAACGGTAAACAAGCGAAAACCGGAACATAGAAATGGATATTAACAACGATTTGCCCCCGGGCAAAAGGTTACCCCATTGCGATTACCCGGGGGCGGCTGACATCGGATCTCATGGTTTGCAACCGCTTCCTGATGAGTTGCCGGCTATGACATTGGCTGCAGCACAACAATACCGGAGTTCAAGATTTCAAATAACAACGGCCGATACCCTTAATAATGAAAAGCTTTTGCAAATGGCGAGGGTGATTGCCGGTTCATTTGCCGTTAACGACCCTATGATAAGGCATCTGCGCCCACCAAAAGAATGGCCGGCGGGGGTATCGGGGACGAAACATAAAGACCCGTTTGGCGATGACGAATTTGGCAGCTGGACTAAGGAAAGCATATTATTTTGGTTCATAAGGTTGTTTATTTTCACCGAACCGTTCCGTCCTTTGGACGCTATTGTGCAAAACGAAAGTGCATTAAAACAATCGCTGGCAGCGCTAAATGGGGCAGGGGATGTCATCGGGGGTGCATTGAATATTAGTTTAGACTTGTCAAAAGCCGCTTTCTCCATTCGCGAAAATGATCCGTTTATCAGCGCTGTATTTTCCTTTTTTGAGCCCGGTGCCCAGTTTTTAACTTCGCAGGTAAATTTATCCCTGAATGCTCTATGCAAAAAATACACGGCATTTTCAACCGCGCTGAAAGCCGGTAAAGTTGCCGACCTAAATATGGTCGCACGTTCTCCTTTACTTCCATCAGAGGATACATTTGCACTGGTTGCCGCCACAGTCACTCATTTACAGCAACTTGGGTTTGAGTTTTTATTAATTTCTGCCGGCAACCAATGGACCGGGGCCGCCTGCGGGGTATTGGGAGGAGTAAAAGTTCATTTTGCGCCCTATAGGGATTTGAAAAGGGTCGGCGAAAGCAATGAAGCTATTGCGGATAAGCCATCAAGTGTGGACGGGTTTATATCGGGCAAGGACAGCGGGTGTATGTTTTATGTGGTCCGCCTGAAATAAAAACATACCTGAGATATAAAAGGAACAAATTAAGATATACCGGGATCGAAAAAGCATAGTATTGCTGTTTTACGCGTATAATGAACAATGCGCAAAAACAGTTTGTTGCGAAAAGCCGCAGTTATAAGATGCGGGGTATACGAAAGCATTAGATTTTCCATCTGAAAGGGTCATGATTGAATCTTTAAGGGTAAGGCGTAAAAAAAGATGGTGCCGTTTTTTTCTTTACTTTCGGCCCAAAGACGGCCATTTATTTTCTTGATAAACTCCTTGCAGATCGTTAATGCTATTCCGGCCCCCTGGTCGGATGATTCGGTTTTTTTGTCATTATTAAAGGCAAACAGTTTTTTAAGCCTGCTTTCGCTTATCCCGATTCCCTCATCCTTTACAGTAACAACTACCTCGTCATTTAAAATAGCCGCATCGACGGTTACAACTCCTCCTGGCAGCGAAAATTTAATGGCATTGTGGATCAGGTTTCGATTTATGAACTGAACGATCTCTTTATCAGAATAGAAAGTAAGGCTTTGGGGTACATTATTTTTAAATACTACCTGCTTTTGGTTCATATTGGCCTTAAACATCGACGAGGCATCGTTCATCAGGTCACAAACTGACAAAGCTTTTGGATTAAACACATAACCCGAAAGTTGTTTTTTTACCCATTGTAAAATATTATCAAATGTTATTAAAGTATTCTGTACATCAGTTTGAATCGAATCGTACATGCCAGTTAATTGCTCTTTATCTAAATGATCATCTTCTTTAAGCAGGTGTATTAAGGATATGATTGATACCATTGGCGCCCTGAAATCATGCGCCAGCATTGATATAAGCCTTCCCTTAAATTCATCAGTTAGCTGTAATTCACGGTTTTGGTCACCTATTTTTTCGTTTAGGGCCAAAAGCATACGCGCCCCTTTGCGCGACCTGTTATACATGCGCGATACCAAAATTGTAAAAGCAGCGCCAATTGTGCTCAGCACTATCAAAAACCATATTTTTATCCTGTTACTACTGTTTAATATCTTCAGTTCGCTTAGTTGTTGTTGTGTGTTGTTGTATGCAATATAGTCACCTATAAAAGTGTTGTTGTTGTTGTTGTTTTGCTGCATCGAGCTTACCAGCAACTTGTTAATTCTTTCCTGCTGCCGGTCGTCGTGCTTAAGCTCATAACAGTGTAATAAGGATTTTAACACTTCCGTTTTCCAGTAAACAAAGCCATTTGTAATTGCCGTGTTATAAATGCTTGTATATTGCTTTGCGGCGCTATCGACCTGGTTTTTGGCGAGGTTATACCTGGCATACATATCAAGGCTCTCCAACTCATGATATTCCCAATTTTGGCTCCGCGCTATACTTAGGGAATGCAATATATAAGGCAGCGCCTGATCATTTTGCCCTTTTGACAATAGCTTGTCAGCTTTAAGCTGCTCCAGGAAAAGCAACACCCGCACATCCTTGTATTTATTGGCGATACCCTTCGCTTTTTGTAGGTAATACCTGGAGGAATCGGCTGATAATGAATGATTTAAATTGTCGTAGTTGGCGTAAAGCATGCTCACTAACGAATCAGGGCCGTTTTTTGCCGCCTCGTTAACCGCGCTTTTGGCAAATTGCAATGATTTAGTACTATCGCCGATGAAACTGTAGGTAATGGCTGAATTCATGAGCATTTGCGCCACTTCACTATTGTTCCCGCATTTTTTATACTCGGCCAATGATTTGCTGTAATAGGTCAATGACTGGCTGTATAATCCTTTTAAAGTAAGCGCTATGGCTATGTTGGCCAGTGCATCAGCCCGGCCTGGTGAAAAATTTAGCCTGTCGGCAATAGCTTTTGCTTTAACGCCATAGTAAAAACAGCTATCCGCGCTTTTCATATGCATCAAAAAGCCTATTTTATTTAAAATAGTTACGTACGTGTTGCTATCGCGGGTAGCTGAAAGCTGATGCTGCAACACGCCTATAGCAGAAGTTTGCCCATACAACGGTTTAGTAAAACACACACCTATCATCAATAACACAAAGCACATAAGTGTTTCAGTAATGTGTATTTTCCTTGTTGCAGCAGATTGTCTATGAAACAACAGTGCCCCCCGATCTGATTATCAGCATTAAAATTAAATATTGGTAAAAATGAAAAGCTTCACTGCTAAACCACTTGTATATTGGCCCGCTATTTAAAGGCTCAATTGAACTAAACAACAAAGCCCGGGCTTTGTTGTTTTTTCAAAGTAACATATTCGGGACCCGCCGTTAAAAAAACATGAAAGGCTGCCAATATTTTCGAAAAACTATTCGAAAGGATAACAGTTGGAAGAATTCCGGTAACGGCGAAATTGTGGGAAGCGCTACTTCCCCCAAATGCCCGAAATCGGCGCAGCGGAAACGTTATCGTCAGCTGGCAAACCATACATTGACTCCAGGGTATGAAGCACATTATAGTGGGTAATTGGGGCAGTATACTTGCCCGGTTTTAGTCTTGCACCATAAAAAATGGTTGGGATGCGGTTACCGTTTTTTGGGTCGTAATCGTCTTCGTCGAAAGTCAATATCAACAGGCTGTTGTGTGTTTTCGCCCAGATGGCATAGGTAGTGAGGTTGTTTTTTAACCAACGGTCGCCGCGTTTTATGGCGGCAGTATCTCCGGGAGGGCCAATATTATGCATGTCATGGTCCATATCCGGGATCACAAAAGATACCGTTGGCAGTTTGGTAAAGTCTTTTGGAAACTCAGTCATCGGCGCGCTTGCCGAAGCTGGGATGTCGTTTGCTCCTAAACCAAGCCAGTTTACCCAGGGGCAATGTTTGCGGGCATAAATTTGCCCCAACGTTTTTGGGTTATACAGGTAATAGCACCCGGTAAAACCTCCCGAAGGCATCGTTTGCGCGTATCCCCTGAAACTAAGTTTATTGTCTATCAAGGCCCGGGCAAGGTTAGGCGTATGATAGGGGGTTACCGGCTGCAGGCAAGTGTCGCCCAGTACACCCTGTGTACTTCCGGAAAACAGCGCAAGGTAATTTGGCTGGCTGGGATGCCCTATGCCATGCGAATCGGTAAATACAACACCGCCCCGCGCCAGGTGATTAATATAAGGCGCATTGGCCGAACCGATCATTTCGCTATAGGCGTGGTTTTCCTCTATCACCACGATCACATGGTCGTACTTCGGAATATCGTTTTGCATTTTGCGTGCGGATAGTAATGTGCCGACTATAAACAGGCCAATGACTGACAGGGTTAATCTCATCTTCAATATTTTCGGGGTAATATAGATAATTGGGCTATAAATTTAAAATGATTTGACGGGGCGTATTTGTTTTAAACGATTACCGGCAGAAAATAGTGCGAATGAACTTTTTAGAAATACCGTGAAAATACCCTCTTAAATACCGTTAAAACACCCTGTTTTCATATAGATATTAAAAAGAAATTTACGTTGAAAAAGAATTTGATACGGCTGTTATCCAATTCTTTATAAAACACCCAGGGGCCGAATAGGGGTAGAGGTTAGGCGATTTAGACATTTGAAACCATGAAGAATTTGACCATCAGATTTACCTGCTTACTTCATAATTTGATGGCTAAACGGCTTAGGGTATCACTAATACATATTTAGCCTTTATAGTATGAATTATAGAGAAAATAAGCCTTTAATCGATGGCACAATTCAATATTTTTAATAGAACCTTATTTTATCAATCTAAATCTTAATAAAATGTCAGCAAAAAGAAACGGTATGTGGGACTTTAAAAGTTATGACGAAAAGACTTGGTTCCGCTTTTTAGTAATAAAACTTATATTTTGTGGAGTACTTTATATAGGATTTCACTTGCTTTTAAGTAATCAGAATTATAATTATGAATATACTAAGCTGAATCAGGACCAGATGCAATTCATCAACAGCATTTATTCAAATCCAGATACTCCGAAATTACAAAAGCCAGATACATCAAAGTTACAGGGCTTAGCGAAAAACGCCCAAACACCGGCAAATAAAACAACGGCCCCTCCAGTCACAGGAACTAAATCTACACTAGCTCAAAATAACCCCAATAAAACTATAAAAACCGAACCCTCCAAATCAGGCACTGGTAACCAAGCATTACTGTGCAACAGGGTGATGGATTATTTGGAAAATATTTTCGACGGGAAGCTGGAACATCGCCAGGCCGATAGTATCCGGCATTTTCTTTGCAATTCACCACCGCAGGAGGCAACAGGTTTCCTGAATGGGACGCGGTTCAAAGTTGTTTCTTATTTTTGGCTCGTTGGCCCTTGTGTTTACTGGGAAGTGGTGTTCTGGGCAGTCTTCGGGGTATTAAGTAGCCTGCTTTTTAATCTCGGAGTTGTTGGCAGCAACGCCACTACCGACCTGGGCAATCCCCAATCGCAGTTTGATAGTTCTGAAATATTCGGACAGGTAGCTAAAATATTATATGCACCACTTTGTACCCTTATTGTAGTGCTTGGCTATAACTTTTTTAAAGATCAAAATATTGTGGACATAAGTTCCAGCAAGGGGGTCATTGTTTTTGCTTTTATCGGTGGTTTTTACAGTAGTCGTGTAATCTCGTTGATGGATCGGCTGAAGGATGTACTTATGCCAAACAGCGGCACTACTTCTTTACCTGTTACTAATCCCCCAACCAATGCAACTGGCGCAGCAATTGCCATAGTTACTTTGCAACTTTTGCTTGACCATGGAGTGGGCCCCGAGATTGTAACGGCGATTGGAGCCCAGGGATTGAACGCAGCAACCGTTCAAATGAAATCGGTTAATAGCATGACCAGTTATACCGGGGCCCATAAGGCTGGTGACCCGGCTGGCATTTTTACTTTGACTTCCGTACTGCCGGGTAATTATATGATTAGTGCTGACCTGCCGGTGACTATGCCTGATAAGTCGATTATGCACCTTTCGGCGCAACTTAGCGGGCCCGTGTTAAGCGGAACTGCGCCGATTGAGCTCAGCTTAAAAGCTACAGGTTAGAATAGTGTTTAAAATATCAGCAATCAAATCAAAACCATTTTTATTGCAGATTATTTATAATGGTATTTGTTACAACAGGGAGGGCCGCTATCCCCCTCCCCAATTTTTATTTTGCATTAACAAACATTTAACCCTAATTTTATTTAATTCACAATTCATTGGTTAATAATGACCGCTACCTTAAACCCCAGCCTATGAAAAATACGGTTATGGCCTGCCTGCTGCTGTTGTGCTGCAGCTGCGCCTCGTTAAGTAAATCTCAGCTTGATGAAGTAAACCAGTTCGGTGGGGCCACAAAGACATTTGCCACCTATCCGGCAAAGGTGATGAGCGCCCTGGTGGATGTACATACACAAAACCAGTATTTCGAAGTAGGTATTATCGTGGATGCAAATTTGCACAGGCAGCATGTGGATTCAATCTATAAATGGATACAAACCAGCGCGAAAAAGGATGAAGAGATCGCCCTGGTTTTCCAGATCATTAGCGATTACGGTCAAAAATTGGTACATCTTACTGCAAACGTCCACACGCTGCAGTTAGATACGGCAGCACAGTCTTTTGGAACCAATATGGATGCCCTTATAAATAAATTCAATTCCCTCGACCCGCAGCATAAAGTACCAACAGGTTACGGCGCCATTATAGGACAGATCATTGCTGTCGGAGGAAACATGTACGTGCAGGACCGCCAGGCAAAAGGGGCCAAAGCTTTTGTAACCAAAGGCGATACCCTTATTGGCATGATGGCCACTAAATTGGAGCAATACCTCAGCTCGGAGGATATAAATTCGATAAAGACCAGCATTTCAAGGGAAAGGAGAGAACTGGTGCACAATTATACGGCCTACCTTGCTTCGGATAACGAACTGATCAACCTTTATTATAAGATCAATAAATACGGCGGAAAAGATTCTGTAACCAAAAAGGACACTGTCATTACCGGGGCACTGAAAGCCTGGCGTTCTTCGGGTATGGGCGCCGACAGCCTTTACATTAAACTATTAACCAACCTGGATACGGACGAAACGCTGCGCCAGCAGTGCCTGGCTGCAGTAGAAAACCTGCGTAAAGCACATCATAAACTAATGGAGGACCTGCAGGAAAAGAAAAACCTGAAGGAGGTATATGAAGAGCTCCAGGGTTATGGGGCCTCCCTCCGTCAACTACATTCAACCTCGAGTAAAATTAAATAACCATGTCGACACAATCAGATCAAATAGACGATTCCGTCACTGCGGCGCAGCAGTCCCTGATAGACGCAGCAAATACAGGCCCTTACACCCAGGATCTGCAGGCAAAACTGGATGCCGCCACCGGCGCCCTGCAAACTGTGCAAAATAATATGCTGCTGGGCAGCCAGCAGGCTATTTTGGATGCTTTATCAGGTACCAATGATCAACTAAAGCAGCTAAATACGGATATCGATGCTTATGCAAACGGCGTGGACAAAGTAGCAGTCACCATCGGAAAAGTAAGCAGCGCCATTGGGACCGTAGTCAGCGTGATTGGTGCTGTCGTTTCGGCCGGGGTTATTTAAGCATTCTTTGTGTGAATGTATTTGTAATGCATCTGTTTAAGCGCTTCTATTGAAGCATCATCCATGGAAATTCCATAGCCGGATACCAGTATGCCTTTTGCGCCTGATGGGGAGGCCAGGGCATATACGATGGCCTCATCAGCGGGGTCCGACATGCCTTCATAACGGTAAAGGTCAACGATCTCCAGTTCGTCAATATTAAAAACATGGTCGCCGGCATGCAAATTTGTCCCTGCCAGGTTAAAATCCAAAGTAAAGCCTTGTTTCTTGAGCTGGTCAATAGCTTCTGAGATCGTATCGTAATGAAATTTCTGCTTCATATTTCAAACGGGTAAATGTTGAAATAATAAAATTAAACTTTATTAATGGTATTTGAATAAATTTGACCTTAAAGAGACGCAAAATAATATGCAAATAGAAGTGGTACTCCCGCATCGCTGCCTTTTAGGCGAAGGCCCCGTTTGGGATGCCAAACGCAATGTGATTTGCTGGGTTGATATTTTAGCAGGGGAAATTCACGAGTACTCGCCCCGGTCAAATGAACACAAGGTTATTACGGCGGGCCAAATGGTTGGCGCGGCGGTTATTTGTTCGGACGGTAATTTTTTAGCGGCTTTAAAAAACGGGTTCGGGTTTGTAAACAGGGGGACATCTGAAGTAACGATGATCACAAATCCTGAAAGCCATATACCCGGCAACCGGTTTAATGATGGCAAGTGCGGCCCCGACGGCAGGTTTTGGGCAGGAACAATGTCGCATGCGGACGAACCGGAAAAAGGCAGCCTTTTTGTGTTCGACAAGGATTATTTGGTGACCAAAAAGATTAGCAAAGTATCCATCTCAAATGGTATGGCCTGGAGCCTTGACCATAAAATATTTTATTATATCGACACCCCAACCTATACCGTTGTTGCCTATAATTATGATAAAAGCACTGGAGAAATAAACGAAAAAAGGGTTGTTATAAATATTCCTAAAAAAGATGGCTCACCTGATGGTATGACCATTGACAGCGAGGGCATGCTTTGGGTAGCCCACTGGGACGGCTGGCAAATAACCCGGTGGGACCCAAGCAACGGCAATAAACTGTTAAGTATTCCCTTCCCCGCGGCCAGGATTACGTCATGCGCATTTGGCGGCGATGGCCTGCAAGACCTGTATATCACCTCTGCGCGCACAGGCTTAAACGATGTTGAGTTAGCAAGCCAACCTTTAGCAGGCTCGCTGTTTGTGATAAAAAATATCGGATATACAGGGGTGGCAGGTGTGGAATTTACCGTGTGATAATGACAATATTTTCGGGCGACAGCGAGCGGTAACCAATGGTGTGCCCGTACTAATGTCACACCGACTTAATTCCTGCCACAAAGCCATCGAAAACCTTTTCTCAAATTTCCTCGTTTTTCATAAACCTGTTGTATTCCGGCGGAATTGGAAGCCCGAATTTCCGCGACAGAACAAGCACATCGTGATAGTCATTTTCATCGAGGGGGTAACCGGTGTGAAACTTCATTGTCCATTCCGGGGAAATACATTTGACTTCATAGCCATTTATTGATCCCGTGCCGGTGAGATGGATGCCTTCGTAAGCGACGCCGTATATGTTATTGCCTTCATTATCTAGTGTATATGTATGGACATCAATGAGCAAACCGCCAGTGTCTTTCAAAACAAAATTACATTCCCAGCTATCGGGGGCGTCAATTTCTTCAAATCCTTTTTCTTTCAGTACAGCTCTTAGCTTTTTTTCAAATTTGTGTGGAACGGCAATATCAAGGTCAAGGTGCTCACGGGTTTGGGCCCCGGCAAGGGCATCTACGCACCATCCCCCGTCTACGTAAACTTCGATGTCGTGGCTGGGCAGCAACTTTATGATATCTATAACATCTTCGGCCTTCATGTGTCCTGAGCTAAAACTATTTAAATCAATTAAGTAAATCAAAAATATTTATTTGGCTAAATTAAGGCTTGCCTTGCCCCAGCAAGTTAAATGCAAAAACATTTAGCAACGGAATAGTTGTGAAGTACAAAAAACATTGTTAACTTTAATTTCTGCCTATAGAAATCGTGCCACTTGTAAGCAGTATTGTATAATACATTATTGTCTCCTAAACAACCGATTTAAAAAATAGCATAAATTATCCGCAAAAAAATACCGTTAAAACACGGGTTGTTTGTTGTTAAATAAAACGTAAGCTTTACCAGGTTTATTTTGGCTATACAATGGTTGGAAATATAGAATAAGAAAACACATAGAATCAATTAACCGGAAATGATGTAAAATTATTTTGACGCCTTTCCGGATTAGTTGAATAAGATTTTAACGACAAGAGGTTTTTGAAAAAAAACTCCGCCCCTGAGTATTAATTGCTGTTTATATGGCAAAAGCTAAATCCCCTAACAATCCCGTCGTCGCAAGCGGACACTCTAATTCATTGCAACCGTCTATCGACAGCGATCTCCGGTTCAGGAAGTTGATTGAAAATAGTTTTTCGGGTATTTCCCTGCTCGACAAGGATCTTAATATTATTTACAGGAGCCCTGCCGCGGAACGCATCACCGGCTGGAGTAACCAGGAACGAAAAAAAAATACCCTGTCGGATTTGACCTATCCGGCTGACCGTGGGGCGTTGAGATTATTGCTCGACGAGGTTGCGGTGACCCCTGGCCTTTCAAAAACATGTAGTTTCAAGTCAAAGCATTTCAACGGGCATTTTATCTGGTTAGAAAGCACTTATACCAACATGCTTAAAGAGCCCGGTATTGAGGCTATTGTATGTAATTTTATTGATGTTACGGCGAAAAAGCAAACCGAAGAATCGTTGCAACAAACCTATAGCGAATTATTTGCTTATAAGTATGCACTCGACGAATCAGCCATCGTAGCAATTACAGACCAAAAGGGCATCATTCGCAAGGTCAATGAAAAATTTTGCAAGATATCTAAATATACAGAGGGAGAACTCATTGGCCAGGATCATCGCATGATAAATTCTGGATACCATGATAAAGCATTCATACGCCGGTTGTGGGGAACCATCGCCGGCGGCAAAATTTGGAAGGGCGAATTCAAAAATAGGGCAAAGGATGGTAGTTTTTATTGGGTTAGTGCAACAATAGTGCCCTTTTTAAATGAAAAAGGAAAACCTTATCAATATATAGCCATCAGGACAGATATTACAGAGCTTAAACTTAAACAGGAGAAGATCATCGAAAGTGAGCGGTTTATAAAGACTATAGCCGACAATCTACCAGCCTTGATCGCTTACTGGACAGCAGATCTGCGATGTTTATTTGCCAATAAACCTTATCTCGATTGGTTTGATAAGCAGGCCCATGAAATGCAGGGCATCAGCAAGGGCGAATTGCTGGGCCAGAATGAATTCAAGCTCTATGAAAGCCATATCCGGGCTGTTTTGGAAGGGCAGCCCCAAAGGTTTGAACGCACTTTTTATAAAAGCAACGGCCAGCATATATTTACGGATACACAATATCTGCCCGACAGGGAAGGAGATATTATCAAAGGGTTTTATTCCCTGATCTATGATGTTACGGCAGTTAAAATTGCAGAGCAGGAGGTCATTAGCAAATCAAAACAAATTGAAGATCTGCTGGAAAATATTACTGACGGTTTTATTGCCATCGACGAGGGCATGAAGTACACTTACGGAAACAGGAAGATTGAAGAAATTTTCGGCGTGCCTGTGTCAAAAATTTTGGGTAAAACTGTATTAGAGGTTTTTCCGGGGGCTGCTGAAACTGAAACCTATAAGTCGATTAAAAAAGCCTTGTGGGAAAAGGTATATGTATGCACAGAGGACCATTATGAGCCGCTTAATTTATGGCAGGAAAACAGGATATACCCTTCAGGCAACGGCGTATCAATGTTCATCAGGGATATTTCAGAAAGAAAAAATGCTGAGCGGCAAGAAGCTTTATTATTAGAAATAAGCAGGATTTTTAATGAACCGGCGGGATTAACCGATGTACTCGACAAAGTATTGGAACTATTAGTTAATTACGGAAATTTCAGCGGCGCCGAGTTTTGGTTGGTTGGCGCCGACAAGAAAAGGATCAGTGTGGCCGCAAAGTTCACAAAACCACAAAAAAAGCTGCTGGATTTTGTAAATCATAAAGCAATAAAAAGTTATGCAAGGGGCGAAGGATTAGTAGGGCTGGCATGGGAAGCCAATAAAATGCAATATTGGGTCAATACTGATAAAGATGTAAAATATGAACGCCTTGGATCGGCTATAAAAGCTGGCTTAAAAAAAGCATACGCATTCCCCCTGGAGTATAATCGAGAAGTTATTGGCGTTTTGGCATTCGGCATTGCCGGTGACGAAGTGCCTCATTCATGGTCGACGACTATTTTTGAGAGCTTTACATCACGTTTTGGCGCGGAAATTAAGCGGAAACAGGCAGAACAGGAACTTAACCAGATATTCAGCTTTGCTCCTGATATTATTTGTATTGCCGGCATCGATGGCTATTTCAAAAGACTAAATCCAGCTATGCCGCTGTTGCTGGGATATACTGAACCAGAGCTGCTTTCCAGGCCGTATATTGAATTTGTTCACCCGGACGACAGGGAATCGACGTGTGTAGAGGTAGAAAATATTTTTGGGGGTACGCCGGCGTTTTATTTTGAAAACAGGTATATAACCAGGTCGGGTAAAATAAAATGGCTGGCATGGACAGCCACTGTTGCTTCGGAAGAAGGGCTGCTATTCTGTGTGGCAAAGGATATTACCTATAAAAAAGAATTAGAAGAATTACTTCATACGGCAAATACCCTTGCACGTATTGGCGCCTGGGAAACCGATCTCAAAACCGGAATTATGCATTGTTCGGATATAACAAGGGAAATTCACGAGGTGGCGCCCGATTTTGAATTCACCATCGAAAAAGCGGTCATTTTTTACAAGGAGGGCGAAAACCGGGAAACTATTACGAAAATAATGACGGAAGCGATGCAAAATGGCGTTCCTGCCGATGAGGAGCTACAAATTATTACCGCAAAAGGAAATATTAAATGGGTAAGGGTTATTGTTGAGGCTGAATTTTCCGAAGGGAAATGTTCGAGATTATTTGGGAGTTTCCAGGATATTGATGCAAGG
Organism: uncultured Mucilaginibacter sp.; assembly: GCA_903864275.1. Taxonomy (GTDB): domain Bacteria; phylum Bacteroidota; class Bacteroidia; order Sphingobacteriales; family Sphingobacteriaceae; genus Mucilaginibacter. The sequence goes on from CAIPFE010000037.1 coordinate 154,779, forward strand.
AAAAAAGCGGAGATCGAAGGTAAAAAAGCCCTTGAAGATCGCAATACTATATTAGAAAGTATTGACGACGCTTTCTTTGCGGTCGATAAAAATTGGGTGGTAACCTATTGGAACCAAATGGCCGAAAAAGTTTTACAAACCCCTAAAGATAAAATACTTGATCATAACCTATGGGAGATCTTTTTAGACTCAGTGGGGTCCGAGTCGTACAAAAAATATCATGAAGCCGTTGAAACCAACCTGGCGGCCCATTTTGAAGACTACTATCCGTCATTAGCTAAATGGTACGAAATAAGCGCTTTTCCGTCGGAAACCGGGTTGTCAGTTTATTTTAAAGATATAACTGAACGTAAGGCTTCGGAAACCCGTTTAAAAGAACTAAATACCAGCCTTCAAAAACATGCTAAAGAACTCGCTATTTCGAATGCAGAGCTTGAACAGTTCGCCTATGTTGCTTCGCACGACCTACAGGAACCGCTCAGGATGGTTACCAGTTTCATGAGCCAATTGGAAAAGAAATACGGCGATATCATAGACGACAAAGGTAAACAGTATATTCATTTTGCGGTAGATGGCGCGAAGCGTATGCGGCAAATAATTTTGGATCTGCTGGAGTTTTCGAGAGTTGGAAGAACGGAAGATGACCTGGAAGAAGTTGACCTGAATAAACTGGTCGATGGAATAGTTGCACTTCACCGCAAACAAATAGAGGAGAAACACGCCAGGATACTATTTGACAATTTACCGGTTGTAAATATGTATAAGACCCCGGTAAGGCAGGTGCTCCAGAATTTGATCAGTAATGGCTTAAAATACCAGCTGCCAGGGGCGGCGCCCGTAATCAATATTTCATGCGAAGAAACAACTTACTATTGGATAATCTCGGTTAAGGATAATGGGATAGGCATTGATAAGGCTTATTTTGATAAGATATTTATCATATTTCAGCGGCTGCACAACAAGGACGAATACGCCGGTACCGGGATGGGTTTGGCCATAACCAAAAAAATTATTGAAAACCTGGGGGGACGGGTCTGGGTAGAATCGACGGAAGGCCAGGGAAGCACGTTCTATTTCACAATATTAAAAAAATAACGGGCTATGAAATCCATAAATATTTTACTGGTTGAAGATAACGAAGGTGATATCGTATTGACAACCGAAGCTTTTGAAGATAGTAAAATTGCTAACTTAATGAAGGTGATCAGGGATGGAAAGGGAGTGATCGATTTTTTTGAAAACCTTGATTATAAAGAGAAAGAGAACGTTCCGGACCTGGTTTTATTGGATATTAACCTGCCTAAAATGAGCGGGCACGAAGTGCTGTTGTACATAAAAAATAACGAAAAATTTAAGCATATACCTGTTATCATGTTAACCACGTCATCGTCCGAAAAAGACATCCTGCTGTCGTACAAAAGCCACGTAAACTGCTATATAACAAAACCGATCGACGTGAGCGACTTTATGAAGGCAGTGACCCAAATAGAAAATTTCTGGATCAACATAGTTACCATTCCTAAAAGCTGAATTATGGCAACGGATAAAAAGGAATACAGGATATTGATTGTTGAAGATAACCCGGGGGATTTTGCCCTGGTTGAAGATTTTTTGTTTGAACATATCGAATCCCCTGTAATAATACATGCAAAAAACTTTAAAGGGGCAAAAGATAGCCTAACAACGGACTTGCATAAATTTGACGTTGTTCTTTTGGACCTATCGTTACCCGACAATACGGGAGAACAGCTTATACTTGAGATGGTAGAACTGTGCCGGCACATCCCGGTTATTGTGCTAACCGGGTATACCGATTTTTCGTTTGGGGTAAAATCACTATCGCTGGGTGTGTCAGATTATTTGTTAAAGGATGATTTAACTTCGATGTCGCTATATAAAAGTATAATTTACAGCGCCGAGCGTAAAAAAAGCACCGCCGAACTCGAGGAATCTGAAAGACGGTATAGCGAAGTTTTTCATTTCAGCCCCCTGCCCATGTGGGTTGTTAACCTCGATACCTACACATTCCTGGATGTAAACAAAGCAACCGTAGAACATTATGGGTATACCCGCGAAGAATTTTTATCAATGACTTTGAAGGACATCAGGCCCCCGGAAGAAATTCCCGCTTTTATAAAAGATATTGAAGAAAACAAACAGCATACCGAAACAGTGGCGCGCAACCTGGTTATACACAGAAAGAAAAATGGTGATTTGATTAATGTTGAAGTTCAATTTACGTACAAGGGAGTGAAATCAAATATCGTAATAGCGACAGATATAACCGAAAGATTAAACTACATTAAAGCAATCGAAGATCAAAATGAAAAATTGAAAGAGATATCATGGATACAATCACATGTTGTAAGGTCCCCGCTATCACGGATAATGGGCCTGATCCCCCTGATCAAAGATGCAGATGACACCGCTGAAAAAGAAATGATGATGGACTATGTGGTTGCATCCGCAAATGAACTTGACGAAATTATCCGGAACATAACTGCGAAATCCACCGGGGATAATGATACAACATAGCCGCTTTAAGTTAAAGGTAATTGTGCTGCTGCGAAGTGAACGCTTGAATGAGTGGCAGTAGCAGGATGCAGTGGCAGTGGATAATGGTTGATTTTTCACCCTTAGTGTATTCAATCCTTTTTTTGCCTTTTTGCATTTTTTGCCAATTTTTGAAATTTATAAAAATACAATTTATTGATTTTCAAGCGTTCATATATTTAAAACTGCCTGTGCTATTGCGAAGTGAACGCTATTTTGAACACATTTGTGTATCGGAGAGGCCGGAGGAAGAGATCAATGATCAGCCCGAAAAAGGTGAAAGGCAAAAGGAGATTCTTTTTTTCGCCGAAATGAGATTTTCATGAAATGTTATTTTTGCATTTTTTGGATAGTTGCAAAAATCAACTAATTGATTTTCAAACGTTCACAATTTTAAAAATGCCTGTGCTTGCGCGAAGTGAACGCGAACATGAACGCTAAGACTTTCGGCACCCCCCTCGCACAGGTGCGCCGCGCTATGCCTGGCGGAATAGAGAAATAAGCGAAAGAAGCCAGCATAAGCTTAAAGCTGATTGAAACCTTTAGGCAATTGAGTACGCATTAATACATTGGAAGAGAGTACTGTTACTTTTCCACCGTAAATGTGTTGATCATCCGGATAGTGCCATCCGGGTTATGATGTAGCTCAGTTACCTTCACATTTCTTAAATGTGTTTTGCCAGATAGCTGGGTGTCGTGATAAAATATATACCACTTTCCTTTGAACTTTATGATGGAATGGTGGGTAGTCCAGCCCTGCACCGGCTGCATAAAATGCCCCGCATAGGTAAACGGCCCCATGGGGCTTTTGCCTATCGCGTAAGCAAGAAAATGGGTGTCGCCGGTTGAATAGGTGAAATAGTATTTGCCATTGTATTTATGCATCCACGAGCCTTCAAAAAACCGGCGGTCATGGTCTTTTCCCAATAGGGGATGGCCCGCGCTGTCTACTATAACCGCGTCACGTACCCCGCCGTCAAAATCAAGCATGTTACTTTTAAGTTTAACAACCCTGCAGTTTATTGAGGGCGAATTATCCTCATGCAGATCAGTTTTGGAGCCATTTGCATCGTATTTCCCGTCTTGCCAGCGCTGCAACTGGCCGCCCCAGATACCGCCGAAATACATGTACGCGCTGCCATCATCGTCAACAAAAACTGCAGGGTCAATGCTGTAGCTGCCGGCCATAGGATGCGGTTGTGCCTTAAACGGGCCGGCGGGCGTTTTCGCGGTGGCCACACCAATTTGAAATACATCCTGTTTATTCTTTACCGGGAAGTACAGGAAATAGGTGCCATTTTTATAAGCCGCGTCAGGCGCCCAAAGCTGCCGGCCGGCCCAGGGAATGTCTTTAATATCCAATGCAACACCATGATTTGTAACCGGGCCGCCAATATAATCCAATGATAAAATATGATAATCACGCATAGCGAAATGGTCGCCGTTGTCATTTTCCGGTATACCAGCATCAATGTCATGCGAAGGATAAATATATATTTTCCCGTTAAATATATGTGCAGATGGGTCGGCAGTGTAAATTTTGCTGATGAGGGGTTTTGAAAGGTATTTAATTTTTTGTTTTTGCTGCTGAGCCGAAGTTTGCAGGAATGGGAACGCGCTTACAGCGGCAAGAAATAAAAGCTGCAATTTAAATTTGAACATGGCTGTAATTTTAGGTACGATTGGTTTATCCTGAATTGAAAATCAAAAATAAAAAAAATTACGCAATCGATTGCATAAATATTCTATACTTTAGTATTTATTAAGAATCGGAAAGAATATATTAGAAACCTGGATACGATATAGACCATGAAAAAAGCTGTTTATTTATTTCTTTTCGTTGCCATGCGTGTTACTGCCCAAACCACGGCCACGTCTTCACCAGCTAATTATCCGCCGCTCAAAACGTTCACCGCCGAACAAGACCATCAAAATATGATGGACCAGCTGGGCATAAAAAGGCTTCGGCCAGGCCCAAGCGGCAACGACAGTGATCCCAATCATGCTAACTACGATGAATCAAAGGCTAACCCATGCCCTGATCTGCCGGATGTACTTACTTTAAAAAACGGTAAAAAGGTGACAACACCGGATGCATGGTGGAAAATGCGCCGCCCCGAGATAGTTGAAGATATTGAGCGTGAGGTATATGGCAGGCAGCCCGCAAATCTGCCCAAAGTAACATGGGAAACTAAATATACCGACCATGAGTATGTGGGCTTTACGCCGGTTACCGCAAAGAAATTGATCGGCCATGTTGATAATTCTGTCTATCCCTTAATTAGTGTTGATATCGAAATGACAGTTGTTTTGCCGGCCAATGCAAAAGGCCCTGTTCCATTGCTGATGATGTTTGGCCCGGCACGCGTTCCCGCAGCGAGTCAGCCCAACCCCGCCCAGCTTGAAGAGTTAAACAATACGCTGAAGAAACTGCTGGTAAAACAGGATTCGGCTTTGCAGAAAGTATTTGATGAACATCCGGCTTATGAATTGCTTACGGCTGCATCGCCTTTTGGATTTGGGCCGCCGCGCCAGCAGACGCCTGGTCCGGTAGATCAGCCGGGCGTCCAGGGTGTAAATAATGATCCACCGAGTTCTGACCAGCTGATCGCAAAAGGCTGGGGATATGCTTATATTAATCCTTCAAGTATACAGGCAGACAATGGGGCTGGCTTAACGCGGGGTATTATTGGCCTGGTCAATAAAGGTCAGCCACGGAAACCTGATGACTGGGGCGCATTGCGGGCATGGGCCTGGGGTGCAGCCCGTGGTTTGGATTACCTGGAAGCCAATGAACCCCAGGTTGATGTTAAGCGCGTGGGGATCGAGGGCGTTTCGAGATACGGCAAAGCCGCATTGGTAACACTAGCATTTGAGCCCCGCTTTGCCATGGGCCTCATTGGCTCATCGGGTAAGGGCGGAGTAACACTCAACCGCAGAAATTGGGGTGAAGCAGTTGAAAGCCTTACAGGCGGGGAGTATTACTGGATGGCCGGGAACTTTATAAAATATGGCACTGCCGAATCCAAATTTGGAAGCAAAACAGCATGTGATTTGCCTGTTGATTCGCATGAGCTGATCGCGCTTTGCGCGCCGAGGCTGGTTTTTGTCAGTTATGGTATCCCCGAAAAGGGCGACGCCAAATGGCTTGATCATGAAGGAAGTTATATGGCTGCCATTGCTGCCGGCCCTGTGTTTAAACTGCTGGGAGTAAAAGACCTTGGCGTTTCAAACGATTACGAAACCGAAAAAATGCCGCCCGTTAATACGCCCATGTTAGATGGCCAACTGGCATGGCGCCAGCACGACCAGGGCCACCAGGACCAGGCGAACATAAAATGGTTCCTGAAATGGGCAGATAAAAATATAGGGCGATAGATTTACCCGGCACTGTATGAAATTTAAACTTAGATTTTTAATACTACTAAGTAGCTGTTTGTTCGTCATACAAAAAGCGAAGGCACAAGTCCGCCTGCCGCAATTGATCAGCGATGGCATGGTGCTGCAGCGGGATGTTAAAACAACCGTTTGGGGCTGGGCTTCGCCTCGTGAAAAAGTTACAGTTAAATTTAATCATGGAGCTTACAAAGCTATGGCCAATGCAAATGGCCGGTGGTCTGTTAAGTTCGCTGCGATAAAAGCGGGCGGCCCTTATACGATGGACATAAGCGCCTCAAATCATATCATTATTCATAATATTTTAATTGGCGATGTTTGGTTCTGTTCGGGCCAATCGAATATGGTGCTGCCGATGGAGCGTGTTAAAGAAAAATACCCTGAAGATGTTGCTAACGCGGAATACCCCCAAATTCGGAACTTTTTTATTTCTACCTTATCCGATATAGGCAAAGTTCATGATGACCTTCCGCCCGGCAAATGGCGGGAATCTAACCCTAAAACTGTGCTTGATTTTGGTGCGGCCAGCTATTTTTTTGCAAAAGCCTTGTATAATAAATACCATATTCCTATCGGCATCATCAACTCGAGCGTCGGCGGTACGCCCATACAGGCCTGGATAAGTGAAGAAGGTATGAAAAATCTAACTCAATATGCCGACCGCTTAACAGTTTTGAAGGACACCGCTTTTCTGAACAACATCCTGCGAAAGGATGCCGAACGGAAAAAGCTGGATGATAAGCCATCTAAACTAACCGATAAAGGCTTAACCGGGCCAAAAAAATGGTTCGACACAACCTACGTTGCGGAAGGCTGGCACAAATTCTGGCTACCGGGCTATTGGGCCGACCAGGGTGTTCGCGGGCTCAACGGCGTGGTGTGGTTTCGTAAGGAAATCAACGTCCCGGCCTCCATGACGGGAAAACCGGCCAAACTGTTTATGGGAAGAATAGTTGATGCCGACGAAACCTACGTTAATGCTACGTTGGTCGGTAACATTACCTACCAGTATCCGCCAAGGAGGTATAATATAGCCCCGGGCCTATTGAAACCGGGCAGAAATATTATTGTGATCAGGGTAACCAATACAATGGGAAAAGGTGGCTTTGTGCCTGATAAAAACTATTATTTGACCGCCGGCGACGAAAATATAGATCTCCGCGGCGACTGGCAGTATAAGGTAGGTGAAGTGTTTCCGACCAAAACCGGTGCGGATAACTATGCCTTCTTCTCCGCTCAAAATGAACCCACCGGCCTTTATAATGCCATGGTTGCACCGGCCATAAATTATGCCATAAAAGGTATACTGTGGTACCAGGGCGAGGCAAATACCCTCCGGCCAACCGAATACCAGCAATTATTACCCGCGCTTATCACCGACTGGCGCAATAAATGGCACGAGGGCGAGATCCCCTTTATTTATGCGCAGCTTCCCGGCTTTATGGAAGTAAGTTACTCGCCCGAGGAAAGCAAATGGGCGCAGCTGCGGGACGCACAATTGAAGGCCTTGTCAGTGCCCAATACCGCTATGGCGGTTACCATTGATGCCGGCGAGTGGAACGACGTCCATCCCTTGGATAAAAAGGATGTAGGCGACCGTTTGGCGCTGGGTGCTGAAAAAATTGCATACGGTGACACGGCGCTCGTAGCATCGGGTCCTCTTTATCAATCGGCAAAAACTGAGGGCAATAAAATTGAGATCACCTTTACGAGCACCGGCGGCGGGCTCGTCGCGAAGGGCAGCGGTGACCTGAGCCAATTTGCTATTGCTGATCAGACCGGGAAATATGTTTGGGCCAATGCGATTATCAAGGATAATAAAGTGATCGTATGGAGCGATGAAATTGAACATCCCTTATATGTGCGTTATGCCTGGGCGGATAATCCCGAAGGCGCCAACCTGTATAATAAGAAAGGTCTGCCGGGATCACCGTTTACAACAGATACCAGGTAATAAATCAAATTATATATAATCATGAATATAAAAAGCTATTTACTGTTTATTGCTTTGTTACTAATAGCAGGAACGTCCAGGGCCCAAAACTCGCAGGCTTGGAACAACAAACAATGCGCCGTAGTGCTAACTTATGATGATGCCATAGATATTGACCTTGATAATGTGGTACCTGCATTGGATTCGATGAAATTCAGGGGTACGTTTTATATAATAGGGTCATCACCTGTCGTGGAAAAACGGATGAATAAATGGCGTAAGGCGGCAAAAGAGGGACATGAATTGGGGAACCATTCTTTATTTCATCCCTGCGACGGCAGTTTACCCGGCCGCAGCTTTGTTGGGCCGGATAACGATCTGAGCAAATACACCTTCAGCCGCGCCGTAGATGAGATCCGGGTAAACAATACCCTGCTTAAAGCCATTGACGGTAAGGACAGGCGCACTTTTGCCTACCCCTGCGGCGACCGTAAAATTGGTGATGTTTTTTTTTATGACCAGCTCCGAAAGGATTTTGCCGGTGCACGTGGGGTAACCCCTGAACTGCAAACTATAGATAAGGTGGACCTGGATAATATCGATTGTTACGCCATCAACGGGCAGTCTGCCGGGTACATGATCGATCTTGTAAAAAAGGCTATGCAGACACATACGCTGCTGGTGTTTCTTTTCCACGGTGTTGGCGGTGGCCATAATCTTAATGTCGGCTTAAAAGAGCATAGCCGGCTTCTGCATTTTATTAAGCAGAATGAAAAGGATATCTGGGTAGCGCCGATGGTGGAGGTTGCGGATCATATCAGGGAGTACCAGGCGGCAAAAGGGAATTGATGGTTGTCTTGCCTCACCTAACCCTTTCCAAAGGAGAGGGCTTAAAAAGCTTTTTTGTAAGAAGAAAATATAGTTCTCTTACCCCAACCGTTTAGTCGATGATCTCACGATCAATTTTGGCTTAATGCTAATAATCTTGGGGACTACCTCGGTTTCTTCCTTACTATCCATCTCCTGGAAATAAAGATTTGCCACCGTTTTTCCCATGTACACGCTAAACTGGTCGATGGTGGTAATGGATGGGCTGGTTATTTCGGTAAAAGCTTCGTTGGAGTAACCGCAGATCCCCAGCTCCGACGGCACTTTAATGCCCATTGCCGTGGCCACTTCCAATACGCCGAGGGCCGAAAAATCAGACGTTGAGGCGAATATGGCATCGGGTGGTTCTGCAAGTCCGAGCAGTTTGCGGGTACCTTTGGCCCCCAGCTCTTTGGTCCAGGCATTTTCAACGATCAGTTCATCTAATATGGGCATGCCATATTTCGTTAGTGCATTTAAATAGCCCGTTTTGCGCTGCCTGAATATCTGCAGGTTCTGCGGGCCCTCGAGCAGGGCAATCCGTTTATAACCCTGCTCAATGATATGCGAGACCGCCTCCAGCGATGCCTGTTCGTTGTCATTAATAACTTTTAATGTCTCCAACTCATCGGCCACACGATCAAATTGTATCAGTTCTATGCCATTGTCAATTACGTTTTGTAAATGCCGATGATCCGAGCTATCTGCCGAAATGGATATCACGATACAATCAACATGTTGATTGATAAGGGTATTTACACATTTTATTTCTTTGCTTTGCAATTCGTTCGACTGGCAAATGATGAGGTTATAGCCCTTTTGATAGGAAGCTTCTTCGATGCCTGCAATTACATTTGAAAAGAAGTTTTGATTGATAAAAGGAACCACAACGCCGATGGTTTTGGAATGGCCTTTACGTAAATTGGAGGCGAGGGTGTTACGTTTATAATTTAATTCGGCAGCTGTTTTTAATATTAAATTTTTTGTCGTTTCGTTTACATGATTGCTATTGTTTAAGGCCCTCGAAACCGAAGATGCCGCAATATTCAGCTTCTCGGCAATGTCATAAATAGTAGTTCTCTTTTTGTTCCTCATTTACTTTGTAAAAATAGTAAAATAAATTACCGCAATCGATTGCAGAATGAAAAAATAATTTAATTTCGCTGCGGAGAAAGTAGAGCCAGGAAACAAGAGTCAGGGAAAATAGTTTGCGTCGAATTGATAAAACCGGCATTTTTTGCCTTTGATTCTTGCTTCTCACAAACTTGTAAACTAACATTGCATGTTATTATTAGGGATAGATATAGGAACATCGTCAGTAAAAGTATCTATAGTTGATGCGGGATCGCAAAAAGTTATCGCGTCGGCACAATACCCTGACGAGGAATCGCCTATCATCGTTTTGCATCCTGGCTGGGCCGAGCAATCGCCGGAAATGTGGTGGAAACATACCCAGAAAGCGATAGAAATATGTAATGGCACGGGTTCATATGCTCCTGCCGATATTGCAGCCATAGGGATTGGCTACCAGATGCATGGTTTGGTTTTGGTTGATAAAAACCAAAAAGTACTTCGCAACAGCATTATATGGTGCGACAGCCGCGCCGTTGAAACAGGCGATAAAGCTTTTGATGCAATAGGAGAGGAGCATTGCCTCTCGCACCTTTTAAACTCGCCGGGTAACTTCACTGCTTCAAAACTGGCGTGGGTAAAAGAAAATGAACCCGAAATTTACGACCAGGTATACAAATTTATGCTGCCCGGCGATTTCATTTCCATGCGGCTTACTGGTGAAATTTCTACCTCGGTTTCTTCCTTATCAGAGGGTATATTTTACGACTTTTTAGATAATCGATTGTCAAAAGATATCATCGATTATTTTGGTTTTGATGAGTCGCTTTTTCCGCCCATTGAGCCGGTGTTTTCATCAAATAGCGGACTGCTCTCTTCAGTCGCACAAAAATTAAATTTAAAACCGGGAATACCTGTTAGCTACAAAGCCGGGGACCAGCCGAACAATGCGCTTTCATTAAATGTATTGAACCCCGGTGAAGTTGCCGCAACCGCAGGCACATCAGGCGTAATTTATGGGGTAAGCGACCAGTTAACTTACGACAAGCAGTCGCGTGTTAATACATTTGCCCATGTAAACTATACCGAACAGCAAAAGCGCCTGGGTGTATTATTGTGCATAAACGGCGTAGGGAGCCTCTATCGCTGGACAAAAAATGTTTTCGGATCAGCAGAAAGCTATCTGCAAATGAACGCCAAAGCAAAACAAGCGCCCGCAGGCAGCGATGGCTTACTTGTATTACCTTTCGGGAACGGCGCCGAGCGCATGCTCAACAATAAAATAGTTGGCGCACAATTCAATAACATCGATCTGAATATTCATACGCAGGCACATGTAATACGCGCGGTGCAGGAGGGTATTGCCTTTGCCTTCCGTTATGGCCTGGATATAATGCGCGAAAACGGCATGAACCCAACCGTTATAAGGGCAGGAAAAAACAACCTGTTTTTGAGCGAATTATTTACGGAAACGTTTGTAAATATAACAGGCGTCCCCGTTGAACTTTACAAAAATGACGGCAGCGCCGGGGCTGCGCTCGGCGCAGGCATCGGGGCTGGGATATTTTCCACACCCAAACAGGCTTTTGAACATACGCATCCTGTTCAACTAGTAGAGCCATCATCAAAACAATTGGAACCATTTTACCAGCAATGGAAAGCATTACTCGAAAAACAACTATCAACATAAATCAATCGGTGAAATCAAAAAAATAAAATCGGTGAAATCATGAATATAATAACAGGAGAAAAAGAATATTTCAAAGGCATAAGCCAGGTAAAATTCGAAGGAACACAATCAGATAACCCGCTGGCTTTTCGCTGGTATGACGAAAACAAGGTTGTGGCCGGGAAAACCATGAAAGACCATTTACGGTTTGCTTGTGCTTACTGGCATTCATTCTGTGGCAGCGGCGCGGATCCCTTTGGCGAGCCAACCCATTTGTTTCCATGGAACACCAGGACTGATGCGGTTGAGCGGGCGAAAGATAAAATGGATGCCGCGTTTGAGTTCATCACCAAAATGGGGCTGCATTACTACTGCTTTCATGATGTTGATGTGGTTGACTACACCGCCGATATAAATGAAAACGACCGGCGCTTACAGGCTTTGGTTGAATATGCAAAACAAAAACAAGCTGCCAGCGGCGTAAAATTGCTGTGGGGAACATCAAACCTGTTCAGCAACCGCCGATATATGAACGGTGCCGCCACCAATCCCGATTTTCATGTGCTCAGCCATGCAGCTGCGCAGGTAAAGGCGGCTATGGATGCAACCATTGCCCTCGGCGGCGAAAATTATGTGTTCTGGGGCGGACGTGAAGGGTATATGTCGCTGCTGAATACTGATATGAAGCGCGAGCAGGAACACCTGGCCCGGTTTTTACATACCGCAAAAGATTACGCCCGTAAGCAAGGGTTTAAGGGGACATTCTTAATCGAACCAAAACCCTGTGAGCCAACCAAACATCAGTATGATTATGATGCTGCAACGGTATTGGGCTTTCTGCAAAAATACGACCTGATCAACGACTTTAAACTGAACCTCGAAGTTAACCATGCCACGCTGGCCGGTCATACTTTCCAGCACGAATTGACCGTGGCCGCAGGCGCCGGTTTATTAGGTTCAATGGACGCTAACCGCGGCGATATGCAAAACGGCTGGGATACCGACCAGTTCCCGAACGATATAAACGAAGTTACAGAGATCATGATGATCGTACTGGAAGCCGGCGGTTTCCAGGGCGGCGGTATTAATTTCGACGCCAAAATACGCCGCAATTCAACCGACCCCGCCGACCTGTTTTATGCCCACATTGGCGGTATGGATATTTTTGCCAGGGCGCTTATTGCTGCGGATAACATCCTGCAGAAATCGGAATACCTGAAACTTCGGAAAGACCGCTATGCCTCGTACGACACAGGCAGAGGAAAGGATTTTGAAGCAGGTAAGCTATCCCTCGAAGACCTGCGGGCCTTCGCCATTGAAAACGGCGAACCCAAAACCATTAGCGGCAAACAGGAATATATCGAAAATTTGATAAACAGGTTTGTTTAGTTAATTAAGTGATTGGTTGATTAAGTTGATTAGGTCGAAATGTCTAAAAAACTTAATCAACCTACTCCAATTTAAATAACTCAATCGACCATCCAGTAACTTAATCCAACTCAATCAACTTCACACCGACCAAACGATGAATCTAAAAACCCTCTCTTACGGCGATTATGCTGTGTTTCTTATCTATTTTGTAATAGTATCTCTCTATGGCTGGTGGGTATACAAGCGTAAAAACAAAAGTGACGGTACCTCCAAAGGGTATTTTTTGGCCGAAGGGTCGTTAACATGGTGGGCGATAGGTGCATCATTAATTGCTTCAAATATTTCGGCCGAACAGATGGTGGGGATGAGCGGCTCGGGTTTTAAAATGGGGCTTGCGATTAGTACCTACGAGTGGATGGCTGCTGCAACGCTGGTTATTGTAGCCGTATTTTTTATCCCGGTTTACCTCAAAAACAAAATAGCCACTATGCCGCAGTTTTTGCACCAGCGGTATAACGGCACTGTGGCCATGATCATGGCGATATTTTGGCTTATGCTTTATATCGTGGTAAACCTGATGTCGATACTCTATCTGGGTACCGTCGCAATAGCAGGCATTTCCGGCTTAAGATTCGATGTGGTTATTGTGTCGTTGGCGGTTTTCGCCATCATTATCACCCTGGGCGGCATGAAGGTTATTGGCTACACCGACGTTATACAAGTATTCTTCCTGGTATTGGGCGGCCTGGCAGCCACCTACATTGCATTGCATTTGATCAGCGAAAAATCAGGCACAACCGGACTTTGGAACGGCTTCAAGCTGTTGCGTGCAGATGCGGCCGACCACTTCCAAATGATATTCAAGAAAGGCAATGCAAACTACCTCGACCTGCCGGGCCTTTCGGTTCTTATTGGCGGCATGTGGATCACCAATTTAAATTACTGGGGCTGCAACCAATATATCACACAACGTGCGCTGGGCGCTGATCTGAAAACCGCCCGCGCAGGTATCCTGTTCGCAGCCTTCCTGAAGTTACTGATGCCGGTCATCGTGGTATTGCCGGGTATAGCCGCTTATGTGCTTTATCAAAAGGGCATGTTTCACCAGGAAATGTTAAGCTCAAAAGGTGTTTTGGATGTTAACAAGGCTTACCCTTCCATACTTAATTTATTGCCGAACTACCTCAAAGGACTTTCATTCGCGGCTCTGACCGCAGCTATCGTAGCATCGTTGGCCGGCAAAGCGAATAGTATAGCCACCATATTTACTTTGGATATCTACAAAAAGGCAATAAATTCCAAAGCATCCGAAAAAAACCTGGTGAATACCGGTAAAGTAGCCGTAGTAGTTTCCATGATATTGGGCGTTTTACTATCATTTGTTATTGGCGACATGCTGATGGGCGAAGGCAAACAGGGCTTCCAGTATATACAGGAATACACCGGCTTTGTATCGCCCGGTATATTCGCCATGTTCATCCTTGGTTTCTTCTGGAAAAAGGCAACCTCAAACGCCGCGTTATTTGCAACCATTGGCGGCCTGGCATTTGCTATCGTGTTTAAGTTTTTGCCGTACTGGACCAACCTTTCCTTCCTTACACCCTATGGCTTTTCAAAACTAAATGCCGACGGCGTTTACGAGATCCCTTTCCTCGACAGGATGGGCTTCGTATTCATCATCTGTATTGTTGGCATGTATGTGATATCGATGATCGAAAATGCCAAAGGCTTACGCACAAACGGCCTTGAGGTGGATGTAAATATGTTTAAAACCAACCGGAGCTTTGCTATTGGCGCTATTGTGGTGGCAGTGGTATTAACCTTTTTGTATACTATGTTTTGGTAGGAGGAGGACTTTAAGGGTTTGTATAAATTTCAACTGAACGTCTCCCCGGCAGGGGCTTTTCACCATGCCGGCGTTCACGTTCGCGTTCACTTCGCCACAGCGCACGCATATTTAAATACATGAACGCCTGAAAATCAATTAGTTGATTTTTGCAAATACTCAAAAAATGCAAAAACGAATATTTCGTGGAAATAGCCTTTCGGCGACGAAAAAAACAACTCCCTCCTGAGGGAGGAGTGCGGCTGAATGTGACGTGGCGGGGAGGGGTTTCGCCGCCATGCCGCAGCGTATAAACGGTTGCCCGCATAGTTCGCTAACCCCACCCTTCCCCGCCCCAAGGCGGGAATCGCACCTGGCCGCCGCTTTTATTAATCTTCCGAACACTCATAAAGTAATCTCCAACAAACCGTAATGTGCGGTTGAACGAAGCAAACCGGGGCTTGCAGGTGATAACAACGGCAAGGGCCAAAAAAATATCAAATGCAACAGCGTAGCGTTCACTTGGCGCTAACACGGGCGATTTATTTATCGTTATTGACTGAATATCAATTACTTGATTTTTGCAAATATCCAAAATGCGCAAAAAGAACATTTTATGGCAATGCCTTTTAAGACAATAAAAACTACAGCTTTTACCTTTTGCCTTTCACCCCCCCCGACAGCCATCGGGGACCTTTTACCAGCGTTAGCGTTCACTTCGCAACAGCACAGGCAAGTAAAATTACGGGAACGCCTGAAAATCAAATAGTTGAATTTTATAAAATTCTGGAGGTTAGCACATTCATGGGCGAGGGCCGATATTTTCAGTTTTAATGGATTTTAACTAAGAGCGCTTTTAGTTGCGGAATTGATAAAGTTATCTCTACTGATTTTCTAAAGGATTCCGTCATTTGCTCAGCGTGCCACAATAATTGTCCATATTTTTCTGAATATTGATTTTTAAATTCAGCCGCTTTTCTTGTCAATAAATCCACGACCATTACTAAATCTACCTCGCTTTTTGCCGCAAACCCGTTTAGTATTTCAAGTAGTAGGTTATCCACTGACGAATAGAAACGGAATTTTGGCAACGAGTCATCCACGAGCGTATAAATTAACGGCTCAAGCTTTTTTAAGCCCAAGGCTGTATTTACATTCCAAATAACCCAATTGGATTGTATGTGATAGGGCGTTTCTATTTGCGGGTTAAGCCGATTGATAATGTAGGTAAAGCCATTCTGCTCTCCAAGTTGTGCAAGGTATCTGGCGGCTTCCAATTTCTTTTCAGCGCTAGAACGATCAAAGTTCAGACACGCATTCAACCTCTTAACAGTCTCTTGTGAAAAATTTTCACCGAGCATTTTGACAAGGTGTATGAAAGTATAATCTTCAAAATCATTTATTGATTCAAAAAGAGGTAATAATTCACTTAAGTCGCCCCCCAGTTCTTGGTATATGTCAATAACAACATAATCATTATTAAACGGCTGAGGTACTTCGTAAATAATTTTCAAAATATCATTACACGCCTCGGTAATGTCCAAAATTCTGCAAAGTTCTATATGAGTACCTAACACCTGATTGTTCTTCAGTCCTGACCTTATGTTATCTAATACCTTTTTTTTGAATTGTTGCAGCTTGTTTATTCCTTTGAAATAATCGACGAGTTGAAGTGCAACGGATTCCCTTTTATTCACTTCGGCCATTCTTTTAAAGCCCAAACCTTCCCCGTCAATTCTTATAAACTCCAATAATACATCGTCTTGTGTTTCAAACTGGTATTTACTCCATATCTTTAAATACTGCTGAGCAATTACTTTATCTACATGTGGGCTATCATTTGTTACGTCCGCGAATCGATAAGTAGAAACTGTCTGCAGATAGTAGGTTCTGAGCATTGTTTCCAATTCATCAGCGTACTTTTTTTCCAAATGATGTTCCAGCAATGTTTTTATTCGAAACGCCCTAAAGAATTTTTCATTCTTGATATTTAATAGACATTGTTCAAGTGTTACCTCCTGGTCTTCGGCAATCAAGTACATGAAAGAATTCATAAAATCTGAAGCAACAGAGATAAAAGTAGTTTCTCTAAATTCACGATTGTGCAACTCATCAAAAGTTATTCGGTCCTTTTTAAATGTTTTAAAAAAACGGATAAGACCCTTCTCAAACGCTGACGCGGAAGAAATATATGCAATGTCATTTTTTACTTTAAGCATAGCAGCTCTCGCGTACCGAGCGTGCAGTTTTTTGTTTTGATATTCCGATTTTCCAAAATGTTTCCAGGTTAATTTTCTTAATGTCTCTGCGTCCTTATTCCTACCTATGTAATTCAGGCCGCCAATAAAAAAATCCAACTCCTGACGCGTAATTAAAGACGATTTGCAAGCTGAAATAAGGTCATCAAAACAGTCGGGCGTAATATGATCCGAAAACTCATAAATAACCCGCTCCTTAGCGGGCTTCTTTAAATAAATTGCGAGAGCGGATCGATAAGATTGCGTTTGTTCAAAAAAATGTCTAAAACCTGTAAACTGATCATCGTTGTGCCTAACACCAAAAGAAATTATGCAGTTTACAATAAATGTTAAAATACTCTGATCTTTCCCATAAATGTCAATCAATATAGTTTCAAGGTCTCCAAATAGCTGTGCGCTGTCATCTGACTTAAATCTGAAAAAGGAATGAAAATGCTGACTTGAAATCAATGTTAATAGTTTTTTTATAAGATCAGGATTTGTTGTTTTAAGTACAATCTTTAACAATCTCTTTCCAGAACCCGAATGTGACACACCTTCATTATATTGATATAATACTTCAAATCCATTAAGAATAAAATCATAATAACGCTCAACTAAATCATGCAACTCTATGAATTTATAGACCCCCTGTCGGAACTCATGCTCGTTTACCAATGGCGAGATGTCAATAAGTTGGTCGAGAAATGTATTGTCGCCGCTCTTGTAGTGCGCAAGGCCCTCCAATAAAAGTCTCGCATAGTTTTTCTCTTTTGTACTTAGCAGTTCTGTTTTTGAGATTGTCCCGTAGTCTAAAGCTTGTGATTTATTAAGTTTGATGTTTTTCAGGATATAGCAAACAATAACTTTAGTGACAATGGGCACATCAGCGCCCAACATCTCCAATAGGAAAGTAATAGCAGATTTTTCGTTGCCAATAAATTCTGCCAGTTGCGATTCTTGAATTAAAACCAAGCGGGATTGCAAAAAAATACTTCGCATGATAATTCGCTTTAAGATATCCAATTTAAAATCTGGCGTAAATTTACTTGCCTCACTCAATGCGATTAGTTCGATATTATCTTCCTCAATTACCTTAATAAGGTTATCGCGCTGAGGCTCGTTTTGATCCAATAATGAAAGATATGTTGAAATCGTTTGTATCCATTTTATCTTAATCTTGATCACATTATTGCCTACAGTAATCAACCGAATGATATCTTCAACATCAAAAAATAGCAGCGACGTGGCCGCCAATTGTTCCTGTAAAAAGGCGTTGACAAACATCCACCTTTCCTTATGGATATTTAGAACAGGGCTATGACGTAATAAATCTGTATCCTCAATTGTAAATAGTTCTTGAATAAGTTCGTCATCACAGGAATTTATTCCCAAGATCTGAAAAGCCAATGCCAATTGCCGTATTAGCTTACGTAGTTGTATTTTATGATGTTTTAAAAGCCGACCCTTCCCTGTTTTTCGAGTTTCTGAAATAGTTAAAGATTCATCAACCAATTTTTGGGCAATTTCCACCTTCGTCTGTGGTATTGATTGCTTCTTGTCAACATGCCAACCGACGATCTTTACCAAATAAAAAGGGTGTGCCAGGAGACTGCTGATGCCTTTTTTGTCCATTTCCAAATAAAATTCTTGACCTTTTCCTAAGGTCCGATCATCAATGTAATTTATAATTTGCCAATAATTGAGTTCTATCAGCTCGTAAAATTTAAAGTCATTGAGTTCGGTCTTTAAATTGTAATTGGAGAAATACAGTTTTCGACAAGATAGAATGATGCGGATACTCTCGTGCAGTTTCGTAAAACTTTTAATATACCCCAATACTGTGATTATCTCATCACTGGGAACCTCATCAAGACCATCAATTAAGACCACCAGATTTCTAGCAGGTATCATTTTCCAGGTATTAAAATCTACGCTCAAAAGTTCCGTTATAGGTTGAGTAGGCAAGCTTTTAAGATCAAGAAGCAAAGGGGTGATATTTAAATCATTACTTAACTCAAAGGCAGTTTGTCGCAAAAGTGTACTTTTTCCTTCATAAGCTTCTCCGATGAGGCCTATATAGCGATTTTCAGTTGAGCTTGTCCCGATCAAATCCGTCAGGGAAATTTTTGGTGTTTTTTTATCGCCAAAAAGCCAGGGTATATCATTATCCGACACGATCATGTCTTTGAGATTCCTTGTAATAAAGCCGGAAATTTCTTGATATTCTATTTTACGAAAACTTGGCGCAAAGCAATACCGATCTGCTTCAGACTGACCAAAGTAATATGCAACAATGCCATATTGACTTTTCAGCAGAGTTTCCAGTCTTGTTACGTCCCAACAGTCAAAATTGATTTGATGTACATCCTTGAAATAGGCAACTTGTTCAAAAAGATAGGCCTTGATATCGGGTTCTTGTAAATTGGCAGTCGTTGTAATAATAAATTCATCACTATTGGTTACAAACCTGCTATCTAAGAAGGTCTGAACAACTTTCTTTACTTCGGCTAACTGGAGGGCCGTATAGTGTTTACACTGAATGCAAGTGTTTTTTCCAGAAGTTTTGCCAAAGGAGATAATATCAATTCCATCTTGATCCATTCCGTGCTTTAGAAACTCCTCGGCAACTGGATCATTATAAACGGCACTATAAAGATGTAAGCTTATTCTCTGAAAAATCGGCCAGGTTATGTTCTCGGAGAACCATCTTAGCTCAGTGGTTGTTATTGTTTTTGCTTTTCTTGCCAATGGATCGTTGTGCTTAACTAAAAACTTTAAATATCCGTAGAATTTAACATTATTGGTTGCACTTTTTTTCCACCTCCCCGATAGTCCAAGTGTATCCCTTTCAGGCGCAAGTCTGACGACAGAGCCTGAAGCACAAACGCGTGTCCCCGCTGACAGACAATAAACTTGCCGCGCTCAACCATGTAAATTTAATATTCCATGTTAAATTTACAAGGTCAATAACCTAAAACTGCCCCTTAACCCCCATAAAGCTGAAAGCTTATACCATGCCATACCACGAGTTACGCTGCGCTAAACTCGCGGCAGCGTTCGTATCAAAACCCTATCGAATTCCCCCCATCCACAGCCAGCACCACCCCGGTCAGGTATTTAGCTGCATCCGAGGCTAAATAATAAACGGCTTCGGCAACATCTTCGGGGAGGCCCAGTTTGCCCATAGGGGTGCGCGACAGTACTTTTTGTTTGCGCTGCGGGTCATTATCCAGCGCCCTGGCCGACATATCGGTTGCAATAAAGCCCGGCGCAACACAGTTTACCCTGATGCCCTGTGGTGATAATTCAACCGCCATGGCTTTGGTCATGCCGTCAATCGCGCTTTTTGAGGCGGTATAAGCAATTACGTAAGGTATGCCGTATTGGGCCGCCATCGAGCTGATATTGATAATACACCCGCTTTTTTGAAGCAGCATTGCTTTGGCAACCTCGCGGCTTAAAACAAAAACTGATGTCAGGTTTGTCAAAATAACCCGCTGAAATTCCTCATCCGTTACTTCGGTAAAAGCCTTTTTTTGATTGATCCCGGCATTATTAACCAATATATCCACCGGTCCGAATTCGTTGTTCAAGTCATTTACTAATTGAGGTATACCTTTTAAATCATTCAGATCAAAAGCCTTATAATTACAAAGGCCGCCCAGGTTTCTGCAAGCATCTGCTAACTTCGTTTCGTTCCTTCCGATTATTATCGTCTTTATATTATTTTCAACAAACTTTTTGGCGGTAGCAAATCCCAACCCTGTTGCCCCGCCCGTTATTATTGCTGTTTTGGTGTTTGTATCCATTAATAAAACTTTAAAAATATTTGGCAATCGATTGCGAAAATAATCTATATTTAACAGAGTACAAACCGGCTTCTAAAAACATTGCTGTAATTTTAAGCCAATTGAATCTTTATCGATTATTAACCTTTTTGATTTAAAATGCAATTTATATGGTAGAAAAACGATCGTTGTTTTTTGTGGCACTATTAATAAGTGCGATGCAGTTAAAGGCGCAGCAGGTAAAGTCGGCAGGCTTAAAAGACTACTATAAAAAATACTTTCCCATCGGCGTAGCCGTTTCCGCCGGCGACCTTAAAGACCCGGGTGAGGTGGCCCTCATATTAAGCCAGTTTAACAGCCTCACCCCTGAGAACGCCATGAAAATGGGGCCCATCCACCCGGAGGAAAATCGTTATAACTGGCGGGATGCTGATTCCATAGTAGCGTTTGCGCAGTTACATGGATTAAAGGTAAGAGGGCATAACCTTTGCTGGCATTCGCAAACGCCCAGATGGCTGTTCAAAGACAGCATTGGCAACCTGGTTAGCAAAGAGGTTTTACTGAAAAGGTTAAAAGACCATATTACAACAGTTGTAAACAGGTACAAGGGCAAATTATATGCCTGGGATGTGGTAAACGAAGCCATTGACGACGATAGTACCAAATTTTTGCGTAACTCGTTATGGTATCAAATATGCGGCCCCGATTTTATCGCCAAAGCTTTTGAATATGCGCATGCGGCCGATCCGGACGCTGTATTATTTTACAATGATTATAACACCGAGCGTCCCGAAAAACGTGAGCGGGTTTATCGGCTGCTAAAGCAGCTGGTTGATGCCGGGGTGCCCATCAACGCGGTAGGCATCCAGGCCCACTGGTCGCTGAATGAACCGGATCAAAAAGAACTGGTTGAAACGATAAAAAAGTTTTCGTCACTTGGGTTAAAAGTACAGGTTACAGAGCTTGATGTATCCATCTACCCATGGGAGAAAAACATGCGCAAGCGCCAGCCCGGAGAAACTGATGCCCTTACGCCTGAACTGGAGCAAAAGCAAATGGAAAAATATGCTGAAGTATTTAAAGTATTCAGGCAATACAGGGATGTAATTACAGGGGTCACGTTTTGGAATATTTCCGACAAGCATACCTGGCTGGATAACTACCCCGTTCCGGGCAGGAAAAACTACCCCTTATTGTTTGATCAAAACCTTCAGCCGAAAAAGGCATACTGGAAAGTGGTTGATTTTAAATAAAAATGCGCATGTAGGGACACAAAATTTTGTGTCCTTACCGTGTTTAAAAACGATACGTATAATAAAAAAATTTGTAGGGCACAAAATTTGTAGGGGCACAAAATTTTGTGCCCCTACAAATTTTTATTTGAAAATAATTGATGGAAAGAAAATGAAAAATTGTTTGCGCCTGCTGATCGCTGCGCTACATGTGCTGTGCCTGGCGCCGCTTTTCGCCCATGCACAACCCCCCGGCGACGAAAGCTATATATCCTTTAATAAGGCAAAAGGCTATTTCCCGCTTTCAGCAAATGGCGAGGCGGCGCCAATTTATACCGGCGAACAGGAATACCCCGGGGTGATGAGGGCGGTAAAAAGCCTGCAGGCCGACATCATGGCGGTAACAAAAGCCTCGCCCATGCTTTTAAACAGCAAAACGCCAAATTCCGGGGTAGTTGTAATAGTCGGCACTATTGGAAAAAACCCGCTGATAGATAAACTCATCCAACAAAAAAAACTTAACATAAATGGTATTGAAGGCAAGTGGGAGGCACATCTAACACAGGTTATTAAAAATCCAATGCCTGGTGTTACGCAGGCGCTGGTAATAGCGGGCAGCGATAAAAGGGGTACTATTTATGGGATATATGATCTTTCGACACAGATCGGTGTGTCGCCATGGTATTGGTGGGCGGATGTCCCCGTTATGGGGCATAAAAATCTGTATGTAATGCCCGGCAAATATACCGACGGCGAACCTGCCGTAAAATACCGCGGCATTTTTATCAATGATGAAGCGCCGTCATTCACGGGCTGGGCCAAAGAAAAATTCGGGGGCGTAAACCACCTGGTATATGAAAAAGTATTTGAGCTTATTCTTCGCCTGAAAGGGAATTATCTATGGCCGGCCATGTGGGGAAACGCTTTTAATGATGATGATAAGTTAGACCCGGTACTGGCGGATGAATACGGCATTGTAATGGGCACATCGCACCACGAACCGATGGACAGGGCGCAGCAGGAGTGGAAACGCTACGGAAAAGGTCCCTGGAACTATGAAACAAATGGCGAAGTATTAAGGGATTTCTGGAAAAAGGGCATTGAAAACATGGGCAGTAAGGAGACCATTGTTACTGTGGGTATGCGCGGTGACGGCGATATGCCTATGACAGAGGGCAGCAATATCGCACTCCTCGAAAAAATAGTCGCCGATCAGCGCAAGATCATTGCGGATGTTACCGGTAATGAAGCTTCAAAAACCCCGCAGATGTGGGCCTTATATAAAGAAGTGCAGGCTTATTATGATAAAGGTATGCGTGTGCCGGATGACGTTACACTGCTGTTATGCGATGATAACTGGGGAAATATCCGCAAACTGCCAAAACTCAGTGAACATCCCCGGAAGGGTGGCTATGGTATTTATTATCATTTTGACTATGTAGGAGGCCCGCGTAACTATAAATGGTTAAATACCAATCCCATCAGCAAAACCTGGGAGCAAATGCACCTGGCCTATGAATATAACGCCCGGCAGGTATGGATAGTTAACGTAGGTGATTTGAAACCAATGGAATACCCCATCAGCTTTTTTTTGGATTATGCATGGTCGCCGGATAAATGGCCGGCCAGCCGGTTGGATGAATACGCACACTTATGGGCCGCACAGCAATTTGGCGAACAGTACGCCGCCGAAGCAGCTGATATTTTAACATTATATACCAAATACAATGGCCGGCGCAAACCCGAATTGCTTAACGACAGCACCTATAGCCTTATTAATTACCGCGAATTTGAAAATATAGTTAATGAATATAACAAGCTAAAAAACAGGGCGCAAACTTTGTATAACGATATACCCGCGCCGTATAAAGATGCCTGTTACCAGTTGATTTTGCACCCCGTTGAGGCCTGTGCTAACCTGAACGAACTGTATTACTGCCTTGCAAAAAATAAGCTGGACGCAGCCCGGGGTAGTGCCGCAGCAAACGCGATGGCCGACAGCGTGAAGGAATTGTTTAAAAAAGACGCCGAAATTTCGAACTACTATAATAAAATACTGGCAAATGGTAAATGGGACCACATGATGGACCAAACTCATATCGGTTATACCTACTGGCAGCAGCCGGAAGTTGATAAAATGCCGGCCGTAACAACTGTCCATCTCAGCGCGAAGCCGCAAATGGGCATCGCTCTTGAAGAATCGGCGGCGTGGTGGCCGGATGAGCAATCGTATGCTGCTTTGCCGCGATTCTATCCGGGGCAGGGAGGGCATTATATTGATATATTTAACCGCGGCCGCGGCAGTTTTAATTTTGCCATTAAAAGCTTGCCTTCTTTTGTAACCGCCGAACCTAAAAGCGGCATCGTTACCACCGAGCAGCGGATATGGGTAAATGTAAACTGGCAACAAGTACTCCCGGGCCTAAGCGCCGTGCCTGTGACTATTACCACGGCAAACGGCGACACGG
The DNA here is from genome assembly GCA_903864275.1 of uncultured Mucilaginibacter sp. Lineage (GTDB taxonomy): Bacteria > Bacteroidota > Bacteroidia > Sphingobacteriales > Sphingobacteriaceae > Mucilaginibacter. The sequence continues at coordinate 179,192 of CAIPFE010000037.1, forward strand.
TTATCGTAGAAGCCCCTATCTATAAAATGTTCCCCCTAAATACGACAGGATTTAATGAGAATAACGGCTGTGTAAGTATGGAAGCCGCGCATTATACAAAGGCGGTTGGTAACACTGCCGTACAATGGGTTACCATCCCCAACTATGGCCGCACCCTGTCGGGCGTGATGCCTGCCCCGGTGACGGTTGAAAGCCAGGTTCCCGCTAATAACGGTCCCCGGCTGGAATACGAGGTGAATTTGTTCGATACCGGGATAATGTCCGTTGAGGCATACATTTCGCCAACAATTGATTTTACCGGTTCAAATGGCCTGCGGTATGCTATTTCTTTTGATGATGAATTACCAGAGATTGTCAATATTAATGCAGACAAATCCGAAGCCGCATGGAACAAGGATGTTGCCAATAATATTAAAATACTTGTATCCAAACATCACATAAGCAAAGCCGGCAGGCATGTTTTAAAATACTGGATGGTTGATCCCGGCGTTGTCCTTCAAAAAATAGTGATCAACGCGGGAGGGGAGAGGCCAAGCTATTTAGGGCCACCAGAAAGCTGTTGTTATACCTTAAAATAAAATCCGCCTGATGAATGAAACATTGACATCGAGAATAAAGAAATTTCGGCGGTGACATGATTGTTCGAACACCCGTCGAATTAAAGCGTAAGGGAATAGGCCGGTGCAACGGCCGGTCTGCGGCATAATAAACACCCGGTAAATAAAGAAGGCGCCTTTACGGGCGCCTTTGTATACGATGGAACGATGAGACTTTTCAGTTACTGGTTAGGCAATTACGCCGGTTTTCCAATTAAGGGTAAAAGTATCGAACGGATCAACAGGAACTGGTGAATTGTCGAATTCATTGATAAAATATTCTCCTTTGAGACTGGTGCCATCTACAGTTAACCTCAAAAAGCCTGGATTTTCAGTGTTGTAGGTGTTTAAAACCACGTCGGCAAGGGTCGTTTGGAAATCGGGCGGTATCTTGCCATCCACCGTATCGGGGTCTTTCTGAAGTTTGTGCATACTTTTCTGCGTACGGGCGTAACCGCCTGCACCAGCTATTACGTAAGGATACTGCCTGCCGTTTGTTGTACGCGTAAACCGCTGATAATTATGAACGTGCCCTGTAAATACAGCGTCGGGCGTGCGGCCTGCCGATGCTGCGGCCTGGTCGATCGCATCCAGCATATCCTGGTACCCGCCGTGTGCGGTATCGAGGGAAAATGGCGGGTGGTGCACGGCCAGTATAAGGCATTTACCGGGGTCAGCTGCTTTAAGCTGGTCTACAAACCAATTATATTGCGGCTGGTTATGACTGCTGCTATTACTGGGGTCAAGCGAACCATCGATATTGCTGTAAAGCCCGATGATAGTAACAAACGGCGCTTCCAATGTCCAGTATGGCCATGGCTGGTCCATGGTATAACGGTAGGGTGAGTCGCCCGAAGGAACACGGGTTGGGGCGCAGAAGTTGTCGAAGAACCCGGTTAATGATGGCTCATCATCAGGTGGATCATTTTTACGTACGGTGTTGTCCCCGTCGTGATTGCCGGGAACGGCGAAAATCGGCCCGGGATAGAATTGGTACGGTTCGTAAAACTGTGGTTTATAGTCGCTGGAAATACCGTTATAGTAAACGACATCGCCTAAATGGAAAAAGAAAGCAGGCACGCTGTCTGGATCGGCATTTTTGATCTGTTCTTCCATTTGTACCGCAAGCTCATCCTGGATATCTGTTCCGTTGATGCCGCCGGTGTCGCCAACACTATGAAAAACGATCTTTCCTGCTTGCTGAATCGCTTGAAGTTGATCCGGCGTAAGCACATTCGCAATATCATACGACAGGTCAGTTGGCTGAACGTGGTCTGCCGGGATAGCTTTGAAAGATGGATTTGGCTTGATGGGTGAAACCGGATCACCGAACGGCCTCCTTACTTTTGATAAAGTGTTGGATTGGGGTCTTGGTTTGAATAACATTGTTTTAAGGTTTTAATGGTTTGTAATTTAGGTTGAACACAAATATAATATCGTCAGTTAAACTGTAGTTTAAAGTTAAGTGATTTAACAATTAAATTTTAGGGTGAAAACACCCTTTTTTAATTTTTTTTTTGATGATAAATGAAACCGTACCGATCTGTCGATGCCAAAATTGCATCAGTATTTACGACAAAAATTATTTATGTCCGGTTTGTGAATCTGCTTCTGATTGGTTTATAGAAATTGCCAAACATTTTCACCGGTTTAATTTATTATCCTAGTCTTTTGCGTGTTAACTAACAGTAATTAATTCATAAAATTATTATTAAAAATAAGCTTATATTATGAGCAAATTGGATTTGGCATTTCGAGCGTTTGATGAGTGGTTTTAGATATATTGAGATTTCAAACCGGACAATAATGATTAAGATTAATTTACGAGAACGTTTATGGAAAATGCACGGCTTGCCGAGCCGCATAGCGATAGACACTGGAAGCTTTGGGGCCCGTATCTTTCTGACCGCCAGTGGGGTACAGTCCGGGAAGATTACAGCCCGACGGGGGACACCTGGAATTACATAAACCACGACCTGGCACGAAGCTATGCCTATCGCTGGGGAGAGGAAGGCATCGGCGGATTTTGTGACATTGAGCAGGTATTGTGCCTGGCGCCTGCCTTCTGGAATGGTAATGATACTATTTTGAAGGAAAGGCTTTTCGGTTTAACAAACCAGGAAGGAAACCATGGCGAAGATGTAAAGGAATTATATTTTCACCTGGATTCGTCGCCTACGCATTCCTATTGTAAATTCCTTTATAAATATCCCCAGGCTGCTTTTCCCTATATGGAATTGCTGCGAAAAAATCAAAAGGACCGTTTAAGCCCTGAGTTCGAACTACTTGATACAGCTGCTTTTAACGACAACCGCTATTTTGATTGCTTTATTGAATATGCAAAAGCGGGGACGAAGGATATTTTGATGAAAATTACGGTGCACAACAGGGGGCCTGAGGCAGCGGCTATTCATGTACTGCCGCACGTATGGTTCCGTAACTTCTGGCGGCATAACCCCCGGTTTACCAGTCCCGAAATTACGTCGTTATCAGGCAATTGTTTGGAGACACATTCAAGTCGCAACGGCACCTATTATTTTTACCATGAAAATGGCGAACAACTGTTTTGCGAAAATGAAACCAACAGCGAGCGTATTTTTCATAAAGCGAGTGAAACGCCTTTTGTAAAAGACGGTATCAACAACTACGTAGTTGACGGTCAAAATACGATAAACCCGAAAAAAAAAGGAACAAAAGCCGCGATCTGGCTGCAGGCAGACATAGCGCCGGGATCATCTGAAGTATTTAAGGTAAGACTGACTACAAGGCAAATGGACGATCCCTGGGCCGGTTTCGACGAGATTTTTGAAATACGCCTGGCAGAAACAGGCAGCTATTACAATAAGTTGGCCCCGGCTACTTTATCAAAAAAACGACAAAGTTTATTGAGGAGTACAGTAGGGGGATTATTGTGGGGCAAGCAATTTTATTATTTCGATGTATTTAAATGGCTGTTCGGCGAACCGCATGAAAACCAGGCGCCGCGAAACTTTCAGCGTAATTATGACTGGCAGAACCTTACCTGCCGCAATATTATATCGATGCCGGACAAGTGGGAGTATCCCTGGTTTGCGGCCTGGGACCTTGCCTTCCATGCCGCCACCTTTATCCACATCGACCCGGAATTTGCAAAGCAGCAATTGCTGGTGATACTCCGCGAATATTATATGCACCCCAACGGGCAAATACCGGCTTATGAATGGAATTTTAGTGATGTAAACCCTCCCGTGCATGCATGGAGTGTTTGGTACGTGTACGAAGCTGACAAGAAGAAAACGGGCGTATCGGATTGGGATTTCCTGGAGCGGTCGTTTCAAAAGCTGCTGATGAACTTTACCTGGTGGGTAAATCAAAAGGATGCGAATGGTACCGATATATTTGAAGGCGGGTTTCTTGGCCTCGATAATATCGGTGTTTTCGACAGGAACCAAATGCCGCCCGGTATTAAAAAGCTTCAGCAGGCAGATGCAACCAGCTGGATGGCCATGTATGCCATTAATATGCTGCGTATTTCGCTGGAACTGGCACAACATAACCAGGCTTACGAGGAATCGGCGGCTAAATTTTTTCGCCATTATTTGAATATAGGCTGGGCCATGCACCATATCGGGAAACGGGATATAGCATTGTGGGATGAAGATGACGCATTTTATTATGATGCCATACAATTTGAAAACGGCACGAGCCAGCGGTTGAAAGTCCGTTCACTTGTCGGGATCATCCCATTGCTGGCTGTGGAAATAATGCATGCCGATCTATTTAAAAAGCTGAAGGAATTTAATACCCGGCTTGAAAGCATCAGGCGCACCCGGCCCGATCTGACCAAAGTAATTTCGGACATCGAAAAGAAAAATAAGGATGGCAACTATTTATTTGCCATTATGATAGGCGACCGGCTGGAGCACTTGCTGCAAAGGCTTTTGGACGAGGATGAGTTTTTATCAGATTACGGTATCCGCTCCTTATCGAAATGTTACCAGGAAAAGCCTTTTGTATTCGGTTATAAGGGAAGTGAATACAGCATCAGGTATGAGCCTGGTGAAAGCTCAAGCTCCATGTTTGGCGGCAATTCAAACTGGCGCGGGCCGATCTGGCTGCCCATTAATTATTTGATCATAAATGCGCTGCGGAAATATTATGCATATTATGGCGATTCGTACAAATGTGAATTCCCGGCAAGATCAGGAAACCAATTAACGCTGAAACAAATTGCAAATGAACTTACCAAAAGGCTTTTAAAGATTTTTGAAAAAAATGATGAAGGCGTATACCAGTACCATTCGCCCGACCAGGAACAATGGTCGGACGAACATTTTAAAGAACACCACCTGTTTTATGAATTTTTTAATGGCGATACCGGCCAGGGCCTCGGCGCTTCCCATCAAACCGGCTGGACCGCGTTGATAGCTAATTTGTTGCTGGAGATGGATGGGGAATAACAGCAAATGTTTGTGCGATTTTGTCTGCCGGTTCGCATTACAAGCGTTCACGTTAGCGTTCACTTCGCAACGACACACGCATTTTTTAAAACGTTAACGCCTGATTATCAATAATTTAAAATTGTACTACTTGCAATTTTAGCATTTATTGAATTTCCGTCTCAGTATGGTTTGTCTCCAACGCCATTAGTTACGCGGAATAGCTTTTTCATCCTCTTTGCGACTTGTCGCAGAGAGGGTCGAACAGCGAAGCGCATTCGGGGTGAGTCAACTACGCGCCATGCATTTACGCTAACCCCGCTTCGATAATCTACTCACCCGATCTGCGCTTCGCTGGATCACCCTCTCTTTTGCAGGCAAAAAAAGAGGGTAAAAAATGTAATTCCATTAAGTTAAAAACGCTGGATATCGGCGCGGAGAAATATTTTCTAACCCCTAACACAGCGTTCACTTCGCAACAACACGCGCGTTTTTATAAACGTTAATAGTTGATTACCAGGCAAGTAAAATTTCACTACCCCCAATTTTTGCATTTTGCGGCGACGCAAGTTTTTCACCAAACCGTCAGCCGCAGCCCCTTAGGATAGCTATCTGGACGGACTCCCGGTCTTTCCGACAAAATTCTTATCTCACATCTCACATCTCAAATCTCAAATCTCACATCTCCAACCCAATCAACCCCTACTGACAAAACAGTGTCACCACTTCGCATATCCCAACCTTGTATCTTTGTTATAAACGCCGCTTATCAGGCAAATCATACGCCGCCGCTTATTATCAGCAATGGACGATTCAATATATAATACGCTCTTTCAGCCTGCCCAGGATGGGTATCATGAACGCCCGTCAGCCCAGCGCCCGGAGTATATCGAAAAGATCCGCGCGGAAGCGCGCGGTGAAGTGTACCGCCCTGCCGCGCGCAAAAAGGAGCAGCCGGCGGAACTTGACCCATTTATGGTAAAGAGCCTTTTTACCATCGAAAAGGGCAGCCGCTGGATGGAGCTTGGCGAACGCGAGCCCGAAGCAAAACAGCTTTTCGGCGAATTCTGGCACCAGGGCGAGCTTTGTATCCTGTTTGCCGATACCAATGCGGGTAAATCGGTACTGGCAGTGCAGATAGCCAACAATATCGCCCGTGGGAAAAAAACCGGACCGTTTGCCTGCACTGCCAAACCTGAAAAGGTAATGTATGTTGATTTTGAGCTCACCACCACCCAGTTTTACCAGCGCTACAGCGGCCCGAAAGGCGGGCATGAGTTCCCTGACAATTTCTACCGCGCGCGTTTCAATCCGGAAAATGTAACCATAGATAAATCTCATAGTTATGACGACCTGCTGATGGCAGCCATCGAATACAAGCTTGAGCAGATCAAAGCCACGGTGCTCATTATCGATAACATCAGCTGCCTGCGCGGCGGTACCGAAAGCGCCGCCGTGGCCTTAAAACTGATGAATAAGCTCAAAAGGCTGAAGGCCGACCATAAGCTTTCCATACTCATACTTGCACATACACCAAAACGCCGCAACCCGGCAAGGCCACTGGCTGCCGAAGACCTGCATGGCAGCAAATTGCTTATCAACTTTGCCGACAGCGCCTTCGCCATTGGCAAAAGCAACAAGGAGGCTGGTTTATGTTATCTAAAACAAATAAAGCAGCGAAATACTGAGCAAATTTACGGCGAGGACAATGTTGCCCTCTGCCGCATCAGCAAAACACCACTTGCAAGAAACAAGCCCGGCAATTTCCTGCATTTTGATTTTGAAGGCTTCGATGCCGAGCGGCCGCATATACAGGTTCCATACCGGCATGGCTATAACCGCGCCCTTGCCGACTACGCAGCGTTGGCCACACAAATAGCTGCGCTTTTTGCCGAAGGGCTTAGCCAGCGGCAAATTGCCCTGCGGCTGAATATTGGGCTGGGGACGGTGAATAAGCTGATGCACGTGGAAAACTGCCGGCAGGAGGAGGATGTTGAGGGTACTGGCGTAGCGCCAGCTAAATCATTTGTTGGGGACGTTCCCCACGTGAGTAATATGCAAGCTTGGCTGCTCGGCGAGCCGGGCGCGCGTGCACCCTTAAGCAATGCAGCGTCTGATAAGCCAGCACATGAAGCAACTGTAACGGTTGCGGCGGCAAATAACCCGCCCTAAATGTGAAACTTTTTCAGCCGGTAACCCCTTTTTATTTAAATGGTATAATTATGTACATTTGTGTAAACGATAGTGCTATGTTTACCGCCAAAGGATATTACGAAAAAGGGAGGGTGATCCTTAATGAAGAAGCTCCCGTTAAGTCAAAGACCAATGTAATTATCACTTTTCTTACGGAGGATGATGCAGCAAAAGCTGGCAAAAGGATTCCTGGCGGCCTGAAGGGAAAAGTTTCTTTGCCGGATGATTTTAACGAACCTTTTGATGATCTGAAAGATTATATGTAAATGGCCGGCGATAATTACCTGTTAGATACACACAGCCTGATATGGTTTCAGGAAAATAATCCCAAAATTCCGGAACAGGTTATGAAGCTGATCCAGCAACCTGATAACATTATATTTTTTAGCCAGGTCAGCTTATTTGAGATCACTATTAAACAAAAGGTCGGCAAACTCCCCGCGTTCTATGCGAGTACCGAAGAAATTTACGGGCAGGCAATAAATGATGGGTTTACATTTCTGTCAATCCAAAACCAGCATATTTACAATTACATTAAAATCCCTCTTTTAAAAGACCATCGCGACCCATTTGACCGCTTACTGATTGCCACCGCTTTGGAGGAAAGTGCTGCAATACTTTCTGCCGATGAACAATTCAAGTTGTACGCCAATATGGTCAGCGTAATTTGGTAGCTTCCTTTTTAAACGCGGGTCTGACGCGTTGGCCCGAAAACGCAAAGGCGACCCGTACTCCGCTGAGTGCAATAACGGTGGGTTTTGAAAAAATTTCGCTAACCAATCAAAGCCTAACCTCCACCTTTTTGCCCGTTTTAGCAGCTAAATAAATCGCATCGATCAGTTTTAAGTCTTTTACGGCTTCATTGCCATCTATCGGCACAGCCGGTTGCAGGCCATTAAAAATGATATCCGACATCGCATCCATTTGTACCGTTTGATGAACGGTGACGGGCTGGTTCAGTTCGCCTTTATGTGTGCGGCCCATAATGGGGCCGTAGCCTGTGGATGGCTGCATTTCTGCAAAGCCATCTGTACCATCAAGAAAGAACCGGTCAAGGTTGTTCATGCTATAGGTCGACAGGCAGGATGCCACCGCCCCGCCCGGAAAGCCAAACTGAAATTGAATAGTTTCATCAACGCCCTCTTTAAATTTCATAGGATCGGTTTTGGTTTCCTGCGCAGTCACCCAAATGGGGTCTTCGCCTATCATGTAACGTGAGCCGTTTATGGCATAAATACCGATGTCCATCATCGAGCCGCCACCTGAAAGTTTTTTATTTAAACGCCATTGTGCCGGATCGCCAATGGTAAAACCGCATTGCCCCTGGAAGAATTTAATTCTTCCAAATTCACCGGCTTTTCGCATCCTGATCACTTCAAGTGTTTTGGGTTCAAAATGCATACGGTAACCCACCAGTAATTTTACATTTGCCGCGTTGCAGGCGTCAACCATTTCTTGCCCCTCTTGAGCATTTACAGCCATTGGTTTTTCGCAAATTACATGCTTTCCGGCTTTTGCCACCCGTATTACTTCGTCGTGGTGCAGGCCGTTCGGGGTAATTACATATACAGCATCAATGCCGGGGTTGTTTTTTATGCCGTCGAAATTCTCGTAATTGTAACAGTTCTTTTCGGGTATCCCATACTTACGCTGCCAGTCATTAATTTTTGAAGGCGTGCCGCTGATAACCCCAACCAGTTTGGCTTTTGTGCAGGCCTGCATGGCGTTGGCAACGCGTTCGCCGTAACTGCCGAGCCCCATTATAGCCACCCGTAAAACAGGCCCGTCGTAAGCTTTGTCGTGATGATCTTCGCCATTTGCCCAACCTGGAACAGCGGCCAGGTGCAAAGCCAACGCGGATATCCCCAATTTCTGTAAAAAGTCGCGGCGTGAATTCATAACGTTTTTTTTATTTAGTTTACCGCTCTCAAATTACACATTTTCTTAAAAATAACCGGGTGAATTAACAGTTTTTATCATTCTTCAAGGCAATGACATTTCCTTTTTCAAGCGTCCCGCCGGTTCAAGCGTCCCGCTTGAACCCAAACAAATGTAAGCGTCCCGCTTACATTAACTCTTTTTGCAATGTAAAAAAATATTTTGCAATTTTATTACCATGCAACGCAACGCCTCAACCGACGAACTTTACTTCGTCACCTTAACTGTAGTAGACTGGATAGATGTTTTTACCCGCCGCTATTACAGCGATTTCATTATAGAAAACCTGGCCTGGTGCCAGCAAAATGCAAATCTTAATATTTATGCCTATGTCATCATGACCAACCATATTCACATGGTGGCCAATGTTACCGATGGGTCATTGGGTGATGTATTGGGGCGATTTAAAAGCTTCACTTCAAAAGAGCTTTACAAGATGATAGCCAACAATACACAGGAAAGCCGGCGCGAATGGATGCTGAAAGCTTTTGACAGGGCGGGTAAATACAATCCTCTAAACGAAAAGCATCAGTTTTGGCAGAACGGCAATTACCCCATTGTGCTTTTTTCACCCGCGGTTATTGAGCAAAAGATAGATTACACGCATGAAAATCCGGTAAGGGCCGGTTTTGTGGGTTCGGCACATGAGTATTGGTATAGCAGCGCAAATCCTGAAAGCCCGCTGAAGGTTATTTGGTGACGTCAGCGGGACGCTGACTAACGTTTGGGTTCAAGCGGGACGCTTGAACCGGCGGGTCTTCGCCATTTGCCCAACCCGGAATAGCGGCCAGGTGCAAAGCTAACGCGGATATCCCCAATTTCTGTAAAAAGTCGCGGCGTGAATTCATAACGTTTTTTTTATTTAATTTACCGCTCTTAAATTACACATTTTCTTAAAAAAATCGGGTGAATTAACAGTTTTTATCATTCTTCAAGGCAAATGATATTCCCTTTTCAAGCGCGCGTCCGAAGCCCCGGCCAAAAGCGCAAAGGTGACTCATGCTCCGCTGACAGGTTGGCTCCACACGCCGCTCAAATTTTTTATTAAAATGCCGGGGTATATATATAGCAGTGCCAGCCTTTATTGTGGTTTGCCGGGAGTTATCGATGCAATTTTGGTTGATCCGATGGCGCGGTGAGCCGCATAGTTTATTACCTGTAGGCGTGTCACGAGTCGCCTTTGCGCTTTTGGCTTGCCCGACAGCGCGCCTGGAACAGGAAAAAATCGAAAAGAGTCATTCGATAAAAAAGCCGGAACATTTATTCCGGCTTTTTTGATATTGATCCATTTTGTCAGAAAGTAATTGAAATTACTTGTGCATCATAAGAAATGAATTGGTTATTGATGGTCTGCTGGACGATGACATTGTATGATTTCGTTCCAGTCATATCAGCCTCATTGATCGTGATCTGATAAGTGTAAACCGTTGCCGGAAAATTTAAGCCACCCATTTCCGATCCGCCGCAAAGGCCTTTGTACACGTAAAGGTTACTGGGCGAGCTGAAAGCCGAACCGTTGCAGTTGGCAACTTCGAAGGTGATGGTATGATTGCTTTCATTAACGTTCGTCACGCGTGCATGGATAATGCCATCGGTGAATGATGGGCAGCCGGCGTTTGGCGTTACCGCCAGGCAGCTGCCATAACTGCCTATCGCGGGAACGGCTGTCGCCCCGGAACCTCCGCTGCCCGTGTTGCTGGCGGCTGTCCCGGTACCATCGGTGCGGTAGGTCACGGCCGGATCGGCGGCATTTGAATTGATCGTGACCGGCGAATTATAATACCCTGTACTGGTTGGTGTAAAGCTGAGCGTTAAATTGACGGTCCCGTTTGCCGGCACCGTGGCTGTGCCTGGGCTAACTGAAAACGGGGGGTTGACCAAAATCCCGGAAATGGTGATGGGCACTGTTCCCTGGTTGACCATCGGCAGTGTGATGGAAGTACTTTTATTTGCCGGAACGTTACCAAAACTCATGTTAATCCCGTTTTGAATAATCAATTGGCCGGTTGCGGTACTGCCCGAACCACCTGTGTTGCCGGAAGCACCCGAGCCGCCTGTATTGCCGGTAGCACCCGAACCGCCTGTATTACCGGTAGCCCCCGAACCGCCTGTATTGCCGGTAGCACCCGAACCGCCTGTATTACCGGTAGCCCCCGAACCTCCTGTATTACCAGTAGCACCTGTTCCGCCCGTAGTACCCGTTCCGCCTGTAGCACCCGTTCCGCCCGTATTACCTGTTCCGCCGGTAGCGCCCGTGCCACCTGAAGAATTGCCAATGGTATAGGTTTTTGAATATAAGGGAATTTCGATCGTCGGTAAATCTTTTTGAAATTTCAGGTTAAAAAGATCGAACGCGGTCAGGTCGGCATCTACCCCAAAATCCATGTCAAAATTAGCGGTAGCGCTTATTGTTTTATTCGTTAGTGTCGCCTCTAGCGGTACCGAAGCTTGTGCGTTCAGATCGATATTGCCAGATAAAGCCAGGTCAGTTAAACCAAAAGGGATCAGTCTTAACGTAAGTTTCGCATAAGGGTCAAGTTTAGTGGCTGCGCTTAACCGGGGAAACTGGCTGGTCAAAGCATGTGTTTCGTTATTGATAGGTTGCCAGGCGCCGTTTTGATATGATGCGCCGGTCTCATCGGTGGCTGTATTGGTCACACTGACCGCTATATTTTCAGACAAATCGCATGTTACGCCGATCGTCAGCAGCAACTGCGCTTCAAAAGTTACCGGTACCCCGGCGTCAAACTCCAGCGGCGGCAGCTCAATAGCAGGAAAATGGTAGTACAGGGAACCTGTGAAAGCATGCCCGTTTGATGCGGTGATCGTCACGCTTTTGACTGTTACAAAATCCGCCGTGAATTCCGTAACCCTCGCCCCGGACATCGTTAACCCTAAAGACAATGACCCTTTGACGACTATCGTACCGCTTAAGGTCACTGCCCCCAAATTATGCGTAAACGGAATAGATTTCGAGATGCTGGCTGATAACGAGGCCAAATTCTTCCCCAATTGGTCAATTGGGGCCACTGCTATATTGGTATCAGGCAAATTCCGGAACAGCACGGCCGATGTAAAGGTGTGGGTGACGGATGTATTCAATACCGCATCACTAAGGCGCGCTATGACGGTATGGCAAACGATATGACCGCCCGTGCTGGTTATGGAAGTGATCTTTCGCAGGAACCCCAATGGCGCTTTGGTGCTGATACCGCTGGAAAGGATATTACCGGTTTGCAATTGCTCGCTTGCGGCTACATCTTTAAAAGTTACACTTACTGAATCGGCACTTAGGAGTGCAGCATTCAATGTGGTAGTCGAATCAACCTTTACCACGCCCGGCGCCAAAAGAACTGTGGCAGGCGGTGCATTCGCCTGTCCGCTGTTTGGGGGTTTGTTGGCTTCTTTTTTACAGCCGTCCAGGCCGGCGAAAACTAAAATCAGCCCGGCTAATAATAGGGGTTTTACTGCATCACGGCGAAGCAGCTGTAAGTGCCTGGCCATTGTGGTGATGATAATGAAGATGAGCTTTAAAATTTTCATGGTTTTGAATTTTAAATAATTAATAAATCGGTTAAAGTTTTAAGGCCGCTTCTAAAAGTGCTTTGTCAAAAACCTCCTTTTTTATTTGTCTTTTTTGTTTTAGTTTTGACGGCCTTAAATACTTAATACAAAGATGCTTTGGCTATTTTGGCCAAGCGTCGATTTTCCAAAAAATCCAAATTATGTCAAGCCTTTATCTTACCGAGCAAGTAAAAGATATAACCAAGAAGGAAATACCATTATGGTTAAAGCATTTGATCCGGGAAAGATTTGTAACCAGGCCTTACAAGTATTCAGGGAAAGAATACAGTTTAGGTAATTTAGACAGCGATCTTTATTTTTATGATAAGGAAGTTCACAATTACGCTTATGGCCACAAATCCGACCGGTTACGCGGCAGTTTTGGTGCTAAAAAATCCAATTCAATAAGTAAAAAATATCGTAACTTTCTATGTTTGTATGCTGCAGACTTGCCGTGGGATGCGTTGTGTGTCCGGGAAAAGCAAACAGAAGACGAAACTTATTATGATCCGAAATTTGTCGATCCGGATAAGCCACAAAAAAAAATGCGCCAAAGAAAAAAAGCGCCCAGGATGAACTGGGTGAAATTTTGGCAAGAATGGAATCCCTTCAAAACCAGTTAAGCGCATTATCAACGGAAAAGGGAGGAACGCGTGATGAATTCAGTGGCCAACTGGGGGCTATATTACAAAAGCTGGATAAAATGGATGAGCAGCAGCAGCAGCAGCCCGTTGCAGCGCAACACGTGATCAACCAAATACACGTCACACAAAATAACCTGTTTCAACTGTTCGTTACCGCGGAAAGCAAATATTTTTTTGAATACATCGACGAATTATTTTGGACGTCCAATCAAACTGACGACGACGATGAGCGTCGTAAAATCGGCCTTCGGTATTTTACACGCATCGATGTCAACTATGCACCTAAAGCGGTCGCCAACAACCTGGTCGTTGAGCCGGAAGACACCCTGCTGGTAACCTGGTCCGATGGCCAGCAGGAAATCATGGCACTGGTACAACTGCTCCAGCATGCCCGTGCAGAAAACTTTTCCCTGATCAGGGTTTTAGCCGACGGCGGTTTTGGCAAAAGTACTTACTTGTGGTGGATTGCCAGACGATACTGTTCTGCATACCATGTTTATTTTATGGAGAAGGTCGGCCCGGATGCGATCAGAAACCTTTTGGAAAATATTCAAACCCGGACAATACCTAAACCGGTAATGATCCTGATCGATGATTTTGCCGATAAGGACCTGCTGCAATTCATAAGGACATTGAAGTTATATGCCGAAAATAGTAACCTGCCGGTTTTAATTATTATGGCCGAACGGAGGAGCCGCTTTCAGCTTGGCGTTGAGCAAAAGAAACAACAAGACAAAATAGAACAATTGTTTGATGACAACAGCTGGACCATAAACTACCGCATCGCGTCAAAAAAAAGTGAAATATTTGAACGGGTATATCCTTTGCTGATCAATGCCGCAGACAAAGTGCGGCATACTAATCTGCAAAAGGCCCGATTGGTTTTCAATGACGCTCAGCTTGAAAGTATCGCGGAAAGCATTTACCAGCTTATTTTGTTTTTGCAGGGCGAAGGACACACGAATTATGAATTTGACTGGGTAGACTGGGATAGGCTTATTCAAAACGAACAAGGCCGGTTCGGACAGTTGAGTGAATTGTTTCACCTCACGGTCAGCTTTTTCCAGTTCGGCATAAACTTGCCTTTAGCCTATGTCAATGAATTTTATGGCACCCCTGACTTCAATCTGAAAGTTATCCACGCAATTGGCAGCTTTGCTGACCGGTCGCCCTTACGCCTGACTACAGAAGGCGACACCGGTGTTGTATTGCGCAATGAATATGTGGCCCAGTGGTACCTATCGGATAACCAGCACAGAATAACTGTAACCAATTTTTTTGAAGAATTTTTGAACCGCCTTGATAAGCCGGAAGCGTTGAAAATTTTTCTGCGGCTATCCCGTATGGTTCGGACCTACGAGGTTAAAAATTCTTTCCTTGCTGGTTTACTTAACCCGGTGAATTTTGCAGCCAGGCTGGAAAAGCTCTTTATCGCAGACCAAAGCTACATTGACCAGGAGAATGTTTTGATGGAATATGGCCTGCTTCTTTTGCAGTTTGACAAGGCAAAGGCGATCGCGACTTTCGAGGCCATCCTTCAGGGGAGCCGCAACAAATACGCCCTGCACCAATTGGCTGAATGGTACGCTAATGATGAAAATACTTACGGCAAAGCGAAAAATTATTACGAAGAAATATTGGTTATCGAACCCGATAATATCCACGCAATCGTCGGGTTATACTTACTTGCCAACCGGGCGTCCAGGAAGAAGATAGCATTAAATTTTAATACACAGATTGATTCACTCTTTACGCTGGATGCACAGCGTATCG
The DNA here is from genome assembly GCA_903864275.1 of uncultured Mucilaginibacter sp. Classification (GTDB taxonomy): domain Bacteria; phylum Bacteroidota; class Bacteroidia; order Sphingobacteriales; family Sphingobacteriaceae; genus Mucilaginibacter. The sequence continues at coordinate 194,318 of CAIPFE010000037.1, forward strand.
CGAATGAACTATCACCGCATTCGGCCGCAGAACTGATCACCATATTGATTTTACAAAAGGAATTTGCATTGGCGGAAGCGGTGCTTGGCTTTCAAAAGAAAACAAATGCCGAGTTTGGCAAGTGCCATTTTATGCTTGCAAAAATGCTCCCGTTCAGCGAATACAATATTCCTATAAAGGAAGAACATTTTGAAAACGCGTTGGAGCGCAATAACGACTCCCATACTTATATCATTGAGTATGCCGTTTTCAAATACCGTTTAGATCGATTTGCTGAAGCAAATAAGATCATGAAAGGTGCCTATACAAAATTTCCGGATCATGCGGAAAGATTAATGCACCGGTATAACGAAAGGATATTTTCACTTGAAAAACTTTACTTTGACAAAATGCCTCCCCGGGAGGATATTGGATCGTATGAAAAATTTCTATTAGTCAAATTTGATCAGACCAGGAGTTTAATTTCCCCCAATAGCCACGGACCGCATGAAACCGAAACCCATAAAGCGAGCCGTATTTTAGAAGGCGTTTTGTTACTTCGTACAATTGCTTATCACAGTATAAACAGGTTACCTGGCCTTTATTTTCGAGCACAGGCCCGTATTGCCGCCTGCCATACCCAAAATGCAAAATTTAAAGGATGGAACAATTTAACATCCAATGAAAATTACGAAGCGGCTGAAGGGATATATGATAGTTTACTCGCCATTGATAACACAGACTTTGAGGTGAACCAAAATTTGTGCTATAATATGCGGGCGATGATTGATTCAGCTACAGACGAGGCCCTGGTCAATAGAAAACTACGCAAGATGCTGCGCCAATGCAATTATATTCTTGCGATAAATACAAACCGCGCGATCTCGGAGTTTTACCGGCACCGATCTTACGCCAAGAAAGGGCTTGGCGATTATACCGGCCGGCTCGCCGATGCTGTCGGGGCAATCGATAATTGTACAATGGAAAATTACCCCATTAAGCGTTTTTTTTACAGTGACCGCTGTATACAGGCGAATAATTTCATCATAGCCATTTGCGACTGCTATAAGTATAGGCATTCCACTAGGGTCGGGCGGCGAAAATTTGACCTGAACGATGCTGTGGAGCAGTACGATACCCTAAAACGCTGGGACCGTAATTATAAATTTTTGGCGGAAACACGGTTGCGGATATTAGAAATTGATAAGTGGGCCTTCAAAAAATACAACAGCCGTTCATTTAAACGCTCTCGCTATCCGTAAATTTCATCTACGAATTAGTTATGCTTGTTGTTGGACTACAGCCATAACCTATCCCCAACAGCCAGCATCTTTGTTACATCAACGTTCGTGTTATTAGTCGCTTTATTACCTATATTTGGTACTTCTAACCTGCATTACCAACCAATCGAAAACAATGAGAAAACTACTTTTTTTAATCCCGGTATTTTTATGCTGGAACCAACTGCGTGCACAGGACGATCACCGGTGGCATTATTTATTTGATGGCAAAGGCATTAATGAATTGCGGGGCTACCAGGTGGATACATTCCCCGATGCATGGAAGGTGGAGAATGGTGCGCTGGTAGCGCAGGCAGATGTCCCGAATGTGGACCTGGTCAGCAAAGATACCTACACTAATTTCGACCTTACGCTGGAATGGGCCATGTCAAAAGCAGGCAACAGCGGGATATTTTACAATGTGCAGGAAAGCACTGTACATCAATCCGGCAACGGTAACAGCCCCAACTGGCTGGATAACTTTGAGTTCCAGCTTTTGGATGATATAGATTTTAACGATCATGCACCAATCCGTTCCGCCGGTTCCCTTTACGACCTGATCATCCCGGTTAACAAGCACCTGAAACCGGTAGGGGAATTTAATACGGCGCGGCTGCTTGTGGACCATGGGCATGTAGAACAATGGGTAAACGGTGAAAAGGTTGTTGAATATGAGCTGGGCTCGAAGGAGATCAATGAACTTATTGCCAAAAGCAAATACCGCAATAACCCCAAATTTGCCAAATCAACCAGCGGGCATATCATGTTCCAGCACCATGGGCAAAAGGTTTGGCTAAGGAATATCAAAATAAAGCGTTTGTAAAGGGGGTGCTATTGGCACATTCTATGAAGGCTCGGCTGTTCGTAAACGAAATCGGACAGCAGGTTCCTAAACAAAACTATATAATATCAAAAGCCTTCAGACTTTCGACTGAAGGCTTTTGACTTAAATTGTGGAGCCAGCGGGGCAATAATTACTACTTATATCACATTTTTTAAGCGGTGTTATTACGGTTAATTTATAGCAATAACCCTTAATAAAAAATTAAAATTGAAACAATAAAAAGGGGAGGTTCCTTGCCGGCCCTTATAAACTGTTAACCCTGTCAAAAAAATGAAGTGTACACATTTAATTATTACCGGGCTCGTGTTTTTAAGCATCGCCGTGCGCCCGGCAGCGCAGCCATCAGCAGGCGGGGGGCAAGCAAAATCCCTTTATAAAGCCACATATACCATACCGCCCGCCGCGATGACCTATCAGGAGTATTGCGACAGGTTAATGGAAATCCATGACACCCTCAACATTTATCATGAAGCCATGTTTAACGATTTTAAAACCGCATACGCGGCAAAACCCCGAACATGGGGTATTATAGCTAAATATCGTAAATACACGCAGGATTACTGCGAGTTTAATCTCTTTTATTTATACAAATTGCCCCAGGTTGGAGATGCAAAGAAATTTGAATCGTCGCTAAGCGATGTTGTTACCGACAATTGGGACATGGCAGGTATTTGCCAGGAGTTTGAAAACCTGAAACCGGAGACCAGCGAGAATGTATTGGCGGAAATATTTGAGAGGTTGGTTGCCAAAAAAAATAAATGGGAGATAGACCTGGCAGTGTTTTACGCAAATAGGGACCTGTATAAATACAAGTATGGTCTCAAATAGAAACTACCGGCGCTATTGTACCAACTGTTATAACATCCTCGCTATTCGCAGCCTTCACCTACGAATTGGTCATGCTTGTAGTCCTGGAATACTACAGGCATAATGTATCCGAAGTATGAGAAATCGCAAAGCGCCCCAGGAAAAATACGCACAGCGGGAACCTTTTGGCTGCTGGCAAGATCAAACGCGGAACAAATCATTCCGCTTACTCCAATTAGTTATCCTACAGCCTTTTATTTGGGCTTTTAACTAAAAAGACAAGTCGGGTTGCACTATAAGCAATTTTACGACCGCACTGATTATATTACTTAAATTTTGTAAGTTTTTTTTTGTGATTTCCCCGGAAGTACTTACATTTAAGACAATTAACTAAACTAACCTCATTATTTAAAAACGCTCCGTCGATATGAAAAAACTATTTATTGGCTTTGTAGCCCTGTCGGTCACAATTGTAATGTTAAATGGCTGTAAAAAGTCGGGAATTGCTAATGCTCCCGTTACTACGCAAGCTTCATCAACTCCGCTCCATGGAATGGGCCTGAACGCTATGAGCGCCGCTGAATGGGCAAATGTTCCGGCATTCTCGACCGATCTTCTTAAAAGTAAGCTGGAGACTGACGGATTAACCTACAATGGTACCCGCTACACCTCTTATTTGTTAGCACATCCTCAAATCAGGGACCAGGGCCAAATCGGGTCGTGTACCGCTTTCTGCGGAGCGGAATCAGATGAGATCCTTTACTACTACCAAAACAACACGGTTGCTCCGATTACCAATTTTGCCACTTCTGCCGCCATTTCAACAGCTATTGCAAACGCGATCCCAAACACTTCTGAGGAATCTGCTTATGGAAGCGGCAATACTATTGCCGGCGCACTAAGCCCGCTGTTCTTATATTTTGTTGAACGGGTAATACTTGAAGGTGGTAAAATTACTTCAGACCCCGGCGCCAACATGGTTAACATCGGAGAAACGCTGCAAGGCCTCAGTAATAATACTGGTACCGGTAAGGCTTTAACCTATGGCGGTTATACTTTTAAGGGTATCCCAACCGAAGCTGATTACAAATATCCGTTTACCAATTCAGGTGGTTGGAACGTGGCTACGCCAAAAACCGCTCCGTATACTACCTACCCATATACTTACTTCAGCTATGGCGCCACAACCATACCGGTTGCTCCAAATAATTATACAATTGGTGTACAATCCGGGTCAACTACTTCCGCCGGCGCCGCAACAGTTCATGGTTATTATGTGATCAAAGATTCCGGTACTGCCCTGGTTACTGATGTTGAAAATGCACTATTAAACAACAAACCGGTATTGATGGGCCTTAATATTTATGACAACAGCTCCTACACATATTTTGAAGGTTTGAGCACTACCAGCTATACCTATAACCCGCTTACCTCAGCCGGTAAACTGCAAAGGGGCGCTCAATTATTGGGTGGCCATGCGACACCGATCATAGGTTATGTTATTGACAGCACGCTGTCAGGCGGTGGTGCATTTATCGTTCAAAACTCATGGGGTACACCATGGGGCAACAATGGTTATTACCTTATGCCATTTTCAGTTATTCAAAGCACTACAATCGTTCCGGCAGGAAGCTTGTATGTAGCCATAATTTAACTTGATTAAATTTTTCAGGAAAAGCTCCGGGTCACTCAGCCCGGAGCTTTTTTTATTTGCAGCAGGGTCGCCTTTTACTGGCTCTCGCTGTTCGTAGACTTTGTATACGAATTAGCTATGCCTGTAGTCTTCGACTACAGGCATAATGCATCCGAAGATCATAGAAATCGGACAGCGAGTAAACAAAAAAGCCCTCAGAAACAAATCTGAAGGCTTTCTTTGTGGAGCCGGAGGGATTTGTATCGCCCTATAACCGGCCTGACTTTCAATATCTTATGTGGGTTTAAATTCTGTACTCACCGAATCACTCACCACTTTTAATTTACCTTGGGATAGCTGCAAATGCTATTTACAAATATACGTTTTGTTGTCAACAATAACAGCAATATCACTTTAATTTTACTATGATTTAATGGGATAAGGATACGCATAAAAACGTGTCACACTTTGATATCGTTTTACTTTTAATAGAATATTGGAAAGCGATATTGTCAATTAACCGGCCCGTGAAATTACTCTTCGGCCCACTTAGCCAAGAGTTCGAACGGTTTTCTTTTCCTGCCGGAGCTGATTACTTCGGGGGGTAAGGCGTTTTCTGCTTTTAGTCCCAGGTTGTATCTGAACTGTGATTTGTAGGTTTGGAAGATTGGGTTTTCTTCTTCGTACCGTTGATCGTCGGTGATACCTTTTTCGAATAGCGAACTGAAGCCTTTGTCCTTTTCTAGCCACCCGAAATTGCCACCATTTGAAAAAAAGGAATCGATGTCTCTTTTCATGATTCGACGATGCAATATATAGTAAAGGTATAGTTGAGTCTTGACGCTCCTGACTTCGGCGAGGTTCGGAGTTTTTCTGACTAATTTTTTGATAAAGTTTCTTTCACGGTCACGTAGGAAATCTTCTAGTTCTGCATTGGGAGGCCATTTACTATGATCCATGGCCAGGGCGATGACCGAACTGTTTTTGCTATGATTGCCGTCGTATATAAGCCGTGACCAGGCGTACTGAGTATACAGAGTGGATGGCAGTAAATCACCCCAGACCAGTCTGAAATTCTTTTCGGAGATAACCTTGTATGACGTATATACTGCCAGGAATTTTTTTGGTACGAAAAGGGTAGCGTCTGCATTTATTGGATCAAATTGTGCAAGATCCTGACCAGAGGTGACAAAATTTGAAGCGATAAGCATGGTGATGTTCCCCTTTAAATACGCATTGTCTTCGGCTTGTTCAAAAAGGATTTTTGCGCTTGATGAGGATTTGATGATTCTCGCTTTGAGGATTTCCTCTTTGCGCTGTGGAACGTAAAAACCTTCAAGCAGATCAGCCGCTGCCGGCTGCAACAGTAAGTCATAGACATTGATGTCGCTGATCAGATTGTCAATCGATGGCATTAACCTGGGCCATTCGCGTATGGATTTATCGGCTGTATTTTCCAACAGGTTCCTTACCACACGAATAAAGTCTGGAAAATTGACTGCGGATTTTTGCAGGTAAAAATAACGAAGTGTGGCGTATAAAAGCATTGACCTAAGTATGTCGTCCTGATCGTCCAAAATTGCCTTGAAAACATGATAGATGGAAGTATTTTTGGCCCATAATAAATCTTGCTGAACGTAGCTCTCGAGCAAGCTGATGTGGTCAAGCGAGAAAATTAGGAATTTTAGGTTGTCTTCCTTAGCGTAGATTACTCCTAAAAGCTGGAGGTCTAAAAAATTTTCTTCATATTGAGCTGCACGAAATGGTGCATCTTTGAAATAAAGCATTTGGGAAAGGAATTCCAGATAACGCATAAAAGGCGAATCTATGATATAACTGCCTTCGTCTCTATACTTCCAAAGGTTTCCAACCCATTCATATTCAATCTTGTCCTTCACATCTTCAAGTAGTTCGTGCTGATAGGCGATGATGTTATAAAACTCCGATTTGAAGTGCTCAAACGGGGTAAGCATCTTTCCCCGTGCATTCATCCTGATATAGAGGTTCTCGGTGAGCCCGAATTGCTCCAGTGGAATGAAATAAAAGGAGATTAAAGATTTTCCGGAGGCGGTTAGCTTGTCAAAAAGACCGTCAGGATGATGTAACAACCCTGAGTGGGCTGCAAAGGTGCCAATCATGGTTAACATGCCCCTAATAGTCGGATCGTTGTCCCATTCATCGTCATACCATTCTGCGTCAACGATTTCCTGCCGGATATTGCCGAGCTTGCTCGCCTTATCGGTAGCGATGAGCTTGTTACAGAAATCATGTGCCGACGGCCTTGTTTCGTAAGTAAACCTTAGCAGTACCTCTCTGGCTTCATCCATTCGGGATTCTTTTAAGGCGACAAACCAATGGAGTAAAAAAAGCGTGGTCAGCCTTTGTTGCCCGTCTAACGGGATAAACAAGGTCTTTCCGGCTTCGTTCTCTTTTACCGGCAAAACGGAACCGTACACAAAATCCAACTCCCTCGGTATATCATTCAGCAAAGCCTCGAGCAGGTAGTCATTAACAAAGCTTTTCCTGATGCGTTCGACTTCAGATGTGTCCCGGCCTTGCGCATAATCTCGCTGGATGATTGGAACTTCTATCTTATCGTAGGCTTTACTGAGCTCCCAAAAGGTGTATTTCTTATCCATTTTGATCAGGTTTTAAAAAGAAGGAAGTGAGCGTTTTATCGATTGCTTTATAGTACATTTTTTTATCCTGCTTGCTCCAGTAATAAGGCTGGTTATCTGAATTGCTGTAGAATTTGAGGAAAACGTTTTGCGTACAGGCAGGGATATAGGTTGATATTCCGGGGATGTTGACCACCTGATTCCGTGGCAAAGTGACCAGGCAATTAGCTGGCGAACGATAGCAGCGAGAGCTGTAAAAGCGTTTTCAAAGTTAGTTATTAAAAGTGGTTATTGATAACTGACTTCTTTA
>CAIPFE010000038.1 GCA_903864275.1 uncultured Mucilaginibacter sp.
CTGCGACGGGCTGACGAAATTCGGCGCCGATGCACGCCTTTTTGATGCCTTTTGCATATTTCCTTGCACTTGATCCCCACAAGTTCGCTACAACTACCTGTATTTCAAAATGGTTTAGGTTATTCAGCAGACCCTAATTAGCAACGGTATGTCCATGCCGGTACAGGTAAAGTATCCCGCCTAAAAAAACAACGCTGATAGAGACAACGGTACCCGCCCGCAATACCTGGCCCAATAATAATTGCATGTCGGTGTCTTTGAATTTTTTCATAGCGTAATTTTTTCGTCCATAGACCATGGTCCATAGTCGATAGTTTTTATTTGTGTTCATTTTGCCATGGTCTATGGACTATTGACCATGGACTTATCTATATCTTTCCGGTTATCCCATGATAGATCATTTGCCCGGCTAAAAATGTTACCACTATGGCAAATACCCATCGCAGCCACCGCGACGAACTGGTATTCACTAATATTTTTGACCCGGTTAACGCACCCAGCAATACCCCAATAACAACCGGCATCGACAGGCCCGGACTAATATAGCCGCGCTGCAAATAAACTACTGCGCTTGCCGAGGCCGTAACACCTATCATAAAATTGCTGGTAGTGGTCGATACTTTAAATGGAATGCGCATAAGGGTATCCATCGCTACTACTTTTAATGCCCCCGAGCCTATACCCAGCAAACCTGATATTACCCCGGCAAAAAGCATCATCACAAAACCGCCGCCAACCCTTGTAACGCCATATTGAACCGTGCCGTTGGCGGTAGGATAACTGCTATTGAGCTTTAGTTTTTCGGCCAGGTAACTTTTTTGCAGGGTAATATGCTCTGCTTTTCTTTGTAGCGATATAATTGCCGAGAAAATTAAAATTGCTCCAAATAAAATGGCAATGTAGTTGGTAGGGATATATAATGCAAGTATGGCGCCGCACATGGCGCCTGCGGTGGTGGCTATTTCTAAAAACATGCCCAGCCGCATATTGGTGATCCCTTCCTTAACATACGCCGCCGCCGAGCCGGAAGACGTAGCGATCACAGAAACCAGCGATGCACCAATCGCATAATGGATATCAACATTCAGTACCAAAGTAAGCAAGGGTATAATGACTACGCCGCCGCCTAAACCTGTTAAAGAGCCTAATAAACCGGCAAAATAAGAGCCGATGAGTACAATAACAGTGAATATCAAGACCGACATAAACGAACAAGGTTGCTGATGCCGTAAAAGTAATAATAACTTTTTTTAAGCGCTTTGTTTAATGTTTGTCTATAGATTTAGTGAAGAATGGCCGGGTTTGATTTATTGAGTTTCTAATTTTGCCAATACTTCTTTTTTTAAAGAAACTAAGTCCTCCTTAATAATTGACCATACTAGAGTATCATCAAGACCATCATAGTTGTGTATTATGATATTTCTAAAACCAATAATGTCATGCTGGTATTTGATCAGCTCCGTGGGGTCTATCTCTTTAAGCCTTTTTATTGCTTCGCCAATGATACCGAGTTGCCTTTCTATTGCGCTTTTTGTTTTTAAGTCAACAGAATACTCTTCGAACAGGTTTATCGGACCTAAAAATTCTTCAATAAGATTTATGCTATTTACTATATCACTAAACAGCTTTATTTTTCTATGCATTTCTTTTATGGCTGTCACAACGGATATATTAATTTTTTTGAAGTTCCGATATATTCCTCAAGGGTCGGGTTTTTTATAGAATTAAAGGTAAGCAGATCAACTTTTTTGTTGAATAGCTTTTCAAATTTGTTATATAGACTAAGAATCAATTTGCCCTTAAATATTGGATTAACTTCATCAATGTCAACAAGCAGATCAATGTCACTTTTATCAGTAAAGTTTCCATTTACAACCGATCCAAAAGCATACAGTTCTTTAACCTTGTGCGATTTGCATAGTTCAATAAATTCTTTCGACTGAAAATTTACTTTATCACTAACCATAGTATAAAGTTAGCAATAATTAATTAAACAGGTACCAAGGCCGCTAATTAAAGAAAGTTTAGCCGCAAAATTTGGGCATCAGCTTTATTACGTTTAATTTCGGGCAAATTCCTGCTGATGGGTTACCCAAGTTTACAAGCCTGTATTACCGACCTCGAAAAGCACGGCCATTTGATCCGTATTAAAGAGGAAGTTGACCCTTACCTGCAAATGGCGGCTATTCATTTGCGCGTATTTGAGCACCAGGGCCCGGCTATACTGTTCGAAAATGTAAAAGGCAGTAAATTCCCGGCGGTGTCAAATCTGTTCGGTACACTTGAACGATCCCGTTTTATTTTCAGGGATACGCTGGATAAGATAAAAATACTGGTCAATTTAAAATCCGATCCTATCAAAGCTATAAAACACCCCTTTAAATATGCAAATGTTGCCTTGACCGCCTTGTCGGCCCTGCCGCTGAAAGTTGGCAGCAATGCGCCCATAAATTTTGGCCGCTGCCATATCAGCGACCTGCCCCAAATTGTAAACTGGCCAAAAGACGGCGGCCCATTTGTAACCATGCCGCAGGTTTACACCGAGGATGCTGACAAACCCGGAATTATGAATGCCAACCTGGGCATGTACCGCATCCAGATGGCAGGCAACGATTACGTCCTCAACGAAGAGGCGGGCCTGCATTACCAGCTGCACCGGGGCATTGGCGTGCATCAAACCAAAGCCAATGCAAAAGGACTGCCGTTAAAGGTGAGCATATTTGTAAGTGGTCCGCCATCGCACCCGGTTGCTGCGGTAATGCCGCTGCCCGAGGGTTTATCCGAAATGACTTTTGCCGGGGCATTGGGTAGCCGCCGTTTCCGGTATTTTTATGATAAGGATGGCTTTTGCATCTCGGCCGACGCCGATTTTGTGATCACAGGGACAGTGATGCCGCATGAAAATAAACCCGAAGGCCCGTTTGGAGATCATTTGGGCTATTACAGCCTAAAGCATCCGTTCCCATTGTTAAAAGTGCATAATGTTTATCACCGGAAAGATGCAACCTGGTCTTTCACGGTAGTAGGGAGACCGCCACAAGAAGATACCAGCTTTGGTGCGCTGATCCACGACATCACCGGTTCGGCTATACCAAAAGAGATACCCGGCCTGCATGCCGTAAACGCGGTTGATGCGGCGGGTGTTCACCCTTTGCTATTTGCCGTTGGCAGCGAGCGTTATACGCCATATTCCGACGAACGCAAACCGCAGGAAATATTGACGATTGCCAATCATATATTGGGCAGCGGTCAGCTGAGCCTGGCAAAGTACCTGTTTATTGCCGCTAAGGAAGATGACCCGAAATTGAATGTAAATAATATAGGCGAATTTTTAAAACACATCCTGCAAAGGATAGACCTTACCCGCGACCTGCATTTCTACACTAAAACCACTATTGATACGCTTGACTACAGCGGCAGCGGGCTGAATTCAGGCAGTAAAGTAGCACTGGCAGTGGCGGGGGGAATAAAAAGGGAGCTTTGGAATGAGTTACCGGCCGGATTCAACCTGCCCCGCCCGTTTGAAACGTACAAAATAGTAATGCCCGGCATACTGGCTGTTGAAGTGCCCAAAAATATAAAACACAGCGATGCGCCATTGATTTTTGAGATACTTGAAGAGCATTTAAAAGATGCAGAACTTGATGGCCTGCCATTAATGGTATTGTGTGATGATGCCGTGTTTGCAGCTAAAAACCTGGATAATTTTGTTTGGGTAACCTTTACGCGCAGCAATCCATCACACGATATTTATGGGATAAATAGTTTTACCGAAAATAAACACTGGGGATGTAAAGGGCCGCTGATTATCGATGCCCGTATTAAGCCGCACCATGCGCCGGTGCTTGAACGAGATCCGGCAGTTGAGAAACTGGTGGATAAAATGGGGGAGCAGGGCGGGGCTTTGTATGGGGTTATTTAAAGCAGAGGTTAAAGGCGAAAGGTTCTTCCATTTCAAAAAATTATGATAAGATTAATAAAAAGTATATTTGTTTGTTGCTTGGCGATGGGTCTACTTTCATGCAATAAAAAAATCCAAAACATCCCATCTTATACAGTTTCAAAAGTTTTTAAAACCGATTCCGTCACAACGATAAATGTAAATATCGATACCAGGATGCCCGCCCACCAACTTGTACTAATAGCCGGCAAGCTAAAAACCGACAGCGCCCGGATAAAAAGTCTCGAAATACATTACCTGCTTCCCGGCAATGCAGAAACCAGCGCCGGGGATAACAGCTATTATGCCTCGGCGAGGTATATAAAAGACAATGAAATTAAGCCAGCCGATACCCTTAAAGATGACAACGGTATTGTTGTAAGGCTGAAAATATTCGGATTGAGCAGTGAAAAGGCAAAACTGTTGTTAACCCTTCAGCCCAAAGAAATTGCCGGGAAAAATGTGCTGGGCAGGTTTATTGATGATTACAACCATACGGTCATCATTCCTTTTAAAGATCCCTTTGATAAGAAGGATGATGTGTACATCATTGAGCTCGATTCAACCGCGAAGGTAGTTTCGGCAACCGTTCCGCAAAGGGTGGTGGATGGTGGCGTTGAAAAATGGCTGGTAACCCAAAACGGTGACTATATCACCTTGAAAAATAATGTGCTTACCCAATATGCCGCCGATGGTTTGGGTGTGCCGTTTAACAGTATCAAATCGGGAATTTAACATTTAGATATTTGCCCGTGTGCGCGATATTTTTCGTTTTTGCACTTTTTCAGCAATCCTGGTGCTTGCAATGCTCGTCCGAAAATTCCGGCTCAAAGGTAGCGTGGCTTATATCGAGGTGTTGTAAGCGGTGCCGGAGGTCATTCTTTATCCCGTCAAAGGCGCTGAGATAATCCGGGTCGATCACAATATGTGCTGTTAATGCATTTTCAGTTGTACTTAAGGCCCAAACATGCATGTGATGAACATCTTTAACACCTTTACCCTTTAAAAGTTCGGCTTTAATTTTATCAAGGTCCATTTCCTTTGGAACGCCATCCATTTCCAGCCGGAGGCTATCTTTTAGCAAGCTCCATGTACCCCTTAATATCACGATCGCGATAATTAAACTAACTGCGCTATCAAGCCAGTACAGGTGGGTAAAATATATAATTATGCCCGATACGACCACCCCTAATGACACTATTGCGTCAACGGCCATGTGCAGGTAGGCGCCCTTTACATTGAGGTCTGTATCTTTATCCTTAACAAACAGCCACGCGGTAAAAGCGTTGATGCCTATACCGATAAGTGCCACCCAGGCCATTGTACCGCCGTCAATTTTTGCGGGGTGCATAAAACGCAATATGGCTTCGTACCCTATAATGCCAACCGCCGCAAATAAAACAAGCGCGTTAAAAAAAGATACGATAATAGTCGAACGTTTATAGCCATATGTAAACTTATCTGTAGCATTAACCTTGGTGAGCTTAAACGCAAGCAGTGCCAGCGCCAGTCCGGCAACATCGCTCATGTTATGACCGGCATCGGTTAATAAAGAAAGCGAGTGTATAGCTAAACCTGCTATCACTTCGATAATTACAAATGCTGAATTTAAAATTATACCGGCGATGAACGCCGTATTAAGGTGATCAAGCTTGGGGGCATGATCATGATGGTGGTGATGCGAATGATCGTGACCTGCTGACATTATGCAAAGTTAAGAATTTTTTGGCAGTTCATAGTTCAAAATAGTCGATGGTCGATAGTCCATAGTCCATGGAAGGATAGCGCTTTCTCTATGGTCCATGGACTATCGACTATCGACAAAAACTTCCCTTCACTCATTATGATACGGTTCCCCTTTTATAATAGTAAAGGCCCTGTATAATTGTTCAACAAAAAACAGGCGCACCATTTGATGCGAGAAAGTCATGGCTGATAGTGATAGCTTATCATTAGCGCGTTCGTAAACGGATTGATCAAATCCGTATGGGCCGCCAACTACAAAAACCAGGTTAGCAACGGAACCTAGCGCTTTCTTATCAATATAGGCTGCAAACTGGGTGGAGGATAATTCCATTCCTTTTTCATCCAGTAATATAACGTGGTCTAAAGGCAATATTTTTTTAAGGATCAATCCGGCTTCTTTTGCTTTTTGCTGTTCAGGGCTTAAGGCTTTTGTGTTTTTTAGCTCGTCAATTTCGATGATGGTCAACCTGGTATAATGCTTCAACCGTTTAACGTACTTATCAATGCCTTCCTTCAAATAGGCATCTTCAGTTTTGCCAACCGTGATAAAAGTGATCTTCATGTTGTAAAGATGTCGAAATGTTGTCAGGTTGTAAAGTGGAAAATGTTAAGTTTGACCCTTTCTTGCTGAAGCGTCTTCCGGACTTCCGGACTAAAAACAAAAACAATGGAACAGGATATTATAAATGATTATACTCAAAGGACAGCTTTTGCACAGCAGGAAGCCGATAAGTATAAAACGCTGGCGAACAACTATTCGCTATACCGGCTCTTTGTATTTGGCTTATTTATCCTTTCGGTTTGCATTGCCATTGGTGTAGACGAAATTTATATAATAGCTTTTTCCCTTGTAGTTTTAATTATTTGCTTTAGCTGGCTGATCAAAAAGCAAAGCGGGTTCGAAACTTTAAAAAATTACTACCTGGATATTAAAAAGGTGAACGAAAATGAAGTGGCCAGTATGCAAAGCCAGGCCAACATGTACGATAATGGTGCTGTGTTTGTTAATGATAAGCACTTTTATACCTCAGACCTTGATATATTCGGAAGCAATTCTTTATTCCAACTGATCAACCGGGCCGCCACGCTTCCGGGTATCATGAAACTGGCCGCATGGCTGAATGCACCGGGCGATAAAAATGTGATCTTATTGCGCCAGCAGGCTGTTGAAGAAATAGCAGGCCAAAACGATTGGAAACTGGATATCCAGGCCAACCTCCTTTTCTCGTTAAAACAAAGGCGCGAACAAATAAAAAACCTGGTCAATTATTTAAATATACCGGTTGAAATTAATGGTGAAAACTGGCTTGGCACTTATAGCAGGTTAGCGCCATATTTATTATTTGCTGTGATTATTTGCAGTATCTTTTATATACCTGCACGTTATTTTATACCAGTGCTTGGCTTTTTTAATTACAGGCTGGTTTCGTCAAGGTCGAAAAGTGTCGACAAAACAGATTTGATTGCTGGCAAAATCGGGACAACGCTTGCACATTTCGTGCTTGCATTTAAGAGTATCGAGAATGGTGATTGGCAATCAGCTTATTTAAAAGAGGTATCATCCAAAATAAAAAGCACTGGGGGTACACCTGTTTCCGGCAAAATAGCGCAGCTATCAAAACTCATTGACAAACTTAATTACCGTTTAAATATGGTGGTAAAAGTTGTGCTGAACACTTTTGCGTTATGGGACCTGCGCCAGATCATAGCTATAGAGAACTGGAAACGAAATAACCGCGAAAGTATTGAAGCGGCCTTTGACGTTGTGGCTGAATTCGAGGCAATAATAAGCCTTGCAGGGTTGCGAATCAATTACCCTGGTTGGTGTTTTCCGGACGTGATCAACTGCGACGGCTATACACTTACTGCAAAGGACCTTGCTCATCCGCTCATCATCAGCAGCAGCCGGGTTGAAAATGATTATGAACTTGATGATTCTTATAAGATCGATATCATTACAGGCTCAAACATGGCCGGTAAAAGTACTTTTTTGCGTACTATAGGTATAAATACAGTGCTTGCCCTTTGCGGCTCGCCTGTTTGCGCCGGCGATATGAAGGTATCAGTAATGACTATCATTACTTATATGCGCATCAAGGATTCGCTAAATGAAAGTACCTCGACATTCAAAGCGGAGCTCGACCGCCTGCAAATGCTGCTTAAAGCTGTCGAAAGCGAACAAAAGGTTTTCTTTTTAATTGATGAGATGCTGCGCGGCACAAATTCAGTTGATAAATATCTCGGCTCAAAAGCGGTTATTGAGCAGCTGATCAGCAAAAAGGCAGTCGGCCTGGTTGCTACACACGACCTGCAGATTGCAGAATTAGAAGCAAAACATCCCGACTATATCCGCAATTTTTATTTTGATATACAAGTAAAAGACGGCGAAATGCTGTTTGATTATAAAATAAAACATGGGGAATGTAAAACCTTTAACGCCTCCCTATTGCTTAAGCAAATCGGGATTGACGTGGATGCCGGGTGAAGATGGGCGGATGTGTGGATGTGTGGATGTGCGAATTTCAGATATCAAATTGGGTAATCCAATCCGCACACTTGAAATCCGCACATTTGCACATCAAAAACTACCTTCCGCCGCCTGCCGGAGCGCCGCCGCCTACGCCCTGATCACCTTGTTTTAGGTCATCATTATTAATTCCTTTTTTCTTGTCATTCGGGTTGCTGAAGCTTAATTTACCAAAATTGTAGCTAAATGTTAGACCAAATGAGCGGAACGGTAATTGAAATTTGCTGGATTGGGTGAAGCCAGGACTACTGATATTAGTGTCAAAGCTTTTATAGGTACTGAATGGCTGTATAGCGTTTACCCCAAGAGAAAACTTTTTCTTATCGAACTGTTTACGTACACCTACGCCGAATATACTGAACGAAGGATTAGTTCCCTGGATAGTATGGCGTGAAGAACTGCCAAAGGCAAAAGATTCTGCAATAAAATCGTGCGGCAGTGTTAAAGTAGCTCTCAAAAATCCTCCGTACTGAACGTAAGTGCCATTTTGGGTTTGATCAAGATGAAATACACCCGATGGATCTGGCTTATAGGTATAAGCATTAATGTTACCCAAAATAGTTAATATTTTAAAAGGCGTTATGGACCCGAAAAAGCTGCCTCCCAATGAATTGTTATTACCTATATTTTGATACGTCGTAATTGTACCACCTTCCACGATGTTATTTACGGTTACTGATATCGGTGTAGCAATTCCTTCAATCAGGTTAGCGGTGTGCTTATAATATGCCGATAAATTCACTATTGAAGTTTTGATAAAGGTGTTGTAATCTAGTTCAACAGTTTGAGAAACTTCGGGGCTCAATTCAGGGTTACCCACTGACTGGCTTTGCACATTCGTTTTGTTAACGAAAGGATTCAGAAATTGAAGGCTTGGCCGTGTAATGCGTTTACTGTAAGCCAGTTTAAGGGTTTGCGTGGCGCTAAGCTTTTTTTGCAATGTAAGGCTCGGCACAAGGGTGTTATAATCCTGACTAAATGGAGAAAGCGTTTCGGACAAACTTTGCGGATCGCCGGTTATAGACGTGTATTCATCCCTTACGCCAGCTAATATACTATAGCTTTGCGATAAATTTATGGTTAGTACAGAATACACTGCGCCTACGTTCTGATTATAACCATACGAGTTTGAATTTATAGGATCATAAACAAATCCGTCACCGTTTGGATCGAAAAGTTGGCTAACCGAATTTATTCTTCTTACAATGTATTTCCCCCCGGATTCTAATTTAAATATTTTATTGATAGGCAAAGTATAGTCAGTTTGAAGCGTATACTCATTATTAGTTCCGTTTATATTATTTTTAAGATTTGTAAATACACCTGTGTAAACGTTGGTATAATCCGTTTCACCAACGCTATGGCTCCATTGAGCGGAAAAATCAAGTTCTTCGCCTTCCTTTTTAAATTTATGAGTATAATCAATATTCCAATCAAATCCGCTGGCCGGAATCGAATGCCCGATAGAATTACTGGTATAGGGATTGGCGGAAATGGTTTGTGAAATACCATCCGTATTAAACTCGATCTGGGTAAGGCGGATACTTGTATTGATACTGTTAAAGCTGTTGAATTCGTAACCTGCAGATACAGAACCTATCACCGCGTGCCTGGTTAGCCTGCTGGTCCCTTTTGTTTCAGTTGTTGTATTGATAGAATCATTATGAATGGTCTGCTGAAAATCTGTAAGGGATGTTTGCGGCCACGACGCGTTACCGCCCACGTTCATGGTTAAATTAAACCTGTTCTTATTATAATTAAAGTTCATATTACCATTATTCTGGCGTGTGCCCACACCGCCGCTTATTGATCCGCTGATACCGGAAATATTTTTCTGCTTGGTGATAATATTAATTATGCCGGCAGAGCCTTCTGCATCATATTTAGCCGAAGGCGAAGTTATTACTTCAATACTTTTGATCTGGTCTGCCGGGATGCCTTTCAATACATCGGATAAGCTAGCCGAGGTAGCGCCCGAAGGTTTACCGTTGATAAGCACACGCACATTTGCATCGCCGCGCAAAGAAACATTGCCATTAATATCCACCGATACCAGCGGCACCTTTTGCAGCACGTCTGTCGCGCTACCGCCTGCAGCTGTAATATCCTTTTCTGCATTGTACACAATTTTATCTATACGGTTTTCTACCAAAGGCGTTTGACCGGTTATGGTAACCTCCTTCAATGTTTTAGAACCGGGCCGTACCAAAATAACGCCTACATTGTTGTCTGGTTTTGCATCGGTTGTTATAACAGGATCGATAATTTTTGACGGATAACCAATGAACGTAAAAGACAACTTATAACTGCCCGGATGTATATTGTCCAGTTTAAAGTTTCCTTTCGCATCAGTTATAACGCCGGTAATAGGCGCTTTTCCACCACTCCTGTATAAGCCAACAGAAGCGTAATCCAGTGGTTGTTTAGTAACGGAATCGATTAATGTACCGGATATCTTTCCGACAACGGTTGAACCGCCGCCGCCGACACCAAATTGTGCATTAGCCGTGATAACAGAACATATAATTGCAATAAGTATATAAAAACGTTTCATTTGCTGTGATTTTTCTAATTGGAGGCGAAAACAGATGAAATGTTACAGGCTAATAAGCATTATTTCGCCATTGACCTGAATCGTGACAAATTCGTTACAGAACTTAGTGTGTAAAGTACAACATCAACCATGCTTTTGCTTGAATTGTCCCCAAACAGCCCGCGATTTCCTGACCTGGCAAATCCGGAGTTTTCATCAGTATGCTTTCTGATTTCATTATTTTGTTTTCGTTTTCTGCAATATGAAGATGGGTGAATATATGGTTGAATTACACACCCATATCAAATGAAATTTGGGAAATTGGACAACGCCAGGAAAATTCTAACCTATTTACCTATGCTCTCAGTATGGCACGAACGAGAAGTAAAAATAAAATCTCCGCGACCTTTGTGCCTTCTTAGAGCTTTCTGTGTTTAAAATTAACCACGGAGTTCACAAAGGAGGCACAAAGATCACGGAGACAAAATGTTATGGTTCAGATATCGATGAACCTTCAAATCACAATATTTACAATCCTTCCCTTAACAACGATCACTTTTTTCGGCGCCTTGCCATCAAGGTATTTTTGAACATCGCCACTTGCTAAAACAGCGGCTTCGATGGCTGGAGCGTCAAGACTAAGTGAAATATTAAGGTTCATTTTTGTTTTGCCATTGATGGAAACAGGGTAAGCAAATTCATCCTCGATCAAATAAGCCGGGTTGAATTTTGGATAAGGGGTATAGGACAACGTGCCGGCTTCGTTTCCAAGCATTGTCCATAACTCCTCGCAAATATGCGGCGCATACGGCGAAAGGATGACCACCATCTCCTGCAAAATTGCGCGCTTGTTACATTTAAGATCAGTCAATTCATTAACCGCGATCATAAAGCTGGAAACTGAAGTATTAAACGAAAACCGCTCCACATCTTCCTCAACTTTGTGGATGATCTTATGCAGCGATTTTAATTCGGCTTTGGTCGGTTCATCGTCGGATACATTAAATTTCATAGTCTCATCATGAAACAGCCTCCAAAACTTACGCAGGAATTTAAATACGCCTTCAATACCGTTGGTGTTCCATGGTTTGCTTTGCTCCAAAGGGCCCAAAAACATTTCGTACATACGCAGGGTATCGGCGCCGTACCGCTCGATCAGGTCATCCGGATTAACCACGTTGAATTTTGATTTGGACATTTTTTCAACCTCATGCCCGCAATAGTATTTGCCTTTTTCCAATATAAACTCTGCATCCGCAAAATCAGGCCTGAACTTTTTGAATTTATCGAGGTTCAAAACATCATTTTCAACAATGTTAACATCAACATGTAAAGGAGATGTTCTGTATTCCCTGATCAACCCATGAGAAATAAAGGTGTTGGTGCCTCTGCCTATTTCGTCGATCAACCTGTAAACAAAGTTACTCCGCCCTTGTATCATCCCCTGGTTGATGAGCTTTTTGAATGGCTCTTCTTCAACCACCAAATTCATGTCCTTCAAAAACTTATTCCAGAAACGGCTATACAGCAAGTGCCCGGTAGCATGTTCGCTGCCTCCAATGTACAGGTCAACGGCCTTCCAGTATTCAATGGCTTGCTTTGAGGCAAATTCTTTGTCGTTATGCGCATCCATGTAACGGTACCAGTACCAGCTCGAGCCGGCCCAGCCGGGCATGGTGCTTAGTTCGTATTCGTAGGCTTTGCCGGCGTTAGCCCCCTCTAAATCCGACTTCTGGCTTCCGATTTCTGACTTCCGGGTTCTATATTTCCAGTCAACCGCCCTCGCCAAAGGTGGCTCCCCGCTTTCTGTAGGCAAGTACTTATCAACTTCTGGCAATACAAGCGGGAGGTCTTTTTCATCAATTAAATAAGGCAAATCGCCTATAAAATAAACCGGTACCGGTTCGCCCCAGTAACGCTGACGGCCAAATATGGCGTCGCGCATCCGGAAGTTTACTTTTGCCTTGCCTGCACCCATTTCTTCAAGTTTGGCAACAACGGCTGCGGTCGCCTCCTTATAAGTTAATCCATTGATAAAATCCGAATTAATATAGCGCCCATCCTTTGTGGGGTCAGCTTCGGTTTCGATGTTTTGTATGTCGATGATGGGTATTATCGGTAAGTTATAGTGTTTAGCAAAAAGGTAATCCCGCTGATCGCCCGATGGTACTGCCATAACAGCGCCCGTGCCGTAACCGGCCAACACATAATCGGCTATCCAAATCGGTATTTTTTCACCGTTCACTGGGTTTATCGCATAACTTCCGGTAAAAGCGCCTGATACCGTTTTGGCATCCGCCATACGCTCCAGTTCCGATTTCTTTTTTGCCTGCGCTATGTATGCGTTAATTGCGGCTTTTTGTTCCGATGTTGTTAAGGTGGCCACCAGTTCATGCTCGGGCGCAAGCACTAAAAAAGTAGCACCAAAAATTGTGTCAGCACGCGTTGTAAATACTTCGATATAATTTTCATCATTCGTAAATCGTAAATCGTCAATCGTAAATCTTACAGAAGCTCCCACACTTTTCCCTATCCAGTTCCTTTGCATTTCTTTTAAAGGCTCGGGCCAGTCGATTGTGTCGAGGCCTTTTAGCAGGCGGTCGGCGTAGGCAGTGATGCGCATGCTCCATTGCATCATCTTTTTTTGCTCAACCGGGTAACCACCGCGTTCGCTAAAGCCGTCTTTTACTTCATCATTAGCCAACACGGTACCTAATGCCGGGCACCAGTTCACTGTACTTTCGCGCAGGTAGGTGAGCCGGTATTTTAACAGTTCGGCTTGCTGGTCGTGATTGCCCAGGGCTTTCCATTCATCGGCTGTAAAGGTTGAAACCTCGTCATCACAAACTGCATTGATGCCTGCCGAGCCGTTTTGCTCAAAATTTTCCACCAGTTTGGCAATGGATTCAGCCTTATCCGAATCATTATTATACCAGGAGTTGAATAATTGCATAAAAATCCACTGCGTCCACTTGTAATAATCCGGCGAGCTGGTGCGGACCTCCCGGCTCCAGTCGAACGAGAAACCAAGCTGGTCGAGCTGCCGGCGGTAGGTGGCAATATTAGCTTCGGTAGTGATAGCGGGATGCTGGCCGGTTTGTATGGCATATTGCTCGGCAGGGAGGCCAAAACTATCATAACCCATGGGGTGCAAAACGTTAAAGCCTTTCAGTCGCTTATAACGCGCGAAAATATCAGAAGCGATATAGCCCAGTGGATGGCCCACATGTAATCCGGCACCCGATGGGTAGGGGAACATATCCAGCACATAATACTTGGGTTTGGTGGTTTCATCTTCAGTTTTAAATGTTTGATGATCCGCCCAAAACCGCTGCCACTTTTTCTCTATATCCTTAAATTGATAATCCATTTTATAACATCCGCCTTTGAGGTTGCGAAATTAAGAAAATCTCTATTAGTATGGTAGTGATTGGGTTGGAATAAGTTGTAAAGGTTGGAACGGGTTGGAATAGGTTGTAAAGGATGGGAGGGTTGTAATTTTTTGACGGCTCCGTTTGTTTTTCTATTGCCATACCGGAAAACGGCAGGGAAAAGTGGCCCTTTTTTATTCTCAGGAAAAGCTTGCAGGTTTCGCGTGGTATAATAATTGCCTTATGGGTATCACATTTAATTATTATGTTAATTATTTTATCGTTGTGGTCTGCAATTAAATATTTACGAAATATAAATGTTAAAGGAAAAAATATAAATCAATAAACCATAAAAATCAAAGCCTAAATGATATGAAACTTTACTCTAAAATTACACTTCCGGTCCTGGTGGGAATGATGATCATTTACACTTCATGTAATAAATTGCCCGCGGTGAAACCGGCACCTCAAACACAAGCAATCAGCGCTGATTTTATCAGCAGTCAGGTTGCCATGGGCTTTACAAATACAGTATCCGGCTCATATGGCGGTGTGAATTTGAACGCTGGTGTTGATTCTATTGCTTTGTCGAATTACCAGGGCCCCCAGCATTCATCTAACCAGGATTTATTGTGCGGCTTTTTTAATGATACGAAGGTTAGCTATTATACCAATTCGGGCGACACCCGGTCACATACCTCCGGTAACCTTAATTTTTACTTTGATTGCGTTAACGGCAAATCAACAGGTTATACTGCGTACGATTCATTAACTACCACAGGAAAAGCCCCTTTATATACGTTTGCGTACACTGTAAAGCAGTATTACCAGATCAAAAGTATGAACCAGTCAAATACAATGCTATTCGTAAATGGCCAGTTGACTTCGGCTGTTGAGCAAAATTTCGATAACAAAGCTACAAAGCCAATTATCGACAATACCTATTATATTTTGAAAGACCTGACAGTAGATCTCGGGAATAAAGGCGATATAAAAAGCGGTACGGCTGCCTTTACATCTAACGGCAGCAACAGCTACGGCGCCTGGAAATACGATGGTACAATCATTTTCTACGGTAATCATAAAGCCGATATTATCATCGACGGCAAGGTATTCCATGCCGATCTGATAACAGGCAAAATAACTTCTTAATTAATTCATTTTATCTAAACCCTGTCGAGCTTTCCCCGGTAAATCGGGGGAAGCTTTTTTTATTTTTATATAAGATGATCTATGCCCATAAAGGCGTTCTGCAATGATCTTGACAAAGCATCCTCAAGATAGTTCAATGGGTATTTTAGCTGATATGGCGGGGAAGAATTTACTCATACATTTAATTGCTATTTAATTTTTTAAAGCGCCCCTAAATTTTTTTATGTTTTTTAATTAAGGTACCCCTTCAACTTTTTAAACAACTTCAACCTTTACAACTTAAAACAACTTAACCCCCTAAAATCTCCAGGCTTTCCTCAATAAATAATTGCCACACAGGGTCAGGCTGCCAAAGCTCTTCAATAAACTCCTGCATCCCATCCTCATCAAGCTTGTCCACGGCAAACAGGTAAAGGCCCGTAAAGACTGATGCCCTGTAATTAGCCGCGCAGTGGACAAATATTTTTTCATCACCGTGTTCATTCATCAGATTGATGAATGATTCAAGTTCAGCAACCTGGGGGCTATCAAACAATACCGGGATATGGTGATAGGTTAGTCCAAGTTCTTTTACTGACGAAGCTTCATTGTTTAGTGCGTACTTGCCATCAGACAATCCCAAATTAATTACGACGGAGTAGCCTTCATCAGCTATCGACGCCAGCTGCTCCTCCCGCGGCTGGCCTGCGCAGGCCAGCTTATCAGATACCCTGCGAAAATTGTAGATCGCGCTCATATACAAATTTACAAAAAGATAAATATCAAAAATAAAGATTACAAATGTTCTACCGGGCGCATATGGCAAAAAATGGCTCACAAAGGTTGGCGTATGTGGGTCAATTAATTGTTAATAACCTATCGGGTGCCTAAAAAGTAATTTCTTAGCTTATTAAGCACAAAAACGCTTTATTCTCAGTTTGCTTATAATTTTTGCCAATAATTCTTTAGTTTCAGGGATAAATTATTGAAACATTCAACATTATGAAATTTAATTTAAAGGTCGCGCTGCCTGTGCTGGCGGGGGTATTGGTTATTTATACTTCGTGTAACAAAACCAGCAATGCACCTGCCGCTCAAACAGCAGGCGCTGATGTGGTAAGCAGCCAGGTTGCCGCAAGCCTTACCCAATCATTAGCGGGGACTTACGGCGGCGTTAACTTAAACAGCGGGGTAGCTACGCCATCGGTGATCAATGATAACCATACGGTGAATATACCGAATGCATTGTGCGGATTTACTGCTGATGTCCCCTTAGATTATGACACCAATACCGGCGACACCAAGTCACATACCACAGGCAGGCTTATCTTTTACTTTAATTGTATCAACGGACAACCCGCCGGTTACTTTGCCAACGATTCCTTAAGAACTTTAGGTACAGCGCCCGGGTATTCTTTCATGTACGACATAACCCAAAATTATGTTATTAAAAGCCTGAATTCGAAAAACACGCTCCTTTTTGTAAATGGTAATTTAAAATCGTTTGTTGATTTAAATTATAGCAAACCAGGGATAAAACCAACATCCGATCATACTAACTATGTTTTGACCGGCTTAACTGTCGATCTGTCAAATCACAACGATATAACAAGCGGGTTGGCCACCTTTGTCTCAACCGGGAGTAACAATTACGGTTCGTGGAACTATATTGGTACCATAAAATACCTCGGTAATCATAAGGCTGATGTTACTATAAACGGCAAAGTTTATCACGTGACGATTTAAAGCAGGTAAAATATAAAGCCATAACG
Organism: uncultured Mucilaginibacter sp.; assembly: GCA_903864275.1. Taxonomy (GTDB): domain Bacteria; phylum Bacteroidota; class Bacteroidia; order Sphingobacteriales; family Sphingobacteriaceae; genus Mucilaginibacter. The sequence continues at coordinate 17,021 of CAIPFE010000038.1, forward strand.
AGAGCTATTAAACCGGATGTTTTTAATCCCGCAGGTCCCTTATCATTTCCGGCATCTTATTTGCAAGCTTTTATCTAAAAACCCGCACCGCCGGGAAAATTATTCTTCAAATTTTTATTAAAAATTATTCTTTTATTAACTTTATTACAAACAGAAACGAAGCCTTATCATGAAAAAATTAAGACTAAAGCCCATCTACCTGCTGGTTGCGGGCATCGCCATTATTTACTCATCTTGTAAAAAATCATCAACAGCCCCTAAAGATCCGGCGCTTACACCCCAGGCAGTTTCAAGCCAGGTGGCGCTCACAATCAACCAGTCATTATTTGGCGGTTTAGGCGCATTTGATGCTTCAGGTGGTTTAACTGCACCAACTACTTTCGCGGTACACACCAAAGGGAAAGTGCTGCAAAGCTTAAGTAACCCGGATTGCGGCCAGGTTGTTGACACAACCGTGAATTTTACTTTCTCGGCGAATGGCAGTTCGGCTACAATTGCGGGAGATATCGCATTCACTTTTACCTGTACAAATGGGGTCTATTCCGGCTTTACAACAGCCGATAATATTGCAATATCATTAACGGGTCCCGACACCTCTTTAACCTACAAAGTGGCCGAGAACCTTACCTTGCTGAGTTCCAATCCATCGGATCCATATGCTGACTTTTCTATCAACGGTTCACTGAATTCAGATGGCAGCTATAAAATTATCAGCTCAAAACAAAGCGGCTCCGAAGTTTTTGACTATACACTTAAATCAGTAGTTTACAGCCCGACTGCCGGCGATATTGTGAGCGGCTCGGGAACGTTTAACACAAGTGGCAGCGGTCCGAAAGGGTCATGGAATTACACGGGGACTATTGTTTTTAACGGCAACCAAATGGCTACAATTACCATTAACGGTAAAGCGTATAACGTTAACCTGCAAACAGGCGTAGTTAGTTAAGGGGGGCAAATTTTATCCCAACAAAATATTAAAACGTCCGTCGGTTTTAGGGGTACTTACCCCGAACCCGCGGACGTTTTTATTTTCATTACCTGGATAATGACCATCACTATAAAATTCTTCTATTTAGTTGTATAATTGTTATACAATGAAGAAACTCTTATTCAACCTGAATTTCCAGGTAATTACCGGCATCGTATTGGGTATTATTGTTGGATTTTTATTTCCCTCATTCGGGCCAACCGCGAAACTCATCAGCCAAACCTTTATCAGTTTGATCACCATGCTGATCGCACCCATCATCTTTTTCACCATTGTACTGGGTATTGCCGGTATGAGCGATATAAAAAAGGTTGGCCGGGTAGGGGGCAAAGCGCTGCTTTATTTCGAAATCGTCTCCACCTGCGCCCTGGTCATCGGGGTAATAGTTGCCAATGTAATAAGGCCCGGTGATGGCTTTGTAAGCAAGATTGCAGCAGATCACTCCAAACTTGCTATTTACCAGAAAGCCGCTGCCGATATGCACTGGGTTGATTTTATAACTCATATTGTGCCGCCTAATATATTTGAGGCATTTGCCAAAGGCGATATTTTACAGATACTTTTCTTTGCCATATTATTTGGTTTTGCCGTAAGCTTTATAGGGGAGACCGGGCAGCGAGTTATCCATCTTTTTGAAAACCTTTCAAAAGTATTTTTCAGGATCATGTACATGGTAATGCGTGTGGCCCCCATTGGCGCTTTCGGCGGGATGGCTTATACTATCAGTGCTTATGGTATCAATACCTTGAAGCCTTTGGGTTTGCTGATGGCCTCGGTTTATCTTACCTCTATCTTTTTCATCTTCGGCGTGTTACACCTCATTTGTTACCTCTACAAATTCAGTTTTTGGAAATACCTGAAATTTATTAAAGAAGAGATCCTGATCGTTTGGGGCACTTCCTCATCCGAATCCGTGCTGCCTGCTATGATGGATAAAATGGAAAAATTCGGATGCTCGCGGTCGGTTGTGGGGCTGGTTATCCCGGCTGGATATTCATTTAATTTGGATGGAACTACGATCTACCTTTCCATGTCAGTTATCTTTTTGGCGCAGGTGTTCCATATCCCGCTCACGCTGATGCAGCAGTTAACCATTATCGGCATATTAATGATCACCTCCAAAGGCGCGGCAGGCGTAACCGGCAGCGGTTTTATTATATTAACCTCGACACTGGCAGCTATAAAAATCATCCCGGCCGAAGGTGTGGCGATATTGCTTGGGGTGGATAGGTTTATGTCGGAAGCAAGGGCTATTACCAATATGATAGGGAATGGGATAGCGACGATTGTGATAGCGAAGAGTGAGAACGAGTTTAGCCCCCCCTCCTAAAGGGGGAGGTTTTGATCAACTATTTCAGTGATTTACGATGCTTATAATTTTAACAGTTTTCAAAGCTTTAGTCTGTTTAACCGGCTTCGGCTTTAGCGCGTACTATTTTTTCCCTGCGATAAAAAGAGGGGATAAAAGTAACATGAAAAAAGCAGGTCTTATTTTCCTTTTTACATGGTTGCTGGTAATTATAATTACAGTAATTGAATTTGTAATAATTGGTTACAGATAATTTTTAGCTCCCGAATTTGATGAAGTTCTTATTGATCCAAGATAAAGTAAAAATATTCCCCCTTTAGGGGGCAAGGGGGCAATTTTTTTTTAGCTTTGCGCTACAAATTTAAAACCACGATGAGCGTTCTCGTAAATAAAGATTCCAAAGTCATAGTTCAGGGTTTTACAGGTAACGAAGGCACCTACCATGCATCGCAGATGATCGAGTACGGTACCCAGCTTGTTGGCGGTGTTACCCCCGGCAAAGGCGGACAAACCCATTTGGACAGGCCGGTATTTAATACCGTTGAAGAAGCTGTTCAAAAAACCGGCGCTGATGTATCCATCATATTTGTACCCCCGCCATTCGCTGCCGACGCCATAATGGAAGCGGCCGAGGCTGGTATTAAAGTGATCGTTTGCATCACCGAAGGCATCCCCACAAAGGATATGATCATGGTGAAGGAATATTTAACGGATAAAGATTCTCGTTTGATCGGTCCTAACTGCCCCGGTATTATCACGGCTGATGAAAGCAAGATCGGTATTATGCCGGGCTTTATTTTCACAAAGGGCCACGTTGGCGTAGTTTCAAAATCAGGCACTTTAACTTACGAAGCAGTTGACCAGGTGGTTAAAGCCGGCCTCGGTATCACTACAGCCATCGGCATTGGCGGCGACCCGATCATCGGCACGCCCACCAAAGAAGCGGTTGAACTGCTGATGAACGACCCCGATACCCACGGTATCATTATGATCGGCGAAATAGGCGGCGGCATGGAAGCCGAAGCCGCCCGCTGGATAAAAGCAAACGGCACCAAACCTGTGGTAGGTTTCATCGCAGGCCAGACAGCCCCTCCGGGACGCCGCATGGGCCATGCCGGCGCCATCGTTGGCGGGGCAGATGATACCGCGGCAGCCAAAATGAAAATTATGCGTGAATGCGGGATCAGGGTGGTGGAATCACCGGCTGAGATTGGCGCGGCGATGGCAGAGGAGTTAGCGAAAATAGGAGAAAAGTAAATCCGCCGCCGCTAAAGCTATGGCGGACGAGGAATCCGCGGCCGCTGAAGCTATGGCGGACAATTAGGTAAAAAAATGCGTTGGCCAGTATTTCAAAAAGCAAACACCATTTTTCAAACCAATGGACACCGAAAATTTAGTCTTAATTGATATTACTCAAAAAGCCAAAACCAATACTAAAGACACCAATATACCGGTTGCGACCGTAAACGATCACATCGTAAGAATGAGCGTCATGACCACACCCTATTTCTGGCATTTGCACCCGGATTCGGATGAAAGTTTTTTAGTGATCGAAGGCTCCATATTTATAGACCTGGAGGACCGGACGGTTGAGTTATATCCAAACCAATTATTCACAATACCCAAAAACATTAAACATCGTACCAGGCCCAATGGCAGCAGGTCTGTTAACCTGACCTTTGAAAGCGCAAAAATGACAACAGTAAGACTGGAGGATTAGTTTATAACCCCGAGTCAACTACGGGCCCCTCCGGCGAATTTTCTTCCGGTGGAAATTCATCCGGCACGATCTGCGGGTCTTCCTTTGGCACAACCGGCTCTTTCGGATCGGATGGCTGTCGTATTTCCGGTGTTTCCTTTGGCACAGGCATTTCAGGCTGTTCGTTTGGAAAGGTGTCGTGTTGCTTGCCCATAAACTATTTTTGTTAATGTTGTTAAATGATAACAGTGAAATTAACGAAAAGTTCAGCAGAATCATAAAACTGCTTAACAACTAAAATCCCGGGTTTGGCCGTTATTTTTTGTTTATTATATCATATCGTCGAATAGTTTCTACGGGTCATCTTTTGCTTCGCTCCAAGGGAAAAAATTTCAATTTATTATGGTCAAATTTATGTCAATATCGCGGCGAAAAACAAATTAACCCAACAAGTTTTCGTATATTTATATAAGCCGAAAAGAAAAAAATCGGTGAAATCAGATCATAATTGATGAAATCCCAATCAATAATTCAGTAAATCAATAATTCAATAATTAACATGAAATATAACACATTAACGCCCGAAGAAGAACGGGTAATACTACACAAAGGAACTGAACGGCCGTTTACAGGCTCGTTATTAAATAACCATGCACAGGGTTTATATGTATGCAAAAGATGCGATAACCCTTTGTACACTTCAGAAACAAAATTCGAGTCGCATTGCGGCTGGCCAAGTTTTGATGATGAGATACCGGGTGCAGTAAAACGGGTGCCCGATGCCGACGGCCGGAGGGTGGAAATAGTATGCGCCAATTGCGGTGCACATTTGGGCCACGTTTTCGAAGGCGAATATTTAACGCCAAAAAATACGCGGCACTGCGTAAATTCTGTGTCAATGAAATTTGTTCCTTCGGATAACTAAGCACAAGGTAAAGACCCGCCCGGATGTTAATACCAGGTAGTTTAAATTTTTGTTAACATGCGGTTAAGCTAGCTTCATGCGGCCTGAATAACTCAATAGCACTATTCAAAATAATTTGTTTATAACTTATGGGGGATGTTAAAAACTTAAACTAACATCATAAAAGAGCATCTCCTATATTTGATTTTAAGTTCTTCAATAATATCTGTTATTACCGGCTTCCGGCTGATAATAAAAGGGGACCAGCCGCCGCAAGGCGAATGGGAACCGGGCATAAATTGATAAATTAGTTTGACGGGGATTGGTGAAAAAGCCGCTTAAGTAGTTAGCAGTGATAAAGGTTATCACAACAAGTAAAACTAACGCTAGGGCATAGTCGTCGGCTAATATCAGGGAGGTCAAAACATTGATTGGAGGCTTGTAAGAGGGCATTTTAAAGAAAAGCAGTACATGGAACAGGAGACCGAATTATTATTAAAAGAGAACAAGGACCGCTTTGTTATACTACCCATTAAGTACCCCGAGATTTGGGAAATGTATAAGAAATGCGAAGCAAGTTTCTGGACTGCCGAGGAGATCGACCTGGGGGATGATATGAAATATTGGGATGCCATGAACGATGGCGAGCGGCATTTTATATCCCACGTACTTGCCTTTTTCGCAGCGAGCGATGGTATCGTTAACGAGAACCTGGCCATAAACTTTATGAGCGAGGTGCAGTTGCCCGAAGCACGGTGTTTCTACGGTTTCCAGATCATGATGGAGAATATACATTCCGAAACTTATGCACTGCTGATAGATTCTTATATTAAAGACCCTGCCGAAAAGGACCGCTTGTTCCACGCAATTGATACCGTTCCATGCGTAGGTAAGAAGGCGCAATGGGCCTTACGCTGGATAAACAACGGAACGTTTGCTGAGCGCCTGATTGCGTTTGCGGCGGTTGAGGGGATATTTTTCTCGGGCAGCTTTTGCTCCATATTCTGGCTCAAAAAACGCGGCCTGATGCCTGGCTTAACTTTTAGCAATGAACTGATATCGCGCGACGAAGGCATGCATTGTGAGTTCGCCTGCCTGCTGTACCGGATGTTGGAAAACAAGTTGTCAAAAGAAGCCGCGACGGCCATCATCACTGACGCTGTTGAAATAGAAAAAGAATTTGTTACCGATGCGCTTCCGGTTAACCTGATAGGTATGAACGCTAAGCTGATGAGCCAGTATATTGAATTTGTGGCCGACAGGTGGCTGGGCGAATTAGGCTATGATAAAGTGTATGGCGCATCAAATCCGTTTGACTTTATGGAAATGATTAGCCTGCAGGGTAAAACAAATTTCTTTGAAAAAAGGGTAGGGGACTACCAAAAAAGCGGGGTGCTGAATAGCCAGGAAAGCAAGTCGTTTTCTTTAGACGAGGACTTTTAGGTGAGTGGTGAGTGGTGAATAGTGAGTGGTGAGTGGTCAGTAGCGAATAGTGAGTGGGGAGTTTTTGATTTACAATTAAAAATTATACATGTTTTTACAATTGGGACATACAAAATTAGATGCTTATACGGCTGCGAGACAGCTGGTTAAGGAATGCTACATTGCGGTAACCCAATTTCCGGTTGATGAACGGTTTGTACTATCTCAACAAATAAAGCGCGCTGCTTTGTCAGTTTATTTAAATATAGCAGAAGGAAGTTCAAGAAGGTCACAAATAGAAAGGAATCGTTATTATGAAATGGCAAGAGGATCTGTAATAGAGGTTGACGCTGCATTAGATGTAGCTATTGATCTAAATTATTGCTCAGTTGAAAGTTTAAAAGCCCTCGGCGAAGCAATGACAAAATGTTTTAAAAATTTAAGTGGCCTGATCAATTCCAATAAAGTTTAATCTTAAAAAATTGAAATGAGCCATTCACTATTCACCACTCACCACTCACTAAGATGTTCGTAATTAAAAGAGACGGAAAACAGGAAACGGTAAAATTCGATAAAATTACCGCAAGAATTGAAAAGCTATGCTATGGTTTAAACCCCGCGTTGGTTGACCCGATAGATGTTGCCAAAAAGGTAATTGAGGGTTTGTTTGACGGGGTAACCACCTCCGAGCTGGATAACCTGGCGGCCGAAACCGCTGCATCGCTAACCACCAAGCACCCCGATTATGCTTTGCTGGCATCGCGCATCGCGGTATCGAACCTGCACAAAAATACCATCAAATCGTTTTCCGAAACGATGCGGAAGCTACACCAATACATTGATCCAAAAAACGGGAAGAATGCTTCGCTGCTGGCTGATGATGTTTGGGAGATCATTGAAAAAAACGCCGAACTTTTAGACAGCACCATAATTTACGACCGTGATTTTGGTTTTGATTACTTCGGATTTAAAACGCTCGAAAAATCGTACCTGTTAAAACTGGATGGAAAGATAGCTGAACGCCCGCAGCACCTGTTTATGCGGGTATCCATCGGCATCCATAAAGAAGATATCGATAGCGCCATAAAAACCTATAATTTAATGAGCGAGCGCTGGTTCACCCACGCCACGCCAACGCTGTTTAATGCGGGTACGCCAAAACCTCAAATGTCATCGTGCTTCTTATTGACTATGAAGGATGATAGTATCGAAGGGATTTATGATACATTAAAGCAAACTGCCAAGATATCACAAAGCGCAGGCGGTATTGGTTTAAGCATCCATAATGTAAGGGCTACAGGCTCGTACATCAGCGGCACCAATGGCACGAGTAATGGCATCATCCCAATGCTGCGGGTGTTTAATGATACCGCCCGTTATGTTGACCAGGGCGGCGGCAAACGCAAGGGCGCTTTTGCCATCTACCTTGAACCATGGCATGCGGATGTATTTGAATTTTTAGACCTTCGCAAAAATCACGGCAAGGAAGAGATGCGTGCCCGCGATTTGTTTTATGCCCTTTGGGTACCCGACCTGTTTATGGAACGCGTGGAAGCAAACGAGGACTGGAGCTTATTCTGTCCGCATGAGGCGCCGGGCCTTGCTGATTGCTGGGGTAAGGAATTTGAGAAGCTATACAGCAAATACGAAAAAGAAGGCCGTGCCCGCAAAGTGGTAAAGGCGCAGGAACTGTGGTTTGCAATCCTTGATTCGCAGGTGGAAACCGGTACGCCTTACCTGTTGTACAAGGATGCCGCTAACGGTAAATCGAATCAGCAAAACCTGGGCACCATAAAAAGCTCGAACCTTTGCACCGAAATTATTGAATACACTTCGGCTGATGAGATCGCCGTTTGTAACCTGGCATCTTTGGCGCTGCCCCGTTATATACGGGAAGGTGTTTTTGATCATGTTAAATTGTACGAGGTTGCTTACCAGGCAACCATCAATCTTAATAAGATCATCGACAATAATTTTTACCCGGTTAAGGAAGCCGAATACTCCAATTTCAGGCACCGTCCGATCGGTTTGGGTGTACAGGGATTAGCTGATGCTTTTATCCAGATGCGCCTGCCTTTTGAAAGTGAGGAAGCAAAAAAACTGAACAAGGAAATATTTGAAACCATCTACTTTGCCGCCATGACCGCCTCGAAAGACCTGGCGATAAAAGAGGGCGCTTATGAAACCTTTAAAGGCTCGCCATTATCAAAAGGCAAGTTCCAGTTTGACCTGTGGGGCGTAAAACCTGATAGCGGCCGCTGGGATTGGGAAAATCTGCGTTTGGATGTAATGAACCACGGCGTACGCAACTCGCTATTGGTGGCGCCAATGCCAACTGCCTCAACCTCGCAGATACTGGGCAATAACGAGTGTTTTGAGCCCTATACCTCGAACATTTACACCCGCAGGGTATTGAGCGGTGAGTTTATCATCGTAAATAAATACCTGCTGCGCGATTTGGTTAACCGTGGTTTGTGGGATAACAACATGAAGGATAAGATCATCACTGCCAATGGTTCGATACAGGAGATCGCTGAGATACCACAGGAGATAAAAGACCTGTACAAAACCGTTTGGGAAATAAAGATGCGCAGCATTATTGATATGGCTGCCGACAGGGGTGCCTACATCTGCCAGTCGCAGTCGCTGAACCTGTTCATTAACTCGCCAAATGCTTCCAAGCTAACTTCAATGCACTTTTACGCATGGAAGAAGGGCCTGAAAACAGGAATGTATTACCTGCGCACACAGGCAGCATCGCAGGCTGTTAAATTTACCGTTGAGAACCAGGGCGGTAAAAACATGGAACCTGTAATACCTGAATTGGTTGACCAGATTGCTGATGAAATACCGGCTGGCCCGTCTTGCTCAATGGAGGAGGGGTGCGTGACTTGTTCTGCATAACGCCGTAGAGACGCAATATTTTGCGTCTCTGAAAATAAATAATATCGTTAGAGACGCAAAATATTGCGTCTCTACATATTTTAGGCCTATTCTTTTATGAACACCAAACACGAGATCATCCGTTGCGAACGGTGCGGCAAAAGCATGGAGTGCAAGGCAAACGCCTTTACCAAATGCCAGTGCGGCAAGGTGCCGTTGAATTTGAACGAGATGCAATACATCAGCGAGAATTATGAAGGGTGTATGTGTGCGGGATGTTTGGTGGAGTTGAAGGAGGAGTACAACTCGTCACTATCCGCATCTGTCCAACAGTAGTCGTTTCCAAAAACGCACCAATGGAGTTTACTCACCCTATTTCACTTCATCCCCCTTTTGTTGGTGTTTTAAGTAAGTCGCAACGATGATAAAGCGATATGGGCGTGAATTAATCTTCAATTCCTCCGATCGGATTGCCTGACTCATTAATTATCTCATCATTAAACCCATCAAGGATGTCCTTGAGCATTTCCAATTGATCTGTTTTAAAACGTTCAGCATATAATTTTGAAGCGTGTAAGGCCAATTCCGCTAACAAAAATCCAAAGTTTTTTGCATTTCCATTCAATCCTGAATGAATTGTTACGTGCTGTTGTTCAAATGCTGCCCAAACTCTGAGTAGTTCAAAAGCTTCTTTGTCTTTTAGCGCCTCATCTGGAATTTTTAACTCGTTCATTGTCTTTATTAAGATTTCGATCCAGTCAACGCGCGGTCTCTCGAGAAGGACCCTGCGTTCCATAATAACTCAGACACGGATCGCTATGAGGTAAATATAAGATTTTCTACGGTTCCCCTATTGTTCCCAGCAAACATTATCATCCAAGGGTATGCTCCGGTCGCCGCAGGCTCTCCGGAACGGGACCTTGCGCTGCATTATTTCCCACGGTGAGAGACGGATGTGCAATAAATGCAAAAATTGCAGATAGTGAAATTTTACACGCCTGATAATCAGCCGTTCACGTTTTTAAAAACGCCTGTGCTGTTGCGAAGTGAACGCTAACGTGAACGCTTTTCCCGTCGCTGGTGAGGCTTATCCGTCCCTGGCGGAAGTGTCAACTTAAGTTTCCCCCGCCATCTTGAAAAATTAATTTACACAATAAATAATGTTATTTTAATGTTATTAATTTGTTAACTTTATATAAAGTTAAAGTGAACAAATTATTAATAACCGGTTTTTTAGTTTTCTGCTCGTTGCGGGGTTTTTCAACCTGCATTGCCATTTATGTTGCAGAAAACGGGCATATTTATGTTGCTGCAGATAGCAGGAGAACATTCTTTTTTAATGACGGGAAGGACAATAATAAAGTCGAGTCTATTTGCAAGATCCACAACGTAGGGAATAATTACTTTGCCATTTCCGGGTTTGATGACGGCGGCTTATTGAAGGCCGCTACCATTGCATTGCAGCAAAACCAGAACATTGATACCGCGATCACATCCTTCGGTACTGCGATGTCAAAACGGTACAAGCAGCTGATGGGTGATGCAAAATTATTTTACCCGGATAAGTTCAGGCATTTTTTAAAGGATGGGCTCGCGGATGTGAGTTTCTTTGGTTTTTATAACGGAACAGCCAGTGTGGTTAATGTCGAATTTTTTTGCAGCCTGGATAAGGACGATAAAGTAATAACAACATATAAAATACACCCGATTATGGCGCTTACCGTGATCGGGCTTTCCAGGGACATTACCAACGCCAAACCCGAAGATCTGCCTACCGCCGCTACTATGAAACAACGACCTGAACTATACGTGGAAGCATTGGTTAAAATAGAAGCAAAAATGCAGCCCCTTGCCGTAAGCGAACCCATAGACCTGTTAGAACTAAAACCGGATGGCGCGGTTTGGATCAGGAAAAACGAAGACGAGGCTGTTACGTATTAGCGGTACGTCAGACGCGATGCATCGCGTCTCTACCTGTATCATTATTTTACTTCAATATTTATTTGCTCTTTAATATCCGCTGAAGAACTTCCAATCATCAATTGAACAGGCTCTTTCTCAACCACAAAACCTTTCTTAGCTACGTCCCAATAGGCTAATGACGATGCCGGTAATTTTATATTTACCGTTTGCGTTTCGCCGGGATTAAGCGTTATACGTTTAAAACCTTTCAGTTCTTCCTGCGGCCGTTCAACTTTTGATTTCAGGTGCTTAACATATAGCTGTACCACCTCATCTCCTGTGCGGCTGCCGGTGTTTTTTACATCTACGCTTACGGTTAGCCCGCCGGTTTTATCCAGCTTAGCGGTACTGGTTTTTAAATTGCTGTATTGAAAGGTGGTATAGCTTAAACCAAACCCAAACGGGTAAAGCGGTTTGCCTTTGAAATACATATACGTGCGCCCATGCGTGATGTTATAATCCATCATCGGCGGCAGTTGGGCCAGGGAGTCGGGCCAGGTTTGGACAAGTTTGCCGCCGGGATTTATATCGCCGAATATCACATCCGCCAAAGCGTTACCTTGTTCCTGGCTGCAATGGGTGATATGGATGATTGCCGGGATATTAGCCTGCTCCCAGTTAATGGCATAAGGGAAATTACTCACCAGCACTAAAATAACATTTTGGTTTACTTTGTATAAGTTTCTGACCAACGCTTCCTGTGCGCTATTCAATGATATACTTTGGCGATCGACGGCCTCCCTTCCCTCGGTTGGCCCGTCTACCTTTTTCCAGCCCAGGTTCCCGCTAGGGTTGTTGCCAACACACACCACAACCGTTTCCGACGATCTGGCCATCGCGATGGCCAAATTATTGTCGGTCGTATGGCTCACCACCACATTTGCACCCACTTTGTTTTTTATGCCATCCAGCGCACTTACACTATAAGCCGGGGAGCCACTGTACCAATCCTGCAAAACCTCGGCGGATCGCGGACCAACTATTGCGATTGATTTGACCTTATTTTTATCAAGCGGCAGCAGGCCTTTATCATTTTTTAAAAGCACGATAGATTTTTGGGTAATAAGCCTTACAAAATCCCGGTTCTTTTGCGATAGCCAGGGTTCAGGGCCTGTACCGATCGTGGCATAAGGCACCAGCTGCGGCGGGTCGAGTTGGCCGAGTTTTATCATCACGCGGAAAACGCCACGCAGCACCTGGTCAATATCAGCTTCGGTGATCAGCTTTTTTTGTAAAGCTTCATTTGTGCCGGCTTTGTAATTATCCAAAAATTGGTTAATGCCAGCTTTTATACAACCGGCGGCAGCTTCCGCTGGGGTTGGATAATAATGATGCGCGGTCACCAGCAGCCTGTAAGCGCCGCCATCTGTACAGATGATGCCGTTTTGTCCCCACTCGTTAACGGTAATATTTTTCAGGATGGGGCTAACCGTTTGTGGTGTGCCATTTACTTTGTTATACGAAGCCATAAACGCCCTTGAACCCCCTTCCTCAATCCCCATACGGAAAGGCACCGAATAATATTCGCGGAAAAGCCGCTCATCAAAATCGGACGAGCTGCTGTCGCGGCTGTTTTCGTTGCTGTTGGCCAGGAAATGTTTCATTAGCGAGGCGGTCGTCCAATACTTGGGGTCGTTGCCCTGCAAACCTTTAACATAAGCAACAACCATGGCGCCGTTGAAAAAAGCGTCCTCGCCATAACATTCTTCGGTACGGCCCCAGCGCGGGTCGCGGCCGATATCCGCATTTGGCGCACGTACAACCAGGCCGCCTTTATGATATTTTTCGCTTTGAAACATGTAACGGGTTTCAAAAGCTTCGATAGCGCCGGCTTGCTGTAACAGGTCAGGGTCCCATGTTTCGGCCATGCCTATAGATTGTGGGAAGATGGTTGTAGGTACCGGTGTTTTACGTCCCCAGCCGCCGGGTAATCCCATAGCTAAGCCATGCAAGCCCTCAACATGCCCGGTTCCTTTAACATCCAAACGTGCAATTGTTGGGTTGGTGCCTAGGCAATTCACCTTTTCGTCCAGCGTCATCAACGAAAGTAAATTGGTGATCCTGTCTTCCGTCGGTAACTCAGGGTTTTGAAACGGGTATTTATATTGGGCCGAAGCTATCCTTGTAAACAATAACAAAAACAGGCTCAGTAAAAACTTTACACTGTTTAAATGCAGGTGGTTTTTTATCATGACAGCATAAAGCTAAGCTTTTTATAAAAAATAAACTTAAAAATAATCCACCCGGTTCATGCCCGATATTAATATATCTATGAACTATCAACCATGAACAACATCTTTCGGACTTTCCGACTTTCGGACTAAAATACCTATCTTCGCAACCCGAAATCATACTTATATGAAATTATTAGAAGGAAAGACCGCGCTGGTTACCGGCGCATCGAAAGGCATAGGACGCAAGATCGCTGAAAAGTTTGCAGAACATGGTGCCAATGTGGCTTTCACCTATTTATCATCGGTTGAAAAAGGCGAGGCCCTTGAACAGGAACTCCAAAAATTTGGTACCAAAATAAAAGGTTACCGTTCAGATGCTTCAAAGTTTGACGAAGCAGAAAAACTGGTAAATGATATAGTTGCTGATTTCGGCACCTTACAAATTGTGGTAAATAACGCCGGCATCACCAAAGATGGCTTGCTGATGCGTATGACCGAAGAAAACTGGGACGAAGTTTTGGATGTAAACCTGAAATCGATCTTCAATATAACCAAAGCCGCTTCAAAAATTATGATGAAGAACCGTTATGGTGTTTTCATTAATATGAGCTCGGTGGTTGGGGTGCAGGGCAATGCAGGTCAGGCCAATTATGCCGCATCAAAAGCGGGTATTATCGGATTTTCAAAATCAATTGCAAAAGAATTGGGCTCGCGGAATATCCGCACCAATGTGGTAGCTCCCGGCTTCATCAAAACGGAAATGACCGAAGTGCTGGACCCCAAAGTTGTTGAGGGCTGGGCGCAGGCTATCCCCCTGAAACGCGGCGGCGAAACCGAAGACGTAGCCAATGCCTGCGTATTCCTGGCATCGGACATGGCTTCGTACATCACCGGGCAGGTGATCCCTGTGGATGGGGGAATGCTTTAAGGAATTTGGATTTTTATCAATGCGGAAATGGGAATGTCAAATGCGGAATTTAAATTTTGGATTTCAACCAAATGCAGTTGAACAGTATAGTCTAATCAAAATCCGAAATCAAAATAATTCCGAAATCGAAATTCCGAAATCCGAAATCAAATCTATTCCCACTTAAAGGTCTTCACGGCTACAGCATAAACTATAATAAACCATATACCCAGTATGAGCAGTTCATGCGTTACATCGCCCATGCCGGCGCCTTCAAAAGCTACATCCCGCATGGCCTTGTTGAGGTAGGTTAACGGCAATATATTGGCCAATCCCTGCAACCACGATGGAAAGGCCGTAGTGGCAAAAAAAGTGCCCGACAATAAAAATTGCGGCAAAGTAATTATATTGGATAGCGGCGGCACGGAGCTTTCATTTTTGGCAATACCAGAGATGATAAACCCGAATCCCATAAATATGATCAGGCCGATGGCCGAAAGAATCAGCATGTTTACTACGGTTATCAACCCGTGTACCAGGGTAAATCCGAAAAAGTAATGCCCGACTGTTATAATAAACAAGGCGCCGATCCATGAAAATACCAGGCGCGCCAATGCTTCGCCGACAACGATGCTGTACCTTTTAACCGGCGTTGCAAAAAACCGTTTGATCACCAGGGTTAAACGCAGGCTTAAAAATACAAACGCGGTGCCAAAAACGCCGCTGCTGAGCAAGGAGAAACCAAGCATCCCAGGAAGGATAAAATCAATATATTTATATTCGCGGCCTTGCACGGTTGCTTCTTTTAGCTCAGCGACAGGCTGCTCGACAGTACTACCCATGCTATTTATTTGGAAAAGAATGCCGTTCAGCAGAGATCTGAATATACCGTCCTTTTGCTGGGAAGCCTTTGTATATTGGATGTTTACCGTAAATGGCGACTTCCCACCGCCCAAGGCAGACAAGGGCGGATATATTGTCCATCCTTTTTCATGATTGTTTAGGCCCCTATTATTCTTAATATCTAAAATTACGTCAATGGTACCCTTTGAAAGATTTGACGCCATTTCGCTAGCCGATTGATTTTTAATTAAATGGACTACACCAGTTTTTTTTAATATTTGGTAAACCGGGTTGATGGTGTCGCAGGATTTAGCAACTCCCACATCCACGGTGACCGGGCTGCCCCCGATATTGGCAAAAACAATAATAAATATTAAAGGGAAAGCCAGACTAAACACCACGGCCGAAGGGCTGCGGATGATTGAACGGAAACTGGCTACCGCTATGGCCAGGGTTGCGCGGGCATTGCTATATTTCTTCATTTGGTTCATTAGTTCACTGGTTCATTAGTTCATTGGTATTTGCCGGTGTGCCAACTGCTGACCGCCAACTTACTCCCCCTTTAGGGGGCCGGGGGGCCTATCCCTCCCGCCATTCCTTACCCGTCAGGTTTATAAAAACATCCTCTAAATTGGCCAGTTTTACTTGCTTTTTACGTTCGAAGCCGGATGCAACCAATTGGTCGATAAAGTGGTTGGGGGTATCGATGCCGACTACGTGGCCGCCGTCAATAAAGGCTACGCGGTCGCATAGTTCTTCAGCTTCATCCATGTAGTGGGTGGTAATGACAACTGTCGTACCGTTGTCGCGTATTTCGCGGATCAGGTCCCATAAGTTACGTCGCGCCTGCGGATCGAGGCCTGTTGTTGGTTCATCCAGGAAAATTATCTTTGGATTATTGATCAGCGTTGTAGCTATGGAAAAACGTTGTTTTTGCCCGCCCGAAAGCTCTTTATATTTTGATTTGGCCTTATCGTTCAATGCTACCTTTCCAAGCATTTCAGATGGGGTCTTGTCAATGCCGTATAAGCCGCAAAAGAGTTTAATAAGTTCCGATAGGTTTAGATTCGGATAATAGCCCGCAGCCTGCAATTGCACGCCAATGCGCTGTTTAATTTTATCGGCATCGTGGTCAATGGATAAGCCATCCACAGTTACCTCGCCTGATGTTTTGTCGCGAAGGGTTTCAATGATCTCGAGTGTGGTGGTTTTACCGGCGCCATTGGGGCCAAGCAGGCCGAAGATCTCGCCATCATAAACATCAAAGCTAATGCCTTTTACAGCTGCAAAATCATCGTAGTTTTTTACCAGGTTTTTTACTGTTATAATAGGTTGTTTTGCCATGCTGTAAAATTCGTTTACAAAATTGATATTTCCACTATTTTTTTCGGCGAATGGTTGAATTGAGGGGATGGTTGGTAAGCCCCACCCAAACCCTCCCCGGTAGGTAGGGCTTTTTAAAGTCTCCCCTACCGGGGGAGATTTAGAGGGGGCTCCTATTTCATCAAATGCCCCAGCGAATGGATGATGGTATGTAAATGTGAGGCCATTAGCACAGCGAAGTGAACGATCTGTATAGCGAGTAAAGTTTTCATAACACGTGATTGATTTATAGATCAAATGTGCTCACAGAAGCCGTTTTTATATAAAGCTTTTAGGCGAAGGGTGTTAAATTTCCGGTAAATGGCGGTAATTTGGCGATGAATGGATAGAGTTCCGGCGAAACTTCCGAAGTTTTCAAAACTTCGGAAGTTTAAAAAGGAGATGCTATTTCATCAATTCAATAAAATCATCAAACAGATACCGGCTATCATGCGGCCCTGGGGAAGATTCGGGGTGATATTGTACCGAAAATGCTTTTTTGCCTTTTACCCTGATGCCTTCAATGGATTGATCGTTTAGGTTAACATGGGTGATCTCCACTTTGTCGGATGCACGTACAGCTTCTGGCACTACACCAAAGCCGTGGTTTTGCGAGGTAACCTCACAGTGGTTGATGATAATATTTTTTACAGGGTGGTTTAAGCCGCGATGGCCGTTAAACATTTTTTTGGTGGGGATATCGTTGGCTAAGGCCAGCAACTGGTGACCGAGACAAATGCCAAACATCGGCTTTTCGGATGCTAAAATATCTTTTACGGTATCGATGGCGTAAGGCATAGCAGCCGGATCGCCGGGGCCGTTGGAGATAAAGTACCCTGTTGGTGCAAAATCTCTTTCCATTTCTTCGAAGGATGTTTTTGCCGGGAAAACTTTGGCATAAATATCCCTGTCGTCAAAATTGCGCAGGATGTTTTTCTTAACGCCGAGATCAAGTACAGCTACGCGGTATTTTGCGTTTTCATCACCAAAAGTATATGTTTCGGTTGTTGAAACTTTTGAAGATAACTCCAGCCCATCCATTGAGGGTACTTCATCCAGTTTCTTTTTTAATTCGTCGATGTCCAATATTTCAGAAGAAATAATGGCATTCATCGCGCCTTTATCACGGATATGGCGGACCAGCTGGCGGGTATCAATATCCGAAATACCTACTATATTTTGTTCCTGGAAATAATCCTGGATAGACTCGTCCGCCTGTTTGCGGGTATAATAGATGTTATAATTTTTACAGACCAGCCCCGCGATCTGTATGTTGCCCGATTCAACTTCGTTTTTATTTATACCATAATTACCGATATGCGCATTTGTTGCCACCATGATCTGGCCGAAGTAGGAGGGGTCGGTAAAAATTTCCTGGTAGCCAGTCATCCCGGTATTAAAACAGATCTCGCCGCTGGTTGTTCCCATTTTGCCGGCTGCCTTACCATAAAAAATAGTGCCGTCAGCCAGTAATAATACCGCCGGTAATTTGGTGAAATAAGTCATTGTTCAAAAAAATTGAATGGTTAAAAAGCCGGTTTGCCAGGTGCCGCGCTCCGCGAAAACTTGCCGAAAGCTTGAAGTGAGAATAGCCCATGTTCAAGGTACAAAACTATGGAATAATTTCGGAATTCGGAATTTCGATTTCGGATTTTTATAAATGCGGAATTGCTAATTTTGAATTTTAGAATAGAATATTTTCCTCAGCACATCCAAAAAATCAATTCCGCATTTGACATTCCGAATTCCGAAATAACTAACATACATTTGCAATTACTAAAATATCACACATGTCGGTACATAAAGAGGTTAAAAGGATCACCACGCACATTTTGCAGGAAATGAAATCCCGTGGCGAGAAGATCGCTATGCTTACTGCCTACGATTATTCCATGGCGGCCATTGTTGATGAGGCCGGTGTTGACATCATCCTGGTTGGCGATTCAGCCTCCAATGTTATGGCCGGACATGAAACCACTTTACCAATCACGCTCGACCAGATGATCTATCACGCCTCATCGGTAGTGCGCGCTGCTAAACGGGCTTTGGTGGTTGTCGACCTGCCTTTTGGTTCGTACCAGGGCAATTCAAAAGAGGCTTTGAATTCGGCCATCCGTATTATGAAGGAGGCGGGCGCGCACAGCGTAAAAATGGAAGGCGGCGTTGAAATTGCCGAATCGGTAAGCCGTATACTCACTGCTGGGATACCGGTTATGGGCCATTTGGGATTAACACCGCAATCCATCTACAAGTTCGGCACGTATACCGTAAGGGCCAGGCACGAAGCCGAAGCGCAAAAATTACGTGAAGATGCACTCAAACTCCAGGAACTTGGCTGCTTTGGCATCGTACTCGAAAAGATACCTGCTACGCTTGCTAAAGAAGTAAGTGAAAGCTTAAATATACCAACTATCGGCATCGGCGCAGGCCGGCATTGCGATGGACAGGTTTTGGTTATCCACGATATGCTCGGCATTAATAAAGCCTTTAAACCACGGTTTTTGCGCCAGTATGCCAATTTGAGCGAAGCAATGAATGGAGCGATAAAAAACTACGTTAGCGATGTAAAAGCAAAAAGCTTCCCCGATGAGACGGAACAGTATTGAGTTTTTCTAAGTCCATAGTCGATAGTCCATAGACCATGGTACCAGGTAATTTCGACTATGGTCCATCGACTATGGTCCATGGACAAAATAACATCACCTATGTCCAAAGTCAATATAAAATACATCAATCACGATATTACCGATGAAGATATCCTTTACGAGGATAACCACCTCATCGCCGTGAACAAGCGCGCAGGTGATATTGTGCAGGTTGATGATACAGGTGACGAATCATTGGAAGACAAGGTTAAGAAATACATCGCCCAAAAATATGATAAGCCAAACGGTGCATTTTTAGGGGTGGTACACCGGCTCGACAGGCCCGTCAGCGGCGTTCTATTGTTCGCTAAAACAAGCAAGGCATTGGAACGGATAAACGCACTTTTTAAAAGCCGCGACATGCACAAAACCTATTATGCCGTTGTGCGAAACCGGCCCCGGCCGGAAGCCGGTAACCTGGTGCACTGGCTGGTAAAAAATCCGCAGAAAAACATTACCAAAGCGCATGACCATGAGGTGCCCGGCAGCCAGCGCGCAGAGCTAAACTATAAATTAGTTGGCGAGCTTAACGGCAATTACTTAATTGAGGTTGACCCTATAACCGGCCGCCCACACCAGATCAGGGTGCAGTTATCAACCCTGGGATGCCCCATAGTTGGCGACAATAAATACGGTTATCCGCGCGGCAGTTTGCGTAAGAGCATCAGCCTGCATGCCCGCAAGCTGGAGTTTGTTCATCCTATAAAAAAAGAACAAGTAGTCATCATTGCCCCTGTGCCCAAAGATGGATTTTGGGAGCGGTTTGAAGGGATGATGGTTTCGTGAGTTCTAAATTCAAAGTATAAAGTCCTAAGCCAGTAATATATAATCACTTGACTTAGGACTTTAAACTTTAGGCTTAAGATTTTCAGCTCAATCAGCTGTCAAAATCACTTTCAGCGCTTTTTCTTTCGCCGCATTACCAAAAGTTTCATAGGCTTCCATAACCCGATCCAATCTGAAATGATGGGTGATCAGTTTATTAGGCTCTATCTTTTTGGATTGAACAGTTTTTAACAGCAGCGGTGTGGTAACGGTGTCAACCAACCGGGTAGTGATGGTAATATTCCGTGACCATAACGTTTCCAGATGGAGCGTAACGCTCTTGCCGTGAACGCCTATATTGGCGATATGGCCGCCGGGGGCAATAATTTCCTGGCATAACTCAAATGTTGCCGGTACGCCGACCGCTTCAATAGCTACATCCACGCCCCTGCCGTTGGTCAAGCGCATTATGGTTTCAATTGCATTTTCATTGGCGCTGTTAATGATATGGGTTGCACCGAAAGTTTTCGCAACATTCAGGCGGTTTTCATCCATATCGATCATCACAATTTCAGCCGGCGAATAAAATTGAGCCGTTAATAGTGCGGCTACACCTATCGGCCCTGAGCCAACGATTGCTACGATATCGCCGGGTTTTACCTGGCCGTTTAGTACGCCGCATTCAAAACCAGTAGGTAAAATGTCGCTTAGCATTACCAGTGCTTCTTCATCTGATCCTGCCGGAATTGGGTACAGGCTGTTATCCGCATGCGGTATCCTTACATATTCGGCCTGTGTGCCATCAATCATATAACCAAGTATCCAGCCGCCATCTGCACAATGCGAATACATCCCTTTTTTACAATACTCACATTTTCCGCATGAGGTAACACAGGAGATGATCACATGGTCGCCTTTTTTGAAATTGCTTACCGCGCTGCCAACTTCCTCAACAATACCAACGCCTTCATGGCCAATGATCCTGCCATCTGCAACTTCAGGAAGATCGCCTTTCATAATATGAAGATCGGTACCGCAAATCGTTGTTTTTAGGATCTTTACAATCGCGTCTGTTGGTTTTGTTAACCCGGGTTTGGGTTTATCTTCCCAGGATTTTTTTCCCGGTCCATGATAAACCAATGCTTTCATAGTTTTTGCTGCACCATTTGCAGGCGCTTTAACTTCCGGGGATTTTTCCCTGGGTTCATAAACCAATGCTTCCATAATATTATTTTTTTAGGTGTTTTGACTTTATAACAAAGATGGGTTCGATCTGCCGGTAAATAAATGACGGGCGTCATTATTAAATATGATATACGCCTGATCCATTGCTGAAAAACTCCATAATGCCAAAATTGCCGCTTAAGCCTCTTACAACGCCAGCACGGTCTGCCAAATTCTCTCATCCACCAAAACACCATCTTTCAAACTTTTCTCCCTTGTCCTCAAAGTATTTTCGCCGGGATAAGATATTGATCCTCCTTCGTGCACCGGGCGGCTGGATTTGGAATAGGCTATGATCTCTTCGATTAACTGGGCGGTAGGGTTGCTGCTGTCCGGTTTTATGCAGATGAAAACCTGCGAAACCCCGCTTTCGTTTTCGGTTTTGGTAACCTCAGCGGTTGATTTGCCCTGGCTGAGCACGGTTGCCAGCAGGTCGAGCATGAGGGACAGCCCCGAACCTTTCCAGAAACCAATGGGCAGTAATCTTTGCGAATGGAGGATTGCCGCCGCATCGGTGCTTAATTTACCTTCCGCGTCATAACCGCCCGGCTCGGGCAGTTCCTGGCGGTTTGATTTATACTGGTTGAGTTTGCCTACAGAGTACTGCGAAATAGCCATATCCAGCACCACATGCCCTTCTTTACGGGGTACTGCAATAACTAAGGGATTATTACCCAAGCGCGGATCGATACCGCCCCAGGGCGGCAGGTTGGCAATAGTATTGCTGAAACAAATACCGATCATGCCAGCCTCGGCGGCCTGCCAGCCATAAGCCCCGGCACGCATCCAGTGATTGGTATTTTTAATGGCCACGCAGCCTATACCGTTTTCATTGGCAAGTTCAATAGCCCGCTCCATGCAAAAACGTGCGTTTAAAATCCCAGGCCCCGAATTACCCTCCCACCGCTCCAGCGACCCTAAGGCGCCTTCTTTTGTGGGTGTTCCTCCGGGATTTACGAGCCCTTTCTTAACATATTCCACAAAAGTTGGGAAACGGTTTAGTCCATGTGTATATACCCCGTCCCTGCTGTTTTCAGCAAAAATTGTAGCGCATATTTCGGCCTTTTCCACACTGAAACCGAGGGAAACCAATACCCTGTTAAATTCGGATTGTAATTTTTGGAAGGGTATGGTCATTTTAGTTGATTGGGTTGAATAAGTTTATTAAGTTGAAGAAGTCCATTTATCTTTTATCAAAACTACACACTCCATCAACTTATTCCAACTTAATCAACTGTAAAGATGGTATATTAACCACAACCCTATATCTTTACCTTCGTTGATATCATTATCAGTGTCATCTGCGAAATCTGCCTATATCTGTGATCCTAATCTGCTTAAATCTGTGGTCAATACTAATCCCCATCAAAAACAGTTATAATTACTCCTGTATAAATAACGCCGGGAATTTTTATTTTTGCCGATATATCGTCTATGAAAAAAACTCGCTGGGTACTTATTTTAACTGGTTTAATGATAGCCATTGTTATAAATTCATGTAAGAAAGGCGGCCAGAGCCCTATACAGGCCCTTTTCACGGGCGGGCAATGGCAACTGGCATCGGTGCAGGTTTCTTATTATACCGGAAACGTGACGGATACTGTGGTTATGATCAACGCCCCTTGCATACAGGATTTTATTTTTAATGCCGACAATACCTGTACGTATTCCAATTTCGATTGTATTACCCAAACATCATCGCCAGCACAATGGACCCTAACAGGAAATCAACTTTTTT
This sequence comes from uncultured Mucilaginibacter sp., assembly GCA_903864275.1. GTDB lineage: Bacteria > Bacteroidota > Bacteroidia > Sphingobacteriales > Sphingobacteriaceae > Mucilaginibacter. The sequence goes on from CAIPFE010000038.1 coordinate 39,846, forward strand.
TGCAAACTAATATGGTTTGTAAGGATACTACCGCTGCGGGCAGTTCAATGCCATTTTCAAATGCCGCCATACAAACCCTGGGGCAATTTTCTCTGGTGCTTCAAACCGGCGACATCCAGCCAAATTATTCACTTACGGCTAAACGGCAAATTATAACATGGGGTTTTGTAAGGCAAAAGTTAAACGGCGTCGACTAAGAGGTTCTTCTAATTATTAATTTCAACTATCAAAATAATAAAAATTCAAAAAAGGGGTTCATTTGCAATTGAAAATGAACAATTGCCATGAAAGCTATATATTTGGGTCGTTTTATAAAAGCTTTCTAAAATTTCAAAACTCATTTGTTTTTTCAATTGAAACAAATGGATAAAACATTGGTTAGCAATACAGGCATTAAAAAAGCATATAGTTTTAATGAAAAAAAGAATTGCGATTTTTGCTTCAGGATCCGGGTCGAACGCTCAAAAAATTATGGAGCATTTTAAACGTAATGCCGAAGCGGAGGTCGTATTGATACTTACTAATAATCCCCAGGCCTACGTATTGCAGCGCGCTGATAACTTCGAAATCCCGGCACATATTTTTACCCGCCATGAATTTTACGAAACCGACGACGTGATCAGGCTGCTGAAGAACCTGCAGGTCGACTTGCTCGTGCTGGCTGGTTTTTTATGGATGGTACCTGAGTCGTTGCTAAAAGCATTTCCCAATAAAATTATAAACCTTCACCCGGCTTTGCTTCCAAAATATGGCGGCAAAGGAATGTTTGGCGATCATGTACATAATGCTGTACTCGCGGCCAAAGAAGAAGAATCGGGCATCACCATCCATTTTGTAAGCGATAAATATGATGAAGGCGAGATCATTCATCAATCCAGGTTTAAGGTTGAGCCCGGCGATAACCTCGAAGTCATCAAATTTAAAGGTCAACAACTTGAGCATCAGCACTTCCCGAGGGTGATAGAGAGTTTGCTTAAGAAAATGAAGAGTTGAGGGTTAGAGATCAGACACTAGAGATCAGTCCGAAAGTCGGTAAAGTCCGGAAGTCCGAAAGTCCGAAAGAAGCTGCAACTTTCAAGCTGGCAGCGAAATTATAAATTTGGTGCCTTCGCCTTCCTGGGTATCCACCTTTATGTCACCTTCGTGTGCTGCAATTATGTCATAACTTAAACTCAATCCTAATCCTGTTCCCTGCCCGGTGGGTTTGGTCGTAAAAAAAGGCTGAAAAATTTTGTCTGTTATGTTTTTAGGAATGCCATTGCCGTTATCGGAAACTACGATGATAACCTTACCATCTTTCCTTTTAGTGGTTATAGCAACAGTTGGTTGATAACCGGCGCCTGCTGTTATCGCTTTTTCGGTTACGGCATAAAAAGCATTATTAAAAAGATTCAGCAATACCCGCCCGATATCCTGGGCTATGATGTTTATTTTGCCGGCTTTGTTATCAAAATCACTTTCCCTGGCAGCACTGAACGTTTTGTCTTTAGCACGCATGCCATGGTAAGCAAGCCGCAAGTATTCATCACCTAATGCGTTAATGTCTGTAAACTCCTTATGACCACTGCTTTTGCGGCTATGTTCCAGCATGCCTTTTACAATGGCATCAGCGCGTTTGCCGTGGTGGTTTATTTTTTCAAGGTTTTGTTCAAGGTCACCGGCAATAAGCTTCACTTCATCGGTATCACCCTTGTCA
>CAIPFE010000039.1 GCA_903864275.1 uncultured Mucilaginibacter sp.
CATTAGCTGCTCGTTCGGGGTGGTCAGTTTGGCCCGGAATGCCTGGTCAGTTTGCCCCGGAATGGGGTGGTCAATTTGACGCGGAATCACTGGTCACATTCCGCCGGAATTGGGTGGTCAATATCAGCGGTATATCCAATCCGGGGAAGTCAATATGATAGGAAAAAAAGTTGTAAATAGGTCGGCATCTTTTTGAACAATCTGTCTTAATGATAGCCTTATATTTTTACTACCTTGCTTCTTTAGATATAAATTCCCTACTGACAACCCATTATTATTTTGCTCAAAACTTCTTGTAGCATCTATCTGCTTAGAATACCAAAATTCCTTTATAAACTTTAATTGTTCTTTTTCAACGCCGTTTAAAACCCTTTCGAGTTCTTTGTGGTCATTGTCATTTGTTGGCAAATTCACACTTGCAGAATTTACAAGCATTGCACTCAAATAATTAATTAGAAGCGTTTTCCTCCAATTAACTTTTGTCTTTAATAAGTCTATTAAGATTTGTTCCTTGTTGTATAATTTGTTGTAAAATTGAAACCACTTAAATTCTATTGTAAAAAAATCAATTTCACCATTAAAATACTGATTCTTTGCAGTTAGAAGATTTTCAATACTTTGAATGAATTGCGACAAATCGTCTCCCTTAAATTCAAATGTTACCCAATCGTCAAATCCTACTTGCTCTTTTAGAAACTTATATTTCTTTTGGATTTCTTCTATTTCAGGAATTGGTAGTTTAGTGGGTTTTAACAAATTTAACTCGCTAAACTCTAAGGTAATTTTTGTATCGAATTGCGTTTCGATAAATTCTAACTTCTCCTTTATTGTCGATAAATCATTTATATTTTCAGAAAACGCTTTATCAAATTTATAATCCAATTTAATATGTTCGTTTTCAGCCAACGCTTTTGACAATGATTGAAAAAGCGAGTTCAAGTCTGATAGGTAACTATCAAATTTTGAGTGAATTGAATGAAGAACTTGTTTTAATGCCTCCGAATTATTGTGATTCTGTACCTCTAAAAGAATGGTTTCAAGACAGCTTTTTCCTGAAATGGGTTTTAAGAGTGATTCAAGATTGAACGAAGCAAACTCATAGTCAATTTTAGACGAAATATTATTTTCAACTTTTGATATTTCGCTTTTCACATTTCCCAAATGCTTTTTTTGAGATTCTAAATCACCGTTTAATTCTATTAGATGTAAGTATTTTGATTTTTGTAAACTTTGTTTCAACTCAGAAAAACAACTTTTCAAAGCTGTATTACCGGCTATTGTTCGCTTTTTTACCTTAGAAAAATTTGAAAGAAATTTATAGCTAAAACTTTTAAGTTTCAAATCATTAGTTAAATCCCTGTCGTTATCATTCTCGTCAAATATTTGCTCCACATCGGAAATTATTTGGGATAGCCTCTTAAAATGTTCGGCTAATTCAAATTTTCTGGCATCTGAGTAAACCTTACTATTTTCAGAGATTATTCCGCTTAATTCACTTTGCTTTTCAATGATATATTCGATTGACTTTTCGACCGATTGTATCTGTTGCTTTAATTCTGAATATCTTAATTTAAAAAATTCATTTTTAATAACGTTTGACAAGTCTTTAATCGCTCTCAGTTGATTGAAATATACCTCGAAGTCATCGTTAATTTGCTGCTCAATGATGTAGGGGTTATCGCCAACTAATTTCGAAGGATTGATAAAAGATGAAGATTCGTTTGTTAAAAAATCTGCGTACAGCGTTTGTCCTTTTTGAACAAGGTCAAGCAACGAATTTAGCTCTTGCGTAGAATAATTGAATTGGTCTTTATCAATATTCAAATTATTATCGTCTGAATTACCCTTTAGTTCAGCCAATAAATCGCCGACAATATCCGTCCATGATTTATTACCAATTAATTTTTTGCCAACTTTTTGATGCTTCCCATTGATACTAAGAATTAAATCGTTTGCTTTTTTTATAACATTATCTAATGAATCTTTAGAATAATTATACCTGTACCTTTTGTATTCTGAGTTATCAACCCTGTCCCTAACCGAATCTACAACGGTTTTTCGATCTTTAACTATGTCTTTTATTAAAACACAGTGATAGTTTAAACCTCTACCTATAAGGGAATTATGTAGGACTTCAAGGGCGGTTTTCTTTTCACATACTACAATTACCTTTTTGTTATTTTCAAGCGCATTTACAAGTACCGCTGTTAATGTTTGACTTTTACCGGTACCGGGAGGCCCTTGAATTAGAATGTTTCTTGTTGAGTTTAAACTATGTAAAACTCCTTGTTGAGATGGGTCGGTTTCGATTGAGGAAATCGGTTGAAAAGAATTGCCTTCCAAATCATCTGTTCCTATTTCAAGTCCTTTGAGGTCTATTAAATTTGAATAATCGTTAATTATATTTTGCTTTTGGACTTCAAATATTGAAAACAAACCAGCAAATTCTATTAATGAGTTTGTCGAGTTTAACGGTAATTTTTCATAATGAGATTTTTCTCCAATTGAGACAATTTTATTAAGCTTTGTTTTAAAAACTTCTTCTAAATCATTATCAATATTAGTATTAACAGCTCTAATTAATTTTGCGCATATTTCGATAAGCTCAGTTTTACTAATTATACCGTCATCAAGAACTTCATTCGATATTTGTTCAATTTCAACGCCGGAATCATTTTGTAAGTGGTTAATTAAAACTTCGTTTATGTAAATCGGGTCATCGTCACTTCTTAAAATTTCCCATGTGTTAAACTCCTTGCTTTGTTTAATTTTTAATGACCATATCAATACCGGAGCAACCGTAAGTTTATTATCACTCTTATCTCGTCTGGCAAGTATTGGAAATCCAAAGCCAAAAGTATTTATCCCCTTTTCCGATTCAATAGCCTGAGTTTGGTTTATAAGATTTTCGAAAGCCTTGGTTATTTTCACCAATTGTACCTGGTCTTCTTCAAAAAGAGAATTTAAATCAACCCCGCTGTCTTTCCAGCTAATTCTAAATTTCAGGGGCAGTTTTGACAGTAATGCGTTTAAAAAATCGTCGGGTAGACTTTTGTCAATATAAGCAAGTCGGTTTAAATCAAATTTATATCGTGAATTTGCTGGAATAGCATTTAAATGAACTCCTCTTCGATTGCCTACTTTCAATCGTCGTTGAAGTTCTACTAATAATTTTGACGTTAATTCCATTACAATAAGGTTGTCATTGGATATAAGTCTTAAACTTAGCCAATAATAATTAAACCACCAAAAACAGGGTTAGAAATCTTAGAAATAAATTAGCATTTAACCAAAGGGCATCAGCTGTGTTTTAAAATTATTAGGTTCATTTTGCTATTCAAAGCCGCAGTCTTCCATTACACACACCATCCCATTTTCAACGCTTAGGCACCAAAAGCGCAAGGCGGATGAAAGGTCAAGGCCGAAGCACCGCTAAAAAACAAACAACAGTGCTTCGTTTATACAGCCTTGACTTTCATCCGCCGGTCGCTAACTTTTGCCGGATGCGGTGAAATGGGGGGGTCTTTTATCAATGCGCCTGATTTTTTAATGATTTCAAACTATCTGCTTCACTTTCGAGCTGTTTAATACGCAACTCCGTTTCCTGTCCTTTTTGATACCTTTCTATGCTATCCGTCCTATAGCTGTTAACATCGGCTACCTTAAAACTATCAAGGTCGTTAACCATATCCTGTTTGCCTTTTTTATCCAGTTTAATATAATTCCAATACCACGATTTACGAAAACGGATGTTCTCGCTATTCATATACCAATAGCGGAAACCAAACCAGCATATAAAGCCGACTGTTAAGGCGAGGCCTGTTAAAATCATAAATCGTTTACCCATAATCTTTAAAAAGCTTTTACCGCCGTCCTCCGGCAATACCAGTATGCGGTTTTTGGTAAAAAGGTCATTAAGCTGCCTTTGTACAGCATTTTTTATAGTGGTAAAACCATCAGCCACAATATTGTGTACTGGTAATAATTCCGGTGCAGGGGCTGTTACCTGTATGTTCTCAATCTTACTTTTAAAACCATCTACTTTTTTATTTAGTTCATCAACCTTTGCAGGTAATACTTTAACCACTTCTTTTACTGCTTGTAATTCTTTGGTGAAATCCTCCATCACCGAATTGAAATTTGTTTCGTTTATCATAATCTAAATCCTCCCGATTGTTTAATTTCCTGTTTATCCTCTTGTTGTTTTTTCAATTGTTCTTCTTTTTGCGATCTTAAAATCGTTTCCCTGAGTTGTTGAGCCAGGCTTGGCTTTTGTTGTTCCTCTTGCTGCATCTGCCTGTTTTGTGCTAATTGCTTTTCAATTTTCAATAAAGGATAACCAACCTGGCTACCTTTAAACCTGACCGCTTGTACATCTGTAAAAGCGATACCCCTGCCTAATTCTATTTCATAGCCTTTTGCAGTAATCTTATTCTGAAATTCTTTCATGGTTGCGGATTGCTTTAAGAATTTAGCAATAGCCTCTTTTAATGCTTCTTTACGGATGTCCTGACGTGGCAACATTCTTTCTTCTTTAGACAGAAACCTACGTGGGCTAAGCACTTGTTCCAATTGGTGCTTCCTTTCCATCGTTCGGCAAAAATTAGCCATCCGTTTATAGTTGTTGCTATCGGAAACCGTTTTGGCATCATAACCAACCCTATTAGCTACAATATGCAAGTGCTGGTGCTGCCGGTCGGCATGCTCAATAACCACGTATTGGTTATTTTCAAATCCAAAGTCTTTAGCCATCTGCTTACCGATGTCAATTTTATCCTGGTTACTTAACTGGTCTGAATGGGCAAAGCTTAAAGAGGCGTGTAATACCGGCTTGGATAGCTTTGGGTTTAAATACCGCACTTCATTGAACTGCTGTATCAATTCCTTTTTATTACCGAAGCATTGATTATAACAAATAACCTGCGCCTGCTTTTTCTCCTGTTCTATTTCCTGCAACGCTTTACTTTGTTGTAATCTGCCTTCATGCAGGTAGTTCAAACATCCCCGGAAACTTTTTCCTGTGCTTATCTTACCGATCATTGTAAATAAGCCTTAATATCCGTAACTAATTGTTGCAGACTTGTGCTTTGCTGGTTGAGCCTTGCCCGTTCAAGTACGCTTAATTCATCAAAGCTATTTCGCTTTTTAGCGATCTGATTAAGATTGGCGGCTATGTGGTTTAGTGTTCCCGTTAACTGTAATACCTCTCGATTCAAAGTTTTAATCCTGAATTTTACCGCTCCTTTCAAGCCCATTTCCCGCAAGTATTCCGATACGCTTAAACCAACCTGTTTAGCCTTGTTCTCAATCTGCATCCCCTCAAAAAAGGAACACTTAACGGAAAGTGTTCGCAACCGCTTTACTTCTTTCGGCGGCCTGCCGCCTTTGTTATTTTTTGGCTTTTCCAACATCATTAAATCCTTTCCTGTCTTAAAAATCTCCCCATGAATGCGATAGCATGAATGGGGCCAGCAAGTTTTGGTAACACCAAAACATAGCTGGCTCCCACATCCGGGCAAACGCCCGTCGTGGTATCCCGATACTCCGTATCGGGGATTTATGCCTTTGCTATTGTTACCTTGTTTCCACTCCAGGCTAAAGCCTGTCGTTGTTTCCGATACTTTGTATCGGGATTATCGGTATTTGATAACCGGGTCTTTAAGGGGTAAGGATGGGCGATTTAAACTCGGGGCGTGATTGCCTCCTTCAATCCATTCGATTAGTTTTCTTCGTGAAAACAAAAGTTTTCCTTCGATCTTACAAAAGGGGATTTTTTTGCGTTTGACTAATCCATAAATGGAAGTGACCTCATATTTGATGAGGTTGGCCGCTTCTTTGGTATCCAATAAAGTATCATCTTCATTGGACATCTTAGGACTTACCTGTACGGCGTTTTTAACGGATAACTCAATCAGCTCCTGGAGCTCCTGAGTAGATAGTGTGGTTACAAATGTTGCATTCATCATAAATAATTTGATGAAGCAAAACAATACGAAAATAACCCAACGTTACTGAACGTAGTTTAACGAAGTCATACCGTAATCCGGTAGTTTGGTATTTTGGATAAGATTTGTAAAGTATTTTTAGCGTAGGAACTGTTCTCCAGTTCTTTAATGGCAGCAATGGCTACTGGCTGTTTTTTCGTAAAATTACCCGGCATATAATTTAGTTCTATCGCATCATACACCGAAAAAGTCGCTTTTAGGCATTTGCTATATTCCTCCAATGGCAAGCGGGTATAGGTGTAGTTAAGTTTGTAAGTGGCGTGCATCAGCAAGTATAATATAGGCTGATAATCAAGCGGCAATTCATAAAAGCGGTGGGGGCTGTCGGGTAGTTTGCTGTGTTCTCCCGATATATCTACAAACATGCTCCCCAATAATTCTACTACATCACTTTCCGCTTTAAACTCCGGCGTTAAACTTAAAGACTTACATTTGGGTAGATCCAACAACACCAACCATATTGTAATAATATCTCCTACCGGGTATTTCAATGGTATTTTGGAAAGTGCAGATTTAGTGTCTGTAGTAATAGGTGCTTGTACCAATGTATTCTCCGGCAAGGTTTTCGGGATTTGTACAGGTTCGGCTTTAGTGGTTAAAAGACTTAGGTTTTTGTATTCCTTAAAAGCCCTTACCAAACAAGCTTGAATATATCCTAAATTATGCAGCAACTGCGGAATGGCAAAGCCCTCAAAATATAAATCCCGCTGGCAATACTCCATAAACTGTTCCAACATTTCCTTTTGATGGGATAGTCCCAAGGATGGAAAGGCGGGGCCGATCTCCATATTAAAACCGTCAAGCCCTAACAAATAGCCTTTGTAGAATAGCTGCATGAGTTCTTTGGTGTATTCTTCTGTAATGGGCCGGGTAGTCTCCAATAGTATTTCGTTGTGTTCTGCTACCTTGTTTTTAAATACCTTAGCCAAGTTGGGTTCGCTCACATAAAAAACTTGCTGCTCATCCGTTTCAATTCTTTCAAAAGGGAAGCTTCTTTGGTATTCAAATGTAGAGGCAGCCGGTTCAAATAAACCGCTTATTGAGGACAGGAAAGGGAATTTACCATGCTTATTGGTACTTATACCATTTAAAGGATTGTAATCGGGTAGTTGCAGAAAATACATAAGCAAGCAATTATTGGTCAAAGTGTCTTACATATAAGAAACAGTCACGCATTTGGTTTGTAATAACGTTACTAAAGTGTCCAAACTCATGCACTCAAGTAAACTAATTAATATTTATTAATCGGCATTATTAAAAATGTTCTTGTAGGCCGTTTCCATGCTGCCTATTTCTTCTTCAGTCAACTTAGCAAAGTCTTTGCGCCGCCTGTTAGGAAACACACCTTTGTTTTGATGTAAGAATATAATCATCAAATCAATATCCTTATCAGGCATATCAACAATGTTCTGCAACTCTCGTTTCAATTCATCGTAGTGCTGTATAAATTCTAACTCTTCCGGCATATCCTGGTTGATGGTCTCCTGTATGGTTTGAGCTAAAAACACACATTGCGCTGTTAGATCAGGATAACGAAAATAAGCTTCGACTTCTTCGGGATTAGTGACCTCTAATGTTCCATCCGCTTTTTTATTATAACTAATGTGCTGAATTAGTGGCTTGGAATATTGTTCCAAAGCGCCGTCATATTCCTGCATGTTGTTGAGCATGTGAGCGGATACAGGAATAATTAAACCATCCGGCACCACGCCGTCCCTAACCAGCATGTCGTGTATCAGGAAACGATGCAATCTTCCGTTTCCATCCTCAAATGGATGAATAAACACAAATCCAAAAGCGATCAATGCGGCTCTTATGATAGGGTATGTACCTTCGGTTTTATCTGCGGCTATCTTTAGCCCATCCATTAATGAAGCCAAATATTGTGGTGGCGGACAGATATAATGGATTAGCTCATTGCCATAAGGTAGCGACTGGCCAATATAATTTTGAAAGTCCCGAAAACCCGGAGAGGCAAAGCGGGGGTCAACAATCGAATTTTGCAACGTGGTCAAACTTGCTTCACTAAGCATTTGTTCGCTTGGCTCCTTGCCTGCTTGCATTAATAGCGCGATAAATCGGTTCATCCGCTCTGCCGATGGTTTTTCCTTTTCTATTTCATAGGAGGAGCGGGTTTCTTTACTATACAAATAATTGGTAGCCCTACGGAAGACATCCGCCGAATAGTTTGCCTTTAAGTTTTCGATCTGCGATCTAATATCTGTACTTAGTAGTTGATTTAAAACGGTCGTTCTTCTGATTACCGGGCAAAATAAAAAAGTGCCTAATAAATTATTATTGATCCGCCAGCGGTTATCCTTTATAATCCGGCCTGTTATATATTCGCTGTCCTCCAACAGGTCGGTATAGTTACCTGAAATTGTATAAGGCAGGTCTAATGCTATACCGAAAAGAAATTCATATAAAAAACCAATTTTACGTGCGTATTTGCCTGATGGAGATACCGAAATAAAATCTATAATTTCTTGTGGGCTAAGCTGATTGAAAACCGCTTTTAGAAATGGAAGGTCTAAATCATCGTATTTTAATGAAAAAACAAGATGTGCTAAAGGCGTATCTTCGTCAGGTATATATTTTCTGCCGTAAATTTGGCTGACCTCACCTTGAGCATTTAGTTCCACTTTCTCATTGTTCCCTATATAAGAGTTATGTGTTAAACGGTATTTTTTGAGATTAAAATGCTCCCGTAGCCATAAATTGCCAACAGTTCTTAATGCCATGTGTTATTAGTTACGGTAAAACTGATTTTCTATACTGTAATTTAATTACAATCATATAAATGTACGGTAAAACAATTACATGATATAGTATTTTAACAAAAAACAGCGAATGTTACTGTAATTCATAAATCAATAAGGTAAAATGATTTAATATTCGGGGCTATTACTGTAAAATGATTATAGTTACTTGAAATGGCAGGCACTGCCTGCCATTTCATATTAAATTATAGAATTGATAAGATCATCCATTACTGGATCGCCTATATCATCTAAATAAATATCGGTCGTTTTAGTATTATCATGCCCCAGGCTTTGTCCTATAATTTCTTTAGATACCCTATTGCGCCGTAGTACCGTAGCATAGGAATGTCGGGCTACATAAGTTGTTATGTTTTTTTCTACGCCAGCCAAACCAGCCAGTTCTTTAAGGTCTTTATTAACACGTTTAATAACCTTCAATTTTCGATCCCGGATAGACTGTTCCGAATGATGTCTTTTATAAAGAATAGGAAAAATGTACCCGGCATCACTATTGCCCTCTAAGGACTGGTAATAGTCCAGTATTACAATCGCTTGGGGGTGAAGCTGAAAACGAAATTCTTCTTTAGTTTTTGCGCGAAAGTAATTCAGTTCACCATCTTTGATGTTTTCCCATTTCAAACTTGCCAGGTCTGTAAAATTCAGTCCACGGCAATAAAAACTAAATAAAAAATAGTTTCTTGAATTGATTAAGGTGTCTTGTTCTATGTTTAGTTTAAGCTCTGCAATTTTATCTATTTGTTCTTTCGTAATTGCTCGCTTCTTAGTGCGTGGATTATTGTATTTTGAAAAGTTGAAATCTTTAAACGGGTAATGCTCGGGCGGACAAGCTTTATCCTTCATGGCATTTTTCCATAGCGTTCTGAATGTCCTAAAATAAACACTTCGTGTAGTTGCTGCACATTTTCGCTCCAATAAATAGGTTTCATATTTTAAAATAAACTCCAATCCAAGACTGGTAAAATCAAAATCTTTTTCTTTTGTAAAATTGGACAGGCTGTTTTTCGTTGACTGAAACGTAGCCGCATAACCCAATCTATTTTGAGTTTTAAGTATTTCAATCTGCTGGTCGAAATAGGCTAAAAGTCTACCCGCTTTTGGCTGAACAGCACCACCGGTATATTTTCTTACCAGTGCTTTGACATCTTCAAATGATATAGGTGCATTATTCCTACCTGCCGATAAGACAAATAAATCAACCTCCGATGAAATTGTCTTTAGTAGTAAATTGATAGATTTATTGGTATCATGGTTTTTACTTACCCGTTGCTCTTTATCATCCCAATCTTCTACGCTGCTGTATTTCTTTGTAGAAACCAATTGATCCTTTCGATTGATGGTAATACGCATCATTATAGGAAAGGTCAAACCATTTGGGTTACTTTGTTTTCGCAAAATAAATTTTGTGGATACTGACATAGCTAAATTTTTATTCGTTCCTTATCTTTAATTTGTCGGACTATATTAATTTAGTCCAACATTAGTCCAACATTTCTAGTCTAACTCTACTTAAGTAAACTTAAATAAAATGACTTAATGTGTTGATAATGATAAATATACAAAAAAATATTAAATCCAAAAATTTTAAAATAAGCCGAAATTAAGGCATGGCATGCAAGAGGTCATCGGTTCGACTCCGATATTCTCCACATTGATTGAAAAAGGCCGTATCATTTATATTTTGATACGGCCTCTTTTTATTTATGTCCCATCCTCAGGATATTGACGCTCATTTAGCAGCCGCCGTTTGCTCCAGCTGCGCCATTTTATCAAACATCGCCCTGAAAGTGTTCCATGGCGTGTTATCACCGGTTTCCTGGGTTGGCCCTTTTCCGTAATACCCGTTAAAAAACTGCGTTGGCGGCGACCATACCGTTTCGGCTATGCCATAAAAACGCCCTTTGATCTCCTTGCTTGATATTTTCCTTGAACGGTAAAGGTCGTCAACCTGGTCCAGTGCAACCTGCGGACGGTTCCAGGTGCAGGTGACTACCCGCATGCCTTTTAGCGCGAAGTAAACGGCGGTCTGGTTATCCTGGTCGTATTGCCAGTCGCAGATCACCACGTCGCGGGGGATCAGGTCGACGGCGCGGTAGGTATCGTTGTAACTTGCCGCCCATTCGCCAATGCCGGTACTTCTCCCATCGATCAGGCGGTCGCCCCATATCCAGAGTTCCCGGTTCTTTTCGGCCAGGTGGTCGCGGATGGTTTGGACCTCGTTGGCAAAAAGCACGGCCTTATCGCGGCCTGCGCAACGTGGGCATTTATCCTCGCCAAGATAAAACACCTCATCCATGCCGGCATGGAACGCTGTTGCTTCAAATACGTCCATGATCTCGTCCACCAGGTCGAACACCACTTTATGAAGGCCGGGGGCGAGCGGGCAATAGCTGCGGCAATATAATTTATCGTCATTCGGCCATTTATAATCGGCCGGGGCAGGCATTTTTATCCAGGGGGTTTCATCAAATTCAGGGTACACCCGCAGCAGGTTTTCGGTTTTTGCCGCCCAGGACTGGTGCCCCAGCAGGTTGATCTGCGGGATAATGCTGATGCCGTTCTTTTTACAGGCCTCTAAAAGCTTTTTAACATCGCTTTTTGACAAGGCTATGGAATCCCTTAGTTCAGGATGGCTTTTGAACTGGTAATTAAAATCAACTCGCAGGATCAAAGTATTCACTTTGCGCGGCGCCAGCTCTTCGTTGATGAATTTAACAAAATCATCCACGCCATTTGGCCGGGGCGCTGCAATAATAAAGCCCTTTACCTGGTACAGGCTGTCGGGTTTTTGCTGTGCAAAAGCGCAGGGGCCAAATAAACTGATCAGTAACAGCAGGTAATAATATTTTTTCATTTGCTTAAATTATCAGGGTAATAAAAAGGGTTTTTCCCGGCGGATAGCCAACCGGGAATTAAATGTACAAGTTAAATAAAAATTGGAAATGAATACAAGATGTCACTTGATTGTTGCTTTCCTCGCCTTCGGCCGGACATTGGCCGATCATCGGGTTCCTTTCAATTTACCACTGCGTTAACTACTGACTAAAATATACCAAACCCTCGGTATTGTGCCCCATACCCGCTTCAGGTAGTTTTGATAATAAAAAAATCGTTATCAATTATGAAGAAAAAACTATTCATCATCATCGCCCTGGTAACCTTCGGATTATCTGTGCATGCCCAAACCGAAGCGCCGGTTATAACCGAGCTTCACCAGCTTTTGCAAAGCGCCAAAAGTAATTTTACCAACGAGATAGGTAAAAAAGTGGAGGAAGACACCCTTACCCAAAACATTTACTACGAAGCCAAAAAGCCGGCGGTGGCTGCCGATGCGTTTATCTTACATGTAAAAGCAGGGCAAAATATGTTCATATTAAATTATGACGCTACAGGCGACAAGTTAACCTCGCTGATACCTATTGTTGAAGCCTATTTGGATGAATTGAACAAAATGGTAAAAACCGGCGAATATACCGGTAACGACTACAAAAACGAAAAAGGTAAAGCCGTTACCGACATGCACGATAAAGCAGGCAACCTGGTTTTACGATACACCAGCGATAAGGCAAGCCAAACAGTTTATTTATACGGATTTACAAGCAACAAATAAAATGAAAAAAATAGTTTTGATATGGCTGGCAGTAGCGTCTTTGCCGTTGTTCGCCACCCAATTGTTCGCGCAAACGCCCGGACAGCAATCACCAAGGGCCTTTAAGCAGTTTTATTTCCATAGGAGCAATTCGGCCTTCTTACGGGACAACCTGATGACAACGGAGTTGGTAAACACACTTCCTGGCCCAAAAACCGGCAGCATTACCATTAGCCTAATTGATAACTCCCTAAAAATAGCTGCCGATGGCGATGCTGATAAAATTTACACGATAAAAAAAGTTGGCGACGAAACTACGGATCAGTACAGTAACAAAAAACTCATTATTTATTGTACCGACGTTGCCGGCAAAGATTGCACAGCAACCATCCGCCGCGAGTATGCCTATCGGTCGGATAACGAAATGGTTATTAATATCACCTACCCAAATGGAACCGGCAAAGGGTATTTCTGCACTTTAGAAGAAAACCTATTTACAAACTAAACGCCATGAAAAAAATAATTACAACGATTGCTCTAAGCTTTATGCTTTTTACCGCCTTTGCACAAAAAACATTTAAGCCCATTCACTACACCATGATCATTACCGGGGCAAATAGAAATGCTATTGCCGGGGATATTAAGGTTAATTTAAAGGACTCCACCATTGTTATCGGCGAAAGCCCGGTAAAAAAATACAAGATCGAAATGACAGCGCCTGAACAAAACGCACTGTCGGATGATAAATCTTTGACAACATGGATGAGTTTTCTTTGCAACGGCAGCAATAAACGGTCGTGCACCATAATGATTGCGCGGCAGCAACAGCCCGATGGAAAAAAAGTGATGAACGTACAGGTGAACTATGACGGCGCTGACCCAATAGTATACGATTGCGATTACCTGCCGGAGCTTTATAACGACTAACCCTACATCAGCCATAGCCATGAAAAAAATATTCACCACCATTATTCTCTGCGGAATGCTTTGTACAGTTTTTGCGCAAAAAGAGTTTAAGCCAATTCATTTTACATCCTATAAGCAAACCCAAAAATCTTTGGATTTTAATGGGGACAAGGATGGTCCTGAGCAGCATGTTTCCGGGTTGATCCAGATAAACGCAAAGGATTCCGTATTCACAATATCTGTTGATGCTCAAACAGCATTAACATTAAAAATATTGAAAATTGATGCCGAGTATAACGACGGCCAATACGATAAAGTGGTTGAACTTTCGTGTGCCGACGAGGCCGGAAAAAAATATGGTATCAGGATAGTCCGGACAAAAACTTCGTCATACACTTACATGAAATTATATATATCGCCGGCATCAACCATGATTTATGCAACTTATTACTGTGATTATTTAAAGAAATTATTTTAATGAAAAAGCTCATCGTAACACTGGTTTTATTGCTTGCTGCCGGCATGGCTTTCAGTCAGCCCAATACAAGCCCGTCAGAAAAAGAAGGCACCGACCTCTACAAACAAGGCAAAATGGATGAGGCCATCATTGCCTTTAAAAAAGCGCTGACCGAAAATCCGCAAAGCCTTTACAGTATGAACGCGCTGGGCAATTTATACCTGATGAACGCCAATTACCAGGATGCCTATACTGTTGCCGACAAAGGTTTTAAGCTTACCGGCGGTGCGCCCAATTTTATGGTCGTGAAAGCCAAAGCGGGTATTCGAATCAATAAAGCGCAGGAAGCTTTGACCATGGTTGATGATTATTTAAAAACCCATCAGCCCGATTTTATGATGCTGTTTGTGAAAGGCTCGGCTTATAATGTTTTGGGCGACAGGCAGCAGGCGCTGACCTTTTTTAGCCAGAGTCTTGCCGCCAACCCCGATTTTCCGGATGCTTATATAGGCCGGGGGAAAGACCTGGATGAAATTGGCCGGTATCCGCAGGCTATAAAAGACCTGGCTAAAGCCATCTCCCTAAGCGATGATAACGTCCAGGCTCACTATTACCGTGCATTGGCCTACTATCATTCTGGCGATTTAAATGCTGCGTTAACAGATTGCAATAAAACAATGGAGCTTTCGCCAAAATATTATGAGGCGCTGGAATTTCGCGGCGTGGTGTATATGGACTTAAAGCAAACCGATAAAGCCGTCGCTGATTTTAATGCCGCCATCGCCATGGCGCCCGATTACGCGGTTGCATATTACCATATGGCCGGTGCTTACATGTATGCAAAGGAGTACAACAAAGGTTTACCATTCATTGATAAAGCCATCCAACTGATGCCTAATGCCCATGAGTATTTCTGGATCCGATGCAGGCTTTGCTTGTATCTAAATAAATACGCGGAAGGATTAACCGCGGCCCAAAAAGCGATGGACCTGGACGCAAAATCGCCCGATAGCTTTCTATTACTGGCAACGGCGCAATACGATCTGGATAAATATGACGACGCTCTAAAAACAATTGCCAATGGCGTTACAATTAATCCGGATTACTACTTATTGTACATGCTGCGCGCTTCGATGTACAGGGATAAAGGGAACAATGCATTGGCCGATGCTGATGACCTGAAAGCCAAACAACTTGCCGCTAATATTAAATAAAATGAAAACTGTAATTGCAATAGCGCTGATGATGTCATTTACGCGTACTTACGCGCAATGTACATCGGGCAATTGTATAGCGGGTACCGGCACCTATAATTATGGCTGGTGTGTTTACACCGGCGAATTTAAAAACGGCAAGCCCGAGGGTAAAGGTGTGATGAAATACGATGATTATACCTATATGGGTCCGTTTGTAAATGGATTGGAAGATGGCGAAGGGGTGATCACCAATAAAGATGGCTCGCGGGAAAATGCGCGCTACCAGGCCGGCAAAAAGATCGTTTCGCAGCTGGAAAGGATCGCACCCGAAGATTATAATCGCCTTGTTACGCAGAATATACGCTGCATCAGCGGCGATTGCATTACCGGATACGGCACTTTTCAGTTTGATTCGGGCGGAAAATATACCGGCTATTTTAAAAATAAGCACTTTGACGGGCAGGGTAAATTCGAATTTGCCAACGGCGATAAATTTGAGGGCAATTTTCACGACAACGAAAAAGTAAGCGGCGTTTACAGCTACTATACCGGCGCAGTTTACCGGGGCAATTATGATAGCAGCGGTATGGAGTACAACGGCACCATAACATCGCCAAGTGGGTTTAGTATTCCATATGTTAACGGGCGCCCTATAATTCCCCCGGCACCAGCAATTCCTGTGGGTGCGGATTTGCGCGGTGATCAGTCACGGCCCGCTGCGCCGTCGGGGCCGGTGAAAATGACTTGTTCGGCATGTTTTGGGTCTGGTGTTCAAAGGCACGTTGAAGATTGGTCGGGTCCTACCACGACGCATTTGGTCTCTGTGTCTACCCCGTGTTGGAAATGCCATGGCACCGGTGTGGAATAATACCTGCTAATATTATATTTCGACTTATATTATATTGTTTAGTAAGTTACTAATACCTATATTCATCCAAACTAATAATATATAAACAAATGCTTTCAACTATAATTAAGTTTCGGAGCAAAAACAACTGCTTAATAATTTTGTGTATTTTATTCCTGGTACCGATCTCTGTTTTTTCTCAAATAAATAAAACGGCCGATAGCTTAAAATATAAGATAAGCCAAACTAAAGATCCTAATGCAAAAGCCCAAAATTATCTTCAATTATCTGAATTGCTGTCGCACCGCGAAATAGGTGCCGCAAAGAGTTACCTAGACTCCGCCAGTAAATTCGGGAAGGTGAAAATGTCCGATCAGTTATTAATGTTACTAAATAAAGGCTATACAGATTATTATGATAATACAGGAAAACCTGATAGCGTAATTAAATATGCCATTGTCGCCTTTGATGTGGCCACGAAATTAAGAAACGGACAGGTTAAAGCCGCAGCTCTTAATTTAAAAGGCAATGCGTACATGACCAAAAGAAATTTCAAAGATGCAGAAGCAGCCTACCTGGATGCCATGCGAATATATGCATCTCTAAATAATGAACTTGCCGTGGGCAACTTATATGTTAACCTTGGCTACCTGTTTCAACAGCAACACCTTGTTGAAGAAGCTCAAAAACAATATGGCGAAGCGGATATAATTTTTAAAAGACTGGCAAATACCGAAAGATTGGCCCAACTATACAATAATTACGGCATCTTATACGGCGAAAACAATCAATTTGGCAAGTCGGCGCAATATTTTGAAGCCTCGATGCATATTCGGGAAAAATTAAAAGATCCACTGGCGCTGGCAAACGCGTATTTAAACGTGGGTGGTATTAATGTATTACTAAAAAACTATAAAAAAGCCGAAGTAAACCTCCTGAACGCGAAAGTGCAATTCGAGAAAATTCACAATATCCAGGGTGTTACCAGTTGCTTAACCAACCTGGGCGAATTGTACGAGAACACAAAGGACTATCAAAAAGCCATAGCCTATTGTAAAGAGTCAATAGCGCTTTCTAAGGCAAATCATAATAACGAAGACCTGGAGAATGCGCTCGTTAACATTAGTAATATTTACACAAAAACGGGAGATTACAAAACGGCCTATGCGTATAAAGATAAGCTGGAGAGCTTAAAGGATACTATTTATCAAAAAAGCCTGACGGGCGAGATTGCGGAAATGCAGACCAAATTTGAAACGGAGAAAAAGGAGCAAAAAATTATACTGCTGAACAAGGAGAATGTTATACAAAAACTTTCTATTTCAAGTAGAAATACCACCATATTGATCATAATATTAATATTTATTTTTTCATTATTAATGGGTGCGCTATTTTATAACCGCTATAAACTTAAACAGGACGCCCGTTTACAAGCAGAAGTGATCAATCAGCAAGTGTTAGCCTCAAAAGGTATTATTGATGCAGAGGAGCGTGAACGCAAACGCATTGCAGGCGAATTACACGACGGCATCGGGCAACTGTTCACGGCTGTAAAAATGAACCTGGAAATTTTAGTTGATCGCTTTTTGGTTAAAAAACCTGACGCTGCCCTGCTTGCCGAAAAAACACTGGCCATGGTTGACGAAAGTTGTACCGAGGTACGCTCGATAGCTCACCAGATGATGCCGAATGCGTTGATCAAAACAGGCCTGGTGTCGGCATTGCGTGATTTTATCAATAAGATCCCGGCAGAAAAGTTAAACATATCCCTGGAGACCAAAGGAATTGATAAACCGTTGGACAATACGACAGAAACCGTTTTGTACAGGGTGATACAGGAGTCGGTAAACAACGTCATCAAACATGCCGCAGCTACCTCGCTCGATATTCTTTTACTGTGCGACCGGCAGGAGATCACCGTTTCCATTGAAGATAACGGCAAAGGCTTTAACACCAGTGATAAAAACAAATTTACAGGGGTCGGTTTAAGAAACATCATCAGCCGGGTCGAATATCTTAAAGGAACCGTCGACATATCGTCGGCGCCGGGAAAAGGAACTTTGGTAGCCATATTTATCCCGCTTGTATAATGACCAAAGCAACAAACCCCAAACGCATATTTATTGTGGATGACCACCAGATGGTTATCGACGGCATTAACCTAATGCTTGAGGGCAGGCCTGAATTTGTTATAGCAGGCGAGAGCACCCAACCAGCCGAGGCTATAGACCTGCTTAAAACCGCCGCCGTGGATATTTTGATAACCGATGTGGGTATGCCGGGCATGAGTGGTGTGGAGCTGAGCCGCATTGTAAAAAGCAGGTTTCCAGATATTAAAATACTGGCGCTTTCCATGTTTGGCGAAAGCCAGGTAATTGCCGAAATGATAGATGCCGGGATATCAGGCTATATCCTTAAAAATTCCGGTAAAATGGAGTTGATAGAGGCGCTGACTAAAATTGCCGCAGGGCAAAATTACTTCAGCCAGGAGATCACCCTGCAACTGATGAAGTCATTTAAACGCAACCAGGAAGAAATAAAGCTTACTGACCGGGAAATAGAGATCATCCGTATGATAGAACAAGACATGACCACCAAGGCTATTGCCGAAACCTTATTTATAAGCGAGCGCACTGTAGAAACCCACCGCAAAAACATCCTGCACAAAACCAATACCCAAACTGTTGTCGGCCTGCTTAAGTATGCTTACGAGCGGAAGATCATTTGAGTTTTTTCTTATCCACTTTTTTGTAATGGTACGTAGTTAAAAATGCCGATTCCTCGGTATTTACACGTCATGGTTTATTACCGTGCTTTGTTAAGCAGCCCGTAAATAAAAACCTGCTGTTTAATTAACTATATCATGAGCAACTTAAATCACCAAAACAAACAAACACCAACCACGAAAAACCTAAAAATATTACCTATCCTGGCGGTAATTTTGATGTTATGTGCAGCGCAGGCCAGGGCGCAATTACCGGTTTTGGAAAAGAGCTATGATATATCCCGCAAGGCAAAAAATGGCTTTTTGGGCGGGATAGAAGTGGACCAGGCAAAAGGCACGTTTGATATGATATATGTTTTGCGCTCGGGCGACAGGAAGATCAAACGCGAGATATACACTTTTGACAAAGAACTGAATCTTATTAACACGGTTAAGGACGAAGAAGAAATTGAAAAAATGCATAACAAATACAAGTGGTTTAATTTTAAGGGCGATACCCGGGTAACCCACAGTTTAACCGCTTCGGCAAACCTTACCCAAAAACTGGTATTCCGAAAAAAAGAGATCACGTGGAAATATCTTTGGTTAACCGGCAGCTATCATAAATCAGTTAAGCAACTTGAAAAGGTTAAGCCCACTTCGGATAATAGTGAAGCCTACGTATTTCGCGGCGGGGCTTACGAGGTAAAATCGGACAGCATTGTATTAATAGTTGCCGGAAAGCAGGCGAAGAAAAATGATTTGGCAGGATCAATGACGCATTACCAGGTATTAAGCTGCGACAACGATGTGAACATAAAAACCCTTGCCCCGATCGATTTTCAATACGCAAATGCCCCGATTTATTCAGCACCGCTTGAAGACGACAATTCAGAGCTGGATAATGATGATAGCCCGCGTGATTGGATATTGGTATTTGCGCCGCAGGGAGGATCGGGCCTGGGTGATGTAAGCGACCCGAAAACTACCGATTACACTTACATCCGGCTAAATACACATGGCGAAATACTGGAGCGGTTTAATTTCGAGTCGCCATCAAACGGGTGGCGGGTATTAGGCGCCTACGAACATGAGGGCTCCGTTTTTATGTACGGTTCTGCAAATAACAAGGACGCCGGATCGAAATACATCAACCAGGTATATAAGACCACCATGGTGCCAACTACCTCGGCTGATGACAAGGAACAGGAAGAATCCAGCGCGGGCTCAAGCGGGTTTGGCGCAATAAAAAGCGGCATCTCGATGATTGGCGGGTCGGCCGATTTTGGCGTCACCCAATCAAAGATCGACCTGGTGCTTGACGAATTGAAATATACAAATTTTCAGATCGGCAAGATCACAAACGGAAAATTCGATTTTCTCAGCTCGCCCTCGGTCGACGAGTTTGATCAGAAAAAAGAAAAACCGGCCGGCCAGAAAAAATTTGTCGAATTTGACGGCAAAAGCTTTGTGATCAACGGTATCTCGTTTTCACATTCGGGAGACATATTTGTAAACGGGCAGGACTTTAAAAAAGCGAAAGGCCGCCGGTCATACAAAGGCGTTTACATGTTCCAATTTTCAAATACCGGGGAGTTGAAGCGCAACTATGGCGTATTTTTAGACCAAAGCAAAACTTCGGGATTTTTCAGCAGTTCACCCCTTACTTCCGACAATATTGCTTCAAAAAGCTTTATGCAGGAATCGGGCGATGGCAAAAACCTTTACTGGATGATGCGCATGGCAAAATCCATCCATAAAGAATCGCATACTACGTTCGGCGGGTATTCCAATACCATTACTACCACCTGGTCGCCGCTTTACAGCATCGAATACGGCTCGATCGATATATTAAACAACCACCTGTCGGATTTTAACACGCTGGGTGAAAGCGAAAAAAAGAAGTTCTATTTATACCCGAATATCAATGGCACACTGATCAGCAATTACAGCCTGTTTTTTAGTGAAACGGAAAAGGGCGACAAAATACTGATCTCGAGGGTCGATCTTTCAAAATAGCCAAACCTAAACTGGCAGGCACATCCCGGCATCATAAGGAATTCGCAGTAACTCCTTACGATGCCGGGATGATCGCTTAAAAGATCAAAACCAGGCCGTTTGCTGCGAAACGGGTTAGCGGGTTTAATATTTGATGATCGCTTTTAACATCCCCCAAAGGGTATTGTCAAAATCATCGCCTGCCAAACTTACCCCTCCTGCAGTATTCCCCATACGGATAACCACCAGGTTTTGCGACGGTACTACGTAAACTTTCTGGTCGTTTTTACCCAGCGCCGCAAACAGATCCGCCGGGGCGTTAGGAATAATAGAAACCGGGAAGACCACCTGCGACTGCGGCAGCATGCTGCTGGCTTTGCCGTTGAGCCAGGTTAAAAAACCGTAGCTTAAATTTAAATTTTGCGAAGTGTTTGTTTCGCTATGAAAATAATTGCTGTCGCTTAATATCACGGTTTTATCCCAGGTGCCCTTGTTAAGCATCAGCAGGCCAAACCTTGCCATACTGCGCGCGTTACTGTAATATACGTTGTTTGAGTTTGGTGTTTTTACCCATGCGCCGTTCATCCCTATAACGTCCCTTATTTTTTGCTGAAAATAAGTGGCGAACGGAACCTTGGCGGCATTTGCAATAACGTCGTCGATCAGCGTATACGCCGCGTTATGATAGGCCCAGCGGGTGCCGGCGTCCACTTTGTATATTAAACAGCCGGGTAAGGTACAATCGGCGTCCGCAACGCCATCATCCAAACCGGTGGTCATGGTCAGTTGATTTTTTATGGTGATCAGGTTTTCTTTTGCCAGGGGTTCCGATGTCCAGCCGATCCCTAAATATTTCGAGCTGATGTCGTTTATATTCAGCAGTTTTTCCTGCTGGGCGATCCCCACTAAAAAGCCGGTCATGGTTTTCCCGGCCGAGGCCCAATACCAAAGACTATCGGCTGTGAAAGTCCCGAAATATTTTTCCGTAACTATTTTCCCGTTTTTAAGGATAATAAAAGCCTTGGTATCTTTGCTCAGCAAATAAGGATAAAGATTATTGAGGGCTGTTGTATCCCATCCCAGCGATGCAGGCGCAACAGTTTGCCATTCGGTACCGCTAACCGGCGGGAAATAAAGCGCAGCGTTTGTGACCGTGGGCGTTATGGGGTTACTTTTTTTGCATGAAAAAAGCAGGGTGAAACATAACAGGATAATAAGGCCGGCAAGTAGGTTTTTCATCATTATATATTAAACGGGATTGGGGTTAAAAGGTTTAATAGGGTGCGCGCGCCAAGTTGATATCATCAAGTTAGCGTTTAGTGTCGGACACGGAATGTCGGCAGAAGAAACCGATTCCAATAGTAGTTCCTAAATTGCACCTGATAGCTATTACGTTATTTTCGCCCGGTTTGGGGTAATTATATTCATTAGGGGCAGCTTGAATTAATTTGTACTTTTGTATATGGACCTTAATAATCCAAATGGAAAACCCAATTTTGCGCCGAAATGGTTTTGGGATTTTGATTATAACAAAATAGACTGGCAGGCTTCTTACAAAACAGTTATTGCCCGCATCATTGAGAGGGGTAATGAACGGGAATGGACTGAACTTATTCGTTTTTACGGAAAGGATACCATTTTGAATGCTTTAAAAAATGAAATTGTATATCTTCCCGATTATGCTATTGAGGAAGTTTCTAAATATTTCCCGATTCCTAAAGAGGAAATGCTATGTTACACACGAAGACAGTCGAGGCCAGGACACTGGATCTGATTAAACGCCTTATGGCGGACGTTGAGCTACAGGATTTTTTCATGGTGGGCGGAACTGCACTTTCTTTATTAATAGGCCATCGTATATCTATCGATGTTGATCTTTTTACAGAAAAAGATTTCGATCCGGGTTCCCTTGCAAGGCACCTGGAACAACATCATCAGATGACAGATGCCAAGACTATCGGAAACGGGATTTTCGGTTTCATTGACAACGTTAAGATCGATATTATAGCCCACAAATATCCGTTAATCAAACCTTTGCAAACATTGGAAGGCATAAGAATGTCATCGCTTGAAGATATAGGGGCTATGAAACTTAATGCTATCGCAGGTAGCGGGAACAGGCTGAAAGATTTCGTTGATATATACTATTTGCTGGAACACAGGCCTTTTCGGTCTTTGGGCATTGCTTATGAGCGGAAATACCCGAATGTCAATATTCAAATTGCGGGAAACAGCCTGTTATATTTTAACGATATAGATCATTCAGTTTCTATAAAATTAATGAACGGAACAGTTGCGTGGAACAAAATTGATAAAAGACTCCATCAGGCTGTTTACAATCCACTGAAAATATTTTCGGCAAACAAATCTGTAAAAAATAAAAAGTAATACTGAAATCCGGGATTGCAGGAAAAAAGGATGGAGGCTTATAATCAAATTTCACCCCACATGAAAAAGTTCATCTTTCCATTCTGTTTTACAGCAATACTACTGCAGTGCATTACTGCGCCCGCCCTTTGCCAGGACGTAAACAATTTAAAGCTGAAAAATTATCACCCGGTTTCAATCTATAACATCCCGCAAACAAAAGTTGACAAAGCAAAGTACCCGGTTACTGATATGCACTCGCACGATTATGCCAAATCGGATGCCGATGTGGATGAATGGGTAAAAACCATGGATGCCGCGGGGATACAAAAAACAGTTATCCTGTCGTATTCTTCGGGGGCGCGTTTTGATTCGGTGGTGGCTAAATACGGACGCTATAAAAACAGGTTCGAGGTTTGGTGCGGGTTTGATTATACGGGCTACAATAAACCGGGCTGGCCGGACCATGCCATAAAAGAACTGGAGCGCTGCCATCGCCTGGGCGCAAAAGGCGTTGGCGAACTGGGCGATAAAGGCCTGGGCGAGCTTTACTCTAAACCAACACCGGGTTACGGCATGCATATCGACGACCCGCGCATGAAACCGTTGCTGGCCAAATGTGCCGAACTGCACATGCCGGTGAGCATTCATGTGGCCGAGGATGCATGGATGTATTTAAACGCCGACTCGACCAACGACGGGCTGATGAATGCTGCCACATGGAAAGTTGACTTAACAAAAAAAAGCATCCTCAACCACGACCAACTGGTGCAAACACTCGAAAACGCTGTGCGCGATAACACCAATACCATTTTTATTGCTTGCCACTTTGCCAACTGCTGCTCAAACTTAAACGCGCTGGGCCGCCTATTTGATACCTACCCAAACCTGTATGCCGATATAGCCGCGCGCTATAGCGAAATTGCCCCCATCCCGCGTTTTACCCATGCATTTATGGAAAAATACAGCAACAGGCTGGTATATGGCACCGATATGGGCACTGCCGCAGACATGTACCACACCACCTTCCGCATCCTCGAAACCGCCGACGAACACTTTTACCAGCAGGACTTGTTTAACTATCACTGGCCGCTGTACGGTCTGGCGTTGAGCGATGAAACGCTGAAGAAGGTTTATGGGGGGAATGCGGGGAGGATTATGGGAGCGCGGAAGTAGGGCGACCAATTTACCGGGGTGGCAGGAAACAAATTCACGGTAAGGGCCTTAGCGATACTTCACGTTATTTTGGAATCACCTGAATGCCTATCGACAGGGTGGCCCCGGGCAGTTTTACCGGCACGCCGTTGAGCCAATAGCCAGCGCTGCCATTGATTTCACCTGTAACATACACATCATTGCCGGCAACGGCGATGTAGTTTGCACCGCTAGTCGAGCTGTTGCCAGGCAGAATTACCATGTTTCCGTTTTTCCAATACACCGCCTGGGGCAACGGACTATTGCCGATCAGACCGTTCCTTCCGGCCAGGTAAACATCCGGGCCGCTAACGGCAACCGCAGAGGCATACTGGTTGGTAGTGGTTGTATCGCCAAGCAGTGTTGCAACACCATTTTTCCAAACGACAGCGGAACTAAAAGATGCCAGGTTAGCGTACAGCGCACCACTCATATATACATCCGATCCCCCAGTGGCAACGGCAGTGGGCATGGTATGAAGCGGTAAAGTCGTTCCCTGGTTGTTTTTCACTAGCACGCCGGTCATGTTATTTGCCCATTCTTTAAACCTAAACCCTGAGACATAAACATCGGAGCCAAGCATGGCCACACCAGTTTCATAGCTGAGCAATGCGCTGTCGATCACGAGCGAAGCTGGCGTGTTAATCCAATGGACAGCATATGCAATTCCGTTAAGTTCATCAAAGTTCCCGGCGATGTAAAGGCTTGAGCCGGACAAGGCCAAACCGGCTATATAGCACTGGACGGTGCCGTCACTAAGTTCAGTAGCGACGCCATTATGCCAATATATCGCTTTGTCGTGGGTAGTGGGAGTATACGAGCCGCCGGCCACATAAATATCAGTGCCGCTCACCAGGATGTAATGTGCGTAAGAATTGATAGTCGAATCACCCAGTTTAACCAGGGTGCCGTTTTTCCAGTAGGCGGCTATCGTATTGCCGTTTGCGGCCAAAACGGTGCCGGCCACATATACGTCGGCAGGCGTGGTCTGCGCGGCTTTAACCGGGGTTAGCTTTTCGGCTTTTTTACAGGAAAACAGTGTCGCAGCGGATATTAAGATAACGGCCAGACATTTTGCGCGTCTATTTAGAATAAGCTTCATTTTCTGAATTGAGGTAAGTACCAGGTTAGAATTAACGCCCTAAAGGCGAAACTACTATAAATTTACAGATTTATTTTCAACAGGCAGCAATAATGCGCACTTTTTCTGCCAACGATGCCTTTTCGGTACATTGCCAGGGTATGAATGATTTTGAGTTAAATATTTGACAATCAATTAATTTTTTCTACGGCCTGGCGTTAGGTGACGAAACGTTCCAGAAGATATATCGGGAATGCGGGGAAGATTATGGGTGGGAGGAAAGACAAGGGAGAGTTTTGACGAAATAACTTTGCCTGCATAATTATGCATCACTTCACTCAATCTAAAGTTGCCACTATTTTGCCCGGAATGCTTTTTGCATATTCAAGATCGTGCTCTCTAAGGTATGGTATATAAATTAGTACTTTCCAATTAGCTTTCCAGTCAAATGGCGGGGTATGGGTTGCGTTTAAATAAAACCAGTCATCTTTACCGTCCCATATCAAACGTATAGCGTCTATCTTGTTAGACCAGGTTGCATAACGATTACCAAAAACTTCAGGGCTGTATTTCTCGTCAATGACTAGGTACCCTTTGGGCCGTAACTTGCCATCAACAGCCGATTTCACCTGCGGATAGCAGTTTTCGATATTGTTAAGTCGCTCCGTCACGTTTTGCTTCATAGACACCAAGGTAGGACATTTTTTTAATGTATTTGATATACCCATTAACTTAAGAATTCGCTCATCCATCCTAAAAAAATCCTCTATTCTTTTCTCTAGAAGAACCCGTCTACCCAAAAACAAATATTTGTTAATCAATCGTCTGTGCTCAATATTAATTTTACCTTACATTAAATTCACCAATCAAAACCCATCATGATCAAAAAAATTACTTTGTTAGCCGCTGCCGTGCTTGCGGTTGGCGCAGCAATAACCGGCTGCAATACCGGTTCTACAAAAACAGGCGACAGCGTCGCCGCCCCGATTGCTTTTGACACCGTCGCCGCCAGGAAGGCCGTCGACACCGTTAACCAGCAGGTAATGGACGGCGTAGTAAAAGGCGACGCGATCGCAGTTGCCAATTGCTATTCCTCCGATGCCAGTTTTATGGGCGCAAATGGCCCTGCCATAAATGGCAGAAAAAATATTGAAACGGCCATGATTGGTATGATGAAAAGCGGCATCGGCAAATTGACCGTAAATACCCTTCACCTTTGGGGTACCGAAAACGGCCTGGCAGAAGAAGGAACATACACAATGGCCGCCAAAGACGGTAAACAGATAGACAAAGGGAAATACATTGTGCTCTGGAAAAAAGAAGATGGCAAATGGAAGATCTTCCGCGATTGCGCCAACTCAGACCTGCCGCTGCCGGGTTCGAAATGATTGGCGGATTCCCGTCTTCGCAGGGTCCTCTTCGAGAGACCCTGCGGGGACTGAACAGGGATGTTGCGGCGAAATGTTATTTTTGCATATTTTTGATATTCGCAAAAATTAATCATTTGATTTTCAGGCGTTCACGACAACAAAAATGTCTGTGCCGTTGCGAAGTGAACGCGAACGTGAACGCTTTTGTCTATAAATTCATATCTACTTAGGCGTCATTACCGATCATGATGACCGGAGCCCCGCCGGTTGAAATCCGTGTGGCATCCGCCCCCAATTCCTGCATTGCCGGGGAAGCCAATGCAGCCTGCAATTCCTCCATTGAATTGAATGGCAATGAAAACATCAGGTAAAATGGAGGTAATTCCGGTGATATCGACAACATCCTGGTAACAGTGTACGGCTTTGCGTCGGGAGGAATGCCTGTTTTCTCGTGCGTCAGCCGTAAATGCGCCTCGTAGTCTTTCTCGAATTTTGCGACATCTGTAGGTTGCGGGTAAAGAACAATTAGTTTTGCCATTTTCTTTTTTTAAAATTATTTACAAATTGGTTTTTTCGGTTCCTATACCAAACATCCGGGACCTGGCGACGCAATGCATTTTACACGTGGATATACGGCAACAAAGCTGAGTACTGTTATTCCAGATAAAGATAATAACAAACGGACAAATATCTTTTACAATCCAACATCAATAAAATTAGTTTATTTTTAGGATCAAAAAAAAGCCACATGAAACTTGTCATCAAAACCTTTCTCTTTGTTTTTATCGCCACCGCGCTGTTTAGCTGTAAACACGCTGGCATCGGCAAAGCAACACGCGAAGATAAAAACGGCTGGATATATGTGCACCTTTCGGGTTCGCCAACTGATATCGGGTTTCAGCATGGTTATTTGTTAGCCAATGAGATTGACACCATGATAAAGCTGATGCAATATTACCTACCATCGAGCAGCGGTAAAAACTGGGACTTCTACCGCGCCGCATCTGCCCGCTTTATCTGGAAAAAAACAGACAAAGAATACCAGGATGAGATGAAAGGCATTGCGGAGGGCCTGCAGGCGAAAGGGTTTAAATATGATTCGCTGGACCTTACGGCCCTGAACGCTATTACCGAACTGGGCGGCTACTATGTGCCGGAGTTAATGAATAAAACAAAGACCGGCAGCGGTGATAATAAAGCGCCCGGCAAATGCAGCGCCTTTATGGCCACAGGCAGTTTTACAAAAGACGATAAAATAGTGATGGCCCATAACGACTGGACGGACTATATCATAGGCGAACGGTGGAACATTATTGCGGACATTAAACCGGATAAGGGTAACCCGATATTGATGGACACAGGCCCCGGTTTTATCCATAGCGGCGATGATTTTGTGATCAACAAAAACGGTATCCTGATCACAGAAACTACCATTACCGGCTTTCATGGTTTCGACACTACGCGTACGCCCGAGTTTGTGCGAGCCCGAAAGGCGGCGCAATACAGCAACAGCATTGATGATGCCGTCAGGATAATGACCACCGATAACAACGGCGGCTACGCCAACGACTGGCTGATCGGCGACACCAAAACCAGCGAAGTGGCCAAACTTGAGCTCGGGCTTAAGGATTATAAAGTGTACCGGTCGAAAGATACTGTTTTCATTGGCTCAAATTTCCCGAGCAATCCAAAACTGATCAAAGAAGAAACAAACTTTGATGTAAACAACAAAACCATATCATCAAACGCGCGCAAGCTCCGAATGGAACAATTGGTTATGGTTGAAAACCGGGGCAAGCTCAACGACAGCCTCGGGAAAATTATTGAAGGGGATACCTATGACGCAATTGACAAGAAAAGTGCCCTTAACCGCTGTGTGATCGACGGGCACCTGGAAGAAGACCCGATAGCGAGCAAAGAATACAGTTTACCGCCGTTTTTCCCGATGGGCGCCGTACAAGGGAAAGTCACCACGTCGGATATGGCAAATAAAATGCAGATATGGGCGCACATGGGCCACCCGGGCGGCGCTGATTTCCTTGCGCGTCCATTTCTTAAAAAGCACCCGGAG
Source organism: uncultured Mucilaginibacter sp. (assembly GCA_903864275.1). Lineage (GTDB taxonomy): Bacteria > Bacteroidota > Bacteroidia > Sphingobacteriales > Sphingobacteriaceae > Mucilaginibacter. Next base: position 28,566 of record CAIPFE010000039.1, read on the forward strand.
TTTGTAAAAACCCAGGGGAAATATTTGAGGGATATGAAAGCGTATCCGTGGACGCTGTTTACGGCTTCGAAATGAGGTATTTATTCCTGCTGCCGGGCTGATTAATGCACATTGACAGCCTGCAGTAATTTCGGTTTGAAACCGTTTTGCCACGGTCTATGGTCCATCGACTATGGTCCCCTACTACTCCCAACTAAAAGATTTTACAGCAATTGGCCCAATAATGAGCGTCCAGATCACAAGCCCGCCAATAGTTAATGGCATTTGCCAGATATGAACGCCTTCGAAAGCGATTTTCCGGAGACCATCCACAAAGCAGGTAAGGGGCAGCAGGCCGCAGAATTGTTGTAATAAATGGGGGTAGTTTTCTGTCGGGAAAAATAAGCCGCATAGTAAAATTTGAGGCAGTACTACGGTATTGGCAATTGGGGCTATGGAGTTTTCGTTTTGCACCACACCGCTGATAATAAACCCGATCCCCATAAAAATGCATATCCCGAACAGGGAAAAAACCAGCATTTCAAAGAATGTCGCTATGCCATTTACCAGTGTAAACTGAAAAACAAAATAACCGATGGCTACCATAATAATAAAGCTGATAACATGAAAAAATAGCCGGCTCAGCATCTCCCCGGCTATAATGGAACCGCGCCTTACAGGCGTGGCCCTTAGCCGCTTTAGTACAAGTTCTTTGCGGAGGCCAAACAACAGGAACGACGAACCGTACACCCCAGCCATGAGCAGCGAAAAACCCAGTTGTCCGGGCAGGATGAAATCGATTGACCGGTAGACGCGGCCGGGCGCTTTTGTTATGTCGATGGCGGCTATAGATAAATTGCCTGGAAATACTTTTTGGTTGATCTTCCCGATAGCATCGTTAAGCACGACTTCAAGCAACCCGATGCTCTCTGCTGACGAAGCCGCCGCACGCAGGTGAATTGTATAATGAGGTACAGGGGATGCATTTTTAGCGGGCGTAATATCGAGAATAGCAACGATGCGGCCTTTTTTTAAATCCTCCGCTTGTTCAGCCGCCGACAATCCCCGCTGCAGGCTTATCGCCGGGATTTTTTTTATGGCATCAAATGCCAAATTTGAAGTATCGCAGCCCTGGGCTATGGCCAACTTCATTGCCGGGGCCTTGTTAGGCACTATCGACCCGAACACCAAAATAAAAATTATGGGAAACAGCAGCGAGAAAACGATAGAAGTAGGGCTTCTGAGCGTGGCAAGTAAACTGAACCTTGAAATAGTGAAAGCGGCTTTTACCTGGTTAGCAGGATGACTCATAGCTGGCAAATATAGAAACAAGATGATTTATTTCAGCGCCTAAATTTTTTGTCATAAAACACCCCTTAAAAAGGCTTGAACTCACCTCCTCAAATCCCGGCCATTCAGGTATATTTGTTGAAACTAATCAATTAAAAAATGAAATCGAGCAATATTACCATCATGTTTAACGGCAATACGGAGGCCGCATTTAATTTTTACAAATCGGTATTCGGGGGAGAGTTCACCACACTTTCGCGGATGAAAGACATTCCCGGGGATCATCCCATGCCGCCGGACCAGGCCGAAAAGATCCTATATGTCCAACTGCCCATTGGCGACTCTTCAATAATGGGCATGGACATACCCGCGCACATGCCACCAACAAATGCAGGCAATAATTTTATGGTAACATTGGATACCAGCAGCGAAGAAGAAAACACCAGGCTTTTTAATGAGCTGTCGGAAGGTGGTATTGTGATGATGCCATTGGGCCACCAGTTTTGGGGCGCTTTTTTTGGCATGGTGACCGACAAGTTCGGCATTCAGTGGATGCTGAGTTATGTGAAGGAGCAGTAAGAGGCCGGTTATATTTAAATATGAGCTGAAATACGAAGCGGATGCTGAAAGGCTATCCGCTTTTTATATGCACCAACCGGGTGTTAGAAGCTAAGTGTTATTATAAACTGTTTTTTATAGAAATAACGCCAAATAAAGATGTCCCGGTTAAAATTAACACTTTGCTGGCATTGATATTTTGAGCTACATCTATCCTTTTATCTTCGATAGTGGCAAGCAACAGTGTTTGATCAGCTTCAACGCGCCAATCGCGCGGAACCCTTATTTTAGTTTCGCTGAATGCCTGGGATATATCTAAGACAACAACGCCGTTTATATCGGCATTGGTGAAATCCAGTTTGGTAGCGCCAAACAGGCTGGCTATTCGGCCGCCTTTAAAATCCTTTGAAATGACGGTGTTCTTTATTTCGCCGAATACCACGGTTGAATTAACATAATCCGCCGGGTTGCCTTCAAAAGGTGGTGTTGCTGTGTTTGTCATGATCTTAATTTTTATCAATATTATAAAACAACATAGGCTTTAAAAAGCGTAAGCCCGCCAGATATTTAAAATAGTCGGTAAATGTGGCGGTTACATCGGTAAATGATCATCACAACCCAATAATCCCCGCCCTTCCATTCGTCGTTTTAAAATGAATAAACGCCTCGGCCATTTTAACGCCGGCTTCTAACCCTCTGAATTCTTCCAGCGGTTTAAAGTAGTCGTTATAGGTATTTACCGGGTCCTGGGTTTTATGGGCAAACATGGCTTCCTTTTTCTTTTCATGTTCAGCGGTTATGTCCACGTAATCGGTCGGCGTAAAGGCCATCGTTTCAACGCCGGTATTTACTTCGTAAAAATAAAGGTCGAAGGCCCGGCCTGACCGGACCCAGGCGGTTAAGGCCAGTTCGCCGGTTACCTGGTGGTCAGGATGCGAATCAAGCGGCCATTGGGTAAACACAATATCCGGCTTTGCTGCCTGAATAAGATTGGTCATTTTTTCATTCCACTCTTTGTCCAAAATCGAATCGCCATCTATCTGCCCTGCAAATTGGGGGCTTGCATTTAATATTTTGCAGGCAGTTTCTGCTTCTTTGGTACGCAATGCCGCCATTTCCGCGCGAGTTTTGGCGGGGTCGCTTGCCTCGCCCCTGGTGAGGTATAAAAAGGTTACTTCGTGCCCTGCGGCGCTGTATTTCGCCATAGTGCCGCCGCAGCCGAATTCTGGGTCGCCGGGGTGGGCGCCAACGCAAACTATACGTAGTTTCTTATCGGTCGGTTTAATAGTAATTAGTTTAGCGGTTTTTTGCGCTATACCGGCCAATGGCGCAACGGTAAGGCCGCCTAAAGCCAATGCCGAAAGTTTTATAAAATCGCGCCTGGCTGGTTTGTTTTTTTCCATGGTTAAATGTAGATTTTTTATGGGGAAGTTGCATGACTTACCTATTGCCGATATATTTTTATTAAGTTAATTTGAAGCACAATTATATGATATATTAGTATGATCGTTATAAACCAATAGCCTAAATGGAAAGAAAAACAATAACAGCGGGTTTTTTAAAAACAATCTGCTGGTTAAATGACGCAATTGTAGATTGGGCAGGGGGAGTTTTATATTCATTGGATGGAAAGAAAAAGCAACTTGGGCAATACTATGCATTTAATTTTGATGATTCAATTGTCTCGTCGGACGGACAATATACCTTCATAAATCAGAAGCTTGGCACTAAGGGATTATTACTAAAAAGGGGTGAACTGATGAGAGAAATCAATAGATCGCATTATTGCGCCAACGCGTATGAATATCCGGCCGCATTTGTAACAATTAAGGGTACAACTTATTTAATACATTGTCCATTGGCATACAACAGGCTTGATTTTGAAAATGTTGAAACTGGCGAACTTGTAACAGATATTTCCGATAGAAACCCGTCTGATGTTTTTCATTCCAGGTTAGAAATAAACACAACTAATACATTTTTAATAAGTAAGGGTTGGGTGTGGCATCCCTTAAATGTTGTTGAAGTTTTTAATGTAATTGATTGTATTAAAAATCCCTTGCTCCTTGATAATTCAACTTTAACTCCCAATATGGGCGTTGAGGTTTGTACTGCAAGTTTTGTAGATGACTCAAAAATTCTTATTGGCACATCGGATGAGACTTTCGACGAGGATAACCCCAATCTTCCCCTAAGGCATATAGCTATTTGGGATATAGGGTCAAATGAAGTAGCTAGTCCTGTAAAAGTAAAAGGAGAATTCGGGAATTTGTATTCCATAAATGATAAGTTTGCCTGGGATACTTTTAAATTTCCGAAAATAATAAATATAAAGACCGGTGAAATAATGGATGAAGACGAGTCTGTTTTTAGCGGCGAACAAAACTCAAGTATAATAGGAAATGATACGTTAAAATTTCCCCAAATTGCTTTTAATCGCCAAACCAAACAATTGGCTATAAAAGGTCAAGAAAAAATAGAGATTCTTACACCATCAAAATTATTTTTATAATGAAATACATCCAGCGAGGTAAAATTTCAATGCTAGTACTATTATTGGTATTAACCGTTGCAGCAAAAGCTTCTGATATTGGCAAAAAATCTGTAGCAAAAGACACCATCTTTACCCCCTCCGCCGTTCTAAAAGTTATGAAGAGCGTTGGCGACTGGCAATTGCAATCGTGGAAAACAGATGGCTTTAAACATAAAAAGACAGACTGGACAAACGGCGCATTATACACCGGGTTGTTTGCACTTGGCCAAACGACCGGTGACGAAAAATATCACCAGGCGCTGATTGCCATCGGTAACGATGTGAATTGGAATACCGGCAGCAACCGCCTGCTCGCGGATGATTATTGTGTAGGGCAAACCTATTCGTTGCTGTACATGAAGTATAAGGAGCCAAAAATGATAGGGCCGTTTAAACAACAGGCCGATAGCATTGTGGGGCTGCCTTTTAATGAATCGCTGGAGTGGAAAAATAATATACAACAGCGTGAATGGGCCTGGTGCGATGCTTTGTTTATGGGGCCTACCGCGCTTGCCTATTTATCAACAGCAACAGGCGACCTGAAATATTTAAATAAAGCGGTTGTACTCTGGAAAAAAACAACGGATTATTTGTATGACCCGCAGGCGCACCTGTATTCACGGGACGGGAGCTATCTAAACAAAAAAGAGAAAAACGGCGAAAAGGTATTCTGGTCGCGGGGAAATGGCTGGGTGCTGGCGGGGCTGGCCAGGGTGTTAGAAAACATGCCCGCTGATTATCCCGGAAGGCAAAAATTTGTCGGCCAATTTAAAGACATGGCGACGAAGATCGCGGCGTTGCAGCAACCCGATGGCAGCTGGCACGCCTCCCTGCTCGACCCGGAAAGTTACCCCATTAAAGAAACCAGCGGGACCGGTTTTTATTGCTACGCTATTTTATGGGGGATAAATCATGGAATTTTAAATAAATCGCAATTTCTGCCGGTTGCAAAAAAGGCATGGGTGGCGCTTGTTACTTCCGTTCAGCCGGATGGCATGCTGGGCTACGTGCAGCCCATAGGGGGTAGTCCTGACAAGGTAACCGAACAAAGCAATGAGGTTTATGGCACGGGTGCATTTTTACTCGCCGGGGCGCAGTTGCATCAGTATCTCGGTGAACATAAGGGACATTTGTAACTTTATCACCTAACGCAAGTTACATCTGCAAAGGCGAATAAAATGTATATTAGTACATTATTAAACGCCAATGCCTAAATTTTTCCTGTTAACGGTACTTACAGCTATCCTGTATATCTGCCCGGTCTATGCGCAATCGCACCTGCCGGAGGTTTACGAGGTAAAAGTTGATACATCACTTACTCAGAAATTAAACTGGCCATACGCGCAGCTGCTCGAAGACACAACAGGGAAATTAACTATTGATGATGTAAGCGCTATGCCCCTTAGCGGAAAATTTCATCAAAATAATACGGATAAAACCGGGCTTAATAAACGTGTTAAATTTTACTGGCAGCGTTTTGATCTCCGCAATGTGACAGATAGATCCGTGCGCATTGTTATTCCTGCGAGAGCGCCAAGAACTGATTTTTATATGCAGCTTCACGGCGGGAAATGGAAGAAGCAAACCTCGGGCTGGCAGGTTGATTATAAACACCGCGACGGTTTCAAAGACGAAATGTATGTTTATTACGAATTGATCCCGGGACAGGAAGCAGTTTTTTATGAGCATACAAAAGTTAGCCTGGAGCCTGCCGGCCCGAAAAGCATCGGCATCTCTATCGGGTTTTACGACCCTTTTGTAAAAGTAAATTATATTAAAACAGGTGAACATTTTTTTGGCGCTGTTAAATATTCATTCCTGTTTGGTTTTATGGTTTTGGCGGCCGTTATTAACCTGATATTTTATTTCCTTGTAAAGGACAGGCTGTACCTGTACTTCGCGATAGTTGTATTGGTGCTTGGCTTTATGTGGTGGCTGCCCGAAATAAACGACATTTTTTTTGGCGACTGGCCGTATTTCAAGTACACCCATCTTTTACTTTTATGCCTGTTTACATTTTTTTTGTGGCATTTAATAAACCGGTTCTTTGAATTTTATCTTCACTTCCCGCGATTGAGCAAATGGATGACCGCACTGAATGCCCTCGCTACTATGGCGCAAGTGCTCAATTTCTTTCAAATCACGGTGGTTTTGTCATTGTGGGTTTTGGGAATTTATTATATACTGCTTGTTGTTATTGTGGTCGTATGTTTATTCAATACGAAAACGGCTTCACGCCAAAGGACAATTGTAATAATGCCGTTCATATTATTTATCGTCCTGGCAATAGCTTTCAATTTCCTTTTTGCGCGTTTCGGGATTCGGATTTTTGGCCCTGACAAATTATTTATCGCGGCCATGTGTTGTATGGTTGCGGCGTTTTTATGGATACTGCTCGACCGGCTGCTGACAACGATCCGGCAAGGTGAAACGGCGCGTTTAAAACTGGTTGAAGAACAAAATGTGTTATTGGAAGCCAAAGTAACGGAACGGACGATTGAACTGAGTACATCGCTTGAAAGTTTAAAATCTGCCCAGCGCCAGTTGATACAGGCTGAAAAAATGGCGTCGCTTGGCGAGCTTACAGCAGGGATAGCGCACGAGATACAAAACCCGCTAAACTTTATCAATAATTTCTCGGAAGTGAACACCGAACTGATCGAAGAAATGAATGCAGAGCTGAAGACCGGGAATATTGAAGAGGGGATACTTATAGCTTCGGATATTGAAGTTAATATGAAGAAGATCAACTCCCACGGAAAGCGGGCCGATGCTATAGTGAAGGGAATGCTAGCCCACAGCCGTACCAGCACGGGGGCTAAGGAACTGACCGATATTAACACTTTGGCTGATGAATACCTTCGCCTCACCTATCATGGTCTACGGGCTAAGGATAAAACTTTTAATGCCGAACTGGAAACGCACTTCGATAAGGATATCCCTAAAATCAGCATCATCCCTCAAGATATCGGCAGGGTCTTGTTAAACCTGCTCAATAACGCATTTTATGCCGTGCACCAACAGCAAAAAGCAGCAGGAGGGGACTACCGGCCCCTGGTTTCAGTTACCACTGCTTTTGCCGGCGATCATGTTAAAGTTACTGTTGCTGATAACGGGGTTGGTATTCCGCCAGCTAAAATGGAGAAGATCATGCAGCCATTTTTTACCACCAAACCTACCGGCGAAGGGACCGGGCTGGGGCTTTCCCTAAGCTACGATATTATCACAAACAGCCATAATGGGAACATAGGCGCTGAAAGTATGCCCGGAGAGGGAAGCAAATTTTGGTTTACGTTACCGGTTTTGAAATAAAATTATTACAATCAATATTTCTTGAGCTTCAGCATTTATATTGCGTAATTAAACATTCCTTGGTCATCAACGATCATGAAAGAAATAAAAAGACGAACATTTATAAAAGGCACATTGATGGCCGGTGCAGGCGCTGCTTTGGCCCCCGCTATTTTGTCCGCAAAGGAACCAGTTAGCCTAAAACCCGGTCGCGCCGATAAATTAGTACCCGTTTCCGGCAAAAAAATTATAGTGGCTGGCGCAGGCATTACAGGGCTTTGCTGTGCATATGAATTAATGAAGGCTGGGCACGAAGTGGTTGTTTTGGAAGCGTCCGGCAGGTATGGCGGGCATGTATTTACCGGTCGCGATGGCTTATCGGATGGTTTGTACGCCGATTTTGGCGCCGATCATATTACCAAACCTGGCTACGAACGTTTTTTTGATTATGTGAGCGAATTTAACCTTACGGCGATTCCTTATCCCAATGCCGAAGGCTCTGAAGCGGCAACTGATGGCCACCAGTTGAAAATGATCAGCGGCAAGTTTTATACCGCTGAGATGCTGAAAGACCCTGCAGTGCTCACCGGTTTTGGGTTTAACGACAGGGAAGTTAAATTCCTGTCGCAAAACCCGTTTTATGCGTTGAGCTCATTTTTTATCAAACCGTATCTCAGCAAATTTACCGACCCTTATCAGCCGTTTGGGGTAGGGTATGATGATCTTGATAAAATTCCCATTGCCGATATTTATAAAAAGGAAGGCGCATCCCCGGCCGCGCTTCGCTTTTTAGGAGGTCATCATACCAATGCCCTCTACCATTTATGGCGAGCAGCCATTATGGATTTCAGGGGAATACCGGTTTCCGAAGGCGATACTTACCATCTTAAAGACGGCAACGAACAGCTTCCCATAGCCTTCGCCAAACGCCTGGGCAACCGGGTAAAATTAAACCACCCCATAACCGCCATTAAACACGATAGTAACGGGGTTACCGTTACGTATAAAGCCTACGGCACAGACGAAGAAAAGCAAATGAGCGCTGATGTGCTGGTTAACTGCATTACACTGCCGGTATTCAAAAATATACCGCTAAGCCCCGCATTATCGCCCGAAAAGCAATACGTGGTGGATAACCTGGGCTATTCTTCGCACCCGTTTTATGTATTTGAGGCCAGCTCGAAGTTTTGGCTGGATGATGGGTTTAAAAGCATCAACATGGAATTTGAGCACCCGGATATTTCTTCGATATGGCTGGAGACAAACCAGGTGGACACCACCCGTGTTATTTTAAAAGCCTATGGCCCCGGCGGGCTTTCCCCGCAAAGGGTGCTGGCCGCTTTCAGGGAAGTTTACCCCGGCAAGCACGATACCATTGAACAAGCCCTAACCAAAGACTGGACCACCGATAAATTTGCCCCGGCCTGTGAAATGGAACCTTTTGCGATAGGCGAAATGCATAAATTCTGGCCGCAGATAATGATGCCCGAAGGAAGGATATATTTCGCCGGTACTTATGCCGATAATATGAGCCGTGGCATGGAATCGTGTATACGCTCGGCGCAAAGGGTGGCGAGGGAGATCGGGAAGCTTTTATAATTTCGGATTTTTCGCTATTGTCTGTTTTTTTAAGGAGCTAAAGATGGCTTCGCCGTTTCGGAATTTCGATTTCGGATTTAGTCAAAGCAAATATGAAACATAGACCCAAGTTTATATACCTCAACATTGTCGCCGTATTTCTTTTATATACTTTCATAAATTTTGACAATCTTTTTAAAAAAACACAACAAGAAAACCAACCGCCCATCGTAAAGATCATCACCCCAAAAACCAATAGCACATTTGATTTTGATACACCGGTTAATTATTCCATCAGCGTAGCCGATAAAGAAGACGGTAATTCAAAATACGACGAGATAAACGTAAAAGAAGTTTTGCTGGAAGTAAGGCATATAAAAGATAAATCGAAATTATCTGCCATAATGCACCAGGGCAGCCGGCCCGATGCCCCCGGGATCGCTATCATGCGGACGTCAAATTGCTTTAACTGCCACAATTTTAACGGCAAGTCCATTGGGCCATCATTTTACGAGATCAGCAAAAAATATCCGGCTACCAAACCCAATGTCGATACCCTTATAAAACACATCAAAGAGGGTTCAACAGGCACCTGGGGGAAAGAAAAAATGCCGACACATCCTGAATTAACATCCCAGGAAATAAAAACTACCGTGCAATGGATGTTAAAACATGCGACCGATGCCGATGTGAATTATTATATCGGCACTGAAGGGTCGTTTCGTATAAAAGCACTCACCACTTCAAAACCAAATGGAATTTACTTGCTCACCGCCAGCTATGTTGATCATGGCACAAAAGCAGCACCTGGCAAACAACGCTTAAGTGGACAAGATATAGTCGTTATAACTAGCAAGAATTAAGTCGGATTTGTCTCTTTTTACTTCCGACTTCGGACTTCCGACTTCCGCCTTCAAATTACTCCCCCAGCCATAAAACAGCATCCTCAAACATCTTATTTTGGACGGGCGATTCAAAATTTTTATCGCCGTGGCCCATGTTCATATACACCATTTTGTATTTGGTATTGCTCCACACTACCGGGATGTCCCCGTTTTTTATCACGTCCTTTTTGCCCAGCGGGTAATTTGAGGGGTTGAGGGTGACTAAAACCTTCACATTCTTGTTATCGCGGGGGTTGGGTTTCCAGCCGTACCACTCATTTATCGGCGCGGTATATTGTTTTGGGAGATGTTTGGTTATGGGATTTTTGTTGTCATCCACAATCATTTTGGCGGGCAGCGGCGGCCAGTTGTTGTTATAAAAAACAGCGCCGCCCATAAAATTTACAAACCAGGGCCAATGGGTATCCTTATCATTATAGCCCGACACATGGAAGCCAAGCCACCGGCCGCCGTTATTCATAAATTTTTCAAACGACCGCCTTTCCGCTTCATTATGCGGGAACTCGTTTAGCCAGATCATTACTTTGTAGCCTTTTAAATTGGCATCATTCAGGTTTTCCCAATTAGAGGTGGTATCAAATGCAAAGCCGTTTCGGTCAGCCATATTTTTATAAAACCTGATGGCATCCCAGGCAAAATCGACATGATCGGTTTCCACATTGGTTGAAAAAAATGCGAGCACTTTAAATTTTGGTGTATGCGCTGACCTGGCTGCCTTTAAAATTAAGGGATATGATTGAAATGAGGAAAACATTGCCGTCATATTTGAATCCAGTCCTTCGAAAAGCGGCTTATCATCCGCCGACCATGGTTTACCCTGCCTGTAATCCCACCAGCGGTATTCGATTTTTGAATACTCGTGTGTTTTTCCCTTTACATTGGAATTCTCATAGAAATTATAGGCCCTTATGGTATAACCGCTGTCGTTTGAAGCGATCTCTAATTTAAATTTCAACAGGTAATAATTTCCTGCGGCGCTGGTTTTGATCTTAAAGATACCTTCGGAAGTAATACCTGCCCATCCCATACGAACAAGCGCTGCATCATTTGGAAAGGTCTTTTTCAACCATGCTGTTGCACCTTTTGTAAATTCCTGCTTTATGAATCCGCCGGCTACCGGGAAACTTTTATCGTAATAAACAATGCCTTTTTTCATCGGGATAGGTATCCCGGTATTGTTTTGGGCAATGCCAATAAAAGGCAGCAGGATAAAGCAGGCGCAAAATATTTTCTTCAACATAATTTTAAAGATATTAATTTAGTTCAAATGCTTAATATTATAGGATATTAAGGGTGTTGTGGGGTAGCAATAAATATAGATAAAAAAATAACAACCCGTAGAGACGCAATACTTGCGTCTCTGATCACTCGGTATGGATGATGAAATTTAGGAATAATCACGACATTTAGGTCCGAGACGCAAGTATTGTCTATACGCTAATATCAACTTTAAACAACTATGAGAAAACGACTATTACTCTTATATTGTGGATTATTTACCCTTATAAATTTCACCGCAACGGCGCAAAACACCCTACCCCGCTTCAAAGCGTTAGCCATCGCCGAAATTGGCGGCGGCCATGTCCTTTTTACCGCAGCTGCAAAAATATGGCTCAATAAACTGGCAGCCGACAGCAATTTTACCATTGATTATATCACCGATACCAAACCGATTACCAAAACCTATTTAGCAAATTACCAATTGTTCATCCAGCTAAATTACCCGCCCTACCCCTGGAGCAAAGAAGCGCAGGAAGCGTTTGAAGATTATATAGAAAATGGCAAAGGCGGCTGGATCGGTTTCCATCATCCCACCTTGCTCGGCGTGTTTGATGGTTACCCTATGTGGCAATGGTACTCCAATTTTATGGGAGGTATTATGTTTGCCGATTATTTGCCGGGCGGCACATCAGCCCTGCTTACGGTTGAGGATAGAACCCACCCGGTAATGAAGGGCGTAGCTCCATCCTTTACTACAAAGGACGAATGGTACCTGTACGACAGAAGTCCGCGCTCAACCGTGCATGTATTGGCCAGCATAGATGAATCAACCTACGATCCCCCAAAACCTAAAAAAATGGGCGACCACCCCGTTATATGGACAAACGACCGCTACAAAGCCCGCAACCTGTACATCGCCATGGGCCATTTCCCCGAGCTGTTTAAGGATGATAATTATAGCAGACTGGTAAGGAATGCGATATTTTGGGCAGCGGGGAAATAAGAGACACATTGATTGCCGGGACAGGGTTGCCCTTGCGTCTCAAATTTATTTAATTTTTGTAAATAAATAAGTTTTACCACCCTGGAATACAGTAAACTCACCGATACCTGGATCAAACTGTATTGTTAAAGCCGCCTGCGCATCCGAAAACTTATCATCGCCTACCGCTTCCAACGCCATTGGTCTGTGCCCCGTAGCATGGACAATTAAAGTTGTATTGTTTTTAATGACCGTAATTTTTAGCGGCAGCTGAGTGCTTTTATAATTACCAAGATACTTATCCAGGTCAGTTGTTTTTAACGTAATCGTTTTAAATTCAGGAATGCTAAAAGGCTTGTTAAAATAAATACTTAAAGCAGCGTTTATTACATCATCGGTTGAATAAACTACCCCATTTGAGATATATGAAATAGCCAGCTTCTCCTCCGGGAAATAAGCAAGCATTGAGGAGAAGCTGTCAATTGCTCCACTATGAGCGTATGATTTTTTTTCATCAAACGGCATTTCAAACATTGCCATGCCATAATTATCCTTCATGGTTTTCATTTGGTTCAAACTATTCTGGCTGATAAGTTTGCCTCCAAATAAGGCTTCAATAAATTTAACCAGGTCGGTTGGCGTTGAAACTATAGCGCCAGCCCCGCCGGGAATGCTCATATCCGTCTCGGGTTCCTGTTTCCATTGGCCCTGGTACGAATAAGAATAAGCTTCGTTATTTGTCGGGTTTATTTTGCCGCCATAATAAGTATCTGTTAACCCTATTTTTGATGCGATACGTTTTTTCAACTCTTCGTTATAAGGTTTCCCTGTAATCTTTTCTACAATATAGCCCAGCAAAACAAAATTTGTATTGCTGTAATCGGCCTTAGTGTCTGGTTCAAAGTCAGGTTTCTGTTTTTCCATTATACTTATCATAGCATCCTCAGACTGTGGTTTCGTCTCGTATGATGCGTATAACGTATCGTTAGTAAAATTATGTAACCCGCTCCGGTGATCTAACATCTCGCTGATAGTTATTTTAGCTGCATTAGGTAATTGGGGGTACCAGGTAGCTAAAGTTGTTTTAAGGCTCAGTTTTCCTTCCTCTATCAGTTGAAAAACCATCACAGCTGTAAACATTTTGCTGATAGAGCCGATGCGATATTTGGTCTTAATGGTTGCTGCTGTTTTTGCTTCACCATTAACCTGGCTGTAGCCAATAGCCTTTTGATAGACCACAATGCCATTGCTTGAAATAGCAAGACTGCCCATATTTTTATTGTGCGTGGTTAGTGCGCTAAAAAAACTATCTAATTTGGCTGTATTGAAGTTTTGCGATTTAACTGTATAATTTAAAACAATAACTAAAAATAAAGCAGCAAATATTTTTTTTATCATCAGGCCTTAGTTTAGATTATAAATTCATTAATCATTCCCCCACTTCATACAACCCACCATGCCCTGTAACAAAAAGCGTTTTCCCATCCTTGCCGCCAAACACAATTGAAGTAGGCCTTTCGGGCACTTTAATTATTTTTATTTGCTTTCCGGTGCTGTCATAAACGTAGACCTGCCCGTCTGCGATATAAACGTTGCCTTGTGCATCTGTTGTGGAAGCAAATTCGCCACGCTCGGCAAAGTATTTAAGGTTGGAGATATAGCCTTGCTGGTCAACATCCACGCTTACTGCGCGTTTATCATATTCATCAGCCATGTAGGCAGGCTTGCCGGGCCAAGCGGTCGCCAGGGCGGTTGAACGGGCAAGGTCATAGGCTATGGGGATAATAGTTACGCCGTCCGGGGCAACCCAGCATTCCTGGTCGCGGGCTACGGCTATGGTGTTGAAATCGTGGTAATCGCGCCAGCGGTGCGCCGGATAAAGGGCTTTGTAAACCGGGTTGATTGATCCCATTGGCGCTTTTTTCAATAATTGGATAGTCTCATCGGGGTTGTTTGGGTCGACCGAATAAACCAATGTGCCAAAACCTGAATTCCCCCAGCCGCTGAAAGAGGTACCGCCAGCATCGGGTGGATTTTTAAATTCTTCGGGCTTGCCGTTCACAAGATAGCGGGGTTTGGGCAGGTATTTAAAAACAATCAGCAAGTTATCGTTTTTATCGCAGGCCAAAGACAAGGGTTCCCAATGGTAATCGGCCAAAAGGCTTATGCTGCGGTTTGCGGCGTCCCATTTATAAATGCGTTTCATGCGCTGTTCGCAGAAATAAATATTTCCCTTGCTATCCGAACACGACCCTTCCGCAAATTCAAAACCGGTTGCCAACCTGGCGGTTTGCCCTTTTGATGGTTCGGGATTAGCTGCAGCTTTATCGCCAATAAACAACCGCGCAAATTCCCATGGCCGCACTTCGGTATCGCTGTTCACATCATAAAGGGGATTAGTAGTGGTATATTTTATCTGGCTGTAATTGTGCACATTTAAAAATTCGATGTTCTTATTCCCCCAGCTGCGGATGGAATAGGGGTAGGGTTTTATCAACCGTATCACCCTGAACATGTACAGGTTCGCAAAAACCATATCGTGACAATTCTCCAGCTCCATCGGCTGGCATTCGGTGCCCTCGCGGCTCTCCTCTTCCAGTTGCAGCGCATAAACATTAAAATTGGCCACATTATTAAACCTTATCTCGTTGCGGACATGATGCTCAACTGATAGGGCATAAATATGGCTGGGCGTTGAGGTATTGGACACATAAGCGCCGGTTGTTGCAAAAGTATTAGCCGTCCAGATGTTAAAAAAAGTACCGCCGCCGCCATCGGTAATCCAGAGGCTCCAGTATTGCGTATCCCACGATGGGTCGGTTCCGCGGCTGTAAATGCCCGGTTTGGGCGCGGTTCCGGGCTTTTGCATGCCTCCGTGCCCGCCTATAAATTTCACATCATTTAAATAAGAGTTTTCGCCCGACATCCATTTACAAGCCACCGCCCGTGGGTTATCCGCGTTGGTGGAAAGGCCGATGCCGGTTACAATATTTGCACCGCCCTTATCGCTTTCCAGCAAAGCTTTGGGCCCGCCGAAGCCGCCAAAAGCGGGACTGTTATTGGCTATTATTAACTGCGTGGCGATAGGATTGAGGCCGATTAGCACCGTGTTTGGTTTTAGCTTTATAGTTTCGCTTACGCGATACCATCCTTGCGGGAAATAAATAGTTTGGTATTTATCAATGGCATTTTGGATGACCTTGGTATTGTCGGTCGTATCATCTCCAATTGCACCCAGCGTTTTAATATTTACCCAGGTATTCATAGCTGGTAGTTCGGGGATGTCCTTTTTGGCCGGTTCAGGGAAAACGGTCAGCGGCATTATATCCTGTATGGTTTTATAAACAGGATCGGCGTTCAAACTATCCATCTGCAAGCCGTAAATAAAATTTTTAACCTTATACATTGCGCCGGCGCCGGGCGTTTGCTTTGCCGTTCTGCGGTAGCTTGCCAGTATCGGCACATCGCGGCAATCAATATTGCGCAGGCTGACCTGGTTCACAGCATTATCCTCATTGCTGATAATTATGGCCGGGCCGCTCACCTTATCAAACCGGCAATTTTCCATAAACAGTTTTTCATGATAATTGGGATTAATACTGATCACTGTCGGTACATTTTTAGCCTGCAGCCTTACGATGGTTAACCCACCTTCCTGCGTTTTGATGGCGGCTTCGCGCTGTCCTTCAAAATAGGTATCCACCATCATAAACTGCCAGCCGGGCGAAGGCTTGGTGGTGTAAATTCCGTACTGGCCACCGAAAAAACGCACATCTTCCATCGCGTTGCCTACATCAAATAAACCGGCCTTACCTTTGCCGATATAGATATCGGCATGTGCTATAAAACTATGTTGCGCAAAATGCGCCCGCAAAGCAACCGCGCTCGGGTTGCCGTCTTCTATTTTTAGATTAATATTGCTCAATGCGCTGTAAAAAGTACCGGCCCCGGCATCATGCACCCCTTCGCCGGGTTTGGAAAGGCTGCTTACAAACCAGAACATATATTTTGCCTTACCCTTATCTGTAGAATCTGCTGTTTGAAAGCCGGGAGAATTTTTTGCCAGTATAATTTCAGGCCGGGTTTTGCCGTAACCTATCAGCCGTATGGCCTGTGGTATAAATATGGTTTTTGAGATCAGGTATTTCCCTTCCGGGATAAAAAGGATACCGAAATTGTGTTTTGTTTTTACATCTGCAATGGCTTGCTGCAGCGCATCGGATACATCAGTTTTTCCATCGGCTGTTATTTTAAAGTTTGCCGGGGTAAAATAAAAGGCGTCTGCATCGTCAAGCCGGTTTTGATAAACTGACTTGCCCTGGCCGAAGCATATTAGTTGAGAAACAAGCAACAGAATTGCTAAGGAAAAACTTTTTTTCATTAGAGGCGGATAAAATTTAAAAAGGGTTTACTGGTACGAAAACGAAGGCTAAAATAAGATATAAACCTGCTTTTATTGAATGATTTTTATATTGGGTATTTGGCTGCGATGCTATATATTAGTTTGAGCAATTATTTATGACTTTTAACTTAACCAACATCCTTTTCATTCTCATTATTTTCCAGCTGCTGTTCCTTAGCTTTTTTTTATTTACACAACAAAAGGAAAAACAGGTGGGCAATAACTTGCTGGGTCTTTTCTTTTTATCGATCTGCCTCAACTTGCTGGACGTTTTTTTGCTGAATACCGGCATCTATTTCACCCGTCCAAATTTTGCCGGTTTGGGCAACTGCCTTCCTTTGGTATTCGGGCCGCTGCTGTATTTTTATACCCGGGCTGTTATCTATAAAAACTTTTCCCTCGATTTAAAAAGCCTGCTGCATTTTTTACCCTTTCTAATTTTCTTTATCGCGACCGAATTTTACTACTTGTCCCAGCCGTACGAGGTAAAGGAAACATTTTTGCATGGTTTATCGGGGCACCGGGTACCCGCGGCGGTTTCTGTTGTTACCGGGTTTATTTTTATCCAGTTTCTTTTTTATGCCATCGCTTCGCTTCGACTAGTTTCCGTTTATAAAAATACCGCAAACCAGCTTTTTTCGAACCCAAAACAAACCGATGTATCCTGGCTTTATTCCACCATTATCTTTTTCATATTGATCATGGTGATCACCACGCTTAACGGAGTGCTTGCCCAAACGCCTTTTGCAAAATATTTTTTAGTCGCTTTTAACCTGGTGATACTGGCTGTGCTTGTTTTCGTGGTACGCGTGCTGATGCGGGCGCTCAGGCATTCGTATTTTCTTTCGTTTGCCGACCGGAGCTATTTATCGGACAGGTCTGCTGCCTTACCGAAAACGAATATTGATGCGAAAGCGAGGAGCGAAAAAGAGAAAATAGTGCAAACCCTTTTGCAATTTATGGAAAGCAATAAACCATACCTTGAACCCGAGCTAACCTTAGATCAGCTGGCCTCGCGGCTTTCCCTTAAGCCGCGGATCCTTTCGCAGGCCATTAACGAAATAAGGCAACAAACCTTTTTTGATTTCATCAATCATTTTCGTATTGATGAGGCTACAAGACTGTTAACAAACCCCAAAGACAAAAAAATTACCGTTCTTGAAGTTTTATATAAGGTTGGCTTCAATTCCAAATCTTCCTTCAATACATTGTTTAAAAAATACACCGGCATAACCCCCACGGAATTCAGGCAAAAACAGGAACGGTAAGCCGTTCGGCTTGCTGAATGCAAAAAGTCGAACCAATTAAATTGGTTCGACTTTACGCATCCGGTCGACTTGCCTTGGCCGTGAACGCATCTTTGTTTCAAAAAAACTTTTGTTATGAAAAAATTTACTATGTCCGGTTCCATATACAGTATGTGGCGCCGTTTGCCTTTAGTTGTAAGGGCAGTGTTATCAGGCTTATTTGTAAGCGGTGTTGGCGTATTTACCTGGGGTGGATTGATTTCGCGCTTCCCGTTTGCCTGGGTGGTTTTACCCGGGTTATTTGTTTTATGGGCCTTCTGGAAGTTCTTCAGCGGCAGCTGGGGGAGCAGCCGCCTCGCGGAATGCAGGAAAGCCTGGTTCCGTTCAACACGTTTAAGCCCTTCGACCTGGAAATGGGGCATGGCAGCGGCCATTTTCTTTGTGATAGTTGTACAAGCATCGTTTGTAGTAACTTTCCGGCTCATCGAATTCCCTGCTGCTAAGTTTACCGCCGATTACAAATTGTTTGATACCTTTCCGCTTTGGGTTGCCTGGCTGCTCCTTGTGATGTGTTCTGTTGTTAATGCAGTATGCGAAGCGCTTCCTGTTTAAATACGCCATATTTGGGGATAAGATCACCTTCCAAAGGGATATAAACTAAGTTTTCGCGGTCATACCCCAGGTTTTTCGACTGGATGTAATTCATCTGCTTTGAAATAATGATGGTGCCGGTTATTAGTATTACAGATAGTACAAATTGAAAAACAACAAGGCCTTTTCTGAAAATTGTGGTGCCTGATTCCAGTTTCAAAGTACCTTTTAATACCTTAACTGGATTGAATGAAGATAAAAATAAAGCCGGATAACTCCCGGAGATGAACCCGGTTATTAATGTTATAGCAGCCAGCTTTAACCAGAAAGCAGGCTGATCAAATGGCAGCGCAATTTGTTTTTGGGTAACCTGGTTAAACAGGGGCAGCAATATTACCAGCAATGCCAATGAAATAATTACCGATATGGCTGTGATCAATAACAATTCGCTTATAAACTGCCAGATCAATGAGGAACGCAAAGCGCCAACAACTTTACGGACACCTATTTCCCTTGCCCGTTTAACTGACCGGGCAGTTGTCAGGTTCATGAAATTAATGCAGGCTATCAGTAGTATAAATATGGCTACAATGCTGAATAGCCTTACATATTCAATGCGGCCGCCCGAAAGTTTCCCCTCCTCAAAATTATCATGCAGGTATTTGTCGCTGAAACGCTGCAGGCCAAAGTCGACAATAAAAGTTGCTGTTTTACGGTTTGTTATATGCTGATAAGAATCTGCAAAATGCACTATCTTTTTCTCAACCAGCGCCGGGTCAGCACCGGGCTTTAGCACAATAAAAGTGGATGGCCCCTGGTTGCCCCAATCCAGTACCCATGTATTATTATCGCTAAACACTTTCCAGTTAGTTAAAAACTCGAACCGTTCGGACACATTAGCGGGTATGTTTTCAAATACAGCGGTAATTGTTAAATTTTTGCTATTGTCCATCCGGATGGTCTTACCCATTGCCACCTGGGGGCTGCCATAAAACTCTTCGGCCATTTTGCGCGATATGGCGATGCTTACCGGTGTGTTCAGCGCGTTTTGCGCATTGCCCTGCAGCAGTGGGTAGCTAAACATTTTAAAATAATCGGCCCCCGCCGCGTTTCCTTCCAGCTTTAATATTTTATTGCCGGCCTGGAAAGTATTTAAACCGTTAAATCCATAATTGGCGGCGTACTGCACTTCAGGGATGACCTTTTTAAATTCATCAGCAGCCGGGCCGGGTGTGTTGTAGGTTCCGTGTACTTTATGGTCATAATATTGGCGTTCGTAAACGGCGAATAGACGAGAGCTGTTTTTATGAAAAGCATCAATGCTCAACTCATTTTGTACCCATAATAAAATGAGCAGGCTGCAGGCTACACCAACTGAAAGGCCGGCAATGTTAATAGATGTATGCGCCTTGCTCCGAACCAGGTTACGCCAGGCTACTTTTAAATAGTTCTTGATCATACAAGTTCATTTAAATAACTTCTGCCAACTATTGTATAAAATACATGCCATTTAGGCAAGTATTTCATTATCAGCATTTTAAATAAATAATTTGTATTCTTACTGTACGAATCCGAACGGTTCACGTACGGTTTTGTCATTGGCGAGCCCATCAAGACCGATCATGAAGCATCTATACAATTGGTACGGAGCCTGATATTGTTTCACGGAAAGCCAATAAGCCTTATGACCTGGCATTTGTTGAAAAAATCTGATTCATCTTTAAACGGATATGGCTATCCACTTATGGCAAGATTTTGCAGCTTCTTTCGGACTTTCGAACTTTCCCGACTTTCGCACTACAACAGATCAAACCCAATATCTTTCCTGAAATACATGCCATCGAAGTAGATCCTTGCAGCGTCGGCAGTGGCTTGCTGCAGGGCGACGAACATATTATCCTGCAAAGAAGTGATCGCCAAAACCCGCCCGCCTGAAGTTTTAACAGTTTCATTGTCGAGATAGGTACCGGCATGAAATACCTGTGACCCGCGCACATTTTCAATGCCTGTTATGGTTTTATTTTTTAAATATTCACCGGGGTAGCCACCGGAAACCATCATTACCGTGGCGGCAATTTTGTCAGATATAATTAGTTCTTTTTCGTTAAGGTTGCCTTCCGCAACGCCTATTAAAAGGTCGACCAGGTCTGATTCTATCCTGGGCATTACACTTTCGGTTTCAGGGTCGCCCATGCGGCAGTTGTATTCAATTACCCATGGCTCGCCTTCGCAGTTCATCAGGCCGATAAAAATAAAGCCTTTATACGATATATTTTCATTTTTTAATCCATCTACCGTTGGGATAATAATACGATCTTCTACTTTTTGCATAAAAGCGGCATCAGCAAAAGGCACGGGCGAAATTGAGCCCATACCGCCGGTATTTAAACCGGTATCGCCCTCGCCAATGCGTTTATAGTCTTTGGCTTCGGGTAAAATTTTATAGTGCGTTCCATCGGTCATCACAAATACCGAAAGCTCAATGCCCTGTAAAAACTGTTCAACCACCACGCTTGAGCTTGCATCGCCAAATTTGGCTTCCGTAAGCATTTCATTTAGCTCCCGTTGTGCTTCTTCCACACTTAAACAGATCAATACGCCTTTACCTGCAGCCAGGCCATCGGCTTTTAACACCACGGGCAAACCAATTGTGGCGATGTATTCAAAGCCATCATTTAATGTGTCTTTAGTAAAAGTTTTTGATGCCGCCGCCGGGATATTATGCCGCACCATAAACTGTTTCGAAAAGTCCTTGCTGCCTTCCAGTTGCGCACCTTCGCGCTGCGGCCCTATTACCGGGATGTTTTTTAACTGATCATCGTTAAGGAAAAAATCATGTATGCCTTTAACCAGCGGTTCTTCAGGGCCTACCAGTACCAGGTCGATGTTTTTATTTAAAGCAAACTGCCCAATGCCTTCAAAATCGGTTACCCTGATATTTACGTTTGTGCCGTACTGCCCCGTGCCGGCATTGCCGGGCGCTATAAAAAGCTGTTCACATTTTGGACTTTGCGACAATTTCCAGGCGAAGGCGCTTTCCCTTCCGCCCGAGCCGAGGAGCAGGATGTTCATGGCGCCAAAGATAGTTTTTTAGTCGGGAAAGTCCGAAAGTCCGCAAAGTCAGAAAGATATAATTGTAATGTAGGCGGTATAAAATAGTTCAGGCTTTTTTCTTCCGGACTCCCGATAGCTATCGGGACGGACTTTCGGACTTTCGGACTAAACATTTACCTTTACCTTCAAATAAGGACCTCTATGTCGCGCCGGTTAGATAAATACGAAAAATTGCCCGTGTATCAAAAGTCACAGGAATTGTTTGACCTGGCCGAGATTATAGCCGATGCACTTAGAGAGGACAAAATGAAAGAACATCTCGCGGCACAGATATTTACCAATGCCGCACTGATACAGGCCAAAATTGCCGGCGCGGAGGGGGGCGGCTTGTATTCGTTAAGGATGCAGAACGCCGTTTTAATAAAACTGGCGGTGCAGGACATGTTTAACGCGGTATCATTCGCCTCAATGGTTAAAATAAACGAAGAAGACTATGTTGACCTGATGCGCGATAAAGTGGAAGAGTTCCGGCTTGTTTTTATTGACTGGATTCGAAGTTTTGATAAAAGTTACGACATCCCTGATAACTGGGCAATCCGTTTTGATACCAGCACGCCCGAACAGGAAAAGCTTGAAGAACTGATGTTTGATGAAGACCGCTTTTTAGATGATTTCGATGAGGATGACTTCGAGGATGATGAGCCGGAGGAGGAAGAGTAGCGTAGGCAGGGTGCGGTAGCAGTAAAAAGTGGCAGTTGCAGTACTTATCCGGAAACATTATTGAATTGATCATAACCGAATACACTTTTTTTACCGCAAACTGCTTCCTACTACTGCTACTGCTACTGTAATCTCTGCAACACACTTAGTGTAACGAACTATCTTCATAAGTAACTATTTTTCAATAATTTATGTAGTGTGTAAAACATACATTATGTAAAAAAATATCCCGATTTACTTGTTTCATGGCATTTAAAAGCAGTAATTTTGGCCAACCAATTTTAGTATTTTTAATGAGAAACCTTACTGACCAAATACCTGATCTGGGCTACTTGAAGCTTGATCGGGCAAGCAATATCTATTTCCAGCTGAACCCCGCTGAACTTGTTGAAGAAGCTTTAAAAAGAAATGAAGGCGTTTTAGCTGATAACGGCGCCCTGGCTATTGATACCGGCGAATTTACCGGGCGCTCGCCTAAAGACCGCTTTATTGTTGAGGACGAATTAACCAGTGACAAAGTTTGGTGGGGTAAGGTGAACATTAAATTTGATACGGATAAATTTAACGCACTGCTGGAAAGAGTTACCGCTTACCTCACCGAACGAGACATATTTGTCCGCGACTCATGCGCCTGTGCCAACGAAAAATACCATATTGATGTACGGGTTATTACCGAAACCGCTTATCAAAACCTGTTTGCACACCATCTATTCCTGCGGCCCGAAGTCATTAACATCAATTCAGCGCCTGAGTGGACAATAATTGCCGCTCCGGATTTCAAAGCAGACCCGGAACGAGACGGCACCCGCCAGCATAATTTTTCAATCATCAATTTCACCAAAAAAATAATACTCATCGGTGGCACCGGGTATACCGGCGAGATCAAAAAAGGGATTTTTTCGGTTTTAAATTTTATACTGCCGTATGAAAAGAAGGTGCTCTCCATGCACTGCTCGGCAAATACAGGCGTAAAAGGCGACACTGCGATCTTCTTTGGCTTATCCGGGACCGGTAAAACTACGCTGTCGGCCGACCCG
Organism: uncultured Mucilaginibacter sp.; assembly: GCA_903864275.1. Classification (GTDB taxonomy): domain Bacteria; phylum Bacteroidota; class Bacteroidia; order Sphingobacteriales; family Sphingobacteriaceae; genus Mucilaginibacter. The sequence continues at coordinate 51,954 of CAIPFE010000039.1, forward strand.
GAACGCGGCCTGATAGGTGACGATGAACACGGCTGGAGTGACTACACCATATTTAATTTTGAAGGCGGGTGCTACGCCAAATGTGCCGACCTGACCGCCGAAAAGGAGCCGCAGATATTTGGAGCAATAAAATTCGGCGCCCTGCTTGAAAATATTAACTTCATAAAAGGCACCCGTACCGTTAATTTTTCGAATACCGATAAAACAGAAAATACCCGTGTGGCTTACCCGCTTCATAACATAGGTAATGCGGTGAATCCATCAATTGGTGCATCCCCTAAAAACATTTTCTTTTTAACAGCTGATGCTTTTGGAATATTGCCGCCTATTTCAAAATTAACACCCGAGCAGGCTATGTACCACTTCATTTCGGGATATACGGCAAAAATTGCGGGCACCGAGACCGACGTTACGGCTCCAAAAGCCACTTTTTCGGCTTGTTTTGGGGAGGCATTTCTTCCGCTGAACCCCGTTATCTATGCCAACCTGCTGGGAAATAAAATAAGAGAGCACCGGGTAAACGTTTGGCTTATAAATACCGGCTGGTCCGGCGGGCCATTTGGCACAGGAAAAAGGATCAAACTCAAATATACCCGTGCTATGATAACCGCGGCTTTAAGCGGCGAACTTGATAATATAGGCTACAACGAGCACCCGGTGTTCAATCTTATGATGCCGGCAAGCTGCCCGAATGTGCCCGATCACCTGCTCGACCCCAAAAATACGTGGACAAACGCCGAAAGTTATGATGAAAAGGCACTCAATTTAGCAACTGCATTTGTTAAAAATTTTGAGCAATATGCCGGTTTCAGCAGCGCTGAGATAATAAATGCAGGCCCAAATTTGGCCGTATCGGTTTAGTAACTAAATTTTTATCGATTATTGCTTGCTAATATTAAAAAAAATAGGTTTTATTGTAAAAAATTGTTTCTGCCAGTACAATTTTTATTTTTCATCACGTTATGTATCCACCAATATACCTTCCGGGTGAAGTTTTTATTAAAAAATTATAAAGTATAATAAAAAACTTTTTTTAATTCATTAAAACTCTATTTTTGTTATTCCCTTAATAATTAGCATTTAACTTAAATATTTTATAAACTTAAAACTAAAACTAAAAACTAAAACTAATGGCAAACGCACCTACAAAACCAACCAGTCCTGTTAAAAAAGAAAGTTCAAGTTCAGGCTTGTTTGCAACTTTAACAATCCCAATTTGTATCGTCATTGCAATTTTGATCTACACGTTCATATTGGGCGATCAGAGTCACTTCGAAGGCGGTGACGTAGAGCATGGAACACCTGACATTTACGGAACGATACACAGGGGCGGCTTCCTCGTGCCTCTCATCATGTCATATGTATTAATGGTAATTGTTTTTTCCATTGAACGGTTTGTTGTTATCGGCAAAGCGTCAGGGACAGGCAGTGTTGATGCATTTGTGAGAAAAGTACAAAGCGCCCTTAATGCAGGTAATATTGATGCAGCAAATGCAGAATGCGACAAACAAAAAGGTTCTGTTGCCAATGTTATCAAATCTGCTTTAAAAAAATACAAAGAAATGGAAGTAGAACAAGGGCTTGATGTTGATCAAAAAGCTTTGGCGATCCAGAAAGATATTGAGGAAGCAACATCACTTGAAATGCCGATGCTTGAGCAAAACTTAACTATTATCGCAACCCTGGTATCCATCGGTACATTAACAGGCCTGTTAGGCACAGTACTTGGTATGATCCGTGCATTCGCGGCCTTAGCGACTTCGGGCGCGCCAAATACCACAGCCTTATCAACTGCGATCTCTGAAGCGCTTGTTAATACAGCATTCGGTATCGGTACATCTGCAACTTCAATTGTTATGTATAATGTGTTTACATCAAAAATTGACAATCTGACCTATGCCATTGACGAAACGGGCTTCAGCATTGTACAAACATTTGCTGCATCGCACAAAAACAAATAAAAAACTCATTAGTGCTTAGTTTTTGCCCTCCCGGTAATGCCTAGAGGGCAGTATAATCATAATATTAAATTTTATAAATTATGCCTAGAGTAAAAGTTGCCAGGAAAAGCACATTCATAGATATGACAGCTATGTGCGATGTGGCGTTCCTGTTGCTTACATTTTTCATATTAACCGCTAAGCCCAAAGTGGATGACCCAACCAAGGCCGAAGTACCTTTCTCATCAAAAGAGAAGCTTGTTCCCGAAGATAACCTTGCGATCATCACCGTTGGTAACATTAACGGAAAAAGCACCATATTTTATTCCGTTACCGGTTCCGACGTTCGTGCCGAAGCATTAAAGGCAATGGGCGCAAAATACAACGTGCCATTTACAGCTGACGAGATCAAAAAGTTTAGTTTGCTTGAGGTATTTGGCGTACCGATGAATCAGTTGAAACAGTACCTTGACCTTCGGCCCGATGAGCGGAAAGGCTTTCCGCAAGCCGGGATCCCGGCCGATACAACTGCGTCCAACGAGTTAGGGAACTGGATATACCTATCGCGCCAGGCCCAACGGGGTTTACACGACAAGGATCTGGACATCGCCATCAAAGGGGACAAACACCAGGAATATCCAATTATCAATGAAATAATCGGCATATTGGGAAAACAAAAGAAATTCAAATTTGATTTAATTACCGACCTGAGAGCGGCTCCAAAAAAATAAAAAGCTATGGCAGAATTAGATACCTCCGGCGGGGGTAAACATAAAGGCGGGAAGATAAGAAGTAAAAAGGCCTCAACACGTGTCGATCTTACGGCAATGGTTGATTTGGCTTTCCTGCTCATCACGTTCTTTATGCTTACCACCACGCTTAGTAAAAAGAAAGCAATGGACCTGGCCATGCCAGATAACTCCGTTAAAACAAGCCAGCTGCCGGTGGCAGCCACACGTTCAATGACCATCCTTTTAGGCAGCCATAATAAGCTGGAGTGGTATATGGGCGAAGCAGGCAAGAGTGCCCCTACCGTGGATAATTATGGTAAGAATGGTTTACGCAAGGCGCTGATAGATAACGGCAAACAAGTTGCAGCCACACATGCCGCACCTGATAATTTCATGATCGTTTTGATAAAACCGAGCGATAAATCAACTTATGAGAATTTGGTTAACACGCTTGATGAAATGAACATTACCGGTGTGCAGTCATATGCGATCGTGAAAATATTACCGGTAGAGGTTGGTGACCTGCAAAAGAACAATATATATTAGTAATATTATTATTACTGTTAACGTTAATTAATTAAAGCCTAAAAAGATGTTCGGATCAAAATTAGATATATTAGATCAAAAATGGATCGATGTTGTTTTTGTGGACCGCAACCAGGAATACGGCGCATACCAATTAAGAAAGGACAATGACCGCAATACGCGCGTAGCCCTTATTATTGGAGTTGTATTTTTTGTCGTGCTGGTTTCTGCAAATACAATTATCAACCTGATCGAGGGGTTCATCCCCAAGACCAAAGAAAAGGTGAAGATCACCAATGTGGTGCTGTCAGCACCCCCGGTTGACTTAAAAAAACCACCTCCGCCACCCCCGCCTGAACCACCAAAACCAAAGGTTGACCAGGTTAAGTTCCCGCCACCGGTAGTTAAACCGGACGTTGAGGTGAAGGAAAAACCACCAACCGTAAAAGAACTGGAAGTTGCCGACCCGGGGCAAAAAAACTTGAAAGGCGATAAAAATGCTGATGTTACGATTGATGAACCGGTAGGTACATCCGACGCGAAAGTTACAGAAGAAGACCCTAACAAGATTTTTACTTCGGTAGAACAAGTTCCGGAATTTCCGGGAGGCCTGGATGCTTTTGGCAGGTATTTGGGGAAAAATATCAGGTACCCTGCAGTTGCCCGGGAAAATGGCACACAGGGGCGTGTTATTGTAAGCTTTGTTTGCGAACGTGATGGTTCATTAACGGATATCAAAGTTGCACGTGGCATCGGCGACGGCTGTGATGAAGAAGCCGTACGCGTTATAAAATCGTCGCCAAAATGGAAACCAGGTATACAAAACGGCCGCCCGGTGCGGGTGGCATATAGTGTTCCGATCTCCTTTACATTAGGTACTGATCAATAGAAAAAAATGTTATCTGACCATAACGAGCAAAAATCGCCCAAAAGGCGGTTTTTGCTTATTTTAGGAGTTACCGCTTTTACAGCCTTAATTGTTTTTGGGCTGATGGTTATCTTTTGGGACAGGATGCTGCCAAATATTCCTCAAACCCAAAAGACGTTGTATGGGGCCATAATAATTATTTATGCCTTTATTCGCTTTGCACGTGTTTTTAGAAAGGAACGGGATGAAGAGTAATTTCAGGCTTATTAGTGCTGCGGCATTTTTCGTGATAGTCCTGGCGACCGTCGGCACAGGTATGCTGATGCTCATTCCCGGCTGCGGGCAAAACGCACAACAGGATAAGCTTGATCGTTTTACCGCGAACAATGCCGAATTTGTTGTCGATGAATCATTCAGGCCGATAGTTGACGAGGAGCTTTACATTTTTAAAGCCTCATATACCGGCGTGAAACCTAAAATTGCTTATGCACCCGAAAATGACGCCATAAATCTTTTAATGAATGATAGTGCAAGGGTAGTTATCCTTTCGCGTGATCTTGATAAAGAAGAATACGGCGCTTTATTAAAAAGCAGGAACCTGAGGCCTTCGGTCGACCGTTTTGCTATTGATGCAGTTGCACTAATTGTGAATGAAGCTTCAAATGATACCACCATTACCGTCAGCGAAATAAAGAAAATGCTGAACGGAGATACTAAAACAGATAAAAATATCGTTTTTGATAACCCGAACTCCAGTTTGGTAAGGTACTTGAAAGATTTTGCCGGCAGCAAAGGGTTTAAACAAAAAAATGTCTACTCGCTAAAATCAAATAAAGAGGTTATAAAATACGTCAGCGAACACCCCGACGCGATAGGTATAACCGGCTTTAGCTGGCTAAACGACCCGGATAAAGATTACGCCGATGCCGTACAAAAGGTTAAAATTGTGGCCGTTAAGGACGATACTGGTAAACACCCCTCACAGCAGTATTATTCGCCATCGCAAAACACACTGGCGCTAAAGCAATATCCTTTAACAAGGAATCTTTACATATTAAATTGTACAGGTAAATATGGTTTGGGTATGGAATTTGCGAATTTTATGAAAAGCGACAGGGGGCAGCGAATAATTTTAAAATCGGGCCTTTTGCCAGATGAAATACCGGAAAGAGAGATCACAGTTGAACAAAAAATAAGGCAATAGTAAAGATAGTGTCAATTTTGTTTCGGCTTGTTTAAACTTGTATTCGCAAAATCACTCAAAAAAATATATTATTGCACTCCTGAATTATTAAATTATTAGTGAATCGGTAATGAAAATGAATATTTTGTTTAAAATATTGTTAAATTCAAGCCCGCAATAGTGTAAAAAACAAAAAGAGATAAATAATGGGGCGTTATGAGTTCCGAAGTATTTAAAAAAAACAAAAATTAACGAATAAATATGAAAATGATCAGAAAAATAGCCGCCGCAGGGGTTGGATTGTTGCTTATGGGTTCATCGGTTTTTGCGCAAAGTTTAGCTGATGCTAAAAAGGCTATTGATGACGAGCAATACCAGAAAGCAAAATCAATGTTGAAGAACCTAACGGTTACCCAGGCGGATAAAGATGAAAATTTCTTTTACCTGGGATGGGTATACCTTAAGCAAGACTATGTGGATTCGGCCAAAGCGGTTTTTAACAAGGGCCTTGCCGTTAATGGTAAATCGGCGTTAAATTTTGCTGGTTTGGGCGCCGCTGATCATATTGAAAAGGACAACAGCGGGGCAACGACGAACTTTAACTCTGCAATTACCCTCGCTGGTAAAAAATACAGTACGCCATATTTATATGTTGGGCTGGGATATTTATTGCCGGTTAGCGGAAGCAGCGTCGGGCCTAAGGGTTCGGCAATTGCGCCGGCAGATGCAGATGCCGCCATCGCCATATTAAACCAGGGGAAAGCCGCTAATCCAAAGGACGCGGAAGTGCTTATAGCTCTTGGTGATGCTTACCGTTCGCAATTAAAAAGTACAGACGCGTATAATGCCTATTCAACCGCATTAACCATCGATCCGAAATCTGCTGCAGCGAACGTAGCCGAAGGTGTTTTATGGCGGTATGCGGATAACTTTGAAGATTCGCAGAAACAATTCCAGGCCGCTTTAGCTATAGACCCTAACTACGGGCCCGCTTACCGCGAATGGGCCGAAACCGATCTGCGCTGGGCAAAAACGGATCCTGCCTTATATGACGGAAAAGTTAAAGAAGCAGCTGATAACTATAAAAAATATATCAGCTTAACCGATTATTCGGTTGAATCGCAAATGCGTTATGCCGACTTCCTTGTCGACGCGAAAGATTATGTTACGCTTCAAAAAGTATCACAGGACCTTACCGCTTCAGCTAAAAGTAATTTACGGGTTTACCGCTATTTAGGCATTGCAGCGTACGAAAATAAGGACTATCCTGCAGGTTTAGCCGCATTAAACAAGTGGGTTACACAAGCTGATCCGAAACGTATAATCCCTAACGATTATTTATACCTGGGCCGTTTGGAAATTGCCTCAAAAAATGACTCATTAGGTATACGCGATCTTCGTAAAGCGATAGCCTTAGATACAACCCAGGTTGACTTGTATGGTGAAATTGCAAAATCTTTATACGCTTTAAATAAATACCAGGAAGCGGGAGACGCATACCATACTTATGCCCAAAAGTCTCGTATGGCCAAACTTACTGACCATTTCTCTGAAGGCCTGAGTTTTTATTTGGCATTCAGCGATCAGACTGATAAAGCTACAAAGGATAAAACTTTTAAACCGGACAGCGCATTACTTATCAAGTCCGATTCGGCGTTTAGTTATGTAGAACGCAAGGCCGGAAAGCCAATTTCTGCAGTTGTGCTCTATCACGCCTATGTTAAAGACTCTGAAGACAACGACAGGAATAACATAAAAGGTTTAGCTAAACCTTACTATGAGCAGTACGTACAGTTAATAGAAGCCAAAGGGCCTCCTGATGATAAGACCAAGCAAAGTTTGGTAAATGCTTATACTTATTTAGGTAATTATGCTGAAAACAAGGATAAAGATGAAGTTAAAGCTTTAGATTACTATAATAAAGCAAAAGCGATACTACCCGATGATCCGCAGGTTAAGTATTATTTTGCCAAAAAAGCCTCGGGTAAAAGCAAGTAAATAAATTTTATAAAATAAGAAGCCTTCCGTGTAACGGGGGGCTTTTTTATTGTTATACCATTCGTATATTTGCAGCATGGAAGTACATAGTTTGCCCGTAAATTATTTGCCCATCATTTTTCAAATGGTGATTGCTATGGCGTTTGTGGTTGTGGTTATGTTTGTAACCCACAAAATTGGCCCAAACCGGAAAACGAAAGATAAACTAACAACATTTGAATCAGGTATCGAGGTAGTTGGGAACGCCCGCACGCCAATCTCAATTAAATACTTTTTGGTGGCTATCCTGTTCGTACTGTTTGATGTGGAAGTGATATTCATGTACCCCTGGGCCGTCAATTTCAGGGAGTTGGGCAATGAGGGCATGATAGAGATGTTTATTTTTATGGGTACGCTTTTGCTTGGTTTTATCTATGTGATAAAAAAAGGTGCGCTGGATTGGGATTAGTTAGCATCTTGCCTCACCCTACTCTCTCCATAAAAGAGGGTTCTAAAAGATAATGGTCAAACAAAGAAAAATCTAAATGTCTTCCCGTTTGGAGAGTATTTAGACGAGGCCAGTTTAGACTGTTTCTAAATATATTTAGCTGCAAGATAGTGCGCAGTTCACTGCTAATTTGTTGTAAATTTGTCGGCATTAGTGAGTTTGGATGGGTTTTTGTTTGAAATAGATCATGAGTGATATTCAATTAGTTGATGCCCCGCCGGGCATAGAGGGCGCGGGATTTTTTGCCACCGCCGCTGACAAAGCAATAGGTATAGCGCGTTCATATTCTTTATGGCCATTACCTTTCGCTACTTCTTGCTGCGGGATCGAGTTTATGGCCACCATGTCGCCACATTATGATCTCGCCAGGTTTGGGGCCGAGCGTTTAAGCTTTTCGCCTCGCCAGGCCGACCTTTTAATGGTTATGGGCACTATCTCAAAAAAAATGGGCCCTGTTCTTCGACAAGTTTATTTACAAATGGCCGAGCCGCGCTGGGTAATGGCAGTTGGGGCCTGTGCTTCAAGCGGAGGTATATTTGATACTTATTCTGTGCTGCAGGGTATTGATGAGGTCATTCCCGTTGATGTATATGTGCCTGGATGTCCTCCGCGGCCTGAAGCGATCATCGACGGCTTTATACAAATTCAAAAATTGGTACAAAGTGAAACATTACGACGCAGAAACGAGCCTCAATACCAAAAACTATTAGCTTCATACGGAATAGAATAATGGGTAAATTAACAAACGAAGAGCTTTTAAAAAAGATCAATGATAAGTTCCCCAACCAGGTGACCCTGCTTGGCGAGCCTTTTGGATTGATAACATTCGAAACCGGCCGGGAGCAGATAATCGATGTTTTAACGTATTTGAAAAATGATCCTGCCCTTCTGTTTGGGTATTTGACCGATATAACTGCCATCCACTATCCTGAACTGGAAAAACCTATCGGGGTGATATATCATTTGCACAGCCTGGTAAATAATGTACGTGTTCGTTTAAAGGTGTTTCTGACTGATGACGATGTACACATCCCTACAGCAACGGTTTTATGGAATGGCGCCAACTGGATGGAAAGAGAAACCTACGATTTTTTCGGGGTGATATTTGACGGCCATCCCGACTTACGCAGGATATTAAATGTTGACGACATGACGGCATTCCCGATGCGAAAAGAATTTCCGCTGGAAGACCCTAACCGTGTCGATAAAAAAGATTACTTTTTTGGAAGATAACAATAATGCAAAACCACCCGGTATTTACAGATAACGATCCGCAAACCGAACTTTCGACCCTTAACCTGGGGCCGACCCACCCTGCTACGCATGGCGTATTCCAGAATGTACTGCAGCTGGATGGCGAAAGAATTGTAAGCGGCGTATCCACCATTGGTTATATACACCGCGCTTTCGAGAAAATTGCTGAACACCGTCCGTTTTACCAGATCACGCCCCTTACTGATCGTATGAACTATTGTTCATCGCCCATTAATAACATGGGCTGGCACATGACAGTTGAAAAGCTGTTGGGTATTGAAACCCCGAAACGGGTGGATTATTTGCGGGTGATCATTATGGAACTGGCACGTATATCCGACCATTTGATTTGCAACAGCGTACTTGCTGTTGATACCGGCGCAGCTACAGGTTTCTTTTACGTAATGGAATACCGCGAAGCCATTTATGAAATTTATGAAGAGATCTGCGGTTCGCGCCTAACTACCAATATTGGCCGCATAGGCGGTTTTGAACGTAATTTTAACGCCATCGCTTTTCGCAAACTGCGTAAGTTTTTAAAAGAATACCCCGCTGTATTAAAAGAGTTCGAAAACCTTACTAAACGCAACCGTATTTTTATCGACCGCACCAAAGATGTTGCGGCGGTAACTGCCGAAGATGCATTAAACTATAGCTGGAGCGGTCCAATACTTCGCGCCGCCGGTGTTGATTATGATGTGCGGGCGATGGAGCCTTATTCATCCTACGAAGATTTTGAGTTTGAGGTCCCTGTGGGCTCCAACGGCGATGTATATAATCGCTATTTGGTACGCCAGGAAGAAATGTGGCAAAGCTTGCGCCTGATTGAGCAGGCTTTGGTTAAACTTGAAAAAGAACCTTCGGATATTTTCCATGCAGACGTACCCGATTTCTATCTTCCTCCAAAAGAGGATGTTTATAATAATATGGAAGCTTTGATCTATCATTTTAAGATAGTGATGGGCGAAATACCAACGCCAAATACCGAAGTTTACCACGCCGTTGAAGGCGGTAACGGTGAGTTGGGTTTTTATCTTGTAAATGATGGCGGTCGTTCGCCATACCGTTTGCATTTCCGCAGGCCAAGTTTCATCAATTACCAGATGTATGCGCCAATGAGCCGCGGGATGCTGTTATCAGATGCGATTATTAATATGAGTAGTTTAAACGTAATAGCCGGAGAATTAGATGCTTAGAGTTGATGAAACCAAAGCGCCGGTTGATTTTACCCCGGAGCTGATCAGTAAGTTTGATGATATTGTAAGCCGATATCCTGCAGGTAAACAAAAATCTGCCTTATTGCCAATACTGCACCTTGTCCAGGAAAAATTTGGCTGGGTAAGCGTTCCGGCGATGGATATTGTTGCCGAATACCTTGAAATACAGGCTATTGAAGTATACGAGGTAGCCACATTTTACAGCATGTACCTGCTGCGCCCCCAGGGAAAATATTTACTGGAAATTTGCCGTACAGGGCCCTGCGCCATTGTGGGCGCTGAAAAGCTGATGGACTATGTTTCGCAAAAGCTGGGCGTTAAAGAAGGCGAAGTTACCCCTGATGGCCTGTTCAGCTGGCGCGGTGTTGAGTGCCTGGCCGCCTGTGGTTACGGGCCGGTTTTACAAATTGGGCCTGAATATACTTTTTATGAAAATTTAACAAACGATTCAATCGACAAACTGATAGCGGACTTAACATCAAAAAGCAAAAATTAAAAAATGACAAGGACCAGTTTAATTTTAACCGATTCATTGTTCATCATCACCGTACTTGTAATACATTTTGAAAATGGTGATTTCGACAAAAATCCGTTATTCTTAAAATTTATGGTCGTTGTAGCTTTTGCAAGTTGTATTATCAGGCACATTAACTATTACAAGCATACCAAAAAGATATATTAAGCAGCATTTAGCCAATAATTAAAGGAAATAAAATAAATGAAGAACAGAGCAATCTTAATTATGTGGGATTCAGCTTTATTAATTGGGATTTTCTTGTTCTTTTCCTGGAATATACAAGATCACGCCAAATTAATTGTCGGATTCATGACCGTAATAATTATGTCAACTTGCGTTAGAAATCATATAACCGCTTATAAATTAACCGGTAAAATATATTAACAGAAATGGGCCGTAAATTACTTTTAGAACACATTAACGTACCCGGTATCAATACCTATGAAGTTTACCGCTCAAAAGGCGGCTATGCTGCTGTTGAAAAAGCGCTGAAAACCATGTCGCCCGATGCCGTGGTCGAGGAAGTTAAAAAGTCAGGCCTGCGCGGGCGCGGCGGTGCCGGTTTCCCTACCGGTATGAAATGGAGCTTCCTGGCTAAACCCGAGGGGGTTGCCCGCTACCTGGTTTGCAATGCGGATGAATCGGAACCCGGCACATTTAAAGACCGTTACCTGATGAATTATATTCCCCATTTATTAATTGAGGGGATGATCGTTTCGAGCTTTGCTTTAGGCGCAAAAGTATCCTATATATATGTCCGCGGCGAAATGATGCCGCAGATAAGGATCCTTGAAAAGGCTATTGCCGAAGCAAAAAAAGCCGGCTTTCTTGGTAAAAACATATTGGGCACCGGCTACGATCTTGAATTATATGTACACCCAGGCGGTGGAGCCTATATATGCGGCGAAGAAACGGCGCTTTTGGAATCATTGGAAGGCAAGCGCGGCAACCCGCGTATCAAACCACCTTTCCCTGCTATTGCAGGCTTATATGGCTGCCCTACCGTTGTAAATAATGTGGAATCGATAGCGGCTGTAGTGCCCATCATCAACGATGGTGGCGATGAGTATGCTAAAATTGGCGTTGGCCGCAGTACCGGCACTAAACTAATATCCGCAGGCGGTAACGTAAAAAATCCTGGCGTTTATGAAATCGACCTTGGCCTGCCTGTTGAAGAATTTATGTACTCCGATGAATACTGCGGTGGCATTGCGAACGGCAAACGTTTAAAGGCAGTCGTAGCAGGCGGTTCATCGGTGCCCATTCTTCCGGCAAACCTGTTTCTTAAAACTATAAAAAACGAAGCACGCCTGATGAGCTATGAGTCGTTGGCCGATGGCGGTTTTGTCAGCGGGAGCATGATGGGTTCCGGTGGTTTTATTGCTTATGACGAAGATCAGTGTATCGTTCGCAACACCTGGAACTTCACCCGTTTTTATCACCACGAAAGCTGCGGGCAATGTTCACCCTGCCGCGAAGGTACGGGATGGATGGAAAAAGTATTGCACCGTTTGGAATATGGCCACGGCAAACTAAGCGACATGGACCTGCTGGTTGATGTATCGAAAAAAATTGAAGGAAATACCATTTGTCCACTGGGTGATGCCGCTGCATGGCCGGTGGCCAGTGCGATACGCCACTTCAGGGATGAGTTTGAATGGCATGTAACCCATGGTTCAGAAGCAGTGACAAGGAATTACGGGATAGCACATTATGCCGATCCGCTGCCCAAGCCAGAAGTAGTGGCATAGGAAAATTGAATAACTAAGGATTATTATGATCCTAAAATATAAAGGGACGTTATAAAATGTCAGTTAAAGTAACCATAGATGGCATTGCCATTGAAGTAGAACCGGGAACAAGCATCCTGAATGCCGCGAGGCAGATAGGGGGCGATATTGTTCCGCCTGCTATGTGCTATTATTCGAAGCTGAAAGATAGCGGCGGTAAATGCCGTACCTGTTTGGTTAAGGTAAGCAAAGGATCTGAAAAAGACCCACGCCCGATGCCAAAACTAGTAGCATCGTGCCGTACCCCGGTAATGGACGGCATGGAAGTGCAAAACATTACCTCACCCGAGGTGATAGAGGCGCGTAAGGGCATTGTTGAAATGTTACTGGTCAACCATCCACTCGACTGCCCTATTTGCGACCAGGCGGGTGAATGTGACCTGCAAAACCTGGGATTTGAGCACGGCGCAGTTAAAACACGCTACGAATTCGACCGCCGTACTTTTGAAAAAATAGATATCGGCGATAAAATACAACTGCATATGACGCGATGCATTTTATGCTACCGTTGTGTTTTTGTTGCCGACCAGATCACCGATCATCGCATCCATGGTATATTAAACCGGGGCGATCATTCCGAAATATCAACTTACATACAACATGCTGTTGATAATGATTTTTCGGGAAATGTGATCGATGTATGCCCGGTAGGTGCGTTAACCGACAAAACTTTCCGGTTTAAAAACCGTGTTTGGTTTACAAAACCTGTTGAGGCGCACCGAGATTGCGATCATCCTACCTGCAACGGTAAAGTAACCCTGTGGTATAAAGGTGAGGAAGTATTGCGTGTAACCGCGCGCAAAGACCAATATGGTGAGGTGGAAGAATTTATATGCAATACCTGCCGGTTTGATAAAAAGAAAACTTCCGATTGGGTAATTGACGGGGCCCGCCATGTGTCGAATAAATCGGTTATAAGCTCCAATCATTATGATTTTATACCTTTGCCGGTGGTGAAAACCAACCCGATATTAATGGAAGCCAATAAAGAACAATTTGAACGAGATACACGCTTATAATGGACGTTGCAGATATAATAATTAAATTTGTACTGGTGGTGATCATATTTTCGATCAGCCTGCTGATTGCTTTGTACTCTACTTATGCCGAACGCAAAGTGGCAGCATTTTTCCAGGACAGGCTGGGCCCCAACCGTGCCGGCCCTTTCGGTATTTTTCAACCGTTTGCCGATGGCGGCAAAATGTTTTTAAAAGAGGAGATCATCCCTGCTAATGCGAGCGCATTTTTATTCATTGCAGGACCATCATTATCCATATTTACGGCCTGTATTGGATCGGCGGTTATCCCCTGGGGACAAAAACTAACTATCGGCACACACGTTATCGATCTGCAGGTTGCTGATATTAATGTGGGTGTTTTATACATTTTGGGTGTAGTTTCGCTGGGCGTTTATGGCGTGATGATAGGCGGGTGGGCATCAAACAATAAATATTCGTTATTGGGTGCTATCCGTGCTGCGTCGCAAAATATCAGCTACGAAATATCCATGGGCTTATCCATAATAGCCCTTTTAATGGTAACCGGGACATTAAGCCTGCGCGAAATTGCCGAACAGCAGCATGGCTTTTGGGCGAATGGCTGGTTCACATGGAACTTTTTCAGGCAGCCTTTAGGCTTTTTACTATTTATAGTTTGTGCCTTTGCCGAAACCAATCGCACCCCTTTCGACCTGCCCGAATGCGAAACCGAACTGATCGGCGGGTACCATACAGAGTACTCTTCCATGAAACTTGGCTTTTACTTGTTTTCCGAGTACATCAATATGTTTATCTCGGGCGCGGTAATGTCAACCCTTTATTTTGGCGGTTATAATTTTCCTTTTATGGATCTGATACATTCGCCAAACCTTGTAGCGATAATCGGCGTGGCAGCTTTATTCGCAAAAATATTTTTCTTCATTTTCTTTTTTATGTGGGTGCGTTGGACAATCCCCCGTTTCCGTTACGATCAGTTAATGGACCTGGGCTGGAAAGCGTTGATCCCGCTGGCAATTGCCAATATCGTTATCACCGGGATTGTTATTACTTTTTTAAATAGATAAAGGTTTAAACAGATGGAGTCATTAAGTAATAAACGAAAAGTACTTGTATCAAAGCCGCTCAACTTTTGGGAGCGGATATACCTGCCTGCCATTGTGCAGGGCCTTTCAATTACCATGAAGCACTTTTTCAGGAAACCTGTAACCATACAGTACCCCGAGCAGCAACGGGAATATTCGGAAAACTTCCGCGGTCTGCATTCGCTTAAACGTGATGAGGATGGTAAAGAACGCTGTACTGCCTGCGGTTTATGCGCACTGTCGTGCCCTGCCGAGGCAATTACCATGATAGCCGCCGAGCGCCAGAAAGGCGAAGAACATTTATACCGCGAAGAAAAATATGCTGCCGTTTACGAGATAAATATGCTGCGCTGTATTTTTTGTGGTCTATGCGAAGAGGCCTGCCCTAAAGAAGCAATTTACCTGGATGGCCCGCACGTAACTTCAGACTATTTGAGAAAAGATTTTATATACGGTAAGGACAAATTAGTAGAGGCGCCCTTAAATCAATAAAGAAGTTTTATACCTTTGCCCGTCTATTTTAACTGGTAACAGGTTTTTTGTAAATATAAACCATGAGTACGTTTTACTTCATCGCATTTTTGTCAATATTTTTTTCAATACTGGTTATTACTGCGAAAAACCCTGTACACAGCATACTTTACCTGGTACTTACATTTTTCACTTTTACAATCCACTATATCTTAATGAACGCCCAGTTTTTGGCTGTAGTTAATTTTATAGTGTACATGGGGGCAATTTTAGTTTTGTTCCTTTACACGTTGATGCTTATCAACCTAAATAAGGAATCGGAGCCGCGTAAATCAAGCATGGTTAAGTTTGCAGCTGTTATAGGCGGCGGTTGTTTTTTAGTAACCATAGTGGCCGCTTTAAAAGCATTCAAAGTTTCACAGCCTGTAATACTCAATGACCCTAACCTCGGCCTCGTAAAAAACTTAGGAAAAATACTGTTCAACGAATATTTATTGCCATTTGAAGTATCGTCAATCCTGTTGTTGTCGGCAATGGTAGGCGCTGTTTTACTGGCAACAAAAGACCCCAAAACTACCTGATGGAAACCCTGACACGCAACATTCAAGCCATACCGCTTAATCATTATATATTATTATGCAGTATCATTTTTGCGATAGGCGTTATTGGCGTATTGATCCGCCGCAATGCTATTGTGATATTTATGTCGGTTGAGCTGATGCTGAATTCAGTAAACCTGCTGCTTACGGCTTTCTCTGTTTATCGAGGGGACGCCACCGGCCAGGTTTTCGTTTTCTTCATCATGGCGCTGGCTGCTGCCGAAGTTGCCGTGGGACTGGCCATTATAGTAATGATCTATCGCAATACAAATTCAATAGATATAAATGTGTTGAACAGGTTGAAGTGGTAAAGCCAGGCCCCCCGACCCCCTAAAGGGGGAGTTTTAACGGGCCGATGATAGTGATAAATAATAAACAGAAAAGTCGCCATATTTCCCCCTTTAGGGGAGGTTAGGGGGCTAACAAATAACCGCCATCCTTCCCCCTTTAGGGGGTTGGGGGGCTAACCGCCAACTTTTCCCCTTTAGGGGTCAGGGGGCTTGAGATAATATTATGGATAAATACATCTGGCTTATTCCTGCACTACCGTTAGCTGGTTTTATTATTAACGGTGTTGGCCGCAATATCTTACCAAAAGGCTTAATAGGTTTTTTGGGCAGCGTTTTAGTATTGGCCTCTTTTGCTATAAGTTTAGGCGCTTTTTTACAGGTAAAGTCCACAGGTGCATTTAATGTTAATCTTTGCAATTGGTTTTCCGTTGGTGATTTTAAGGTACCCTTCGCCTTTTTGGTCGACCAGTTGAGCTCCTTAATGCTGTTAATTATTACGGGCGTAGGCTTCCTGATACATTTGTATTCGGTTGGCTATATGAAGGATGACGCTGGGTTCGGCAAGTTTTTTTCCTATCTCAACCTGTTCGTTTTCTTTATGCTATTACTGGTGCTTGGTTCAAACTACCTCATCATGTTTATTGGCTGGGAGGGCGTGGGCCTCTGCTCCTACCTGTTGATCGGGTTTTGGTACACCAATCCTGATTATGCCGATGCCGCCAAAAAAGCATTCATCATGAACCGCATCGGCGATTTAGGTTTTGTGATAGCGATATTTATAATGATCCTTATTTTCGGCAGTTCCTCATTCAGCGATATTTTTTCAAAGGCTGGCACAAAGGATTTTGCCTGGGTGAATTTCACATTAATTACCATGCTGCTGTTTGTTGGCGCGGTAGGCAAATCGGCACAGATCCCACTATTTACCTGGCTTCCTGATGCGATGGCAGGCCCTACCCCGGTTTCGGCTCTGATCCATGCCGCAACTATGGTTACTGCCGGCGTCTATATGGTTGCCCGCTCAAACATTTTATTTACCCTCGCGCCTATTACGCAGCATACCATAGCCGTTATAGGCCTGTCGACCGCTGTTTTAGGCGCACTTATAGCATTATCGCAAACCGATATTAAAAAAGTGCTGGCATATTCAACTGTTTCGCAGCTTGGTTATATGTTTTTGGGTTTGGGCGTTGGCGCTTATACAGGGGCATTTTTCCACGTACTTACCCATGCGTTTTTTAAAGCTTTATTGTTCCTCGGCGCCGGTTCTGTAATTCACGCCGTTGGCGGTGAACAGGATATGCGCAAAATGGGCGGCTTAAAGGGAAAACTGCCAATTACTTTTATCACTATGCTCATCGGTACCCTTGCTATTTCGGGTATCCCGCCATTTGCGGGCTTCTTTTCAAAAGATGAGATATTGGCAGCAGCTTTTACGCATAGCACAACCATGTGGGTAATAGGCGTTATTACGGCCATGTTAACTTCATTCTATATGTTCCGCCTGTTATACCTTACCTTTTATGGTAAGTTCCGCGGTACGCATGAACAAGAGCATCATTTGCACGAATCGCCGCCGTCAATGTGGATACCCCTGGTCGTACTGGCTATATTGTCAACAGTTGGCGGGTTTATAGGTGTCCCCGAATCATTGGGCGGCCACCATTGGCTGGGCGAATTTTTAGCACCTGTTTTCAAAGCATCCGCTGCACTGGTAACAGTGCTTCCATCTGCACAGCAAACTGAATGGACATTGATGGGCGTATCAGTCTTAGGAGCGTTAGTGGCTTTAGGGTATGCCTACACTAAATATAATAAAAATGGCCACGTCCCTCTTGCCGATGGCGAAGAACGCCCTGCAGTGGCAGACTTATCCTACCATAAGTTTTACATTGACGAGCTATATGATGCCGTGATCCGCAAACCCCTCGATGCCTTATCGGTGTTCTTTTACAAGGTTGTCGACCGTATGGGTATCGACGGCATTGTAAACGGGTTGGGAAAAGGGGCTATTGAATCAAGTAAAGGCTTGCGTTTGCTGCAGACAGGAAATGTAGGTTTCTATATATTTATGATGGTGGTGGGTATTATTTCCATATTAATGTACATTGTAATTAAAGCATAAAAAACGATTAGCGTTTACCATATAAAATGACGGTTAGTATTTTAATTTTTTTACCTGTAATTGCAGCCCTTGCTGTATTGTTATTTAAAAACACTGCAGCCAAACACGCAGCATTAGCTTTTTCTGTTGCAGAACTGGCCGTGGCAGGACTATTTTTATCACGCTTTGTGCCCGATTCATCTGTACAATTTGCCATTGATACGCCCTGGATGCCGAAATTTGGTATTTATTTCAATGCCGGCATTGATGGCATAAGCATGATAATGGTGCTGCTTACCACGCTGCTCGTCCCGCTTATTATTTTAACTACTTACAAGCATCAATATAAAAATGCCGCTGCCTTTTACGCTTTGATATTATTTATGCAGGCAGGTTTACTGGTAGTATTTACTGCTCTTGACGGTTTCTTATTTTACGTTGGCTGGGAAGCCGCACTGATTCCCATTTATTTTATTTGCGCCCTTTGGGGGGGCGAAAACCGCATCCGCATCACTATTAAGTTTTTCATTTATACCTTTTCGGGATCCTTGTTTATGTTGCTGGGTATCATTTACCTGTACCTGCAAACCCCCGAAAAAACCTACGATCTATTCCATTTTTATAACTTAAGCCTAAACCCGCACCAGCAATCATGGGTATTTTGGGCCTTTTTCCTGGCATTTGCCATAAAAATGCCTACGTTCCCTTTCCATACCTGGCAGCCCGATACTTATACCGAAGCGCCCTCGGCAGGTACCATGATGTTAGCTGGTATTATGCTAAAAATGGGGGTGTACGGCGTAATACGCTGGATGATACCAAATGCGCCTTTCGGCTTTTTTCAATGGCAAAGCATGACCGTTATGCTGGCCGTAATAGGTATTGGTTATGCCTCAATTATCGCATTCACTCAAAAAGATGGTAAACGCCTGGTTGCTTACTCGTCAATTGCACATGTGGGGTTAATAGCGGCCGGGATATTTGTATGGACAAACGTTGGGGTACAGGGTGCTATGATACAAATGCTGAGCCACGGCATTAATATTGTTGGTTTATTCTTTATCTGGGATATTATCAGCAGGCGCTTAAATACAAGGCAAATCGGCGATTTGGGCGGGATAGCCAAAACAGCCCCTAAATTTGCAATAGCATTTTTAATTATTGTGCTGGGAACGGTTGCTTTGCCTTTAACTGATGGCTTTACCGGTGAATTTTTATTGCTGCTGAGCGTTTTGCAATGGAACAAATGGATGGTTACCGCGGCTGGCTTAACTATGATATTTGGCGCGGTTTATATGCTGCGCATGTATAAAAAAGTAATGCAGGGCGAAACGAACACCTTAACTGCAACTTTTACCGACATAGACGGTTCGGAAACAGTGGCGTTGAGCATCATTTGCGCTTTAATAATTATTATCGGCGTTTATCCCCAACCCATTCTCCACATATCCGAAGCTGCTGTTAAAGAATTAGTTAATTCGGTGAATACTAAATTTTACCCGGTAAAACCATGAGTACTTTAATTATCATATCAACGCTGCCTATACTTCTTTTGTATTTAGGTTTATATAAAGCCCAAAAGGCATTATTGCCTGTTACAATTATTGGTTTGCTCGCCGCATTGGGTTTTGCCGTTGCCCAGTGGAATAGTAGCGCCCAGCCCATTTATCACGGTATGATGTTGTTTGATAATTTCTCCATCGCGTTTTCAGCTATAACTATCGTATCAACCATCTTGATCATATTACTATCGAAAGGATACTTTGAAAAGATTAGCAGCCACATAGCCGAATACTATGCTATTATCCTGTTTTCACTGGCAGGCATTGTAGTTATGGTTTCGTTCTATAACTTAACCATGCTGTTCATCGGTATCGAGATCATGTCGGTAAGCTTATATATCCTTGCCGGGATAAAAAAGAGTGATTTTGCATCCAACGAGGCAGCTTTAAAATACTTCCTGATGGGCGCCTTTTCCACCGGGTTCCTGTTGTTCGGCATCACTTTAATATATGGCGCTTCGGGTTCGTTTAACCTCGAAGTTATCCGCAACTGGGTTATTAACCATCCCAAAGACCTCGATCCGATGTTCTACGCGGGAATTTTACTTATAACCGTCGGCCTTTGTTTTAAGGTTGGCGCGGCGCCTTTTCATTTTTGGGTGCCAGATGTTTATGAAGGTTCACCTACATTGATCACTACCTTCATGTCCACAGTTGTGAAAACAGCGGGATTTGCCGCATTTTTGCGCCTGTTCTCTTCCTGCTTTGCACCACTGTCTGATTTTTGGGTGCCTGTATTATTGGTCATAACTATTATTACCCTGTTCATTGGCAATATAACTGCACTATACCAGCAAAGCTTTAAACGCATGCTTGCGTTTTCGAGCATATCGCACGCAGGTTATTTGCTTTTTGCCATAGTAGCCCTGGGTGCAAGCTCAGCAAACTCGGTATTTGTTTACGCAACCGCTTATTCTATCGCATCGATCATTGCTTTTGGTGCCCTGATATTAGTTCAGCAGCAATCAGGCAGCGATAACTTCGATAGCTTTAATGGTTTATCGAAGAAGAACCCTTTCGTGGCCCTTGTGTTAACCATTGCAATGCTTTCACTGGCAGGCATACCGCTTACTGCCGGCTTTATCGGTAAATTTTTTATGTTCTCGGGCGCTTTGCGCGAGTTCCATCTTACACTTGTTATACTGGCCGTCGTTAATGCTATTATTAGTATTTTCTATTATTTCAGGGTAATTATCGCCATGTATTTCCGCGATGAAGACCGGGCCGAGCTTACCGTGCCGGTTTATTATAAGTTTGTTTTTGTCGTTTCAGCTCTGGCTATTGTACTTATTGGTATTTACCCCGCCTTCATTTCCAACCTCATTTAATTCTGTAACGCAAGTATTACAAATTAATTTAATTATTTGTAGCTTTACCCAATAGTGAATGGCTAATTTTTGGGAATACCTGCAAAATTTAACGGACGCTAAATCCATCATAAGCCTGGGGTTTTACTTTTTGCTTATTGTTGTTTTTGCTGAAACCGGCCTGTTTTTCGGCTTTTTCCTGCCGGGAGATTACCTGCTTTTTATGGCTGGCCTGCTATGCTCAACCGGGAAATTTGATATTTCTATCTACACACTTGTCTTTTCATTGATCGCCGCCGGTGTTTTGGGCAACTATGCCGGGTACTGGTTTGGCTATCGAACCGGCCCAGCCTTATTCAAAAAAGACAATTCTCTATTCTTTAAAAAACAATATGTTGAGATTGCTGAGGTGTTTTACGCCAAACATGGCGGAATGGCACTGGTTTTAGGCAGATTTTTCCCAATTATTAGAACTTTTGCACCTATCTTTGCAGGTGTTGTTAAAGTTGATCTCAAAAAGTTCACACTTTATAACTTTATTGGCAGTATTGCCTGGGTAAATACCTTTACTTTGGCTGGATTTTTTTTAGGAAGAAAATTTCCGCAGTTAAAAGGCTACCTTGAATATGTAGTTTTAGGATTAATCGTGGTTACAAGCACCCCCTTGCTTGCGGCCTTCTATAAAAGAAAACTACAAGGCAATTCAGATATTAAAGAATTAAAATAAAAATTATAAATGAGCACACAGCATCCCTGGCACCAGGTTTCACCGGGCGATAATATTCCTGAAATAGTAAATGCTATCATCGAAATCCCAAAGGGCTCAAAAGCCAAATATGAGATCGACAAAGAATCGGGTTTGTTAAAGCTTGATCGCGTGCTGTTTTCTTCTGTAATGTACCCGGCTAATTATGGTTTTATACCGCAAACTTATTGCGACGACAATGACCCTTTAGATATTCTTGTACTTTGTTCTATTGATGTATTCCCGATGTCAATTATCGAAGCAAAGGTAGTTGGGGTAATGCACATGGTTGATAACGGCGAACAGGACGATAAGATCATCGCCGTAGCAAACCACGATATGTCAATAAATTATATTAATGACCTGGCCGAACTGCCGCCACATGTAATGGTCGAGATCGTGCGTTTTTTTAAAGATTATAAAAAGCTGGAAGGCAAAAATGTTACCATTGAGCACCTATTGGGGATGAGATACGCTCACAAAGTAATAAAAGAAAGCCTGGAATTGTATAAGTCTACTTTTCCCGTGTACCAATAATTAATCTATGGGGCCTGAACTCGAAATAAACGGTTATTATCTTTTCCTTACCCTTTTCCTGGTTTTGTTAAACGGCTTTTTTGTCGCCGCTGAATTTGCCATGGTAAGGGTCAGGGGCTCCCAGGTCGAAATTAAAGCTAAAACGGGCAGCCCCGTGGCAAAAGTGGCACGCGGTATTCTGCATAACCTTGATGGGTATCTTGCCGCAACACAATTAGGCATCACCATTGCTTCACTGGGCCTGGGTTGGGTTGGCCAGGATGTGGTGACCAAATTAATGCTGAACTTTTTTATATTCTGCGGGATAGCTATTAAATCAACCTTTATCATTAACACCAGCCATGTTGTCGCGTTCGCCTTTATTACCATCCTGCATATCGTGTTTGGCGAACTAGCCCCGAAATCAATCGCCATTCAAAGGTCGGTGCGAACTGTAATGGCCATTTCATTGCCATTGCGAATCTTTTTTGTAATTTTCAGGCCGGTGATCTGGCTGTTAAACGGCTTTGCAAATTTTATACTAAAGCTTTTCGGGATCAAACCGGTACAGGGAGAAACATCCCATAGCTCGGAAGAACTGCAATATTTGCTCGACCAGGGAAAACAAACCGGCGCATTGGATTCAACTGAGCATGAACTGATCCAGAATGTTTTTGACTTTAATGAGCGCGTAGTTAAAAATATTATGATCCCCCGCACCAAGATATCGGGTATGGATATTAATACCGACAAAGATGAGCTGCTGGAAATATTAATAACCGAAGGCTATTCGCGCATACCGGTTTATGATGATGTTATTGATAAAATAGTGGGTATTGTGCATGCCAAAGACATATTGCCACTATTGGCCCGCAATGAAGAGATCATTTTAAAGAATATTATCCGTAAACCATATTTTGTTCCCGAAACCAAAAAGATAAATGATCTGATGGCCGAGCTGCAGCAAAAGCGCATACAAATTGCCATTATTTTGGACGAATTTGGCGGTACTGCCGGTATGGTAACCCTGGAGGACATTGTTGAAGAACTTGTTGGTGAGATACAGGATGAATACGATGAAGAAAAACCAATAGTTGAAAAAATAAACGACAGGGAATTTATAGTGAACGCCCTTGCGCCAATTTATGATGTGAACGGGCACCTGCCTCATGATTTGCCTGAAGACGGCGATTTTGATACCGTTTCGGGCTGGCTGGGGGATATCTTCGGCAAAATACCAGATGTTGGCGAACAAAAGGAATCAAACGGTTATAACATTACCGTATTAAAAAAATCGGACCAAAACATTGAATCGGTTAAACTGGAGTTGCTGATAAATGAGGAAGATACTGTAGATTTACATTGATCTGCTTTAGCTATGCAACTTTTCTATACGCCCGATATCGATCCTTCAAATCCCCTATATATTCTGACCGAAGAAGAAAGCAAGCATTGCACCCGGGTGCTTCGGCTAGAAAACGGCGCTGAAGTGCAGCTAATTGATGGCAAAGGCGGACTATATAATGCTACTATAAAAGAAGCACATCCAAAAAAAACAACCCTTCAAATAAATTCGGTAACAACAGCGTTTAATAAAAGGAACCACTATTTGCACATAGCAGTGGCCCCTACAAAAAATATTGAGCGGATGGAATGGTTCTTAGAGAAAGCGACGGAAATCGGGATCGACGAGATCACGCCCATTATTTGCCAGCGTTCGGAACGGAAAGAGGTAAAGGTGGAAAGGCTTAATAAAATTATTACATCGGCTATTAAACAATCTGTGAAAGCGTATCACCCGGTTTTAAATGAAGCTGTTAATTATAACCAGTTTCTAAAAAGGCCGTTTGACGGGCAAAAATTTATAGCCCATTGTGAAAAAAACGATAAGACTAACTTGTCGGCTGAACTTGTTAAACATGGAAAATACATGGTGTTGATCGGCCCGGAAGGAGATTTTACCCCACATGAGATCAATGACGCTTTGCAAAATGGTTATAAAGCCATAACTTTAGGGGACAGTCGTTTAAGAACAGAAACGGCCGCATTGGAAGCGTGTTTTGAGGCTAATTTTTTGAATAGGTGATTGGTTGATTGAGTTGAATTTTGTACCGTTGTATGTTTAATCACAAAAATACCCATACAGCGATGGGTTTAAAACCCATCGCCATAATTTGTGCTTTTGCATTGTTAATGCTGGTTAGCAGCTTTAGCTTGCCACCCACTTATAAAATGGCCAAGCTTAAGTATAACGGCGGGGGCGATTGGTATGGCGACAGGACTGCATTGCCCAACCTGATAAAATTCTGCAATGAGAATTTAAAAACAAACTTTCAACCGGAAGATGAGGTAGTGGATGTCGGCAGCGCCGAACTGTTTAACTATCCCTTTATTTTCATGACCGGGCATGGCAACGTTATATTTTCGGACCAGGAGGCGTTGAATTTACGGAAGTATTTGACCGGCGGAGGATTTTTGCACGTCGATGATAATTATGGACTGGATGAATTTATCCGAAGGGAGATGAAAAAGGTTTTTCCGGAACTGGATTTTGTGGAGTTGCCGTTAAACCATCCTATCTATCATCAAAAATATAGCTTCCCGATGGGCCTGCCAAAGGTGCACGAGCACGACGGAAAGCGTGCACAGGGCTTTGGCCTGATCTATAAAGGCCGGCTGGTATGCTTTTACGATTACCAGTGCGATCTTGGCAATGGCTGGGAAGATTATGGCACCTATGCCGGCGACACGCAGGAAACACGTATAAAAGCGTTAAAAATGGGGGCCAATATGGTGCAGTACGCGTTAACCCAGTAAGTCTGAACCGGGATTAAACGGATTTTTCAGATTTTCATACATAATCAAAAAAACCACCCAACTCCGGCTCAAACAACTAATCTCTATTCAACTAACCTCTAATCTCTAACTTCTGACCCACATGTACCAGGTAAAAGTAAACAATGAATACAATTACGACGTTGATAAAAACGGCGATGGGCTATTGATCAATGGGAATAAAGTAACGGCCGATATAAAGCAATTAAATACTACAACCTGGCATATTATTAATAACCTGCGATCATATAATGTGGAGGTTGTGAGCTTTAACAAGGCGGAAAAAACGGCCGAAATTAAAGTGAACAATAATATTTATACCGCTACAGCGAAGGATCAGTTTGATATCCTGCTTGATAAACTGGGCCTGAGCAGTTTAAATGTCGCTAAAATAAGCGAGATAAAGGCGCCGATGCCGGGTATGGTTCTTAAAGTATTTGTTACTGAAGGAATGAAAATAAACAAGGGCGATAACCTTTTTATTTTAGAGGCCATGAAAATGGAAAACATTATAAAATCCCCGGCGGACGTAACCGTAAAGACAGTAAAAATCAAACACGGTGATAAAGTAGAAAAAGGGCAAATATTAATGCTGTTTTAAATACGCGCTGATGCAAAAAGCTGTGAAACAAAAAATGCCCCTCGTACAAACGAGGGGCATTTCTATTTAGCGTACTAATATATTATTTGGCCTTAAACGGTTTTGATTTTTTCACACCATAATGTGGTTTCCCTGCTGGGCTTATTTCAGGGGCGCCAACAAGGGTCATGGCGCAACGGAAGCCTATTTCGGCGCTTGCATCGTCTTCACTCAAAAAACGGCGGGTTGCCGGGTTTAACCAGAAAGCCATATCATTCCATGAACCGCCTTTATATACCTTTGAATGATCGTTTACCAATGTGGTTGTACCATATAATGCTGTATTCACAGTGTCTTTATATCCCCGGTCATCAGGGCTATAGGGCCTACCGTCGAGCGGGCTTTTCTGTGCAGGTAAAGCAGCTTTGCTGCTATCTGCCTGACGCGAAGCTACAAGCTCGCTGTATTTAAGTTTCTTGTTTGATTTTGAAGGGTCTTTGATCGGCCGGCCATATTTATCTTTGGCATACAATCCTTTCGAAGCATCTGCCAGGCGTTTATTGGTGAATTCATTCCCGCGGAAAGGATTAAAATCCTCAAATTCTTCAAATGATGTCTGACGATAGGTATCCTGTACCCATTCATTTACGTTGCCTGCCATATTGTACAAGCCAAAATCATTTGGCGGGAATGATCTTACTGGAGCAGTGATATCCGATTTATCATTCAAATATCCGCCAACACCCATGTTATCACCCAAACCACGTTTAAAGTTGGCCATGATCAATCCACGAGTCGACCTTTTCGCCGAACGCACACCTAAACCATTCCAGGGATATATTTTACCATCGTTAACATTCTCAAATTGGGTATTCCCTATTAATGCTAAGGCGGCATATTCCCACTCAGCTTCTGT
Organism: uncultured Mucilaginibacter sp.; assembly: GCA_903864275.1. Lineage (GTDB taxonomy): Bacteria > Bacteroidota > Bacteroidia > Sphingobacteriales > Sphingobacteriaceae > Mucilaginibacter. The sequence continues at coordinate 78,469 of CAIPFE010000039.1, forward strand.
TGGAAGGCGGTAGGCTTGTTTTAACACACCATCTTCTATACGCACAGGCCTTACCGGACCTTTCCCGGCTTTACCGTTTGCACCGGTAGTAACTTTTGCGTTAGGGCTTAAATCGGGTACCATTTTCTTGCCATCAATTCCCGGCCCGGTATATTGCCCGTTCAGATATATATCGGTATTGAATGGATCCTTATTGGCTGCCGCAGGGGCAGCTTTGGCATTTTTCCCTTTTCCGGCTCCGTTTAAATCAGTCCAGGATACCATATTTCCCCTTTGGCGTAAAATATTTTCGTTTACACGGTCAGTCCGCCATGTGCAATAGTCCTGTGCCTGGTCCCACGTTACACCCACTACCGGGTAGTCCTGGTATGCAGGGTGCCTTAAATATGTATCAACATAGGGTTCGTTGTATGACAATGGATTACGCCATACCAGGGTATCGGGCAAGGCGTTGTAATATAGCTCATTATCATTCGGATAGGTAACACTGATCCAGTGCAGGTAATCCAGCCAGTCCTGGTTGGCAATTTCTGTTTCATCCATATAAAAAGAGGCTACAGTTACCCTGCGGCGCACGTTATTATAATCGTAGGTGACGTCCTGATCGGCGCTTCCACCCATTACAAAGGTACCGCCTTCAATGGGGATAAGGCCAGGGCCAGGTGTTGGGTGGGTTTGCCTGAACCGCTCGTAGCCGCCGGTTTTTTTGTCATTATAAGTTATGCCGGTTTTGTCAGATTGCTGCTTTTTGCTACAGCTGACCATCAACGTGCTTATGCCCAAAAGCGCTATTGCGGTTTTAGTAAAAAGTACTTTCATATTTTCACACTTATTTTTGGAAGGTAAATTTAATACATTTTGCTTAAAATGCTAATTTTTTTACCTAATTATTTTTAAGAAACTAAACCTTTACGTGCTTTTAAACGGCAATTTGTTGGATTTAGTTTCAACAAGCTCAATTATTTTGGTGGAAAACTTATTTGGATACTTGTACGTAATAGACCTCAATTAACTTATATTTATTACTTGAATAATAAAAAAACTATATTGCACTGATGAAGTTTTTCTCTTTTAAAACTGTTGTTTTTTTCAGCTCCTTGTTACTGCCTTCGCTGGTGATGTCGCAAAACACCGGGGTAAATTCCAATGGGAGCAACTTAAGTGCGATCCCTACAGCAGTGCCTTTTTTGAATATAACACCCGATTCCCGCGCCGGCGCAATGGGCGAAGCGGGGGTCGCTACCACCCCCGACGTAAATGCAAATTACTGGAACCCGGCCAAGCTTGCTTATCTTGAAGGCAATGATGCTGTTTCGATATCTTATAGCCCCTGGCTGCGCCAATTGGTGCCTGACATAAGTTTGTCATACTTAAGTTATGCACACAAACTTGATGACCGTAATACCATTGGCGCCTCGCTGCGTTATTTTAATTACGGCACTATCCAGCTCACAGATAATAATCAAAATAACCAGGGAACCTATACACCCAACGAGTTTTCAATAAACGGCTCATTTGCCCGTAAATTTGGCGATGAGCTTTCACTTGCGCTTACGGCCGGGTATATACACTCAAACCTCTCAAATGCCTCATTTGCCACAGGCTCCAGCGTGCAGGCCCAGGCCGGCAATGCCATATCTGCCGGGGTATCGTTATTCTATAATAAGAAGACGCAGGAATTTGGCACGGATGGAATTTTTTCATTCGGAACAAACATTTCAAATATTGGTTCAAAGATCAGCTATAGCAGTACCGGCCCAAAATATTTTTTACCTGCCAATTTAAAGATAGGTGCTGCCAATACCGTCAATCTCGACGACTACAACCAAATTACTGTCACTATAGATTTTAATAAATTATTGGTGCCAACACCACCGATAACAGATTCAAATGGTAACATTATAAAAGGTCAAAGCAGTGATGTTTCCGTACCCTCGGGTATTTTCGGTTCATTTACTGATGCTCCGGGAGGCTTCAGTGAAGAACTGCAGGAGATCACTATTTCGCCTGGTATTGAATATTGGTATAACCAGCTGTTTGCGTTAAGGGCTGGATACTTTTATCAAAATCCCAACAAGGGCGGCGAGCAGTACTTTACCTTTGGCGTTGGTTTTAAATACACTGATTTTACTTTCGACTTTTCATATATCGCTGCAAGTCAAAAAAGCAGCCCTATAGCTAACACCCTGCGTTTTACCCTGATCGCCAGTTTTGGCGGCGTCAAAAATACGAGCGGAAACCCATGACAAAGATCCGTGTTGGATTTGGATTTGATGTGCACCAGTTAAAAGAACAGCATCCTTTTATATTAGGTGGCGTTAATTTAGCCCATCATTCCGGCTCGTTCGGACACTCTGATGCGGATGTATTGTTGCATGCAATTTGCGATGCATTGCTAGGCGCCGCAAATTTGCGGGATATAGGTTATCACTTTTCAAATAAGGACGAAAAATGGAAAGGCATAAGCAGTTTAATTTTACTGCAGCATGTAATGAATTTATTAAATGATAAAGGCTGGCAAATTGGCAATATTGATTGTATGGTTTGCCTGGAAGCACCAAAAATAAACCCGCATATACCCGCAATGAAAATAAATATCGCCGCTGCCGCTGGTATCAGCGAAGACGATATTTCAATAAAAGCCACCACCAATGAGCAGTTGGGCTTTATTGGCCGTGAAGAAGGCGTGGTTGCCTACGCTGTGTGTTTGATAGAGAAGACCTGACCGCTGATTTTAATGATTAAATGATTTCGCTGATCGTAATAAATCTGTTTAACATAATGTCAACTTCCGACTTCCGCCTTAAACCGTGACTTCCTTTTTTATCACTACATTTCCGGTTCGTTTTGAGGCGCCCCAGCCGCTCAGTTCGCCCTTTAAAGCCCTGCGGATAGATTTAAACAACACATAATACATCAACTGCCGCCATATAAAACGCTGTGGGATGATGTAAACAAGTTTTTTATAGTCTTCTTTTTGCATCCAGAAAGCAATAACGGCCACTATAAAATCAATGACAACGAACCCGGCATAATAGGCAAGTATTTTACCAGGTTTATCGCTAAATAAGCCAATGATCATAAACAAGTCGGCCAATGGGGAAAACAATGGGAGTACAATCTGGAATATCAGGATATTCGGCATCCCCAGCATACCAAAGTACTTGTATTTCCTGTTAAACAGCGCATCCTTGTTTTTCCAGAAACTTTGCATCACACCAAAACTCCAGCGAAAACGCTGCTTTAAAAGGCCGTTAAGCGTTTCCGGGGCCTCGGTATAGGCAATGGCTTCATCGCTGTTCTTTACTATAAAACCCTGTTTTAATATGCGCATGGTAAGATCGCAATCTTCGGCTAAAGTATCATACGTAAAACCGCCGGCATTAAATATTGCCGATTTACGGAATGCACCAATCGCCCCGGGGACCACCGTTATGCTATTGATGAGATCGAACGCACGGCGGTCCATATTTTGCGACGTTATATATTCAATAGATTGCCAGCGGGTGATCATATTATTTTCATTTCCCACTTTCACGGTCCCTGCCACAGCGCCAATTTCTTTATCAGTAAAAAAGGTCATCAAATGATAAACGGCGTCATCTTTCAATTGCGTGTCCGCATCAATGCAAACCACAAAATCATATTGCGCATGGCTGATGCCAAAATTAAGAGCCGATGCCTTACCTCCATTCGGTTTGCTAAGTACCTGTACCAGTGGGTGGAGACCATAAGCCGTATGAACAAGCTCAAACGTTTTGTCTTTCGATCCGTCATCAATAAAAATTATTTCAAATGACGGATACTCGGTTTTTAGCAGGCTCTGGATAGTTTTTATTACTGTAACTTCTTCATTATACCCCGGCACTATAATGCTAACAGGCGGAAGTTTAGCAGGGTCAACCGCCTTGCGGTTAAATTTGTTATCATCTGAATATTGCCTTACTGCAAGTATCCCTATGAGTACGACCCTGCCAACAGCAAGGAAAATTGCCGATAAAAACAGGTATAGCAAAAACCAGTTGCCATAAAAGTAAAACTGTATCAATAAATTATACAGGGAACCAAGTATCCCCGAATTGGCGTCATCTTTTATGGGCGGCATAAGGTCGGCTTTACTGGTATGCAAAACATCGGCAATGGTTGTAAACTTATAGCCATGGCTTTTAAAGAAATGTATAATTCCAGGCAGCGCCTTTACCGTTTCGTCACGGGTGTCGCCGCCGGCATCATGCAACAAAAGCATAGAGCCTGCATCTTTCTGTCTTATAACCCGGGCAAGAATACTATCGGCAGTTACGCCGGGCTGCCAATCCCAGGGGTCGATAGATTCGCCTATCGTAATATAACTTTGCCTGCGGCTTTCGGCCACAGGGATAACTTCAGCCAGTGTTTGAGGCTCCGCATCAGCGTTAAACGGAGGCCTGAACATGATGGTGCTCCGCCCGGTTACCGACTCGATCAGCTTTCGCGTAGCATTTAATTCAAGGTTTACCCGTTGCAGGCTGATCGTGGAAATATCAGGATGAAAAAAAGTGTGGTTGCCGATTTCATACCCGTCTTCATATTCACGGCGAAGTATCTGAATATTTTTTTCCGCCATCGATCCCACCACAAAAAAAGCAGCCGGCACGTGTTCCTGTTTTAAAATATCCAATATCCGCGGCGTGTAATCAGGGTCGGGGCCGTCGTCAAATGTTAAAACTATTTTTCCGGGCGCATAGCCGTATCTGCGGATCACATACTTGGTCGGTAATTTAATGTAGTGCTGGTTGGTAATAACAAAGTTTGATGTATCCATTTTTACATCAATTTTGCCCGTAGTTGGGGTAGTTAACAGGTCGAGCACTTCGCCGTCGCCATCGTAAGCAATTTTATTATTTAAACCTACAGTAGTTAATTTTTTAATATCAATCCCTGTTTTTCTTAATGAGTCAATAGCCAGGTTCTTTTGGAAAAAAGTCCACAAACGCGGATCTTCGGCCCCCATGCGCCAAAGCGCAACCCCGCCGGTCGCCCAATCATCCGCCATGCGGATAATGTTGAAATTAGTTGCGGCATCGGTGAAATAAACATTATGTTCGAGGCTGTCATCATCAAAATAAGTATAATGGAGATTGGCCGAACTGGGGTCGAAAGTGATTTTACTTTCATTTTCCTGGGCGGTGCTAATTGCCTGGGGATAGCCGATCGGTTTGCCTATACTATTCTCGGGCCAGTCATAAGCGCCGGCCGCGATAGTTAAGATCACCTTACCGCTCGGTATCCGGGTGCAAACATTATCCAGTATCTCTTCTACCCAGTGCTGGTTTGAAAGATCGCCTGCGTTGCTGCCGTCATTGTGCTGATCAATAGCCATAACGAACAAATAGTCGTTCACATGCTGCAGCCGTTCAAGTTTATATTGCTCATCATCGGGTACTACGTTTTGCGTAACCCAGAAGCCCAAAGGATGCAATATGGCATAAAGATCATTCTCAAATGCGATATAGTTTTTGCTGTTAATGTTTTTGATCTCGTCAAAATCCAGATTTATACCCTTGAACTTATACCGGGTTAACTGGCGCGCTATATTATTGATAAATTGGACACGAAGCTTTTTGTTTTTGATGATACGCTCAACATCCTTAGTATCATAGCCACCCTTTATATTGTTATAATTAACATAATTTGAAAGAGAGATCAATACCGGTTTCCTGTACTTCCTGTTCAGGTTTACAAGCCCGGTATCAATATTGGCGACCAAAGTGTCGCTGTTTGGCGCAATAAAAAAGCCTTCGCTTACCACCATATCCAGCCGGCTAAAATTCTCGGCAAGGGAGGTATATGCCTGTGGTTCCCACGCCCTGTAAAATCCCGCATTAACGCGGTCTTTGTTATTCGGGCGTTTTAACTGGTGCAAACGGCGGGCGCGCCCCAGTTTCTGAATCTCACCCTTATCAATTTTAAAATCTTTATATTTTTTCGATCTTTTTAAACTTTCAAGCTCCTCTTTTGTAAGCTTTTTCGGCGCCGGGTTTAAGTTAGGCAAGCTTGGGTATTGTTTGGAAGTTACCGTAATAATAGCGGCTAAAACACTGCATGCCAGCACAATAATAAGAACACGGCTAAGCCATTTAAAACGCATCCATCTACCCGGTGTATCCGTTTGAAAAACCTGTTTATCAGCCATGAAATTTTTTTAGTAAACTATTAATTGGTTTTAAGGCTTATCAAATCCTGTTGTTATTTCTTATCCGCGTTCCCGGCTTCAATAGCCGAAAAATCCACGCCGCACTTACAGTTACTGCCACAGCTTTTTTTTGCCGACAAGTTTTTGTAAACCAGCCTGCACACATAAAAAACTGCTGCCGCAAAAAGTATAGCTATTATAATGGTCTGGATATTCATGTCACAAATTTAATACAATTTATATATATACGTACAGACGAATAAAATAGTATTTGGTTTAAAGCTGAAAGCGCAAAGCTGAAAACTAAAAGCTAATTTAGCACAGCTAATTTTCTAATAAAGCTTTGTGCTTTTAGCTTTCCGCTCTCTAATGTTTCATAAACGCTATCGTCCCGCCAACCCAGTCAAAATCTTTATTATACCTTACACCTATCATTTTTCCGCGGCTTAAACGCGCCAGGTTAATAGCCAATGTGGGCTTTTTATCGCCGTCAGGCCAAAGGTATAATAACCTTATCTCCACCTTTACACCGCCATCCGGGGCCTGCACAACAGGTTCGTAATTTACTTTTTGCTGCAATATCCAATTCTCTGGATCCTCTATATTTTCAATGTCATTTTTTTTGACATCAATGATCACGCCCTGCCCTGCGAAGGAAAACAATGGTTTGAGTACATAGTTTTCCAAATCAGCCGGAATTTTTGCCTGGTGTAAAAATTCTGTTTTGGGGATACAATCACCGGATAAAAAGGGCATGGTATATTTGCTTACGCGATAGAACCAGTTGGGGTGTGTTACCCATTCTACATCAAACGATTTCCTGATATCAACCACTTTATCAAATATGTCCTGATCGCTGTCTATCTCATCAAATATCAACCGGTTATAAATGCGTTTTATCAGCTTTTTTTCACCATTTACCCGGTAAAAAAGCTGCCGCCCTTCCTGCCCCAGGTCGGCCAGGGAAACCACCGGGGTGCCAATATATTGTTGCGTGGCATAAAAATCAACAGCGGTTTTTTGTTCGGGGGCGTTAACATCCATTAGTACAACTTCATCCGGTTTATAAGGGCCAATAATTGTTTTCTTCAGCAGGTTGAGATAGCTTGTTTTATCAAGGCCGCTAAAATAAGCCGTCCAGTCATTACCGAGATTAAAATTCTCTTTAAACCTATCCGCAATTTGTACCTGGAACCCATATAGCGAAGGGAAACCCTGCAATTCAATCAGTTTTGGCACGATATCACCGCCGGCATCTTTACAAACGCCAAAATCCAGCGCGATAAAATGGGGATGGTTATTTTCACCGGCAACCTTCCATTTGGCAGGAATTGCACGTTCTGTAAACTCCTTGAAATTTGGCTGAAGAATGGTGGCGACGATATCATTGCCGGCGTTTATTAGTTTATCTTTAAAATCCCTGGTCAAAAAAACCGGGGTTTCGGCAACCCGGAAGGCTATGGGATTTTGGAGGCCCTTGTTTAATTCTGCTAAAAATTTTTTATACTTTTTGGCAGTGAAATTGGCGTTATATATTTTGCGGGCAGATGGGTCCATTTAGATGTAGTTTATATAATGATAACCTGTATCATTGTGATCCGTCGGCAGGCGGAGAAACAATCTCATTGCCATGTATATTTGCCATCCATGGCAACGGGATTGCTTCATCGTTCCTCCTCGCAATGACAAAAGGGGAAACATTATATCTCCTGCAAACTCAAAACGGCCTGGTCCAAAAAATTGGGGATAATAGTATTTTGCGTAAGCGTTACTTTATCCGGGTCTTCCAGGTGTTCAAGCATTTCGTTGTATTTATCAAGGCCGTGCTCCTGCACTACTTCTTTCTTTTTTTCATCCTTTAGTAAAAGAGTTCGTACACCTATGGCATCTGCCTCAGGATGGAACTGGGTGGCAAAAAAGTAATCGTTAAAGCGGATGGCCATCAACGCGCGGGGCAGGTCGATATGAGGCCGTTCTTTTTCAATGGCCAGCAATTGCATACCCATATCCACAAAACGCTTTTCATTTGGGTTTATCACCTGCCAAAGCCGTGAATCAACCGAATAAAAGGGATCAGCCAATCCTTCAAAAACAGGTTCATTTTTAGCCGCATGTGTTTGATGAACCGGTAAAACCCCAAAGGAAGCAGATTTACGCATATTGATATCGCCCAGGCGGTATTTCCGGCACATCAGCTGAAAAGCATGGCAAACAAAAAAACCATATTTCTTTTGCTGCGTGTTCGAAAGATTGTGGTCCTCTAAACTGTCTATCAGCCTGAAATATTTCTTTTCCCACTCTGTGCCTTCACTGTCTATCGGGCTGCCCGGGCCTCCACTGGAGATATAAATGTCAAACTCCAGCCCAGGTACCTCTACTTTTTGGCGTACATCAAAAACCTCGTATGTTAAATTTAAATCATTTTTGTCTTTATATCTCTGCAATATCTCGCGGAAGCCGCGCATACCTTCGTTTTCCACACCATCGTAGAGGTCGAGTATCGCTAACTTTATCGGCTGTTTATCTGTTTGTGTCATTATTTTCAAATTCCTTTTAACGTTTGTGAGGTAATATAATCAACCACGTCGACAAAGTTATTGTTTTGATTGTAAACCGCCAATTGCCTGTCGGCGCCGGTGCCGTGTTCCAGTATTTTATGTACATATTGCAGGTCGTCGCGGCAGCCCAGATCATCAACCACATCGTCCACAAAATCTAACAACTCCAGTATAAGCGCCCGGGTATTTACCTCTGCTTCCTTTCCAAAATCTATCATTTTGCCATCGATGCCATAACGGGCTGCACGCCATTTGTTTTCGTTTATGAGCGCACGGTTATAGGTAATAAAGGTCATGTTTTGCTCACGTAATTTATATAATTTGGCGCATACGCACTGGAACAAAGCCACAAAAGTCATGGTTTCATCTACCAGCATAGGGCAATCGCATATCCTGAATTCAATAGTCTCAAAAAACGGGTGAACGCGGATATCCCACCATATTTTTTTGGCGTTATCAATGCAATTCGTTTTTACCAGCAGCTTTACATAATTGTCATAATCCTCAATGCTGTTAAAATAATCAGGGATACCAGTACGGGGAAATTTATCAAAAACTTTCGTCCGGAAGGATTTATAACCTGTATTACGCCCTTCCCAAAACGGCGAATTGGTTGAAAGCGCATACACATGGGGCAAAAAATAACGCGCCTGGTTGGCAATATGAATGGCCATATTGCGCGACTGTATCCCCACGTGCACATGCAAACCGAAAATAAGGTTTGAGCGGGCGGCTTCCTGCAATTCGTCCACAATTTCAAAATAACGCGGATTATCCGTGATGAGTTGGGTCTGCCAGTGAGAAAAGGGATGTGTTCCGGCTGCGCCAATGCGTAAACCTAAATCGCCTGCTAATTGCGCAACAGTGCCCCGCAATTTACCTACTTCTTTACGCGCTTCACCACTGTTACGGCAAATATGTGTGCCCACTTCAACCACGGCCTGGTGCATTTCAGCCTTTACCTGGTCTTCATATATTTTTTGAGCTCCTTCAACAATTTTTTGCTCATGCGATTTCAGTTCCCGGTTTACAGGATCAATCACCATAAATTCTTCTTCAACACCTAAGGTAAATTCGTTCATTTTTATTTAACCTTTAAATTATTCCGCATGGCGATGGGTTTAAACCCATCGCTATATTTAAGCCCTGTTATCTATTATTTTTTTACCACCTTTTTAGGCCTCACACCCTTCTCTTTTATCACCCCTTCACTAAGTACTTCATGATCTATTTTTCCGGCGCTAGCCTCTTTTTTATCAGCTTTCTTCTCAACTTTTTTTTCGGACGACAACAGGTGTGCACCGGCAGCCCCCGTTTTTACATACTCACCCCAGGTTAGGTTGTCCATATCATCCTTTTGCTTTTTGGCGCGTTCAATGGCATAATCAGCGGCGGTTTCAACCACCCACTCAAAATTCTCCTGGCCCACGCTTGTTACTTCCGCATCAGGGGCGGGGTTGCAAAAATCAATGGCATAGGGTATGCCACCTTTAATCGCAAATTCAACCGTATTAAAATCATAGCCGAGGTATTTATTCAGTTTTATCACATAATTCTTAACTGTTTCCAACAGCTTCTTTTCAGCCGGGGCCTTGCCATGCTCATAGCGTAAATGATGGGGATTGCGAGGTTCGTACTGCATTATGCGCACATGCTTGCCGCCGATGCAATAGCAACGGAAATAATCTTCAAAAACAATTTCCTCCTGCAGCATCATTACGTACTGTTTGGTTTTGGCGTATTTGTCGAAAAAGTCGTCCATATCATGCAGCTTATATACCTCTTTCCAGCCGCCGCCGTCAAAGGGTTTCATATAAGCCGGGAAACCTACGTACTTAAATATGCCCTCCCAATCCAACGGGTAAGCCAGGTTGCGGAATGACTTATCCGTAGTATCATCGGGATGGTCTTTTGATGGCAATATCACCGTATTCGGTACCGGCACGCCAATTTTAACTGCAAGGGCGTTGTTAAAGAATTTTTCATCGGCGCTCCACCAAAATGGGTTGTTAATTACCGCCGTGCCGCAAATAGCCGCGTTTTTTAGCGTGGCGCGATAAAACGGCACATCCTGCGAAATACGGTCGACAATTACCGCGTAACCCAATGGCTCGGCCTGCATTACTTTATCAATGCGCACAAATTCAGCGCTTATATGTTTTTCTGCCTTTTGGTTGATCCTGTCAACAAATGCCTGGGGGAATGAATTTTCCTGCCCGAATAAGATGCCTATTTTTTTCATGGTATGATGTTTTTACTTAATGTGTTTCCCTAATCGTCAAATATTATTTTTACTTCGTACTCACCATGTTGCAAAATCTCCTCAATAATCTGTTCTTTTTCATTAGAGGATAGTTCTAATTCCGGCTTTGTCAAATTCTTCATAGATTTTCTATCTGCATAAAAAGTCGGCGTCAATGTCAATTCCCCTTCAATCCCGATTGTTTTATCATCAAATTCTATCCAGATATAGGAGCGAGTGCCGGATATTTTGTTAATCATATCATTAAAATTCACTAACTCACTAATTATCTAACTCACTAATTATCTTACCGTTGATAAATAATGAGGAAACATCTCCTTCCATACCGGCCAATCATGATCTGCAAATGGCCGAATGTCCAGCCAATTGTTAATATTCTTTTGGTTCAAAATGTTTGACATTCGTATATTATCGTCCTTGCACATATCATAGTCCGATGTGCCAAGAATTATGTTCATCTGCCATAGTTCCGGCTGGTTGCTTCCTGGCAAAAAATCAACCGGGTTGTTATAAAATACATTGTCATCATAATAACCATCCATAAACTGCCTTACATCAAATGCGCCGCTCATACTGAACAAGTTGCCTGCTTTGTCCGGATGCTTCAATGCGAAATTAACCGCATGGTAACCGCCAAAACTGCAGCCAGCAGTAGCCACTTTGCCAACTCCCGTTTCGTGCATGGCCCATGGGGCCAGTTCATCATTCAGCATTTTATCATACCATGCATAGTTGCGTGCCCGTTCGGCAGGGTGAACACCTTTATTATACCAGGTAAGCCAGTCGAAACTGTCAGGGCAATAAATTTTTACCAGGCCTTCGTCAATAAACCATCTTACACTTTCAATAAGCCCAAAATCCTTGTTCTGGTAATATCTTCCCTGCGAAGTCGGGAAAAGGATAACGGGATAACCACGGTCGCCAAAAACGAGCATCTCCACATCAAAGCCAAGATTTTGAGAATGCCACCGATGATATTTTTCAGTCAATGTATTTTAGATTAATTAAGAAGGTAAGTTAAGGTGTTTGTTTGAAAAAGGCAACATTATAGTGAATAATTCGCTGATGGCAATTAAATAAAATGATAACGCTATTTTTGCAGCCTTAATTAATAATAGGAATAAAGATGTACTGGAATTTGCCGGAGATGGAAATAACGATCACTGAAAATAAAATAACAATAAATTCGGCCGCACTGAAGCGGCATGTTACCTGCACTATGCTGATGCCAGCCGAAAATGATATAACAGAGCCACTTAATTTGCTACTACTGAACGATGGGCAGGAAACCGAAAATCTGCAACTAAGGGAGACACTGGAAGAACTGAGCAGCACAAACCGTATAAAACCATTAATAATTGTAGCTATACATGCTGGCGAAGACCGGTTACACGAATACGGCGTTGCCGGGAAGCCCGATTTTAAAAAGCGTGGTTCAAAGGCGGCTTGTTACGCTGGATTTATTAAATCGGAGTTATTGCCAGCTATAGCTGAATACACAGGAATAGAAAAATTTGAAACAACTGCTTTTGCAGGGTTTTCTTTAGGCGGACTTTCCGCATTAGATATTGCCTGGCATAACCCCCAGTTGTTTGATAAAGTTGGGGTATTCTCCGGTTCGTTTTGGTGGCGCAGTAAGGATCTTGCAAAAGGCTATACCGACCGTGACCGCATTATGCATGGCGTCATCAGGAACACAGCTAATAAACCCAACCTTAAAATATGGCTGCAAACCGGAACAAAAGATGAAACAGCCGACCGCAATAAAAACGGTATTATAGATTCAATAGACGATACTGTAGACCTTATCGGAGAGCTTGAACTGAAAGGCTTTAAACGCCCAGACGACATACAATATCTCGAAATGTTTGGCGGCGCCCATGATATGGCAACCTGGGCTAAAGCTATGCCTAAGTTTTTGGTTTGGGCGTTTGGGAGGTGATAATTCCACATAATTTTCACATTTTTACCCTATGCACGCACCAGAGGAAAATCCGTGGAAAATCACGTCCGAAAAAGTAATCTACGATAACCCCTGGATCAAATTAACCGAATACCAGGTGATCAATCCATCGGGCAACCCGGGGATTTATGGCAAGGTGCATTATAAAAATATTGCCATCGGTGTTTTGCCTTTGGATGATGAGCTTAATACTTATTTAGTTGGCCAGTTCCGTTTTCCATTGGGTCAATACAGCTGGGAAATGCCCGAAGGCGGTGGGATTTTAAATATTGATCCGCTCGATTCTGCAAAGCGCGAATTATTGGAGGAAACCGGCCTTAAAGCGCAAAATTGGACGGAAATACAACGTTTGCATCTCTCCAACTCGGTAAGCGATGAGCTAAGCATTATTTATCTTGCCCGTGATTTTCAGCAGTTTGAGGCCGAACCGGAAGATACGGAGCAATTGATCGTTCACAAATTACCATTTGAAGAAGTTTACCAGATGGTTCGCGATGGAGAGATCACCGATGCCATGACGGTGGCGGCAGTTTTGAAAGTGCAGTTATTAATAGTTGAAAACAAATTGTAACCTATCCCGAAATCCCGGAAAAAACTTAAATTGCCATTTTTATGAGAAAGTTTTTCGGGTATATTTTATCCCCCTTTGTTATCATCGCCTTTTTTTTGGTGCTGCTGATCTTTCAGCCTATACAATGGGTGTGTTATAAGGTTTTTGGTTACGCTGCCCATAAAAGGTCGGTTGATATTTTAAACCTTTGTCTTTTGCGTACGGTTTACCTTGCCGGGAATACAGTGGTTTTTATAAACAAACAAAATTTACCGATAGGCAGGCCAATCATTTTTTTGGCAAACCACCAAAGCTTGTTTGATATACCTGCCCTTATCTATTACCTGCGTAAATACCACGCTAAATTCATTTCGAAAATAGAATTAACCAAGGGCATCCCTTCGATATCCTATAATTTAAAATACGGCGGCGGCGCAAATATCGACCGTAATGATTCACGACAATCCATTACCGAAATTGTTAAACTGGCCAACCGGATGAAGGAAAATAAATGGTCGGCAGTGATATTCCCGGAAGGGACACGCTCAAAAGACGGGCATATGAAAAGTTTCCAGGTTGGCGGGATCGCTACTATCTTAAAAAAATGCCCTGAAGCGCTTATTGTTCCCATTGCTATCAGTGGAACGTGGAAAATAACGCGGTACGGTTACTATCCGCTGGACACCTTTGAACGCATGACGTGGGAAGTGCTTAAGCCTATAGAACCAAACGCAAGACCGTATGAGGAAGTGGTTAAAGAAGCTGAAGACAGGATCAGGGAAGCTTTGGCCCCCGGCCCCCTAAAGGGGGAGTTTAATGCTGCAAATCAAAAGTTTCCCCGTTAGGGGGTTAGGGGGCTACACGTTCTTCCCGTCGATTATCTTAAAAAACTCTTCCCTGTAAGTATCGCCTACCGGTATAATTTTATCGGCAATAAAAATACGGCTGCGTTCGATACTGTCGATTTTATTTACCGAGACGATGTATGATTTGTGTACGCGGATAAAATATTTTGCCGGTAAGGCATCCTCCATTTTTTTCATGTTCTGAAGGGTGATGATCCTTTCGGCAGGTGTAAATATCGAGATGTAATCCTTCAAACCCTCGATAAACAAAATATCGTTCAGGTAAACTTTCTGTATTTTATGTTCGGTTTTAACAAAAATAAAATCGCTCAAAAAATCCTGCCGGGGCTGCTGGGCCGGCTCGGCCTGAGTGGGTACTGGCCCGACAGCCGGAGCCGGCTGCAGAATGGTTTGCGCCTTTTGTACTGCTTTAAAAAAACGCTCAAAAGCGATGGGCTTTAACAGGTAATCAATTACATCAAGCTCATATCCTTCCAGGGCATACTGCGGGTAAGCGGTTGTTAAAATAACTTTTGCTTTTCCATTAGAGATGCGCAAAAATTGTATCCCCGAAAGCTCGGGCATTTGCACATCCAGGAACACCAGGTCGGCGCCCTTTTCCTGTACTATGGTAAGCGCTTCAATAGGGTTGGTTGTAGCCTTAACCAATTGTAAAAAGGGTATTTTGGAAATATAATCTTCCAGTATATGCAGCGCCAGCGGCTCGTCGTCAACTATAAGGCATCTGATCATGCTATAAAACTAATGATAATTCAACGGTGTAAGTGTCTTTTTCGTCGCGTATGTCCAAATTATATCTTCCAGGATAAAGCAGATCAAGCCTGCGCTTCACGTTATTTAAGCCAATACCGCCCGATTCATCACGGTTATTGGTATGCTTTTTATTTTGTATAAAAAAATGCAGGTGCGCCTCATTCACATCAATTAACAAACGTATAGGCGTTAGCGGGTTATTCGCTACACCGTGCTTAAAAGCATTTTCAATAAACGATATAAGCAAAAGCGGTACAATCTGCTGCGCCTCTATTTTCCCTTCAACTTTAAAATCAATGAACGCCTTATTACCAAATCTTATTTTTTGAAGATCGATGTAATTCTGTAAATATTGTAACTCCTTGACGAGATCAACCTTATTATCGTTACACTCATAAAGCATATAACGCATAATTTCTGATAATTTCAGGATGGCCTCGGGCGTAGTCTCTGAACGCTGGTAAGCAAGCGAATAAATGCTATTTAGCGAGTTAAATAAAAAATGCGGGTTGATCTGTGATTTCAGAAAGGC
Organism: uncultured Mucilaginibacter sp.; assembly: GCA_903864275.1. Classification (GTDB taxonomy): domain Bacteria; phylum Bacteroidota; class Bacteroidia; order Sphingobacteriales; family Sphingobacteriaceae; genus Mucilaginibacter. Next base: position 94,126 of record CAIPFE010000039.1, read on the forward strand.
AAGTTCGGCGCTCAGGCGCTGGTTTTCGAGATCGCGCTGGATACGTTCATTTAAAAACCAATCCACCGTAAATTTTAGTACGGCGCTTAAAAACAAAAAAAACAGGCTGGCGAATACGGTGGTCAAAAAATATGCTCCGAAGCCGGTTACCTGGTTTTTATCGTGCACCAGGACATGCTCTTTAAACATAAGCGCTACCCCGTATTTGCCTAATCCATAAACAATTATGGCAACTATTACAGCCAGGATATAATATCCGTACCGCTTTTTATTTAGAAATTCGGGGATGAGGACAAGATAATGAAGGTAAAATAAACTGATGTTTATGACGGGGTAAAGCAGGAATATGATCAACAGGTCGGCAGTAGTAAATTTTGGATCGTTGCGCGCAATAAACGATAGTAACGCCATCATGGCGACCCAAAAAGAAATATGACAGACAATTTGCCAGCGTTGTTTCATCACATCGAAATTAGTATTTTGAGCGCATTAAAGGGCATATTTTATATATAGAAGGTTGCTTCATCGATAAACTGCCCTTTATACCCGACCAACTGGCTAATATGCTAAAACCGCCGTTCATCTATAAATCCTGTCAGTTGGTCTAATACTTTTTAGCGGGTGAGATATTAAGTATTTCTTTGTATCATCAAATCACAAAGCAATGAAAAAGCTCATAACAAACTCAAATCCTTTCATATTATTACTGATACCGGTAGTATTCGCCCTCATCATGGGTGTTAGCTACCAGGTTCAACAAAAAAGGGAGTCGATTGTTGGCACAACAGAGCAGGCTACCTCGCTTTTTTACAAAAGCGTTGGCTTGGTAAAAACTGTTTGTTCCATCGCCAAAGAAAAGCTATGGTAATTGATACCGAAGGCCTGACCTTTAATTTTGGCAAACAAACAGTTGTCAAATCTCTATCCTTAAAAGTCCCTGAAGGGAGTATTTATGGTTTCCTGGGGCCAAACGGCGCCGGCAAAACCACCACCATAAAATTGCTGCTTAACCTGTTGAAAACACAGGAAGGCAGCATCCGTATTTTTGAAAAAGAGCTGCAAAGCAATCGTATAGAAATTCTTTCACAAATTGGCTCGCTAATAGAGCAGCCTGCTATCTATCTCCACCTTTCCGGGAAAGAAAACCTGTTGAACAGGGCCTTATTATTGCAAATACCCGAAAAACGCGTTGAGGAAATGCTTGAACTGGTGCATTTAACCAACGCCGCGCATAAAAAGGCCGGACAATACTCATTGGGAATGAAACAGCGCCTGGGCATTGCATTGGCTTTGTTGTCGGACCCCAAACTGCTTATCCTTGATGAGCCAACAAACGGGCTCGACCCCAATGGCATTATCGAGGTCCGCGAGCTATTGCTCAGGTTGGTTAACCACCACAAAAAAACTGTTTTTATATCAAGCCATTTATTGGCCGAGGTTGAACGGATGGCCACCCATGTTGGCATTATTAATTATGGCGAATTGTTATTTCAGGGAAGCATTGATGAGTTGCAGACTTTAAATCAGCCGCAGGTGCAAATTGAAGCTGAAAACACCGTCGACGCAGCTAACTTTTTAAAAAGGAATGATTTTACCGTTACCGAAGTGGACGAGCATTATATCTACCTTCCCTTTACCTCGAAACAAAACATGGCTGAGATCAATACATTGCTCAACCGTAACGGGTACCCCATTTACAGCATCAACAAGCAGCAAAAGGACCTGGAAAAATTATTTTTAGCCATTACCCAAAACGCCTGAGCCATGAAAGGATTTATATTATCGTTCCGGTCTGAATTTTATAAAACTCGCAAAACAATGGGTTTTTGGAGTTCGGTTATATTGCCTTTGCTGCTTTGCCTTTTGGTTTTTGTCGGTTTTTTTAGTAAAAGCGACCATGCCGCCAATCAGCCGGGCATTATGCTTTGGATGGAGTTTTCAGCAGTACTTTTATTGATAATGGGATCGTTAATACTACCTATGCTTATTGTATTTATTGCTTATTCAGTTAATAGTGTAGAACATAAGGCAGACACATGGAAAACCTTGTTTAGCTTACCGATTTCAAAATTTTCTATTTACGCCGCCAAATATTTATATGCTTTCTTTTTAGTCTTTTTGTGCCTCTCGCTTTTTGTTCTATTTACGCTGGCTTTTGGCAACTTATTAAGTGTGTTAAAACCGGCATTAAAATTTACCGAATATAATGCAGCAGGTGCTTTAACACAGGTTTATTTTAAATTGTTTCTTTCGGCGCTGGGTATATTATCCATCCAATTCTTGTTAAGCCTTTTATTTCGCGATTTTTTAAAGCCGATGGGAATAGGATTTGTATGTGCGGTAACCGGGGCAATTTTAGCCGGTAACAACTGGACATATGCCTACCTTTTTCCGTATTCGCACCCGATGGTGGCAGTCTCAACCATAAAAGATGGGCTCAAAAACAATATGCAAAAAGGTTCGGCGGCGCCAATTAACGTTGATATCTTCACGAAAGAAATATGGGTAAGCCTGTCTATCGCCGTGATAATTTTTATCGCAGGATATTTTATTGTGCTAAAGAAGAGTGTGAAATAGGTTTTTGTAGGGACGCAATACTTTGCGTCCCGGAACGAAATGATAGCTTTGGAGAATTAACTTCACAAATTGGGGTCCGAGACGCAAAGTATTGCGTCTCTACCTGATTGGTTTCGGAAACACAGGCAAACTCTCGTGTCCATCCGCATCGACAGATTGCACAGCAAAAAAATAATTATCTTTCGAGTAAGCCAGGGTTGCTGTATTATCCGTTACATAGAACTTCTTTTCCCAATAAGGGCTTATAGATTCGCGCATAAGCACATAGTAGCCTGCAGGCTTTTTGCCGGTCTTTGGTGCATCCCATTTCAATTGAGTTTTGTTGGTCAAATCACTCGTAATTACGCCGACATTTTGTGGTTCGGCAGGTGCGAGGGCGAGGTTTGCCAGGACGGAAAGATTCATGCGGGCTACTTTTTGTACGTAATTAAAATCTACAAAATCGGGCAGGTCGCCATAGTCAACGCCTTTTTCAGTGCGCACATCCTGGTGCTGGCGGTTAAAGTCCTCATTCATTTCAGTAAACCGCACTGCTGTAAAGCCCTGGAGTAAAAATGGTACATGGTCACCGCCGCGCAGGTAGCGGTCGCGGCGGTAAATGAGTTTTACATCAAGCTGGTCCACATATCGTTCGGCGATTTCTTTTACATAGCGGGCCAGCTCCCTTGACGGACTATCATTCTCGCCGCCCAATGCTATTAAACCGGCAATTTGCCGGTCGTTTTTGGCTGCGGTAGATGGCACGCCTTCACTGAACACACGCACGCTCCGGTTATCCTTTAAATCGGTCTCCATGCCATGTGTATTACCCACAATATCATTGTTCAGCATGGCGTCCACGTCCCAGTTTTCCGCTTTCGCACGTTTGGCAACATTAGTCGACCCGTATAAGCCCTGCTCCTCTCCTACTACCGACATAAAAATTATCGTAGCCGGGAAAGCTCTTTTTGCCATTACCCTAGCCAGTTCCATCGACACGGCCGTGCCCGAAGCATCGTCATTGGCGCCCGGCTCAACGGCATTGGCGTTCATCACATCATTTACCCTAGAATCATAATGGCCGGATACAATATAAACCCTCGTGTCTTTCGGATCCGTGCCTTTTAAAATTGCCAGTACATTTTTAAGATGCACTGGTTTATCGATCCTTTCGCCTTTGGGCTGCGTAAACGTATCAAACTGCACTTTCATCCTGCCGCCCGAAGCCTCGGCGTACTTTGTCATTTCGGCCTTTATCCAGTTACGGGCAGCGCCGCTGCCTTCGGTTGCACTGGCGGTATCGCTCAAAGTATGCCTGCTTTTAAAGCTTACCAGTTTACGAATAGTGGCTTCAATGTTTTTGGATGATACCTCATCTACCATTTGTTTAATGGCGGCATCCTGTTTAATGGTGGTTTGTGCGGATCCCTGTAAAAGGAAAAATACGGGGATGATAAATAATAAATGTTTCATGGTTCGATAAGCCCCCTCTAAATCTCCCCCGGTAGGGGAGACTTTAAATTTTGGTTTTTATAAATTGTACAAAAGATCAATTGTTTCTTAAAAGTCTCCCCTTCAGGGGAGATTAGAGGGGCTCTTCCTCCTGCATCACATTACCCACCTGTTTAAAATTGCTTTTTACAAAATGGCACCAGTCGCATTCCTTTTTGCCGCAGCCCGTGTTGAAATCGTGCGCCATGATTTTTTGATATACCGTTGTGATTTGGCTGGTTACTTCAGCAGTATCATCCGGTGTGATCACTATTTTTTCTTTATGGTATTCATCGCTAACCGGTTCTACAAATTCAAATATCGTACTTATTACCTCCCAATCAATACTGCGGTCGTTGTCTATCAAAATTTTATAAAACACGGCCTGGCGCCAGTAATCACCGCCGTTTGGCTGGTCATCATTTGGCCTTATCAATTTATCTTTCGCATTTTTTAATTTGCCGGTTTTATAATCAACAACGGTTACTTGCTTGCCGACAAATTCCACCTTATCCAGGTTGCCTTTTATGGGTACACCTTCAACCTCCACATTTTTTATGCTGCGTTCGGTAACTGCTATTTTATTCCAGATTTCTATGTTTTCGTTATAATAAGGTGGCAGTATTTTTTCGCCATACTCCAGGCGTCGTTTAAAATCTTCTTTGGTAAACGAATCCCGGTTACGGTACATAAACCAGCGGAAGTCGTTCATAAATTCGTCCGTTAACGGGAATTCATCGCCATTCTCCTTAAGCTTCCTGAATGCCCTGTTTAACGCCCAATGCACAGCCAATCCAAACGTGGCAGAGGCGCTTTTACCCGAAGGCACCCTGATGAGGCACTGGAAATAAAATCTTAGCGGACAATCGAGGTAATTGCTTAAATGCGTTACCGACAGGGTATAATCCTGCAGCAATTGATCAATATAATTATTATCCAGCAATTCTATTTTGGGCCGGTCTGTTTCAGTAAACTGGATGGCTAAAAACTCCAGCATCGCCGCTTCGTTTACTTTCGGCTGCTGTAACAGCAAGTGCGTATCAGCTAATATCTCACCGACAAATTGCGATGCTTCCTGCTCTTTGCCGTTTTTGTCCTTACCGGAATATGAGATGGACAAACATTGTTTTGCCCTGGTTATCGCCACATAAAATAACCGGCGTGACTCTTCTTTTTGTGCGATGTCATCGTCCGGTGCCTGTGTAAGGGTATCCGGATAGCTAAACCCATAATTGCGGCCTTTGCTGTCCCATATTTTTTTGCTGGCCCCTATGAGGAACACGTGCTCAAACTCCAGTCCTTTTGATCCGTGGGCGGTCAAAAAATTAACGCCGTTTTCCGAAAATATCACCTGGTTCAATTCCAGCCTGATCTTATTTTCTTTCATCAGCTTGATGATGGCGATCAGGTCGGATAGTTTAATTTCAGGATTTTTACGGCTTTCATCTTTCAAAAAATCAAAGAAATTGGTAAGCACCTGCATATACCAGCCTTTATCGGGCTGCTCCATAATGTATTTGAGAATGCCCATTTTGGCGATCACCTGCTGAAAAAGCTGCTGCAGCGTATTGCTGACCGAATATTTTAACAGGTAATCAATATCGCTCATCAAAAACTTCATGCCCTGGGTGGTATTTTGATCGAACAGGCCCGGCTGCGCCGGGGTTTTCATTTGGCTGATATACCGCCGCAAGGACGTTTTTGGCTCGTTATAATTTGCCGTGGCGTAGTTTTCCTTGGTTACCGCAACGCTTGCCTTGGCAATTTCAATTGGCGGTATATCAAAAAAATCATAGTGCATTATTTCGAATAACAATTCATCCCCGCTGTAGGGCGAATCCATTTCCATATCCAGATAACGCAATATATTGATGATCTTTTCGCCGAAAGGCAGCGTGAAAATATCAATCTTACGTTTGGTGTTTACGGCCACATGCTGGGTATCCAGGTATTGCACCAGCTCATCCACCTGGCTGTGGTTACGGTAGATCACGGCAATTTCGCCGGGTGCTGTACCTTTGGCCAGCAACCGTTTTATTTGCATAGCAACATCTACCAACTCCTGGCCGGGGTTTTCGTATTCATTGATGACAGGCTCAACAACAAGGTCATTAAACCGGGGATGCGCCGACTCGAGGTTTTTATCTAAGGCAAGCTGCGTAGTTAAACGTTCCCGGTTATTGTTGATCAGCGCCTTTGATATATCCAGGATATGCTGGTTGGAGCGGTAGTTTTGCTTTAATACTACGGTTTGCAGGCTATGCTTGTAATCATTCCAAAAATCAATGATGTTCTTCATATTCGCCCCCTGGAATTTGAAGATCGACTGGTCGTCATCGCCCACCACAAATACGTTTGGCGTATCCCAGTAATTCAGCATGAATTTTAACAGCTCATTTTGCGAACCGCTGGTATCCTGGAACTCATCCACCAAAATATACTGGTAACGCTCCTGGTAACGGCGAAGCAAGTCTTCATTTTCCCGGAAAGCTTTGAGCACCCATTGGATCATGTCATCATAATCGTACCGGTCGCGCTCTGTCATTTTTTTATCGAAATTGCTGTACTCGCCAACTGCCGCCAGCAATTTTTTCATCAGTTCATGCGCTTTATCAATTTCCCTTTGGTTAGGATCGCCGGCCTTTATCCCTTTGGTGGCATTGGGGCGTTTGTAGTAAAAGCCCTCGCGCAGGTGCAGGTCTTTCAGGTATTCCGTAACAGCTTCCCCCATCATTTCCGCGCTCCAGTTTTCCTTTTTCATGGTCGAAAAAAGGTCTTTCAGTCGGGGAGCATCGTAGTAAACCTCGCCGGTAAACCTTTTCAGCAAATGGTCATTTGAAAATTCATCTACCAACTCCCTAAAAAGCATAGCCGATTCCAAATCCGACAAGGATTCAAGGTTCAGCTTGCCAAAATAATCGAGATTTTCCTGGATGATCTCGTTACAAAATGCATGGAACGTATAAATATTAACCCGGTATGCATCCGGCCCGATAAATTCGAACAGCCGTTTACGCATGGCTACAGCGCCGGCGTCTGTATAGGTAAGACATAAAATTTCATGTGCATTAGCATCAGTGTCGGTTAATATTTTACCGATACGGGCCGCCAAAATCTGTGTTTTGCCCGTCCCCGGCCCGGCAATAACCAAAACAGGGCCGTCCATTTTATTAACGGCAGCCAATTGTTCGGGGTTAAGCTGGGCAAGGGCTTGCTGGAATTTTTCGTTGTATTTTTGGTGTCTGGACATAATCCTTGGGTTAAGTCGTTAATCACATGGTATTGTTAGATAATTTTTGTAATATCTTTCTCGATATCCAATGGCATAACCGTTACCAATTTGACGATTATTTAACTCTTCTTGTGAAAGAGGGAAATGATGTCTAAAGTGCCACGCGGCCCTTCCATTTCCCGCAGGCGAAATAAGGATAATCATTCTTAAATCCTTGCCTAAAATAGCCTCCATACTGTCATAACTATTTATAAAGGGAACTTGTAGTATTTTACAAAATATCCTTTTTGTGGCTTTACTTGTAAAATAGACAATATTAAGATTAATAGCATTTTGAAGTATATCTATAATACTTTCATTGATTACCATACTAATCAAATGGTTATCTAATGGTGAATAATTTAATCTACAGGAATGTGAAAATACATCAGTTATTAGAAATTGATGCTTATTAAGTAATTCTAAAGCTTCAAATATATTATATGGAAGTTCTTCATCGAACGCTGTACAAAATAATTCCCAAAAATGATTCGATCTACTTCCATAAAAATATTTGATAAATGCTTCTTCGAACCAATTATCTCTTAGTTGCGAACCCATTTCTTCAACTGGCTCAGATTCCGTGATTGCATATATTGGAAATGTACCCACGATAAGTTTACCGTACTTGGACAATTGAACTGCATCCTTAAAATTATCAATTTGTCTAAGGAGGTAAGGGTGGGATTCTAATTCATTTTCAGGCATAAGATTGGTTTTAAGTGATGAAAAAATAAGGTTCAGTTTGCAAAGCTAGTGACTGTTATTTTGATAGAAAGGGCAGAATTTTTCTCTCTCTAATATTTTATTAGATAAAGCTATCCGTCATAATTTTATATGCAATCTTTCATTTTGAAAATTAACTTCTTTAAATCCCATTGTATTACAAAGATATTTTGCCACAATATCAGTGGTTGGTGTGTGCTGCCAATCGGAATTTATAAAATCGTAATTAGGAAAAAAAGTCTGATTTTGCCTTGCCCATTCCCTTAGCGCAGTTGTTACCTGATTTCCGTTTTCGAAATATATTGCAAAATGTTTCATATAGATTATTTAAAAGTGTCATTGAATTAAAATGCTGTTAGGATAGTTCTCATCTATGCTAACAGTAATGTTTTCACCAATACTATGATTCTGTTCTACCCACTGAGTAAATTCTTTGCCTATCATAATTCTTGGGGTGGAGTTGGGGTTGGCCTTTCGATTTATTTTTGCCAATATGGGTTCGATATCCCAATTACCCAGGTAAACATTAATAGTATTATTACGCATGCAAGGTAATTCCTTGCGTGCCACCGGAATATTAACAAAACCTTGATGAAAATAGGCACTACCTAATTTTAAATAAAATTTATTGCTATTGTTTTGATTTTGATTGTTTATGCTGTATATATTTCGCCTACCCTTTCTTTCTGCATTAATACGGCCTTCGTTATATAAATTTGAAAGGCGTTGATTTAAATTATTAAGTTTAATCCCCGGTTCCAATTCCAATAATTTAGTTTTTACATCTTCAACGTCGCCGCGTTCGATGAAAGACAAAGCATATATAATTTTTTTAACAAAAAGCAATTTTTTTGAATATTCCGCAGGAATTTCCAGATCCTTCAAACCTATTGGTCGTTCTCCGAAGGCTTTAAGGGCATTGATTAAATTTATTCTTTCGCTATTCTTCTTTCCCAATTCATATAAGGATTTTAATGCTTCAGACCGAACTTTAGACGCCATTTGTACCGTTTCCGTATAGTTTTTTTCTATTTCCTCCTTTTTTTTATTGGAGTTATTCTCAATTTCCAGAAGCCTTGCCTTTAGTATTTGAACCGCTTCGTTCGTTTTTTCGCTGTTAACTAACAATAACATAATGCAAAAGTGACAATTAGTTTTGTTATTTCAAAATTTTCTTATAATTAACTTTTAATATTAAATTATAAATTCAATTAAATATTATAATAGTCAATTTGATAATAAGAAATTCATTGATATTTCAGGACTTATCTAAAAAAATTCTCCAAATTTGTGAAAAGCATCATCGATGAGCATAGAAGAGATCAGGCAGCGCCTGCATGAAATTATTGATTCAGCAGAAGTTAAAAAGCTGAAAGCACTTTATACTTTGCTTGAAAATGACATAACCCATAAATTTCCACTCACTATTGCGCAAAAAGAAGAATTGGACAAAAGATACAACGATTATCAACATCGTATTGGTAAAACTTATACCTGGGAAGAAACGGTTGCTTTATCTGATAAAGCGTTGGCAGATAGAAAAAAACAGTAATTTGAGAGAGGAGATAAGGCTATTTTTTCTTCTTTAGCTTATTTAATGCATTAACATCAGTCAAATCCTGTTTACGGCCGCTTGTTTGTTTATTTTTTATCAGATCATTTAGGCCGATATAATTGGCTTGCAGGCCCTCGATGTCAATAATCAGCTTATTTGAATATGCCGCCGAAAAATCAACTCCGTCAATTTCGTTAAGTATGTCAATTCTTAGCGGAGGATAACCAATCTGTGTAATACCTCCCTTTTGCAAAAAATCTATCTTTTGCAAACCCAATGACGCCATCCCAAAATCATTAATCACATTAACCATTTTTTCAGCGTTGTCATCGGACAAATCAATCCAAATATCCAAATCACCGGTATGCCTGGGTTTCCCATGAAAGGCAAGCGCATATCCACCTATAACCATGTAAGTAACCTTGTGCTGATTCAATAAAGCAACAAAATCCTCAAAATCTTTGCTAAGTATCACGGATGTAGTTTCCTTTTTACAACAAATGTTTTATCCATACGCTGTCCAGGCTTTAAGCTATGCGAAATTAATTCTGTTACAGCGGCAATACGTTCATGCGGCGGCCTTGATAGCCAGTAAAGCATATCCTCATATTCTTCATCAATCTCCTTTAACATGGCTTTTCTTACTACAGGAACAATTTTCATAGTGTACTAATCAATATATAAATATACACAATATTCATTACTTATTCACCCCAGGCACCACCGCCCGCATCGGGTAATACTCGTAGGTGTTTATCTTACTTGCAGGGTCATTGGTTATAATGGCCAGCACTTGTGCTTCGTCATCCACCTCAATCACTCCCAGGCCGTAAACGCCTTTGGGATCCATTACGGGGCCATAAACTATTACCATTCCTCTATCCATCAGATCTTTAAAATAAGCAACATGCTGCATCATTATTGCCCTTTCTTCAACCGTCATGTCCTGCGCGAAAGTTGAGCGGCAGGGTATAAGTTTTAGTGCGAAATGCTTTTTATCCATGGTTTTATCTTTATTATTCTTCCGTGCCATTTGCAAGAGCTACAATATCCTCGACTTCCAAAACCTGCTTTTCATATCCAAACCTGGCGACATTTATCATAGCCTGCCCCAGTTCGGCTAAGGTGCTTACCCCGCCGGGGAAAAGTAACCGGAGTAAAGGGTACATCCAACTCATATATTTATAATAAGGATTGGTGTTTTTTAGCCCTTTGGTTGGGTGCATATAGCCTGGCCTGAAAGCGAATACCCGCTTAAATGGCAGTTTCATCAAATCATTTTCCGTTTTCCCTTTTACCCGCGCCCACATTGACCTGCCTTTTTCGGTGCTGTCGGTTCCCCCGCCTGAAACATAACAGAAGGTCATATCGGGGTTTAGTTTGCTGAGGGGCGTTGCTACATTTAATGTTAAGGTATAGGTAAGTTTATAGTATTCCGGCTCTTTCATCCCAACCGAGGAAACGCCCAAACAAAAAAAGCAGGCATTATACCCCTTCAGCTGATCTTCGATAACTGAAATATCGAAAAAATCCTGGTGAATGATCTCTTTAAGTTTGGGATCGGTTACCCCGCCAGGTTTGCGATTAATAACTAACACTGCTTCAACATCAGGGTGCAGCAGGCATTCGTGCAGCACGCCTTCGCCAACCATACCGGTTGCCCCGGTTATAATGGCTTTTATCTTCGGGTATTCGCTCATTTTATTTTCTGTAAAAATACATAGCGATATGGATTTTAACCCGTATCGCTATGTAAGTTTACAAAAAATAATGAAAAGCTAAAAACTATTATTTGCCCAGCGAGAAGCTGTAGCCAATTGATGCAGTAGCCGCTCCTGTATTGTTTTTCCCGTCGGCAGCCACATTTTGTATGTTCAGGAACCCATAATTGCCACCGCCTTCGATAAAAATACTGCTCTTTTTGAATTTATATGCAAGGCCTATGTTGCCTTCTATCCCGAAGTTTACTTTATTCAGCTGGCTTTTAATATCCTGCGTATTGTCAAATGATTGTGCGCCGCCGGGTAAAGGCTGGGTGCCCGCCGGATCGGTATAAAAATCGCTTGAGCCGGTGGTTACCTGTTTTGCATAGATCAAATAACCCAAAAACGGGCCTGCATCTACATAGAACCTTAAGGGGGAATTTTTAAAATTCCATCCAAATTTTGCCAGTACGGGCAGCATCAGGTAGTTTAATTTTGCTGTGCTGTTGTAAAAGGCATACAGGTATTGCGGCGATTGTCCCGGCGGAAACTCCTGGGCCACTTGCGCCGGCGTAGCAAACGCCTGTAGCCCGTCCTTTTTACCGCCTTGGGCCGAATATTCCAGCATTGGTTCTATTGAAAATAAACTGGAGATTTTGAATTCAGCAAATATGCCGGCATCCAGGCCCGATCTTGAGCTGTAGCCGGTATTTAAGGGAGTTTGGCTGCCGCCCCCCGCCGTTAAATTGGGAATACTAATACCGCCCCGGACACCTAACGCAACATCCTGGGCGTTTGCTTTAAAAAATAAAAGTGTAAGAATTGAAAATAAGGAGTAAAAGATAAATTTTTTCATGGTTTTAATAATTGATGGGTGAAACTAAAAGCACTAAAAAAACAGAATTCCAGCAAATGTATTTTTTAATTAACATTAACGTTGCGCAAATTTAATTTTAAATCGGATTGCGGTGCACCGATACGCAAATATTACAAAGTAATGAAAGTTTAGTTAAACGTTTAAACCCAATTACAAGCTGCTTCTCATTCCTGTTTTAAAAAGGGAATTCACAGTAACTGATAGCCTGCCTGTCGGCTTCAATTGCCCTGAAATAATTTTTACCGCCGAGCGCTGCAAATCATCTGTCATTTGGTAGCAGGCCAGCAGTGCCCCGCTTCTTTCAATACCGCGCAATCCGGCTATGGTGTAGGCATTTGCAAAAACGCTTGTTACTGTATTCCGGTGTTGTTCGAGTTCGGTGATAAATAATTTTACATCGCTGCTGTAATCCAGTTCTCTTGCCGGCCGTGTGCGCATGTCGTTTATACTGATATAAACCTGTTCATATTGTTTCAGGGTTAGCAGTAATATCTTTAATTCGTTAGCGGACATGTTTTTGCCAACCACAAAGATGTCGCTATAAATATACCATTTACTTAATTCCTGCTGAAAAACGGTTTGCTGATCAACTCCTATGCTGATAATAGCGGTTTTCCGGAAGGGCTCTAATTGTAACGACGAGACGTTGCCTTTTAAGAGCGTTACGGCAGCATCGCTTAATTGCTGAGCGAGTGCCTTTGCGGCAGGCCGGTTTAGGTCTTCAGTTAAATGTTCCGTTGAACTTTCGTGGTAATGGTTTAAGCCCGCCCAATATTTTGCGGCCAAAACTTTTTTTACACGAGCTTCAAATTCGTCTTTAGATATTTCACCCTTGCGGACAGCTTTACGGATCATTTTTATCGCCCGGTCCGAGTTTTCAGAAAGCTCTAAAATATCATTACCTGCTAAAAATGCTTTAACGTCTGCTTCGCCGTCGGGAAAATATTTTACAACGGCTTTCATTTCCATAGCATCAGACACCACCAGGCCCTTAAATCCCAGCGAATCTTTTAAAACACCGGTCACTATCGGCCTTGATAAGGTGGATGGCAGGTCTTTGGTATTATCCAAGGCTGGTATATCCATGTGGGCAATCATTACCCCACTAATGCCGGCCTTTATTGCTTGCCTGAAAGGATATTCCTCAAGTGAATCTAACCTTTGGCGGGTAAAGGGTAGTAAAGGCAGGTCGAAGTGCGAGTCGACATTGGTATCACCATGTCCGGGAAAATGTTTAACAGTTGTTAAAAGGCCCTCTTCCTGCATACCCTTCAAATAGGCAATTCCCTTAGCAGCAACGTTAAATTTATTGTCGCCGAATGACCTGTAGCCGATCACCGGGTTATCCGGGTTGTTGTTGATATCCATGTCGGGGGCCAGGTTCATTTGCATCCCCAGGCGTTTAAAATCATAGGCCACCTGCTGGCCCATCTTATAGATGAGCGAATTATCCTGAACAGCGCCCAGCGTCATCTGGAAGGGGTAAGATATAGTTGAATCCAGCCGCATACCTACCCCCCATTCGCCATCCATAGCGATGATCAAAGGTACCTTAACCAATTTTTGATAACGGTTGATCAAACCAGCCTGTCTTACCGGGCCTCCCTGGAAAAACACAAGCCCGCCAACCTGCTCATCACTGATCACTTTAGCAACCGAATCCTCATAAGCCTGCCCCTTATCCGTATTTGCACGTATGAAAAAAAGCTGTGCTATTTTTTTCTTGCGGTTCATCTTCCTGAAAACAGAATCAACCCAATGGTTTTGATGATCCAATGATTGAATGAAACTCCCTTTTTGCCCGGAAACACTAATTGCGATAAGGCTTAATGCGACAATTGCAAACGCATATTTAAAGCGCCGTTTAAGTATATCCATAGCCCAAATGTAGCTTAAATCTGATTTTTATGGCACGTTTTTTATTTCGATTTTTTTCGGAATGACGGTAAAAATTTAATCCGGAATAAACCTTTGGTTTAATTTTTACTCTATGAGATATATAAAAACAATTTATGTTATGAAAAAAATTCTCTTTTTAGCTATATGCGGCCTGCTGGTTGCAGGTTCGGTAAGCGCACAAAATTATTATGGGCCCCGTCGGGTAAGGCGTGCGCCGGCGCGCGATCAGTATGATGATTTCTATAAAGTGAGGGTAGGCGTAACCGGCGGTTTAGATATTGCCAATACCGTAAGCGCCTATAATACTAACTTTAGTACCGGCGCCATAACCGGCTACAACCTTGGGCTCACCCTGGATATCCCGCTGGTGTATCCGCTATCGTTTGCACCCGAACTTCTGTATTCGCAAAAGGGTTATGCAGCAGTAACAGCAGATGGTAACTTTACCCAACATGCCAACTATATCGATGTTCCGCTGCTTGCGAAATTTCGCCTGTCACCAACCTTTAATTTCTTAGTCGGCCCACAGGTTTCTTTTCCTGTGTCAACTACCAATACCTATGATAACGGGTTTGTAGTAACCAACGAACATTTTTACAATACTTACGGAAATGGGACGATACTCGACGGCGTTTTAGGCGTAAGCTTCGACTTAAGCCGCGATGTTGAATTGCGTGCAAGGTACACCATCGATCTTGAACAAAATGTCCAGAATGCCTCGTACGGTGGCGACTACCGCAACCAGGTTTGGCAAATTGGTTTAGGGTTTAAGTTCAGGTAATTTATCAAAAGAACCAAGAGCCAAGAATCAAGAGCCAAGGTGTTTTGCTGAAATATTTCGGTGCCCTTTACGTTTCATTTTGATTCCTTGCTCTTGGCTCTTGGTTCTTTACTCAAGCTTTTTAAATGCGGATTTAACCCAACTCTTAATCTTTCTACCTAATGAATTCGCTTTGCGTCTTCTTTTATCAAGATTAAAATCACGATTGATGATGGACAGATCAGCCTGCTTCTCAGGCACGAAAAAAAACGGATGAATTATTTCACCGATCTCTGCCAAAGGGATATTGGCATATACATTATTTTCATTCAGCGTATTGGTGGCGTTAGCACTGAATCCAATATTCGAGATCAGGTTTACATTGGGTATGATGACCAGGCCGTTATTAAAGAAATTTGCGAAATCAAGCGGGTATGCCCAGGAATTGATCTTACCCGCTTTTACATCGTTGAAGATATTAACCCAGGATTCAACTACCAGGTCATCATCATAAATATTTTTCATTTGTTTGGTAATTCCCACACTATCATATTTTCCAAGACTTAAATCATAATCATCCCAAACCCGTCTCCAACTTGCCCAGCCCCAAACATGCGTCCTGTTTGAAAAATAATAGCTGCTTTCCCCCCACTTTTTGCCGAATTGTAAATTGCACCCTGTGATGTGCCTTACACGGGTATCATGCCGGTATTTTTCTAAAAGTGTATCGCAAAATTTAAAAAAACTATTAGCGGGTAAGCAATCATCCTCCAATATTATGCCTTCTTCCTCGTGGCTAAAAAACCAGCTTATCGCAGCGGACACGCCATTTTTGCAACCTTTGTTCTCATCCCTAAAAAGCGTTTTTACTTCGCAATCCCAATCAATTTTAGCACCAATTTCCCTTGTTTCTTCACATAATAATGCATCGCCCGGAACGCCCGGCCGGGGGCCGTCAGCGGCAAGATATAATCGTTTTGGTTTAGCGGCCCTTATCGCTTCAAATACTTTCTGAGTAGTACCAGGCCTGTTAAATATAACAAACAATACGGCTGATCTGGTTTCGTAAAGCTCTTTGTTAAGATGGGGCATTATTTACAAAGTTTATAAATCCGATACAATCAATTCATTTAAGCACTAACTTTTACAAATATCTTTTTTATATCCTCTATAAATTTTTCTTCTTCGTGGTAAAGCGTTTCCCTGTAGGGCTTAAAATCATCAATTAGCTCTTCATAATCAGTTAAGCAATCCATTATTCGTTCAATAATATTGGGTACCTGGTCTTTACTTTTCTCAAAACGGTATTTTTCGGGGATAGGCATATCCTCCTCATAAGCCGCAGAGCCTGTTTTGCCAATAATCATGCAGCAACGCATAATACACGATTCGCGCGGCATCCTTTCTTTACCGGGATGATAACCAAAATCAACATACAATTTAGCCCGGTTCATCCAATCAGCTACTTGCTGGGGTGTCATATCTATTAATGGAACCCAGGTTAATTTGGCTGTCCGGCTTTTTATTTCCTCTAAAAAATCATCGTTTTTTCGCGGGTTATAAATAATTATATTTTCTTTTTCGGCTTTTACTTTGGCAAATTCAAAAAAAGTGCTGTTCATATAATCAGATATCTGGCCAATAGGCTCAATACCATTTTCTCTTAGATGAACCATTGAGTAGTAAGAATGGCCAATACTTATTACTCCTAATTGCTTCAGCCTATCAAATGAAGGTTTTTTATTTGCCCATAGGGGTCGCCGCAAATTTAGAAATCGTTTGGCGTTGTCAGAATTAATACCAGCTTTCTGTGTCTTATAATAATTAACAACGCTTAGCCACCAAATTACTTTCCTGATTAAATTAAATTTCGTTTTAAAAATTGGGAACAAATAAGTTTCGGGCATAATGATTACATGCTGGCGCTTATTTTCGATTTGGGCCATATAAGGTACCTGGTATTTTTTGTAGCTTTCATGTACAATACCATTACTATCGGGAGTTGAGTAATAAAACATAAAGGCATTAAAGCCCAGTTTGTTGAGGTGGTACCCCAATTGATGCAATGCCTCCGGCCCGCCTGTGGCATTGCCTGCAGGGCAAAATATATAGATTTTAGTACCTGGCTGGCAGTTAATTGCTTGCATATAATCGTTGTGCAATCGCGAAATACCTTGATTTATACTTTGCTATAGTAGCCTTTTTTGGGTTTAAAAAATTTATAATACTGCCTGGCTACAAACAATATGAACCCGGTATTGCCTAAGAAGCTTATAATTTTATTACCCGAAATATAAAAGCGTGTAATGGTACTCCCAATAAACCTTGACCGTAGGGCCCGGTTATATTTATTGATCAGCTTTTTTTGTAATTGATAAAACCCCTTGTCGGCATTGCCATCGCTTTTATGTATCAGTTTAAAATCAACTATATAAGCGGTATAGCCTAAAATATCTGCTATAAGGCAAATATCTGTTCCATATAAATGGAACCCCTCAAGATCGGCGGACAGCGCTAAATTAGCCTCATTTTTTACCACGATAAAATTTTCATCTACGGTCTTCGTTTGCAGCGGAAGATACTCTTCATTCAGCACATTGCCCGATCCCTGTATAAGGTGCATGGCCGTATATTTTAAATTTACACCGCCTGCATTAGCTATAATGGCCCATTTGCGATCTAAATTTTCTACTTCCCGGATCCTTTCACGCAAATCGCTTATCTGGTGCTGTTTCAATAAAATATCCTGGTGGCACAAAATAACATATTTACCTTTTGCCTCGCGTAAAAACCTGTTGAGGCCGGCATAAGCATCGAAGCAGTTCTGTACACCGTTATCAATATAAACGTACTCGCAAATATCTGCCGTAAACCCTGACGTCAAAAAGGATTCCCGCATTTCCTGGTATTCAGGAATGTTGGTTACCAATGTGCATACCGAAAATTCAAATTCGAAAACTTCCTCCTTTTGAATCTTCCTGGGTTGTATCGGGTTCATTTCTATTGCCGCTTTGTTTAGTGGTACTGATTGTTATTGAAAAGTTTGCATATCTATAAGCCTCCTGTAAAGGCCGTTTTTATTTATCAGTTCATGGTGCTCTCCCTGTTCAACAATCATCCCATTCTCCAGCACGATGATCAGGTCGGCGTTTTGAATCGTACTCAACCTGTGGGCTATAATAAGTGAGGTACGGTTTTTCATCAGGTTATTTAAAGCGTCCTGCACCAGTTTCTCCGACTCGGTGTCCAAAGCTGATGTGGCTTCATCAAGTAGCATAATCGGTGGATTGTTCAACACAGCCCTGGCAATACAAATACGCTGCCGTTGGCCGCCGGATAGTTTCGTGCCGCGGTCGCCAATATTGGTTTGATAGCCTTTATCTGTTTCCAAAATAAAATTATGTGCATTGGCGATACGTGCCGCAACTTCAACATCCTGCATGGTCGCATCTGTTTTTCCGAAGGCTATATTGT
Source organism: uncultured Mucilaginibacter sp. (assembly GCA_903864275.1). GTDB lineage: Bacteria > Bacteroidota > Bacteroidia > Sphingobacteriales > Sphingobacteriaceae > Mucilaginibacter. Next base: position 112,438 of record CAIPFE010000039.1, read on the forward strand.
TAAAAATAGAATCATTAAAAAGGATAGATTCCTGGTTCACAATGCCCATCAGCGCCCGGAGGGAATCCATCTTAATTTTTTGGATATTTTTCCCATCCACCAAAATCTCGCCCGATTGAGGCTCAATAAACCGGGGGATCAGGTCCATAAGGGTTGACTTACCGCCGCCGGATGGGCCAACCAATGCTACTGTTTTTCCTTTAGGCACCGTTAAGTTAATCCCCGATAAAACTTCTTTTTCCTCGTAAGAGAATGAAACATTTTTAAACTCAATACTATCATTAAACCCCGTAATTGCAACAGCATCAGGCGCATCTACAATTAAAGGCTTTTCGTCGATGAGCGCTAACACCCTTTCGCCCGCAGCGATGCCGGAATGTATGGTGCTGAAAGAATCGGATATAGCCTTTGCTGGCCGCATTACTTGCGAAAATATGGCTATATAGCTAATAAAGCTTGCTGCCCCAAGTACGCCAGAATGTTCATTAAGTATTAAATTACCGCCATATAATAAAATACAAATTACCATCAAGACGCCTAAAAATTCGGAGACAGGCGACGCCAGTTGTTGCCGTTTTGCCATTGAGCGTGTTATTGATGAATATTTTACATTCTCTTTATCAAACCTGTTTTTTATGAACTCAGTTGCGTTAAATGCCTTAATAATTTTAATACCCGATAAAGCTTCGTCCAGGTAACTTATCATGGTGCCGTAGGTTTGCTGCGAAGCGATAGCTTGTTGTTTCAAACGTTTTACAATACGCGATATAATAAATGCTGAAACCGGTATGATTGCTAAGGAATAGAAAGTAAGCCTGGAAGAGATATAAAATAAGGCCGCCATATACGCTATCAGTTGCAGCGGTTCCTTAAAAACCACCTGTAACGTGCCTGTCACCGAATATTGAACTACCTGCACATCTGATGCTATCTTAGATATGATATCACCTTTCCTTTCATTACTAAAATAGCCCAGGTGAAGGTCCATTACATTATTAAAAACAGCCCGCCTGAAATTTAACAGGGTATGGACACGCAGATTTTCCATTATACGCTGTGATAAATACCTGAAGAGGCTACCCAGGAATACAGAAGTTACAATTGTTGCGCATACAAATTCCAATGCCCCCCAAGGCCCGTAATTGTAAATGAAATAATTCATGTAATACTTAAAAAATTCAAGCGAATGAAAGATAGATGGGCGAATTGCTGAAGGGGCAACAGCCGAGGAACCTTGCTTGCTAAAAAATATTGTATTAAGCAGCGGCACTAACAACACAAGGTTTAGCGTACTGAATATCACAGTGAATATGGTTGTAATGATATACGGAATAGCAAATTTTTCAATCGGCTTTGCAAAAGAAAGTAACCTGAAATAAGTTTTCATTTTGGGTCAAAATTACTTTTTATTTTCAATTTAGCTTAATACTGCTTTTGGGGATTTACAGGTATGCTTAATTTACAACTCCATTTAATTTTTTGCTTTTCTTGCATATTTAAAAGCAAAATTTAGCAGGGAAAGCCGCTTTCTTCTCTTTTGACTTGGAAATAATTCTTCGTAGTATTTTAAAATGATCGTTATTAAATAAGTTGAATTGCGTCTCGACAAATTGAGTTTGTAGGCATTTTTCAACTCTTCGATAAAAATTTTGTCTTCATATGCTAAATCTTTATACGATGCAAATGCCGAAAGCATTACATCAATTGTTTTATTTTGTGCCGATTTTGTTTGTCCCGAATTTAAACGGCGCTGCATCACTGATGATTCGTGAATACGGTATTGGGTAAGTACCTCATCCAGGAAGATTGCTTTTTGATGATATAATGCAACAAATCCCATCCACCAATCATAAAAGCCCTCTTGAGGGAGGGGCAAAAAATAATCCAGGAATTCACGTTTGAAAAGTGTTGTATGGCCCGTAATAAAATTTGCCAGGAGTATGCCCTTATAATTATTGATCTCCAGGTTAAAGTTATTTAAAATTTCACCGGGGATAGTCTCATTACGATCATTTATATAGCTCGAGTTTGAAAATATTAACCATTTGTCGTTAATGTTATTTAACAGTAATTCCATTTTTTGGGGTAGCCAAATATCATCCTGGTCGCTTATAGCAATAAATTCACCTGTTGTTAATTTAATGGCATATTCGAAATTTTTATTGAAACCTTGATTAGCCTCATTTTTGAAGCATTTTATTCTGGGGTCTTTCCTGGCATAGCTGCTCACAATATCAAAAGTATCATCGGTTGAGCAGTCATCAACAATAATGATCTCTAAATGTCTATAGGTTTGGCACAGAATACTATCCAATTGCTGGCTAATAAACTTTTCCCCATTATAGGTACACAAGGCTACTGAAATTAATGGCTCCTCTTTCATTCAGGGTGTTTTTATACCAAATTTTTCATCTCCAGACAATGTATCACTTATATTGCCCGGAGTAATTGCGCTACGGCCTGCCAAACTTTTTCCAGGCTCACGTTCTGAATACATGGATAGGATTCGTTTTCGCCGGTTTGGTATTTGCAATTCCAGTTACAATGATAGCATTCCATTTTTTCATAAACACATAAGGGCCTGTTTTGCATATGTTCCGGGTATGGCGCGAAACGGCCGAAATGGCCCCCGCCCAAAATGCAAACAGCCTTTGTTTGGGTAGCTGCCGCGATATGAATAGCGCTTGTTTCGTTCGCGATAATTAATGCTGCATTGCCAATCAATTCTGCCAATTGAGCTAACGATGTTGTACTTATTAAATTATTTAAACTTTTAGGTGGAAGATTTTCCATCAAAAAATCACCCATCTTTTTTTCCTGCGGGCCACCGGCAACGAAAACGGGCTGGAGTGAATGCTGATTAATAAGCTTTATTAAAGCAAGAAATTTTTCCTTGTCCCAGCTACGTTTCAATACCCCGGCGCCAGGAAAAATAATTATCCCGTGCCTCCTCTTGTTTTCCAATGCTATGAAAGGGCCGCTTAAAGCGACCGGCTGCTTCAGTACACGCTCAAAGAAAAACCTTGACCTGTCAAATTCAAAGTCGACACCTGCAGGCAGGGACAATTTTTGTGTGTAGAATTTATCTGTTTTGACCTTATATTTTATGTTTATTCGTTCGGTATCACCTTCAAAGCCAATGACCTGTTTGGCTGCTGCGAGCCCTGCTAGCCCGTCGGTAATAAACGTGCGCGCAAAGGTTGGCTCTAGAACAGTTTGATAATTATTTTTAAACAGCCGCCAGCCTAATTTAAAGATTTTGAAAGGAGACTCATACAGATCATCGGAAACAATGAAGAAAAAATTATTAATAAATGAACTATCATACTTTAAAGCTAAATCCTGCCATAATTTATTGCCTAAAAGATCGATTTTGTGATCTTTAAAAATTTCTGCTTTTTTTACAATTTCAATAAAGTTCCTGAATAAAATGTAGTCGCCTATCGCATCGGCTTTAATGATCAATAAACGTTTTTGAGAATTTCGGAATTTTGCAAAGAATTTAAGCAGTAACGGGAGTTTAAGTAGGATAAAGCGGGTTAGCCTGAATAAATTTCTGTTTTTAATTGCCATTCAAAACAAATTTACGCTTTATTTATTTTGAATGAATCGTACAAACATCCCGAAGAAACCCAGCGTCCGGTTTAAGTAGCGGTAATAACTGCTGCGTTTTAAATACTTTTTAAAAAGCATATCCCTGTCCTTATCAAATACAACATCTTTAGTATAGTTAGAAAACCCTCCATCCGGAAAACTGGCCACCAAATAATCAGCGTGAACAAACGTAAACATGGGATCTTTCCAGCAGCGCAGGTTTAAATGATAATCAGCATACACCTTATATTGCAGATCGTATTGGTATTTGATAAATACTGCTTTCGGATAAAAAATTGCCTGGTGGCAAAAGTTAAGCTTGGTTAAGTAATAATCGTCATAAAGTTTTAGCAATTCTTTGCCATAGTATATTACATTACCATAATAAATTGTGCTGGGGTCTTTTAACAACTGGATCATTTTGCTAAAGCCATCAACTAAAAGGTCATCGGCACCAAAGAAAATTACCCATTGTCCTTTAATATAGTTCAATGATTTATTCATGGCATCGTAAATACCATTGTCGGGTTCGCTTATCCAAAAATCGATGACGGTTTCATTTTCTATTATTATATCAATGGTACCATCAGTGCTGCCACCATCACATATAATTAATTCTACAACATCCGTTTTTTGTTCGGCAACGCTTTTTATTAAAAAGGGTAAAGTTTTGGCAGCATTTAAAGTAACGCACACAATTGAAACCAATGCCTGCTTATTATATGTTCTATTTATGCTTAACCCGCCCTGCTTCATACGCAATATTAATTGAACATATTATTTCGAACCAAGCTAAAAATACAATGTTTTTTGTTGTTACCAGGGGATATTGGGGCTTTAGTAAAATAATTGCATTATTATTCGTACAAAACCAACACCCTGTTTTATTTGAACAGCTTCCTTTGTCTTTAACCCCCAAATTTGTTCAAAACAATAATTCAGCTTGCTCAAAATAGGTTTTTTGCGAATAAAAGAAATAGTTTTCAGGTTCCTAAATAAAAGTAAGCTAAGCTCAAATGACACATAACTGTTCAAGCGCTTTTTATATGCCTTATATATCTTTTCGGTTAATGCCTTATTCTTATTATACTTAAAAGCTGCACAATAGCTAAGCCAATTTGAGGTCCGCTTGAGCTTTTGAACAGATGACAATTTGTAATTGTCTTTTTTGCGCGACATCTGCAAAATATTCGTCTCACTTTTATCATGTTGCCGGTATTGGACCAGGCACTTTGGTATAAAGTCTATTTTGCCGATATTGGTTGCAACATAGGCCAGCCACCAGTCGTGAAAGTAGCCTTCTTTTAGGGGAAGGGCATCATCAAGCAATTCCTTTTTCATTAATATTGAATGCCCTGAAACACAATTGAAAAACAAAAAAGTTTCCGGATGCCCCCCTTTGTAAAAGTTCATCAGGTCGGACATTTTTTTATTCATCCTGGTACCATCCTTAGAAATAAACTCCGAATCGTGATAAATAAAAATATTATCCTTTATAGCATTAACCTGCAATTCAATCTTTTGAGGGTGCCACAGGTCATCCTGGTCGCATAAAGCAACAAGGTCGCCGTTACATAAAGATACCGCCCGTTCAAAATTGGCCGTAAAACCTAAATTATTTTCATTTCGGTAAATCTTAAATTGCACATACTTTGAGGCATAATATTTTAAGATGTGAAAAGTTTCATCGGTTGAGCAATCGTCAACAACAATAATCTCGATCTGCTTATACGTTTGATTAACAAGGCTATCCAATTGTTCAGCCAAATATTCAGCTCCATTGTAGCTACATAACGCAATTGAAACTAGTGGACCTTGTTTCATTGGAGGGGTTTTTATGTGGTACTTTTACTGCTGTATAGACTCATTTTATAAATCATGGTTTAAAACGAATTAATTTTTTGTTCTTAACTGAATTCCTGATTCTTTTGACTACCTTAAAAATAGAGATCCTGCTATCATTTTCCTCCAATAAATTTTCTATCCTGCCTTTATATTGTTTTATGACTTCCCTTTTCTTAAACAAGTCTTTATAGCTTTTCCATATCCACGTTTGTCCCACCAGCAGCTTCGGCAGCAAATCGATAATTGTTATTTGAAAATACCATGCCACTAATGCAAATCCATTTAAATGCAGTGCATGCACATAAAATCTGTTACGGTAGTACACGCTTTTAACCCATTTGGCGGTTTCATAATTTTTTGTACTTGCCGAAACCTGGTGCCTGCAAACCGCCTGATGCTCATAGTAACATTTCCAGTTCAACCGCCACGCCCTTATACTTAACTCCATATCTTCGCAGTAAAAAGGAGAGAACAGTTCATAAAAACCACCTATCTCCTTAAGCTTTGCAGCATCAATTAATGCATTGGCGCCTGATAAGTAAAAAGTCAGGAGGCGGTGGGTATCAGAATTTGCGTAATAGAAATAATCGGTTTTTAATTTTAAGCCGTTAAATTTTGGCATGCGGGCGGCATCCTGTATATGGTCGCCCTCCATATCAATTATGCGGCCCATTACACCAAATGTATCCCATGCCAAAAAATACTTCCATTGGTGCTCAAAATAATCGGGGGTAAGTTTTACATCGGAGTTCAAAAGCAGGATCAGTTCATACCGGGCAGCTTCAATCCCCCTGTTACAGGCATAAGAAAAGCCTTTATTTTGGGGGTTAACTATCAAGACCACGTCCGGATAAACAGAACTGATAAATTCAACCGAGTCATCAGTCGAACAATCATCAACAATGATAACCTCGTAATCAGTTCCGGCATTTTTAATTGCCTCATAAGTATAGGGCAAATACTCTTGCAACAGGTGTCTGCCATTATAATTCGGAATAACTACTGAAACACTTTTCCTTATCTCCACCTGGCGCTATTTTACAATATTGTAATTCCTGTATTCGCTGACTCTCCAGCCCGTAATGTCCTCAATTTTTTGCAATACCTTTCTCCTGGAAGTCATTTTTTTATGTAATTGATCTAAATCTATATTAAGGTTCCAATTAGTTGCAGCGATACGTTTTTGCATTACTGCAGGGTGGCTGCCTGTAAAATGTATTAACCTGTCGGCATTTTTATAATCAAACTCAAAGGTTTCTGGCAGGTTTTGGGCCAGCCATTCATCATCATGATAAAAAAGGTTAAAGTTGCGCAGCTTGCTTTTTAGGCCCGCAGGCGGTTTAACCCAGCCATAATGATAAATATAAGCATCTATCAGTTTAACTTTAATTTTACGGCCGTTCAATCTAAACCCCTGCGCGTCCCGGTAGGAATGTATTGTTTTATTATTCCGCAATATCCTGATCTCTCGCCTGTACCACCTGCGCGAATGCCCGTAATAATCGTACGATCCATAAAAGTGCAGATATTTGAACAATAATCCTTCGATACGGGTATCCTGTAAATTATCTTCCATTTCCCTTTTTATGAGCGGAAGATATTTTTCATGTACGCATTCATCGCCTTGTATATAAAATGCCCAGTCGGCATCAGGCGATATCGCATTAAACGCTATATCAGTCTGGGCGGCAAATACTGCCCCGCCCTCGCGCAGGTTATCATCCCAAATGGTATTAACGATCCTGATCTTGGGCGAATTTATCGATCTGACTAAACCTTCTGTGCCATCGTCGCTATCACCAAGTGCCACTATAAACTCGTCACAAACCGGCAAAATAGAAGTTATAGCTTCAACTACAGGATAATCGTTTTTTACAGCGTTCCTGATAAAAGTAAAACCGGCTACCTTCATTTATGTGATTTAAATACAAACAAGTTTATAAGTATTGGACTGAAGAATTTACGCTATCATTGAAGGCGTAAGTATAAAAAACCCGCACTTTCGAAGCAAATATAACTTTATCCTGCTTTTTAGTATTATAATAATCTAAATGGCGCAATACCTGCTGCACACTTGTTTTAAATACATTATATTTTTGTTTCTTTATATAATTCAAATGATGAAAAACAGCATGCCGTATAATAAACCAGATTGTACTGATTTCCGCTCGGTTGCCCGTGCTTTAACCATTATTGAAAATGACCTGGAAGGTGCTGATGAGTTGTTAAAAAAGATTACTTTCATCAAAAATGCCCCCGTTGTCGGCATAACCGGGCCGCCGGGAGCAGGAAAAAGCACCCTGGTAAATTCATTGATCAGCCGTTTGTTAATCAATGGCAACAAAATAGCTGTTTTAGCTATCGACCCAACTTCACCATTTAATTTTGGATCATTACTCGGCGACCGGATCAGGATGGCGCCGCATTTTAATCACCCCGATGTTTTTATCCGTTCGCTGGCCACGCGCGGGTCACTGGGCGGCCTCTCTGCAAAAACCATTGAGATGACTGATGTTCTGCGCGCCGCGGGATTTGACTATATTTTGATAGAAACTGTTGGCGTGGGCCAATCGGAAATTGAAATAGCCGGCCTCGCGGATATTACCCTGTTAGTTTTGGTACCGGAAAGTGGTGATGAGATACAAAATATTAAATCGGGCCTGATGGAGATTGCTGATGCTTTTATTATAAACAAAGCCGACAGGGCCGATGCCGACTTGTTTGCGAATAATTTAAAAAAGATGATTCAACAAAAAGGGGAAGGTCAGGTTCCTGTTTTTAAAACCGTCGCATCAAACGGGGATGGAATTAGTGAAGTGATCGATTTCATTTTATCAGCCGCGCCTAAAAAAAATAAGCTTAAAGAGTTCCTGCTTGCAGAAAAGGCCTATAAGCTGATACAGCAAAAGCGAATGGCGGATATAAACAAAAAAGAGCTTCAACATGCTATTGCCAAAGCCTTTTCCGACCCGGATTTTAATTTGTATAGTTTTGTGGACAGATATTTTTAATTTCGGATATACGATTTCGGATTTGGTTTAATTTAAAAATCAGGAGACTCAAGAATATCATTAAATCCAAAATCGAAATTCCGAAATCCGAAATTCCATTCTAACTATTCATTATCTCCTCAATATGCTCCGCCTCAACAGGGATATCAGCCATCAGGTCGATATTTCCGCCGGCTGTTATTAAAATATCGTTTTCAATCCTTACACCCAGGCCCTCTTCGGGAATGTATATGCCGGGTTCGCAGGTTAAAATATTACCTTCTTCAAAGGGTTTATACCTGCTGGCAAAGTCATGCACATCCAGGCCCAGGTGATGTGATGTGCCATGCATGAAATATTTTTTATACAATGGCATTTTAGGGTCCTGCTTTGCAACGTCGTGCTTATCCAGCAAGCCCAGGCCTATTAATTCATCGGTCATTATTCTTCCGACTTCGTCATGGTATTCATTCCATATTGTACCGGCAACAATAAGTTTGGTTGCAGCCCGCATTACACGCAAAACAGCGTCGTAAACATCGCGCTGCCGTTTTGTAAAACGACCGTTCACCGGCACCGAGCGGCTCATATCCGCATTGTAATTGGCATATTCGGCTGCAAAGTCGAAAAGAATAACGTCGCCGTCGTTACAAACCTGGTTATTGTCAGTATAATGCAGTACAATTGCATTTTTGCCCGATGCAATTATAGGGCTATACGCATGTCCTGTGGCACGCTGCCATAAAAACTCGTGGGTTATCTCGGCTTCTATTTCATATTCTGTAACACCCGGCTTAACAAATTTTAGTACCCGCACAAACGCATCACGGGTAATATCGCAGGCTTTTTTTGTCAGTTCGATCTCGATTGCAGATTTTACAACACGCAGATCGCGCAAAATAAGCGCCGAACGTTCATAGTGATGTAAAGGGTATTTGGCACGAAGCGTTTCAAACATCCTTATATCACGGTATGGTACGGTATGAGCGTACCGGTCATTTTCATTTGTATTTATATAAATATGTTCGGCATAATTAATGATGGTGTGTAAAATGACGTCAAATTCGTTCAGCCAAAATATATTTTCGATGCCAGAAACCTTTTTTGCTTCTTCCTTCGTATACTTATGGCCCTCCCATATAGCAATATGCTCATTGGTTTGTCTTAAAAACAGTACTTCTTTGTATAGCGGATTAGGACAGTCGGGGAATAATAACAAAATACTTTGCTCCTGGTCGATGCCGGTGAGGTAAAAAAAGTCGGGATTCTGCTTAAATAAGAAATTCTGATCGCCGTTCCTCGGAAATTCATCGTTTGAATGGAAAATTGCTAAAGAACAGGGCTTAAGTCGTGAAAGGAAATTTTTTCTATTAATAGTAAATATATCATTACAAATGGGTAGATATTTCATTTTTATAGCGGTAATAGTTTTTTAAAAGCTTTTTTTTTTATTTATTTGAATTAATATTACAAATTTTGGAACAATGTTTGGTTATTGTTTCAAACATAATTACTATTTTTGAAAAAAATCACAATTAAAATCGTTTAATCTTAAAACTATGAACTATTCTACATTAAAGAAAACAGTCGTCTTATCATTTGTTTCCTTGATGGCAGTTGGGATGGCACAAGCACAAACAACTACTACAGATACATCGAAAATGTCGGCCACATCTACTGCCAAGGTATTTGGCGGTACAGCACAGTACAACACCTTTAGTGTTGGCATCAACGTCGGGGCTACAGCGCCGAGGGTTGCCACCGGCGGTGTCAATGTTTTTAACAGCAGCACCGTTGAGTTAGGCTATGGCGTTACCGTAAAAGATCAGTTGTCACATACATTTGGTGTGCAATTGAATTTACAGGGCGGCCAGTTAGCAGGCTCTGAAAGCGTATCGCAAACTAACCCAAATGCTTATGTCACTGACGAAACCAGCGGGCTACACGCTGCAAGTTTTAAAACCAAGTTCATGACAGCTACTTTAAGTGCTACTGAAAATGTGGGTAATATCAGCTGGCTTCACCGTAAAAGCGGTATCACCTTCTATTTAAGTGAAGGTCTTGGTTTGGCCTGGCACACACCAACAGTAACTTTAACAGACGGCACTGTAATTACATGGAAAGGTACTTCGGGCCCTAACCACGACCATACTTATGTTCATGAACTGGTTGTTCCTGTCGGCGCCGGCGTTAAATTTCAATTAACTGATCAATTAGATCTTAACCTTGGTTACACTGAAAACTTTGTTGATGGCTTTAACCTTACAGGTGTTCACGCCGCATACCCTGCTCAAAATAAATATTCTTATGGCTATGCCGGTTTAGAGTACACATTCGGTCCAAAATCAAAACAAAGCTTAGAATGGGTAAACCCTGTTGCTATGATGTATGATGAATTGTACGATGCAGCATTACGCGCGGAAGTTGAAGCTTTAAAAGGCCGTGTTGCCAATGTTGAAACTGCTGTTAACGACCTGAAGAAAGATTCGGACGGTGACGGTGTTTCTGATCAATTCGACAAATGCCCCAACACTCCTGCAGGTACTGTGGTTGATGGTTCTGGTTGTCCTTTAGTTATCCCTCCTCCAATTGATACTTCTTTATTCATGAGGAAACCAATAGGCGGACCAGCAATTACTGCAGCTTATTCTAACATCCAGTTTGAATTTGACAGTTCAGTATTGAAAACTTCATCTTATCCAGTATTAGATGCTACATCTGCTGACCTCAGGTCATCAGGCGCAGCCGCTGAACTTGATGGATATGCTTCATCTGAAGGTACTGCAGCTCACAACATGCGTTTGTCAAGAGACCGTGCTAACTCTGTAAAAACTTACCTTGTTAACTCTGGTGTCCCTGCTAAGAAATTAAAAGTTAAGGCGTTTGGTGAAACTCATCCAATTGCTGATAACTCAACTGAAGCCGGTCGTATCCTGAACCGTCGTGTTGAGTTCAAGAAAAAATAGTCGAAAACTGAAAAATAATTATAAAGGCTTCCCGGTATCCGGGAAGCCTTTTTTGTTGGTTGAAAAAGCAGAAAGTCCAAAGCCTTTTGCTTTTCGCCTTTTTTTTCCCGCTTTCAGCTTTTTGCTTTAAGCTTTCACCCCTTCTGCTTTTTATTTATATTTGTGTTATGTATTTCTTCCGGAAAAAAGACCCTAACAGGCCCACAAATTTTAACCTCAAGGTGATGCATGCGATAAACGCTATTGCTATCACTGTGTTTTTATTAGGTATCATCTGGAAAGTAATCGAGTGGCTTGTTTTGAAGAAAATATAATGGCAAGTAGTGAGGGGTGAATGGTAAAATCTCTCCTGCGATCAACATCATGAAATAAAAATCGTCCCGTCGTCGAATTTTCATAAACAAAAAACAATAATGAAAACAATTATCAATAGCATTAATGCGCCCGCGCCAATAGGCCCGTACAGCCAGGCCGTAATAGCGGGGAACTTCGTATTTGTTTCGGGACAGATTGCCATGAACCCATCCACCGGGGAATTAATATTGGATGATATTAAAACCGAAACCAAACAGGTGATGGAAAACATTAAAGCTATTTTAACCGAAGCGGGTATCGACCTCAGCAACATCGTTAAAACCAGCATTTTTTTAACGGACATACAAAATTTTGCGCAGGTCAATGAAGTGTATGGCACCTATTTTGCAGGCGAATATCCTGCACGGGAAACTATACAGGTGGCCGCCCTGCCCAAAAATGTTAATGTGGAAATAACCGTTACTGCTATCAAGGCGTAGTTTGAAAATGAAGTATGCGGGTTCACAATTTATTCCCATCTTCAAATTTGTTACATCTTCAAATCAATAATTCAATAATTGTCCCATTCACTAATTCACTAATTGAGCAGCCAGGTATTTCAAACACCGATTGAATATTTAAAAGGCGTCGGCCTTAGTCGCGCCGACGTCCTAAAAAAGGAATTGCAAATATTCAATTTTGAGGACTTGCTGCGCCATTTTCCTTATAAATATATCGACCGTACGCGGTTTTATAAGATCAGGGAAATTCAGCCCGATTTGCCTTATGTGCAGATATTAGCCCGCCTGACCCATGTTGAAATCCTGGGCGAAAAGCATACCAGGCGCCTGGTTGCACAGGCAATTGACGACACGGGTATAATTGAGTTGGTATGGTTCCAGGGTATTAAATGGGTAGAGAAAACACTAATCACCGGCAAAGCATATATCCTGTTTGGGAAGCCCGGTTTCTTCAACGGAAAAGCCCAGATGGCCCATCCCGAAATAGAATTGTATTCAACAGAAGCGCTTCAGCGCAAAGGCAATGTAACGCTTCAACCAGCCTATAACTCAACCGAAAAATTAAAACAGTTTTCATTAGACAGTAAAGGCCTTTCAAAGTTGATAACAGTACTGTTAGATCAGCAGGTTAAGGATATTAATGAAAATCTGCCTTTGTATATTATCAATCGTTTTAAACTTATCGACCGGGCGGACGCCTACCGCAATATCCATTTCCCGCAAGACGCGGCAAAACTTAATGTGGCCGTCCATAGGCTAAAATTTGAAGAGCTATTCTTTTTACAGCTTAAATTGCTAAAAAATAAACTTTTGCGTACCCAAAAGTTTAAAGGAAATGTGTTCGGGACAGTTGGCAGTTTTTTTAATGAATTTTATCAGCACAAACTGCCGTTCACTTTAACAAACTCGCAAAAGCGGGTTTTAAAGGAGATCAGGCAGGATACACAGCGCGGCGTTCAAATGAACCGGCTGTTACAGGGCGACGTTGGAAGCGGCAAAACTGTAGTAGCTTTGATGAGCATGCTGATCGCCATCGATAACGGCTTTCAAACCTGCATTATGGCACCAACAGAAATTCTTGCAAACCAGCATTATCAAACTATAAAAGAACTGATTGGCGACGATTTTATTGAGGTGGCGCTGCTAACCGGTTCAACTAAGGCAAAGGCACGGAAAGTATTGCATGAAAAACTGGAAAGTGGGGATCTTAAAATATTGATCGGTACGCATGCGCTGATTGAAGATAAAGTACAATATAAAAACCTGGGCTTTGTGGTAATCGACGAGCAGCATCGTTTTGGAGTTGAACAACGTGCAAAGCTATGGCGCAAAAACAACATCCCGCCCCATATTTTAGTAATGACGGCCACCCCTATCCCGCGCACGCTGGCCATGACATTATACGGCGACCTGGATATCTCCGTTATTGATGAATTACCTGCCGGCCGCAAACCCATTCAAACGGTGCATTTCTATGAAGCCCAGCGTTTGCGGATGTTCGGCTTTATGAAACAGGAAATTGCCAAAGGGCGGCAGGTATATGTGGTGTATCCGCTGATCCAGGAGAGTGAAAAGCTCGACCTTAAGAACCTGGAGGATGGTATTGATGTAATGGCCCATGAATTCCCCTTGCCAACGTACAGGATAAGTATTGTACATGGCAAAATGAAACCGGCCGACAAACAATTTGAAATGAACCGCTTTATAAAGGGCGAAACCCAAATCATGGTGGCAACCACGGTAATTGAGGTCGGCGTAAATATTCCAAATGCCTCGGTTATGATCATTGAAAATGCCGAACGCTTTGGTTTGTCGCAATTGCACCAGCTAAGGGGCCGCGTGGGAAGGGGCTCCGACCAATCCTTTTGTATCTTAATGAGCCATCATAAATTAAGCCACGAAGGCCGGATACGGCTGAACACTATGGTTAAAACCAATAACGGATTTGAAATAGCCGAAACCGACCTGCAATTACGCGGTCCCGGCAATATTGAAGGCACACAGCAAAGCGGGGTGCTCGATCTGAAAGTAGCCAATATTGTAACAGACCAGGAACTATTAATAACCGTGCGCAACTGCGTGGTGGAGCTATTTGAAAAAGACCCGCAATTGGTATTGCCCGAAAATCAAATCCTGCATCAAACTTTGCAATCAAAAGGGGAAGGGGTGAGCTGGGATAAGATTTCCTGATGTCGGAATTCGGATTAACTTCGCTGAGGGCTTCGCCGTTTTCGATTTCGGATTCCTTATCTCGGTATGTTTGTGGCTGCAAAATTACATGCGGGTGTCAATTATGGTGTCTTTACATTATGCTGCAAATTGTAAATTTGCGGGCTTAAACAATCATTAGTGTCAAAAGAAGCAGATAGTCAGCCCAAAACAGATTCTTTTGCAGCCCTGCGATATAAAGATTTCCGCTCATATATCGGCATGCGGTTTTTCTTCACCTTTGCCTACCAGATGCAGGCCGTTATTATTGGCTTTTACATATATCAAATTACAAAAAGCGTATTTGCGTTGGGGCTGGTGGGTCTTTGCGAAGCCATACCGGCAATTGGCATTGCTTTATATGGCGGGTATGTAGCGGATAAATCTGAGAAACGAAAAATGCTGCTGGTTATTTCAATGCTGGTGCTTTTTGCTTCGCTGGTAATGTTTACTGTTACTTTAAACAGTGTGGCACCCTATATGCACATAGGCTGGATCGTGCCTATTATCTACTTTATGATATTTTTAAATGGTTTGGCGCGCGCGTTTTACGGCCCGGCTACATTTACCATCTATGCCAACAGCATCCCCAGGGAAATTTACCCCAACGGCAGTACCTGGAGCAGTTCAAGCTGGCAAATCGCTTCGATACTCGGGCCAGCAGCCGGCGGCTTGATATATGGTTTTTATGGCATTACTGCGGCCTTTGAGGTGATCCTTCTATTCCTGGTGCTTTCAATCGTATTAATATACCGCTTACGGCCGTACCCACCGGTATTTATTCCGAAAGAAAATATATGGAGAAGCCTTTCGGAAGGGATAGATTTTGTATTTAAAAGCAAAATACTGATCTGGGCAATGAGCCTCGACCTTTTTTCCGTATTTTTTGGGGGCGCCGTGGCGCTCCTGCCTGTTTTTGCCAATGATATTCTTAAGGTAGGTTCACAAGGTTTAGGTATCATGCGTGCCATATCGTCATTAGGCGCTGTTTTAACCATGCTGGCTATGACAAGGTTCTCGCCGATGGGCAAACCCTGGCGCAATTTATTGATAGCGGTAACGGGTTTTGGCCTATCTATTATAGGTTTTGGTTTTTCCAGGGTCTTTTATTTGTCGTTGTTCTTCCTTTTCACCGAGGGGGCATTTGATAGTATCAGTGTAATTATCCGCGGAACCATTATGCAGTTGCTCACTCCTGACAATATGCGCGGCCGGGTATCGGCCGTAAATTCGATGTTTATAGGTTCTTCAAATGAGATCGGGGCATTTGAATCAGGTACGGCTGCAAAGCTATTTGGCACAATCTCATCTGTGATTTTCGGCGGCAGCATGACTTTAATCATCGTAACCATTACCTATCTCAAAACTAAAAAGCTGATCCCAATGTCATTGAATGAGATACAAACCCCTCAGAAGGGATTAGAGTTATAAAGGTTGTAAGATTTGAAAATGTTGTAAGAGTTATAACCATTACAACTACTACAACTTGTTACAACAATTTCAGCATTTGGCCCCCTTATCACATCCTCACAAATTTCAATTTTACAACATTCTCCCTGCTTTAAACGTAAAAACAGATAAAAGCATTTGGCGGCATATATTGGAGCGTTAATGTTTAAACATTAATGGGTTTGCACCTGTTATATTTTAAACACCTGCCAGGAAATTAAAAATGACACATACAAAGCTAAAATTAGCTATTCTATGCTTTAACTTAATTTGGGGCATTCTTCTACTGTATAACACTTCAGTGTACGGGCAGGATAGAAGTGTAAAATTCTCATCATTGACAATAAATGACGGGCTTTCTCAAAATGATGTAAAGTGCATATTAAAAGATCATAACGGCTTTATGTGGTTTTCGACTGATGACGGTTTAAACCGTTATGATGGCTATAATTTCATAGTTTACCGACATGACCCTAAAAATAAGCACTCATTACCGACAAACGATGTAACAACACTTTTCGAAGATAAGACCGGGAATTTATGGGTGGGTACCAGCGGCGGCGGCTTAAGCTTATACGACCAAAATACCGGTTCTTTCACCAATTTTACTTCGACAAAAAATGATGACAGAACACTGTCAAGCGCCGATATTAATTCTATATTTCAGGATAGCAAAAACAATATCTGGGTAGGCACTTACTCGGGCTTAAACCTGCTCGATCAAAAAACAAAAACATTTAAACGATTTTTCTACACAAAAAACCGCGATGATATTGCCAGTCACCATATTTTCGCGATAACCGAAGGTAATAATGGCACTTTATGGTTAGGAACTGGCGGCGGGCTTGTGGCATTTAACTATAGTACCGGCTACTTAAAGAATTATCTGCACGATGGCGCAAACAGTATAAGTAATAACAAAATTCATACGTTGTATAAAAACGAAGATGGCAACTTATATATCGGCACCGAAGGAAACGGGCTCGACTTTTTTGACATAAAGAAACAATCCTTTACGCATTTCGCCCATCAACCAAACAATTCAAATTCTTTAATTAACGATAATGTATTTGCGCTATCAGCTGCAGGCCACAATAAGCTTTGGGTTGGTACAGAAGATGGGTTGGACCTTTTCGATGAAGATAAAACGGCATTTACCCACTATATCAATGAAGATAAAGGTAGTAGCGACCAAAATAATTCGATAGGTTATATTTTAGATAGCGGCGGTATTTTATGGCTGGGTACCTATGAATCGGGTGTGCGTATCTTCGATAGAAATTTATCTTCATTTGCGCACTTCTATAAACATCCGGGTGACAAGTCAGGGCTAAGCAACAATATAGTTACTTCATTTGTTGAAACCAGTAAAGGGTTTTGGATCGGGACCGATGGCGGCGGCCTAAACTTCTTCAATCAATCCACAAAACTGTTTACACATTACAACACACATTCGGCAAATAACAACCATATAAGTGGCGACCATGTATTGAAACTTTTACAGGATAAGGAACAGAATTTATGGATTAGTTATTATGATGCAGGCTTAGATGTACTTAATGGCAAAACAAAAAAAATCACCCATTATACTACTGGCACTAAACCGGATCAGATAAGCGGCAGCATAGTTTTCGGGCTTGCGGAAGACAAGGATGGCGACATTTGGGCAGGAATGGATGATAACGGGCTGAACGTTATTCACCAGGGAAAGGTTGTAAGACGGTATAAGTACGCACACACCGACACGCTTCATTCTTTATCAAGTAACGATATAAGGGCAATTTATCGTGATAGGGCGGGAAATATGTGGATAGGCACATTTGATGGGTTAAATCTATATAATCCGGGAAATGATAATTTTACGCATTTTAAAGCCTATAATTCAGGTTTAACCAATAATGTGATCATTTCAATTTTCGAAGACAGCAGAGGGGTTCTTTGGGCAGGAACCTTAGGCGGCGGATTGAATTTTTATGACAAAAAGAAAAAAACATTTTCGCCCTATACTTTTCCCGGTAATTTAAACTACTCTATAATCAACAGTATCACCGAAGATAATAAAGGCTTTATGTGGGCAGGCACCAGCAGCGGCCTGGTTAGTTTTAAACCGGGCACCCACGACTTTAGAAGGTACACCCTTGCCAATAACTTGCAGGGCTATGAATTTTTTATGGATGCGGCATTAAATACACAAAATGGCCAGTTGCTTTTTGGCGGCCACAACGGTTTTAATTTGATCGATCCTGACCACCTGTCGCTCAATAAACAATCTCCTGAAGTTGTGTTTACTGATTTTCAGCTATTTAATAAACAAGTTCCGATAGGAGAGAATTCCGTTCTTAAAAAGTCAATTACGCAAACAAAGGTCATCAAACTAAATTACGACCAATCGGTTTTCACGATAGAATTCAGTGCACTTAATTTCACGCTTCCCAAAATGAATGCTTATGCCTACAAGCTGGAAAATTTTGAAAAAAACTGGAATTATGTGGGGGATCAAAGAAAAGCAACATATACCAACCTTAACCCGGGAGAATATACATTTGAAGTAAAAGCGGCAAATAACGACGGTTTGTGGAACAATGTCCCGGCCACCATAAAAATCATTATCGTTCCTCCATTCTGGCTGACGTGGTGGTTCAGGGGATCTTTACTTTTTATTGTTTGTGCGGCCATATACACCTATTACCGCTACCGGCTGTATACCATAAAAGCAAAACAAAAAGTACTGCAGCAACTGGTTAAAGAACAAACCGCCGAAGTAGTAAAACAATCGGCAGAACTACAAAGCCAGGCGGAAGAGCTACAGGCTTTGAACGAAGAACTGCAGGCCCAATCGGAAGAGCTGCAATCACAATCGGATTACTTGCAGGATTTGAATGTTGAACTGCAGGAGCAAAAAGAACAGGAGTTGGCCGCAAGGAAAGAGGCTGACAAGGCAAACAAGGCAAAGAGTATTTTCCTTGCAACCATGAGCCATGAAATACGGACACCTATGAACGGGGTATTGGGTATGACGTCCCTGCTTTACGAGACAACATTGACCCCTGAACAGCGTGAATATGCGGAGATTATCCGTATTAGTGGTGAAAACCTGCTAAACGTGATCAATGATATCCTCGACTTTTCGAAAATTGAGTCGGGCCAAATGGAGCTCGATCATCACAATTTTGATCTTCGGCAATGTGTAGAAGAAGTATTTGATCTTTTTTCGGAAACGGCTTCAAAAAAACGGCTTGACCTTTTATACCACTTTGATCATAATGTTCCGACACAACTTATTGGTGACCAGTTGCGTGTTCGCCAGGTATTACTAAACCTGGTAAATAATGCCATCAAATTTACCACTAAAGGCGAGATATTAATTGAGATTGCACTGCTGGCTAGAAACAATGAAAATTTAGATATCAGCTTTAAAATTAAAGATACCGGCACGGGTATACCAAAAGATAAACAGTCGAGGTTATTTAAGGCCTTTTCGCAGGTGGACGCGACTACCACACGGCAGCACGGCGGCACCGGTTTGGGCCTCGTAATCTGCGAACGCCTTGTTAACCTTATGGGGGGGCAAATAGGCATTGAAAGTGAATTGGGAAAAGGAACAATGGTGCGCTTTAATATTAAAAGCATGATCAATAAAAAAGCATCAACGCCAAATTTAACCATCAATTTAGAAGACGCTGAAGGTAAACGTGTACTATTAATTGACCGTAATTTAACCGCTCTTAAAATTTGGGAAGATCAGCTTAAGCAATGGAAACTAAACCCTGTTTGCGCTTCATCCGCCAATGAGGCGTTAAAACATTTAACCGCCGGGGGGAAATTCGACCTTGTAATATCCGGCACCCATATCCCCGGGACAGACACCCTTGAATTAAGCCTGGCTATAAAAAAGATAGACAAAAATGTACCGGTAATACTTTTATGTTCGGTAACCGAGAAAAATAAAAACCAGGACATGTTTGCCAGGGTAATATTAAAACCTGTAAAACAGCAGCAATTATACAATGTTATAAGAACAGAGCTGACGCACAGTGATCTTGTTTTACAGGAAAAAACACCGGTAGCTTTGCTTTCCGAAGAGTTCGCACAAAAATTTCCAATGAAAATACTTATTGCCGAAGATAACCTGATCAATCAAAAACTCATCACAAAAATAATAAGCAAATTAGGCTACAATCCGCAGGTTGTTAATAACGGCAACGAGGTATTAGAATGCATCGACACTTCGTTTTTTGATCTTATATTGATGGACATTCAAATGCCTGGGCTGGATGGCTTGGAAACAACACGGATAATACGCAGACGGGATACGCGGCAGCCATTTATCATTGCGATGACCGCGAGTGCAATGGCCGAAGACCGGGCGGAGTGCCTCGATGCCGGGATGAATTATTTTATTTCAAAACCCATCAGTATAAAGGACCTGGTTACTGTCCTGGAAAAATCATACATCACAAAGGAGAGAAAAAGCTTTATCATTTAACTGGTGTCAAGTACAAAGTCTTTAGTCCAAAGTCTTTAGTCGAATTTTGTTCTTTTCTTTACTTAGGGCTTTCGACTTGAGACTAAGCGTCTATTTAATGGTAACACAACACTATCCTATTTCCCCTTTGGTTACTTTATTGAAATTCTTCATCAACACTTTCTCTTAAATCATATAGCAGCCACTGCTTTTTTGCAATAGATTGTGTTTTTGACCGGAGGAGTTTAATAAAATCTTCAACACCCAGGGGTTCGTTTCCATTGGCATGTATTAATACGATACTCCCCGGCTGCGACTGCTGCCCTTTAGCCAGCCACGCGTCGGACCCGATAGGTATAAGGCCGAAATCGGTGATCTTGTATACCAGCTGTTGATCGGATACCAAGCCGGGGAAACGGAAAAACACGGAGGGCAGCAAGCCGTTTTTGAGCATAGCTTTTTCAGTTTCCAATACTTCGTAATTAATATCCGTTCCGGGTTCTAATAAAAAGTTTTCTTTGAGCGGAAGTTTTGAGCTTACCCGGTGGTTATAGGAATGATTGATCCAGATAATATAAATTTCATGGTCTGCCTGCATTTTCTTTAGCCATTCAAGGTCCTGCGGGTGTTGCCGCATCCATATGCCAGTAATGGATAAGGCAACCGGCGCCGGACGCTCTACTTTTTGGAATTCCCTGAAAATGTCCGTAAATACCACCCTGTCAAGCGGGCGGTGCGAGGGGCAAAGATCGGCGGTCAGGCTTATCCCGGCCTCTTTTGGCATACCTTCCTCTATCCCGGCATCCTGGATATTAGCCGATTGTTTTTCGGCTTTACGCAACGCCTTTTCATACGGCGTGTTTTTGAAGAAATCCCTTGTTTCAGCCAGGACCATGGGCTTAACCTTGTAAAAGCCGGGCTCGTCGATCTTTGTTTCCAGTGTTTGCGGGTTCACCAGCAAATAATAGGTTTTGCCGTCATTTTCAAACTGCCTGATGATCATCCAGTCCTGCGGGTAATGCGTGGCCCAGCCATAATAGACTTTATAGCTGGTTATTTTTAGGTAATTGGCCTGGGCTTGCGCTTCAAAAATTGTCCCCAGCAAACAAAAGAATAGAGGAAAGTATTTTATTAATTGTTTCTTCATAATTTGAATTGCAGATGTCCGATTTCGAATTTAGTATTTATATGTTTGTGTAGAAGATTTTGTTTTTACAAATCGAAAATAAATTAAAAATCAAAATAAATCCGAAATCCGAAATGACCAGACTGTCCATCAACATAAACAAAATAGCTACACTTCGTAATTCGCGCGGTGGTAATAACCCCGATTTGATACAAGTTGCAAAAGATTGTGAACGTTTTGGCGCACAGGGCATAACTGTGCATCCACGGCCCGATGAAAGACATATCCGTTACAATGATGTTTTTGAGCTGAAAAAAATAGTGACTACCGAGTTTAATATTGAAGGTAATTGTCAGGAGCAAAAGTTTATCGACCTGGTATTAGCCAACAAACCTGAACAGGTAACCCTGGTGCCAGATGTTTTGGGACAACTTACCTCGAACCATGGCTGGGATACCATTGCCAACCAGCAATATTTAAAGGATATGATCGCTGTTTTTAAACAGGCTGGTATCCGCGTGTCGATATTTGTAGACCCTGATCCCAAAATGGTAGAAGCCGCGGCCACGACAGGAACAGACAGGATTGAATTATACACCGAAGCTTATGCGTACCATTATCAGCAGGGACGGGAAATTGCTATCGCGCCATACGTGCAAGCGGCTGAGATAGCCCAGAAAAAAGGCCTGGGCATAAATGCCGGGCATGATCTTGATCTGCATAACCTTAAATATTTTGCCGAAAATATCCCCGGCCTGGATGAAGTGAGCATTGGCCATGCATTAATTTGCGATGCCTTGTATTATGGTTTGGAGAACACCATACAAATGTACCTGAGGCAATTAGTCTGAACCGGGATAGAAGGATTTTACGGATTTTTGGGATGCAGCGGCATCAATCAATTTTGCCTGGCCGGAACAATTACCCCAACCAATAAACTAATGAATTAACAAATTTTAAAAATAAAATTCTAATTTCGGTTTTACCAATTACCCGTTATCATGAAAAAAATAATTGCCTTGCTCATCCCTGTCGCATTGCTTTTTGGCTGCGACCAAAACAAGCCCGTGACAGCCACAGTTTCCGGTGATGCTGCCTTTCAAAAACTTTCGGATGATTACCTCACGGGATACCTGGCATGGCGGCCGGAAAACGGCGTGGCGCTCGGCTATCACCAATATGATGGCAAGGTTACAGATATGGGCAAGGAGTCGCTGGGCAAAGAACTTGGTCGACTGAAAGATTTTGACCAAAAACTTGCTGCTGAGGATACAGCTTCACTAAGCCCGAAAATGTTTTATGATTACCGCATACTGAGGTCGGCAATAAAAGACGAGATCTTCACCTTTGAAGATATGGGCACCTACGACAGAAACCCGATGACTTACGCCGGCGCTGTTGACGTAAGTATTTATGTCAAGCGTAATTTTGCGCCGATTGAGGACCGCATTAAATCCATCATCGCCATTGAAAAAAATGCGCCGAATATTTTCGCAGCAGCAAAAGCAAATCTCAAGGATTCTTTGCCAAAACCTTATATCGAAACTGCCATTGAGGTAGCCCATGGCACGACAGATTTTTTAGGGGGCGACCTGAAAGTAGCCTTAAAAGATGTGAAGAATGATACCCTGACGAAGGCTTTTAACGCGGCCAATAAAATTGCTATTGATGCCATAAACGGATTCGCCACCTGGCTGCAAAAAGAAAAACTACCCAAAGCAAATAATAATTATGCTATTGGCGAGGCCAGCTACAAAAAAATGCTGCTTTACAGCGAAGGGCTTACGTTATCGCCCGAAAAGATATTAGCCATAGGCCTGAAAGAATTAAAAAAAGAGCAGGAAGTATTTAACGGCGCTGCGAAGACCATTAATCCAAATAAAAAACCGGTTGATGTTTATCACGACCTGCAAAAAGACCATCCAACCGCCGAAAACCTGATCCCCGACGTAAAAAAGAATGTTGAGGCGATACGCAAATTTTTGACTGACAAAAATATAGTGACAATGCCCGCAACGGTTAATTTGAAAGTGCAGGAAACACCGCAATATGCCCGCGCGACCAGCACGGCTTCAAATGATGATCCCGGTCCGTTCGAAACTAAAGCAACTGAAGCCTATTATTATGTTACGCCGGTAGACCCGAAATGGACAGCTCAACAAAAAGAAGACTGGCTGCGGCAGTTTGATTATTATACTACCGACAATGTGACCATTCATGAAGCTTATCCCGGCCATTATACCCAGTTTTTGCATTTAAACGCCTCGTCGGCTACCCGCATTGAGAAAATGTTCGCCAGTTACGCCTACGTTGAAGGCTGGGCACATTACTGTGAACAAATGATGGCTGATGCCGGCTATGGCCACAATGGCGATACCGTGCGTGCTGCTAAATACCGCCTTGCACAGGCTGGGGATGCCCTGCTGCGTTTATGCCGGCTTTGTGTGTCGATAAAAACCCATTGTCAGGGGATGAAACTTGATGACGCAACCAAATTTTTTATGGATAACTGGTACCAGGGCGAAAAGCCATCGCACCAGGAAGCGCTTCGCGGCACTTTTGATCCTGGTTATTTGTTTTACACCATTGGTAAATTAGAAATTTTAAAACTTCGCACTGATTACGAAAAACAGGAAGGCGCAAATTTCTCCCTCAAGAAATTCCATGATGCCATGTTAGACCATGGTATGCCGCAAATTTATTTGTTAAGGGAAGTGTTGTTAACGGATAAGGGTACCTGGGGAGAGGTGTTGTGATGTCGGAATTCGGATGTCGGATTTTCAATTTGGGATTTTGATCTGAGTCGTTCGTGGCAACGATGAGAGGACTTACCAGATGCAAAGCAATTTATTCGATCGGCTTTGAAAGACATCTAAGTTTTTTCACCATTGCTTGAAATGACGTAGACTTTATAAATCCGAAATCGAAATTCCAAAATCCGAAATTTGTTACCGTGAAGGTGAATCTGTCGGTGCAGATGGTATTGGAAATATTGAAGAATATATTAGTAAAATATGCAAATCACCAGGATTAGTTTGGTGAATTTCAATTATCCTTTTATCCGCATTTCGTATTTTTCTCAATTAATGAGCCCGTTCTCCCTTTTCAACCCGGGTTATTGCAGGATTCGCCTGAATTCAGCCAAAGGTGTTAAAAACCAATTTTTGATCCGATATCTTTTGTCGCAATTTTAATACGACAATTTAGTCGACCTAAAAGTAAAAATTATGAAACCTATATCTTCAATGAAGGGTTTTCTGATCGGGTCATTCCTGGTTAGTTGTTTCTTCACTAATTGCAAAAAAAATGAAGCCCCCGGGCCCAATGCAATCACACAAAGCACTGCTATTGCCCGTGCACAAAGCACTGATGCACTAAAAGCACTATTAAAATCAAACAAGTGGATTATCAACACCCGTGCGGGCGGTGATGTCCGTGGTTATGCTGGTGATGGGGGCCCAGCCAGGAATGCATTGCTGAATAGTCCCCAAAATGTATATGTTGATAAAAGAGGAGACGTTTATATCTCAGATCTTGGAAATAATGTTATCCGGAAAATAGACGCAAGAACCGGTATTATTACCACCGTCGCCGGAAACGGGATTAATGGATTCTCGGGTGATGGCGGCCCTGCCACGCAGGCCAGTTTTAGCAACGCCTTTCATACCGCAACCGATGATATGGGCAACCTGTATATCTCCGATCTGAGCAATAGCAGGATCCGCAGGGTAGACAGGCACACCGGCATTGTTGAAACGATTGCGGGTACAGGTTTAACGGACTTTAACGGTGATGGTAAAACAGCTTTGGAAACGAACCTTAATATACCATTTGGCATTGCTTTTGACAAACAAGGAAACCTGCTCTTTTCTGATGGGACAGGACTCCGTTTAAGAAAATTAAATATGCGGACTAAAATAATCACTACAATAGCGGGCAATGGAAACCAGGGATATGGAGGAGATGGCGGTCCATCTGCACAAGCCATGTTTAATTTTATATGGAACGTAACTGTTGATCAGGATAACGGAGATATTTATGTGAGTGATCAATTCAACTGCAGGATAAGAAAAATTGATCCATCGACGGGTATTATATCGACAGTTGCAGGCAACGGCGTTCTTGGGAACAGTGGCATGGGGGGGCTTGCTACCAACGCGTCTTTTAACCAGCCTTTAGGTATGGCAGTGGGTAAGAAAGGAGATCTTTTCATTTCGGATCAGATCCTCTCCCAGGTTTATGTAGTCGATAAAAAAACGGGCATTATAAACCTGGTTGCAGGCAATGGCACTAATGGGTTTTTTGGAGATGGGGGGCCTTCTGTAAACGCCATATTATCCTGGCCTAACAGCTTGTCTATGGGTCCGGAAGGAGACCTGTACATCAATGACGCAAATAATAACAGGATTAGAAAGATGAGCGGGTTGGCGGACGGGAAATAATTCGATATTGAAGGAGGTGTGGTAGAAAAATCCCTGCTACCCCCTATCGGCGAGTACGTAATGCAGGCCAAAAGCGTGGCGTACTCGCCGCCGATAGGGAAAAATCAGTACGCTATTGACGGATAACCTCCGCTCCCCTGCTGTGCTCATTACTTAAGTTTAACGCCGGTACTGTCCGATAATCTTGGCAATGTTCGTTTGTCAGGCGGGAGGGCTTGATATTTTTTGTAGCAGTCGTTGACATATAGCGCCAGTGAAGGGCCATTATTATTCATTAAAAACGCGTAGGTAGGCCGGTACATCGTCATAAAATCTTCGAGGTCGCGGTTTTTTAGGGGAACAATACTGCCAACATAAGTCCGGGTGAAAACAGCATCGATGTGCCGCTCTTCCGCCTCGCGCCTGAAATAATGTTTAAGGCGCCGTGCATCTTTGCCCTCTTTGCTAAACCAGCTGCTTGGCGACATCACATAAACTTTGCTTTTTTCATATACTTCAGGATATTCCTTTTGCGGGTCAAAATTCTGCCGTGTTGAGTTAATATTAACCTCCCTTAAAGCTATGGTTTTGGTTTCGAGCATAATTTTCTTACCCACCATGTCAACCACGTAAAGGGTATCTGATACGTAACCCGGCGAATCAAAAATGAGCAAATGGCCGGGTTCGGTTTTTATCTGGAAATTTCCATCTTTATCAGTCAGGGAGTATTGCTTGGTGTTCTTATCATGAATAAAAACATCCTGCAGCTTGTTATTAGTGCCATTTTCATAAACCGTACCCTTCAGCAGGCCCTGCGCGCTCACCGAACCGGCTATTAAACAAACCAGGATAACCAACAAGTACTTTTTTTGCATGATAGATGAAATATTCTGTGAAGTTAACCCATTTTGAGTATCAATAGTTTTAATTTTAACATATTCCGTTGGTGAATGGTGAGTAGTCAATAATCGGTGACAACGGTATCCCCGCATTTTAATTACAATCCAATTATCATGCATTCACCGCTCACTTCTTCACCCATACATTATTATCCGGGTTGATATCCGGCAGTACTTTATCCGGATCGTACGTTACTGATTGGAGCTCTTCGGTCGACGGGTATTTGAATGTCCACGAACTGTTACGTTCCCATATCTCCACAGGCAGCTTTATGCGGTCTGTTTTACCGCTTACCGTCTTAATCTCCAGTATCACCGGCATAGCCATTTTTTCGAGGTTATCAATAGTGATCAATGCGCCTTTTGCAGGATCATCATTCAAATATTTCACATCGCGCACAGCAACATCCAGCCGCCAGTTATTTTCAAACCAGCCCCGCCAAAACCATTGCAGGTTCTCACCGGCGGCGTTTTCCATCGTGCGGAAAAAGTCATCGGGTGTAGGATGTTTAAAGGCCCATTTTTCGATATAAGTCCTGAACGCAAAATCAAAACGCTCGGGGCCTAATACCTGCTCGCGAAGCAGCACAAGGCCAGCACTTGGCTTGGAATAAAGCAAGGTACCGGTATT
Organism: uncultured Mucilaginibacter sp.; assembly: GCA_903864275.1. Classification (GTDB taxonomy): domain Bacteria; phylum Bacteroidota; class Bacteroidia; order Sphingobacteriales; family Sphingobacteriaceae; genus Mucilaginibacter. The sequence goes on from CAIPFE010000039.1 coordinate 139,847, forward strand.
TCTTTCTTTAAGATTAGCCGGCTGGCTCATTATTGGTTCCAATCCGATATGGGTAAATATCGTGGCACCGCGGTGCATATCGCCGGGCCTGGTATTTTTATATTCCCCATTATTAAAATCAGCCGTTGATAAAGTATTAATAAAGGTATTAAAACCTTCATCCATCCAGCCATACAATCGCTCGTTTGAGCCTACGATCATCGGGAACCAGGTATGGCCAAATTCGTGGTCATTAACGCCCCACAAACCCCGCCCTTTGGCCTTATAGCCGCAAAAAACAATGCCGGGGTATTCCATGCCGCCTGTTATGCCGGCTACTGCTGTCGCCGCCGGGTAAGGGAAGGTGAACCATTTGGACGAATTAAATTCCAACGATTTTTTAATGTATTCCGTCGAACGGCCCCAGGCATCGTTGCCATCGCTCTCGACCGGGTAAGCAGATATGGCGATCGATTTTCTGCCGCCCGGCAGGTCCAGTTTCGCAGCATCAATAATAAAGGCTGCAGATGCGCCCCACGAGGCATCGCGGGCATTTTTTATGACGAAGTGCCAGGTCAAATCTTTTTTGCCTGCCGGGCGCAAGGCCGGGTCAGTAACTTCAGCCGCCGAACGGATGATCACTGTTTTTTCGCTGTTTTTAGCCTGTTCCCAGCGTTTTAGCTGTTGGGGTGTGTACACTTCCTGCGGATTCATCAATTCACCTGAACCAACGACAATATCTTTGGCAGGCGCGGTAATTTTAAGGTCGAAATCGCCATATTCCAGATAAAATTCCCCCGGGCCGGTGTAAGGGATAGTATTCCATCCCGATACATCATCATAAACGCACATGCGCGGGTACCACTGCGCCACCTGGAATATCTTGCCGTTTTTGGTCTCCTGTATACCCATGCGGTCCGACCCATAATTGGGGGAGATAAACGAATATTCGATTTTTATTTTAACTACACCTCCATAATTCGCCACTTCTTTTGGTAAAAAAAGCTGCATGCGGGTGTCCGATACCAAAAATTTAATATCGGTTTCGGCCCCTTTAAGGCCAAGCATTTTTATTGATTTGATCTTATACCCTGCATCAAAATCCTGGCCGCGGCCCCAGTTGCGACTGGTCAGCACCGGCGGGTTGCCAACCAAAGGCACAATAGCAGTTCCCCTTGAATCCAGTTTAAAAAGGTTTTGCTCCAGGTTCATCCACAAATAACCAAGCTTTTGGGGACTGTTATTGGTATAAGTTAGTATTTCGGAGCCTGTAATTTCGTTGGTTTCATCATTTAAAGTAGCCGCCAATTGATAATCGGCCCTGTTTTGCCAGTATTTTGGTCCGGGTTCGCCATCTGCAGCGCGGTATTCGGTGCCGTTTTTTGTATAAAATAATGGCCCGAAGGTTTCATGGTAATCATAATTGGTGGCGGGCTGGGCGGCCGGAGGAGTAGCAGTTGCGGTAGTAGTGGCAGTTGAAGTTGAAGTATTAGCCGGTGTTTGCTGGGCCTGGCTAACGTTTGCAGCCGTTGTAAAAGCCAATATTAAACCGGCTATCAGGGTTAATTTCATTTCGATAATTTGAGTAATTTACAGCAAGTATACCATAAAATAGGCAATAGAAGTTTGCGTAAAACGATTGTTACGTGGGAGGTTTGTGAATGGTTGATTGAGTTGGATTGGGTTGATTAAGTTGGACAGCAGGTAAAATAAAAAAAAATAAAAACTACTCACTTAATAAATTTGTCGTAGGCGGCCTCATCAAACCCAAAAAACAAAAAATCATCTTTTTCAATAACGGGCCGTTTTATCATGCTGGTTTTTTGTTGTAGCAGTTTTAAAGCGTCGGCGCTGGTCTTTATACTTTCTTTAACCTGCGGATCAAGCTGTTTCCAAGTGAGGCCCTTTTTGTTCAAAAAATTCTCGTAACCGGCTTTGTGGTCCCACTCCAGTAGCTTTTCTTCGCTGATGCCCAGTTTTTTAAAGTCGTGAAATTCATATTTAACATGGTTGGCTTTTAGCCAGTCGAGGGCTTTTTTAACCGTGTTGCAATTGGTAATGCCGTAAACTTTCATACTGCAAATTTACCAATTAAACAGGCTTCATTCGGTTTTCTGCATCGGCTTTTAATCTTTTTTCGTAGTCGTTCAAAATGGTTTTTTTATTTAAAATATCAAGTACGCGTTTCGAAGCGCCCCGCATGTTTAGTTTATCACCCGATGCTTCGTACGCCTGGGCCAGGCTGTCAAATAAATCGGCATCGTCCGGGTGCAATTGTGTGTTTAGCTTAAAAATTGCAACGGCTTCTACATTTTTCTTCTCGCTTAGAAACTTGGAGCCAAGTGCATTCATCATAAAACCTTGCCGCAAATTTGTGGAAGTATCATTTTTAAATGTAGTATTGAAAATGTCCATCGCATTATCGATACCTTTTTTCCGGACGAGATCTTCAAATTCATCATAATTTGGCGAACGTGCTATTGCATTTAAAGTATTAATATCCCAAAGTGCAGGTTGTCTTTCGCCCAAATCAGGCTTAGTTGCTAAAAATTTTTGTGACGTCGCATCTTCTTTCAGTTCGGCATTGAAGAAATTGAGCAGGTAAAATTCCTCTATCTCAAATGATTTTTTGATATTTGACTGCTCGGTCCCCCGATTTTGCAAGACAATGCAGGATGCGTAGCCCTCACAAGCTGAATCCCAATGGTGTAGGTGAGGCTGGTTGAGCACAAGGCGGAACCGCTGTGAAAGCTTGGTTTTAGTTTCAAAATCGGCTAAATACTTTTCTTCTTTCGAGAGATCACGGCTGAAAATATGAAGGAATGGTATCCTCAATTTTAAAGGATCATAGTAGTTAGAAGCCGAAAAGTTCTGGTACAGGCCATTCATATAAATTCCGCTTTCAATGTCTGCCACTGCTTTTATTCGGTAATCGTACATCCCTAACAAAACCTGCGCGAAACCCGAACCGCTAAAACCGAAAGTGCCGGTTTTGTCCGCATCAACGCTTTCGTGTTTTTGCAAATAGTTGATCGCAAACTGCATATCAGGTATTTCGCATAAAGCTTCTTCAGCAAACGTGTCTAATGCGTACTCATCGCTTCTAACCATTGCCACTACGTAGCCGTTGCTCGCCAAAATCTCATTGGTTAGCGATGTCGATAACACTCTTAGTTCCCCAATCAGTAGTGGAAATTTACCCTGCAAAGCCCTTGCATTTATTCCGGCCAGCATCGGTGTTTGCGCCAGGTTTTGCCATTCGCCATCAGATATTTTTTTTTCAAACCATCGCTCTATAGCGCTCCTTCGGCCATTCAGCTCCCTGGTTTTATCTGCACTGCTAATCGCGCTTTCGGTGCTTTCCAGCAAACCGTTGTAGCAATAATCGCCAAAAGTAATTTGCCTGACGGCTGTATTGGGTTCGGCCGGATACCAGATGTGAATGGATATCTTTTTGGTACGGTCGCCCGTATATTTTTCACCCAGGTAATTATATTCCGGTCGTGAAATCCGGGAAGAGTCGGTCAGTGTAATTATCTTAAAGCCTACGGCATATTTGCCAACCGGAAGTGAATTATAAAGCGGGGAATTTTGTGCGCTTGCAGTTTCACAACTCAACAAAAGGATAAAAATAAAATTAAGTTTCATAACATGGTTTTTTAAGCGATACTTTCAAATAAACCATGAAAAACAGCGTGTTCCTACCGCCCCGATAAATCCGGCATTATTCGAATTGTTTTTTGGAATTCCCTTTGCTGCTTGCGAAAATGTGAGGGAGTGAAGCCCGATACCTTTTTAAAGACATCATTAAAAGTAGAAATTGAGTTGAACCCTGCGTCGTAGGCAAGAAACGTGATTTTATATTTGTTTTTCCTTGGATCGGCCAGCAAACGCTTCACCTCTTCGACCCGGAAATGATTGACATAGTCGTAAAACGATTTCCCAAGCTTTTCGTTAATCGTCTGCGATAAATGGTGGCGACTGCACGAAGTCAATTTCGCAAGCTGCTCAATTGTAAGTTCCGGGTCCAAATAATATTTTTCGGCCTTTAATTTATTTTCGAGGCATCTAATGATTTGGTCCATTTCTCTTTCGCCAAGACTTGAGTTTACATATTTTTTTTGACGCGGGTTAACAGCGGCTACCGTTAATTGCGCATTATCTCCGGTGTGGTAAAAGTGAAAGGCACTAAATAATTCGGGCTGGTTCCACGATTTATAGCTTATCCAGTAGATAAAAACGCTCAGCAATATAAAGCCTAAACGAATATTTTGCCAATTGGGGAAATGCACGTACATGAGGCAAATAATGATGGAAATAGCTGAACAAACGACAAATGAGCTGAAAATAAACTGACGGAGCCACGCAACGCGATCGCCATAAAATTGAATAAACTGCTGTGAAAAGCCGCTGCAATATTTTTTCAGGTCGCGAAAAGCCAGGTAATGATAGGCTAAAATACTGATGACCTGTAAGATCATTACACAAATAACATTGAAAAATCGCAGGGATAGAAGATTAGGATCTCTCAACAAATCAAGATAAACCAGAAAGACTCCCAAAATTATAGCCAGTAAAAAATGAATGGTATCGCGTTTATTTCCCTTGCCGCCCGCTGTGAAACGTTTTACAAACAGCCATATCAGCGGGCCGTACAAAAAAGGCAGCTCATACGAAACCAGGTAAACCGGTCTCATGGTCTGCCAGAGCCATAACTTACTGGCAATTTTCAGGGTGATCTGCAGAATCATTACCCACAAGTACAAGGCTAGAAAGGGATAACCGGGTAGCGATCTTCGTTTTTTGTATAATAAAAAAAACAGGATGACGCCCTGCAATGCCCCCATTGATAACAGAAGAATATTTAACTGAACTGACATCTTAGCCAAATTTATCGTTTCAGCAATTAATAACCATCACCCCCTAAGGGTGATTCTTTCTTAATACTCTTGCATCTTACAATCTTGAGTCCCGATCCCGGTCTCCTGGTATATAAAGTTACCCTCCTGAATTCCCGCCTGTCTTAGCACCACCTTTGGTATCATCGTTATTAATACCATGTTCTTCTTTCTTAATATTACTGTTCAGCTTTCCGAAACGGAAATTAAACCGAACGGCAAATGACCGGTAATAATTCTGGGCGTAAGTACTCTGGTAAAACTCAGCGGAATTGATGTTTGACCTGATCGAGTTATACTTACTGTACGGATTATTGGCAACGAGGACTATGGTCATTTTTCTATTAAAGAAATCCTTCGAAAACAAATACTGGTTAAAAATAAAGTCGCTTGATTTGCCCTGCAGGTTTACGTTACCACTGAAAAAGCCTGCGTTAAACGATAAGGCAAACCCGTTATTAAATTTGTACCTCATGTTGCCAAAAGCATTACCGGTAAAGCCGTCGTTGTGGTACATGCTTCCATCAAATGTGCCGCTTAGCCATATGTGGTTCACCTGCCCGTTCAGGCTCAGTGTGAATTTCTGTGTTATGTTGAGGTTGGTATTGATATTTAGGCCCAACGTTTTGTTAGCGCCCAAATTCTCGAAAGTGGTATAGGTTACCGTGTCCAATTTATTATCAACCTGTTCGGTGCGCAGACTCGACACGTTTTGTATGGAATTGTTGGAGAAAGCATAGCTAAGCCCGATATTAACTGAACTTTTTGTGAAGTTGCTGTAGGTAAGCTCGAAAGTATTGTCGAGCTCAGGTTTCAGGGACGGATTACCCGCGTTGATGAATGTTGGGTTTGAACGATCGACAAACGGATTAAGCTGGAATATACCCGGCCGCTGGATACGCTGCGTAAAACCAAAATTAATGCTGCTGGTTTTGAAGCTACGCTGAATGGAAACTGACGGGATCAGGTTGCTGTAGCTTGGTGCGGTGGTAACGCCTGCCGAAGTAAAATCGGCGCTTATGGCCGTATGCTCCAAACGCAGGCCCGCCTTCCCGGTCCATTTTTCCATTTTTAGCTGGTACGAATTATAAATGCTATAGATATCCTGGTGATAGCTAAAATCATTGGTCAGCGCATCATTGGTAACGTATTGCTGTGTTAGGGTGTCCCGGTCGTCCACATGGTAGTTGCTGTAATTGTTACGCAAAATGGCCTTGGCCCCTGCTTCTATTGATACCTCCTTAGTTAACGGGCTGGCATAATCTACCTGTATAGTATGGTCTTTATTCCCGGCATCATTATATTGCTGGTAATCGGGAAATAACGCCACCGGATAGTTAACCCTGCCACTAAACATATTGTCATTGAACTGTTTATTAGGCGAATAGCTGTATTTATAGGAAAAAGTAAGGAGGCGGTCTTTTGATCCCTTAAAGCCCAGCTGGTAATTCAATGAGGCGTCCAACCCGGTAAAGCTGCTGTTACCAGCATTCTGTAATGCATACATTTGTTTGGTAATGCCTAAACTATCCGTAGTGGAAAACTGGGGTGCATTTTGCTTTTGATCGTTGCCAAAAAGGTCAAATGAAGCTGTGATCAAATTAAGCGTATCTATCTCATAGCTCATCTCGGTGCCACCATAATGAAAATGGGCTGTCTGCGTGTTGGTGCCGGTTTGTGTTATATTTGTATTACTGGCAAATATGTTTTCAGTGGAGCCTGAGCCTGTGGTCAAAGTGCCGTTGCTGCCAAATCCACCGAATACCGACATCCCAAATTTACCCTGTTTTAAAGTGCCGTTGATATTATACCCGGGGCCGAAAACTGAATTAAACCGGGTATTGATACCTATATTATACCCCTGGTCGGCATTTCTTTTGGTGATGATGTTGATGATACCGGCAAGCCCCTCGGCATCGTATTTTGCAGGTGGCGTAGTGATCACTTCTATCCTTTCGATATTGGTGGCAGGCATTGATTTAAGTATATCCGAGGGGTTTTTGGCCACGAGGGCCGACTCTTTGCCATTGATCAATATCTTATAATTCGTGCTGCCCTTCAGCTGGATATTATCATTCCCGTCGACCGATAAAAGGGGTACTTTGCGCATCATGTCTAATACAGATAAAGCTTTGCTGTCCGGATCGGCCTGGATATCGTAACTGATGCGGTCAACCTCCTGCTTCATCAGCGGCCTTGCAGCCGTTACCGATACTTCATTTAGCTGGTTGCTTGACGCGGAGATCAATATCTTCCCAACATCTATCTCGTTGCCTGAGCCGTTTAAGCTTACCGTTTTGTTTTTATAACCAACCGATACCAGTACCAGCCGGTAAGTTTTACCGGTCGCTGCTTTCAACTCAAAACTACCATTGTCTTTTGATAACCCTGCTTTTACTGACTGTTGTGTTGCAGCGTCCTGCAGCGTCACTGTCGCGTAGCCGAGTGGTTTATTAGTGGCCGAATCGATAGCGATCCCTTTAACTGTTAACAATTGCGGGGCGGTTTGCGCCCATAGGATTGCTGTTAAGCAGCAGCAGAATGCTAACAGTAAAAGTTTTTTCATGACGGTTGGGCTAGCGGGTGATAAAAATTTGGCTAATAGACATTGAAAGTGAGAAAACCGTTACAAAATGAGAGGACATTTAACACCATTTAACATAATTTAACTAAACGATTAGTTTTTTGGGCGAAAGCATTGTTGTAATGTGCGGTCAACCCGTTCCATATAATTAAAATCCCCGGGAACGAAGCTGTTAATTCAAAACAAAAACTGCCTCACAAAATCTACAGCTATTGGCCCCTGGTCTTTCAATGCTGTTCGGAGATTAAGAATGAACGCTTTATTGTCGATCTTTTTACCTTTTTTGGGCGGAACGACAGTGTTATCAGGCAGTGTCGTATCGGTTACTTTGGTGGCAAACCAGGTGATGTTTTCGTGCGGTAAGGCCACACCCAGTATCATGCCCGGCAGGCCGTTGAACGATTCGGGGCCGCCCGGGACCGGGATTTGCGTGGTGTAAAATGCAACTACATAGATAGAATCGAGCATAAGGCCATTTGCCCTGCGGCAATGGTAGCCTGCAATATCACGGTTTTCGTCGGTGATCTTCCATTCGATTTTGCGGGTACTGTCGCTTACCAGGAAAGCGTCTCCTAAAACTCTTCTTTGAGCTATGGTCATTTTATCGTTCAGGTCGGTATAAATGGTATTATTTTGCGTCATCAGCGGCATGATCGAAAAAAAGAGGAGATTGCCTGACGGATCGGCCTCGACGGGTGTAAAAAGCATTTTATTGCCGGTAAATGAAAGCGTACTTTTCAATACCCTGAACTGCGGGTTGTTTTTCTTATAGCTTTCCAGCGCAGGCGCCACAACTGCTTCATTATCTTTATTGATCTCCTTTTTTATCATAGCCCATGCGTTGGTTTTCCGTTCAAATTCGATAGTGCCAGACGTGGTGAAATGGGCATGTTGCGCCCAAACGTTTGCAGCGAGGCCAGACAAAACAGCGAATAATATAATTTTCTTTTTCATAGCGTTATTTTTTGGGTGCTCCTCCGCCCACTTTGGTAAAATCATAATTGATGGTGAGCATAAAGTACCGCTTTAGTGTATTATAAGTTGTTTGGGTAACAAGGTTAGCCTGGGCGTTACGTGTAAAGCCGGAATTCTGATTAAATAAGTCGTTGGCCCATAGTTCGGCCGATAAATTATCATTCTTGAGGAATGTTTTGATGATGAAAGGGTTAAAAATAAACTGGCTGAAGTTCTGGTGAAACGATTCGGTAGCCGCGTTGTACTGGTAGCTGCTGTAGGTGCCCACCTGGAATTTTCCCGGCAAATAAATAGTGCCATCAATACTGCCCTGCGCCCCCCATCCGTTATTATTGACATTGGGTTGTAACGATGTCCCGCTGATGGTGTACGTCGGGCCGAAATTAAGACCAAGCTCAATCTTTTTCATTTTAAACATCCCAAGATTAAGCGAGGGGCCAATCACATAGTTTCTCGACATGTTAAGCGAGTCATTCGTGTAATTATAAAAAGTATTGCCGTTAACATTTATGCCAATACCCGCATTGAGGCCACCCAGGCTTTGGAACGTACGGCCCAAGTTCATCCCGGCATTGAAATTATTGGTTGCCTTTCCCGGCAGGTTAAAATACTGGCTTACGCTTTGGCCCACTGTGTTATAATTGATATGATTGACTATCGGGTTAGTTACAAATGAGTAGTTGCCGTAAACACCGAAAAACTGGCTGGTAAGTATTTTGTATGAGCGGTAATTTATATTAAATGTATTGGTAAATGAGGGTGTCAGTCCGGGATTGCCCACGATAACGTTGAGCGGATCGCTGTTGGAGGCTACGGGCTGCAGTTGCTCCAGCGTAGGCTGCGTTGTTGTACCGTTGTAAGCAAACATGAAACTTTTTTGCGGCGAAAAGCGGTACTCGAGCCGGGCTTGCGGCGCCCAGTCAATAAATGTCCGGTCGTTTAAATTCCCGGTAACAGCATCTTCCTGGTGAAACTGGTCGTCGGTTACGCGGGTCCCGAAATTGAAGGTGAGTTTTCCTTTTTTATAACTCAACACAGCGCCGGCGTGATTTAAAAACTGGTTAAAAGTATAGTTGCTGCTCAGGCTGTCGACCAGCACATTGTAGGCACCGGTGGATGAGGGGTTAAAAGTATTCCGGTCAGCGCTGGCGTGATTTACACCGACGCCATAGTTAAGCACCAGCGTCAGCGTTTTGGTAAACGGCTCGGAAAACGTAAGATTGGTGTTAAACAAGTTGCTTTGCAGGTTATTGATTTTTGACTGATTGATATCCTGTGTGCTGTCAACCTGCTGCTGCGGGTTATAAAAATTTACATGCGATGTTAAAAAGCCGTTTGCCTGGCTTTGGCTGTACTCTTCGCTGACCAGGAACGAGAGCGTGCGCCCCGGTTTGCGGAATTTGTGGGTATAAAAAGCGCTGCCGTTAAATGCACGCTGGTCAACGGTATTGTTCAGTTGCCGGTTGTTGTTGTTTACCAATACATTATTCAGTGAATCGGCCGAGGTGTAACCGTTGTCAGTGATGATGTGTTTAAACGTTCCGTCTACTGATATCTTCAGGTTCGAACTGGTGTCCAGCTTTGTTTCGTAAACAAGGCTCAGCTTTTGCCTGAACATACTGTTACGGTAGTTTTGGTCGGAACTGCTGCTAAAAATATTACCGGGGATGTTGTTTTGGGTAAGCACGTCGTTAGTCCCGTCGATACTTATGTAACCGATCTTGTAATTGGCGTTTACTGACTGTTTATCGTCATTCCACTTGTTGTTATAATGCACCCCTGCCGTTTGCGCCAGCGGAAAACCCTTACCGCTGTAAATCCCGCTGAAAACATCCAGGTCGTCGCTGCTTTGGGTATTGATGTTGATACCGTTGTCGGTAAACTCCAACTGATCGCCGGTGCCGTATTTCTGTTCATCCTCAAAGCCTATGCCCACTTTGCCATTATTGCCGATGGTACCGAAAACAGAAAATTTTTCCTTGTTTTTAAAAGCGTTAAACAAAGCTTCTCCCTGGTAAATGCCCTCCGGGCCGTCGCCTGCCTGAAATTTGCCAAAAACGCCTGTGTTTTTGTCCGCCCTCAACTTTACGTTAATCGTTTTTTGGGTTTTGCCGTCATCCACGCCGGTAAAAGCCGCCTGGTCGCTCTTTTTATCATACAATTGAATTTTATCCACCATATCGGCCCTGATGTTGCGGGTCACCAATGTCGGGTCGTCGCCAAAAAACTCTTCACCATCAACCAAAACTTTGTTCACGGTCTGCCCTTCTGCGGTAATTTTGCCGTCTTTGTCTACAGTGATTCCGGGTAACTGTTTAAGTAAGTCCTCCACTTTCGCGTTGGGCTGGATCACAAAGGCGCGGGCATTAAACTCGGTAGTGTCGCCTTTAATTTTCATTTGCGAGGCGGTCCCTTTTATAATAACCTCTTTTAACAAACGTGATCGCGGGCTCATACCGATGTTGCCAAAATCATGCACCTGGTTTGTTGAGTCGAGACTAAATTCTTCTGTGTAGTCGGCATAATCCGGGTAGGAAACTAACAGGATAAATTTTCCTTTTTTGAGGCCGGCAATAGAAAACGAACCATCGTTTTCCGCGTAAGCAAATTTAACCAGGATAGAATCCTTTGCCTGCAATACTGCAACAGAGGAAGTGCGGAGTTTTACGTGTTCAACGCTATCGGCTATTACACCCTTTATGGTATGACCGTTTTGAGCGAACGCTGAAACAGCAAACAGCAAAAAAAGCAGGGGAAGTAAAATTGTAATTTTCATCAGGTTTTAATCAGGTTCACTAAGGTATAACTAAATATTTAGTAATAAAAAGAGCGTCTATGTTAAATAATGTTAATGATTTTGTATAGCCTGTGCAGAAGACCGCAATGCGGCGACAGATGTTGCATTAACCACGCAATTTAATTCGAGGGTAATTAAGATCGATAAAATCCAGCCGGCGGTGTTTTTATTTAACGCCGGTCAAAGTTACGGACTGTCCGGCCCACTGGTAATGCCTATACCCATTGCGCCGTTTTGCGAATTGAAGTGCAACCCGAAGTTAGGGTCATCGGCGATGCCGAATTTCAGCGCATACTTTGGTTGCTCCAGGTATTTGGCTTTTAATCTATCATGGAGTTCGTCGGGCTGTTTTTTGCCGTTTACCATCAGCGCCGAGTTGGTAAGGTTGAATTTAATTAAGTCGCTTTTATCGCTAATAACATTTGCGTTAACCAGGTCGGCAATAACGCCTGTAATGGCGGGTTGCAGGTCAATACCGGCTTTAGGGGCCCACCGCCGTTGTAATCCGTCAAACTGTTTTTGCTGATCAGCCAATAAAAGCCGTTGTTTTGCGAGGATTTGTTCACGCTGGGTGGCCTGTTCGGCTGAGAAAATCTGCTGCTGTTGTATGAGTTTCTGCCGCTTCCTATTCTCGCTCGCAGCAAAAAGTTGTTGCTGACGTATGAGTTGCTGATTCCTCCACTCTACCGAATCTGTGTAGCCGGGTTTTATTGAGCCTTTGTAATCAGGCCCGTGCGGGGCTTTAGGCTGCCGGGGCAAACGCTGCATTCTTTCGTTCGCTGCCGTCGCATCAATAAACACGCCTGTACCATGCATTTGTACCGGCCCGTAGTACAAGCCATAATCCTGGCGAATACCATATTTAACCTTGTACCGTTGCTGCATCTCATCAGGTTGCTTTTGCCCGTTCACGATAAACTCGGTATTGCTCAAACCAAACCATTTTACCGAAGCCGCATTGGGCACAACCTTATCGGTCACCAGGTCGGCAATTACATTCAAAGCCCTTTGCTGCTGCCCGGCGTAACTGATGCTGTCATCATGAAATCTTTCGCGCATGGCTTCGAACTTCATATACTTTGCGTCGGGTTCCTTCCCATCGGCATAACTTTGTTTGTTATACCGTTTAGGCGATATCATATCTGCAGACTGCCTGCCGACGTATTTTCTTTTGTTAAAGCCAACTGTATCTTTGCCTTTAAATTTAACGGCCGGTGAATTTGCCTTGTACGCGGCTATATCCTCTGCACGTACCCTCCTTTTAGTCGCCAGTTCGCGTCCTATATTACGGATCATATATTCGAAGGCAGCCAGTTTGTCGTCGCTAATTTTCTCGCCGTTCAGTTCCATCGCGGTCAGTTTGTTACCGGCTGTGATAAAATGATATTTATTGCCTTTATCGTCCATAGCGCTGATGTCGTTATTGGCAAGGTCCTCATCGCTATGTTTGAATAATACACTTGTAAAACGTATGGCGGTGTCGGTTACTATAATGGTATCTTTTATGCGGCTTCCTGGTTTGCTATCGCCCACCCGTTGGCCACGGGGCACGCGGTGTATCGAAACAGTCATGGTTTTGGTACTCGTCTTGCCGGATTTATCGGTGAATTTGACTGTCAAATGTTTGATGATCGGGTTATCTTTTGATATGGTGGTGAATGCTGACAACAAAACAAGCCCCACCGCCAGCACCGTTTTCTCAGCGACACTCAACCGTTTATTTTCCTGGCTGATCATCCTTTTCAACCGGTCGCGCAATTGGTTGCCTGAGCCAATGCTCATGGCCAAACCCGCGTGTTTAAATTCGCCGTAGCCGAAAGAAAGCAGCGCTTCCAGGTAGTTTGCCTTGCGGTTCATACGGCTTAATACCATATCGTCGCAGCATGCTTCGCGCTCGGTGCGGATAAGTGACGAAAGCCACAGCAATCCCGGGTTAAAGAAAAACACTGTCTCCACCAAACCCTGCAAAATATTTACCAGGTAATCACGGCGATGAATGTGAGCCAGCTCATGCCATAATATGCCGTCCAGTTGTTCGGGGGTAAGCTGCAGGGCAATGCCCAAAGGTAATAAGATCATTGGTTTTAGCCAGCCCACTGCAACCGGCACCTTCACCAGCTCAGATTGCACCAGGCGTACCGTTTGCCTGATGCCCATCTGGCTGCCCAACTGCTCAATTTTATGTTTAAGTTCTTCGGTAACGGGGTGGGTTTTATAATTCCTGATGCGCTGGATATATAACAAGCCGCTCACCATTTTAAGGCTTTTCAGTATAAAAAACAGCAGCCAAACCAGGACGATGATATTCGCCTTCTGGTTAAGAAATGCCTGCACACTATCGAGGAAAGTTTGATTTTGAGGGATGATCAGCGCGTTAGCGGCAACATTAGACGGGGCTTTTAACAATATGTTTTGCGCATGCCCAACCACGTTATATGAGGGCTCCGAACTTGCCTCTAGGTAATAGGTAACGCCAATGGCACATAAAAACAATACCAGCAGGCCGCAAAGCAAGCGGTAACGCAGTGCTGCAGCCGATTTGCGTGTAGCAGCAATAACAGTACCGCACAGCAGCGCGATGATCAGGCCGATCCAAAGCGAGTGAATCAGTGTCCAACAGATGGCTTGGGTCTCATGACCGGAAAACCATTGGTTTAATAGTGAGGCTTCCATATTGTAAGATATTTTTGATTCTGATTTTTAATTTTTAACGTTTACGTCCGACTCCGGGTCAATGCGGTCAGAATTCTTTATAAGGGTTTCCGAATAGACATTGGCGGAGGTGGCGGAGGAGGAATATGCTTAAGCAAGTCGACGTACTTTGCCAGATCGCGCTTTTGAACTTCATTGCCATTAATCGTCACGGCCACCAATTTATCCCTCGTTAGCATGAAATAGTACTTCCTGCCGGTAATATCTTCTGCATATATATGATGAGCATTCGGACCGGACCGGCTCCACTGATGTTCTACATAAAAGAAATGAGCCGATGTGTCGTCTTTTTTATCCGACGTATTGGTCGCATGCATCACCTCCTTTGTGGTTATTCCAGCAAATGCAGATAGTACTATTATCCCGGTCACCAGGACAATTTTTTCAACCACCCCCAGCCGCTTGTTTTCCTGGCTGATCATCCTTTTCAACCGGTCGCGCAATTGGTTGCCTGAGCCGATGCTCATAGCCAAACCGGCCTGTTTAAACTCGCCGTAGCCGAAAGAAAGCAATGCTTCCAGGTAGTTTGCCTTGCGACTCATGCGGCTCAAAACCATATCGTCGCAGCAGGCTTCCCTTTCTGTACGGATAAGGGATGACAGCCACAGTAGTCCCGGGTTAAAGAAGAACACCGTCTCCACCAAACCCTGCAAAATATTTACCAGGTAATCACGGCGATGTATGTGTGCCAGCTCATGCCATAATATGCCGTCCAATTGTTCGGGCGTAAGTTGCAAAGCTATACCCAAAGGCAATAAGATGACCGGTTTTAGCCAGCCTACGGCGACCGGTACTTTTACCAGCTCAGATTGCACCAGGCGGACAGCCCGCCTGATGCCAACCTGGCTGCTAAACAGCTCAATCTTATGTTTAAGTTCTTCGGATACAGGATGGATCTTATAGTTGCGGATGCGCTGAATGTATAGCAACCCGCTTACCATTTTAAGGCTTTTTAGCACAAAAAATAGCAGCCACACCAGGAAGATGATGCTCATATTCTGGTTGAGAAATTCCCGAGAACGGTCAATTATATTTTGGTTTTGTGCGGCGGCGATATAGGTAGACGGAGAAGCGGCCGTGGAGTTTATTAACACGGTTGCGCCGACAGTCATAACCGGGATTGTTGCGCCTGAACGGGCTTCAATATACCAGGTAATGCCTATTGAGATGACAAACAATACCAGCACAGCGCACAAAAGCCTGTAACGTAATGCGGCCGCCGATTTACGCGTCAGGCTGACAATAACGCCTGCAAGCAAGGCGATGATCATCCCGATCCAAAGTGAGTGGATCAGTGTCCAGCAGATGGCTTTTATGGTAGCATCTGAAATATATGGGGCCCAAAATGGTGTGTTCATGGTCTTACTATTTTTGGTCTATTTTCCTGATCAGTTCTTTAAACTCTTCCATCTCCTCGGGCGACATTTTTTTATCACCCAGCAGCTGCATCATCAGGCTGGTTGCCGAGCCGTTGAACAGGTTATCCACCACACGGTCGAGCAGGTAGCCTTTGGTTTTGCCTTCGTCGGCCGCAGCCTTATAAACATGAGTCATCTGGCTGGCGTCTTTCGTTACAAATCCTTTATCGAGCATGATCAGCATTAGTTTTTGGGTCGACATATAATTCACCTCGCGCTTCTGTTCATTCAGCTGGTCGTTTACAAACCTTACGGTCGACGGGCCGTACTGCCATAATACCTGCAGTATCTCCAGTTCCGATTTTGTAGGCTCCGACAATGCGTTTTTATCCTTTTTTGATGACTTCATAAGACAAACATAAGAATAGTTTCTTAGTTTCCAAATATATTTTCGCAGTGTCGAATTAAATGACTGGTGATCAAATTAATAAAATAAGAAATATTTCTTATGATGGGTGTGAAAGGCCGGTTTGCGACAATAAAAGCAGGTTGGACAGGTAGGATATTACTTATTAAACCGCGTCATCGTCAATTCGGTACCAATTGTAGTAAAGCTTTTGATCATTTCAATGGAGCGGTCAATGAGCGCAGGTAATTCAAGCAGTTCCTCTTTATCAAATCCATTCAAAACATAGTCGACCTGGCGGCCCTTGGGGAAATCGTCGCTTACGCCGAAGCGAAGACGGGCATATTCATTATGGCCTAAAGTAGCTTCGATATGTTTTAAGCCGTTATGCCCTGCTGCGCTGCCCTTGGGTTTCAAACGTAGGGTACCGAAAGGCAGTGCAATATCATCAACCACTACCAACACGTTTTCCCTTGCGATCTTCAACGTCGTCATCCAATGGTTAACCGCCCGGCCGCTGTTATTCATGTAGGTGGTTGGTTTTATCAGGTACAGGGTGCGGCCCTTATAATTTACCTCGGTATAATAGGCCAGGCGCATATTATAAAATTTAGCGCTTTCCTGTTTCGCAAATTCGTCCAATATCATAAAACCGATATTATGCCGGGTGTCGGCATATTCGGGCCCTATGTTTCCTAAACCAACGATGAGATATTTCATGCCCCCTAACCTCCGCCTAGGGCGGAGCAACTTTTGTTTGTTTTATAGCGATGGGTTTGAAACCCATCGCTATATTTTGAATTCAAAGTAAAGAAAAAACAGCGATAAGTTTAAGCTTATCGCTGTCAATTATTGAAACCCGCATGTTTCCCCCTCGAGGGGGCCAGGGGGCTAACCCACATAGTTCCCCCTTTAGGGGGTTAAGGGGCTGGGCCTATTTTTTACCCGAAGCAGCAGCATCCTGCTCAGCCTGGCGTAATGCACGTGAAGTGGTTACCGATACGATGGTATCCTCCGGTGCATTTGTAATCACCAGCTTATCCACTTTCAGGTCGGATACCTTTACAGATTTACCTACTTCTAAAGTTTCGATGCTTACTTCAATAGCATCCAGGTGATCTTTTGGCAAAGCTTTGATACGCAGTTTCCTTAATTTCTGTACCAGTTTACCGCCTGTTTTAACACCCGGCGAAGTTCCGGTTAATTTAACGGGGATCTCCATGGTAATGGGCTTTTTGTGGTCTAACAGCAAAAAGTCTACGTGGATGATCTGTTCGGTTAATGGATGGAACTGGATATCTTTAATGATAGCCTGTGATTTTGTACCGGCAATGTCTAAGTCGATGAAATGAACAACCGGCGTATAAACTACGGCTTTCAAATCACTTGCGGACACTGAAAAGTGGGTTTGGGTTGGCCCACCGTAAAGTACTGCCGGCACTAATGCCTGGTAACGCAGTTCTTTAGCGTCTCTTTTCCCTACGTTCTCTCTTGGAGAACCGCTAATAGCAATTGATTTCATTTGTTTGTTTGTTTTTAGTCCATGGTCGATAGTCCATAGACCATGGTATTGTATGTATTATTATTTGTTTTAGTCCATGATCGATAGTCCATAGACCATGGTATTGTAGTATTCATTCTTAAATCGGGCTATGGACTATTGACCATCCACCATGGACTTTCTTACTCCACCTTAAACAACTGGCTTATTGAGCCGTGTTCGTTTACATTGATTATTGCTTTGGCAAACAGGTCGGCTGTGCTTAATACGCGTATTTTACTGCTTGGATATTTAAGCGGTATGGTATCGGTAACTATCAGCTCAGTAAGCATCGAGTTTTCTATCGTTTCATAGGCATTACCCGATAATACGGGGTGCGTACAAACTGCACATACGCTTTTCGCGCCGCGCTCCATAATTAACCCGGCTGCTTTTGCCAGCGTACCTGCCGTATCGCATATATCATCGATCAGCACTATATCCTGGTCGGTAACATCCCCAATTAGGGTCATTGATTCAATTTCATTGGCACGTTTGCGGCGCTTATCGCAGATCACCACCTCGGCATTAAAAAACTTGGCGAATGAACGCGCCCGGTACGAGCCGCCCATATCCGGCGAAGCAATGGTTATATTCCCCAGTCCCAGGCTTTTTATATAAGGCACAAAAATTATAGATGCGTCAAGGTGGTCAACCGGGATATCGAAAAAACCCTGTATCTGTGCGGCGTGCAGGTCCATCGTCATAATGCGGTTTACACCGGCGGCCACCAATATATTGGCAACCAATTTTGAACCTATGGCAACACGTGGCTTGTCCTTCCTGTCCTGACGCGCTAACCCGAAATATGGGATAACCGCCGTAACATAATGCGCCGACGCACGGCGTGCGGCATCAGTCATCATCAGTAATTCAACCAAATTGTCAGTAGGTGGATTGGTGCTCTGGATCAAAAACACATCGCTGCCACGTACCGATTCGTTAAAATGCGGTTGAAATTCGCCGTCGCTAAACTTAGTTAAAACAACGTCGCCAAGTTCTTTTCCGTAATGTGCTGCAATATTTGTCGCCAGTACCGTTGTACCGGAGCCTGCAAATAATTTAACGGGGTTGAATTGTAAGGGCATCTTTTGATTTACGATTTACGAATTACGATTTCGGATGTTTTTTATTTCGGATTTCGGAATTTCGATTTCGGATTTATTGATTTTTTAATTTTGAATTTAAACCTTCTTTCGGACCTTAAAAAACAATTTCGGATTTCGACCTCCAATCCCGGCTTAAATCCGAAATCGAAAATTCGACATCCGAAATCATTCTGTTGCCCGACCAGGATTCGAACCTAGACAAACGGTACCAAAAACCGTCGTACTACCATTATACTATCAGGCAATCTCTATTAGGAAAGCAGGCCTTCCAAAAAGGAATGCAAATATAGGACGATTTTTTTGTTATGGAAAGGAAAATGTAAAAATAGCTAACCACTATCTCGTTAAGTTAAATAAGGCAAAATTGCCAACGACCTTTTTTTATAATACGGGTAATTAACGATCACTGATGATAAGGATAAATTAAAGGGCGATGCCCCTTTTTCTGCTTCAGAACCATGTGGCTTAACAATATAATACTTTTAAAATAAATATTATTTTTACAAGACGATTTCCATATTCACAAAAAACGTCGATAAAAAATATTGTTGCTTGATATAATTTTCCCAGCATTAAATTGACAAATAAATTTTAAAGATATGAGTACCAAAGATGAAGAAGACACCGCAGCAGAAGCCAAAAATACCGGGAAGCACTTAACCGGCACACGCGAAGAATGGCTGAAGGCACGACTTGAATTGCTGCAAGCGGAGAAGGAGCTGACACGACGCTGCGACGAGGTGGCGCAGCAACGCCAGGAATTGCCGTGGGTCCGGATCGACAAGGATTACCGGTTCGAAACCGATAAAGGCAAAGTTTCGCTGGCCGACCTCTTCAATGGACGTTCGCAGCTGCTCATCTATCACTTTATGTTCGGGCCCGACTATAAGGCGGGGTGTCCGGCCTGCTCGTCAATTGCGGATGGGTTCAATGGTGTTTTCGTCCACCTGGCGAACCATGATGTAACGCTTTCCGCCGTGTCACGTGCCCCCGTTGCAATGCTGGAAGCGTACAAACAACGTATGGGCTGGGGCTTTCCCTGGGCATCGTCATTTGGCAGCGATTTCAACTTCGACTTCACCGCCTCGCTTACCGAGGAACAACAGCGCGAAGGGGCCGAATACAATTACCGCCGCGAAAAGCCATTTAAGGTAGCCGGGGTCGCCGATTCGCTAACGAAACAGGGCGAAGAGCCCGTTGCCGAGAATGCCGGAACTACCGGGACTGACGTGGCCACGTACACGCGCGAAAGGCCGGGGATGAGCGCGTTCGTACTTGAGGATGGTATCGTTTACCATACCTATTCCGCTTATTCCCGCGGGTTGGATGCGCTTTGGAGCGCCTACCAATGGCTGGATCGTGCACCAAAGGGCCGCAACGAGACGGGCTTTTGGTGGCGCCGAAACGACGAGTATGACAAGGGTTAAAAGAAATCAAGGTTGCCGCCAGGCAGCCGGTGACCAAATATCCCAGGGGCATGGTATCTGATCGAACTTCAAATCAAGTTTTTTTCGGTGTCGCAACACTGCTATTTATTGCCAGTGCTGTCGTAACAGTTGTCTGGGGTCTGTCCATGTCGGCAATGGGCGGGATGCCGATGCCGGGCGGCTGGACGATGGGAATGACCTGGATGCCAGGAGAGAACTGGCCGCTGGCCGCTGCGTCATTCCTTGGCATGTGGGTAGTGATGATGGTCGCCATGATGATGCCATGCCTGATTCCGATGTTACTGCGTTACCGCCAATCTACCGGCACGACGGATGGAGCCCGGCTGGGCCGGTTGACCATACTGGCAGGCGCGGGATACTTTTTTGTTTGGACCGTATTCGGAATGCTCATCTTCCCTGCAGGCGCGGCACTCGCCGCTCTTGAGATGCAGCTACCGGCGATTTCAAAAGCCGTTCCGCTCGCAATCGGTTTGGTGGTCCTCATTGCCGGCGCAGTTCAATTCACTCGCTGGAAGGTCCGTCACCTTGCCTGCTGCCGCGTCGCGACTGTTAGCGGGAGTAAGCCGCCAGCCGGTGCCGCCTTAGCCTGGCGACATGGTTTGCGCCTCGGCATCCATTGCGTCCAATGCTGTTTCGGATTGATGGCGATCCTCCTGGTCATCGGGGTTATGGACCTTCGTGCGATGGCCATCGTGGCTGTGGCAATTGCTGTCGAACGTCTCGCACCTGCCGGCGAACGTGTCGCCCGAATCACCGGGGTCGTCACTATCGGGGTAGGCTTGTTTCTGATCATGCAGGCAACCGGAATTGCATAGTATCCGACATTGAGTTGTTCAACCATAACCCCATCGCGCAAAATTTGTTGATTTATTTGGTGACCAGTTCATCAATATTGCCTTCTTTAATATTTTAAAGTCTATTTTGACGTTGTTTGCCTGAAATATACTACTATTTTCTATTACCTTGGCGCCATGAGACCGAAATCACAATTGCTCCTGGGACTGCTGGCGATATTTGCAATTAGCTGCTCAAAAAGTGGCTCAAAGCCTAATCAAAATTCAAATTTACCGAAAACGGGTATTGCAACCATGTTTGCCGGAAACGGACAAGGTGGCTCAACGGATGGCAAAGGCGTAGCATCGTTTGCGGGTGCTTATGGCATCGTGATGGATAAAGATGGTAATTTATTCGCATCTGATTATAAAAACACATTAATCCGTAAAATTGGTCCTGATGGAACGGTAACAACTTTTGCCGGTAATGTAACAGGTGTCAGCAGTGGTCACGCCGCGAGCGTTGACGGTACGGGAACGAACGCATCATTTATGGCCCCCGCCGGCATGGCTATCGATGGCGCCGGAAATATTTATGTAGCTGATCAACTATCGATCAGAATGATAACGCCCGGTGGCGTAGTCACCACATTACCTGGAAGCAGTTATTTTAAAAACTCCGATTTTTTGCAGGTTACATTAGATGCATCTGGCAACATCTATGCATCAGATGCTGGCAATAAGGTTATATTAAAAATTAACACCGATGGGACATCAGGAATATACGCCACAGGTGGCGATTTAGCCAACAGCCCCTTTCACGGGGCACTTGGGTTGGTTTTTGATGGGTCTGGGAATTTATTTTTTGCTGACGGCGACAACTCCGTTCGCAAAATTTCTCCTGCTAAGACTATAAGCCTTGTTGCGGGAATACCGATGACTTCAGGCTTCGCAAACGGCGCCGGCAACCAGGCTACTTTTTTTAACCTTGTTGGTATAGCCCGGGATGCTACCGGCAACCT
The DNA here is from genome assembly GCA_903864275.1 of uncultured Mucilaginibacter sp. GTDB lineage: Bacteria > Bacteroidota > Bacteroidia > Sphingobacteriales > Sphingobacteriaceae > Mucilaginibacter. The sequence continues at coordinate 161,448 of CAIPFE010000039.1, forward strand.
GTTTGTAAGTGATTACGGCAATAGGGCAATCAGGGAGATTTTGCCTGATGGCAGCGTAAGCACTGTTGTTGTAACACCTGGTGCAAACACGCCCAGCGGCCCCTCAGATATGGTTTTTGATGCCGCCGGAAACTTATTCCTTGCTAATGGGCAATCAATACTTAAGATCACTTTGAATTAATCCTCAACCACAACCCCCATCGCGCAAAACTTGTCGATCCTTTCGGTAACCAACTCGTCAATATTGCGCTCTTTCAATATTTTCAGATCTTTTAATAGCTGCTTTTTTAAAGTGGCGGCCATGGCAACCGGGTCCTGGTGGGCGCCGCCAAGGGGCTCTTTTATAATGCCGTCGATCAGCTTGTTCTTAAACATATCTGATGAGGTTAGCTTCAGCATTTCTGCAGCCCTTTCCTTATGTTCCCAGGTTTTAAAAAGGATGGTAGAACAGTTTTCGGGGGAGATGACAGAATACCATGAATTTTCGAGCATCATTACTTTATCGCCAATCGCTATACCCAAAGCGCCGCCGGATGCGCCTTCACCGATGATCACGCAAATAACAGGCACTCTCAGGATAGACATTTCTAATAAATTACGTGCAATTGCCTCGCCCTGCCCGCGTTCTTCTGCTTCGAGGCCCGGGAATGCCCCGGGCGTATCTACCAGGGTGATCACAGGCTTGTTAAATTTTTCGGCCAATTTCATCAGCCTCAACGCCTTGCGGTAGCCTTCCGGATTTGGCATGCCGAAGTTACGGTACTGGCGTTCTTTGGTATTACGGCCTTTCTGGTGCCCGATAAACATGGCCGTTTGCCCGTTTATGGTACCGAAGCCGCCAACGATCGCTTTATCATCCCCAACGGTCCGGTCGCCGTGCAGCTCGATAAAATCATCGCACATCAATTCAATATATTGAAGGGTATAAGGCCTTTCGGGATGGCGGGCTATCTGTACTTTTTGCCAGCCGGTGAGGTTGGCGTATATATCGTGCTTTGCAGCCTCTAATTTATTTTCAAGCTCAGTAATGGTTGCCGACATGTCCAGTTTGTTCTTGTCTTCAACCTGTTTCACCTTATCGATCTGCAGCTGCAAGTCGGCGAGGGGCTTTTCAAAGTCAAAAGTTATTTTCATAAAACTTTCCTTATTAGGGGGGCGCTAAATTAACTAAATCAAATGGTCTTTTTTTATTTTAACCTAAATTATAGCTAAGAGTTTGATTTTTTATGCGAAAAGAGTAAAACTGGTAAACTATTTTTGGATTTTTTCGATACCTCCGAATTTAGCTGCAGCTCGCGACGACGCAAATGCGTCAATTAGCCTTTTGTAAAGCCACATACTTATTGACCTGCTGCAGCGTCAGCAAGTTCCTGGTCGCCAGGCAAGCCTGTAATATGGCGTTCCTCAACTCGCCCTGGTATAACCCGTAGCGGTTGGCATAAAATATAAGCGAACCATTATCAAACTTGTTTATGCGAAAGAGGCTGTCGATCGTTTTTTCATTATTGATGATGATCAAACCCATTTCTAATTTCTTGCGGTGCAGTTCTTTGGCTATCGCGGTGATCTTTGTAACCTGTACAGGGGTTAAGTTTATTTCCTTTTTTAATTTGATCACCTTATCGGGCAATGGATAATGGTTTAATTCGGCAGCCAGCGACATGCCATAAATGTCGTCGCCTTTTAGCAGCGCGTTGTATTGCTCATTGCTTAAAGTCTTAAGGGTTGATTGTTTAATCGCAGTGTCGGTCGAGGCTTGCGCATTAACCGCTGTATAAACCAATATTAATGATATCAGGATAGGTAAATATTTCAGCATAGATATTATTTTATACAAAACTGGTGATCATTAAACCATTTTTGACAAAGAAAACGAAAAATCATTTTATCACAACTTAAAAAATATCTTTTTCGTGTACAGAAAATAACATAAGCCCCATTCCAACCCAAAAACACAAACGGCGGCAACCAAAGCTTTTAGCAGGTCGCCGGCATTAACCCAGCTCAATACACCATTTGAAATAAAGGTGATATACCCGGTAAACCATCTGCTGCCAACTATTTCAAAAAACAAGTAGATAAAAAGGGAGTTCATACCCACAATGGTAAAGAACTGCCAATGCTTGCGGTGATCTTTTATATCGATCCACCAGTATGAAAGTGTCAAAAACAATAAGCACCATCCTAACGAAACGATGGTAAATGAAGTGGTGGCTATCCTTTTGATGATGGGTGTTATACCCAAACTATCCAAACCATAGCCAACAATTAAACATATAGCTCCCCAAAGCAACAGTGTTTTTATTTTTTCCTTGTCACTCAACAATAACTTGCCCACCAGTGCCCCGGCAATAGTATGCACAGCTGTAGGGATACAATTAATAGCCACCCAGCCGCCGGGGTTTATTTTATTCATCAGGATGGTATCGATATAATTGCCAAAATTGTGCTGGTCGGTAAAAGGCAGGTTAAAGCCGTGCACATTGGTGAAGCGGTACAAAATTTCGGTTAATAAAAGTAAGCCTATACATACCACTATCTGTGCAACATTGCTCCACCTGAATATAAGAAATGCCACCAAAGTAGTAAACGATAGCTGGGTCAAAACATCCCATAACTCAAATGACAAACCTTTGGGACGAACAGCATAGTCGAACACGCCCCAAAAGAATAGCAACGCGCAGCGCTTCAATGTTTTTTTGAACGATTGCTCCCAGGTAACGCCATTGGCCCATTGTTTATTTAATGAAAATGCCATGGCGACACCTGCCATGAACATGAACGCCGGCTGCACCAAATCCCAAAAATGCAAGCCATGCCAGGGATGATGGGTAAATTGAATGATAAAATTATTAAATGGTTCGCCCTTTGTGTGTTCAAATAAATAATCGTACAAACCTGTTGATTCGATGGCAAGCAATACCATAATAAAGCCACGAAGGAAATCAAGGGAAAGTAAACGCCCGGATAAGGGGTTTGAGGTTTGGGTTGCCATAGGTTAATCAGGTTTATAATTGAGAATAAATATAGAAATTATATTCTGATCGACTCAATTACAAAATATTGACTGTTCACCCCGCGCTGGTGCTTCTTTGTCCTCCCCCTCAATTCCCCACCCTTTTCAAAGTAAAATAAAACCTGCTGCCCTCCCCTACTTCGCTTTCAACGCCAATTTTACCGGCCTGGGCCTCAATAAAATCTTTTGCTATTGCAAGGCCCAATCCTGTGCCTGTTTGTTCCATGCTTGCACCCGGAACTTTAAAATATCTTTCGAAAATCCTTGGAAGGTACCTCGCATCAATGCCTTTTCCGTGGTCCTGTACCGAAAATTCAATCTCATCGGCTTTGTAGATTTTAACCACCAGGTCGACAACTGATTTTTCATGGCTGTATTTTATAGCATTTGATAGCAGGTTGATTAGCACCCAGGTAGTTTTATCCAGGTCGGCATGTACGTCCGGAAGGTGTTCATCGCATTCTACATTCAGGGTTACGTGTTTTTGCTCAGCGGTTGTTTTCAGCGCCTTTACAGCATAATCAACAATGTTTATAGGGTGTGTGCTGCCGAAATTCAATTCCAGTTTCCCGGTTTCAACCTGTGCCATATCCAGCAATTCGCCGGTTATTTGCAGCAGCCTTGCGGCGTCTTCATCAATATTTTCAAGTAATTGCTGCTGCTCCGTATTCATCTCGCCAATGCGCTTATCTTCCAATAATTTCAGGCTCATTTTTATAGACGATATCGGTGTTTTCAACTCGTGCGAAATAGTGGCAATGAAATTGGTCTTCGCATCATTAAGCTGTTGAAATTCAGTGATGTTGTTCAGGATGATCACCTTGCCGATAACCTTATCCTTACTGGTAACCGGTAATACTTCTTTGGCATAATAACTCTCACGGTTATCCGCGAATATTTTCATTTTATGTTGGTCATTTACCAGCAGGTTTCGCAACAGGTCGTTTTCCACGGCAACATCCGGGGCATATTTCCCGGTAAGGCTTTGTTCGGGCAAGCCAATAAGGGTACAGGCCACCTCGTTGGCAAAAATGATGAAGGATTTTTCGTCGAGGCCAATTATAGCGTCATGCATCGAATTAATGATCGTTTCGATCCGTTTTTTCTCAAATAAAATACTGGCCAGGTTACTATGCTCATACTCATCAAGCTTACGTGTCATGGTATTGAACGCATGGCCCAGCTCCCCAAACTCATCATTTGATTTAAAATTAAGCTGCTGGTGGTAATTACGGTTCGAAACCTCTTTTATTCGTTCTGTTAATTCTTTAATTGGGTTTGCAATATAGCCTGGAAAATTAACTACAAAACTAAATGCGATCAGGAAAAGGAACGAGCCGACAAAAGCCAGGATAATGGTCGCGCTCTTGGCAGAATTGGTTGCGGCCGCGTACTTATGTTCAATAGCGGTCATGTTCAACTGCATTATTCCAAATGAAAGTTTTCTTATGGCCAGGTGCAATTCTGCAACATTCGGAGCGTTGCTTTCAGTTCTTTTAAGTGTCTCGAATTTTGATCTTAAGGAGTCGGTAAGTTGTGCTTCACCTGGTTCAGTAATATCACGCTCCTCCGCAGCGATATTTTCTTCGATTACCTTAAATTGTGGTGTACTCAGGCCGTCATGAATTGCGTCAACAGCCACACAAATGTTTTTTGTGTATTGCACAGACTGGTAATTATCTTTTAAAATATTTTTCTCATCGTCTGAGAGCCTGTTCACATAAAAGATAGATAAACCGCAGCAAATAATTGCCAGCAGGAATAAAAAACTAATACCAGCACGGAGTTTATTTTTAATTGTCATTACGATAGTATTACGAGGTCAATATGTGTTTGCGACATTTTGTTCAATAATTGGGTAAACACAGCGGTTTTCATTACCAACTGGTAAAATTTGAAGTGGGGTTTTCCGATGCAGATGGTAGTAATATCATATTTCTCGGCGGTTTCCCAAATTGTTTTGGCTATGTTATCGCTTTTTACCTTCAAAACTTCGGCGCCCAATTGCGTGGCCAATTTCAGATTATTGATCAGGTGCCGCTGCGAGGCCAGGTTTATTTTATCGCTGCTTTCGTTGGAGGTTTGCACGTAAAGCAAATACCATTTTGAGCGGTAGTACGAAGCCAGCCTGGCTGTTTTACGGATGATTATTTTTGCCGATTCTTCATTCGTACTTATGCAGGCCAAAAATAATTCGGGCCGTAGTTTTATCGTTTTGGGTACTTCAATATCTATTTTACGTTCAACAGCATTGGCCACTTCCCTGAGTGCCAGTTCACGCAGCTGCAGTATCCTTTCGGCCTGGAAAAAATTATTTAATGCCTGTTGTATTTTTTTCTCATCGTAAATTTTACCTTCCTTTAAGCGGTCAACCAACTCATCGGCGGTAAGGTCAATATTTACCACTTCATCTGCCATCTGTAAAACTTTATCAGGGATACGTTCATTAATTGCCGCCCCTGTTATTTTCTGTACTTCTTCGTTAAGGCTTTCGATGTGCTGGATATTTACCGCGCTGATGACGTTTATACCGGCGTTTAAAATATCCATTACGTCCTGCCAGCGCTTCTCGTTCTTGCTGCCTTCAATGTTGGTATGTGCCAGCTCATCAACCACAACCACCTCGGGCCGCAGGTTAATGATCGCGTTAAGGTCCATCTCCTCCAGTTCCTTTCCTTTATAAAAGAGCTTACGGCGCGGAATAATCGGCAAACCTTCCAGCAATGCCTCTGTCTCCTTTCGATTATGGGTTTCAACATAACCGATTTTTACATCAATGCCATTGCGTAGTAAGGTGCGCACTTCCTTCAGCATGCGGTAAGTTTTACCCACACCGGCGCTCATGCCAATATATATCTTAAACTTACCCCGCCTCGACCGTTTGATCAGGTCAAGAAAGTGTTCAACCGATTGCTCTTTATTTTCTTCGTTCATTATTCATGGCTAAAGTGGTTGTAATAAGTTGTAGTGGTTGTAAAGGCAAAGTTTTTTACCCTTATAACAATTTCAACTTTTACAACCCTTACAACATTTTACAACTTATTACAACCCTTACAACATTTTTAACTTACAACAAAACCAACTAAAGGGGGTGCGAGCACCCCCTTTTTCACGCAGACTTCAATCAAACCAAACTTATAACTAACAAACAATAATTAATTATAAAAAAAATAATCCGCGCTTATCTTAAAATTCAATCAATTTACTATTTGCATTAGTGTTAACAATATTTTAGAAGGCATAAACTGCCGCCATCAGAAACTGTGTTGCGCCGGTTGTGAAAGCGTTATTACCGTCAGTAAACATGTCAGCTTTTGAACTGTTGTCAAACCTTACTTCAGGGATAAATGTTAATGGCCCTGCTTTGATATTAGCAGTAAAGGTAATTCCTGTTACTGATTCGCTTGGTGCAGGGCCTGCATCGAAGAAAGTACCTGATTTGGTGGTGAAATACTCACCCCTTAAACCTAAAGTTACCGCTTTTGATACCGCTACCTGCGGATACAGGGCAACGCCCGAAAAACCTCCGGTAACACCATTTGTTGCCGAAAAAGTAGCAGCGTTTAATCCTAATTTGAATGCGCTGGTAATTTGGTAAGCGGTTGTAAGGTCGAATTCCGTCCCATAAGATGAGCCGGTAACCACGTTAAGGTAGGCTGTCCAGTTTTTTACCGGGGTCACTGTTAACTGTGCCCCAAAGGTATTCACCTTGCCTCCTGACTGGTAAACATTCCAGTAGTCATTAAAGATACCGGCCATTAAGCTCACCGCAGGCGAGAAGGTGTAAGTTGCCTTGAAACCGGCGTTCTGGAACGGGCCGTTTGTAAA
>CAIPFE010000040.1 GCA_903864275.1 uncultured Mucilaginibacter sp.
AATCAATTTTTATTTAAATTATTTTTATATATATCGTAAACGCGGTAAACGGCGTGCTAACTGTATTTAACAAGTTGTATATTTATATTAAGCATTTTATTAAATATTTGGATTGAGTACATATAATTGATTTAGTTGTGAGGTAGCCGGTGAGTCGGCTACCTTTTTTTTTAAACAGGAATTTATTTTGTATTTCATGCGCGCCATTTTATTTTTTGCCACAGCTTTTGTTTTAACAATAAGCAGCTGCACCACTAAACAATCCAGTTCAACAAGTACTGCCAAAGTTGATTCATCAGTTAGTTCTGCTGATAGCTGGGCATTACTCCCATTTAAAAAGATCGATAGCGTAAACCCCGTTTTGAAACCCGGCGTGGGGAGTTTCATTGATCCTATCTTAAAAACGGCAGTACTTTGGGAAGCCAAGGATGTTTTTAACCCGGCAATTGTAAATCGTGATGGTAAAATATTTATGTTGTACCGCGCCCAGGATAAAACCGGTAAGCCGGCGGGAACATCCAGGATAGGCTTGGCTGTCAGTAATGATGCAACACATTTTTTGACCATGCCAAAGCCTGTATTTTACCCGGATAATGATGCTTATAAAAAGCTGGAATGGGAGGGAGGATGCGAAGATCCGCGCGTTGTGGAAGATAGTTTGGGCACCTATTATATGACTTACACTGCTTATGATGGCACCACAGCAAGGTTGCTCGTCGCTACGTCGGCTGACCTTATACACTGGGCAAAGCACGGCAGTGTCTTTGCCCACGCTTACAACGGTAAATATGCCCCCAAGTGGAGCAAATCGGGATCGATAGTATCAACTTATATCAACGGGCGGGTTATTGCCACAAAAATTAATGGCAAATATTGGATGTATTGGGGCGATACACAAATATGGAGCGCAACATCCGACGATTTGATTGACTGGACGCCGGTTGAAATGAAATCGGGGGAACAGCCTCCAGTAAAGTTACGATCACAAGCCCTCAACATGCCGCAGTTAAAGGTTGTATTACCAACCCGGCAGGGTAAGTTTGATAGCGACCTTGTTGAATCCGGCCCGCCGGCTATGCTGACAGATAAGGGAATTTTATTGATTTACAATAGTCGTAATAATCGATCGTTCGGCGATACCACATTGTCTGATGGGACTTATGCCGCATCGCAGGTATTGTTTGACAAAAATGACCCCACAAAAATTTTGAAACGGATGAATACGTATTTCATAAAGCCCGAAAAGCCCTATGAGTTATCGGGCCAGGTAAACCAGGTTTGTTTTGTAGAGGGACTCACCAGGTTTAAAAATTCGTGGTATTTATATTATGGCACCGCTGATTCAAAAATAGCCGTGGCATTTACGCCGGCGAAATAGCTTTTCAATGAATTCATGCCCGGTGACCTGCGAAGTTTTTAAAACTTTGTCGGTTTGAATTGTGATATTTACTGAAATAAAAACCAATTTCGGATATCACTATTATAATGAAGAAGTTTATCATTCCGATGATCTCGTTGGCATTAACGGGTCATTTCAGTTTGTATGCCCAGTCCCTCAGGCTACAGGGTAATCTCGGAGAAATGATTGCTGGTCCGACTAAGCCTGCAGATCGCGAAAAATGGCTTGATTCTTTAAAACAATGGCGGATAGATGAACGGAAAAAGCTGAATTACGATGACAGGGAATATCGCCGGCCCGAGTTTAACTGGGTTAAAACATCATTTATCTACGCGCAGATGATGGCGCATGAGCGCTATTTTTATGACCCGGTTACAAACAAATATACGGTCGACCGTTACCTTAACGACCTTAAAAAGCGTTACGGTGGCCTCGATGCTGTTTTGATATGGCCAACTTATCCGAACATAGGCGTTGATAACCGCAACCAGTTTGACCTGGTAGCTGATATGCCGGGTGGAAAGGAAGCCGTAAAACAAATGATCAGGGATTTCCACAAAAGGGGTGTGCGGGTTTTCTTCCCGATCATGATATGGGACAAAGGCACGCGAAAAATAAACGAACACATGGCCAAAGCACTGATGGCCGAAATGAAGGAATTGGGCGCAGATGGTATGAACGGCGATACAATGACCGGTGTAACTGAGGACTTCAAGGAAGCGTATACAAAACAGGGTTACCCCGTTGCTTTGCAGCCTGAGGTTAATTTAAGTGACCTGAAAATGGTAGAATGGAACCGATTGAGCTGGGGTTACTACTTTCCCGATTGGGGGGCTTTGAGGTTTAACTACTCGCCAGGCGTAAGCCTTTACAAGTGGCTGGAACCCCGTCACCAGGTGGATGTTACCGACCGATGGGCGGTTGATAAGACTGATGACCTGCAATATACCTTTTTTAACGGCGTCGGTTACAACGCATGGGAAAATATCTGGGGGATATGGAACCAGGTGCCTGACAGGTATGCCGAAACGATCCGGAGGATCAGCGCAATTTACAGGCAATTTCCTGACGTTTGGAACAGCCCGGCCTGGGAACCGCATTTCTCGGTAGTTAAGAATGGGGTATTCGCTACAAAATTTCCCGGTAAGGGCGAAACCGTTTATACCTTGGTAAACAGGGATAGCATCCAAAAAAACGGCCGACAGATGGCGCTTCCTTACAAGCCGGGTGTTAAATATTACGATCTGTGGAACGGTGTTGAGCTTAGCCCTAAAAAGGTTAAGGATATGGTGATGCTCAGTTTTAATATGGAAAGCAGGGGGTATGGAGCGGTACTTGAGCTGGCAGATCAAAAACAGACCGGTGGTTTACCGCCTTTTTTAGCGAAAATACATAAGATGGCGACCGTGCCTTTAAACAGTCTTTCCGGCACGTCGCAGCCAATTAAACAACATCTTATACCCATTGCCAAAACAAAAACAAGGTCAACAGCGCCTGATGACATGATCGCTATTCCTGCCATAGCAAACTATAAGTTTGAAACCAATGGTGTAATGATCGAAGGTGATGATATACCCAACGAGGTAGGTGTTCAATACCCATGGGACAGCCATCCGAAGCGGGCGCACAGTAAAACTATGCTGATCGATGCGTTTTATATCGACCGTTACCCGGTTACCAACAAGCAATTCAAGCAATTTATGCAGGCCACTAACTATCGGCCAAAAGACAAACATAATTTCTTAAAAGATTGGAAAAACGGCTCTTATCCCGATGGCTGGGGCAATAAACCAGTTACTTGGGTTTCTTTGGATGATGCCAGGGCTTATGCTGCCTGGGCAGGTAAAAGATTGCCACACGAATGGGAATGGCAGTACGCCGCGCAAGGCAGCGACGGGCGTTTATATCCCTGGGGCAAAAACCGCGATACCACTATTATACCACCTGCCGACACTACGCGCGCCATGCGGGAGCCCACTGATGTTGACGCTTATCCGAAAGCGGCGAGTGCGCTTGGCGTAATGGATCTAACCGGTAATGTGTGGCAATGGACGGATGAATATGTAGACGATCACATACGCTCTGCTATTTTAAAGGGTGGGAGCTATTACCATGCGCAAACTTCGGGCTGGTATTTTCCACAGGCGCAGGAATTAAATAAATACGCGAAATACTTGTTAATGTCGCCGGGGATGGACCGTGCTGCAACCATCGGGTTCAGGTGCGTGGCGGATCGCTAAGGAGAGTCGAGAAATCAAGAGCCAAGAAGCAAGATAAATTCGTCATGACTCTTGCTTCTTGAATTCTTGCCTCTCCTTCTTACACGTTAAACCTAAAGTGCATTACATCGCCATCCTGCACGATATAAGTTTTACCTTCTATGCTCAGCTTGCCGTTTTCCTTTATAGTTGCTTCCGATCCGTTGTATTTTACGAAATCGTCGTATTTTATCACTTCTGCCCGGATAAATCCTTTTTCAAAATCGGTATGGATAACCCCAGCTGCCTGTGGCGCAGTAAAGCCTTTGGTGATGGTCCAGGCGCGTACTTCTTGTACGCCGGCCGTGAAATAAGTAGCCAGGTTAAGTAATTTGTAGGCCGCTTTTATCAGTTTATTTACCCCCGATTCAGCTAATCCCAGGTCATCCAGGAACATTTGGCGCTCCTCGTAAGTTTCCAGTTGTGCTATTTCCGATTCTATTTGTGCAGATATGACCAAAACTTCGGCATTTTCATCTTTCACGGCAGCTTTAACTTTATCAACGTATGCATTACCTGTGTTAACCGAAGCTTCATCGACATTACATACATACATCACCGGTTTAGCGGTCAGCAGCCATATATCGGCAATATATTCCTTATCTTCTTCAGCAACCGGGGCCGTACGGGCCGATTTCCCCGCGAGTATATGGTTCCTGTAAATCGTTAATACATCAAATGCTTTTTTGGCCTCTTTGTCGCCGCCGGTTTTAGCCATTTTCTCGATCTTCGATATCTTTTTTTCTATCGAATCCAAATCTTTTAGCTGCAGTTCGGTATCAATGATCTCTTTATCACGCACTGGATCTACCGAGCCATCCACATGGATCACGTTATCGTTATCAAAACACCGTAAAACATGGATGATCGCATTTGTCGAACGGATGTTCGCCAAAAACTGGTTACCCAGGCCTTCGCCCTTGCTAGCGCCTTTTACCAGGCCTGCTATGTCAACAATCTCAATAACGTTCGGCACAACGTTTTTGGGCTTCACTATCTCCGTAAGCTTTGTTAAACGCTCATCAGGAACGGTAATTACGCCGATGTTTGGCTCTATTGTGCAAAACGGAAAGTTTGCCGCCTGTGCTTTGGCGTTTGATAAGCAATTAAAAAGTGTTGATTTACCCACATTCGGCAAACCTACTATACCACATTGTAAACCCATTGTTTTTTAGTTCACGGTTCATGGTTCATGGTTCATAGCTGATTGCGCTGTCAGCTGTGTTCAACAAAGCATGAACAAAATTTTCGCAAAGATAGCAGAAAAAATTACCCGCGTGATTTGCGGGATCAATTAAATGGCATTGATAACAGTCGTCTGCAAAACCATATAAACAAAAAACCTGCTCATCGCAGGTTTTTCCAATTATAATATTAGTTTAGATTGTTAGGTTCATATTTCAAACGAAAAGTCTTCGTCGGCTGTTTTGGCAACTTCGGGTGCCTCGCTATATTCGTAGCGCTTTTCAACAACCTCCTGGTTTGCTTTGATATACTCTATGGTATCTTTCAAACCATCAGCAAATTTTTCAAAATCCTCTTTGTATAAAAAAATCTTGTGTTTAATAAAAACACCATCTTCCAAACGCTTTTTGCTTTCTGTAATCGTAACGTAATAATCATTCGACCTCGTTGCCTTTACATCAAAAAAATAAGTTCTCTTCCCGGCTCTCACCTTCTTTGAAAAAACCTCTTCACGCTCTCTGTTTTCAAAATCTCCCATGTTAAATAATTGTAATTAGTTTTTGGTTGGCATAAATATAAATAAATTTTCAAAGTTCAAGTATTAAATCAAATATAATTATACATTTTATATCTATTATAGCATCACAAACGGAGTTTTCAAACGTTTTCTTCTTCTTCGAGCAGCTGTTTTTCGTACAACTCAAAGTAAATGCCTTTTTTGTCCATCAGGTATTGGTGGGTACCCTGTTCAATAATTTCGCCATTATCCATCACTAATATCTTATCCGCATTTTTTATGGTTGATATGCGGTGGGAGATAAGTATGCTTGTTTTACCAAGCATATTGCGGCCAAGATTATTTAATATTTCCTCTTCCGTTTTGGTATCAACCGCCGAAAGACAATCGTCAAAAATCAGTATCTGCGGCTGCTTAACTATCGCCCTTGCGATAGATACCCGCTGCTTTTGGCCGCCCGAAAGCGTTATGCCGCGTTCCCCGATCAAAGTCTCAAATCCTTTTTCAAGCTCCATAATATTAGCATATACAGCTGCATCTTTTGCGGCCTGCTCTACTTTTGGCATATCAAGTGTGTCCGCGCTAAACGCGATATTATTTGCGATTGTATCCGAAAACAGGAACACCTCCTGGGGTACAAAACCTATTTGCGACCGGTAGCCTTCGAGATTGACCGATTTAACCGACTGCCCGTCGATCAGCAGGTCGCCGCCTGTGCAATCGTACATACGCATAATTAAATTGGCGATGGTTGATTTTCCGGCGCCGGTACGTCCGATAATAGCCACCATTTCGCCGGGCTCCACGGTAAACGATACGTTTTTTAAAGCCTGTATCCCTGTATCGGGATAAATAAAAGATACGTTATCAAATGTTATCAGACCTTTAATATTTTGCTTCGCGACAACAGGGGATATTATCTCAGGCCGCTGGTGTAAAAATTCGTTGATCCTTTTTTGGGAGGCAGCTGCGCGCTGCACCAGCGAGGTTACCCATCCTAACGCGATCACGGGGAAAGTAAGCATATTAAGGTACACAATAAACTCGGCAATATTGCCCGATGTGATATTCCCCTTCATTACCTCAACACCGCCTATGTAAATAGTAATAACATTGCTTAAGCCAACCAGCAGCAGCATGAAAGGGTAAAACATGGCCTGTACCCTTGCCAGCGCCATGGAGTGTACTTTGTAAGTTTCGCTCTCCGCGGCAAAGCTTTTTCGTACAAACCCCTCGCGCACATATGATTTGATGACCCTTATACCCGAAAAATTCTCCTGCACAAAACTTGACAAAATGGATAGCCTCTCCTGTATTTTTTCGCTCCGGAAGTTTATAATATTATTTACATAATAAATAATTACAGCCAAAATCGTCAAGGGTAAAACAGAACAGATCGCAAGCCTTACGTTAACAGTGAGCATAATGTAAATAACCATAATGAACAGCACGACAGTATTGATAGTGTACATTACCCCCGGGCCCAGGTACATGCGTACGCGGGTCACATCTTCGGTTACGCGGTTCATCAGGTCGCCTGTATTATGGCGCCGGTAAAAGGCCAGCGACAATTCCTGGTAACGATGATAGATCTCGTTTTTAAGGTCATATTCAATATGTCGTGACATTAATATAATGGTTTGCCGCATAAAAAATAAAAACAATCCACGGATCAAAGCCAGTACCAATACCAATATACCAAATAGCAAAAGGCTGGAGCCAAATATTTCATAGATCATTACCTGCCTTTTAAACCCTGAGAAAAGCTGAAAAGTACTGATGTTTTCGGTCACCAGGTCAAATGCAATACGGATTACCGGCCCCTGTAATACCATAAAAATATTGGAAATGACTACGAACAGCACACCCGGAATAAGCCGCCAGCGATATTTGTAAAAAAATTTATTGAGGTAAGCGAGGTCTTTCATGTTTGGGAGTCCGGAAGTCCGGATCCCGATAGTCCCGATAGCTATCGGGATCGGGACGGAAGTCCGAAAGACCAAAAGTACAAAGAAGTGGGTAAGACGGCAAGGGGGATTTCGAAAGAACAAAAGATTACGCATTGTTTTGGCCCTTCCAAACATTTAAGAATACCAGTTTATCGGGCCATCATTATTCCTTTATTACCGTTATTTTCAAAGTAGTGCCGTTCGTAATCATATTTGATTTATCTACAAATCTTCCATCAATAACTAACTTATATATCCCCTTGTTCAAAAAAGCATTTGTGATTTTTACAGTGTTATTATTATTATTATTTATAAAATTTAAATCCTTACAAAGTTTGTCATTTATGGTTAATTTAATTGCAGTTGAGATATATGGTGGATTTGCGAGGTCTATGAATAAATCTCTTATGGATTTATATTTACCGTTGTTCGCCAATACTATCACTGAATCCTTGTCTTTTGAATAAATATTACTACTAAATACAAAGCCTTCACTTCTTGATTTGTCATATCTGTCTAAATAAAATTTATCACCTAAAACGTCATAAGCGTGATAAAACTTTACTTTTTTACCAATAGTGTCATAATAGTAATAAAAATCCCCATACGGTTTATCATCGACCCAATTTCTTGTGTATTTTAAATTTCCGTCCTCATAATATGCATATTCTGTTCCATTGACTTTATCGTTTTTTCGAAATGACCTTTGTTCAATTTGTCCATTTTGATAGTAGGCTATTTTAGGCCCTTCGTATTTTCCATCAACAAAGGACTCCTTGCTCTTAATTTTCCCACTGTTATAATAATTAAATTCTACGCCTTCAATTTTATTGTTTTTAAAATAAGACATGTCTTTTATAACCCCGTTTGGATAATAGTCAGCTGTCCAGCCGTCAAATAGTCCGTTTTTTAAATTTGCCTTTTGAGTAATTTTGCCATTTACGTACGTATCAACTTCTCCGTCCAATTTACCGTTGCTATTAAAATGAGCTATTACCCCACTCTTGTGAAATATAACAATATAGGTCTTCTTTAAAAACGTAAAATTATAAATTACCAATTTTAAAGCTATGATTAAACTTATAAGTAAGACTATAAGTACCTTATATTTTGTTTTCATATAATAAAACATCTTGCCAACGCAAACTTACAAATCTTTCCATCTTTCGGTCTTCCGGACTTTCCCGACTTTCCCACTCAAAATTAACTTTGCCACTATAAAAAAAACACATACTTTTGTCGGAGCGCAAAAAAGTTCATTTTTTCACACCTGATGCCTGTACCCAATCCCGACGGATCGATATTTAGCCAGCTCGAAGCTTATGGCCATAAAAAGGTTGTTTACTGCAGCGACCCGGACACAGGCTTAAAAGCCATTATTGCTATTCATGATACTACCCTCGGCCCTGCTTTTGGAGGTACGCGTATGTGGGCCTATAAAACTGAGGCAGATGCTTTACAGGATGTTTTGCGGCTATCTAAAAGTATGACCTACAAAGCCGCCATAACCGGGCTTAACCTGGGCGGCGGCAAAGCGGTGATCATTGGCGATGCGCGGAAAGATAAAACCGAACCGCTGTTACGCAAGTTTGGCCGTTTTATAAAAAACCTTAACGGGGAGTTTATAACTGCAGAAGACGTGGGTACCAACCCAAGGGATATGGAGTATATCAGGATGGAAACGCAGTTTGTTACCGGCGTGCCCGAAAGCATTGGCGGCAGCGGCGATCCCTCGCCAATTACTGCGTTGGGTGTTTTTATGGGGATAAAAGCATGTGTGAAAGAGCTTTATGGTAATGACAATCTAACCGGGAAATCAATTATTGTGCAGGGGATTGGGCATGTTGGCGAAAATCTCGTAAAATTGCTTCGTGATGAAAACGCAAAAGTATACGCCAGTGATATAAATGAAGAGGGTTTAGGGCAGATAGCAAAAAAATATGGCGCCGAAGCGGTATCAAATAGTACAATTTTTGATATTGATGCCGATATTTACGCTCCGTGTGCGTTGGGCGCTACAATAAATACACAAACAATAAAAAAACTTAAATGTAGTATCATTGCCGGGTCGGCAAATAACCAGCTGGAGGATGAGGTTGTTCATGGTAAAATGCTGCTGGACAAAGGAATTTTGTTTGCGCCCGACTATGTGATCAATGCAGGGGGTGTTATAAATTGTTATTCGGAGTTAATGGGTTTTAGCAAAAAACGCACCTTGCAGCTAACAGAAAATATCTACGAGGCAACACGTAATGTTTTAAAACTTTCAAAATCCGAAAATATTTCAACCATTGAAGCGGCTAATAAAATTGCCGAAAAAAGAATAGCAGACATAAAAAAAGTTAAATCATCATATTAATTATTTAAACAGATCCGCCGAAAGGCGGACTAAATCGTTCTTACCACAATGTTAAATCGCAGGCACCTACGGGTAAAAGTTTTACAGTCTTTATACGCTTATCATCAATCGCATAGCGGCGACGTAAAACAACATGAAAAAAATTTATTGCAGAGTGTTGATAAGGTATACGAAATGTATATCTGGATGCTGTCGTTAATTTCGGAAGTAGTGGCATATGCTGCCAATGATGCCCGCGAAAGGGCCAACAAGCACCTGCCCACGGCCGAAGACCTTAATGCGGATGTTAAGATATTAAGCAACAGGTTTATCCTGTCCCTGCTAAAAAATAAAGAGTATTTAGCTGCATTAAAGAAATATAAGGTGGCCTGGGATTTTGAGCCCGAATTGACCAAATCGTTGTTCATAATTCTGAAAAACTCCGATGATTACAGTGAGTACCTTAAAAAAACCGGCGATACTATACAGACGGACAAGGACATCATAAAATTCATTTTCAAAAAAGTAATTTTGAAATCGTCATTGGCCGAACAGGTTTTTGAGGATAAATTTATATACTGGCCTGTTGATAAAGATGTGCTTCAAGCGTTAATTGCAAAAACATTTAAAAACTTTGCCTACGACAACCCGGAACAGAATAAACTGGCAGAGGTAACAGGCAACTGGGAAGAAGACCGGGACTTTATAGTAAACCTTTTTGAAGAAAGTATAAGGCATAATGATGAATACCAGGTAATGATTGGCGATAAAACCCAGAATTGGGAACCCGACCGCATTGCGATGATGGATACTTTATTAATGAAAATGGCCATTGCTGAGTTTGTCAATTTTGCGTCTATCCCGGTAAAGGTAACGATCAACGAATACCTGGAGATTTCGAAGGAGTTTAGTACGCCAAAGAGTAATTCATTTATAAACGGTATCTTGGACAAGATTTTGTCCGATTTAAAAGCGCAGAACAAAATAAATAAAATAGGCAGAGGATTAATAGAAGAATAACAATGAAGAACATTTTTTTTAGCTTAATAGCGGCAGGGATGTTGTTTTCTGCATGCAATAGTGCCGGTAGTAAAACAGCCGGAAATACAACTGCCAGCGCGGAAAACGCACCGGTAATGAAATTTGAAAAAGAAAGCCACGATTTTGGTAAGCTGATTGTGGGCAATAAAGTTAGTTACGACTTTAAATTTACCAACACAGGCAAGTCCCCTTTGATCATTACTGATGGTTTCGCATCATGCGGCTGTACAAAGCCTACATGGCCAAAAACTCCTATCAAACCAGGGGAAAACGGCATCATTCATGTCACTTTTGACAGCAGGGGTAAATCACCGGGCCTGCAGGATAAACTGATCACCATAACCGCCAATACTACCCCCGCTCAAAACGCGGTACATTTAATTGGCGAATTAACAGCACAATAGAAATAATATAAACAAAAATGATAGCTACTATTTTATTACAGGCCTCTACTGGTTTTGGCGCACAACAAATAATCACATTCGGCTTAATTGCCGTTGTATTTTATTTCTTTATGATACGCCCGCAGGTCAAAAAGTCAAAAGACCAGAAAAAATATGTCAATGAACTGAAAAAAGGCGACAGGGTGGTAACTACGGCCGGCATACATGGAAGAATAATCGAGGTTGCTGAAGCTACCTTTTTGGTTGAAGTTGATAACGGCAAGATCCGTTTCGACAAATCAGCGATATCATTGGAAGCTTCGAAAGCGTTAAATACGCCGCCTGTGGTCACTAAGTCTTAGTTAAGCTGAAAGCCGAAAGCATAAAGCTAAAAACCTGCATAGTATAGCTTTCGGGCTTTATGCTTTCTCCTTTTTGCTTTTAGCTTAAAAAAATGGCAATAATTAAATTATCTGCAACTGAACGGAGAAGGGTGTCGGCATTTTTTACCTGCATGCTGCTTGCCGTTTTTGCATGGATAGTTACTGTACTGTCAAATCCCCATCAGTACACGGTCAGGGAAATCTTAGAATTCAGGAACACTCCCCAAAAGCGGGCCTTCCATTCGTTGCAGTCGGACACGGTTAACGCCATTATTAACGGGACAGGCTGGGATATGCTTTTTTCAAAAATGAATTCCGGGAATAAATCGGTTACGGTTGACCTGCAGACACTTGAAGATAAAAGTTATGTAGTATTAGGGTCTCAGCTTGACCAGATCAACAGCAAAAGGGAGAACGGCCAGCAAATAACCAGGTTTATCCCGGATACGCTTTATTTTGATTTTTCAAACCGTAAAGTAAAAAGGATACCTGTGCGTTTAATAATGGCTCTAAAATACCAACGCCAGTTTACCCAATCGGGTAACATTACCATTAAGCCCGCCTATGTTATCATTAATGGTCCCGCGAATGTTATTGACAAAATAACAGAATGGAGGTCGGACACGTTAAAACTGGATAGCCTGGGTGAAACGATTAATACCCTCGTGAACTTACAACCCGTTAAGGAGGGGAATCTGAGTGTATACCCAAAAAATGTGCAGGTAACTATACCGGTTGATGAATTTACCGAAAAAGTTTTGGAGGTACCGGTTAAATTAATAAATAACCATAGTTACGAGGATGTAAAAGTATTCCCGCAAAAGGTCAAGGTGACATTTACAACCTCGTTAACCAGGTACGAAGAAATAGATGAAGATTTTTTTGAAGCAACAGCAGACCTGGACCTGTGGCGCCTGCATGGCTATAAGGTATTGCCGGTGGTGCTATCGAAGATCCCGGAGTATTGCAGGATAGTGAAGATCGAACCGCAGAATATTGACTTTATCATCAAAAAATAATGCTTAAAATTGGCATAACCGGGAATATTGGCAGCGGAAAAACCACTGTAAGCAAGGTGTTTGAGGTGCTGGGCATTCCTTGTTTTTATGCTGACGACGCCGCAAAAACAGTAATGACAACCGATGAAATCCTTATTAAAGGGATAAAATCGACTTTTGGTGAAACTTCGTATTTTAATGATGGCACGTTAAACCGCAAACATATCGCCGGGATCGTTTTTAATGATAAAAAACAACTCGCCAAATTAAATTCACTGGTTCACCCGGCAACTTTCCGGGCTTTTGATGCATGGGTAAGATCCATCAGCGGCGTGCCTTATGTATTAAAAGAAGCGGCCTTACTGTTTGAAAGTGACGCGCACAAATTCTGCGATTATACCATTATGGTACAGGCCCCGCTTGAAACCCGCATAAAGCGCGTAATGGAAAGAGATGCCGTTACACGGGATGAAGTTGAAAAACGGGAGGCAAACCAATTCCCGGAAGAAAAGAAGGCAACAATGGCTAACTATATTATCGTAAATGATGATAAGCAACTGGTAATACCCCAGGTTTTGGAATTGCACCGCGTCTTTTGTTCATTGGTTCATTAGTTCACTGGTTCATTGGTAGGGGCGCATACCTCTCGCGGGCATGGCGAACTTCCTTAACAGATCTGGCCAATAAACTAATGAACTTTCTTAACAAAGCAGACCAATGAACTAATGAACCAGTGAACTAATGAACTTCCCTAACAGGGCAGACCAATGAACCAATGAACCAGTGAACTAATGAACTTGAAAGATGATTTCCTTTCCTTCAATACCAATGGCCTTTACTGTAAATATGGGGATTTTTATATCGACCCTATACTGCCGGTAAAAACGGCGGTTATCTCCCATGCCCATGCTGATCACGCAATTAGCGGTAACAATACGATTTACTGTACCGCCGCAACCCTCGCGTTTATGCAGTTGCGGTATGGGAAAAACATCGGGAAGGTTTTTAATATCATACCTTATCATTCGCCATTTAGCATAGGTGTTGTAAAAATAACCCTTATACCCGCCGGTCATATCCTTGGTTCGGCGCAGGTGCTGATGGAATATGAAGGAGTAAGATACTTATACACCGGCGATTATAAACTGCAGGCCGATGCAACTTGTGAACCTATTGAATGGGTAAAAATTGATGTTTTGATAACTGAAAGTACTTTTGCAGATCCTGCGATCATACACCCCGACCCGGTTATTGAAATAGAAAAGATAAATGCAATTAAATCCAACATATTGCTTGGCGCCTATGGCCTTGGTAAAAGCCAGCGGTTAATCAATATGATCAATACTTATGCCCCGCAAAAAAAAATACTGATTCATTTCCGCATTATACCTATTAATGCCATTTACGAAAAAATGGGGTACCCGCCCGGGAAATACCAGATTTACAGCCGCAAGCTGATGAAAAACCAGGAGGAGTTTGTGTACATTGTGCCGCCATTTACTTTTGACAGTTATATTAAGGCAACTGGCGTCACCCGCCTGTTTGCTTCCGGATGGAAGGCCCTGCAGGTGAATAAGCAGGACACACTGTTTATTTCGGACCATGTGGATTGGAATGATATTCTGCAAACGGTAAAACATGCCCAACCAAAACAAATATGGACCCTGCATGGTAACGGCATACATTTAAAGAAGTTTTTTGGTGATAATATTTTTGTGAAACTGCTGAATTAATGATGGAGGAAGGTGTTGATTATTACATAAATGAAGACGGTAACTTTGTTTTTACAAAAGAATATCATTTAAAACGCGGATATTGCTGTAAAAACAAATGCCTGCATTGCCCCTGGGATTATGGCAAGCCCGGGCAGGACAAAGACATTTCGAATAATTCTGATCGGTTCGACGAGTCTGAAGGTTACCGTTAACCACACAATGACTGCTGCCGGAAGCTCAAATCCGAAATCGAACATCCGAATTCCGAAATAAAAGGGGATATTTGTGTTTTAGGATTGAAATTAACTATGCGGATAGACGAGGAAATACAAAGCAGCAAATTTGAAGATAATTACCATAAACTGGTGATCAACATCGCATATACCGATAGCTGGCTGAGCAATACGTTTCGCTGCAAGTTCGAAAAACATAACCTTACGCAGCAGCAGTTTAATATATTAAGGATATTGCGCGGCCAATACCCAAAACCGGCTACTGTTAATTTGTTAAAAGAGCGAATGATCGATAAAATGTCGGATGCTTCGCGTATTGTTGACCGCCTGGTTCAAAAGGGGCTTGTTTCGCGCTGTACAAATACCAAAGACCGGAGGGCCGTTGATATCCGTATCAGTGATGCCGGGATGGAGATACTTGCCAGAATGGACACCGAATTTAAAACGAAGGACCTGTTAGAGAAGAACCTAACAGTTGAAGAAGCAGGACTGATTAGTGATCTGTTGGATAAGATGCGGGGATAGGTACATTTACGAATTACGATTTACGAGTTACGATTTTTTCTGCCTGGGAGGTAATTTAATATTTTGATATTTTTAGCCAAAGCAAAACGTGAGCCATCATTTGCGCAAGGACAAAAACTGTCTCAATTGCGGTGCAATTGTAGAGGAGCGTTATTGTTCGCATTGCGGCCAGGAGAACACGGAGCCTAAAGACTCTTTCAGGCATCTGCTCGGCCATTTCCTGGCCGATGTTACGCACTACGATTCCCAGTTATTCACCACCATAAAGGATTTGATTATTAAGCCCGGTTTCCTCACTCGGGAATACAATGCCGGGCGGCGGGCCAGTTACCTGAACCCGATAAGGATGTATATTTTTATTTCGGCTGTATTTTTCCTGATTACGTTTTCGCAGAAAAAGGAAGAAAATAACACAAACGCCGTTACAACCACCAACAAGGACGTCAATTTATTCCGGCAGCACCTCGCCGATAGCTTGCGGGGGATCCGTAAAAGTAAAAAGCCTTTCTCGCGGGGGGATAGCATCGGCAATGCCATATACTCATCTCTTGCCGCTCACCTCGATACCCCCAAATTGCTAAACGTTGCAGATGAATCCGTGGGGGCAAGCATAGGTGACAATGGCGCGATAACTTTCCGTATAAAGGAAAACAGGTATGCCAATACCATGCAGTACGAGACAGCACAACGAAAGCTGCCGGATAGCGCACGGGATGATGTGACTATGCATTATGTCGAAAAAAAAATAATCCGGTTGGTGCATGAACAGGGCCACAAAGGTGAGCTTGTTATCACCCGGAATATAGAACATGATTTACCAAAGATTATGTTCGTATTGATGCCCTTGTTCGCATTGTTTGTCAGTCTTTTTTATTCCCGGAAGTTTCTATACAGTCAGCACGTCATTTTTTCGCTGCATTTTCACTCGTTTGTATTTATCGCATTATTAATTGCCGACCTTTTAAGTTTAGTAATGCCCATCGACAAAGCGTGGCTTATTTTAGTGGGCGCATGGCTGTTTGGCGTTTTTATTTATCTCGCGGCAGCCTTG
Source organism: uncultured Mucilaginibacter sp. (assembly GCA_903864275.1). Taxonomy (GTDB): domain Bacteria; phylum Bacteroidota; class Bacteroidia; order Sphingobacteriales; family Sphingobacteriaceae; genus Mucilaginibacter. The sequence continues at coordinate 15,976 of CAIPFE010000040.1, forward strand.
CATTCAGCGTATAGTGAAGCTTTGTGGCTATCTGTAATAAAGGCCCTGGGTATTTCTTTTATTTATATAATTACGTTGATCGCAGGCATCCTTCTTTTATTTGTAGTCACTTTCATTTTCCTCTGATATTAAACCCCTTTTTACCCACCTTATGTGCAGTTTCCAAAATAAGCTATAGAACATCCATCCTACCAATATCCCGTAAATAGCCCCGCAAATCACATCGATGGGAAAATGCACACCTACATACACCTGCGCGAAACTGATTGTGCCGGCCCATAAAATACACCAAAACCATATCCAGTGCCACCTTTTATGAAATAACAGGATCAGGAAAAATGCCACCGCAAAATGATCAGTTGCATGGGTGGAAGGGAAACTATAGCCGGTTCCGCAGCTTACGCGGACAATGGCTGTTTTTGAAACAACCGGATCCCGGCAGGGGCGTTCCCTTTTTACCAGTGGTTTTATGATGCTTGCACTTGTAAAATCGGCAAAACCCGCTGCCAGGGCTAATAATATAATAATCAGAATGCCTTGTTTTCTAAACCTCCATAAACAAAAAACAATGATGAACAGGTAAAGCGGTATCCAGAATTTAGCGTTACGCAAATAAGGCATCACGAGGTCAAAAAGTGGATTCCCCAGTTCGTGATTGATGAAATGAAATAAATGCCGGTCGAAATGTAAAAGATAATCGGGCATCGGGTATCTGGATGATTCTGTAAAGTAAAAGTCAAATATAACCAATAAAATGAGGCTTAAAACAATCCGATTTATACGCTGCTTCGCTTAAATATTTTTATTTTTGCCACAAATATTTTACACTTTGACATTAATCAAATCAATTTCGGGCATACGGGGCACTATCGGCGGTTCAGCCGGCGAAGGCCTGACACCCGTAGACATCGTAAAATTCGTATCAGCTTATGGCACCTGGGCAATTAATAAAACAGGCAGAAAAAAAATTATTTTGGGCCGTGACGCGCGCATATCCGGCAATATGGTGAATAGCCTGGTTGTCGGCACCTTGCAGGGTTTGGGTATTGATGTGGTTGATCTGGGCCTGTCAACTACCCCGACAGTTGAAATAGCGGTCCCTTTGGAGCGGGCGGCCGGCGGGATCATATTAACGGCCAGCCATAACCCCAAGCAATGGAATGCGCTCAAATTGTTAAATGCGGATGGCGAATTTATCAGCGATGCTGAAGGGAAAGAGGTACTGGTAATCGCCGAAAAAGGCGACCTGAAATATGCTGATGTAAACGACCTGGGAAAAGTAAATAATGAAGAGAATTATCTGCAAAAGCATATTGACCTGATATTGGCTTTGCCTTTAGTTGATGCCGAAGCGATCGCAAATGCCGATTTCAAAATAGCGATTGATTGTGTTAACTCAACCGGGGGGATTTTTGTTCCTGCTTTACTGAAGGCGCTTGGGGTAAAAACGGTATTTGAATTGTATTGCGAACCTGACGGTAATTTTCCGCATAACCCGGAGCCCTTGCCGGAGAATCTTACTGAACTTTCAAAGGTGGTATTAAGTAAAAGGGCCGATTTGGGTATTGCTGTTGACCCCGACGTTGACCGCCTTTGCTTTGTTTGTGAAGACGGCAATATGTTTGGTGAGGAATATACGTTGGTTACCGTGGCCGATTACGTTTTGCAGCATACCAAGGGTAATACAGTTTCGAACTTGTCATCGACCCGCGCTTTAAGGGATGTGACTGAAAAGGCAGGCGGCGTTTACTATGCTGCAGCAGTAGGGGAGGTGAACGTGGTGAACAAAATGAAGGAAGTAAACGCGGTGATCGGGGGCGAGGGCAACGGTGGGGTGATATATCCTGACTTGCACTACGGCAGGGACGCCCTGGTGGGAATAGCCCTGTTTTTAACCCATCTTGCAAAATATGGTAAATCCGTTTCACACTTAAGGAGTACATATCCCGGCTATTTTATCTCAAAAAATAAGATCACGTTAACGCCAGAAATGGATATCGACAGGTTGCTGCTAAAAATTGAAGAAAAATACAAAAAGCATCCGCACTCCACCATCGATGGCCTGAAAATAGAATTTGACAAAGAATGGGTACATTTGCGCAGGTCAAACACCGAGCCGATTATCCGTATTTACTCGGAAGGTACGTCGGAAACGGTTGCAAATAATCTTGCAAATAAGATAATTGCCGATATAAAAGAGATTTTAAAGTAGTCCGGAAGTCGGAAAGTCCGTAAGTCCGAAAGAAGCTGCAGCTGACAAGAACTATAGTTCGATTGCAAACGTAAAAATATAGAAAAAAACAATCTTCCGGACTTTCGGACTTTCCGGACTTTCGGACTCAATTATTCCCCCATGCGTGTTTATTTTGATAATGCTGCCACTACACCACTCGACCCCGAAGTGATGAAACAAATGTATAAGGTTATGGAAAGCAATTATGGCAATCCATCGTCTATTCACGGGCATGGCAGGGAGTCGAGGGCGCTGGTTGAAAAGGCGCGTAAAACAGTTGCTAATTTATTGCATACGTCACCTGCCGAGATTTTTTTTACCAGCGGCGGCACAGAAGCCGACAATACTGCTATCCGCTGTGGAATTACCGACAACAATATACAGCATGCCATCACAAGCCGCCTCGAACACCACGCAGTTATCCATACGCTGGAGGCAATGCAGAGAGCCGGGAGCATAAAACTGAGCTTTGTAGATGTTGACGGCAAAGGAAATGTTGATTACCGGCATTTAGAAACATTGCTTAAAGATAATGAACGCAGCTTTGTATCATTAATGCACGCCAACAACGAGATTGGCACAATAACTGACATTACGGTTGTAGGCGACCTTTGCGAGCAGTATAACGCCATTTTCCATTGCGACACGGTACAAACTATGGGCCATTACGCGCACGACCTCAGCAAGCTTAAAATGCATTTTATGGTATGCGCGGCCCACAAATTACATGGGCCCAAAGGTGTTGGATTTTTACATGTCAACCACCGGATAAAAATAAGGCCAATGATCTATGGCGGATCGCAGGAACGCAATATGCGCGGCGGTACGGAAAACTTGTATGGCATTGTTGGTTTGGCAAAAGCCCTTGAAATCGCTTATGCCGAAATGGACCAGCACCAGCAGTACGTCCAGGGATTAAAAACTTACATGGTCGATCAGTTAAAAGAGAAAGTATCCGGCATAGATTTTAACGGCGAAATAGCGGCGGATAAAAGTTTGTATACTGTATTAAATGTGTCCTTCCCCGAAATGGAAATGGCCGATATGTTATTATTTAATCTTGATATAGCGGGTATTTCGGCCTCAGGGGGCAGTGCCTGCAGCTCGGGCAGTGATATTGGCTCGCATGTGCTTACTGCAATCGGCGCAAGCCCGTCGAGGCCGTCCGTAAGGTTTTCATTCTCAAAATATAACACAAAAGAGGAAGTGGACTATACAGTTGCCAAAGTGCGCGAGTTGTGTTTGGTAAATGCCTGATTTTTGTAAGTTGGCAGTTTTTAGTGCACGGTTTGCAGTGGCAACTAACTTTCATAAAACGACATTTTCTTTCGAAATTGGATGGATTGGCATGGATATTGGTTTATTTAATTATAAATTAATAAACCTATGAAAGCTAAAAATCAAAAAACCGGAAGAAATCAGGAACGCCCAGCCAAGGGACGTCCGAATGAAATTCCTGAAAAGAGGGAATCGGAACACGAAAATTTAGAGTACCCGCATGAAACGGAGCAGGAGCAGCAGCAAAGCGGCAGCGATGCTTCTTACAGCGAACAGGCTGGTGTTACTCCGCCAAAACCACATGAATTTCCTGGAGTAGGTAATGCAAAAGGTGATTTTGTAAGCAAACCGTATGGCCGCACCACCGGCAGGATGGTTGGCTATGAACCGGGAACGGAAAGTATTTAAGTCTGTATGATCAATAAACATTAATTGTTTGGCAAAAGGGCTATCAAATGGATAGCCTTTTTGCTTCAATTCTTATCTGTAAATAAAAATAAGATCATGAAAAATAGCAATGAAAACCCCGGTAAAAAAGAGGGTCTAAATAAAAACCAGCAATTAGGATCAACCCCTGTAACTAAGGGGGTTTATGCTGATAACGATAAATCAAAAAACTATAAATATGGCGCTGACAACCCCGAAGGCCCCGACTTTGATAAAGAGAGTAAGGATTCAGACGGCGATACAGGCCAAAATGCGGGTATTTTCAAATAAACAATTTCAAATCCTTTATAAAACAGGGCTGCCCGACAAAGGCAGCCCTGTTTCGTTTAGACTGATTTTATTGTTGGGCTTTTGAACTTAATGAAGATGGGAATAGTAATTTTTTGATTTATAGTATTTTGAAACATAAAATTGTTTACTTTCAAATCGTGTATATCACTGAAAGTTTACATCACAAAATACCTCGCCGATCATGAATTATTTTTCTTCGTTAACTAAACTGCTGCTGCTAATAGCTATCAGTTTGCCTTTTACAGCGTTAGCCATTGATACAAAAGATACCCGGATGCTCTCGCAGCCCGCAATCAGCGCAAACCACATCGCCTTTATATATGCGGAGGACCTGTGGGTTGCCAATACCGACGGCTCACAGCCAAAACGGCTTACGGTTGATGAAGGTATTGAATCAACCCCGTTTTTTTCGCCTGATGGAAAGCTGATCGCCTTTAGCGCGCAATATGAGGGTAACACCGATGTTTACGTAATTCCAGTGGATGGCGGTATCCCTAAAAGGCTTACCTGGCACCCTGCTGTTGATTTAGTAAGAGGTTTTACACCCGATGGCAAATCAGTTTTATTTGTTTCGCCGCGAAACACTTTTTCAAACAGGTACGCTAAGTTATTTACCGTGCCCGTTGCCGGCGGGAACGAAACACAGTTAGAAATCCCAAACGCTTATGATGCCACCTACTCGCCGGATGGGAAATACATGGCGTATACTCCTTTGAATGAAGTTTTTAAACAATGGAAACATTACAGGGGCGGTTCAATTGCCACAATCCTGCTTTTTTCGTTTGCCGATAAAGCAGTAGTAAAGATACCCCAGCCTGAGGGCGGCTGTAATGATACCCAGCCGGTTTGGATGGGCGATAAAATATATTTCAGGAGCGATAGGAACGGGGAGTTTAATTTATTCAGCTATGATATTGCATCCAAAGAAGTTAAGCAATTAACTGAGTATAAAGATTTCCCCGTATTAAATGCTTCCGGCGGCGACGGAAAGATCGTGTTTGAACAGGCAGGATACCTAAATATTTTCGATCCTGCCGCGGCATCTGCAAAAAAATTAACAATAGGCATAGCAGCCGATCTGCTCGAACTACGACCACGCTTTGTAAAGGGAAATAACTATATCCGCTGGGCCGATATCTCACCTTCGGGCTCGCGCGTGGTATTTGATTTTCGGGGCGATATCATAACGGCCCCTGCCGAAAAAGGCGATTACCGAAATATAACCCAAACGCCGGGCGCCCATGAAAAATTTCCGGCATGGTCTCCGGACGGCAAATCTGTTGCCTATTTTTCCGATGCTTCGGGCGAGTACCAATTGTACATCCGGGCGCAGGACGGCAAGGGCGACCCGAAAGTTTTTAATTTAAATGGGGCTGGTTTTTATGCCTATCCAAAATGGTCGCCGGATAGCAAAAAGATCAATTTTGTTGATAACAGCCGCAGCTTGTATGTACTGGATATAGCGTCAGGGGCCATAACAAAGGTTGATGCCGATGACCTTTATACGCCTGATGCCTTCCGTGATATCGCCGGGAATTGGTCGGCAGACAGCAAATGGATAGCTTATACAAAAGTACTTTCCACGCAATTTCAGCAGGTTTATCTTTATTCGCTGGCGGAGCAAAAATCGTATCCGGTTACCGACGGGCTTAGCGATGCCTCGGAACCCCGCTTTGACCGCACCGGCAAGTATCTCTACTTTTTCGCCTCGACCGATGCCGGGCCTGTAATTAACTGGTTCGATCAGTCGAGTATTGATTTCAGAAAAACAAATTCTATTTATCTCGTTACACTTCAAAAGCGCACCATTTCGCCATTTGCGAAAGAAAACGATGAAGAAAAAATGAAAGCAGATACTGCGCAGGAAGCTAAAAAGCCTGCCGATAAAAAAGAACCAGAAGCTGAAAAAAATAAGGATCTTAAAATTGACTGGGATGGGTTGCAGGACAGAATTGTTGACTTACCGCTTAAAGCCGGCGACTACACCCAATTAGGCGTGGACAATAGCGGAGACCTGCTATATGTAAGCCGCATTGATGGCGGAGCCGGCGCGATGCATAAATATAACTTTAAAAAACGTGCAGATAATGAAGTGGTTGATTTAGACAGCTATGTCCTTACCGCTGACGGAAAGAAAATGTTCTATAAAAAGGGCGATAGTTGGACAATAGCCAATGCCGGCGACAAAGCCGAACCGGGCAAGGGAATGGTGAATGTGGGAGATCTCGAGGTGAAAATTGACCCGACGGCAGAATGGGCCAATATGTTTGATGAAGCCTGGCGGGTAAACCGCGATTATTTCTACGATCCCGGAATGCATGGTGTAAACTGGGCCGCTATGAAAAAGAAATATGCTGTTTTTCTTCCTGAACTGGCTTGCCGGAGTGATTTGAACATTTTAATCCAATGGATGTGCAGCGAATTGTCGGTTGGCCACCACAGGGTTGAGAATTTTGGCGACCGCATGTACACCCCTAAAGTGATACATGGAGGCTTATTGGGCGTTGACTATGCAGTTGCCAATAACAGGTATCAATTTAAAAAGATATACGGCGGTTTAAACTGGAACCCCAGTTTACGGTCGCCTTTAACGGAACCCGGTGTTAATGCAAAAGAAGGCGATTACCTGCTTGCAGTTAATGGTGCAAATGTAACCGCAGGTGATAATATTTATCAATACTTTGAAAATACTGCTGGTAAGATTGTTGAATTGACAATAGGCCCCAATCCCGGTTACGAAGGTTCGAGGATAGTTAAGGTAGTGCCGGTTGATAATGAATTTGCGTTGAGGAACCGTGATTGGGTAGAAAATAACCTGCGTAAAGTTACCGAGGCCACGCACGGACAGGTGGCTTATGTGTATGTGCCTAACACAGCCGAAGCAGGGCACGACTACTTTAAACGATATTTTTATCCCCAGGCGAATCGGAAGGCTATTATAGTCGACGAGCGTTTTAATGGCGGCGGCGATTTGGCCGATTACTATATCAACCTACTACTAAACCCTCACCAGGCTTACTGGCACATGCGGTACGGGAAAGATCTGAAGTCGCCTTCTGCATCCATACAAGGCCCAAAAGTAATGATAACAGATGAAACTGCCGGGTCGGGTGGGGATATGCTCCCCTGGATGTTCCGGAAATTTAAGGTGGGCACGCTGGTCGGCAAACGTACCTGGGGAGGATTAGTTGGTATATTAGGCTACCCTGAGTTTATTGATGGCGGCGATGTAACAGCCCCTAACGTAGGCATCTGGACGAAGGATGGCTTCATCGTCGAAAACGTAGGCATACCGCCGGATATTGAAGTGGAGCAAACCCCGGCGGATGTAATTGCAGGCAAAGACCCGCAATTGGAAAAGGCTATCGAGGTTGCCTTGCAGCAGCTAAAAGATAACCCGCAAACCGATCCCGTGCGGCCCCCGTTCCCGGTAAAGGTTAAAAACTAAGGCAATGATTTAACAGGCATTTTCGATCCGAAAATATTTCTATTTATATTTCAAACGCTATTTATAACTAATCATATTTTAAGCATTAGAGTAATTTTAACTTAAAACCAATCTCACATGAAAAAATTTATTTTGCTATTTGCCATTTGTATGCAATGCATGTTGCTTTTTGCACAAACCGCTGTTCCTAAAAAGTATCCCGATATTGATATACCGTACAAAAAATTTGTTTTGAAAAACGGGCTCAGGCTTATCGTTCATGAGGACCATAAGGCGCCAATAGCAGCTTTCAATGTATGGTATCATGTGGGCTCAAAAAATGAAAAGCCCGGTAAAACGGGTTTCGCTCATTTATTTGAACATTTAATGTTTGAAGGGAGCGAGCACCATAATGATGGTTACTTTAAGGTAATGGATGCCTTAGGAGCTACCAATCTGAACGGAACAACCAATAACGACAGGACAAACTATTTTGAAGATTTCCCTGTTTCGGCATTAGACAAAGTTTTGTGGATTGAGAGCGACCGTATGGGTTTTATGGTTGGAGTGATAGATAGTGCGAAGCTTAACCAGCAGCGGGGTGTAGTGGAAAATGAAAAGCGACTGGACGAAAATCAACCTTACGCGGTAGCTGATGAACTTACCGCAAAGGGTACATACCCTTCAAATCACCCATATTCATGGCCTGTAATAGGCGCTATGGAGGATTTGGATGCTGCTTCGATCAAAGATGTAAAGGATTGGTTTAAAAGTTATTATGGCCCCAACAATGCCGTAATTTGCATAGCCGGGGATGTAAATGCCGACTCGATATACAATAAGGTAAATAAATATTTTGGAGACCTGCCCGCCGTTCCACCCATTGCCAGGCCGGCTGCCTGGACCGCTAAAATGACAGGCGTACACGTGGCGGTGGCCGAGGACAGGGTGCCCCAGGCCAGATTACAAAAAACATGGAATGTTCCGGCCTGGGGAACCAAAGAGATGACCTATCTGAACTTGCTGGGTGATATACTTGCGACCGGTAAAACGTCAAGACTGTATAAAAAACTTGTTTATGATGACCAGATTGCCAGTAATATTTATTTTTATACAGACGAAAAGGAGATTGGCGGGCAGTTTTACATAGTTGCCGATGCCAAACCGGGAATATCCCTCGATTCATTAGATCATACGATAAACCGGGAACTTGTAAAGGTTTTTAAACAAGGGGTAACGCCTGAGGAACTTGAACGCGCCAAAACCAACTATTTTTCCGGCTTTATAAAAGGTATGGAGCAGATAGGAGGGTTTGGAGGAAAATCAGACATACTTGCACAAAATGAAACATTTGGCGGCGATGCCGACCATTACAAAGTTGTGCAGAATTGGATAAAAAATGCACAGCCATCAGATATTAAAACTGTAGCTGCCGATTGGCTTAGCGATGGGGAATTTAAATTAAAAATTTATCCTTACGGCGATTATGCCACAACTGCCACCGTAATAAACCGCAGCCAGCAGCCGCCCCTGGGGCCTTCCCCAGCCGTTAAATTTCCGGAAGTAAAGGAATTTACTTTAAGCAACGGGATCAAAGTCTCGTTAGTAGAACGCAAGGCTGTTCCGGTTGTTGAAATGTCATTAGTTGTAGATGCCGGGTATGCGGCCGATAAATCCGGCGTTCCGGGACTTGCGTCAATGACCCTGAAAATGATGAAGGAAGGGACAAAAAACCGCACTTCTTTACAAATAAGCGATCAGTTGGCCGACCTGGGCGCATCTATGTACACTTATTCCTCATTGGATCGTTCCTTCCTTTATTTAAGCGCGCTTAAAGTCAACCTTAATTCTTCGCTTGATCTATTTTCTGATATGTTGTTAAATCCTGTATTTCCCCAAAAGGACTTTGAGCGCGTTCAAAAGCAACAGCTTTTGGGTATCAAGCAGGAACAGTCTCAACCGGTTACTATGGGATTGCGTATTTTACCACGCCTGATTTATGGAAGCGGGCATGCTTATAGCAATTCGTACACCGGCACCGGTACCGAAGCATCCGTTTCGCAAATGAAAAGGGCGGATCTTGAGAAATTTTACGGTACTTGGTTTGCGCCCAATAATGCAATTCTGATAGTTGTTGGCGATATAGATGAAGCCTCGTTGAAGGCTGCGCTGGAATCTAAATTAGCATTATGGAAAACTAAAAATGTTCCTAAAAAAGATATTGCCCATGTGGAACTTCCTTCAAACCCATCTGTTTATATAGTAGACAAACCCGGCGCCTTACAGTCGGTAATTTTTGCCGCTGAATTAAGTCCGTCATCAACTGATCCTGCCTATAAATCAAATGATATGATGAACCGCATATTGGGGGGTGATTTTACTTCGCGTATCAACATGAATTTAAGGGAAGATAAGCACTGGGCTTATGGCGCCTTCTCTATTTTACTGGATGCACAGGGGCAAGGTTTTTTTACAGGTTACGCCCCCGTACAAACAGACAAGACCAAAGAGTCAATTGTTGAGATGAGCAAAGAACTGAATAACGTAATAACTACGAAACCTATTACTGAAGCTGAATATAAAAAAGTGCAGGGCAGCGCGGTTTTGGAATTACCGGGTATTTGGGAAACCAATGGCGCTGTTTTAAATGACTTGCAATCTGCCATTATTTATAACCGTGGTTTAGGTTATTTAAATAATTACGCCGACATGCTACAGCACTTAACCTTAGACAATTTGCAAAAAAGCGCCGTGAAAATTGTTCAGCCGGACCATCTGACATGGGTAATAGTGGGCGATCGGTCGAAAATTGAACAAGGTATACGCGACCTGAATATCGGGCCGGTACAAATAATTGATTCGGAAGGAAATAGCGTAAAATAGTACGGGTATATAATATGCCCAAAACCGGCTGCATTTTTCAAGCAGCCGGTTTTGTTTAATGCTATTCTAAATATTTGAATAAAATCTTTTAACTAATCTCCAACCCCTAATCACTAACTCCCCATCATCTTCAAAAACGAGGTTAACTTTTCCTTCATTTCCCTGCGGTCGACTATAAAATCAAGGAAACCGTGTTCCTGTACAAATTCAGCGGTTTGAAATCCTTTGGGGAGGTCTTTTTTTATGGTTTCTTTTATTACCCTGGGGCCTGCAAAACCAATTAATGAGCCGGGTTCGGCAATATTAATATCGCCAAGCATGGCATAGGAGGCAGTTACACCGCCCGTAGTAGGATCAGTAAGTAAGGATATATAAGGTATTTTAGCCTGCGACAATAAAGCGAGTTTGGCCGAGGTTTTAGCCATTTGCATCAAGGAATAAGCCGCTTCCATCATGCGTGCCCCGCCTGATTTGGAGATCATTAAAAAGGGAACTTTATTTTGAATGGAGTAATCGATGGAGCGGGCGATCTTTTCGCCGACAACCGAACCCATCGAGCCGCCTATAAAATTAAAGTCCATACAGGCAATAACAATGTCCTGGCCGCCCAATTTTCCGTATCCCGCGCGTATAGCATCTTTCAGGCCGGTTTTTTTCATCGTTTCTTTCAACCGGTCGCTGTATTTTTTGGTATCCTCGAAATGCAGCGGGTCGCCTGAACGCATGTCGGGATACAGTTCGGTAAATTCGTTATTATCAAATAAAATGGAGAAGTATTCTTTGGAACCAATGCGCATGTGGTAGCCGCAGTAATGGCAAACGTATTGGTTTTCAACCTGCTCCGAGTAGTGCAACGGTTTTTTACATTCAGGGCATTTATTCCAGATCCCGTCAGGGGTTTCTTTCTTTTCCTCGGTAGTCGTAATTATCCCTTTGATTTCCCTTTTAAACCAGGCCATATCGATGTCTAACTCTTTCAAATTAAGTACAAAGAAACGAAATATTTTAGATATGCGGGGTTAGATTTGAGATTTGACACGTTAGATATGAGATTTGAGATTTGAGATATGAGATTAGTGATAGGAGAAAGGATAGAAAGAGCTAAAAATGCCGAAAACATTTAAAAATCTCGCATCTCATATCTCATATATCGTATCTAAATTTTAACTTCGCCACACAATTAAAAACAATGGACTTAAAAAACTATAAAGGTGTTTTGCACGGCGACCAGGTGCAGGAACTATTTGAAGCTGCAAAAAAGCACCAGTTCGCTTTGCCGGCCGTAAATGTAACAGGCACTAATACAATAAATGCGGTAATGGAAACTGCAAAGGCGGTTAATTCGCCGGTAATTATACAACTTTCAAATGGCGGCGCGCAGTTTTATGCGGGCAAATCGTTAGATAACTCAAAGCTGCAGGCCTGTATTTTAGGTGCGGTTTCGGCTGCAAAACATGTTCATTTATTGGCTGAACATTATGGTGTGGCAGTAATATTGCACACGGACCATGCGGCCCTGAAGTTTTTACCGTGGATCGATGGATTGTTAGATAACGGCGAAAAGTTTTTTGCTGAGACAGGACAGCCATTATTCTCATCGCACATGCTCGACCTTTCGGAAGAGCCATTGCATGAAAATATTGAAATATCAGCCAAATATCTCGTTCGCATGGCGAAAATGGGTATGACCCTCGAAATAGAGTTAGGCGTTACCGGTGGTGAAGAAGATGGCGTCGATAACTCGGATGTTGACAGCTCACGTTTATATACGCAGCCTGAAGATGTGGCTTACTCCTACGAAGAACTTTCAAAAGTAAGCCCAAGGTTTACCGTGGCTGCTGCTTTTGGTAACGTGCATGGCGTTTACAAACCGGGTAATGTAAAACTGCAGCCGGTTATCCTGCATAATTCGCAGGTGTATTTAAAAGAGAAATTTAACCTTGCAGCCGAAAAGCCTATCAATTTTGTATTTCATGGCGGATCCGGCTCAAGCCAGGCCGAGATCAGGGAGGCTATATCTTACGGCGCTATCAAAATGAATATTGATACCGATATGCAATGGGCTTTTTGGGAAGGCATTAAAGATTATTACCAATCGAAAGAAGGCTACCTGCAAAGCCAGATCGGCAGCCCCGACGGCGCAGATTCGCCCAATAAAAAATATTACGACCCGCGTGTATGGCTACGTAAAGGGGAAGAAAATTTTGTAAAAAGATTAAAAGAAGCCTTTGCAGATCTAAATTGCATTGATGTGAATAGTAAACTGTAGGTAAAAGGTAAAGGGCGAAAGGTAAAAGGTATTTTTTCTTTTTACCTTTCGCCTTTCTCCTTTTACTTTTCATCTTAATAATCATGTCACAAAATATCCAGGTAAACAAAGTAACCGACCCGGCCTTGCTGGAAAAAGTATTTGCCATACGCCGCGAAGTGTTTGTCAGTGAACAAAACTGTCCGCCTGAACTGGAATGGGAATTTGAAGATGAATCAAACCATTTTTTTGCTACCGTTGATGGTGAACCGGCCGGCGCCTCCCGCTGGCGCAAAACGGATAAGGGGTATAAGTTGGAGCGCTTTGCCGTTTTGAAGAAATTCAGGGGCCTGGGCTTAGGACAGGAACTGGTAAAAGCTGTTTTGGACGATCTGCCCAAGGATGCTGACTATGTATATATGCATGCGCAGCTTGCAGCAATACCGCTGTATGAAAAATTTAATTTCGAAAAAATAGGGCTGGAGTTTGAAGAAGCAGGGATTAGGCATTACAAAATGGTGAGGAAATGATTTTGGCTTTCACCCAAACTTGTCATTTTTTTAAGTCCCCAATATCCTAACCGAATAATCTATAGCCTCCCTCAGTTTGTCATAATCAAGCCCTATGGGATCATTTTGCGATTCGAGGTAGCCAACCAGGTTTTCGGTAGCTATATTGCCTGTAAGCTCATCTTTTGCCATCGGGCAGCCGCCGTAGCCTTTTATGGTGGTATCAAACCAGCGGCAGCCATTGGTGTAGGCGGCTTCTATTTTTTCGAACCAGGTATCGGGTGTTGAGTGCAGGTGTAACCTGAATGTCCGGTCAAATTCTTTCAGCATAGAAAAAACTGAGGTGACTTGATCAGGCGTAGCGCTCCCAACGGTGTCGGCAATGGAAATATCATCGATGCCCGCTCTATGCATTTGATCAACCCAATGCATCAAGATTTCTAAATTCCACTCGTCCCCGTAAGGATTGCCAAAGGCCATTGATAAATAGATCAATAGCTTTTTATGCTTTTTCTCACACAACTCACGAATATTTTCAACCGTTCTAAATGACTCGGACATTGTTGCGTTGGTATTCCGTTTTTGAAAAGTTTCGGATATGGAAAAAGGGTAGCCCAGGTAAGTTATTTCAGGGTGGTTTGCAGCTTCTTCGGCACCCCTGTGGTTAGCAACTATTGCCAGTAATTTTGATTTGGTATTGCCCATTTCCAGCTTCTGTAAAACTGCGGCAGTGTCCCTCATTTGCGGGATGGCTTTCGCCGAAACAAAACTGCCAAAATCAAGCGTATCAAAACCAACCTGCAGCAGCAGGTTAATATAGGCTGCCTTTATTTCTGTAGGAATAAAGTGATGGAGCCCCTGCATGGCATCGCGCGGGCATTCAGTCAGTTTTATTTTTGAGGCTATCATGTTTTATAAAGCGGCTCAAATTTAGTTGATTTGATGACAACAATCGCATATGTTTAGCCGTCGCCTTCTGGCGAATGACCTTCCGGCACAGCTTCCTGTACAAAGCGCCTGATAATAAGCCGCGCGCCGCCGTTATAGGTAAGGTAGCTCAATGTCCAGTTGATAAAAACAACGATCTTGTTTCTGAAGCCCAGCAGTGACACCAGGTGCACAAACATCCATATCAGCCAGGCAAAAAATCCCTGGAACTTTAATTTTCCGAGGTCGGCTACTGCTTTATTGCGGCCTATGGTGGCTAATGACCCTTTATCAAAATATTTGAATGGCTCCGTTGGTTCCCCATTTATGAGTTGCATAAGCGTTTTAGCTATATAATTGCCTTGTTGTATGGCTACCTGTGCCACACCGGGGTGCCCTTTGGGCGTGTCCCTGGTGATCATGGCGGCTACATCGCCGATAGCAAAAATATTTGAACTGCCTTCCACGCGGCAAATGCCGTCAGTCCTGATCCTGTTACCGCGTTCGATAATATCCTTTGATAAACCTTTGGGTACAACGCCCATAACGCCTGCCGACCATATCACATTTTTAGTGCGGATGCTTTTTCCGTCTTCAAATTTTATTTCATTGCCATCGTAACTTTCCACTTTTTCGCTAACCAATACCTCAACGCCCAATCCCTTCAAAAATTCCTTTGCAGCATGTGAGGCTTGTGCCGACATTGCCCCTAATACTTTTGGCATAAAATCAACCAGGTAAACCTTCATGTGTTCTTTTTGGAGTTCGGGATAATCCCGGGCAAGGATATGGTTGCGCAATTCGGCCAATGCCCCGGCAAGTTCAACACCCGTAGGGCCGGCGCCAACCAGTACGAAATTAAGATAAGGCTCCCTTTCCTGCTTCGTGTTTAACAATACGGCCTCCTCTATATTTTGCAATATCAGCGACCGCAGGTTAAGTGCTTCGGGGATTGATTTCATTGGCATGGCAAAATGCTCAACATCTTTATTGCCAAAGAAATTGGTGGTTGAGCCGGTGGCGATCACCAGGTAGTCATAAGATATTTCCCCAATAGTTGTATCGACTGTGTTCTTTTCAGGATTTACCTTTGTAATTTCAGTATTCCGGAAATGGAAATTTTTTTGACCGGCAAAATTCTTTCTCAACGAAAAAGCGATAGAATCCGCCTCAAGGCTACCGATGGCCACCTGGTACAGCAAAGGTTGGAATGTATGGTAATTATGTTTGTCGAGCATCAACACATCCACAGGCATATCTTTTAGCTTCCGTGCAACCTGCATGCCGCCAAAGCCGCCGCCAGCAATTACTACCAATGGAAATTTTGATTTATCTTTTGGCTCCATAAAGCATATCGTGTTATGTAATTAAAACAAAAAAGGCCCCAAATGTTCTTTGGGGCCTTTCAATAAGTTTTGGGTTTTCTACCTCAAATCTTTTTTCCCAAAGTCGATAATTACCGGCGTCGCTATACAGATGGATGAATATGTTCCGAAACATACCCCGATAAGCAAGGCGAATGAGAACCCGCGGATCACATCGCCGCCGAAAATAAACAGTACCAGCAATATCAACAATACCGTTAAGGCGGTAATAATGGTACGGCTTAAGGTGTTGTTAATGGCATCGTTGATAACGGTTTTAGGGTCGTCGGTTTTAGCATGATGAAGATTAAGGAATTCGCGGATACGGTCGAACACCACAACGGTATCGTTAATGGAATAACCTATTACCGTTAATATTGCTGCAATAAACGACTGGTCGATATCAAGCGAAAATGGCAGTACATCTTTGAACAGCGAGAAAAATGACAGCACCATCAGGGCGTCATGCGCGGTGGCAAACATCGCACCCAAACTAAACTGCCATTTACGGAAGCGGATAAGGATGTATGTGGAAATAATGATGATGGCGAATATTACCGTTAACCACGCCGATTTTTTCAGCCCGTTGGCTATAGTAGGGTTAACTTTTTGGGTACCTAATATATTAGCTTTTGTAATATGAGTTTGCGGGGTTGAGTCCAGCGCCTTTATAAGTGCGTCCTCTACCCTTGCATCAGCATTTGCCGCATTGTCATCAATTAAATATTTGGTTGTTATGCTTAATTTATCCGTCCCAAAGGTCTTGATCTCATTACCCGAACCGAAATTTTTCTCGATTATCTTCCGCACATCTTCTACACCAACGCTTTTATTATCGAATTTGATGGTGTAAGTGCGGCCTCCGACAAAGTCGACGCCATAATTAAATCCCTGGGTAGCCATTGATATCGCGCCGGCTAAGATAAACGCGCTCGAGAATATGTAATATTTAAAACGGTTTTTTACGAAAGCGTAATTGGCATTTTTAAAGGTATGCGAGCTCCATGGATTGGAGAACTTGATATCCCATCCTTTTTCAAGCATATATTCAAATATCAGCCTTGAGATCAGTAATGAACAGAATAATGAAGTGATGATACCAATCATTAAAGTAATGGCAAATCCCTGGATGGGGCCGGTACCAAAAACATAAAGTATCAAACCCGTGAGGAACGTACTTATGTTTGAATCGAGAATGGATGACAGCGCATGTTTAAAACCATCGTTTACCGATATCCGGATAGACTTTCCAAGCGCGAGCTCTTCACGCACACGTTCATAGATCAGTACGTTCGCATCTACAGATATACCCAGCGTAAGCACTATACCTGCAACTCCAGGCATGGTTAACACGGCGCCCAGGCTGGTTAAAACGCCCATCAGGAAGAAAATGTTTATAATCACCGCAACAACGGCAACGGTACCTGCACGGTTATAATAGGCTATCATAAATACCAACACCACCAGCAAACCAACAAGACTTGATAACAAACCTGCATTAATGGCTTGCTGCCCCAACGAAGGGCCGACAACCGCTTCAGCAATGATATGTGCAGGTGCAGGTAAACGGCCTGCCTTTAAAACGTTTGCTAAATCCTTAGCCTCTTCTGTAGTAAAATTGCCCGAAATGGAGGAGACACCACCTGAAATAGTATTTTCAACAACGGGTGCTGAATAAACATTATCATCCAGAACAATCGCGATAGACTGCTTATTATTCGGATCTGCCGCTGCTGCCTGGGTTATGCTGGCCCATTTTTCCGCGCCGTCCGAATTCATCACCATGATCACTTCAGCGCCGCCTTTTTGGTCAACATCATTATGAGCGTCGATCACAACGTCGCCCGACAACACCGGGCCATTTTCAGCGCCGACACGCTTTATTGCGAACAGGTCAAAAGTTTTTGTTTTTGGCGCCGGTTTTACTGACCACAAAAATTTCATACTCTGTGGGATGGTCGCCTTCACATCCGCGCCGCGCAGGTATTTATTAACCTTAGCGGTATCCTTTACGTCAGCATGGCCTACAATCGGCCCGGGGGCTAATTGAAGCTGGCCATTCTGGCCCTGGTACATCATCGGCTGCAGTATATTGAATAATGGGTACTGGTCGTTTGATTTTGTTTTGGCAGCCAATGACGAGGTATCTTTTGCTGTACTTTTTTGAACCTTGTTCAAGAGAGACAGGCTGCTTTTGGCAGCTGCTGTATCTTTAGCCGGTATTGCGGCTTTGGCAATAGTTTTTGCAGTATCTTTCGATGCCTTTGACGCCTTGACCTTTGCAGCAATTAAACTATTTATATTTGCCAGTAACTGGTACGCTTGTTGATTATCGTAGGTTTGATAAAATTCCAGTTTTGCTGTGCCTGATAAAAGTTTACGTACGCGGTCAGGTTCTTTAACGCCGGGCAGCTCAATTAGCACGCGGTCGGTTCCTTTCTGCAGCTGGATATTGGCGTTTGAAACACCAAATTTGTCAATACGGGTGTTCAGGATGGTATATGACTGTTTTACGGCTGCGCTGGCCTGGTCTTTCAGGTAAGTTTCAACCTCGGCGTTGGTAGCATTAAATTTAAGATGGTCCTGGTTATCCTTGGTTGAGAAGATAGCAGCTAACTTTCCGTTAGGATTAAGCTTTTCATATTCCTCGATAAACAGGGTAATAAAATCCGACTGGCTTGTTTTAGTATCAGCCTGGGCATTGTTCAGCGCCTGGTTAAAAACCACATCAGCATTATTATTTGACAATTTTTTAACCAGCTCGTTTAATGAGATCTGCATGGTCACGCTCATGCCGCCTTCAAGGTCCAAACCAAGGGCAAGTTCCCGTTGTTTAACGTATTGGTAATCGTGTTTTAATATCGGGTATACCGGCTGTGTTGAAATTGAATCCAGATAAGCCTTTTCTTTGGTTGTATCTCCCTTGGCATAAGCCCGTGCATTATTTTCAACTTTATGGGCCACCCATGTAAATGATAGCTGGTACAAACATACGACAGCCAGTAATATGGCGAAAAATTTAACTACCCCTTTACCTTGCATTGTGAATTATATATGTAATTAATTAGTTTATAAGCTTTTTAAATAAGACGGCAAATCTAATAAAATTTCCTAAGCATGAAATTTTTAATTTAAAACAGTTTTTAAGGTGAAAGGCCAAAGGTGAAGGGTAAAAGGTTTCCGCCGTAACTATTTGAATTTCAAAACAGATTTTTAAATATATAACAAGAATTTTTTCCTTTGTACAGATGATAAACCGTGCGTTTTTAACCTTTTACTTTTCGCCTTTAACCTTTTACCTTTCCCTGTACCTCTCCAAAGTAACAAAAGAATAAGGCAAGGAATTTTTCTCATCAGGCTGATGGTCTTCCCGGAAAACTTCTTGCCATTCCTGCTTGCTTATTTCCGGGAAAAAGCTGTCGCCCTCAAATTGTTTGTGAACGATGGTGAGGTAGATGCGGTTGGTTAAGGGCAGCGCCAGCTTGTAAATTTCGGCGCCGCCAACTATAAATACTTCTTCTTCGCCTACGCACAAAGCCAAAGCGGCTTCGACAGAATTTACAACTTCACAGCCGGCAATGGTAATAGCCTGCCGGGTAATTATGATGTTTCGGCGTTTAGGCAGCGGCTTGCCAACGGAGTCGAAGGTTTTGCGGCCCATGATAACCGTATGGCCTGTCGTGATATCTTTAAAATGCTTTAAATCATTGGGAAGGTACCAAAGCAACTGGTTGTCTTTGCCTATTACATGGTTTTCGGATATGGCTACTACGGCGGTGACGATCATAGTTCAGTGTCGTATTGGGCAAGCCTTCTGAATAACTCGCCGTCCTCCTGCAAAATCTGGCTAAAAGATCGTTGTCTGCGAATTTCATCAGTCGAATCAACTTTTAGCCGCTTCAAAACAACTAAAATTTCCGGCAATATGCTTTCTGGTAGTTGATCAATTTCCTTTACTATTTCTGATTTTATCTCTGCTAACGTCATGTACAAAAATACTAATTTCTTAATAAACAAATGAATCGATCAAACCGCAACACTTGCCTTTATATGTGGCCACGGATCATAATTTTCCAGAGTAAAATCCTCAAACTTAAACCCAAAAATATCTTTTACATCCGGGTTTATTTTCATAGTTGGCAAAGGCCTGGGTTCACGACTTAGCTGGAGTGCGGCCTGTTCCAAATGGTTGTTGTATAAATGCGCATCGCCGAAAGTATGTATAAAGTCGCCGTAATCAAGGTCGCATACCTGGGCCATCATCATTGTTAATAGCGCATACGATGCTATATTAAAAGGTACCCCCAAAAATATATCCGCGCTGCGCTGGTACAGCTGACACGACAACTTGCCTTTTTGCTCCCCCTTTAGGGGGCCGGGGGGCGCGGGTTCCACATAAAACTGGAATAAGCAATGGCAGGGTGGCAGCGCCATCCGGTTGACATCAGCCACGTTCCACGCCGACACGATCATACGGCGCGAATCGGGATTGGTTTTTATTTGGTTTACCACCTGGCTCACCTGGTCAATATGCCCGCCATCGGGTGTCGGCCACGAGCGCCATTGATAACCATAAACGGGGCCCAGGTTTCCTTCGGCATTGGCCCACTCATCCCATATACGCACGCCATTGTCTTTAAGATATTTGATATTGGTATCGCCACTTAAAAACCATATCAACTCGTGTATGATGGATTTTAGATGCAATTTTTTGGTGGTGGCCATAGGGAAACCATCCTGCAGGTTAAAGCGCATCTGGTAGCCAAAAACGCTCAGCGTGCCGGTGCCGGTGCGGTCGTGCTTTTGCGCGCCGGTTTCCATTACATGGGCCATCAGGTCGAGATATTGTTTCATTGGTGGTTGTAAATGTTGAAGATGTTGTAATAAGTTGTAAATGTTGTTTTCTAACTCTTTGAACTTTTTACAACAATTTTTACCTTATATAAAATGCAAATAAAAATAATCTATTTTTGGTATCCTACGGTTGTGTAAAAATACAGGGCATTGTTAGTCGTTTTAACCGTACCCCCCCCCCAATATTTTAGAATGGAAAATTAATTATATATCCTGTGAACAAAGAGCAATTGACAGCTTTAAAAGTATTTATGAGGGCAATGAAAGTGGATTTTAAAGTTAAAAAAAGCCCTTATAATGCTGAATTTGTTGCTAAGATTTAACAAAGCCGACGGGAGATTAAACAAGGTAAGGGCGTAAGCATTAACGTGGGAGATTTGTGGGATTAGATATGACTGTACACAACTTTTACCTTGCAACCTAAGCGATCTTCAAATTCTTTTAGCACTTCATCTTTGAAACTTGGCCAGTTCCAAAATGTAAAACCAAGATTGCTAAACCCCCAAATGGGGTCAATAACGAAATTATTCAAATCACTTTCTCTTTTGCAAACCGGACAGATGAACATTGAGTTGCCTGTGTTGAAATATTCATCAAGAAAACTCCAACCGTCAGATATTATATCTTCATTACATTTAGGGCAGATAAAAGAGTCCATTCCATTTTGGCCCGTATCATAAATTTGTCGTTCAACAATAACATCTAGCCCATTTGTCATAAGTCTAAAAGGTAAATACTCAACTTCATCAGTTAAATTTTTGGCACCAGAATCAATTGGGTATCCAAGGTCAGAACCAAGTACACAATCAGTTTGACTAGATTTCACTGCATGAACATTTACGAGCCAATCAATGATTAACTTTGCTTTTTGTTTTCTATTTGGAAAATCACCAATTGATGGAACTATGGATAAACTGGTATCACTCATTATGTAAAGAATAAAGTTTTTTACCAAGATAAATTAATTTTTTAATATTCTCATTCTCTATGATCATCTTTCCCAACGCAAAAATCAATATAGGCCTTAATGTAATTAACCGCCGCCCGGACGGTTATCATGACCTGGAAACTGTCTTCTATCCAATAAAAATAAACGACGCGCTGGAGATCATTAAAGCTGACAAATTAAGTTTTGAGTCCACCGGGCTGGAGATTCCGGGCAGGGTAGAGGATAATCTTTGTATTAAAGGCTATCATTTGCTAAAAAAGGACTTTGATTTGCCGCCGGTAAAAATCCACCTGCATAAACATATCCCGATAGGAGCGGGGCTTGGCGGGGGATCGGCAGATGCGGCGTTTTTTATCCGATTGGTCGATCAAACCTTTAACCTTGGCCTTACGGACGACCGGATGATTGCCTATGCCAGGCAATTAGGCTCCGACTGCGCTTTCTTTATCAAAAACGAACCTGTATTCGCTTTTGACAGAGGCGATGAGTTTGAACCCATAAAACTCAACCTTTCCAATTACAAAATAGTGCTGGTAATGCCGCCGGTACATGTCTCCACCAGCGAAGCTTACAGCGGTGTAAAACCCGCGCTTGTTAAACATTCATTAATGGAATTAATTTACCGGCCCGTTGTTGAATGGAAAAATTATATAAAAAATGATTTTGAGGACTCCGTGTTTAAAAACCACCCAGAGATCAGGGGCATTAAAGCAGCACTCTACGAAGCCGGCGCAATTTATGCGAGTATGAGTGGGAGCGGGGCTTCTGTTTTTGGGATATTTGATAAGACACCAGATATGGAGGTACTGAGGAAAGAAAATGAAGTGTTTGTCGATTTACGATTTTAGAATTACGATTTACGAATAAGCTTGTCTGACTTATTAAATCCGAAATCGAAATTCTGAAATCCGAAATAAAAAAATTCGTAAATCGTAATTCTAAAATCATAAATCAAACGCCGGCATCTTCGCTAACTCCCCGCGCTATCCCTTCGGCCCGCCGCTTCCGGCCTGCCGAACACCGGCGCCGCAAGGTATAAGTTGCCCGCTTCCGAATGGCGTTTGGCGAGTAACGTCGAGGTCTCCGGTGATATGGTGCTCATCGAAATGTGTACGCCGTTTTTTGGTAGTTTTTCAAGGATGCCATCTTTACCCAAAACGGTTTCTCTCAGTGGTTCATCTTCCGATAGCATAGTGATAACTACCTGCATGCCGTCTGCCGCTTCGGCCGGCGTTTTGCACCTTGTGATGGATGCCTGGTCAAGTTCATTTGCTTTTGACATAGTGCGGTTGTACACCTTTAGATGATAGCCCGCGCTAATCAAATTTTTAGCCATATTAAGGCCCATGCTCCCGAGCCCGATAAATCCGATTTTCTTTTCCATAGTACTTTTTTTAGGAGGTTAAAAGTTAAAGTCGAA
Organism: uncultured Mucilaginibacter sp.; assembly: GCA_903864275.1. Lineage (GTDB taxonomy): Bacteria > Bacteroidota > Bacteroidia > Sphingobacteriales > Sphingobacteriaceae > Mucilaginibacter. The sequence goes on from CAIPFE010000040.1 coordinate 38,806, forward strand.
AGGTAAAAGGAAACGGCAGTTTCTACTAATCTCCGACCTCGAATCACTAACCCTAATCTCTACCGATATAATCTTTATCCTCGTCACTTAGTGTATTGGTCTTGCCTTTATCTATATCGCCGTCATTAAAGTCCCCGCCTAAACGCTTAACCCTTTTGGGGCGACCCACAAGCACGCCTAAAATAAAAGCGATCAAAGCTGTCGACGCAAGCACCACCAGTTTTGATACGCGGAACGTGGCCCATAAAAAGCTGAAATTAACATTGTCGGTATTCTGCATCAGCACCGCAGTTAATATAACTGTGATCAGCACGATGATAATTGTTTTTATGCGCATGGCGGTTTACTAAAAGATTTTATACAATATCAGGTTTTTAAATGTGTAATAAAAATGGTTTGATATTTTAACGAGCATATGAGGGTTAGGGGAGGCCAATTGTTTAGAAATTTTGAGCTATAGATTTCCCTGGTTTTACGGCTCATAACATTGACAGAAAAAATTTCAAGTGAATTCAGTTTTTAAAACATCAGCTAAAGCTTATATTAAAACAAAATCATTTTCATGAAAGCTGAGCCTCCTTTCAATGCCCGTTTAATGTTGAACTTTTGCGATCAGGCAACCCACTCAAATTTGATTCATAGGTTGCTGCAGGCGCGCCAGGAAGCAAAATAATTTATCAATGAATGCCTTTCTGTATACACGATCCACAAATTCTGTAATTTTAATCACAAGTAATTTTTAAGTTCTGATACACTTACTACCACTTTTTAGCGGGCTAACCATTGACAGACTAAAGCTTTATTTAATAATAGGTAACTAACTGATTTATAAATAAATGAATTCGATATTCCGAGTCGCTTTTATACAATGCCAAAAATATTAGCAATTAAAAATTGGAGGTATACGATATATATGAATTAATAGTTTGAATTAAGCCATGTAAATATTTGATTATTAATTATATAAAAATTTTATGTGTCGGAAATTAATTTGACAGGTTTATGAAATTTTAAGCCGTTTTCGAGGTGGAAATCATCTTTAATACACTTTTTTTGTTTCTGCGCCTGGTACACTTAGCATCAACTAATAATTTGGCCTACACAGCAATAATATCAACGGCAGCATATCTTTACCTGCCCGAAAATAATAATGGTTTATAAAGCCTTAAAATGCGAAATAGGGACATGCATCCTATCCCCTACCCCGGGGCTTAGCGAAGGAAAATAGTGCCATTTTATAAAGAAAATGCTTTAGCATGCCGAACAACACAGCAGTTTTACGGTCAGGCTTAACTCGCTTTTCCGGAAGTTTTTCGCCTGCGGACATGTTTGTGGGTAACCGGATAAAGTAAGATCGTTGATAAGATAATGACTGCCCCAACCCAAAAACCTATGGTCATTTTATTCATGTCCCTAAAGAAAACAAAAGCCAGTAATATGCCATATACGGGCTCGAGGTTGGTGATCAAGGCTACCCTGAATGCCGAGAGCTCGCGCATTACGGATACCCCTGCAACGTACGCAAGGGAGGTACACACCGTACCTAAAATGAGTAAATAACTAATGTCAGCATTTGAAAGTAACATGGAGCTGTTAAAGCCATTAGTGAGCAACAAGTAAATTGTTATCCATAAAAAAGCCCCCGCGAGCTCATAAAAGGCAATCACGGGGGCTGCATTTTTTTTCACCAGCTTTGAGTTGATAATAGCAAAGAGACTGGCACAAACAGCACTTATTAACCCTGCAATGATACCCTTAGTGTATTGTGTTTCAAATTTGAATATCAAGACAATGCCGGTTATAATTAATGTTCCTGCCAATATTTCGAGTTTCGAGATGCGGGTTTTATTGATCAGCGGCTCAAATATTGCGGTGAATAAGGTGATGGAAGAAAGGCAAACAAGCGAGACTGCAACAGTTGATAGCTTAATGGATGCGAAGAAAAATATCCAATGCCCGCCCACCAATGCGCCGTTAAATATCAGCTTCATGAGAGTTCTGCGGTCGATCTTAAAGGCAGTTTTACTAAATTTAAAATAAAGGAATAAAGATACAGCAGCGATAAGCACCCTATACCATACCAGGCTCACTGCAGATATAGTTATTAAGGCGCCCAGGATGCCCGTAAAACCCCATATAAAAACGGTAAAATGAAGTATAATAAGATTTTTATTTATTCCACTGGCTAGGGGAGTATTGACCTGGTCCATTATTTTGGGGCTTTTGACAGTAAATATAAGCCAACAATAGCAAATAAACCATTAGATAAACATACGGCTATCATAGGAGGAAGGTCCCCTTTTACTGCAAATACCAATGCAAATTTGTCGACAATAATATAGGCGAAGCAAAGAAAAATACCTATCCCAAGAGGCAGTCCGATCCCCCCTCTTACCCTCCGCGATGATATGGATACGCCGATCAGCGTGAGCACGTATGATGATAGCGGATAAACAAAACGCTTGTATTTTTCGTACTTCATTTCTTTTAAAGCCCCTGTCCCCCGTATTTCTTCTTTAGTAATAGCCTTGCTCAGGTCGCTGGTTGACATGGCTGAATACTGGTTGTCATAAACAATAAAATCAGTAGGGCGCATATCTAAAACCGTGTCTAATTGCCTGCCGGCGCCATCTATCCATTTTTCTTTCAGGCCATTCACATATTTGATAGTATAGCCTTTAATTGACCAAATTCTTTTAAGTGAATCATAAGAAATGGTATTAGCCAGCAATTTCTCCCGTAACTGGTCACCATCAAATTTTTCAAGCACAAATTGATATCCCGTATGTATGGTGTTATCATACGATTGTACAAATACATAGGTATGTTTATCCAGTTGTATGTGTACTTCGCTTTTGGTAGGATCATCGGCGTTAAATGAATGCGAGTTTTCGTAGGTTATTTTTAGCCGGTTTGTAAAGGGGATAAGGTAGATATTTGCGAAAAATGATACTACAAATATCAGCGTGGCACAAACAAAATAAGGTCGCAAAAAACGGTTAAAACTTACTTTTCCGCTTAAAATCGGCACTATTTCCGTCTGATTGGCCATCTTAGCGGTAAAATAGATGACAGCCAGGAAATTGATAAGCGGCGATAATAAATTGATGTAAAATGGTATAAAACCAGCATAATATTTAAAGGCGATCTCTTCAATGGTAGAGTGGCTCTTTAAAAAGTTATCGAGGTGTTCAGAAATATCGAACACCACCGTTACCACCACAAATATCCCGAGCGTAAACACAAAAGTGCCCAGGTATTTTTTTATGAGGTACCGGTCAATAACTTTAAAATAGCTGTAAAAAAGGGCCTTCATTTATAATCTTTGTCCTAAACGGTTCACCATTGTATTTTTCCAGTTATAAAATTCGCCAGCGATAATTTTTTTGCGGGCTTCAGTCACCAGCCACAAATAAAAATGCAGGTTATGCAATGTAGCTATCTGCGCGCCTAACATCTCGCCCGAATGAATTAAATGGCGCAAGTAGGCTTTTGAATATGCGGTATCAGCAAACAGGCTGCTATCGCTTTCTATAGCCGAAAAATCATTTTTCCATTTTTCATTCTTGATATTTATAATACCCTCTTTTGTAAAAAGCATTCCGTTGCGCGCGTTTCGAGTAGGCATTACACAATCAAACATATCAATTCCTAAAGCAATATTCTCCAATATATTAACCGGTGTACCCACACCCATCAAGTAACGCGGTTTTTGCTCCGGTAATATATTGCAAACAATTTCTGTCATCGCGTACATTTCTTCGGCAGGTTCGCCTACGGAAAGGCCGCCGATAGCATTACCCTCACGCTCATACGATGCAATCACCTCCGCCGACCGTACGCGCAGGTCTTTATACACCGAACCCTGTACAATAGGGAACAAAGTTTGGCTGTAGCCATACTTTGGCGCTGTACTGTCGAAGCGTTCGCAGCAGCGTTTAAGCCAGCGATGCGTCATTTCAATTGATTTTTTTGCGTACAGGTATTCGCAGGGGTAGGGTGTACATTCGTCAAAGGCCATGATGATGTCTGCACCGATGATGCGCTGTATATCCATCACATTTTCGGGCGTAAACAAGTGTTTTGAGCCGTCGATATGCGACCGGAATGTAACGCCTTCTTCTTTAATTTTCCTCACATCAGTCAGCGAATAAACCTGGTAACCGCCGCTATCCGTTAAAATCGGCCCGTCCCAGCCCATAAAATGGTGCAGGCCCCCCGCGCCTTCCAGGGTATCTAAACCAGGCCTTAAATATAAATGATAGGTGTTGCCCAGTATGATGTGCGCATCAATATCATTTTTAAGCTCGCGCTGGTGTACAGCCTTCACGGTGCCCGCAGTGCCTACCGGCATAAATATGGGTGTTTGTATTATACCGTGGTCGGTTGTAATTTCACCCGCCCGGGCTTTTGAAAGTGGATCTCGCGCTATTAAGTTGAATTTCATCAGAAAGGTTGCAAATTTAGTGATTTTATTTCACCCTTCACGCTACGCCCTTGTTGGAGTTGTCGGCAACAAGGTCCGAAAAACACTTAAATATTTACTACTTATTCCAATAGAACTTACTCCAACCCTCATCACTTATCATAACCTTTTCAATACTTACAACATATCTCAACAAAAATTAACAACTTTGCACCTTCATCAATACCAGAATTTGGAAACGTACATACAAGAGGCGCTATTTATTTTATTTCAGTTCTGTTTCATAGTTCAGCTATATTTCCTTGTAAATAACCAGAGCAGGCTGACCGGTTATAAGCCTTTGGAAGAGTTACTTCCAGTAAATGTGCCGGTATCGGTAATCATCAGCGCACGTAATGAAGCTCAAAATTTGAGCGAAAATCTGCCATCGATATTAGAACAAAACTACCCGGATTTTGAAGTGGTTGTTGTAAATGATTGCTCGTTCGATTCATCCGATATGGTTTTGCTTGAGTTAAGTGACATTTACCCGCGTTTAAAGATCGTAACAATAACAGAGCATGCCCGTTTTAAAACCGGTAAAAAATTCGCTTTAACGCTTGGGATAAAAGCGGCAAAAAACGAGCACCTTTTGTTTACCGATGCCGATTGCCGGCCCGCGTCTGCCGATTGGATCACCCGGATGGCCGCTAACTTTACCGGCCCTGCTGAGATTGTCCTGGGTTATTCGCCTTATAAACGGTCAAAAAATTTCCTGAACCGGTTCATTCGTTTCGAAACTATAAAAACAGCCATAAATTATTTGTCGGCCGCCATAAACGGTGATGCCTATATGGGCATTGGCCGCAACTTAGCCTATACCAAGACTTTGTTTTTTAGCGCCAAGGGTTTTGCCGCGCATATGCATGTTTTATCGGGCGATGATGACCTGTTTGTAAATCAAAACGCCACGTCGGACAATACAGCGATAGAAATACATCACGATGCATTTACTTATACAGACGCGAAAACTTCATTAACGGATTGGTACCGGCAAAAAAAACGGCACTTTGGCGTCGGGAAGATATACAAAAGCAGGCACCGGCGAATGCTTAGTTTGGATGCATTAAGCGGTTTTCTGTTCTACATTTTATTAACATTGTGCCTATTTTTCAACTTTGAAACATTGTTAGCGCTTGGTTTGTTTATGTTTAGGGTGATTTTCCAGGTAATTATATATCGTAAACTATTTAAGCGTTTAGATGGGAAATATTTGTTATGGTATTTGCCAATATTGGATATGATTTATTACATTTATTTAAACATTTTTGGACTCACCGGCTCCTTTATAAAAACTACTAAATGGAAATAAATTCGAATTTTACCGAAAACGCCAAAAACGATTTCCACCTTGTTGTTAAAGCCCGCCAGGGTGACCAAAAATCGTACGCCGACCTGATGCACAGGTATAAGGACTCCATTTATTTTATGGTGTTGAAAATGGTCAATAACAAAGAGGATGCGATGGACCTTACCGTTGAAACCTTTGCCAAAGCCTTTGAAAAACTGGACAAGTACCAGCCCGATTACGCTTTCAGCACCTGGCTGTTCCGCGTTGCCACCAATAATTGTATCGACTTTATCAGGAAAAAAAAATTGAATACAATGTCCATCCACGGGATGATGGATGATGATGGCGAAGAAAAACAATTGCAAATAAAGGCAGATGTACTTAACCCCGAAGAAGTTTCTATAAAAAAGCAGCAAACCCAGGAATTAAAATTACTGATAGAAAGTTTGCCCCCGCGGTACCGCAACCTGATCACGCTGCGTTATTTCGATGAATTGTCGTACGAGGAGATAGCCCAGCAGCTTGATTTGCCTTTAGGGACGGTTAAAGCGCAATTATTCAGGGCGAGGTACCTGCTTGGCAATATCATCAACCGTTTTAACAGGGATGACATCTGATATTTTAATAAAATATTTCCCGTCGCTTACCGCTCAGCAGCTTCAGCAATTTAACCGCTTACCCGAATTATACAGCTACTGGAATAACCAGATCAACGTTATATCCCGCAAGGATATTGATATGCTGTTTGAAAGGCATGTACTCCACTCCTTAGGCATTGCAAAAGTTATTTCCTTTTTACCCGGCGAAAAAGTTTTGGACGTAGGTACAGGCGGCGGTTTCCCCGGCATTCCGCTGGCTATTTTATTCCCGAAGACGCAGTTTCATCTCGTTGATTCAATCGGCAAAAAAATAAAAGTAGTGCAGGAGGTGGCGAAGGCTTTGGGCTTAAAAAATGTTGAGGCCTCGCATCAGCGTGCTGAAGATATCAATGAAAAATTTGATTTTGTAATATCAAGAGCGGTAACCAGGTTGAAAGAATTTTATCCATGGGTAAAAAATAAATTTGACAAAACATCGAAAAATACTTTTCCAAACGGGATATTCTACCTGAAAGGCGGCGATCTTGCCGAAGAAATAGCTGAATCGGGGTTAAAGGTGCGGCAGTTTTATCTCAAAGATTATTTTGAAGAGGAGTTTTTTGAGACAAAACAGATGGTATATATCGCTTGTTGATTCCACCAATTTTTGTACGGTCACACTGATTTTTGATTTTGATTATACCGATTTTCTCGGGGGCGCCGATGTTTTACTGGTATCCTTTTTCTTTTTCTTAAACAAATTTAGCGGATTGGGCGGCGGCGGGGGGCCACCCGGAGGCCCGGCAGGGGCGGGGACTACTTTGGCTGTGTCCTTTTTTTTAATTGAATCCTTACCTTTTTTATTTTTCTTAAACGGGTTAATCTTATTAAACAACTCGCCAGGCGGCGGCGGGGGCGGCGGAGGTGCCTGGGCAAAGGCTTTTGCCCCTAAAATTGTTAAACCAAAACTTAATAAAAGTATGCAGTAATACTTTTTGCTACCGACGGGTTTTTCATTGTTTAACAGCATATCAATAGTTTTAATGTTATTGTGAATTGCAGCGGAAAATCAAAACAGGTTAAGTTCATTAAACTATAATCTAAGGTATTAAAAAGGAAATTATTATACAAAAAATTGCAGCGGCAGAATTTACAGGAACTCCGTCGATTTACCGGGATTAGTATAAATAATTTTTTAACCCACAATTTGGCCCCCATCCTTTATATTATTTCGTCTGCACATTTGCATATCCGCACATTTGCACATTAATTTGTGCTATGTCACAACTTCACCAGGTAGCTTTAACTTTTGTAAAAAACATCGGCCCGACGCTGGCCAAATCCCTGGTTAGCTACTTTGGCAGCGCCGAAGGAGTTTTTAACGCACCGAGGTCCAAGTGGTTGAAAGTGCCCGGGATTGGCGGGAAGACTGTTGAACAAATGGATATGGGCGCGGCGCTAAGCAGGGCGGAGGAAGAATTGAAGTTTATCGAGAAGAATAATGTAGAGGTTGTTTTTTATACCGACGGCAGGTATCCAAAGCGGTTAAAAAACTGTAACGATTCGCCTGTATTGCTATATGCTAAAGGAAATGCCAACCTGAATTCGCGGCATATTATAAGTGTCGTAGGCACGCGTAACGCTACAGAGTACGGAAAACACCTTTGCAAGCAACTGATAGAGGAATTGCAGCCTTATAATGTTTTAATAGTAAGTGGCCTGGCATTAGGGATCGACGTTGCGGCCCACAAAGAATGCTTGAAATTGAACCTGCCCACGCTGGGTGTGCTCGGCCACGGGCTCGACAGGATATATCCCAGTCAAAACCGTTCAACCGCAGAAAAAATGGTGGAGAATGGTGGTTTAATAACTGAATACCCTTCAGGCACTATACCCGACCGGGAGAACTTTCCGCAGCGCAATCGGATCGTCGCCGGGATTGCCGACGCCACCATAGTGGTGGAGGCCAGCATAAAAGGGGGTGCTTTGATCACGGCGGAAATAGCAAACTCCTATAACCGTGATGTTTTTGCCTTTCCGGGCAGAATAGGTGACGATTATTCGGAAGGCTGTAATTTTTTGATACGCAATAATAAAGCCGCTTTGCTTACCGGTGCAGCGGACCTGGCTTATATTTTAGGCTGGGAAAAAGCAGACAACACAAAACCGGTTGTCGAGCAATTGCTGCTTCCAATTGATCTGTCAACGGATGAACTATTGATATTTGATATTTTAAGGCTGCACAAAACACCATTACCTATTGATGACCTTACCATAAAAACCAACATGGCCACCAGTAAATTAGCTATGAATTTGCTGAATATGGAAATGCAGGGCTATATAAGATCATTACCCGGGAAAACGTATTGTTTGTGTTAGAGATTAGAGACCGGAGATTAGAGATTAGTTGAGTCCGGAAGTCGGAAAGTCCGGAAGAAAAAAATAGCAGTGGGGGTTTTAGATTCGATGCCAACTTCAACCAATCTCCAACCTTTGATCACTAACCTCTATCCCTTTGGCCAACTGAAGTAAACCAATTTGCCGGTGCCGCCGCTTATCGACGCCCAATCTTTGGCTTCGAAATCAATTTCTGCTATGGCGCTGGTGTGCACTTCCTTTACTTCACCGGTTAGGTAATAAAGTATCTGGCTTATGCCTGGATTATGTCCTACCAGTGCGATAAAATTATATTGAGCAGGTAATTGATTGATAACGCGCAGTAAGGTTTGCTGGCTGGCTTCATAGATTGCCTTATTCAACTCGGGATCGGGCAGTAAAAGGTGGTCGGCAAATATTTCGGCGGTTGTTTTTGTACGTAATGCGGGGCTGCTTACTATAATTTGCGGGATCCGTGAGTCATCCTTTAACTTTCCGGCCATAAAAGCAGCGTCCTGTATGCCAATATACTTCAAAGGCCTTTCTATATCCTTAACGGAAGTTTCCTTTTCTGCTTTGGCATGCCGTATCAATAGCAACTTTTTCATGATAGTGATCTGTTTTTAAAGGCATTGAAGCTACCAGGGCTATTCTATTGTTTTTTCAATATCAGCTCACGATGGTTTCATAAGCTAAATTAAAGAAAAGAGGCCCAATAAATCCCATTTTACCAAAAAATGTTATTAACATAGTTACCATTATCTAAACGCCTGCAGGTGCACATTAGTTTTTATCAGGGCTAAATTTATCTGTTTGCGAAGCGGCTTCATTATTCGCGAAATCAATTATAGGCGCTACAGGCATGTCGTTCATGCATTTAAAATGGCCAAGCGGGCATTTTTCCAGGCCAAATTTCGAGCAGGGCCGGCAGGGCAGCTCGATCCCGGCCACTAAAATTTCCTTCACTTTATAAGGCTGCACACCCAATAGTTCAGGTACCGTGCCGCCCCAGATGGACGCTATGGGTTTGTCAAAAGCTTCGGCAATATGGGTTAAACCGGTATCAAAACCGATCACGCTGCTGGCTTTTGATACCAGGAAAACAGATTCATCCAGTGTAGTTATGCCACAGGCATTGTAAACATTGCTTGTTTTTGATGCGATTTCATCCCCGTTAGCTTTTACATCATTCCCACCGAGCAAAACAACTGGAAGGTTCAAGCCCTTGCATATGGCAACGATCTTTTCATTAGGCATACGCTTGGTGAAATGCGTTGCGCCAATGATAAAAACAGCATAGTTAGTTTGGTGGGAGGGCGGCAACAACTTGCTTAGCTTGTGGTCGGTTTTAATGTAATAATCAATGGGCTGCTCATCATTTTTTACGCCTAAAAAGGTAACTGCCTGCATGTAGCGTTCAACCAAATGAACCGGCGGCACAAGCCTCAAATTAAATTTTAAACTAAGCCATTTGCGTATGCGCTGTTTTTTATACGTTGAGGATTTTGCATGTACATTTAATTTTATGAGTGCAGTACGTAAATTATTATGCAGGTCGATGATATAATCGTAGTTCTCGGCTTTTAAATCGGCAATAGTTTCGGCAAGGGTCTGCTTTAGCAGAAGCAGCTTATCAACGTAAGGGTTGTTATCATAAATATATTTAAAGGCTGCTTTGGTTAAAAAGTGAACCTCGGCCCCAGGCAATTGCTTTTTCAGGCAGCGTACAACGGGAGTAGTATAAATAATATCACCCATTGAACTAAAGCGGATCACCAATATCTTCATGGCAGAATTTTATTTGTCAGGTGATCTGGTTCCTGATCTTTTCGATGATAGATGTGGAAGAATATCCCTCAACAAAGTTAATGGTTTTAACCTCACCGCCATTGGCGACAACTTCCTTAGCGCCAACAATATTTTCAACGGAATAATCAGATCCTTTCACGAGTACATCAGGCATTAAAGTGCTAATCAGGTTAAGGGGCGTATCATCTTCAAAAACAACAACCGCATCAACAAAAAACAAGGCGGCCAATAAGGCAGCACGATTGTTTTGATCATTCACCGGGCGGTCTTCGCCTTTTATGCGTTTTACCGAACTGTCAGAATTAAGCCCAATGATAAGTTTATCACCCATTTCCGATGCTTTTGCGAGGTAAGTGATATGGCCAATGTGCAACAGATCGAAAACACCATTAGTAAAAACCACCTTTTTACCTTCTTTTTGCCACGCAGCGGCCTTACTTTTTAGTGAAAGCAGGTCAGTTATTTTACTTAACAGCGTTTTTTCAATATCGCTTCTCATCATTGAAAGGTTTAGACTTACGAAGTCTCGAAGACTTCGTAAGTCTGGTGGGAATGCTAAAACAATTCGTCAACAGCTTTACAAAGTATATGACCTATCAGGATGTGCATTTCCTGTATCCGGGCAGTTACGTCAGAAGGTACAACAATGTTCAAATCGCAGATACCATTCATTTTACCGCCATCCCTGCCCGAAAAGCCCAAAGTTTTACAGCCCATTTTTTTTGCAGCTTCAATAGCATTCAATATCCCCTGGCTATTGCCGCTGGTTGATATACCTATAAATAAATCACCCGGTTGTGCCAAAGCCTCCACCTGCCGCGAAAATACATGATTATACCCGTAATCGTTGGCTATGGCGGTTAGGGCGGAGGTATCAACAGTTAAAGCAATACCCGGGAGCGCCTTACGCTCCTTTACGAAGCGACCGCTTAGTTCAGCCGCGATATGTTGCGCATCCGCGGCACTGCCCCCGTTACCGGCCAGCAGTACCTTACGACCATTTTTTATAGCGGCGGTAATAAGCTCACAACCCTTTTCAATATCGCCGCCAAGCAGGTCAATTACTTTTTGTATCAGCTGCTGATGTTCTTTAAGTTCTTCGATAACCATTTTTTTGAATTTCGGATTTCGGAATTTCGTCCCGATAGCTATCGGGATCGGATTTATTTTATATTTCGGATTTGGGAATCTCGTCCCGATAGCTATCGGGATCGGATTTGTTATTTATTTGGATTTTTATTTTGTTAATTACCAATGACTTAATGACCAAATTACCAATGACTAATGACTAATGCCCCCCCATGTTTTTTATGATTTCATCAATAGTAGTGGTAGCGCTTCCAATATGCCTTATTACAATAGCGGCGGCGTGGTTGGCCAGTTCGCAGGCCTCGTCAACCGGCAGGCCCAGAGCTATAAAATAAGCAATCGCCGCAATAACCGTGTCGCCTGCACCTGTCACGTCAAAAACTTCTGTAGCTTTTACCGGCAGTAATTTACTGGTTTGTTCGGTAACAATTGCCATACCTTCTTCGGATAGTGTAACGATCAGGTAAGTTGCCCCGGTTTGCTGAAAAATGGTTTTGGCCGCATGTTGCAGATCGGCAATACCGCTTATTTTTTCGGTTTTAGCAGCCTCAGCAAGCTCTTTCCGGTTGGGTTTTATGATATAGGCGCCCCTGTATTTTTCGTAATTTAAACCTTTTGGATCAATAACTACCTTTTTCCCACGCTCATTTGCAATTTTGATCAATCGTTGCGTTAGCCCGGGTGCAAATAATCCTTTGTTGTAATCGGACAAGATCACTATATCGGAACTATCAATATTTGCGCCTAGCTTTTCTATCAGTTCATCTTCAAATTCCTGCGAAACTGCGTCCGTAACCTCCCTATCCACCCTTACCACTTGATGGCTGCCAACCAAAATACGGGTTTTAACGGTCGTCGACCGGGTATTATCCTTAATTATGGTATCGGTCTTAACGCCTTCGCTTTCCAGTATTTCAATAAGCTGGTTACCTGCTGCATCATCACCAATTACGCCCGCCACGGTAACTTTCGCGCCAAGCGCAACCAAATTTTGAACAACGTTCCCTGCGCCACCCAATGTAGTCGACTCATTTTTTACATTCACGATAGGCACAGGCGCTTCCGCGGATAACCTGGTTGCGCTGCCCCAAATATAATGGTCGATCATAAAGTCGCCGATAACCAGTACCGAAGGCTGTTTTTGTGCTAACTGGATGGATCGTACTTTATCTATCAGGTTCATTAGTTCACTAGTTCATTAGTTCATTGGTGGGTTGGTCATTAGTCAACGGTCATTAGATTTGCTACGAATCTTTAGCTTTCTGCTTTCAGCTTTCACCTCCCGCCCTTCGCTTTCTCAAAAAACGCCGTAATTTCCTGCAATGATAACGCATTCAGGCATCTTTCCTTGTATAAGCCGCCCTTTCGCGCTGCTAATATACCATAATGCATATCTAAAAACCCTTCGCGGCGGTGGGCATCGGGGTTGACGGATAACCAAACCCCTTTATCAAGTGCATATTGGTGCCAGCGCCAGTCGAGGTCGAGCCGCAGCGGGTTGGCATTGATCTCTATCACCACATTATTTACCGCGCAGGCATCAATTACTTTTTTATAGTTGATAGGATAACCGCTCCGGCTCAGCAACAACCTGCCGGTCGGATGCCCGAGGATGGTTGTATATGGGTTTTCAATTGCTTTTATAAGACGCGAAGTCGCTTTTTCTTCCTCCATTTTCAGGATGGAATGTACCGAAGCTACAATAAAATCAAAGCGTTTCAATATTTCGTCCGGGTAATCCAGCGAGCCATCGTATAAAATATCTGACTCGATACCTTTAAATATATGGAACCCGTTTAATTTTTTATTGAGATGGTCAATTTCTTCCTGTTGCTGCAATACCTGTTCAATACTAAGCCCCTTCGCATAAAAAGCGCTTTTGCTGTGATCGCACATGCCCAGGTATTCCAGCTTCAAATCATCCCGGCAATAAAGGGCCATTTCCTCAACGGTGTTTATCCCGTCGCTCCAGGTGCTGTGGTTGTGCAGGCTGCCTTTTAGGTCGTGGTAAGTAACCAGGTGCGGTAAAGTTTTCTTTTCTGCCTTTTCAATAAATACAATCCCTTCGCGCAGTTCGGGCTGTACAAAATCCATGCTTGCTTTTTCGTAGATATGTTCTTCGCTGATGGGCTGGTCTATCGTATCAACTGCCCTGGTCAAAACAGCCTTTACGTGTTCTTCATCGCCGGTTTGTGCAAACAATTCGCTGTAAAAGTGCCGTTTATCTATGCAAATAATATCAACCAATAGCCCATTTTCAAGCTCACCCGAAATATGGTTTTCGTTCGTGCTTATGTTGCGGATGAGCTCAGATTGCCGAAGTGTATTAAAGGCAATTTCCTCATCGCGGCTACCGAGAACTATCGTCAGTTCGCTGATGATCTCGCAGCATCTGCGGAACTCGCCGGCAAATTCCACCAGTGCACCGGGGAAAATACCTTTTATCTCGTCGATCAGCTTTTTAGCTTCCGGCTGAACCTGGGCGTACAAAAACTTGCCATTGCTCGCCATCCTGAACTCGATGGCCTTGCGAATATCATCCTGTGTTTTTAAGCCGAAACCTTTTGCTTCCACCAGGCGGTTCTCGTTGCAGGCATAAAAAAGCTCACCCACGTTCTCAATGCCAAGCTCACGCCATATTATTTCTACCTTTTTTGGCCCGATGCCTTTAATGCCCATCATTTCGACCACGCCTTCGGGGGTTTGGGCAAGCAGGGTTTCCATTTCGGCAATGGTGCCCGTTTGCAACAGCTCGGTAATTTTAGCTGCGGTGCTTTTGCCGATCCCATCAATTTTCTCCAACTCTTCAAAAGATTTGCTTGCTGCAGGGTAGGGCAGTTTATCAACTTTAAAAGCCGCATTTGCAAGCGACCGTATTTTAAACGGATTCTCGTTATGCAGTTCCATCAGTTGCGACAACAAGCGAAGCTTACGGGCTATGGGTTTATTTTCCATATTATAATTGAAGGCGTAAAAATACAAAAGCGGGACGGATTGGCGGAATTTGTGGGCGGTTATTTTGTGGCGAAGTAATATTCAATAATTTTGTAATTATTAATTGCATAAAAATTAAGATGGAAAAGGTATTTATAATATCAACAGATAAAAACTACAATGAAACCATGATGGCTATTTATGAATTAATGAATAAAGGAGAGTCGTCTCTAACGCCAGAAGAAATTGAACAGTTGGGAATTATGGCTATTGCAGCTGAAAGATATGAAGGCGAAATACTGCATCTTAAGCAAGTTAAATAATGCCTCTTTTATATCAACTGGCAGCCCGGCTATATCTTTTCAAAACTTTTCTTTCCGTCGCGATGCCTGGCCAAATCTCTATCTGATAAAAATCGTCACCGTTATCATCTACGACAGATGCAAGGTTGATGGAATAAACC
This sequence comes from uncultured Mucilaginibacter sp., assembly GCA_903864275.1. Classification (GTDB taxonomy): domain Bacteria; phylum Bacteroidota; class Bacteroidia; order Sphingobacteriales; family Sphingobacteriaceae; genus Mucilaginibacter. The sequence continues at coordinate 53,811 of CAIPFE010000040.1, forward strand.
CTAACTCTATAACGTCCCGGAATAACCTTAATTTCCTGTTCAATAGATGAATTTGGGCAATCAAGAATTTGAATGGTGCCTGACTTGACTTCTAATCCGGCTTCAACAATATGATCGTATTGATCCAAATTTATATAATTCCTGGGTTCCGACAATAAATGCAATTCCCCTTTAACCAGACCATAACACTCTGTAAAAACTGCTAAAATTCCATCCCACACGGCCAATCGATCACTAAGTGCATCCTCACTCCAGAATCCCTTAGCGCTCGTATCTCCATCTGAGTTTTTGTCGTAGACATAGAATTGACCATGTGATGTGCGAAAGTTTAACGAATATTGCATAGTCAATAACTTTTTTAAAAATACAAAAGCCATCCCAAACAGAACGGCTTCCACATCGAAATATATTCAAAACCTAATTGATCGCGATATCATAAGGCAGCCTGGCCTGCGGGGTGCGCATCATTTGGGTTACGCCTTTTATCTGCTCGTAGTATTTAAAATTGTCGCCAAGTTCTGATTTCATGAAATGCGCTTTCATTTGAGCCGTTAAGCCCTGGCCAAATTTGGTAAATATGCTTTTTTGTTCAGGATAGGCTACCAACTTGTAATTTTTGATCTTCGCTTCCTTTGCCGCTGATTTTACAGCATCATTAATATTGCCAAGCCGGTCGACCAAGCCTATTTTAACTGCCTGTTCGCCTGTCCACACGCGGCCCTGGCCAATACTGTTGATGTAGGCCTGTGTTTTATGTCGGCCATCTGCTACTGCTTTTGTAAAATCATCATAGCCGTGGTTAACTTCACTTTGCAATATGGATTTTTCTTCGGGGGTTAAGGGCCTACTTACGTCGCCCAAGTCGGCATATTTGCCGGTTTTTACGCCATCGAAAGTTATACCCAGTTTGTCATTAAAAAACTTTTGCATGTTGGGCAGGATAGCGAAAATCCCGATGGAACCCGTAATTGTATTAGGTTCGGCAATGATGGAATCAGCTGCGCAGGATATATAATAACCGCCTGATGCAGCCAGGTCGCCCATGGAAACGATAATAGGCTTTACTTTTTTTGTAAGCATAACTTCGCGCCAGATCACATCCGAGGCCAGTGAGCTCCCGCCCGGTGAGTTTACGCGGAAAACCACCGCTTTTACTTTATCGTCCAGTCGTGCCTGGCGCAGCGCTTTCGAAATTCTTTCACTCCCGATGGTGTTATCATCACCATCGCCGCCATTAATTTCGCCCGAAGCATACACAACTGCTATGCGGTTTTTCGATTCCTTCTTTTCGCTTTCTTTTTTTGTTTCACCCTTGGTATAATCAGCCAATTCAACGCTTTTGAGGTCATCTTTTGAATCAGCTCCGGTAAGTTGCTTAAGCTCGGCTAAAATCTCATCTTTATATTTCAGGCCGTCAACCAGCTTGTATTTTAGTGCATCTTCAGGAAGCCGGATCTTTAACTCGTTAGCGTAGTTAAAAAGCGAGTCCTTATTAATATTGCGGCTCGCGCTGATTTGCGTTAAGAAATGGTCGTAAAGCGAACCTAAGTACGAATTAACCTGCAAACGGTTGGCATCGCTCATTTTGGTAAGGAAAAAAGGCTCGACGGCACTTTTATAGGTACCTACTTTTATGATCTGCACGTCGATGCCCAATTTATCAAGGGCGCCTTTTAAAAAGGTGATCTCGGAGCTAAAGCCATGAAATTCAAAAATGCCTTTTGGGTTTATATAAACCTTGTCGGCCACCGATGCCAGGTAATAAAAGCTCTGTGTATAAATTTCGGAATAGGCAATAACGAATTTACCTGATTTTTTAAAGTCGATAAGCGCATTGCGAATTTCTTCTGTTGTTGCCTGACCGGCTATCACATAGCTCTGATCGAGGAATATACCTTTAATATTACTATCAGTTTTTGCTTTTTTAATATTAGCGAGTATATCGTTAAGTCCGATGGTTTTATCCCCGTCTATACCCAAAAAACTGAGGCCGGAGAGGGGGTTATCAGGGGTGCGTTCAGTTATCGGGTAGTTGAGTGATATTTGCAAAACTGAATTTGGCTCAACCTCAACAGTTTTCTCGCTACTTGCCGCAACAATAATACCGATAACTATAAATATGAGTATTGCACTTATTATAAGGACCCCAACCATGCTGGCCAGGACAAATTTGAAGAATTGTTTCATTAAATGTTATAAATCTGTTAACTATGCAAACTTAGTAATTCAACATGGTATAACATTAAGAGCCTTGTCGATAATATTTGTTACAACATGATTAATGTTTTTTTATTGCTGGGAAGTAACTTGGGCAACAGGCATTTGTTTCTAAAAGAGGCAATTGAGCATATCGAAAAAGATATTTCCCCGGTGTTAAAAATCTCGTCGGTATATGAAACACAATCATGGGGTAAAACGGATGCGCCGGATTATCTTAACCAGGTGGTGATGTTGCAAACCGATCTGCCTGCGCAAATAATTCTTCAAAAAATACTGAACATTGAGCGTGTATTGGGGAGAAGCCGCGGTGAGAAATGGGGGTCGCGTACTATTGATATTGATATTTTGTTTTACGGAGACGCCATTATTAATGAGCCGGGCCTTCAAATCCCTCATCCTGAATTGCATAATAGACTGTTCACATTGGCGCCCCTGGCCGAAATTGCGCCCGGTTTAGTGCATCCGGTGCTAAAAAGTAACATTTTACACCTTAAAAAGCAACTTAAAGGTGGCTTAATCGTAAAAAAATTATAATTTTGGAAAATTATAAATCCTTATATGTCACACATTTTACCGGGGCAAGATCTCGATCTTTCGTTTTTATATGATATTGCCGATGGCAGTAATGAGTTTGTCGTTGAATCAATTGATATGTTCCTGCACCACACGCCCGAGATGCTGCAAACGATCACCACAGCATTGGCTGATAAGGACTGGCCGCTTGCCGCCCAGGTTTCGCATAAATTAAAACCCAATCTTGGTTTTTTTGGCATGCCGGTAAGCCAGGCAACAATGCAGGAAATTGAACTGATGGCAAAGGCTGGCGCCCCGGACCCGGAATTGCTATTGTCAAAATTTTATGAAGTAAAAGAAGTGATCTCCACCAATATAGTTACGCTCGAAAAAATAAAGGCGGATCTGGAGGTTGGTGGTTAGAGATCAGTGATTAGTCCGGAAGTCCGAAAGAAGCTGCTATAGATGTTTTGGTAAAAAATAACTTAGCTATATAGAAGAGATTAATATACTGTCCGAAAATAAAGTAATGGTCATCTGTTACAGCTTTAAGCTTTTTGCTTTAAACTTTTAGCTAATCACTAACCACTAATCTCCAATCACTAATCTCTAAACCCCAACTTCCTCCACCCTAAAACTATAGCTTTCCATAATAAGGTTTGCCAATAGGTTTTTGCAGGCCTGGTCTATTTTGCTGTGGGCGGTTTCGGCATTATCGGCTTCAATTTCAAGAGTGATATGTTTACCGATACGCACATTTTGTATTTCGGCTAAGCCGAGGTTTTTCATACTCCCGGTTACTGCTTTTCCCTGCGGGTCGAGTATTTCTTTTTTTGGCATTACGTCTATTTCGGCCTGGAACGTTTTCATTATATGGTTTTGTTTTTGTGTACAAATTGTTTTATCGCTGTCAACAGCCAGATATTTCATTTTACAGGCCACCAGCTCAGGCAGGGCTATCATGAGCATTGTTTATGCTATTGCTGCTCATAATGGGGTCATGCGCGAATTTGAATTGGACTATTGATAAGATAATATAGATCAATATCACTACCGGTACCGCCGCAAATTTAAAAAATAGTATTAAAATCGCCGAAAAGAGCAGCAATAAATAGCGATAAATGTTTTTATTAAAATCTTTGTTTTTAAATTTTAATGACATCATTGGCATTTCGAGTACCAGTAAAGTGCACATTACAATTACAAAGCATGAGAGCACATAGGGATTTAATAAATAGGGTGTGTAATACCTGTTATGATGCCCGATAATAATAGGAAACGAAGCAATCAGGATGGCGTTGGCCGGAGTTGGCATTCCAATAAAATTTTCGGCCTGCCGTGTATCTACATTAAATTTTGCCAGCCTTAATGCCGAAAATACAGGTATTAAAAATGCAATGAAGTTTAACCAGGGGCTTACATTATCAATTTGACGGGCCTGTAAGAAAAGTTGGTACATGATCACCGCCGGCAGCACCCCGAAACTTACCATATCGGCCAGTGAATCGAGGTCTTTACCTATACCTGAGAATGACTTAAGCACACGCGACGCGAGACCATCAAAAAAATCAAAAATAGCCGAAAGGAAAATTGCATAAGCGGCTGCAATAAGCTCGCCTTTGAACGCTAAAACGATCCCTATGCACCCGCTAAAAAGGTTTGCGCAGGTAATTGCATTGGGCAAGTGTTTTTTGAGGCGTGAGTTCATCCCGGTATGAAGGTATTAAGATTTTTTCGATTTCGGATTTCTGACTTTTTTCGATTTCGGATTTTGTTTTTTACTTAAGAACGTATTCCGTGATTTATATATTATATAATACACAAAATCTGAAATAATGTTCTTCTCCTAAATCCGAAATCGAAACTCCGAAATCAATTAAGAGTTCATAGAGATCAGGAACTCTTCATTCGTTTTGGTACCTCTTATCTGGGATTGCAAAAATTCCATTGCCTCCTGCGAGTTCATATCCGCAAGGTGATTGCGAAGTATCCAAACACGCTGCAATGTATCGCGGTCAAGCAGCAGGTCATCGCGGCGTGTACTTGATGCGGTGATATCAATGGCAGGGAATATACGTTTATTTGATAATTTACGGTCGAGTTGAAGTTCCATATTACCGGTGCCTTTAAACTCTTCAAATATAACCTCATCCATTTTCGAGCCGGTTTCTGTAAGGGCTGTGGCGATGATGGTTAATGAGCCGCCGTCTTCAATATTACGGGCTGCACCAAAAAAGCGCTTTGGTTTATGCAATGCGTTAGCGTCGACACCACCAGATAATATTTTACCTGATGCCGGTGCAACCGTATTATAGGCCCTGGCAAGGCGGGTAATTGAGTCTAAAAGAATAACTACGTCATGGCCGCACTCGACCATACGTTTTGCTTTTTCCAAAACGATGTTAGCAATTTTCACGTGGCGCTCCGCAGGTTCGTCAAATGTCGACGATACCACTTCAGCACGAACGCTACGGGCCATATCCGTTACTTCTTCCGGCCGTTCATCAATCAGTAATATGATCAGGTAAACTTCGGGGTGGTTCCTGGCAATAGCGTTGGCCACATCTTTTAGCAGCATTGTTTTACCGGTTTTAGGCTGCGCAACAATTAAACCGCGCTGACCTTTGCCTATTGGTGAAAAAAGGTCCATAATGCGGGTTGAATAATTGCCGGCATCAGTAAACAGGCTTAATTTTTCTGACGGGAAAAGCGGCGTTAAGTGATCAAAGGGGACGCGGTCACGCACCTCGGCGGGTACGCGGCTGTTGATAGCTTCAACACGCACTAAAGGAAAGTATTTTTCACCTTCTTTAGGTGGCCTGATGCTGCCGCGCACGGTATCACCTGTTTTTAAGCCAAATAGCTTTATTTGCGATTGAGACACATAAATATCATCGGGCGATGTAAGATAATTATAATCGGATGAGCGCAAAAAGCCGTAACCATCAGGCATAATTTCCAATACGCCTTCGTTTACAATAACATTATCAAAATCAAGGTTTATTGGCGGCTCCTGGTTTTTTTGCTGTGAGGTTTGATTATTTACGCGCCTCTCAATTTTTTGCGGACGGACTTCGGATGATTCTTCTTCGGATTTCATGCCGTCCTCGCCGGCCTGCGCTAACGACCCATCTTCTTCTGTTATTTCCGGTATTACATCATCCGCTTCATCCACCGGTTCGTCATCCTGCATATCAAACAAATTGGTGTCATCTAAAGGGACTTCTATCCGTGGCTCATTACTGTTTTTTATGGTACGTATTCTTTTACGGACTTTTTCTGTGGTTTCAGCCGGTGCGGCGTTTTTTGGCGTGTAAATGGTGTTTACAGTTTTTTGCTGGGTCCGGGCTGCTTCGATCAACTGCTCCTGCTCAACAATTTTGCTGATCAGTGAAGCTTTTCTAAGATCGTCAGCTTCGGCTATACCTAAATTTTTTGCAATTTCGCGCAACTCTGAAACGAGTTTGTCGTTCAATTCGTTTGTATCAAACATATTATGAATTATAATTCAAAAGGATTTTCTAATTAGAATATTTTTTTGTGGCCGTATTTATTTTCAACAGTACTCAAGGATTGTGCCGTTTTTAAACGGCTTTTAAGCTTTCTGCTTGTGTGCAGGATTTCAATATCTTTCAGCAAATTTTATTTATATGGTTACACATGGATGTGTTTATATGAAAGAAATTTGTTTTGCAGCTTTGTTTATGCAACATCTAAACCCATGTAAAATAATTAATAAAATAACCTGGAGTTTTAAATTGTTTCTTTAGTGCAAGAAAAATTCAACGGAAAACACTGCAATTGTAAACAATTAATTTAGAAATTCAAACTATTTAAAAAAATATCCTGGATAAGCTAGCACTTAAGCTAATTTTTAGTTTTTTTGTGCATTCACAAAATTAACCGCATTAATGATTTCCCGCCTGCAGCTAATCAACCAGATCAAACAAAAAAAATCATTCTTATGTGTGGGCCTTGATACCGATATCGAAAAGATCCCTGCATTTTTAAAAGAATATCCTGATCCGGTATTGGAGTTTAACAAGCGGATCATAGACGCAACCAATGACCTTTGCGTTGCCTACAAACCCAATGCAGCGTTTTACGAGAGCAGGGGCGTAAAAGGTCTGCAAAGTTTGATTGATACCTGGAAATACCTGCCAAAAGATTGTTTAAGCATAATAGATGCCAAACGCGGCGATATGGGCAATACCTCTGAAATGTATGCCAAAGCTTTTTTTGATGAAAGAGCCTCGGGTATGAGTTTTGACGCGATAACCGTTTCGCCTTATATGGGACATGACGCGGTTACTTCCTATTTAGCCTACCCCGGTAAATGGGTGGTCCTGCTGGCGCTTACCTCGTCCGCAGGCAGTAAGGACTTTCAATACCTAACAACCGACCGGGGATTGTTATACGAGGCCGTTATAAAGAAGGCAAATACCTGGGCCAGCGCTGACCGGATAATGTATGTGGTAGGTGCTACCAAAAGCACCGAGTTTACAAACATCCGAAAATACGCGCCGGATAATTTTTTACTGGTTCCCGGCATAGGGGCACAAGGCGGCAGCCTCGCCGATGTTTGCCATTATGGTATGAATAAGGATTGCGGGTTAATCGTAAATGCATCCCGTTCGATCATCTATGCGTCGAACGGCGAAGATTTTGCCGAAGCGGCACGGGCCGAGGCCCTGAATATGCGGCAACAGATGCAAGCGGAATTGGAAAAAGCTGGAGTGGTCTGAATTACGAATTTAGATTTACGATTTACGAATCGGCACAGAGACTTAGGAAGTTTAATTCGGATAATATTTGTTTTTCAGAGACCCCGTGGGGGCTTCGCCATTTAAAACTAAGTTTTTATAGTTAGCATTGGCTTTTTTCGTGGTAATTGCTAAATTACAACCTCTTACGATTTGATAAAAAAATGAAGAAACACTTACTGCTTATCACAGCTTTGTTTGCCGCTTGTTTTACCTTCGCCCAGCAAACCAAAAAACCAATACAGCCGACTGATGTTTACCGTATCCCAACGCTGGGCAGCCCCCAGGTTTCGCCGGATGGCAAATGGGTTGCGTATGACCTTTCGGAGGTTGACACCGCCAAAGACGGCCGGGTATCGCATCTATGGATGCAAAGCTGGGATGGTACGCAATCCATCCAGCTTACTTACGGCGACGAACCGGCTTCATCGCCAAAATGGAGCCCCGATGGCAAATACCTTTCGTTTATTTCCTCGCGCGATTCAAAAAACGGTTCACAGATATGGCTGATGGACCGCAGGGGCGGAGAAGGAAAAAAGCTTAGTGATATAAAAGGCGATATTAACGACTATTTGTGGTCGCCTGATGCGGGTAAGCTTTTGCTAACGATTAATGACCCGGAAAATGGCGGTAAAAAAGAACCGAAAACTCCAGACCCTATAAAAATTGACCGTTATCATTTTAAGCAAGATGTGGAAGGCTATTTGCTGCACCGGCATCCGCATTTATACTTGTTTGATATCGGCACAAAAAAACTGGATACACTGACAAAAGGCGACACCGATGAGGGCGCAGCAGAGTGGTCGCCCGATGGTAAGCAAATTGTTTTTGTAAGTAACCATTCCGCCGGTCCCGAAAGGAATGACAATGACGATATTTTTGTGATCGATGCCAAACCCAAGGCTGTGGCCAGCCAGTTTACCACATGGAAGGGTCGTGACGGGGCGCCGCACTGGAGCCCGGACGGTAAATACATTGCCTATTTACGATCTACCAGCGATGCCGACTACATGATGTATGACCAGGAAATTTTATGTGTGATGGATGCCGACGGAAAAAATAACAAGCTGGTTACGCAACAACTCGACAGGCCGGTTACATCTTTCAGATGGAGCAAGGATAGTAAAACGATTGCCTTTTTAGTGGCTGATGACCGCGCAAGGTACGTGGATGCTTATGATGTGGCAAGCGGCAAAATGGCACCTGTTATAAAAGGGGAGTACTCGGTTGGCGGTATAGAAGCAAATCCGGACGGCAACTGGCTGATAGAAATGAGCAATCCCTATACACCTGCAGAATTGTATGCGCTTGAAAACGGTAAGACTCGCCGGTTGACTTTCCATCAGCAGCAATGGCTAAGTACTGTTAGCCTTGCGCATGTGGAAGGCTTTCAGTCAAGAAGCAATGACGGCACGCACGTTTCGGGATTGGTTTATACGCCCGACAGCGTGAATCGCAAAAAGCTGCCCATGATATTGTTTATTCATGGCGGGCCGGTTGGGCAGGATGAATTTAGTTTCGACCCTACCCGGCAAATATTATCGTCGGCAGGTTTCACGGTCATTGGTGTTAATTATCGCGGCAGCAATGGGCGCGGCCTCGATTATTGCAAGGCAATATATGCGGATTGGGGCAATAAGGAAGTTAAGGACCTGTTAGGCGCGGTTGATGAGGTGGTAAAAGAAGGGATTGCGGATCCCGACCATCTAGGTATTGGCGGCTGGAGCTACGGCGGCATACTTACCAATTACACCATAGCTTCAGATACGCGTTTTAAAGCCGCGGCCAGCGGCGCGGGCAGCAGCCTGCAAACTACCATGTACGGTATTGACCAATATGTTTTGCAGTATGACAACGAGATTGGCGCCCCATGGAAAAACCAGGACAAATGGATAAAATTATCTTACCCGTTTTTTCATGCCGACAGGATAAAAACACCTGTGCTGTTTATGTCGGGTCTAAAGGATTTTAACGTACCTACCGCAGGGAGCGAACAAATGTACCAGGCCCTTAAATCACAGGGTATAACTACCGAATTGATACTTTACCCGAATAGCTTCCATGGCATTAGTAAACCAAGTTATCAGGTTGACCGATTGCAGCGGTATATTGCATGGTATGATAAGTATTTGAAATAGGGGTTAGAGATTAGAAACAGAAACTTTAAGTTTTTTTCGGTCCTTTTTAGAATTGATAGCCATTGTTTTATGAAGAAATTTTTACTCTTTGTCTTTATCACCTCTTTAAGTAATCATGCCTTTGGACAAACGACCCAAAAGCCATTTGCACCATCCGATTTAAACTTTATCCCAACCCTAAGCAACCCGGCGCTTTCGCCGGATGGTAAATGGGTAGCTTATGAACTGGCTGGCGTAGATACCGCCAAAAATAAAAGCGTTACCCATTTATGGATGCAAAGCTGGGACGGAAAGGAAAGTATTGAGCTAACCCACGGAACTGAGTCGGCAACAGCCCCCAAATGGAGCCCGGATAATAAATATTTGTCTTTTTTATCGGAAAGAGAATCAACTAACGGCTCGCAGGTTTGGTTGATGGACAGGAGGGGAGGTGAAGGGAAAAAGCTGACCGATATAAAAGGTGAGCTGGCGGATTATGCTTGGTCGCCTGATGCTTCAAAGTTGGTGTTGGCCATAAAAGAGCCTGAAAATGGCGGTAAAACTGAACCTAAAACGCCGCCGGTTATAAAAATTGACCGTTATCATTTTAAACAGGACATTGAGGGCTACCTGCAGCACAGACGAACACATTTATACTTGTTCGATATTGCTTCAAAAAAAGTGGATACGCTAACCGCCGGCGAAAATGACGATGCTTCCCCGGTATGGTCGCCAGACGGCAAGATGGTAGCATTTGTTAGCAATCATACCGCCGATCCCGATAGAAATGACAACTTGGATATTTTTACCGTTGAAGCCCGGCACGGCGGAGCTGTAAAACAGCTAACGACCTGGAAAGGACATGATATTAACCCAATGTGGAGCCCTGACGGTAAACACATCGGGTACTTACGTTCGACAAGTGATGGTGAGTATTACATATATCAGCACGATGTTTTATGTCTGATGGATGCTGACGGCAAAAATACTAAGCCATTAACACTTGATGTTGATCGTCCCGCAAGTAACCCGGCCTGGAGCAAGGATAGTAAAAGCATTATTTACCTGATAAGCGACGACCGGATAAGGTATATAGCTCAATACAGCCTTGCGGACGAGAAGGTTACAAAGATCAATGATGGCAAAGAATGCAGTTTTGAAAACCTGATCGCCCGTTCGGATAATAATTGGGTGGTGAAAATGACCAACCCTTATTTGCCGGCCGAATTGTTTGCACTGGAAAGCGGTAAGCTGCGGAGGCTGACTTTCCACCAGCAGCAATGGCTAAGTAAAGTAAAACTGGCTTATGTGAAAGGCTTCCAGTCAAAAAGTAGTGATGGAACCGCGGTTTCGGGCATACTGTACACGCCTGATAGCCTGGTTAACAAAAAGCTGCCCTTTATTTTATTTATCCATGGCGGCCCAACCGACCAGGATGAGTTTGAATTTGACGAAATACGCCAGGTACTGGCATGCGCAGGCTATGCGGTGGCAGCTGTAAATTATCGCGGCAGTACAGGCCGCGGCCTGGCGTACACCAAAGCTATCTATGCCGATTGGGGCAATAAAGAAGTGAAAGACCTCTTAGGCGCCGTTGATGAACTCGTCAAAGAAGGCATTGCCGATCCCGACCGTTTAGGCATCAGCGGCTGGAGCTATGGCGGCATCCTCACCGATTATACTATTGCTACCGATACGCGTTTTAAAGCGGCGGCAAGTGGTGCAGGAAGCGCGCTTCAGTTGACCGTATATGGCTCGGACGAATGGGTGATGCAATATGACAATGAATTAGGCGCCCCATGGAAAAGCCAGGATAAATGGATAAAATTATCGTACCCGTTCTTCCATGCCGACAGGATAAGAACGCCGGTGCTGTTTATGTCGGGGTTGAGCGACTTTAATGTGCCAACGGCCGGAGGCGAGCAAATGTACCAGGCGCTAAAATCGCAGGGCATATCTACCGAGTTGATACTTTACCAAGGCCAGTTTCATGAGTTAGAAGTGCCAACTTACCAGGTTGACAGACTACAGCGGTATATAGATTGGTTTGGGAAGTATTTGAAGTAACATCAACTTACGAAGTTTTTAAAACTTCGTAAGTTTAATTCCTTTGTCAAACAAACACCACTTTTCTTTCGGGGAATTTTGTAGCGTAGCCCGCGACCATCCCTTTTATATAGTCATTTCCGGGATAGGGGGTAAGGTGATTTTTTAGCTGCTGCAGGTTATCCACATCAAAATAATGTGAAACATAACCCATGCCGTAAAATTTGCCTTTTTCAATCAAGAGGCAGCTATGCTCATCATCGGTGCGGCCTGCGTCGCGGATGGCAAAGGTGGGCAGGGCATCGCCTAATTCTTCAATAGCAGCGTTTACTTTTTTGTTATATTCCTCGACGGTTTCATGGCCTGCACAGGCACAGTTTTCGCCGTTTATTCCCGTACAAGGCCCAGTGTTATTCTGGATGAAACATAACTTCGGACAAAGCTCAAAGCCTTCGATCAACTTTAAAAGAATGTTTCTGCCTTCCATTAAGGTATTACAGCTGTAAATTGCGCCGGTCATTTTGCGGTGTTTATCAACTGCCAGGCGCAGGTAGCCGCGCTGGTCCTCGAAGGCATAAAGGCTATAGGCTTGTTCAAACCGTTTTAATGAGCGGTTATATTTGGGCCACAAGCGTTTTATTTCCACCGCTTCCAGTACAAAAGCGATCAGTTCGGTACCGCATGGCTGGAAAGTGATGTGATAAATATTGCGTAAAAACTCCTGTCGCTGCGGGCCGGGGTTATTGCCTGTGAAATGACTGCTTACCCGCTTTTTTAGGTTTTTCGCTTTCCCAACATAAATAACCTTGCCTTTTTCGTCATGAAAATAATATACCCCCGGCGACTGCGGCAGCGCCTCCACATCCTGTTTGGGCAGATTGGCAGGCAGCACCTGTTCTTTTGAGTTTTGTTTTAATGCCTGCGTAATATGGTTATTGGTATCATTTTGCAGCAGCATCGAAAATAAAACCGCGGTAGCTTCCGCATCCCCGGCTGCACGGTGACGGCTTTCATTAGCAATGCCCAGGTGCCGGCATAGTTTACCTAAACCATAGGAGGGAAGGCCCGGCATTATTTTACGGCCAAGCCTTACGGTACATAATTTATTGCATTGCAGTTCGTACCCGGCGGCAGCCAAATGATATCGCACAAATGAAAAATCGAAATTGACGTTGTGCGCTACAAATATCTTATTGTTCAGCAGGTGGTAAATATCGTGCGCCACATCCTCAAACGGCGGGGCATTTTCTACCAAATCGTCGGTAATGCCGGTAAGCGCACTGATGTAAATGGGGATATGCCTTTGTGGGTTTACTAATGTGGAATACCGTTCAATTACTTTTTTACCGTTATGTATACAAATAGCTATTTCGGTAATGCCATTGGCGCTGGCATGCCCCCCGGTAGTCTCAATATCAACAATTGCATACATGCGGTAAATGTATGTATTTTATACTAATATTTTTAGTGGAAATTATTTTTTAGTCCATAGTCCATGGACCATGGTTGATAGAAAAAAGTAAATTTTGAACTTGGAAAATAACAAAGGCCGAAATCAGATTGATGATTTCAGCCTTTGTTTGTTCTTTTTTACTATGGTCTATGGGCTATCGACCATGGACTACTCCGCCCACTTCTTCTTTCCTCCCATGGTCTATGGACCATCGACCATGGACTCCTCAACCTACTTCTTCTTCGGTGCAGGAGCCAACTGCTGCTTTTGGCGCATCATTTCTTCCATACGTGCCTGGAAACCACCGGTTTTCTTCTTCACTTCGGGTTTCTTTTTGTTTTCCTGTATCTGGGCATGGATCTTTTTATCATCCACCATCAGGCGTATAACATATTGCTGCAGGAAGGTAAGCATGTTGGCCAGGAAGTAATAGTAATTTAACCCCGACGGATAACTGTTTAACGCGCCCAGGAAGATGACCGGCGTGATATAACCAATGTATTTCATCTGGCCGGACACCCCTGATATCTGGTTGTTAAAATAAGTATAGATCAATGTGGAAATGGTCATCAGCAAACACATTAAACTAAGGTGGTTACCAATGAATGGAATATTCGGTAAAGTAATTATAGAATCGTAAGTGGACAGGTCATGCATCCATAAAAAGCTTTGGCCGCGCAATTCAAATAAACTCGGAAAGAAGCGGAAAAACGCAAACACAATAGGCATTTGTATCAGCATGGGCAAACAACCGCCCAAGGGGTTTACCCCGGCCTTTTTGTATAGCTTTAAATATTCCTGTTGCAAAAGGGTAGGGTTGTCATCGCCGACCTTTCCCTTAATTTCATCCATTTCAGGCTTCAGGATGCGCATCTTAGCCATGGAAAGGTACGACTTATAGGTAAGCGGCGACAAAACCAGCTTAAGAATAATAGTTAAGGCCAATATAATAAGGCCATAATTACGCGTAAACTGGCTCAGGAAATTAAAAACAGGCAATACCGAAAAGCGGTTGATATAGGCCAGGAAGCCCCATCCCATATACACTTGTTTTTCGAGGTGATAACCCTGTGTTTTCAGCAGGTTGTATTTAACCGGCCCGAAGAAAAACTCCATCGGGTAGGTACCGTCGGCGCTCCTGCTTACGGCAACGTCGGCCTTCATTTGTTTGATATGTGTAGTATCAGTTACATCAGTACTTACTGAAATATCGGATTTATTAAAACCCTGTTTGGCAATCAGCACCCCCGAAAAGAAATGCGCCTCGAATGAAACCCATTGCAATTTTTTATCGCTGATGGTCTTTTGATCGTCTTTGGTCTCGCTGAGGTCGTCAACATCATTATCGGTGTTCATGTAATAAATAGTCGAATAACGGCGCTCAAGCGTCATATCCATCTCCTCTTTGCGCAAATTGGCTTGCCAGTCGAGGTCAAGGGTGTTGGTGTTGGCAATCACCTGGTCTAAACCGGTTGGTTTTATGGTTAAACCAAGCTTAAAACCGGTACCGGTTAGCGAATAGATATAATCAATATACTGCGTGGGGCTGTAGCTCAGGCGCATGGTAACCGAGCCAGAATCTTTTTCGGCAACCGGCAGCCCGGTTGCGCTGGGTGTAAAATACAGTTTATCGGTATTGATGCTGTTATTACCGGCAGTAAAGCTAAGGCCAAAATGGTTACGGTCGCCGTCAAAAAGGACGAGCGGCTTTTTATCAAAAGTTTTATAGTTTTTTAATTCAACTGAATAAACCCTGCCGCCCTGGGTGGATAATTTTACCCGGAGGTCCTTATTTTCAAGGGTGACGAATTTTTGCGTACCAACCGTGCTTGCACCAAAAGGGCTTTTTAAGACAGCCGAGTCAACCGGTTTGTTTGCAACGGCTTTCGCTGTATCGGCAAATTTGGCTGGGGTTATTGCTGCTTTCGGTATATCGCCTCTTTTTATTGAATCGGCATGCGCCTTTATTCTTTCTTTTTTTAATTCAGTTTCATTTGGTCTCATAAAGAAAAATGAGGCTGCCATGATCACCATGATCAGGAATAATCCTGTAAACGTATTTTTATCCATTTCTAAGTATCGTACAAATATTTATTGCTTGCGCGCATAAGCCAGCGAAGCGGCGACAAAGTTAATAAAAAGTGGGTGCGGATTTGCAACAGTTGACTTTAATTCGGGATGAAATTGCGATCCGATGAAAAACGGGTGGTTTTTTAGCTCAACGATCTCCACCAGGTTATTATCAGGATTAATGCCTGAAGGCGTTAGCCCGGCGTTTTCATAATCCTTTAAATAATGGTTATTAAACTCAAAGCGGTGCCTGTGGCGTTCGGATATGCGTGTTTTTCCATAAAAGTTAAAGGCCTTGCTTCCTTTTTTCAACTCGCAGGCATAAGCGCCCAGGCGCATGGTGCCGCCTTTATTTACGATTTTCTTTTGTTCCTCCATCATGGCAATAACCGGGTGGGGGGTTTCGGGGTTCATTTCCGTGCTGCTGGCATCTTTTAAATGCAAAACATTTCGGCCAAATTCAACAACAGCGCATTGCATCCCGAGGCAAATCCCAAAAAACGGGATATTGTTTTCCCTTACATAGCGTATGGCTTCAATTTTTCCTTCAAAACCGCGTTCGCCAAAGCCGGGCGCAACCAGTACACCATGCAGGCCTTTCAGCCGTTCAATAGCATTTTCAGGTGTTAATTGTTCCGATGGTATATATTCAACCCGTACCTTGCATTCGTTTTTAGCGCCCGCATGGATAAATGATTCCGCAATTGATTTATAAGCGTCTGGCAGCTCCACATATTTACCAACCAGGCCAATCCGTACTTCGGATGTCGGGTTTTTTAAGCGGCCCAAAAAGTCCTTCCAGCTTTCCAGGTCAGGGTCGCTTTTATGTGGTAATTTTAATTTGGCCAAAACCGTTTTATCCAACTGTTCCTTAAGCATCAGCAGCGGTACATCGTATATGGTTGATGCATCTATTGATTCGACAACTGCACTAACGTTAACGTTACAAAACAGTGCAATTTTTTTACGGATATCAAGGTTGAGCGGGTGTTCGGTGCGGCAAACCAAGACATCGGGTTGTATACCGTATTCCAGGAGCATCTTTACCGAGTGCTGGGTAGGTTTGGTCTTTAGTTCGCCGGCTGCGGCAAGGAAGGGAATAAGCGTTAAATGGATCACCAGCGAATTGCCCGATCCAACTTCCCACCTGAACTGTCGAACTGCTTCAATATAGGGTAATGATTCAATATCGCCCACGGTGCCGCCAAGTTCGGTGATCACAATATCATAGTCGCCGCTTTCGCCAAGTATCCGGATGTTTCGTTTAATTTCATCCGTAATATGCGGTACTACCTGCACAGTTTTACCCAAAAAATCGCCCTGGCGTTCGCGGTTGATCACATTCTGGTAAATACGGCCGGTGGTAATGTTATTGGCTTTGGAAGTTGGCGTGTTTAAAAAACGCTCGTAATGACCAAGGTCAAGATCGGTTTCGGCGCCGTCTTCGGTAACATAGCATTCGCCGTGTTCATAGGGGTTCAGCGTGCCGGGATCGATGTTGATATAAGGGTCGAACTTCTGGATGGTTACCCGGTAACCGCGCGATTGCAGCAGTTTGGCCAAAGAGGCAGATATAATACCTTTTCCTAACGACGAGGTAACGCCGCCCGTAACAAAAATATATTTGGTCATGATTTTTTTGCTTTTGAACCAGTTTTATACAGGAACAAATTGTTTGTGTACGGGATACAAAAGTAAGAAAAATTTTGGGGTTTGAGCGAAGGAAATTGTAAATGTTTAATTTGCTTATTTCTATCTGTTTGCTCATTTTTGTTATGAACCTAAGATAAAAAAACTACATTGGCGAGTTGAATCTACGTTAGTGAAAAATTCTCTGGTTTCCCGAACTAAAAAACGCTTATCTACGCAAAAATATCCCGCCTGCAAATGAACTGGTTGCCGTACGAAAATTTTTACATAAATACCAGCCTCATGCCCGATGCTGCACAGGCCGTGCTGGAGCGGGAGATTGAACCGGTTGCCAAAATTATCTGGTTCAATATTCCACGGAGCGCATCCCGCTATTTTACAGGCTCTAATTCGGGTTATAGCTTCCGTTTACGCTCCCAATTTTCTTACGGAAACGCATTTCAGCCATTGATTAATGTTGACATCGTTCCCAATATTAGTGGAAGCCGCATAAACATAAAAATGCGACTGCCAATAATATTGATAATTTTTCTATGCCTTTGGATGAGCATTATGGGCTATACCTGCATTGGCTTCCTGGTAAAGCAAGCGGGCGAAGTCACGGATGCAAACTTCTTCGGCCCCCTGGGTATGGCTTTATTCGTTTACTTTATTGCCATGAGCGGCTTTAAGTTCGCAAGCTTCAGGGTGAAAAACAAACTTTCCCAACTGTTTCCGGGCGATATCGAAAAAGCTTAACTTATGCGAGCTAAAACTCAGACCTACCCGCGGCTTCGAGTGTCGACACGCGAAGGTTTTAACGTTAAGTGTCGGACGCCTAACTTGGCAGTTTAAAAGATTAACCTCTCCAAATCCTCCGACGTATCCGTCGCCAGGAATTTCCAATGGGCTCAGAAAAAGTCAATTATTTATCCACCCGGTCTCCCCTTTATTATCAACCAGGGAGTAATTTTTGTAAACTCCCAATACACTTACTCTATTGCCTGCGGAAAGGAGGGTTTTGTGGGCCGCAATGGTACTATCAGGGGCAGCAAACAAGGGCCGTTTTGTTTTTAGTGTGAGCATGTGCAGGTTATTGGGCTTTGCTACCATATTGCAGGCCAAAAAACCGGGTTGTCCGTCGGGTAAAGTTACTTTGTACCAGTCGCCGGTTGCCGCGTTAACGGCAATTATAGTATGTAAAGGAAGGATCGCAATCACACTGGTTTTTTTATCGGGAGATGCATGTAAGTTACATTCTTTAATAGTCCGGGCAGTGGTATTTAAAAGCTCAGCGGGGGCAGTAATGGCTTTGGGGTCTTTTGAACGAATGTTCACAAACGGGAACGGGTCAACGGCGCCATTATCGGTATAAATACCAAAATGAAGATGCGTAGGCCCGCCAGCGGCATTGCCGGTATTGCCTACCAAACCAAGCGTATCGCCTACCATTACTTTTTGGCCGTTGTGCGCTAATTGCAGATCGAGGTGGGTATAATATAAAGTATAATTTTTCCCGTCCGGCCGTAGGTAAACAGACAGGCCGCCAAGCTTGTTTTCGGATACGCGTGTTACCGTTCCGTTAGCCGCGGCGATCGCGGGTGTGCCGCGCGGTGCTAAAATATCAATACCCTCATGTTTCCGGCCACCGCCATCGCGCGGGTCGCTCCAATAACTTCCGATATGCGGTTTCCCTGAAGGAGATACCGGAAAGCTCAATGAGGGCGCGGAAGCTATGGTCAATGTATATTCCCCGCTGCTTAACAATTCAGGCTGCAGCCGTAAAATATATACGCCGGTTGAATCAACCTCAAAATCAATTTTGGCGCCTGAAGTATCGGCGGAGGCAATCAACGCAGGTGATGAATTAGCCATCTGCCTGAATAGGTCAATGTAAATTTTGAAATTAATTTCAGGCTTTTTACTGATGTTGATATGGATTTCTTCGCCCCGGCTTGCATTAAATTGTAAAGCCGTGGCCTGCACTTTTTCCGCTGCAAAATAGCCTTCTTCCTGGTAGGGCAGTGTAACTTTGAGCGCCTTGCCGATGCTTTCGTCCCCGTTTTTGAGCCATGTGCTGCCCATGGCTGTATTACCAAAGCCGGCATCTTTTAGGTGCTTGCCATAAGTATCATGCGGCGACAATTTTTTTGGCAAAGGGGGAGGTAGTGCGACGGAGTTGGTACCGGCAGCCAGTCCGTGGCTTGCAACGGATATTTTTTTACTGCAGGCCGTCCATATAAATATTGGCAGCAAATAAATTATATAGTGAAGTCTTATTTTCCTCATGTATTGTAGAAAGCCGGTTAATAGATCGATTTAGCAAATGACCGGGTTAAAATTTGATGTTTCATATTTTAACGCTGTTTAGTTAAGAAAAGATGCGGGTTTTCGGCGGGTCGTGAGCACAAAATATATGCAGAATCACATTCGATTCCCATTTTCAAATCTTCAAATTAGCCAATTTTTAAATTCAACAGATCTTCCGGTGTATCCACCGCAAAGGTTTCCAGTTCTGTTTCGGCAACTTTTATGCGGTATCCATTCTCTATCCAGCGCAATTGCTCCAGGCTTTCGGCTTTTTCGAGGGATGATACAGGCAGTTTGGTTATTTGCTGCAATACATCGGCGCGGTAACCATAAATGCCGATATGTTTAAAATAAGCAAAATAGTTTAACCAGTTTTGCTGTTCCCGCCCACGGATATGTGGCAGCGGCGAGCGTGAAAAATAAACCGCTTCCGAAAGTTTATTGATGACCACCTTGGGCGAATTGGGATTAAATAATTCCTGCTCGTTTTGTACTTTTTTAACCAGGGTGGCAATTTGGGTGTCCAGATTGTTAAAACACGTAGCAAGTTTGCTGATCTGTTCAGGATCAATATAGGGTTCATCACCCTGTATGTTGATGATCACATCGTATTGCGGATGCTGCAGGGCTACTTCGGCACAGCGGTCGGTACCGCTTTGATGATCGGGCGATGTCATTACGGCAACCCCGCCAAAACTATGCACATGATCATAAATGCGGGCATCATCTGTAGCGACAATAACTTCGGTTAAACGAATGCACTTTTTAGCCTGTTCATAAACCCGTTGGATCATGCTTTTGCCGGCAATATCCACCAATGGTTTCCCAGGAAACCGGGTGGAGGCGTAGCGGGCTGGGATGATGCCGAGAATATTCATTTGATTACAATAGTTTTGAAAGCCTTCAAGGCCAAATCCTGATCCTGTTTTGATAAATTGGTCCCTAACATGTTAAAGGTTAAATGACGAGGCCTGCTTTCAAAGTATATGCCGGTTATCCCCTTCGAAGGCATTTTTGGCCAGATGGTCTTGATGATATATTTGTCAGTGGTATCAATTTGAATATTGTGATATTTAATCCCGGGCGGAATTTCAATTGGCACTTGGATAGTACTGTCTTTGAATGTGAGATCCGCAATGTAATCAGCTTTTGGAAATTTGATCTTTTCAGTTGGGGTTGGCAAGTGGGTATTTATTTTTGTTTGATAACTTGGATCGGCTTCAACGTGGACTAATGTCGAATCCGTTGTTGCCAGTTTTTTCATTTGTGCAGCTTTTTCATTTTTAACATTGAAATCAGCAGTATAGGTCACTCCAGGTTTATAGAAATATCCCTTGTTCCACTCTTCTTTTTTCAGATACTCCTGTTCAGTCGGAATCAAGCTATTTGCATATCCAGAATTACTAAAATCAAAATGAATTAACACATTGGGGCCATTAATTTCTCCAATAAATGAATCCACTCCTTGAACCTTTTTGTAATGCCAATTTTTCGGGATAGACATTTTGAACGGACCGAGATCAAGCTCCTTCCATCCGTCACTCATAGAAATGCAGCTTATAACAAAGGGAATAGCTATGATAAAAAACCACTTTTTACTCATGGCCTTAACAATCTAAAATCGTAATTCTAAAATAATCCGTGTATTTCCCGCTCTATCATCTGCACAATAGTAGCCAGGTCCTCTGTATTATTGGCAAAATCAAGGGTGTCCATATCGATAACCAGCACCTTGCCCAATTTATAGCCGCTTATCCACTTCTGGTATTTATCATTCAGTTTTGATAAATAATCAAGCCTGATACCGGTTTCATATTCGCGGCCGCGGCGCTGGATGTTATTGACCAACGTGGGTACCGACGCCTTCAAGTAGACCAACAGGTCAGGCGCTTTGATATACGAGGTCATATTATCAAATATCGATTGATAATTATGATAATCGCGGGTGGTCATCAACCCCATGTCGTGCAGGTTTTCGGCAAAAATATAAGCGTCTTCATAAATCGTCCTGTCCTGGATAATATCATGACCGCTCCTTTGTATATCAATAATTTGCCTGTACCGGCTGTTCAGGAAATATATCTGCAGGTTAAAGCTCCAGCGTTTCATGTCGCTGTAAAAATCCTCGAGGTACGGGTTACTATCAACCGTTTCATACAAAGGGTCCCAGCCATAATTTTTAGCCAATAATTCGGTAAGGGTGGTTTTACCGGCGCCTATGTTTCCTACGATAGCTATATGCATGTTAGTGTTAGTTCATGGTTAATAGTTTATGGTTCATGGTAGAAAGTTCATGGTTCATAGGTTGCAATTAATAAAGCTCCGCCGAATATACGTTATGAACTACGAACTATCAACTAAAAAACTCTATGAACTATGAACCATCAACTATGAACTCCCTCAAAAACTCTTAAAGCCAATAATTTCCCGCACTTCCTTTATCGTCTTCGAAGCGCTTTCCCTCGCTTTTATAGCGCCGTGACGGGCAACCTGGCGCAGGTACGAGGAATCGGTAGAAATATCATTGATCTTTTCACGTATCGGGGCTGTGGCAATAATAATATCTTCGGCAAGCTGTTTTTTCATGTCACCATAGCGGATATTTACCGTGTTGTACAAATTATCAAAATGCGCTAAAGTATCAGCCGATGAAACTACCTTCATTATATCGAACAGGTTTTGTATCTCGAGCGGTTTTTCCTGGTTTTCAGTGGTTGGGCCGCTGTCGGTAACGGCGCGCATCACTTTTTTACGGATAACTTCGGGCGTATCTGAAAGGTAAACTGCACTGACTTCGCCTTCCGATTTAGACATTTTTCCTTTGCCATCCAGTCCCGGTATCCTTACGAGGTTATCGCTGAAGTTGAAAGCATAGGGTTCGGGGAAATAGTCCCTGTTATAAAGCCTGTTAAAACGGTTCGCGAAGGTGCGGGCCATTTCCAGGTGTTGCTCCTGGTCTTTGCCAACAGGCACTTTGCTTGCTTTGTGGATAATGATATCGGCCGTCATTAAAACCGGGTAGGTTAGTAAACCAGCGTTTACGTTATCGGGCTGTGCGCGTATTTTATCTTTGAAAGAGGTGGCGCGTTCCAGTTCACCTAAATAAGCGTTCATGTTGAGGTAAAGGTACAGCTCGGCCACTTCCGGGACATCTGATTGGATATAAATAGTTGCCCTTTCAGGGTCGATGCCGGCTGCGAGGTACTCAATCAGCACCTGTTTTACATTGCTGTGCAGGTCGGCAGGGGTGGGGTGGGTGGTAAGCGAATGCAGGTCAGCAATAAAAAAGTAGCAGTTATACTCATGCTGCATTTTTACAAAGTTTTGTATCGCCCCGTAATAATTTCCTAAGTGTAAGTTCCCGGTTGACCGGATACCACTAACAACTGTTTCCATGGGGCGAAAGTAAGTAATTTTTATATTTTTGATGGGGATGAAAATGATATTGAAAAAAATCCACGTTTACCTGTATGTGGCGAGCGTTGCGCTGATCTATTTTTTATTGTGGCCCATCTTTTACTATTGTTCCCTCAACCCAGCCCGCTATAAAAGAATGAACCAGGTCAGGCGGCACTGGGGATTCATCAGCTCGGCAATTGTTGGCTTTTACTTTCGGTTTGAATATGAAGAACCCATTGACTGGAACAAAACCTATATCATTTGCCCTAACCATACTTCCAATCTTGATATTGCAGCCATGTGCATTTTGGTAAACAGTGATTGTTGTTTTATGGGCAAAGAAGAATTGAAAGACGGCCTTGTTACCGGGTTATTTTTCCGTTCGGTGGATATCGCACTAAACCGGGAGAGTAAAATGTCCTCGTACCGTGCGTTCAAAAAGGCTGCCGAAAGGCTTCAAAACGGCACCTCGATGATCATATTTCCTGAAGGTAAGATAGGGGCAGAATATCCGCCTGTACTGCATGAGTTTAAAAACGGCCCTTTTAAACTGGCTATTGAATTGAAGGTTCCAATCATACCCATTTCGTCATCAAATACCTGGAAAATGCTTTGGGATGACGGTACAAAACATGGTACCCGGCCAGGGATTTGCAAATATTATGTTCATATGCCTATCGAAACGGCGCTTCTCACAGATGCTGGCGCCGACGAATTGCGTGAAAGGGTCTATGATATTATCAGCCGGAAATTAGTTGATTAGGTTTATTAAGTTGATTAGGTTAGAGAAGCATTATTGATAAGACTTATCTCGGCGCTTCGCCAGGCAACTTAATCTAACCGAATCAACTCAATCAACTTTTCACTATTTTTACACACCATGAAACTCATCATAAAAAGAATACATACCCACTTTTACCGGTATAGTGTAGCCTTTTTTTTCATACTGGTATGGCCAATTTTGTACTACCTGTCGCGCAAGCAACGCCGGTTTAAATATATCAACAGGTTCAGAAGGCTGATCATCATATTAAGTACTATTGTTTCGGGGATATTCTTCCGGATCAGCTATGAAGAGGAAATTGACTGGAAACGCACCTATATCATCATAGGCAACCATACTTCAAACCTTGATGTTTCGGCGATATGCATCGCCACAAAAAGTAACCATTGTTTTATAGGTAAAGAAGAATTGCTTAGTAATATGGTGCTCGGCTTCTTTTTCAGGACGATAGATATTACCGTAAACCGCGACAGCAAAATATCCTCTTTTAGGGCATTTAAAACAGCAGCCGAACGGTTAAAGAATAATATCAGCGTAGTTATTTTCCCAGAGGCAACTATACCGGAGGAATACCCGCCAACGTTATATCCGTTTAAAAACGGCGCTTTCAGGCTGGCTATCGAATTGAAAATACCTATTCTCCCGGTAACTTCGCCGGATACGTGGAAAGTATTATGGGATACCGGCACTGAATATGGCAGCAGGCCGGGGATTTGTAATATATTTGTGCACAAACCCGTTGAGACCGCGCATTTGACCTTGGACGATGCCGATACGCTGCGGGATGAGGTACATGATATAATTAAGAAAAAATTGGGAATCGCATGATCATTGACGAAGAAACAGTTGATAAAATAGCCCACCTGGCGCGCCTGGAGTTAACCGGCAACGAAAAACAGGATATGATAAAGGATATGAACAAGATCCTTGGTTTTATGGACAAGCTGAACGAGATAGATACGACTGGTATTGAACCGCTGGTTTATATGAATAAGGAAGTAAATTCTTTTAGGGAGGATGTAGTTAAGCAGGAGATCACCCACGAAGAAGCCTTATTGAATGCGCCTAAACACGACGAGGATTATTTCCTGGTGCCTAAGGTGATTGATTTGAAGTGAGTCCGGAAAGTCGGAAAGTCCGCAAGTCCGATAGACGAATTTGAAAGCCGTGGCCTGTGCGATTCCTTCCCCGGGGGAAGGGATGGTAGGGGTAATCGTCTTTCATGAATAACAATAATTTCATGTTAACCCAAAAACATCTTCCGCACTTTCCGACTTTCGGACTAAAAAAATCTTTCACTGTAACATTTACTATCCCACTATAGTCAAAACAGGAAAAATAATGGAGCCACTCATAACGCTAAAAGATATCGGACGTAAATATGTGATCGGAAGTGAAATTATTCACGCCCTTAAATCGGTAACGTTAACGATCAACAAAGGCGAATTTGTGGCGCTGATGGGGCCTTCGGGTTCTGGGAAGTCAACCCTAATGAATATTTTAGGATGTCTCGACACACCCACCAAAGGCGAATATATTTTAAATGGCATTAACGTTAGTCATATGACGGATAACGAGCTGGCCGAGGTTAGAAATACCGAAATAGGCTTTGTTTTCCAGACATTTAACCTTTTACCCCGTAATACCGCCCTTGATAATGTGGCGCTCCCCCTTGTTTATGCAGGCGTTAATAAAGCCAACAGGCAGGAACGCGCGAAGAAAACCCTTGAAAATGTTGGTTTAGGCAACCGTATCGACCATAAACCGAATGAACTTTCGGGCGGGCAGCGCCAGCGTGTAGCCGTGGCCCGTGCGCTGATCAATAACCCATCCATCATATTGGCCGATGAGCCAACCGGTAACCTTGATACCAAGACCTCTATCGAAATAATGGGGCTGATCGAAGATATCCACGCCAAAGGCAATACCATCATTTTAGTAACCCACGAAGAAGACATTGCCCAGCATGCCCACCGTATTGTACGTATGCGCGATGGTTTGATCGAGAATGATTATGCCAATCCTAATATCATAAGGGTTGAAAGGCATATAGCGGAGGTTTAATTTCCCAGTCTATATTCAATCAACAAATAGAAGCTAAATTTACTAAAGTTTCTGTTAATGCAATTGCCTGTTCATAGTCAAGCCAACAATTATTACCCATTACCAATGTTTTGCCGGTTACTTCAATTACCATATTCTCATCCTTTATATCCATAATTGCATTCCTGAAATTCCAGGTTATTGCTAATAGCGCTTTATTGGCATCGTTGGTCACCACATAATATTTTTTATCGAAGGGCTTATCATCTTTAAATTCAAGTTCAACAGGATGTATCAATCCAACTATCCTATCTGCAAATGTTTCGCGTCTGATTAACACCCTTCCGTAGTCTTTTTTTGAATTTATAAAGCCCCATATTTTGTACCTGTAATTATCAATAATTTCGCCAGCGTGCCGACCATGAGGGTCATAGTAAATATGTGACCTTATAAATGCCAGGTAACAATTATTGGCAGGGTTTGGGACTGATAATACGCCTGCTAAATTTAGCGTGGTGTCATTATTGAAAAGATCGAAATCATTTAAATTAAGTTTTACGTCATAATGAAGGCCAACATGGAATTTTGCCCTAAGCGCGTTGTAAGTATTTTCGAGCGCCTGCACATCTGCAGCAGCAAGTCTTATTGTTTCAAATGGTAAATCTTCCATAATTTAAGATGATTTATCTGTTTTATTTTCTGACATCTTACCTCCGTCTTCTGACCTCATTTCACTTCCTGCTGCTTCAAAACCCCATTATCCACCCACCACCAGTACCATTTGCCGCCTGTGGCTTTGCTTATATTAAAAGCGCTAACATCAAAGCTGCTACTACTATTTTCATTTGCCGCGCCGGGTAACTCATAAACCCTGATGGCTTGCTGGTTACAATTCCAATTAAGCGGTTTGTTGGGTTCACAGGTTTCGGGGGATTTTTTTGGATCAGTGACTAAGAAATAGGCTTTGCTTTTGCCCAATACTATGGCTTTGCCATTCTCATCAATGCAAACAGCAGTTTTTTCATCCGACGCAATACCGTCGACGTAAACGTTTTTATCTTTTATTATCCTGCTTAAAAATGCCACATGCCGGCCCTGCCGGCTTCGTGTAATATAATGCTGATCGGTAATTACATGGTGAAGAAACGGGGCCTGCAGCAAATCGTTATCATAAACCTTAAGCAGTGTATCATAAGGGTTAGCTAATGCGGGCTCGGAAGTTAAACTTTCATATTCGCCGCTGTAATAAAAACCGCCCATTATGGCGCAGCCCGCGCTGGTTCCGCCAACCGGAACATGCTTCACGTTGAGCAGGTAATTGATGGCCGCCATGGTTTTTGTGCCTCTCCAGTATTTCATGTAGTTTGACTGGTCGCCACCAGCTATAAACAACATTTCAGCATTCATAATATAGCGGGCCACCGTATCATTATTTGCCAGAGCCCGTGAATCTATTTTTAGGGTTTCGACAGAGCTGACTTTACCCAGGCTATCCACATAAGTATTGTAATCATCGGTGCCCGATGCCCTGATGATTACCACATTACCTCCGCCGCTGCGGCTGATCATCCATTTAAATGCTTCATCAACATCGGTGCCGCCGCCCATCAATACGCTGCCGGCCCTGGTTGGGGTTTTTACATCGGCAGTATCTCCGACGATGCCGATAGATGCCGGCCTGCCGGGGATTACTCTGGAAACACGTGTTTGTGTTTTGCCCGTATCCGGTTGGGCATGCCCATAAGCCAGAATTCGGTAACCCGTTAAGAAAAGGAATAAAAAGAATCTCATGACGTTTAAATATGATAGATATTAACAACAAATCAACAATTTGAAGCCACCCTCGAAACAAATTCAGCCAGGTAAATTGCCTTTTCAGGCGAAACAGGGTCTGTGTTACCTATAATAAGGTTGTGTTCAACTACTTCGATAATAAAATTATCTTTCCTCGTATCCATTACCGCGTTACGGAAATTACGATCGATGGCATTTATAGCTTTTTGATGGTCGTTTACCAAAACAAAAAAAGTATCGCTGAATGGTTTATCATCGTCAAAATCCAGCTCAACTGGGTGTACAAGTTCTATAATTTTGTCGGCAAGTGTTTCCCGCCTGATCAGCACCCGGCCAAAATCTTTTTTTAAATAAGCCAGCGCCCATATTTGGCAGCTGTTATCTACATAACTGCCCATCCCTTTGGGTGGTGTTACTTTATAATGGGTTTGGATAAAAAAAATGTAGCTGTCACAATCCAAATGATTTATTACGAATGAGCCGAGAAGGTCGACACCCAGGTAATTTTTAAACACGTCAAACTGATTTAAATTGAAATCAATATGCCCCGGTATTTCTATATTGAATTTTGCTTTCAGCGTTTTAAAGGTGTTGTTAAAACAATCTATATCTTCCGAACAGAGGCCAATAGTATTAAAAGGGTAATTATCCATTTATAAAATTTTGACTTTGCTAAAAATAGACAATACTGCGTAATTAGCAAATAATAGTACGATCGCGCGTATTTTGTAAACTTCAAGCCTGTTTTTAAATAATTATTTGTCGTAACCAGCCCTTAATGTTGTCGTATTTACGCACTACTAATACCGTGGGATAGCGGTAATTTTACCCTGTCAACTATTAAATCACCTTATAATAAAAACCAGTATCATGGCTTTATCATTTACAGTTTCTGATGTAATACCCGCGGGCAAAGAGTATATTTACAATGCCTGGCTGGACAGTGCAAAACATGCTAAAATGACCGGCACAGTAAGCGCCGTTGCGAGCGCTAAAGTTGGCGATACTTTTATGGCGCATGATGGCTATATTTCCGGTAAAAACAAGTCACTGGTACCGTATACAAAAATTGTGCAAAGCTGGCGGACCATGGAATTTTCGGGCGATGAAGAAGATTCGGTTATTGAGGTAACATTTGAAGTTACAGACGGCGGAACGCTTGTTACCCTTACCCATTCAAATTTACCACCGCACGGCAGGCAATACGAAGAAGGCTGGAAGACACATTATTTTAAGCCGATGAAGGCGTATTTTAGAGGTTAGAGGTTTGCCCATGTGGTTTGGTTTTTTACTACGGAGGGCACAAAGAAGATCACAAAGGTCACCGAGTCCCTAAATCCGAAATCGCACATCCGAAATCCGCCATTAATATCCTTTCATTTTCCCGCATGAGCATGCGCAATTGGGATCACTAACGCCCAGTTTACTCAAAAAATACCGGTAAAAACCAATACGGTCATTCATGCCGGGCATGTTTTCGCCTTTATTGCACTCTACCTGGCCGTTGATGATATTGATGGTCATACCAAAACCGGGAGTGCGGCCTGCAGCTTGATCAGCGGCGTTGGGCTGCCATTTCCCGGTCATTACATCGTGCGCCGACGGTTTGAAGGTTTGCGGGGTCATCCAAAAATAAATGGCGGTTTTAAAAGCAATAACGGGGTCGGTTTCAACAAGTTCGGGGTTGTTTAGCAATGTTTTTTTATCGCCAAAAATACAATCGGAGGCATAGCCATAATTGCCGTTATAGCTGATCTGCATCGGCCCGCGACCATAGTATTTTTTGCCAG
This sequence comes from uncultured Mucilaginibacter sp., assembly GCA_903864275.1. Taxonomy (GTDB): domain Bacteria; phylum Bacteroidota; class Bacteroidia; order Sphingobacteriales; family Sphingobacteriaceae; genus Mucilaginibacter. The sequence continues at coordinate 82,742 of CAIPFE010000040.1, forward strand.
GAACGGCAGGATAAGTATCGTTGTCAGCGGTGTAGGCTAACGAGGTATTATTTTCATGGATAAACATCAAACCATCATTGTATTGGCCATCCTGCCCGTGACGTGTTTCATGGGCGATATTGGCAAAAAAAGCGGCCAACTCCTTTTTATTGGTTTGCGCGTCTTTTTCAGCGCAGAAATTGCCATAATCAATTACATAAGTACTGTCAGGTTTCTTTTTGGCCCATTCTTCGTTCCAATCTTCATCCTGGCGTACGATGGTCGATTTGCCAGTACTTTTATCAGTTCGGGTAAACTGGTAAACCGATACGGCGCGCCTGGCTACCTTTATTTTAATGAGGCCTAAGTCGTCTGCTGCTTTTATAAATGCAGCATAGGTATAAAACTTATCGCGCATAGGGAAAAACTCATTGAATTGTTTTTCGCTTAAAATACTGGCCAGGGTTGTTTTATTGACGGGGTTAGTGGCGACGTTATTGCCGGTACTGCCGCACTTTAAACTTAGCAGTATTACTGATAGCGAGAGTACAATAAGCTTTAAATATCCGGGTAACCAAATGGGTGATTTCAGATTTGACATAAATTAACTAACGTTTAAAGGTGGATTGTGTTTCTTTTAAGAATCCCTAAAGGTAAATAAAGAATAAATCCGAAATTGTCAGAACCGTTGATTAAACTGATTTTATTGATTTCGCAGATTTCATCAGGATCAAAGATTTAAACTGCTTTAAAGATTGCACGGATTTCAAATTTCAAAATCCCCCAATGCAAGGCCGTTTCCGAATCTCGTATGTTGGGTTTTTTTAATGATCCAAAAATTGAAATTCCAAATCAAAACCATAAATTCGAAATCGAAAATAAATTCGATCCCGATAGCTATCGGGACGAAAATCCGACATCAAAATGAAAATTTATACCAAAACCGGCGATAAGGGATTTACCTCGTTAATTGGGGGCACGCGCGTTGCCAAGCATCACATACGTATTGAAAGCTATGGAACGGTTGATGAGCTTAATTCGTATATAGGGCTGATCTGCGACCAGGATATTGCGTTGCATGATAAGCAAATTTTAAAACAAATACAGGATAGGTTGTTTACGATCGGCTCGTCACTAGCTTCGGATCCTGAAAAGTCAAAAATGATCATACCCGACCTGCACATGACCGATATTGAGTTGCTGGAAAAGGAAATGGACGCGATGAATGAGCATTTGCCCGAACTGCGTCATTTTATTTTGCCGGGCGGCAGTAATGCCATTTCATTTTGCCATATTGCGCGATGCATTTGCAGGCGGGCAGAGCGCATAACTGTTCACCTGGCCCAGGAGAGCACGGTTGATGAAAAGGTGAATATTTACCTGAACAGGTTAAGTGATTACCTGTTTACCCTGGCAAGGAAGGTTGCAAATGACAATAAAATACCTGAAAATCAATGGATACCGCGCGTGTCAAAATGATTTTAAATAACATAAGCTTCGATATAAAACTAAAACAATAATAGCTTATGATCGCTTCATTATAGTTGAATAAACAAAATGAGTTAAATGAAAAAAAATATTGATAATCAAATTAAAAATATTATACTTTTGCGAAAAAGTAAATTTACCATATAACTAATATAAATAAAAGGATATGTATTGGACACTTGAACTGGCATCACACCTTGAAGATGCACCCTGGCCCGCAACAAAAGACGAATTGATTGATTATGCTATCCGTTCCGGAGCGCCCGTGGAGGTTATTGAAAACTTACAGGCATTGGAAGATGATGGTGAGCCATACGAAAACATTGAAGAAATATGGCCTGATTACCCTACAAAGGATGACTTCTTTTTTAACGAAGACGAGTATTAGCCTTAAGGCAGCAAAGAAAACCTTGCTTCGGCAGGGTTTTTTTTATTGATAAAACTTTTTGGAATGGTTTTGGTTTATTAAAACATTATCAACTAAAACTTTACAAAAATGAGAAGCTTATTGTATTTAATCGCCGTTATCCTTGTAATAGGATGGATATTTGGAGCCTTTGTTTATCCCGTTGGCGGCGGTCTTATCCATATTCTTTTGGTGATCGCTGTTATCGCTTTACTTTTAGGGATCATCAGGAGGGCATAGCCTTTACGGGTTCATAGTTAATGGTTCATAGTTCATGGTAGAAAAGCTGGCTGACAATAGTCATGACATCCGGATCCATGAACAATGGACCTTTTTCTATTTTTTACTATGAACCATCAACCATGAACCAAAAGCATTTCCGCAATCGCCAGATCCTCTGGGAATGTGATCTTTATATTCCGGTAGCTGCCTTCAATCAGGTGGATTTTTTCGCCAGTTTCTTCAACCACGCTGGCATCGTCCGTGAATTTCGCGCTGTAGGGCTGCAAATAAGCCTTTTTTATTTGGGATGACTGAAATGTTTGGGGCGTTTGTACCAGGTAAATCTCATCGCGAAGCAAATTTTCAGAAACGGCGTTTTTCAATCGCCTTACGGAATCACGGCTTTTAACGGCTGTGATGGCATTGCCGTGTTCTGCGGCATATTTGTACGATTCACTTATTATTTGTTCACTGGTTAAAGGCCTTACAGCGTCTTGAATGGCGATAAGGGTATCAATATTATCAGGAATGACTTCCAGCCCGTTTTTTACTGAATGGAAACGTGTTTCGCCACCCTTTACGAGTTGATGCGGAACGGTAAAATTGTGCGCTGTGCAAAGCTGTTCCCAATAGGCATGAAAATCGGCGTGAAGAACTAAAATTATTTGGGGTTGTACACCCGAGTTATGAAAATCCTCTATGGTGTGCATCAGGACCGGTTTCCCTTTTAACAATAAAAATTGTTTGGGCACATCTGACTGCATACGGGAACCCGAGCCGCCGGCAACTATAATAGCAAAAGATTTGAGATTTGAGATTTGAGATTTGAGATTTGATCGTGCCATTAATTTGATTACCAAATAAGCTGCAAACTATTAAGTTTATCAATCCGCTATATAATTTTGAGATAGGCTTCTTGTCTCATATCTCACATCTCAAATCTCAATACTTACATCTCAATACTCAAATCTACTTAAATTATCAGCATCGCGTCGCCATAACTGTAAAAGCGGTATTTCTCTTTCACGGCTACTTCGTATGCGTTAAGTACGTTTTCATATCCGCCAAAAGCGCATACCATCATCAACAGCGTTGATTCGGGCATGTGGAAGTTGGTGATCATTGAATTCGCTATGCTGAAATCGTATGGCGGGAAAATGAATTTGCTGGTCCAGTCGTTAGCGGGTTTTAAAGTTTTATTTGCCGATACCGCCGATTCAATAGCACGCATAGAGGTGGTACCAACAGCACATATCTGCTTTTTAAGCTCGATGCCCGTGTTTACAATATTGGCTTGTTTTTCTTCAATAATAAACTGCTCCGAGTCCATTTTATGCTTGGTCAGGTCTTCAACCTCAACCGGGCGGAAAGTGCCCAGGCCAACGTGCAGGGTGACCTCGGCAAATTCAACACCTTTCAGTTCAAGGCGTTTCATTAACTCACGGCTGAAATGCAAGCCTGCGGTAGGGGCGGCAACTGCGCCTTCATGCTTTGCAAAAATAGTTTGATAACGTTCTTTATCTTCAGCGGTAGCTTTGCGTTTGATGTATTTTGGCAGCGGGGTTTCACCCAGTATCTCTACGTTGCGGCGAAACTCTTCGTCAGTGCCGTCAAACAGGAACCGGATGGTACGGCCGCGTGACGTAGTATTATCAACAACTTCGGCTATTAAGAGGTCATCATCACCAAAATACAATTTGTTGCCAACGCGGATCTTACGGGCAGGGTCAACCAAAACATCCCATAACCTTAGTTCTTTATTTAACTCCCTCAGTAAAAAGACTTCGATGGTAGCACCGGTTTTTTCCTTATTACCATACATGCGGGCAGGAAATACTTTGGTATTGTTCAGGATCATAACATCCTTATCATCAAAATAATCCAATATATCCTTGAATATTTTATGCTCAATTTTTCCTGAATCGCGGTGAAGCACCATTAAGCGCGATTCATCGCGGGTGCTTGCAGGTGTATGGGCAATTAATGAGTCGGGCAGGTTAAATTTGAACTGGGATAATTTCATGCTAAAAGATATGGATTTTCAAGGGCGCAAATGTAAGGTTTTTATTTTGATTTTGTTGATTGTCTCATTGATTTTACTATAGGATTACACTGATTATCTTTTGATTTCACCGGTTTTTTAGTATGGGATTTCACCGATTGTCCTTTGATTTCACCGATTTTTTATTGGAGGATTACACGGATTACATTAGATTACATCGATTTTAAAAATTAGTTTGAAATAAAAAAAATAATGTAACTTAATTGTATAACTGTGGTCTAAAAATCAACAGGCGCAGCTAATCATAAAACACCATCGGTGTAATCAATACTTAATCGGTGAAATCAAAGCACAATCGGTGAGATCGGCACATAATAATCGGTGAAATCAGTTTATAATCGGTAGAATCAAAAAAACTCAAATGATATTTTTTAAACTTTTAAAGGAGAGCTTTTTATTTGCGAACGATGCGTTACGGCAAAATAAATTGCGCACATTTCTTTCATTGCTTGGTGTTACCATTGGCATATTTACTATTATATCAGTTTTTTCTGCCGTTGATACGCTGCGTAACAACCTGCAGAAAAGTGTAAATAAGTTGGGCAGCAACAGTATTTACATACAGAAATGGCCATGGGGCGGCGGCGGCGATGATTTCCCCTGGTGGAAATACATGCAACGGCCTGATCCCAAGATAAGGGAATTTGAGGAGTTGCAAAAACGCTCTCAAACAGCGCTGGCGATTTCTTACGAAATAAATATCGATAACAGGATAGTTAAATATAAAAGCAATACTGTCGACGGTGCGCAAATTGATGCAACGACCCAGGACCATGACAAAACCTGGAATTTTGATTTTGAGGATGGCAGGTACTTTACCGGGCTGGAATCAAGGGCCGGAACCCCGGTTACAGTAATTGGCCATGACATTGCCCAAAACTTGTTCCCTGACGGAGGCGCGGTAGGGAAACAATTAAAAATAATGGGCCGCTACGTTACGGTGATAGGTGTGTTTAAGAAGGAAGGGAACGATATATTGGGAATTACGGATGATAAAGAGATTTTGCTGCCCCTTAACTTTGCAAAAAACGTAGTTGATGTGCAAAGCAGCAATTATCAACCCAATATTATTGTACGCGGTAAAGAAGGCATTAAAGATGTTGAGGTGGAAAGCGAACTAAGAGGTATTATGCGTTCTATACGGCGCTTACGGCCCGGCGAAGAAGATAGCTTTGCCCTGAATAAAACTTCCGTTATTTCAAATCAATTAGATGTAGTATTTGGTGTTTTACATACTGTAGGCTTAATTGTAGGCGCATTTTCGATCCTTGTAGGTGGTTTCGGCATCGCCAATATCATGTTCGTATCGGTAAAAGAACGTACAAATATCATAGGTATCCAAAAATCGCTGGGGGCCAAAAGCTATTTCATTTTGCTTCAATTTTTGATAGAAGCCGTTTTCCTGTGCCTCATGGGAGGGGTTGTAGGACTGGGATTGGTTTACGGCGGGACGTTTTTAATTAAAGCAGCCTTTGACGTGCAGGTTATACTTGATATTAAGAATATTTTAATTGGTATAGGTACATCACTTACTATTGGCGTAATTTCAGGTATTATACCCGCATACTTCGCTGCACGCATGGACCCGGTGGAAGCGATAAGGTCAAATTAGTGATTAGAGACTGGAGATTAGTGAATGGTGAGTAGTAAGTTGTGAAACTGCAGGCATACTGTTAACTGCCAACTGCCACTGCTTACTGCAAACTACCCAATGTAAACTGGCAACTAATTCTCCACCGGCACATAATGCTTCGCCACTTTTTCAAATAGCGTTTGCGGGATAAAAGGCTTGGTTAAATAATCGCACATCCCCGCAGCGAAAGCCTTACTATGTGTTTCGGGCATTGCGTCGGCGGTGAGGGCTATTACAGCTATTTGAGGGTTTGTTTTCTTGATTATCCTTGTAGCCTCAAAGCCATCCATTTCCGGCATTTGCAGGTCCATTATAATAAGGTCGTAATTATTGTTGTTTACCATTTCAATCGCGAGCGCGCCGCTTATGGCCTCGTCAACTTCAACCTGCCATTTTTTTAGGAATTTTGATGCGATCATCAAATTCATTTTATTGTCGTCAACAATAAGCACGCGCATGCCCACCATATCCGAAGTTAAATTTGTTTCTAAAGCTGGCATCGCCAGGTTTTCTTTCCCTGTTTCATTTTGGGCAACATTAAACAAAATTGAGAATGTGAAGACTGTTCCTTTCCCGGGTTCACTCGCAACAGAAATGGTGCTTTGGTGAAGCTCAACCAGGCGTTTTGTTATCGCGAGGCCCAGCCCCGTGCCGCCGTAGTTATTATCAGAGTGCTGCGATTCCTGTTCAAAGGGGTCAAATATGATAGCGAGATTTGCCGCGGCAATTCCTATCCCAGTGTCGGCAATAGTGAATTTAACGGTAACATTTGTATCATTTAGATATTCTTTATCAAGCCTAATGATTACTTTCCCGGCGTGGGTAAATTTCACGGCGTTACTTAGAAGGTTGTTCAACACCTGGCTCAAGCGGATATGGTCGCCGGTTAGATATTCCGGGATGTTTTCGTCAATAATTAATTCCACCTCCAATCCTTTTTCTACGGCCTTTGAATAAAAGGATTGCTTGATCTTTTGGACAAGGTGATAAATATTAAACGGTATTTTGTTAAGTTCTAATTTACCCGCTTCTATTTTATTATAGTCTAAAATGTCGTTAATAATGGCTAATAAGTTTTCTCCCGAAAATTTGAGGGTGTTCAGGTATTCCAGTTGTTCGGGTTTGGGATCTTCGCTCAGCAGTAAATTTGTTGTGCCAATAACTGCGTTCATCGGGGTCCTGATCTCGTGGCTCATGATCGAGAGGAATTCAGATTTAAATTGCGATGACTTTTCAGCCAGTTCCTTTGCAGAAATTAATTCCTGTGTTGCCTTTTGGCGATCGGTGATATCTTCCCCGATACCCGTAACCTCTTTGATCTTACCATTTTCATCATAGCTTATGGTATTTTGCCAGCTAATGATACGCTGTTCACCGTTACGGCATATTACAGCGTTAATATTTTGCGGCCGGAATGAATCATTTTCAAACAGTTCGGAGGTGTTATTTCTTAAGTTTTCCGGGACAAACTTTTCAGCCCAGTTTAAACCCAATATTTCCCGCTGGTCGTAACCCAGTAAGTCAGCCATGTACTTATTGCAAAAAATAACATTGTAATTATTATCCACTGACACCGCCGGGGTTTTAATGGTTTCTAATATCAGTTTGAACTTATTTTCGGTTCTTTGGTACTCAATTTCAGCCTGCTTGCGGTCGGTTATATCCTGCAGGGTTCCAATTATCTTTCGTACACTGCCATCCTCGCGCAATATTAATTTCCCAATAATCACACTTAAATATTTGAGGCTGCCTTTTTGGGTTATGATGCGGTACTCGTAGGAGTTGCGCTCGATATTGGCAATATCTTTCAAATGTTTTTTTAGTATGGGCCTGTCGTTCGGGTGAACGTACTTTGCTAATAGTTTAATAAAATTGGCTTCCGCGGCTTCTTCATTGTTAATTTCGTAAATATTATTTATTTCGTCAGACCACGAGGCTTTATTCAAAGAAAGGTCCCAGGTCCAGTTGCCGATCCTTGCTATAGTTTGGGCCTCTAACAATTCTGCCTGGCTTATTTTTATGATCTTTTCCGATAGTTTTGTTTGGGTTATGTCCTGCAATACGCCGAAACTTCTTTTAGGCTTGCCATCCTGGTCCCTCACCAGCTCGCCATTTGAAGCCCTGAAATATTTCAAATTTCCCTTGGGCGTAACTAATTTATGCTCACACTGGCTCTCGCTACCTTTGTGTATGGTTGAAAAATATTTATAAACGTTTTCACGGTCTTCGGCGTGAACAAGGCTGATGTAATAGTCGTATTTACTTATCCCTGCGGGGATACTTTCAACCTCCAGCAAAGCGTATAAACTTTTTGACCAATTTGTTTCTTTGGTATGATGATCAAACCACCAGTTGCCGGTTTTTGCTATCGCCTGGGCCTCAAGCAACAGGGCCTCATTTTCTTTTAATGCATCCGCATATTTTTTTTGTTCGGAAATATCTGTGACCGATGCCGAAATACGGAAGGTGTAATTTCCTTGACTATCAAATACGGGTGTTAATTTTCCTAAAAACCACCGGCCCGTCCCAAAATCCGACGGAAATTCAATTGAAGTTTTTTGCCTTGTCCTTATAACTATATCTAATGCGTCATCAAATTTTTTTGCCTTGTCTGGCCCAATAATGTCGGCCAATTTTTTGCCTATGCATAATTCGGGATCAATTACCCGTCCTTCAGTTCTGCTGAACCAGGTGTTCAGGCAAATCTTGTTTTCATCAAATTCAAAAATAATGTCGTTCAACGAATTCATCAGCGCATTCAGGCTGTTCCCGCTCTGCCGAAGTTTCTCATCATTGATCACAAGGTTTTGGTTAAGCTCGGTCACATGGTCAACAGCTCTTTTAAACTTATAATTATAGGCCATCACCACCAAAAATGAAACATAGGCAATTAATGTGAACGTTAGCAGTAAAACCACCAGCACAACCATTGATATATACAGTTGGGTAGCCGTGGAATAGGCAATAATTACAGCGGCTAAATTGAGCAAACAGATGGCCACAAATTCCCAGCTTTTTTTGCAAAATAGGGTTAACGCAATAAAAATGGTGATCGAGCTAAAGAGGTATGCGTGTTCAAATCCATTTTTGCCCAGCAAAAGGCAATTATTAGCAGCCAGAAAAGCTACGATAGCGATATATCGGGTTGCGGTATAATATTTATCCGGATAAAATGAAAAACAAAAAGCGATTAAACAAAGTGCACTATTTATTATCCTCAGCCAAAGCGGATCAAATGAATTATGATAGCAAAGATAATGCAGCGACGGGCTGGCTATGAATAAACCTAACAGCAATAATTGATAAATGGTGTTATCGTTTTGAATTAGTATTAGCAGCCTGCTTTTTAACGACATACGCAATTTTTTTATCAATTATAAGAGCTTATACCAATCAGCGCTAATTTTATCGAAAGCCTGTTGAAACAATTGCCACAAAACCATCGGGCAACCAACAATCAACAAATCAATCTATTATCTTTAACCTGATTAAAAAGCAAAGATAAAATTCTCAATGGAAATTTTACAAATTGTAAGTTATCAAAACAGGGCATTAATACGCAGATTTATTTACATTTGTTGCAAATAAAATATACTCCCATGCCGGCTACAGCACAATTAAAAATTGACGATAAAACCTACGATCTTCCCGTAATTGAAGGTTCAGAGGGCGAAAAAGCAATTGATATTTCTAAACTCAGGGACCTCACCGGGTACGTAACGCTTGATATTGGTTACAAAAACACAGGGGCTACCAAAAGCTCCATCACCTTTTTGGATGGCGAACTGGGGATACTTAAATACCGCGGTTACCCAATAGAGCAGTTGGCAGAGAAATCAAGCTTTATTGAAGTGGCGTATTTGCTGATCCATGGCGAACTGCCCACCGCACCGCAATTAACCACCTTTCAATACGAAATAAGCAGGCATACCCTGGTGCATGAGGATATGAAACAGTTTTTTGACGGGTTCCCGTCAAGATCACATCCCATGGGGCAGTTGTCTTCGCTGGTTTGCGCATTGTCGGCATTTTATCCCGAGTCATTAAAACCTACTCAAACCGAAGCCGAACTTCATTTAAGTATTATTAAGATGCTTGCCAAAATGGCTACCATCGTGTCGTGGATATTTAAAAAATCGTTAGGGCACCCCTATATTTATCCACAAAATAAGTACGACTATGTGACCAATTTTCTGCACATGACCTTTGGTCAGCGTACAGAAGAGATTGAAATTGACCCGGTGATAGTTAGCGCAATGAATACCTTGCTGATACTACATGCCGATCACGAACAAAACTGTTCCACTTCAACAGTACGCATAGTTGGCTCTTCAGAGTCGAACATTTATGCATCCGTATCAGCCGGCATATCAGCGCTATGGGGACCATTGCATGGCGGTGCCAACCAGGCTGTAATTGAGATGCTTGAAAAAATAAAAGCCGATGGCGGAGATACTGACAAGTGGATAGCAAAGGCAAAAGATAAAAACGACCCTTTCCGCCTGATGGGATTTGGCCATCGTGTATATAAAAACTTCGACCCGCGTGCTAAGATCATAAAAAAAGCTTGTGACGATATTTTAGAAAAACTTGGTATGGACGACGAAGTGCTGGAGATAGCAAAAAAACTGGAAGAAGTTGCATTAAAAGACTCCTATTTTGTTGAGCGCAAATTATACCCCAACGTTGATTTTTACTCGGGTATCATTTATCGTGCCCTCGGTTTCCCAACCGATATGTTCACTGTACTGTTCGCCCTTGGCCGCCTGCCCGGCTGGATAGCCCAATGGAAAGAGATGAAGGAAAATAAAGAACCCATTGGTCGCCCCCGCCAGATATACGTTGGCGCCGTTAACAGGGACTATGTTGATATAAAGAAACGGTAGGGTGAGGAGTTCATAGCTGATAGTTCATGGTAGGGATAGTCTATAGTCCATAGTACCTGATTGATGATTATCGGGCATTTATTTGGTCGCGATAAGAATTAATTCGTTTAAATTAATTAAATCCCGAATCAAAAATAAATCCGAAATCGTAAATCGTAATTCCGAAATCCTTCAGTCGCCATCCTGCACAGTAAACAAATACGTTTCCACATTACCAACCGGCAGGTTGTTCATTTCGCCACGGTTTTGCTGCCACCAAAAATGCATGCGCGGTTTTTCGCGGTTGCCGGTTTCGTTCATTGATTCGGCATCGTAAAGACGGCCATTCACCATTACGTATTTTATTTTGTCGCTATTGTGAATGTCCTCAAGCGGGTTTGCATTCAAAACTATAAGGTCGGCCAGTTTGCCTGGTTCAAGGGAGCCGATCTCTTTTTCCATCCCCAAATAAGTCGCACCATTCATAGTTGCGCAGCGGATCACCTGCATGGGCGTCATACCGCCCTGTGCAAGCATCCATAACTCCCAATGCGCGCCAATCCCCTGGATCTGCCCGTGTGAGCCCAGGTTTACTCTTGTGCCGCCATCGGCTATTTGTTTTACATATTTCGAGACCTCGATATGCCCGTAATCACCATATTCAGAAGTAGTTCTGCGTCTCGAACGCGCATCGATGATGGACTGCGGGGTAAATGTAAGCAGACGCTCGTTTTTCCAAACGTCGGTGCGGTCGTACCAGAAATTTTCGCCCCATTGCGTGCCATAGCAAACAATCAAAGTAGGAGTATAGCCCGACCGGCTATCATTCCACAGCGTTTTCACATCCTTGTAAACCGGCCAAACGGGGATATTATGCTCAATACCGGTATGGCCATCCAGTATCATGTTCATATTGGTAAAAAATGTCGAGCCACCTTCTGGCACCACTTCCATTTGCAGCTCACGCGCAGCCTCGATGATCTGTTGGCGCTGCTCGCGCCGGGGCTGGTTATAGCTTTTTACCGAAAATGCGCCAACCGCCTTCAACCTGCGCAAATTGGAGCGGGCGTCATCAAGGCTGTTGATCACTGCTTTGAAATCGCCATCGGCGCCGTATAAAATTGTACCCGTGGAGTAAACCCTCGGCCCAACCATATTTCCTGCCTTTAACATTTCCGACTGGCTGAAAACCATCTCCGTATTGCTCGACGGATCGTGGGCGGTAGTTATGCCATAAGCCAGGTTGGCATAATAGTTCCAGTCCTGCTGCGGCGAGATACCATCCGGGCTGGTGTGCAAATGCGCATGAACGTCAACTATACCAGGCATGATGGTTTTCCCGGCAAGGTCATAAACTTTTGCACTGTCGGGTATTTGTATGTCGGATGTTTTCCCGATAGCCGAAATTTTGTTCCTGTCAGTAATGATCGTGCCATTCTCAATTACTTCGTCGCCTTTCATTGTAATGATGCGGGCATTTTTAAACACTATCTTTCCATTAGGCACATCAGTTTTTAATACGAGGCCAATGTCGACACCGGCGGTGTCAACGGCAGGTGTTTTGTCTGAACTCTCATCCACAAAGGGGAAGGCGTTACGTATGTTTCTTGTAAAATATTTCGGCCCTAAAGTCCACATCAGTTTCTGGCTGTCTTTGCTCCAGTGCAGGTAGGTGCCGGCGTCGCGGGTCAATTTATTTAATGGGATAGCCTTATTTGCAGCCGAAAGCTCCTGCGGACTGCCGGTATAAACCATGGGGGTAATGTAACAGTTATACAATTCGGTAAAAGCCATCCATTTGCCATCCGGGCTGGGGTTAAACTGCGTAGCATATTTTGAGGTGTACAGTGTCTGCTGGTTAGCCCCCGTAGTATCCATCATTTTAAAGGCTTTCTTTTCGCCGTCTTCACTTTGATAATAAATTTTAGCATCATCGATTGAAAATTGCGGATAAATGCCATTATTGATGATCATTTTAGGCACGCCACCGTTTGCAGGAACAACGTAGATTCCCGGATTTTTACCAAAAGCGAACCCCGACGTTTCATTCCCTTGGCCTTTGCGGTAAACTATTTTATCACCTTTATTCGAGTATTTGGGGGAATAATAAAACCCTTTTTCGGGCGTAAGCCTTGTTACCTGGCAGGTTAGCAAGTCAATTTTATTAACAGATGCTTTTAGCTCATCACTCCAATCAATATAAACCAATGATCTGCCATCAGGACTGAAAGATGGCTCATATTCAAAATCGCTGGTAGCGGTAACGCGTTCAGGCTTGCCATTGGGCAGGCTTTTGATGTAAATATAGCCGGCAGCATTAAAAGCCACCATATTTCCGTCAGGCGATGTGGTAAGCTGGCGGATCATTTTAACCGGGAAATCATCCTGGAAAACTTTTTGCTGATAATGCAGCGCATCCGTAATGCTTTGCTGCGAGGTAACCTCGAAGGGTATTTGCGTTGCATTTAACGTGTTTGTATCTAGGTTCCAAATTTTGCCTTTTGCATAAAAAATAATGTTCTTGCTGTCCGGTGTCCAGCCAAAATTGGGGTATACGCCAAAAATTGCCCAGGTTTCCTGCTGGTCGTGCGAAAGCTCGTCGTAAACAGGCCATTCTTCACCGGTGCTTAAATTGTGGATGTACAATACCGATTTTAGCCTTACCCGTTTTACAAAAGCCATTAGTTTGCCATCCGGTGATATTTGAGGACGGCATGCACCGCCTGTGCCGCCGGTTACCGTTTCAATTTCACCGGTTTGGCGGTTTAGTCTTTTAATGGCATAAATACCCTTGTTGGGATCTTTGTTGTATTGAAACTCCGGGCCTGGAGTAACATCCTCGCTCCAGTAAACATATTTGTTATCGGGCGCGATAACGGGCTCACCGGCATCCTGCTGGTCGTTTTTTCGCTTGGTCAGTTGTATACCATCGCCGCCATTTTTATGATAAAGCCACATTTCGCCTGCACCTAGGGAGCGTGTGCCCGTAAAATGTTTGCGGGCAACCAAAAATTGCCCGTCGGGCGCCCATGAAGCGTTATTTAACAGCCGGAAGTTTTCTTTCGTGATGGAATGTTTATTGCTGCCATCGCTATTCATTATCCAAATATTATCACCGCCTTCCTTGTCGCTGGTATAGGATATCAATTTACCATCAGGACTAAAACGCGGCTGTATCTCCCAGGCTTTGCCGCCCGCAAGCAGGGTAGCTTTGCCGCCGGTAAACGGGATGCTATAAATATCCCCAAGCAGGTCAAAAACAATGGTTTTGCCATCCGGGCTGACATCCAGGTTCATCCAGGTACCTTCATCGGTGGTAAATGATACTTTTTTTGATGGGGAGGGGGGATTATCGACACTCCATTTTTGGGCGTGTAAGTTGGTTGCAAGCAATAAAAACAGGATAGCAGAACAAATAGATCTCATTACATTAATGTTTACGGCTGCGAAGTTAGAAATATTAAAGTACTTCGGATTTCGGAATTTCGTTTTGGGATTTATCTTTACAATCAATCTTTTTAGTTTTTGTTCTAAACGGAACAAAATCCGAAACGGCGAAGCCCTCTTGAGCACCGCTGAAAATAAACAATTGCGAAAAATCGAATATCCGAATTCCGAAATCAAATGACCATTCATCAAATCCTCAAACAATACTGGAACCACGATGCCTTCCGCCCGATGCAGGAGGAGATTATTACTTCCGTTTTATTGGGTCATGATACGCTGGCATTGCTGCCAACCGGGGGCGGTAAATCGGTTTGTTTCCAGGTGCCGGCAATGGCAAAGGATGGTATTTGTATCGTTGTATCGCCGTTGATAGCCTTAATGAAAGACCAGGTGGAGAACCTTGTAGCAAAAGGCATCGAGGCGGTGTCCGTTGTGTCGGGCATGAGCAAAAGGGAAATTGATATGGCGCTGGATAACTGCATTTACAACCCGGTTAAATTTTTATATCTCTCGCCCGAGCGTTTAATGTCTGACCTGGTGCGTGAACGCATCAAATACATGCATGTGAATTTGATAGCGGTCGACGAAGCACATTGTATTTCGCAATGGGGCTATGATTTCCGGCCGCCCTACCTGCATATTGCGGATTTGAGGGAACTGCACCCCGATGTACCAGTTCTGGCGCTTACCGCGACCGCCACTGCGGAGGTACGAGAGGATATTCAGCAAAAGTTAAGGTTTAAACAGCCTAACGTCTTTCAAAAAAGTTTCGAACGGAAAAGCATCAGCTACGTGGTGCAGAACGAAGAAAATAAGCTCCGCAAGCTGCTGGACATTGCCAAAGGCGTAAAAGGCAGCGGTATTGTTTATGTGCGCAGCCGTAAAGATGCGGCCGAAGTGGCAAAGTTTTATAATGATAATGGCGTTAAAGCCGACTATTACCATGCGGGTTTGGAAGCCGGTCTGCGTTCGCAAAAACAGGATAACTGGAAAAACAACCGCAACCGTATTATCGTGGCTACCAACGCTTTTGGTATGGGGATTGATAAGCCGGACGTCCGCTTTGTGATCCACAAAGACCCGCCTGAAAGCCTGGAAGCGTATTACCAGGAAGCGGGCAGGGGAGGACGCGATGAACAAAAAGCCTACGCTGTTTTACTTTGCAACCAGGCCGACCGGTATAAACAGGAAAAGAAATTCGAGTTGAGTTTTCCGTCAGTTGCCGAAATAAAACAGGTATATCATTATTTGGCCAATTATTACCAGCTTGCCTACGAAGCCGGCGAAGGGCTAAGCTTTGACCTTGACCTCGGCGATTTTTGCAGCCGCTTTAAACTGGATATTATAAAAACACTGAATGCCTTAAAATTTTTGGAGCAGGATGAATACCTCTCGTTTAATGAGAGCGTTTTTTTACCGTCCCGTTTCAGGTTCGAGGTACAGAATGAAGAGCTATACAATTTCCAGATACAAAACCCCGGCTGGGACCCTTTTATTAAAACCATCCTGCGTTCGTACGGCGGTTCATTTGAAAACTACGTGCGCTTAAGGGAGTTTGACCTGGCGCGCCGTACAAACATGAGCGTTCAGCAGGTGATCGAGGGCTTAAAACAACTACAGGAATATAAAATTTTAAATTACCAGCAGCAAACTGATCACCCTCAGGTTACTTATCTGAAACCGCGACAGCAATCCAATGCCCTCTACATCAATAAGAAAGCCATTGACGAACGCAAAGCGACCGCCCGAAAGAAAATAGAAGCTGTATTTGCATACGCTACCCATAAAAAATGCCGCAGCCAGATGCTGCTGGCCTATTTTGACGAACTTAATGCCGATAAATGCGGCATCTGCGATGTATGCCTCGACGAGAAACGACAAAAGAATGCTTCTGAAATATTTGATGACATTACCCTCGAGGTTATACAGTTATTGAGCACCGCTTCAATGGACCTCGGCTCCCTGGTCACTTCCACCAATATTGGTACCGAAAAGGAAAAAATTGAAACTATCCGTTTACTGCTGGATGCCGGGAAAATAAAATTTGCCGGGGAGAAGATTATCATTAGTGATTAGAGGGCAGAGATTAGAGATTAGTTTTTGCGACAGACCATCAGATTTTTTCTAATCACGAACCTCCTGGCTCTAATCACTAGCCTCCCCAATATAATCCCTCAATTCAATATAAAGTCCTTCCTAACATTCCGAAATCGGCATTCAGCCTTCCGCAAGTTAGCCATCATTTATGTAAAAACAGAATTTTATTTGGTTTTTTTAAAAATGGAAACTTAGTGTAATTATTACACTAAGATGAAAAATTTCGCCGATAAAATGTGCACCTTTGCAGATGAAAAAAGGGCGTTCGTCTATTATATTAAAATTTAGTGTAACGTTTTAAAATTAATTTCGTCTTATGGTTGTATTTAAAAAATAGAAAAATACAATTAATTGAAAATCAAAATATTAAAAATATGAAAACAAGAATATTTTCCATAATCACAATGTTTGTTGTTGTATTAGGAATTACAAAAACAACTTATGCAGTCGCTGCAAATAACAATACAGTTACCATTTTGAACGATATCAGCACTATCAATAAGATTGAAGTACACGGTAATGTTGAGCTATTTATCTCCGACGGATCAGCCGACCAGGTAAAAGTGTATAACAAATATTATTCTGAAAGTGCTTTGGTTCAGAGCAAAAGCGGCGTATTGCGCATCACTTCGTACAATGCGGAAAAACTGGTAGTTTGGGTTACCGCTAACGACCTTCGTTCAATAGCTGCCTATGACAATGCAGTAGTAAGGTCATTCGGTGACATCTCAAAAATTGAGTTTGCCGTTGAGTTACACAATAACGCTTCAGCTAAATTGAATTTTGAAGCTTACAGCGCAGATGTAACCGTTAACGACCAGGCTAAAGCTGATTTAAGCGGCGGCGCTACCGTATTCAGCTTAAACCGCGCAGTTGCTTCGAATGTTAACAACCACAATTTTACAGCTGTCAATTTCATCGAAAAAAAGAATACTATCCCGGCAGAAACTAAAGATGATGACATGACCGGCATCTAAGTTAACTTTTGCAAAAGTTCAACATATAATCTGGAAAGCCACCTGTTAGTGCAGGTGGCTTTTTTTGTACCAGGATTAAAGGATTTCCGGGATGCCAGCGGTAGTCTGATAAACCTATGCTGAGTTTTTAAATACTTGTAACGCGTAATCCTGTTAATCGCCAAAATCTGTTTAATCCCGGTCGATCCTGGTTTTATCTCTCTTTTGTCATGTTTACCGCAAATGACAAACCGCTGGCAAAATTAATTTTGATTACTTATATTTTTGACTAATTAGTTCAATAAGTCAGTTTGATAAAAAAGTCTACAGCTATGTACAAGATGATGTTGATGTCCCTGCTCTTATTTTTAGTGCACGTTAATGTTTTCGGCCAGGGCGCCTGGAAACTAAATGTGGAAAAGGAAGGCATAAAAATTTATACCAGCAAAGTTCCTGATTCAAAAGTTAAAGCCATTAAAGTTGAATGTGAAGTAAAAGCGACCGAGTCGCAGCTGGTTGCACTGCTGATGGATGTGAATACCAGCGTCAATTGGGTTTACCATACCAAGTCAGCAGTTTTAATTAAACAGGTTTCGCCTTCAGAACTTTATTATTATTCGGAAGTGAGTTTACCCTGGCCGGCATCGAACAGGGATTTTGTAGCCCATTTAACAGTTTCCCAAAACCCGGCTACGAAAGTAGTGATGATCGATGGCCCCGCTGTGCCCGATATGATACCTGTGAAAAAGGGTATTGTGCGCATCAATAACTCCAGCGGAAAATGGACCATTACGCCTGAGGGATATGACCAGGTAAAAGTTGAATATACCATACACGTGGAACCGGGGGGCGATATACCATCGTGGATGGTGAACATGTTTGCCACAGAAGGGCCAATGGAGATATTTAAAAAGTTAAAATTGCAGCTGGAAAAGCCGGCGTACAAAAATGCTGTTGTTCCTTTTATTGAGAACAAGCAATATGTGGCCAGCGCTTCATTTTGAGTTTAGGAATACACTTATTACTTCAAATATTCCGGTGCTGATACACCATTTATCAAAATAACTGCATCGTAACTCTTTGATAAATTCAAATCCTGCCTGGTTTTGCCCCAATGGAACGTTGTAAGCTGCCGGTTAAAGCTGCTATCATTTGTTGCAATAAATGCCGTTTTAAAACCTCTTGCGGATAATAAGCCTTCCAGCGAATTTTTTGGAGGTACTTTTACAGTTATGATGGTACGGTCGTTTAACGCTGTGGCGCCATTGACCATATAAAGGCCAACGCCGTACATTTGCGGGCCGAAGTGTTCGGCTAAGATCTTACCCATAAATTTGCTTCTATTGAGACTGTTTTTATCGATGTGCGTGTTATGTGCCCATACAATGATTTTTTCTTTTGGGTATGTGTTTTCAGCCAGCCATACCAGGTTTTTAACCATGCACAAGTCACGTTCATCGCCGTTGTTCAGACGTGCGTAATAATTGATATTAATACTCACAATATGCTTCATCCATTCCTGCAGTGGAGAAAGACTTATTTTATCCAGCTTCGAAAGTAGCCCCGCATAAGCGTTTGAAATGCTGTCAGTTAATCGCTTGCTGTTCTGTCCGTTTTTAAATGCCTCCGAAATCCTATTTTCAAGGCCGATCAAATCGTTTTTTATATCCGGGTAATTGCTGAATGCATTAGCATATATAAGATCAGGGTATTTAGAAGGTATAAACTGCGGGTCGATACCGCCGAATGAAAGCTCGTTTTCCTTCATATAATCAAAAAGCTGCAGTACTGTTTTAGTGTGCCAGATGTTTTGAATAGAATTCCGGATCAGCTCGCCGGCCGAAGCAGTATCCCTGGCTAAATTAAAATAAGTTCCGGCTGTCATCGGGCTTTCAAACAGCACAACGTTGAACCCCAGCTTTTTATGAAGGTATTTGATTAGCTGTAGTTTGGTCCGGCTATATTCCTCAGTGCCATGACTACTCTCACCGAGAAATACGATTCTTTTATTTGCCAGTAATGTATCCAAAAACGATAAACCTTTAAAGTCCCTGGTATCAGCCTCAATTTCTTTCGTGTTGGTCAATATATATTGCTGCAAGGCTTCATTCTGCGCAAATAATAATGTGGATAAAAGAACAAGGCAGCACTTTAAATAAAACCGCATAATTAAATATTTCAGCGAAATGTTTAAAAGTAAGAATTTTTGCCGACTACAGTCATTTCGCTACATGGCACAATACCCGTTCCGAAAATCAGATAAGAATCGTAAGTTTGTTTTGAAGCAACAAGCAATAGCATATGCCATTTTTATCCCGCATATCGGTCCCGCCACAGCGGGATGGCAGTTACCTGCAGCATATTCCCAGTCTTAGCAAGGGCTTGCAACTTAAACTAAAGAATAATGTAACATTTTTTGTTGGTGAGAACGGATCAGGGAAGTCAACCTTGCTGGAGGGTATTGCAGAGCAGTGCGGATTCAGCCTGAGGGGCGGCAACCGCAACCATAATTTGAACACCGGGCACCGCTTTGAAGGCTATGAATCGCCACTGGCGCAGCAAGTGCAGCTGGGCTGGACACCGCGCAGGATCACCGATGGGTTTTTTATGCGGGCTGAAAGCTTTTTTAGTTTTGCGTCCTACATAGATGAATTGGCTACGGACGATAACCGTATTCTCAAAGCTTATGGCGGCCGGTCATTACATGAGCAGTCGCACGGCGAATCGTTCCTCAACTTATTCAATAACCAGTTCGAATCAGGTATCTACCTGTTGGATGAGCCCGAAGCGGCCCTGTCGCCGGCGAGGATACTGGCTTTTATGTCGGTATTGCACCGGCTTGATAAAAGCGGCTGTGCCCAATTCCTGATCGCCACGCACTCGCCGATGCTTATTTGCTACCCTGGGGCTACTATTTACCAATTTGATGAAGACGGCGTGCGCGAAACCAATTATGAGGATACCGAGCATTTTTATCTCACCAAATCGTTTTTGGATAACCCGGCGTTGTATTTGAGGCATTTGATGGAGGGGTAGACGGTCATAGCCCATTCTAAACGGCGAAGCTCTCATTCACACAATTAAAAAACAAATAATAATGTGAATAGTCTCCCCCGGTAGGGGAGACTTGGGCTGCATCGGGTTATTTTCTATTTTCGAACTCTCCCTCGCCTGTCCGGGCGTGTCGGCGGAAACCCCGGCTTGTGGAAGATCAATCATCTATGATCCATGAACCATCAACCATGAACTAAATATTTTCACCGACCCCACCCGCGCATTCACCGACAAAAGCCCCTCACACACCTAATACAGCCCTTTTTGCTGTAACGTTTGTAAATTATAGTGGTCTTATTGGTGTATTTAAAAACAAAGAAAAATTAAAAGAACCATCAAACAATAAAGATCATGAAAACTCAAATAGCAACAATATTCGCAGCACTTGTATTAAGTACCGGGATAGCAAAAACAACTTACGCAGCAGCACCTGCAAAAAATGCAACATATACTGTTTTAACAGATATAAGCGCCATCAACAAAATTGAAGTACGCGGAAATGTCCAGGTATATATTTCCGACGGTGCCACCGACCAGGTAAAGGTTTACAATAAATACTATGGCGAAAGCGCCCTGGTACAAAGCAAAAATGGTGTATTGCGCATCGCATCATACAAAGCCGAAAAATTAGTGGTTTGGGTAACCGCTGCCGACCTTCGTTCAGTTTCAGCTTTTGACAACGCCGAAGTACAATCATTCGGTGATGTTTCAAAAATTGAATTCAATGTGGACCTGCACGATAGCGCATCAGCTAAATTAAATTTAGATGCCTACAGCGCCAATGTAACAGTAGCCGACCAGGCTAAAGCAAACTTAAGCGGTACCGTAACTAAATATGGTTTCAACTACAGCCACACCGAAAATATTAACGCTGCAAATTTCGAAGCCGCCGAGACTTCAAATACACAAAAAACTACAGCCACAGTAATCAAGGCTAATACAGATGACCTGGCTGATTTGATTGATTAAGTTTGATAGGTTGAATAAGTTGATTGAAATAGCCATTAGGTCAACTGGAAAAAAGCCACCCGTATTGGGTGGCTTTTTCTGTTAGGGCGAATAGCATTCGCCACTGTATTTCAATGTTCTTTTCTATTGGGGGTGAATGCAATTCGCCCTTTCTAATCAAGCCCTTTGGATTTCAAATACCTTAAAGCTTCTTCCATAGCAACATCTTCATCCTTTATAACATTTTCCACCGTCTTTTTTACCTCTATATCTATTCTTACCCCGCGTTGCTGCGTAGGCGTTTTATCCGGGTAATAAATCCCGTAGCCCGAATGCGAGATAGACATGCCGCCTCCCATTGGAAAATAGGAATCCGCGCCGTCCAGGCCATCGGTTTGGCTGCCGATGGTAACTGCATGAGGAATAATTTGCAGCGTCATTACCGTATACTCGCCCTGGCTTTGGCAGCGCTCATCGGCCAGTATGATAACCGTTCCGCTGTACGGCTGCGGGTTAACGCCACCCATTTTGGGTGACAGTACCCATTTAAAATAACCGGGCTCGTCGGGCATTATTTTCGTGTCATAATTAATTGGCGTTGGTCCGGGCAGAAACATGTCGAATATATTGTAAAAAGCATCGTTGTCCATATAGCTGCGCGCATCGAATATTATGGCCTTTTTGGTCCGCATCAGGGCTTTTATCGTATCCACATTTTTACCCCAGTTTTGGTCGGTGTACACCCTGATGATAGATTTACCGATCATCTCGTACCCTTTATCGTTTGCAGTGTAGTTATTGATGTATTGCCAATTTCGCTGCGTAATAAGCATATTGCTTACCCGGATAGTAAACGTTTTGGCGCCCCTTTTAATGGTGACTTGTTGTGCCGTATCGGGCGTTGAAAGCAACAGTTGCTCAAGGTGCCTGTTCAACGATGGCAGGTTTGATGAAGTTGTATATTGCTTGAAACGCGCCATCCGTTTAGCAATAGGCTCGTTATTTATCGCAACCAGCAGGTCGCCCTGTCTGATACCCCCGCCACCATTCGTGTGCGTGATAACGACTGTATCATGCAGCACGGTGATGTAAAACGGAAGCCAATACTTACCCCATATATCATCACGACCCCATAGTTGCGCATGGCCGTCATGCAGCTCCACCGCCAGCTGAAGCAATATTTTATGGTAAGCGGTCGTGTCTTTTACCAGCTGCACTTTCGGGATAAAACGGGTCAAAACTCTGTTCCAGTTTTCAGCCGTGATAAACTTGTATGGGTCATAATAATTAATAGCATTCCAAAACCGGGCTAAAAAAAGCAGCCGGTATTCAGCGGTGGGCCATATCATTTGTTCGTAGGTATTTTCCCCGCTGTAGTCGGTTTGATTGATGGATTTCACAAAGCGATTATTGCCGCGGTTGCGATGTGTAAAGATGTACAGCAGTCTGCTTTTGTTAGATTGGCTCAACAACGTGGAATGCTCCAGCCAGCCGAGGTCATGGTTTGTAGTAAAAATGTCGCCGGTCGGGGGCGCCACCTCCATGTTTTTGTCCTGGCCTGCCGCGGCGATCAACTCAGCCATTTCGGCATTTAAGCCCTTGCTATTTTTTGCAACAATAATTTTATCGATATGGGCAACAAACACCGAGTCCCAATTAATGGTGCCGCCGGCGACGTTGGGGTGATGGTATTTTAAAAATCCCCATACTTTGATAAAAACTTCGATATTCTGGTTTTTCGGCTTGGCGAAACCATCAGCGCTTATCAGGATAAATAAACTTAAAAAAAGGAGCTTTAAATATTTCATTGTGTAAAAATTTAGAGTGAACAGATAGCAAAACTCTATCGCTACATTACAAATCTGCACCTTCATGCCCGCAACAATAAATTTATTAGTTGAACATCTCCGATAATTCGATGAACAGCAATCCCCCAAAATTCAACCCGCAAAAACCTATGTTCATCGAAAAACTTAGGGTGTTAACAAACAATGATGTAATTTTAAAAATGTCATTTTCCTTTTCGTCGCTCAACTACAAACAAAAAAGCCTGGTTGCCGAAATTGTTTTCCTGTTCGTTATAGGCGTGGTAAGCCCTTTTGCGGTGGGATTGCAAACCTGGTCGTGGATATCGTTTACCTTCAGTTATGTGTTTCTTACCGTCCTAGGCCTGCCGGTAATTATGCTGTTTTACAGGGTGTACCTGCCTTATACCGTTGGCAGAGACCGGTATTTCTTAGCTGCTCTTCTTTTTCCGTGTTATATCCTTCTTTATGAATTAAGCAACAGGTTAACAATGGTTGTCACTATTGCTATGCCCTTTATTCCAAAAGGTTACCGTGATGGCCTGAAATATGCGCAGCCTCTCAACTTCTCGAAGGTCTTTTTTAATGAATACTTTGGCTATACCATTTTGGTGCTGCTTTCTGTAACCTCGTTATATGTATTAAAACTGTTGTTTAAAAACCGGCACAACCTGTTTGTGCTCGAAAATGAAAAGCTTAAAATGGAGCTGAATCATTTGAAAGCCCAGGTACAGCCGCATTTCTTTTTCAATACGCTTAACAATATGTATGCGCTCAGCATTGCCGGGTCGCCAAAAACGCCGGCGATGATAGCGGATCTTTCGGGCATTATGCGCTACGTCCTCTACAATGCCGAACAGGATAAAGTGCCCCTGCAACAGGAAGTAGATTTTATAAAAAGCTATATCGAACTGGAGAATTTACGCCATAACAGTAAGGAAAGTATCGAATTTTCGGTGCAGGGGGATATTAGTAATGTTGTTATTGAACCGCTAATTTTTTTGCCGCTTATTGAAAATACTTTTAAGCATTCGCTGCAAAAAGATCTGCCGGATAAATGGGTAAAGCTGGTATTGACGGTTGATGAGGAAGAGCTGATCTTTCAAACATCAAACCCAAAAAACGCAGACGGCGCTGTTGCTGGCCTCGAAGGTGGAATAGGGCTTAAAAATGTCAAAAAGCGGCTTGATCTGCTATATCCCGGCAGGCATCAGTTGAATATACATGAGGAAGGGAACGTTTTTACGGCAACTTTAGTGATAAAATACAATAAGGCATGATCAATTGTATCATAGTTGATGACGAGCCGCTGGCCAGGCAGCTTTTGGCGGGCTACATTAGCCAATTGCCTTATTTAAATTGCACGGCTGTTTGCCAGAGCGCGATCGAAGCATTCACCATATTGCACCAGCAAAAAGTTGATGCGATCTTCCTGGATATTGAAATGCCCGGCATAACCGGTATAAACTTTTTGCGTTCGTTAAAAACTGCGCCTAAAGTAATTTTCACCACGGCGTATCCAAACTACGCTGTCGACGCCTTCGAAATTGAAGCTGTTGATTACTTGTTAAAACCCATCACCTTTGAACGGTTTGTAAAAGCGGTACAAAAACTAAGCGCCAACGGAGGCGAACCCGCCGGCAGAACGGCCGTTGAGCCTAACACGCATATATTTTTAAAGGTAGACCGCCGCCTGGTTAAAGTAGATTTTATCGATATAATTTACATCGAAGCCTTCGGCGATTATTTGAAAGTACATACACCCGAACGTACTTATGTTACTTATATGACCTTAGGCAAGATCGAACAGCTTCTACCGTCCCCGAACTTTATCCGGATACACCGCTCCACTATCATCAATAAACGGTTTATAAAATTTATTGAAGGGAATTTTGTATGCCTTAATGATGTTAACCTTACTATCGGCCTTACTTACCGCGATGGGCTGCTGGAAAATTTAGGCTGATCTCTGCTATTTGTTTTTCCGCAGGCCTTTGTATCTGGTACATCTTTCATAATTCGCCAATTTTTCCCGGAATTTTCACCGACACCAAACCCCGCTTTACCGAAAAAAACCGCCTCTACGCCTAATACAGGCCGTTTTGCTGTAACGTATTTTATTTGTAGTGGTCTTATGGGTGTATTTAAAAACAAAGAAAAATCAACAACACTCAAAATAATAAAGATCATGAAAACTCAAATCATAACATTATTCGCAGCACTTGTATTAAGCGCCGGAATAGCAAAAACCACTTATGCAGCAGCACCTGCAAAAAATGCTACCTACACTGTTTTAAACGACATCAGTGCGATAAATAAAATTGAAGTACACGGAAATGTGCAGCTATATATTTCCGACGGTGCATCAGACCAGGTAAAAGTTTATAATAAATATTATGCCGAAAGCGCCTTGGTTCAAAGCAAAAACGGCGTATTGAGCATAGCATCTTATAAGGCCGAAAAATTAGTGGTATGGGTTACCGCTGCCGACCTTCGTTCAGTTTCAGCTTTTGATAATGCCGAAGTAAAATCATTTGGTGACCTTTCGAAAATTGAATTTAACGTCGACCTGCACAACAATGCATCTGCCAAATTAAGTTTAGAAGCTTACAGCGCAAATGTAATTGTTGCCGACCACGCCAAAGCAAGCCTTAGCGGGAGCGCAAATGAATATTCATTAAAATACAGCAACGCCGGAAATATCGACCAGGCCAATTTTGTAACAGAAAATGCTTCAAAAACATTAACGACAGCAACTTCGGTTAAAAAGCCGGTTACTTCTGAAATTGATGATCTGGCCAACCTTTAATAGATTAGTTGATTAAGTTGATTAGGTTGAGTATTTACCACTCACTTAGTCAACTTTTCAGTTTAAACATTTCTGACAACTTAATTAACTACTCACCCAATCAACTAAAAAAACTAACTTTGATGTAACTTAAGCCATTAATTAGTAGTCAAAAAACAAATCAAGATCATGAAGAAGATACATTTAGCAGTACTGGTATTACTTGCCGGCCTTACCTTAAGCGGTTTGTCGTCGTGCGTGTTTAATTGTGTGCATGGCTCGGGCCATGTGATCTCTGAAGACCGCAAGGTGTCTGACTTTAGTAAGATCAGCATTTCGGGCGGTTACAAGGTGATCTTAAAACAAGATAGCTCGCTCTCGTTAAAGGTTACCGCCGACGATAATTTGCAGAAATATATCAAAACAGAAGTTAGCGGCGACAGGCTGCGTATTTACAGCAAAAGAAGTTTGTGCAACAACGGCCAGCTGACTATAAACATAGGCGTTCGCAGCCTGGAAGAAGTAAAAGCATCTGGCGCGGTTGAAGTTGAATCGGACGGTAAAATACATACCCAGGACCTTCATTTCAAACTTTCAGGCGCTACCAAAATAACTATGGACCTTAATGCTGCAAGGGTGACCACCAGCGGCAGCGGCGCCACCGAGCTGAATTTAAAGGGGCAGGCTACTTCGCATGATATTGACCTGAGCGGCGTTGGCCATGTTTACGCGTTTGATTTTATAGTGGGCAGTTGCGATATCCAAACCTCGGGCGCTGGCCATAGCGATGTTAACGTACTGAATTCGCTGAGCGTACATTCAAGCGGCGCATCCGAAGTAAGGTACCGCGGCAACCCTTCGAACGTTACTAATGATAAATCGGGTGCTTCATCTGTCGAAAAGGTGAACTAAAGCAGTTCGAAAGTCCGAAAGTCGGAAAGTCCGCAAGCAGCTATTAACGTGTATTTTATTTTTTACCAAAAAGTTCACAGAGAAGAAGCACAAAGTTCACGGAGTTTTTTGTTGTGAAATCATTAGATATTTCTTATTTTCGTTTTCAACCTATTCTGAGATCGTTATGAGGAAATTTAAGAAGATATTGCTATATGCCGTCATCTTTATCATTCTGATTATTGTTAGCGCCATTTCATACATTACTTTGGCCTTGCCAAATGTTGGCGACCCGCAGGATATCAAGGTAGCCTTAACCCCGCAAAGGATTGCCCGCGGCGAATACCTCGCCAACCATGTCACCATTTGTGTCGATTGCCATTCCAAACGCGACTGGACGAAATTTGCCGGGCCAATGGTGGCGGGGAGCATTGGCGGCGGCGGCGAAGTTTTTGATGAGAGGGTCGGTTTCCCTGGCTCGGTGCATGTGCCTGATATTACCCCGTATAAATTAAAAGGGTGGACGGATGGAGAAATATTCCGCGCCATTACCTGTGGGGTGCGAAAAAACGGGAACGCTATATTTCCGCTGATGCCCTGGCCGTATTATTCGAAATTATGCCGGGAGGATGTGTATTCACTTATTGCCTATTTGCGCACGCTGAAGCCAATTAAGGCCGATTACCCAAAATCAACACTTGATTTTCCGCTCAATATCCTGGTACATACCATGCCTCAAAAAGCTGAACTGAGCGAAATGCCCTCGCCCGCTGATACGCTGAAATACGGCGAATACATGACACGCTCTTCCGCCTGTATAGAATGTCATACTCAGGAAGTTAAGGGCCAGCAAGTAGCCGGGATGCAATTTGCCGGCGGCCGCGAGTTTATGATCAACGGAAATACCATACGATCAGCCAACATTACCCAGGATAAGGCTACAGGAATTGGGACCTGGACTGAAGCAGCTTTTTTAGCGAGGTTTAAACTATTTAGCGATCCGTCAAAAACTATTCCGGTATCACCCACTGATGTTCAATCCATAATGCCCTGGTATGATTACGGCGGTATGAAAGAAAGCGACCTGAAATCTATCTACGCTTATTTGCGGACCATTAAGCCTATCAGTAATAAAGTGGTTAAATTCCAGGCTGGTAACCTTGTGGCGGCTAAGTAAGGAAATACTGAGATTTAGCCCCCTCTAAACTGCAGAGCCTTCACGAACACCTTAACAAAACAAACAATCCGTGAATTATCGCCCCCAGTAGGGGAGACTTTTAGCTGCAACTGCTTTCGGACTTCCGACGTCCAAACTTTCGGAACTTCCGGACTTTTTTCCTACCTTTGCCCCTCCCAAATTATTAAAAAATAATACCGCTAAAAAGATGAATATTTCACAGGAAAAAATAGATAACCTGAACGCCGTTGTAAAGATCAATATCAATCCCGAAGATTACCAGCCACGCGTTGATAAAGCAATAAAAGACCAGGCTAAAAAAGCCAAAATACCAGGCTTTCGCCCGGGAATGGTGCCGGCATCGCATATAAAAAGAATGTACGGAAAAAGCATTTTGGTTGATGAGATCAATAACATGCTCTCTGATACTTTAAATAAATATATCCAGGATGAGCAGCTTGAAGTTTTAGGGCAGCCCCTGCCCAGGCTCGAGGAAGACAAGCATTATAACTGGGATTTTGCCGACAATTTTGAATTTAATTATGAAGTAGGGCTGGCTCCGGATTTTAAAATTGATTTCTCGTCAAACGACCATTTAACCCAATACGTTATCAAAGTTGACGAGGAGACTTTGGCCTCGCGTATTAAGAATATCCGCAGAAGCTATGGCAAAATGACAAACCCTGACGTATCGGCAGACGGTGATGTGCTTTACGGCGAATTAGTCCAGCTTTCGCCCGATGGTTCTGTTTTTGAGGGTGGGATTAGCAATACGGCGTCGGTCCGTTTAGACCAGGTTAAGGATGATGCGATAAAAGCGTCCCTTGTTGGCTTAAAAAAGGGCGACGAAGTAACGCTGGATATTCAGAAAGCTTTTAATAACGATGCGGCCAAGGTTGCTGGTTTGTTAAAAGTTGACGAAGAAACAGCGGCAGATCTAAAGTCGGATTTCCGCTTGACGGTAAAAAATGTTAACCGTTTAGAAGAAAGCGACCTTAACCAGGAGTTCTTTGACAAATTATTTGGTGAAGGTGCAGTAACAACAGAGGAAGGTTTCAGGGAAAAAATCACTGAAGAGCTGGAATCAATGATGGTACAGGATTCGGAACGTAAATTACAGGATGATATTTACAAATACAGCCTTAGCAAAGTGCAGTTTGATTTGCCGGATGAATTTCTGAAACGCTGGTTAAAGGCGAGCAACGAGAAATTGACCGTTGAAGAGCTTACAGGCGGCTATGACGATTTTGCTAAGAACCTTAAGTGGACGCTTATTGAAAACAAAGTCATAAAAGAAAACGAAATCGAGATACAATACGAAGAAGTTTTTGAATTGGCTAAACAGCGGTTAGGTGAACAATTCAGGATGTACAGCCCGCAAGCTTTAAGCGAAGAGCAATTAGGCCAGTACACCGTTCAATATCTGCAAAATAAAGAGAATGCAAATAAGATTTTTGAAGAGGTGAAGGCTTACAGGGTGTTCGATTATATAAAAAGCGTTGTTACTTTAGAGCAGAAGCAAATACTTTATACTGATTTTCAGGAACTATAGTCCGACTCCAACCAAATAATTTTACTTTAAAAAAACTTTCTGGTAACAAAAGTATTTCAGTAACAACTATATTTATTGCGGCTTAAAAACCGCCTCTCAACAAAAAAATCATGAGCAACATTGATAAAAATGAATTCAGAAAGTATGCTGTTAAGCATCACCGCATTAACAGTATTTATGTAGATAAATTTATTGCAGGTGTAGATAAAAGCACGCTTCCAACAGGCATAACAGGCATGACGCCGTATATCATCGAGGAGCGCCAGCTTAATGTAGCGCAGATGGATGTGTTCTCGCGTTTGATGATGGACCGTATCATTTTCCTTGGCGATGCGA
The DNA here is from genome assembly GCA_903864275.1 of uncultured Mucilaginibacter sp. GTDB lineage: Bacteria > Bacteroidota > Bacteroidia > Sphingobacteriales > Sphingobacteriaceae > Mucilaginibacter. Next base: position 112,448 of record CAIPFE010000040.1, read on the forward strand.
TTTATGAAAATATTGCAAACATTATTCAGGCTCAATTGCTATTCCTGCAATCGGCTGATGCTAAGCGGGATATTCAGATATATATTAACTCCCCGGGAGGGTCTGTTTATGCCGGTTTGGGTATTTATGATACTATGCAATTTATATCAAATGACGTAGCTACAATTTGTACAGGCATGGCGGCTTCCATGGCGGCAGTGCTGTTATGCGCAGGTACCGAAGGCAAAAGGGCTGCATTACCACATGCAAGGGTAATGATCCATCAGCCGTCAGGCGGCGCCCAGGGGCAGCAGTCGGATATTGAAATTACATATCACGAGATCACCAAATTGAAAAAAGAATTATACCAGATCATAGCCGATCATAGCGGTACATCATACGATAAAGTTTGGGAAGCATCAGACCGTGACCATTGGATGATTGCTGAAGAAGCAAAGGAATTTGGCATGATCGATGAGATTTTGCGCGGTACTAAAGGGAAGAAGTGATTTTAGTGGTTAGAGGTCGGAGATTAGAGCTTAGTTAGACAGGAAACATTTTTTTTTAATCTCTAACCTCTAATCTCTTCACCGATAACGCAACAAAAGAGGGGAAATCCCGTAAACAATATGTCAGGGAGCGTTGAAAAATGCTTTTTAGTTCCGGATTTTCCCGACTTTTCGAACTTTCGGACTTTTTTACTAAATTTGAATAAGAAAAACAAATCCTATGAATAAAAGCAGCAAGGAAATCAGGTGTTCATTTTGTGGAGCCGGTAAACAGGATTCATTGATGCTGATAGCCGGGCTTGATGCACATATTTGTGATAAATGCGTTAACCAGGCAAATGAGATACTGGCTGAAGAGCTAAAAGTAAGGAAGGTGAAATCATCGCCCTCAACACCTGCCATGTTGAAGCCGGCTGAAATAAAAGCCCATCTTGATCAGTATGTGATCGGGCAAGATGATGCGAAAAAAGTATTGGCTGTTGCCGTATATAATCATTATAAGCGTTTAAACCAGCGGATTGAAAAGGATGAGGTGGAACTGGAAAAATCAAACATCATTATGGTAGGCGAAACCGGTACCGGCAAAACATTGCTGGCCAAAACCCTCGCTAAAGTTTTAAATGTGCCTTTTTGCATTTGCGATGCTACCGTATTAACTGAAGCTGGTTATGTGGGCGAAGATGTGGAAAGTATCCTTACCCGTTTGCTGCAGTCGGCCGATTACGATGTGGCCACCGCTGAGAGGGGTATTGTTTACATTGATGAGGTGGATAAGATAGCGCGCAAAAGCGATAACGCATCCATCACCCGTGATGTATCCGGCGAAGGCGTACAGCAGGCACTATTAAAAATACTCGAAGGCACCATGGTAAATGTACCGCCCCAGGGTGGCCGCAAGCACCCGGATCAAAAAATGATCACAGTGAATACCAATAATATCCTGTTTATCTGCGGCGGTGCTTTCGATGGCATCGAGCGGAAGATCGCTAACCGCCTGCGTACACAAACTGTGGGTTATAAAATGAAGCGTGACGATGGGGAAGTGGATTTAAAAAATCTTTATAAATACATTTCGCCACAGGATTTAAAATCATTCGGATTAATTCCCGAGTTGATTGGCCGCTTGCCAATATTGACCTATCTGAACCCATTGGACAGGCAAGCATTGCAAAATATTTTAACCGAGCCAAAAAACTCGCTACTAAAACAGTATAAAAAATTGTTCGAGTACGAAGGTGTTAAGCTCGAGTTTGATGATGATGTGCTCGATTTTATTGTTGATAAAGCAGTAGAATTTAAACTTGGCGCCCGTGGCCTGCGTTCGATATGCGAAGCGATTATGATAGATGCGATGTTTGAGTTCCCATCGAAAAAAGATATTAAGCGTCTTAATATCACTTTGGATTACGCGCACGAAAAATTCGAAAAATCAGACCTGAAAAAATTAAAGGTGGCTTAATCATAAGCAAATAACCAAATACTTATATTTGTAATTGCATGAACCCTGGTGAACGCCGGGGTTTGTTGTATGGCCCCCTAACCCCCTAAAGGGGGAATTAAAATGGTAAGAAAATGTTAATGCCATGAACGAGCAGTTAGATATAAAAAAGGATCAGCAACCTGGAAAAAAAGAAAAGAAAATAACGGAGGTCACAGGCCCAAGGATATCCGGTTTAAAAACCAAGGAAGCGATTGTTACCAACTGGCTGCCGCGTTATACCGGCCGCGCGCTTGCTGAGTTCGGAGAATATATTATCCTTACTAACTTTTCAAAATACATCCAGCTGTTTTCGTTATGGAACGATAATGCGCCGATATTGGGTATTGATAAACCTATGCAAAGTGTAACAGCAAACGGCATCACCATTATAAACTTTGGCATGGGCAGTTCGGTAGCAGCTACCATTATGGACCTGCTTACAGCGGTACACCCAAAAGCCATTATTTTTTTAGGAAAATGCGGCGGTTTAAAAAAGAAAAATAATGTCGGCGATTTAGTATTGCCGATTGCTGCAATCAGGGGAGAAGGTACCTCAAACGATTATTTGCCTCCCGAGGTGCCTGCACTGCCGGCATTCGCCCTGCAAAAAGCCATCTCAACTACTATACGCGATTACGGCCGCGATTACTGGACAGGTACCTGCTATACCACCAACCGCCGCGTTTGGGAGCACGACCGGGAGTTTAAAAAATACCTGAAAAAATTACGGGCTATGGCTATTGATATGGAAACCGCCACCATCTTCACTACAGGCTTTGCCAATAAGATCCCAACAGGTGCACTGCTGCTTATCTCTGATCAGCCGATGATCCCCGAAGGTGTTAAAACCGCCGAAAGTGATTCAAGTGTAACCGAAGATTTTGTAGAAACGCATTTACGCATCGGAATAGAATCGTTGAAGCAGTTGATCAATAATGGGTTGACGGTGAAGCATTTGATATTTTAGTTGATTGAGTTGGATTGGGTTTATTAGGTGAGTGGTTGAAGAACTCCTCATGATCTTTCATGTCAGGATAACCAATTCAACTCAGTGAAACCTAATCAACTTAATAAACCATTCACATAATCAACTTACCCCCATAGATATATCACATAAGAAAGCTAATTTTGAGACATAATCCATTTCCTTTACAGAATTGGAAAACAAGAAATTATGTGGTACAACAACATATTAGAAACCATCGGCAATACGCCCATGGTAAAATTAAATAAGGTCACAAAGGACATCCCGGCGACGGTTTTGGCTAAGATCGAGACAACCAATCCCGGCAACTCCATTAAGGACCGTATGGCCCTCAAAATGATAGAGGATGCCGAAAAAAGCGGCAAGCTTAAACCTGGCGGGACTATTATTGAAGGAACTTCCGGCAATACCGGTATGGGCTTAGCCATTGCTGCCGTAATAAAAGGCTATAAATGTATTTTTACCAGTACCGATAAGCAGTCGAAGGAAAAGTTTGACGCCTTACGCGCTTTTGGGGCCGAGGTAATTGTTTGTCCCACCAATGTCGACCCGGAAGATGCCCGTTCATACTATTCTGTTTCTTCACGTTTAGAGCGCGAAGTGCCTAATTCGTGGAAACCAAACCAGTACGATAACTTATCAAATACAGATGCCCATTACGAACAAACGGGGCCGGAGATATGGGAGCAAACCGAAGGTAAGATAACACACCTGGTGGCAGGCGTAGGTACCGGCGGTACTATATCGGGCATCGCAAAATATTTAAAAGAAAAAAATCCGGTAATACAGATTTTAGGGATCGATACTTACGGCTCCGTATTTAAAAAATATAAGGAAACCGGTATTATGGATAAGAACGAGGTCTATCCCTATATCACCGAAGGCATTGGCGAGGATTTTTTGCCACGCAACGTTGATTTCAGCCTGATAGACCATTTTGAAAAAGTAACCGATAAGGATGCTGCCCTGATGACCCGCGAAATTGCCCGCAAAGAAGGCATTTTTGCAGGCAATTCAACCGGCTCGGCTATTGCCGGGGTTTTGCAGATGAAGGACAGGTTTAAGGAAGGGGACGTAGTCGTGGTCATTTTCCCGGACCACGGCTCCCGCTACATGGGCAAAATGTACAACGATGATTGGCTGCGTGACCGCGGATTTTTAAAGGACGGAAAGCTTACCGCGCGCGATATCGTTCAGAAAAAAGAATACCAGCAGATCGTTACTATTGATTGCGAGAAAACGGTTCTGGAAGCCATCAACACCATAAAATCGCTCAATATTTCGCAGATACCAGTAACGCAAAAAGGCATGGTAATTGGCAAGATCACCGAGAGCGATATATTAGCCGCTTTCATAGAAAATCCTTCCATCAAATCGCAGCCTATAAAAAATATTACTACTGCGCCGTTCCCGTTTGTTGACCTGAATTCTTCTATTGACAGGATATCGGCCATGATAAACAAGGATAATATTGCCGTACTGGTAGAAAGTGAAGGGCAGATAGAGATCATTACGCAGTATGATATTATCAATGCGATATCCGCTTAGTGGAGGAGGTGAAAGGTGAAAGGTAAAGGGTGAAAGGTGTTTTATATCAGATAAATGAATCAATCATATTCATTAGCTTTTTTCCAAATCCAATTCTTGGCGTTTACATCATAAAAATTAAAGCCTATATCAATGGTGATAGGTTTCCCCTCAAATAAAAATGTGTAATAACGACCATCAGTATTAAACTCAGGTGATTTATGTATTTCAAAAAAACCATGCATTTTAAAACGCGCTACAAAATTGTGATTTGTCATTCTTCCATTTCGTAAATAATTCATCAATAAAAACGTCTCCGACTGCTTTAACGTTATCGTCATGTTGCCTTTGCTGAAAACAGCCCCCCTCATAGAAATAAAATCGGGAATATATTTTGGACTTGAAATACTTTTTAAAGGTATTTGCTGATATAAATTTCCAATGGTACATAACCCCATCTGAATAAATAAGGGGCTAAGCCGGCGTAATCAGAAACGCTTTTATATATTTTGCCGTCCCTAACAAATGTCGTACAAATGGTTTGCATATCAGTTATGCCAGATGAATATTCATTTTTCAAATCATCAAAATCAATTTTTCTAAAATTACCTTGTAGTTGATCGTATTTTTCTTTTGGGATGTTGCCCGTAAATAAACCAGTGTGGATGGTAAACATTTCCCCTTCAAATACTACTGTACCATTTGCATTAATAATGGTATTGGAAACAGGGCAAGGGCCAAAACAATCTGAAGTGGATAGAATTATTTGATCGAAAGAAGGTGTTTCATTTTTTGACGTGTTAATACGTTTATAAGACTTTGTTACTCCATTTTTGCCGAATTTTAAAAAATCTGAGGACAGCTCAAGAATTTTATAAGAATACCACTTACTGTCATCTGGCCTAAAAAGGAATAAACTATCGTTTGTTAGCCTAAATTTAGAAATAGAACCCAAATAATATTGTTTTCCCCAAAGGCTATCTTTAACATACTTAAAAAAGCCTGTCTTATTATCAAAAGTATGGTTTGTGTAAAAAGAAAAGCCTGGCATGTAGAAATCAGGAACCGCCGATCTCGCATCATCCTTGTGTTCAACGAGTACCCAATCACCAGTAATATATTTTTCGTTGGTTTGCTTATTTGGTTTATTTGTGCACGATGAAAAAAATAGATAAAACAACAGCAAGGCAAATAATCGGTTCATGATAGTGATTGTGTAATAAAGGTACGAACAAGAAGTTTAATAATTTTCAAATCTTCAAATTCCCAAATCTTCAAATCAAACCTACTGCAGCCTTTTCCAGGCCAGCTCCTTTGTATACCGATCATTTAAAGCAGGCCCTGGATGTACCAAAATAAAAACAGCCGTTCCTTTTTCCCTCGCCAGGGGATTTTCCACTTCGCCTACCTTGCTGTAACTCTCAAGGCACGATTTAAAACTGTCAACGTTTCCGCCGCCCTTATCATCTACATAAACAATGTACTGACCGTCGAGATGATCTGGAGCCCATAAGGTAAAGCTGCTGGCAAGAGATATAACTTCGGGCAAATGATAGGGTTTGCCTAAATAGTTTATTGCTCCGGCTTCGCCGTAGTTATCGGCATAGATCTGGGTGTGCTTTTGTTGCTCTGGCGTAAGGCTATGGTATGCTTTGGCCACGAGGCCGGTCATTTCATCCCATCCGAGCATATCGGCATAATCCTGCGTGGTTTTGTGCACTTTATGATCTTCCCAGGTTACCGCAAACCGCATGAACGAGAGATTTTGATCAGCAAACCTGAAAAAAGCCAGTGTTTGGTTAAAAGGTAAAACCGGCAATACCATCGGGAAAAAAATCAAGTTTGGTATGGTAAATATAGCTATTGTCACGCCGCGAAGTACATAACCGCTTGCTTTCAGCCACCTTTCAAAACCAAAGCCGCCGGCGGCAAACAGCATGGGGTACGCACCAAACAAATAATAGCTTTTGCCATTCATCACCAATAAAAAAGTAAATATCAAAACAAATGCGATGCCGAGGAACTGGAATTTATGCAGCCTGGTAGAGAATAGCAAAAATATAAAACCCGTAAGCCACACAAATAAAGCGATGCCATTAACCATTAATTCCTGTATAATAAAATCAGAGGGTTTAATATAGTCCAATTGCTCTTTCTGCAGGGTTTTCATGTGCGTAAGCACCGGCAGATGGTGGGTAAGCTGCCAGATAAGATTTGGCAAAAATATAAGCAACGCAACTAAGGCAGCTCCGATAATATGCCTGTTTAGCAGCATTTTGCGCTGTTTGCTGATAGCGATGCCGAATATTAAAGCAAAAGTGAAAAATGCCATGGTATATTTAGTCAGCATGCCAAAACCAACTACCAAGCCGAGCCAGTACAAATATTTGACCGACGAAGTATTGCAATATTTTGTAAGCAGCCAAACAGCCATCACCCACCAAAGCTGGTCGAACACTACCGGTTGAAAAAGGTAACCACTTGCTGCGAATCCGGGGGAAAATATCATGGCAAGGCAGGCGAGGGCAATAGCGAATTTTTTACCGCCCAGTTCAACCGTAATTAAACCGGTGAACCAAATGATGAGCCCGCTGCAAATTGTTGTGAATATACGTGCCGCAAAAACCGAGTTACCAAAAATCACAGTGGTGATCTTTGCCAGTACGGCAATAAATGGCGGTACTTCCTTATAACCCCAATCGAGGTGATCGGCGAGTACCAGGTGCAAAAACTCGTCCCTGTGAAAGCCGAAACGGGATATAGCCAATAAGTTTAAACTTATTTTTACAAATACAAAGATCAGTATAAAACTGGCGTATGTTGATCTCCGGTTTTGATAGGGCATTTATAATGGGTTTGGAGCGAAGATAGTATTTTAAGCTGAAAGCATAAAGACCAAAGCAGAAAGCCTTTTGTGACCCGAAAGCATAATGACCAGCGCAGAAAGTTCGGGACAAAACCGTTTTAAGCTTTTCGCCTTGTACTTTGCGCTTTCAGCTTAAACCCGAGTAATATCCGCCCCGAGCGCGATGAGGCGTTTATCAATGTACTGGTAGCCGCGCTCTATCTGCTCAATATTGTAAATGGTTGATTTACCTTTTGCCGATAGCGCCGCTATAAGCAATGCCACCCCGGCACGTATATCGGGCGAGGTCATTGAGATGCCTCGTAACTGTACATGTTTATCAAGGCCGATAACTGTGGCGCGGTGGGGGTCGCATAAAATGATCTGGGCGCCCATATCCAGCAGTTTATCTACAAAAAACAGGCGGCTTTCAAACATTTTCTGATGGATCAATACCGAACCTTTGGCTTGGGTGGCAATAACCAGGCAAATACTGAGCAGGTCGGGGGTAAAGCCGGGCCAGGGCGCGTCGGCGATGGTCATGATGGAACCGTCGATAAAAGTTTCTATTTCATAGTGCTTTTGCGATGGGATATAAATATCATCATCACGTAACTCAAACTGGATGCCTAAACGCCTGAAAACATCAGGGATCATCCCAAGTTCCTGGTAGTGCACGTTTTTAATGGTGATCTCCGATTCCGTCATGGCGGCCAGGCCGATAAACGAACCAATCTCTATCATATCGGGCAGTAATCGGTGGTCAGTACCACCCAATTCTTTAACGCCTTCGATAATTAACAGGTTCGAGCCTATGCCGCTTATTTTTGCACCCATCCGGGTCAGCATTTTGCACAATTGCTGCAGGTATGGTTCACAAGCGGCATTGTATATGGTAGTTGTGCCTTTAGCCAAAACAGCCGCCATCACGATATTAGCGGTACCTGTTACCGAAGCTTCATCCAACAGTATATAGGTGCCTTTTAAGTTTGAAGCATCAACATTAAAAAAGCCATTAGCAGGATTATAATCAAACCGGGCGCCGAGCTTTTCGAAACCCAGGAAATGGGTATCCAGCCTGCGGCGTCCAATTTTATCACCACCTGGTTTTGGTATTGATGCTTTGCCAAACCGGGCCAATAGTGGACCGACGATCATGATGGAGCCGCGGAGGCCACCACCTTTTTCTTTAAACTCGTCCGACAGGAAAAAATTAAGGTCGATATTTTTTGCCTCGAAGCTATAAGTATCAGGCCCGAGGCGCTCAATGGTAACGCCCATATCGCCAAGCAGTTCTATTAGTTTATTAACATCTTTTATATCGGGAATATTGCTGATAGTTATTTTTTCGCTGGTTAAAAGTACCGCCGAAATAACCTGCAAAGCTTCGTTTTTAGCACCCTGGGGAATTATTTCGCCCTTTAGTCGTTTGCCGCCGTTTATTACAAATGCGTTGGTCATAGTTAGTTCATGGTTCATGGTTCATAGTTCATAGTTGATTTTGGCCATGAACCATCAACTATGAACGATGAACCAGCATTAATACTTCTTAGCGCCCCCTGTGTTACGGTTGCGGTTTTGGTTATTGTTATTACGCGGATTATTATTGTTATTGGTCCGCCCGCGGTTATTCTGGTTATTATTCGTCCGTCCGCGGTTATTTTGATTGTTGTTGGTATGCGGCGCCGGGCGGTATTCAACCCGGTTAAGGTTTACGTTTTCCTCAAGCTTTAACTGGCCGCCCGATAAGTTATAAAGATCTGATAAAATCATTTCATCAGTTACCGAATCCTTATTCCACTGCACATAGGCCATTTTCATGAAATTGGCTACCGCTTGTACCATGTGCCGTTTACGTTCCGGGTCATCAATGCTTTTGGCCTTTTCGATCATCAGCTCAATAGTTTTGCCGTAATGCTTGTATTTAATACGCTGGTGCGGGTATTTTAGCGGTTCGGGCTTAAGGTGAATAGCGTCGGGAGAAGGTTTGGGATAAGGCGAATCCACATCGATCTGGAAATCGGATATGATGTGCAGGTGGTCCCAGAGTTTATGTTTAAAATCGGCGACATCACGCAAATGAGGGTTTAAAAAGCCCATTAGGTCGATCACCACCTGGGCATAGCGGTTGCGTTCCTCTTTCGTTGGCAGTGCAACAATATATTTTACCATATTTTGTACGTTGCGGCCATATTCCGACAGGATAAGCTTATTCCTGGTTGAGTTATAATCAAAATTTTCGGGCATAGTTTTATCTATCTATGTTAATGTTTTATGTTTAATAAAGAGTTTTAAATCAGCGCAGAAACCATTCCCCGGTTTAACAGGGTCTGGCAGGCCAAAGTTGAATTGTATTGAAGTAGTAACGCAAATATAGTGCAATTGTGTTAAAGTGCAAATTTGTTTTTTGAGTCCGAAAGTCCACAAGTCGGCAAGTTCGGAAGAAAAAGAAAAGCCCTAAAGTCTAAAAAGGGTCAAAAGATATAGTGCAACATTATAACTTTACAACCTTACAACATTTCAACAAAAAATGCCAGTTCCATTCATCAACATCACCGAAATTGATATTTACCGTTTCAGCATACCAATGGAGCCGTTTACTATAGCTACCGGGACTATGGACTATGCGCAGAATATTTTTATCCGGGTGCATACCAATGCCGGGTTTTACGGGGTGGGGGAGTGCTCGGCTTTTCCGGCCATAGTTGGCGAAACCCAGGATACTTGTTTAATTATGGCCCGTGAATTTGCAAAGTTGTGGAAGGATAAGGATGCGCTCGATATTCCCGCCCGTTTGCAGGATCTGCATAATTTTACAGCGCGCAATACCACCATCAAAAGCGCGTTCGACATGGCGCTTTACGATATTGCCGCCAAAAATGCGGACTTACCGCTTTACCGGTTTTTAGGTGGTGAGAAACGGGAAGTTGAATCCGATATAACTATCGGTATAGCAACGCCGGAAGTAATGGCCGGTAAAGCATTAATATTTAAAGACTCGGGCGCTAAAATACTTAAAGTGAAATTGGGAAAAAACGCAGTTGAGGATGTCAAACGTATTAAGCAGATCCGCGAAGCAGTCGGCAACGAGTTAAAGATACGTATTGATGCTAACCAGGGCTGGAGCTTTGACGATTCAGTTTTTGCTTTGCAGGCGCTGGATAAATATGATGTTGAATTTTGCGAACAACCCATGCGTACCTGGTATGATGACCGCCTGCCCGAGCTTTTGCGACTTTCGCCGGTGAAGATCATGGCAGATGAAAGCGTTTACAACCATCACGACGCCCGGAAGCTGATCAATAGCGGTTCGTGCCATTATATAAATATAAAGCTGGCGAAATCGGGGGGGATTTATGAAGCCCGCCAAATTCACGATCTTGCTGCCTCAAAAGGCATTGCCTGTATGATGGGGGGTATGCTGGAGAGCCGTATAGCGTTAAGCGCCAAACTGCATTTTGTTTATGCCAGCCCCAATATTCAGTTTTATGATATGGATACCTGCCTGCTTGGCCATCTGGAAGACCCATGTGTTGGCGGAGTTACTTACAACGGCTATAAATTAAATATTGACGATACACCGGGCATTGGCGCAGACGCTGACGAAGAGTTTTTGAAAGGATGCGAGAAATTTACTGTCTGAACCGTGATTTGACCATGATTAAACGGATTTAAGGATTGCCGGGATGCCAAAACCCGACAGGCATCCGGGCAATCCTTAAATCTGTTTAATCGCGGTTAAGTTCGGCAAAATATTTATGGAATAACGGTATGGTTTCAATTCCTTTATAGTAATTAAAAATATCATACTTCTCATTTGGAGAATGCAGCGCATCACTGTCCAGCCCGAAACCCATGAGCACTGTTTTAATGCCTAATTCAGCTTCAAATAAGGCAACAATGGGAATACTACCACCGCCGCGCGTTGGTATAGGTTCTTTCCCAAATGATTCTTTGATGGCTTTTTGCGCCGCGCGGTAAGCGATGCTGTCGGTCGGGGTAACCGCAGGTTCGCCGCCATGATGCGGGGTTATTTTTACTTTTACAGAGCGCGGCGCTATTTTTTCAAAATGATCGGTAAAAAGTTTCGTAACTTCTTCGAAACCCTGGTTTGGCACCAGCCGCATTGAAATTTTTGCACGGGCGGCTGAGGGCAATACAGTTTTGGCGCCTTCGCCGGTGTACCCCCCCCAAATGCCGTTTACTTCAAGGGTAGGGCGGGTGCCGGTGCGTTCAAATGTAGTATAGCCTTTTTCGCCCCATAATTCATCAACGCCAAGGTCTTTTTTATATTCATCCTCATCATAAGGTGCATTATTAAGCGCTTTGCGCTCTTCCGTAGTTAAGTCAATTACGTTGTTATAAAAGCCAGGTATGGTAATATGGTTGTTTTCATCGTGCATGGAGGCTATCATTTTAGCCAGTATAGTCGCCGGGTTCGCCACGGCCCCGCCATATACTCCCGAATGCAGGTCGCGGTTGGGGCCGGTTACTTCAACTTCAACGTACGACAAGCCGCGAAGCCCGGTTTCGAGTGAAGGATGTTCCATACTTATCATCGAAGTATCAGAAATCAGCACTACATCAGCTTTTAACCTGCTTTTATTTTGGTTTACAAAAATGCCGAGGTTTGATGAGCCTACTTCTTCTTCACCCTCTATCATAAACTTAATATTGCAGGGCAAAGTGCCGGTTTGCACCATCAGCTCAAATGCCTTTACATGCATATAAAACTGGCCCTTATCGTCGCAGGCGCCACGCGCGTATATTTTACCGTTGCGTATGGTTGGTTCAAAGGGGGGCGTTTTCCAAAGTTCAAGCGGGTCGGGCGGTTGTACATCGTAGTGGCCGTAAACCAAAACGGTGGGTTTTGATGCGTCGATCATTTTTTCACCATAAACAATCGGATTGCCGGCTGTCTGGCAAACTTCCACGTTTTGTGCTCCGGCATCGCGCAGTTTCTCCGCAACAAAGTCGGCGGTTTTTAATATATCCTGTTTATATTTTGGGTCCGCGCTAACCGATTGGAAACGTAACAGATCAAATAACTCGTCCAATAAGCGTTGTTTGTGCTGTTCAATATACTGTGTTATAAGCTGCATTGTTGTAAATTTTGGGGCAAATATAAGGTTTGTTTTGCGGGAAAAAAGAGAATAACAGACAGCATATTTTAGTAATATAAATGGCTATAGACTTGGTTAACAAGAGCCACTTTAGGTTGTTAATATGGAGCAAATGGCATATATTAAAGATGTTTGTGCGTTGAGGGCCAGGCAAATAAATAGCCCTGCAACGTTTGTTGCAAAAAAAAAAATCTGCACCAAACAAATGGAACAGATTTTAAAAAATAAAATTTTAAGAGCGCGCTATTAATTTAAATCAGCGCTGCTTGTATCTTTCTTTTCGCCCAAATCAGCGCTGCTTGTATCTTTCTTTTCGCCTAAATCAGCGCTGCTTGTATCTTTCTTTTCGCCTAAATCAGCGCTGCTTGTATCTTTCTTTTCGCCTAAATCAGCACTGCTTGTATCTTTCTTTTCGCCCAAATCGGCGCTGCTTGTATCTTTCTTTTCGCCCAAATCAGCGCTGCTTGTATCTTTCTTTTCGCCTAAGTCAGCGCTGCTTGTATCTTTCTTTTCGCCTAAGTCAGCGCTGCTTGTATCTTTCTTTTCGCCCAAATCAGCGCTGCTTGTATCTTTCTTTTCGCCTAAATCAGCGCTGCTTGTATCTTTCTTTTCGCCCAAGTCCGCGCTGCTTGTATCTTTCTTTTCGCCTAAATCAGCGCTGCTTGTATCTTTCTTTTCG
>CAIPFE010000041.1 GCA_903864275.1 uncultured Mucilaginibacter sp.
CTACTCCTATCTCTACTCCTATCTCTACTCCTATCTCTACTCCTATCTCTACTCCTATCTCTACTCCTATCTCTACTCCTATCTCTACTCCTATCTCTACTCCTATCTCTACTCCTATCTCTACTCCTATCTCTACAAACAGAAAAAGGAAGTGCTTATGACACTTCCTTTTTCTGTTTGTAGAGATAGCCTTATTTTTAAACCGTCATAATATCTTTTTCCTTCGCTTCTGATAAATGATCAACCTTTATAATATAGGCATCGGTTAATTTCTGTATCTCCCCTTCACCGGTTTTCATTTCATCTTCAGATACACCCTCTGATTTCAGCCGCCTGATCTTTTCATTGGCATCCTTGCGGATATTGCGGATGGCGATCTTGCCCGTTTCGGCTTCGGCTTTGGCTTTCTTTACCAGGTCGCGGCGGCGTTCTTCAGTCAATGGCGGAACATTGATGCGGATGATCACCCCGTCGTTTTGCGGGTTTACGCCCAGGTTGGCTTCCATAATGGCTTTTTCTATCGGGCCAAGCAACGTTTTTTCCCAGGGCTGGATCACAATGGTACGGGCATCCGGCGTATTTACGCTGCCAACCTGGTTAAGCGGGGTGGGTGTGCCGTAATATTCAACCAGTATATCATCCAGCATGGAGGGGCTTGCCTTGCCTGCGCGTATTTTTTGCAATTCGCCATCGCAATGGTCAATGGCTTTGTCCATGTGGGCCTTCGCATCGGTAACTTGTTTTTTAATGAGTTCGCTCATCGGTTTGGAGATTTTTGACAAAAATAGTAAAAAGGATTAATTTACAATTAATAAATCCCTGAACGTTGAATGAGCGAAAAAAGTGTGGTGGAGAAGAATCAAGATGTCAAGAACCAAGAGTCAAGACAAGAGCCGGTAAAACAACATTTCGGGGGAGTTTATTAAAAAGAAAGTAATTTCAAGCTGCCTATTTTGTCGTAACAGTTTTTCGTCTTTTTTTATCTTGGTTCTTGAATCTCGGCTCTTGACTCTATGTTCGCGTTCATAATAGCAACCAATGCATCGCACATCGTCATTATTTCTTCTTCGGTATTATAATAATGTACCGATGCCCTTACTACGCTCTTGAGATGGTTTTTATTCATGTAAAGCAGCGTCGAAACTGCTTTGCCTACCGATACATTAATTTGTTTTTCGGCCAGCTTGCTTTTTATCATCGCACTATCTATCCCTTCGATCGAAAAGGTGACGATCCCGCATTTGCGGTCGCCCATGTCATGAACGGTTATGCCATCAATATTTCCCAGCTGACGGCGCATAAGGGCGGCTAAGTGTAGTACCCTTAGCCATATCCTGTCAAGCCCGATATCCAGGGCATATTCAACAGCCTTACCCAGGCCAAGGGTGAGCGCACGGTTTTTTTCGTAAAGCTCGAACCGCCGGGCGTCGTCCCTTACTTTAAAATCTTTCCCGCTGACCCATTGGACGGTATGACCATCCATAAATGTAAGCTTCAGCTGATCCTGTACTTCTTTTCGTACAAATAAAAAACCGGTTCCCCGCGGCGCCCGCAGGTATTTGCGCCCGGTAACCGCCAGCATATCGCAGCCGATCTCCTTAACATCAACCAGCATTTGCCCTACGCTCTGGCAGGCATCAACCAGGTATAAAATACCATGCTTACGGGCTATTTTGCCGATCTCAACAACCGGGAGCACCGCCCCGGCGGTAGAAGGGATATGTGTAATGGCGATCAGTTTGGTTCGCGGGGTGATCGCTTTTTCCAAAACCGCCGGTTGAAAATTACCATATTCATCATTTGGTATTACCTTGATTTCTATGCCGTGCGTTTTTTTGGCATTCAAAAAACCAATTAAATTGGTGACATATTCCATTTCCGAAGTGATAACGGCATCGCCTTTTTTAAAGTCGATGCCGTTAAATGCCAGTATCCAGGCGGTGCTTGCATTTTCTACAAGGGCAACCTCATTTTTATCAGCATTGATCAGCCGGGCGATCAGGGTATAGGTGTTTTCCAGTTGCGCATGGTATTTAGCTTCGGTCTCATAGCCGCCTGACATGGCTTCTTCGGTTAAGTAATTAACAACGGTTTCGACCACTACATCCGGCGGCATGGATGCGCCGGCGTTATTAAAATGTATCCTTTGGGCTGTCCCCCTGGTTCCGGCCCTGAATTGTTGTATTTCCTGTTTGGTTAACGGTGTGATCATCATTTTGGCTGATTATTTAAAATTTCATTTGGGGCTGCTTTATTGCACATATTGCCTGGCGCCCAGTTGACTCACCCCGACATCGCTTCGCTCGTCGACCCTCTCTACCTCAGGGAGGTAAAGAGGGTAAAAAAAACGAGGCTACCCTCTTTATGGCTTGCCATAGAGAGGGTGATCCAGCGAAGCGCAGATCGGGTGAGTCAACTATGCGATTTGCCAACGAACGTCATTAAAACAACACCCCAAAATAAAAGCAATTTCCCATGGCAAAACAGATTCAGAATTGTTATTTTTGACCATAACAGATGATATGGAAAAAGTAGCGATCAACTCCGAAGAGGATTTTTTATACGCCCAGGTAGCAGGACGTATTGAAACACAGATCAGGCAAAAGCTTTTAAATGCAGGCGACAAGCTGCCGTCGGTACGGGCCTTAAGCACCGAACAGGGCATCAGTATCAGCACCGCTTATAAGGCCTACGTGGAACTGGAGAATATGGGAATGATAGAGGCGAGGCCGAAATCGGGTTACTACGTTAAGTTTTTGCCGGCACGGTTTACCAAAGCCCCGGAGGTTAAGCCGCCTTTAGAAAAGATAGCGCAAGTCAGTGTGGTGGAAATGATCGCCATGATCTATCAAAACATGTCGGAAGATAGTGTTTTACGGCTATCCCGTGCCGCGCCGCCTTTGGGTTTAATACCGCTGGCCAAGCTCAACAGGTCAATGATGGAGGCGATGCGCAAAAGCCCGTCGGGCAACAGCAATTACGAAAACCTGCAGGGCAATATTTCCCTTCGCAAACAGGTGGCAAAAAATGCGTTTAACTGGGGCGGCAATATTACCGAAAATGACGTGGTGACAACGCAGGGATGCATGGAGGCCCTGATATTTTGCCTCAGGGCGATCACAAAACCTGGCGATACTGTTGCTATTGAAAGCCCAACCTATTTCGGCATATTTAATGTAATGCTAAGCCTGGACTTAAAGGTACTCGAAATACCTGTTGACCCGGAAACCGGCATTGATATCGAATATTTAGCGCAGGCGATGGATAAAGTCGCAATTAAAGCCTGCCTGTTCGTTCCCAATTTCAGCAATCCTGTAGGTTGCCGCATGCCCGATGAACGTAAACGGCAATTGGTTGAATTACTGGCGAGCCGGAAAATCCCGCTGATAGAGGATGATATTTACGGCGAAATTTATTTTGGCAAAAGCAGGCCGCGCACCTGTAAAAGCTTTGATAACGAGGGCTGGGTGATGCTATGCTCCTCGGTTTCCAAATCACTTGCACCGGGTTATCGCGTGGGCTGGTGCATACCGGGCAGGTTTAAAGAGCAGGTCATTAATATAAAATTGATGCATACCATCAGCTCGGCCACGCCGACCCAGGCGGCCATCGCCCATTTTTTTGAAACCGGCCGGTACGACCTGCACATGCGCAATCTTCGCCGCGCCTTACACACGCAATGTTTAAGGTATACGCAGGCTATAGCCACCCATTTCCCGGAAGGAACAAAAATAAGCCGGCCGCAGGGAGGCTATGCATTGTGGATAGAGCTCAATAAAAGCATCAACGCGTTCGAGCTTTACCAGGCAGCCATCGCCCAAAACATCAGCATTGCCCCCGGCCAAATTTTCAGCACCGACGCCCGCTTTACCAATTTTATCCGCATCAGCTTTGGGATACCCTTTGATGATATGGTGGAGGAAAGTTTTAAGGTTTTGGGGGGATTGGTAAAGAGCCTGGAGGAGAAGGATCGATTAAGTGTGATGCTATACAGTTCGCCTTCCATAACTCCACTCATTAAAAACCCATTGTTTTAACACTAATATTTGTAAATTTGAAATTATGAATAGCATCATCGAATCTAATTTGTCAGAAATAAAAGATTTAATGCGCAGTTGCGGCGTGATTAAAGCTTACGTGTTTGGCAGCGCCGCCAATGGAAACATGGCTGAGGATAGTGATGTGGACTTTTTGGTAAGTTTTAACCCGGAGCTTAGTTATACAGATTACGGCAACAATTATTTCCAGTTGATATATTCCTTACAAAAACTGCTTAAAAAAGACGTAGATATTGTTGCAGAAGAAACAATTACTAATCCTTACCTGCTTCAAACTATAAACAGTCAAAAAATCGCTGTTTTATGACTATTGAAGAGAAAAAGCTTCTTACCGACGTTATCGTAAGTATTTCATCTATCGATGATCATCTTGAAGGACGCAGGGTTTTTGATGAATATCTAAAAATAAGACCAAAAGACGGGCTGTAGAAAGGCAGCTTGAAATTATTGGCGAAGCAGTAAGCAAGTTATTAAAAATCAATCCCGGTATTTCAATTTCATATGCCAGGCAAATTGTAGATCTCCGAAACAAGGTCATCCACGCCTATGATAACGTCAATGATATAGTTATTTGGAGTATAATTATGAATCATTTGCCATTATTAAAATTGGAAGCGGAGTCATTGATAAATGACAATATTGGGGGAATTTAATGGAGTAACCAAATGCGGCCGCTACTTCCAAAAAATTTCTTCCAAATAGGTATGGCAATAACACCGCCATTGTCCAGAAGGTGTGCAAAAATATTCCGAAACATTTTACCACCATTCAGGTTCTATAACTATGAGAAGTTTACTTTACATTATCGTAGTCATACTGGTGATCAGTTGGCTGCTTGGAGGCTTTGCCTTCCACGTTGGCGGTGACGCTATACATATTATTATTGTGATTGCTGTTATCCTGTTATTACTAAACCTGATCAATGGCGGTTCAGGATCGGGCAGAGGGCGCTGGTACTAAAAGGGTCCTTTTCAAACGGCATTCTTTTAGGTTCTGATACTCATACACTACTGGATGGGGTGTCTTGCTAATACAGTCGATTTAAAAGTTGAGGTTAGTAGTAATATCATTTAATACCCTATCACCTCGCAACCACCGCAACGCGCAAAACACTCGGTGCCGCGCCAAACCCAGGCCCGCCCCAATCTGTTTCATCGCCATTCTGTATGCGCAGCAATTTGAATACACCGTTTTCATAATGGCCTTCTTCTACTTCCAGGTATTCCCAGGCTTTGCCGGTGTTAGCGCCGGTTGGCTTGAAAGTGACGTGGCAGCCGGTGCCCATAAGGATGAATTTATTTTCATTTAGCTTCACTATCATTAATTTGCCGGTTGGCTTGTCGTAAACCGGCGCTGCATTTGCCCTCCCTGTGCCGCCGAATG
Source organism: uncultured Mucilaginibacter sp. (assembly GCA_903864275.1). Lineage (GTDB taxonomy): Bacteria > Bacteroidota > Bacteroidia > Sphingobacteriales > Sphingobacteriaceae > Mucilaginibacter. The sequence continues at coordinate 5,442 of CAIPFE010000041.1, forward strand.
ATACCATACATTGCCATGCGCCCAGGTCGATGGTTTGGCCGGCATGGTCTTCGCGCTCAACAACGGATTTGATCTTTCCTTCAAAAGCCCATTCCGCCAGTTTCCACATCATGGGCGCCACCGCTGCGTATTCCTGTGCGAATGGCGCAAGCCGTTCGGCATGTTTGGCTGCTCCCTGCCCGTCGGCGTCAATGCCGAAGGGCGAAAAGCCTATGCCGCCGCGGGCTACAACCTCGTAAAGGTATTTCGCGTTATCCCCAATTAAGGCGGCCTCGGGTACAAAAAGGGCGTTATCCGGGCGGTTGTACAGCTCCAATACCTTCAGCACCCTTTCGCTGCCCGGAAGATAGATATCCGGGGCCACCAGGTCGAGGGCCGGCGCTGCAGCCTTCCAGATGGGGATGACATTATCGGTGGGACCGCCGCTTTCGTAGTTGTTTGCCATTGGGTTGGTCAGCGGGTCGCGCAGGGCCGCATTCACATACATGGGCAAAGCATACACGGCCTTACCCGCCGCCACCACCTGCCCCACGAACCGGGCGACCGACCAGGCCTGGAAATATTCGTCGGCCCTGTCGCCAAACACCTTTTGCCACGAACCCCCGGTAACTACCGGCACATTTAAAGCCTTAAGCATTGCCGGTTTTATCAATTCAGCCGGGACAGCGCCTTCAAATAATTTTTGTGCGAAGGCGGAATAATCCCGCACGCTTCCCCATGCGCCGCTTTCGTTTTCTACCTGCACCATGATCACCGTATGCTGCGGGTCGGCAGTTTTTAAATACTGCATCACCGCCGTAAAAGCTTTAATATCGGCTTCCATAGTAGCCTGTACATTTGGCGAAGGCGAATCAATGGCCTGCCCGTTTTGGCCGGTTATATTGGGAAACTTTGCGGCATCGTGTTTCATCCATTCCGGCATGTAGTGGTTGCTGCCATTTTTCCAGGTAGCGAACCATAGCAGCACTAAACGTACTTTGTGCTGCCGCGCCTGGCTGAGCAATGTATTCACCAGCGAAAAATCAAAATGACCGGGCTGCGGCTCTATTTGCTCCCAGTATATAGGCGCCTCCAGCGTGTTGAGGTGCATCTGCTCAACGGCCGTCCATACCTGCGGCAGCATGCCCGGCCAGGCGCTGGAGTTATGTATTTGCCCGCCAAGGACCAGGTAAGGTTTTCCATCCACCAGGAGGGCATGGCGGCCATCTTTTTCTATAATTTTAGGGATGGGGCCGGAAGTATTTTGGGCAAAGGTGTTTCCAATTGCGGATAGCAGGAGTACCATCCACAGGATTATAACTTTAGTTCTCATTGTTTTTTTATTGGGATTAAACCGCTTGGCGTTAAATGTAGTTAAGGTTATGGTTAAATGCAAGGAATCATAATTGGGATGATCGTAACCTCACTCACTTTCGCTTCTCCTCTAAATACATTTCGGAATAATATCCCATCGTTTTCCCTGTGATCTTGTTATAAAAAGACCAATCTTCAACACCCACGCGGTTAATGCTCACTTTATCCCCTGTTTTAATATACTTTATATCAAAGGCAGAGTCAATAAAAATGCCTTTAAACTTGCCCTTATTATAGCTTAAAATCAACGACCACATGTGCTCATGGGTGCCTTTTTCAACAAAATCGGATTTTATGCCAAACCTGTAATTTGCGGTATCAGGGCCGTGAATATTTAAGCTGTCGATAAAAGTTTGCAAGTGGGCTTGGGCGGTATCTTTTAGAGCCAGGAATGTGGAATCGCCCTTAGGTAAGCCAACAGAGCCGTAGTTGCCGCTGCCGCTTGTGTTGATTTGACAAAAAGCGGGTGTGCAAATTAGCAGCAATAAGAACGAAAAGTAAATTTTCACCTATCATTTAATTATCTTTCACAAAACGAACAGAACCGCGATCAGTTGTCAATGCTATACCGCTCGTAACCTGGCTTGCGTCCGGCTGAATCGCTAATATGAAAGGAAACGTTCCATTTACGAAATATGGTGTAGTTGATAGGAAAATCGCGAGCGTTCCTAACCCGTAAAATTGGTCGCCATTCCTAAAATAACCTCCTGGTTCAGCATTAAAACCCAAGCTATCTGTGCCATTTACTATCGTCCAATCTGTTTTTGACATAAGTTTATATGATTGGTTGCCACTAGCGAGGTACGAGCCACCTAAATTCGTAGCACCAGTGGCTGCTAATAAATTATTAAAATCCGTCTCTGTGGGTACTCGCCAACCTGTTGGCAACACAATAGCATCGGCTTCAGGATAGGTATAAAGTTTACCGTATGTTGGGTTATTTGCCCCGTTGTTATAGTTTTCGCCGCCAGGGCCATTGTAGTTTACCGATGTCCAGGTTTGGCTGCCTATTACCACGGTACTATAAATAGTTCCGTTTATGGTAACCGTGTTGGCCGGTTGCTTTGGTTGGTTGTTGTTTTTCTTAGAGCACGCGTTAAATAACAAGGTTACTAAGAAGGCAAGGAATAAAAACTTTTTCATACAAACAATTTAAGATTATTTTTTGTGACCAGGCTCCAGGGTTTTATAAACAAAGGTATCGTAAAATTATGCCAATTAAAGGAATTTAAAAAATCCTTTATCCCGAAGCTATTGCCAAATGAACGCTAATGAACGGCTTTGAGTAAGTTGCAGTAGCAGGTGGTAGTAGCAGTAATTATAGTAGATGGTTTTTCGCCCTTAGTGTATTCAAGATGATTTTTCACTTTTTTACATTTTTCGATACTTGTAAAAAATCATTTAGCTGATTATCAAGCGTTCACCTATTGAAA
>CAIPFE010000042.1 GCA_903864275.1 uncultured Mucilaginibacter sp.
CGCTCAGACCTGCTGCCTGGCCCCGCTGTATAAGCTGGCGGATCTGCGCGTCGCTCAGATCATTTACATTCACATTCGACAGGTCGCTCGGAATGCTCTGGGAGGTTATCGGCGTGCTGCTCTGCGCCGACACTGGTTTGACTGCTGCGCAGCAAATAATAAGTATTGATAAAAATATTAAAGATTTCAAATGCTTCATATTGATAAAAAACGCAAAAAAAGCATTAAAATCTTTCTCTTGCAATTTATTGATAGATAATGGCACAATAATAAGACAAATTTTTATAAAATATCGGAAGCGTTTTGTAATCCTGATTATTTCAGGCAATCAGTATTCTGATTAACAAAATTTTATCGCATCTTTCAAAAGCAAAATATTAGCTATGCTAAACATTAAAAACATCATATTTGACTATGGCAATGTGATCTTCGTACTTGATTTTTTGAAGAGCCAGCAAGCATGGAAGGCATTGGGCATTGACAATGCCGATGAGTTTTATGGGCATAAAGTACAAGATCCTGTATTCACGGATTTTGAAAGAGGCGATATAAGCGCAGAAAATTTCAGGGAACGTATAAGGCAAATAGCCGGAAAACCCGAATTGACAGACCAGCAAATTGACAGTGCCTGGAATAGCCTGCTGGTGGGTGTACCCGAAGGCAATCATGAGTTATTGCTCCGCCTCAAACCAAGGTACCGCACTTTTCTGCTTAGTAATATCAATGCTATCCATTATGATCATATAATGAAATACCTGGATGATGAATTTGGTTTTAATGGCAACGATCACCTCTTCGAAAAAATATATTACTCCCATCTGATCGGGAAACGTAAACCGGATGCTGCCATTTTTGAACAGGTACTAACTGAAAACAACCTAGATCCTGCAGAAACACTATTTATTGACGATAGCCCCCAGCACATAGCAACCGCGCAAAAACTGGGGATACAAACCCATTTAATGACTGTGCCGGATAATATCCAGGCGCTTTTTAAGCGACTGGGGTGATCAGAGGCTAGAAATTGGAAATTAGAATATCGCAAAAGCCCTAAATTCCCAGCTAACCTCTGATCTCTAACCGCGAATCTCCGACCGCCGCCGCACTTCCTTCACAATCAAACTCAATTCCCGGCTCATTTGGCCGGCGATGGCGGTGTTTTCCTCCGCCCTCCTGAACAAGTAAGGCAAAACCGCTTTTATAGGCCCGTATGGCACATATTTGGCTACGTTGTATTGCGAATTCGCCAGGTTAAAGCTTAAATTATCGCTCATACCAAGCAATTGCGAAAAATATACATGCGGATTTTTATGGTTTATCCCTTTTTTATCCAATAATTCAGCCAGATAACGGCAGCTTTCCTCATTGTGCGTTCCCGCCACAAAGGCAATAGTTTCTATATGGTCGGTGCAAAAGTCTACGGCAGCATCATAATCAGCATCTGTTTCCATTTTCCCTATGTGAATTGGAGACGGATAACCTTTTTCCCCGGCACGAAGCCGTTCTGTTTCCATGTACGCACCCCTCACGAGCTTAGCGCCTAAAATAAAGCCCTCTTTAAGCGCCGTTGTGTGATCGCTTTTTAACGAGGCAAGTTTATCATTGCGGTACAACTGATAGGTATGGTATACTATAGCCTTTTTACTATTAAAACGCCGCATCATATCTAAAACCAGTGTGTCAATGGTGTTTTGTATCCAGGTTTGTTCAGCATCAATCATCACTGTTACACCCGCAGAATGGGCCTTTTCGCAAATTGCAAGTACCCTAGCCTGGATTTTTTTCCATTCCTCTTGTTCGGCGGGGCTAAGCTCTGCCCCTTCGTCCAATTTTTCCAATAAAGTAAAACGGCTTACACCAGTCATTTTAAAAACGGTCAACGGTACAGCTTTGTCCACGACAGCCCTTTCAATAGTATGGATAATTTCATCGCGGGTGGTATCAAAAACAAATTCGTTATCCTCCCCCTCAACGGCATAATCCAAAATAGTCCCCACGCCTCCTTCATAAAGGTTATTGATCGTCTTACTACACTCATCAATAGTTTCGCCCCCGCAAAAATGTTTGAAAATGGTGGCCCTTATCAGGCTTTTTATAGGCAAGCCTATTTTCATTGCAAAATTGGTAACCGGCGGGCCGATCCTAGCTAAAAAATTAACATTAATTACCCTGAAAAGCCAGTAAGCACGTTTCAAGTCGAAGTCAGAGGAATGACGGAAAGCGATCTCCGTGTTTTCGAAAGAAAGATTATTTTGGTTCATAGTTTTTGGTTCATGGTTCATAGACCAATATGGCTTTCAGTACCGGCAGTAAACTGCAAACTGCATTTTACCATGAACTATGAACCATGAACCATGAACCCGCTCAACGCGCTGCAAAATTATAAAATACCCGCTAACATATATCATTATTCAGCGAATAGTTTATTTTTGCCGCCAAATGATAGAATTCAAAGTTAACGGTGAATATATCCCTCTTATTCAATTATTAAAAGCTACTAACCTGGTTCAAACAGGCGGCGAAGCGCAAATAGTTGTTACAGAGGGCGAAGTAAAATATAACAGCCGTGTTGACTACCGCAAACGCTTGAAAGTTAAACCCGGGGATACCGTGGAATTCAGGGGGGAAACTATCAGAATAATTTGATTTATGAAGACCATTCAAAGTAATAATTACCCGATATTTTTTGACAACAGCATAGCCGAACTGGTGAAATTTATTAAACAGGGCAACTACTCCCGGTTTTTTATTTTGACAGATGAGAACACCGAACTGCATTGCCTGCCGGCAATAAAAGATGAATTGGGAGATATTGATAATTACGATCTTATTGAAATACCCGCAGGCGAAGAGAACAAGGACATCGATTTTTGCATCGGCATTTGGCGGATGCTGATAGATTTTGCCGCCGACCGTAAAAGTTTACTGGTAAACCTGGGCGGCGGTGTGATCAGCGACATGGGTGGGTTCGCCGCCTCGACCTTTAAACGCGGGATTGATTTTGTACATGTGCCCACTACCCTGCTTTCGCAGGTGGATGCGTCTGTGGGCGGCAAAACCGGCATAGATATCAACAGCATAAAAAACATCATCGGTACTTTTACGCAGCCGAAAGCAGTATTTATCAATTATGATTTTCTGAAAACACTGCCGCCAAGGCAAATACTTTCGGGCCTGGCCGAGATGCTTAAACATGGCCTTATCCTTGACGCTAAATATTGGAACGCACTTAAAAACAGTGACCTCAGCCTGCCATCGGCCGAACTTATTTACTGGTCCATCGGCATAAAAAACAAAGTAGTTATTGAGGACCCGACTGAGCAGGGTATCCGCAAAGCGCTGAACTTTGGGCACACTATCGGCCATGCTGTTGAAACCAATTCGCTGCTTAATGATAAAAGAAATGCATTAACCCATGGCGAAGCTATTGCAATTGGTATGATCTGCGAGGCTTATCTTTCCCATAAAAAAACAGGCCTAAGCAGCGATGAACTGGCGGAAATTGTTGAAGTCATCAATGGCCTTTATCCTAAATACACCGTCAAAGAAAAAAGCTATGACGGCCTTTTAGACATTATGAGGAAAGACAAAAAGAACCGTAACGGTAAGATCAACTGTACTTTACTGGAGGCCATAGGCAAATGCAAACTGGATAACATTTGTACGGATGATGAGCTTTGCGAAAGTTTATCGTACTATGCGGCGTTGTGACAGGGAGTATTTGAGAGAAAGTTATTTTTTTCGCTACCTTCACCTTCATAACCAATTAAAAAATGAAGCCCTTACCACTATCCAAACGCCCGGTGGACATCGCACTGATCGTATTTTTTTGCGTCAACCTGTTTTTTATTACTTATATTGTTGATGTGGAGCAACTGGTGATTGCCGATGCCGATCATTTTCAATATCCACTTTGGCCGCCTGCAAAAATGGTCGACCTCGTGCATTGGTATGGCCATAATTTCGACCCGGTACTGATAGCCCGGCCCGCATGGTGGCGCGCTACGATATGGATAGATTCCATTTTCTTCGGCCCCTTTTACGCATTCGCCATTTACGCCTACTGGACGGGAAAGAACTGGATCCGTTTTGCCAGCATCGTGTGGGCGTCAGTTATGCTTACCAATGTTTCTATCATATTATTCGAAGAAATGGTTGGCGAACATGCCACGCCTCACCTGGGCCGGGTATTATTATCAAATGCAGCATGGGTTATTTTCCCAATAATTGTGATGTACCGCATGTGGCGTTCGGTTTACCCGTTTTCGGCGGCGGGGCGAAGGGTGTAGCGCCTCACCCCAACCCCTCTCCAAGGGAGAGGGGCTTAAATAGTTCGTTTTGTTTTTAAAGTCCTCTCCTTTGGAGAGGATTTAGGTGAGGCAAAACACGTTAACCTTCAAAAATGACATTCAAAGAAAAATATGGCAAAACAGCCCTGGTTGCCGGCGCATCCGAAGGAATGGGCGCAGCATGGGCCAATACCCTTGCCGGACGCGGCTTTGACCTGGTGCTGATTGCCCGCCGCAAGGAACCGCTGGAAGCAACCGCCAGACAGATCACCGGGCAATACGGCGTAAAAGTGCTGCCCGTTACCTGCGATCTCGCTGATGCCGACGCCACGCAACAAATAATAAATGCTATTGGCGACATGCCGGTTGATTTCCTGGTGTACAATGCCGCTTTATCATACATAGGGCCATACCTGGCTACCGGCCTGCAAACCCATACCGATATTGCCAAAGTAAATATGCTTACCCCTATGGCCATGCTGCATTATTTCGGCGGCAAAATGGCGGAACGTGGCAAAGGCGGCGTTGTGCTCATGGCCTCGATAGCTGGTTTTCAGGGTTCGGGCTACCTTTCAACTTATGCGGCCACAAAAGCATTTAACCGCGTATTGGCAGAAGGTTTATGGTACGAATGGCGGCCAAAAGGCGTGGATGTTATTGCCTGCTGCGCCGGAGCAACGGCAACGCCCAATTATATCAACACAAACCCCGGCAAAGCCAGTTCGTTGGAGCCGAAGCCGCAACTGCCAGAGCAGGTAGTGGAAGAATGTTTGCAAAGGATAGGCACTACACCCTCTTTTATAAGCGGTACAGGCAACAAACTGGTCACCTTTTTAATGCAGCACATTTTTTCGAGAAAAAAAGCTGTAGAGATGATGGGCGATAGCATGGTGAAGATGTATGGGGTGAAAGGGTGAACCCCATATGCTCCGCCCGTCATGGCGATTTGTTAGGTATTGGCAATCAATAATGTCAATGATATCCATCAACCGGAACACCAGCGTCAGGGATTGAAGCGGATACCGGCCTTCGCGCTTAAGGCCTGCAGGCGTATGAGCGTAAAGCCCGCCCGGACGCCCAAATATTAGAGCTCGGAGATTTGTGATTAGAGATTAGGATTATATCTTTCAATTTACATCCTGCTTTTTAATCTACTATATCGCCATTATTGCTCCCAGCCTATAAAACCTAAATCCCTGCTAATAACTCAGGAGCCTAAATCCGTACTAAACTTTTACAATCCAAACTCTCACTAACCTCTTACTAACCATACTTACCATGCAATCCTACATACACCCATAAAACCATCACCACCAAACCCACAAACGTCCTCTCCCCACCAAATAAAATTCCGCCCCATCCCACTTATTTTCAAAAAAATAAAATTATCTATTGACAAATCCATTTTTACATGTACATTTACGGCGCAAACAAAAACAATGAAATTTAACACAGCATATTTTTATGGTTACTACTTTTACACTGACAGTAAGAGCCGGGACTGATATGCTTTGAACAAACATATAAAGAAACTGAAAAGTCCCGGCCCACAAGGCGGGACTTTTTGCTTTAAAAGGGTTTTATGAAACAAGAGAAATTAAGAGTGGCCATCCAGGGAATTCGCGCTTCCTTCCACGAAGAAGCGGCCCTTAAGTATTTTGGTGAAAATATCCAGACGATAGAGTGCGCTTCTTTTAAGCAAACGTTCGAGGCCCTGCAAAATAAAGAGGCCGATTACGTGGTGATGGCTATTGAAAACAGCATTGCCGGCAGCATTTTGCCGAACTACTCTTTGCTGCTTAGTTATGCTTTCCCGGTGGTCGGCGAAATTTACCTGCCTATCCAACTGCATTTAATGGCCTTGCCGGGTGTAAAGTTCGAGGATGTGAAATATGTAACCTCGCACCCCATCGCCATCCGCCAGTGTGTTGATTTCTTTGACGAATACCCGCACCTCAACATTGTTGAAAGCAACGATACCGCCGCCTGTGCCAAACGCATCCGCGATGAGCACCTGACCGATACCGTCGCTATAGCTAATACCCTGGCCGCAAGACTTTACGGATTGGACGTTCTGGAACGCCGCATAGAATCGAACAAGAAAAACTTTACGCGCTTTTTGATCCTCACCCATCACGAAAATATAACAAAAAAGCAGCCTAATAAAGCCTCTCTATGTTTCCAGGTGAGCAACAAGGTGGGCGCATTGGCCAAAGTGCTTAATATTTTCGCCGAAGAAGGCGTTAATATGAGCAAAATACAATCCATGCCGGTGCTGGGCAAACGCAATGAATATAATTTTTACGTGGACATTGAATGGGACGAGGCCAGGCAATATGATACCTCCATCAGGCAGATATTAAAATACACGCACAATTTTAATATCCTGGGTGAATATCAGAAGCATGTGGATGAAGCCGATATAGTAGCAAAACCGGTAAAAAATGAAAAAGTACCAAGGACGTATATTAAGATGAAAAAGATGGGGACTTAGTTGGAAGTCCGGATCCCGATAGCTATCGGGACGAAAGTCCGAAAGAAGCTGCAGATTAAAGCCGTTGCAGCTCAACTCTCTCCGCCAGCTGGCGGAGGAAATTTAGAGGGGGCTAAGGACGGAACGAATAACATAACTGAAACAAAAAACAACAACATAAAGAATAATCAATCTTCCGGACTTTTGTCCCGATAGCTATCGGGATTCGGATTTTCGGACTACAAAAAACATCATGAAACTAAATTTAAACATACAGCCGCTGAATTCCTGGATGAAAACGGGCAGCGAGCCTCTATTGATCGCAGGCCCGTGCAGTGCCGAAACAGAAGACCAGTTGGTCGCAACGGCGCATTTATTGGCGCAAACAGGCAAAGTATCCGCATTGCGTGCCGGTATATGGAAACCGCGTACCCGTCCCGGGGAGTTTGAAGGGATTGGCAGCATTGGTTTGGAATGGCTTAAACGCGCCAAAGCAGAAACCGGTCTGCCTACCACCGTTGAAGTAGCCACCGGCAAGCACGTGGAAGAAGCGTTAAAGGCTGGTGTCGACATTTTATGGGTGGGGGCGCGCTCAACCGTAAACCCCTTTACCGTGCAGGAAATTGCCGATGCTTTAAGAGGCGTCGACATCCCGGTAATGGTTAAAAACCCGGTAAACCCCGATCTTTCGCTTTGGGTTGGCGCCATTGAGCGCATCAACAACGCGGGCATCACCAAAATGGCGGCCATACACCGCGGCTTTTCATCCTACGAAAAATCGCCCTTCCGTAACGAGCCGATGTGGGATATTGCCATCGGCCTGAAAACCCTTGCGCCCGAGCTGCCTTTGATCTGCGACCCAAGCCATATCTCGGGCAACCGCGAGCTGATCGGCTACATTTCTCAAAAAGCACTTGATTTGGACATGCAGGGCCTAATGATAGAATCGCATATCGACCCAAGCGTTGCCTGGACCGATGCAAAGCAACAAGTTACCCCTGCCGCTTTAAAAGATATCATTGAGCATTTAACCCTGCGTAAACCCGAGATCCGCAATGCGGAATTAAAGGATAAACTAACAGAACTGCGCAGCCAGATAGATAAGATCGATGACCTGGTTATTCAAAAAATGGCTGAACGGATGAATATTGTGGAACAGATCGGCAACTACAAGAAGCAAAATAACGTTACCATTTTGCAGGTTAACCGCTGGGACGAAATACTTCGGAAAGGTATTAATTATGGCAAGGCTTTAAAGCTAAGCGAAGAGTTTACCGAAAAATTGCTGGAATTAATACACGCTGAATCTATCCGTAAACAAACCGAGATCATGAATAAGAGTGAGGCTGGTCAGGCAGCAGAAAAATTGACGCACGCATAAACCTATAAACCCCGCATGTCATTGCGAACGAGGTACGAGTGAAGCAATCTCGTCGCCGTGCATGTTCGCTAACTTGTCAGCGACGAGATTGCTTCTCCGCCTGTCGGCGGATCGCAATGACAAGGTGGTTTATTTTAGGCATGTGATAAGCAGGCGCAAACGGCGCCATTGTATAAAACCATGAAGCATAACATCATCCTTACCAAAAAAGGCAGATCAATAAAAGGCACCATACACCTCACCGGTTCGAAAAGTGAGTGTAACCGCGCTTTAATTATTGAAGCCCTGAGCAACGGCAAGGTAAAAGTTGAAAACATTTCGGATGCCGCGGACACGGTTGTCTTGTCTGAAGTCTTAAGCCGGCAGTGGGCAGTGGGCAGTAGGCAGGCAGAAAGCGGGGAAACCCACTCACCATTCACCACTCACCACTCACCAATAGTCAACATAGGTCCCGCCGGCACGGCCATGCGCTTTTTAACCGCCTATTTCACTTTGCAGGATGAGGAAGTAATATTGACCGGCAGCGAGCGGATGAAACAGCGCCCGATAGGTATTTTGGTTAATGCTTTGCGCGAATTGAGTGCTGATATTGAATATGTTGAAAACGAGGGTTTCCCTCCTATCAAACTGAAAGGCAATCTTGAGCAGGTAACCAGCAAGATCAGCATAAAGGGCGATATAAGCAGCCAGTACATTACCGCGCTGTTGCTTATTGCTGCCAGGCTGCCTTTGGGGTTGGAACTGCATATTGAAGGTGAACTAACTTCGCGCCCCTATGTGGAAATGACGCTGGCTATGCTGCAAACCGCAGGCATACAGCATACCTGGGAAGGCAATACCATCACCATACAACACCAGGAGTTTAAATCTACATCACTGCATATTGAACCGGACTGGAGCGCGGCATCATACTGGTATGCTATAGCTGCTTTGGCTGACGAAGCTGAACTATTTTTACCCGGACTAACGCAATACAGTTTACAGGGCGACAGCGTGATCACCGAGATCATGGCCAACTTTGGCATTACCTCGCAGTTTAAAGATGGCGGTGTGTATTTACAAAAGGAAGTAAAACCAATCTTTCGCAAAATATTTGATCTGAAAGAATGTCCCGACCTGGCCCAAACCATTATAGTAGTTTGCGCAGCATTAGGACACGATGCCACCTTTACAGGCCTCGAAACTTTAAAGATCAAGGAAACTGACCGCATAAAAGCGCTGCAAAACGAGCTGGCAAAGATCGGTGTTAAGCTGATTGAAAAGGGCCAGGTTTATAAACTGGACTGCAGCGAAAAACAACTCCCCGAACGTATATTTGTCAATACTTACGATGATCACCGAATGGCAATGGCCTTCGCGCCGCTGGCATTACTGATAAACGAAGTGGAAATAGAAGATGCACAGGTAGTTGAAAAATCGTACCCGGCATTTTGGAAGGATTTGGAGAGGGTGGGAATTGGCCCCCTGACCCCCTAAAGGGGGAATAAACTTCGGATTTCGGAATTTCGATTTCGGAAGTAAATATATATAGTTACGATGACGCTTGGCTATGCACAATAAAAAGTCTCAAATCTAATATCTCAAATCTAAAACCATGGCAGGCAATTCATTCGGGCAAATATTCAGGATAACCACTTTTGGCGAATCGCACGGCGAGGCTATCGGGGTAATTATTGACGGTTGCCCGGCGCAGCTGGATGTGGATTTGGATTATATCCAGGGCGAACTGGACAAACGCAAACCCGGCCAGTCAAAGATTACCACGCAGCGTAAGGAAAGCGATACGGTTAAGATACTTTCGGGCGTATTTGATGGTAAAACCACCGGCACGCCCATCGCTATGCTGATACCTAATGAGGACCAGCGTTCAAAAGATTATAGTCATAATGTAGACGTTTTCCGCCCCTCGCATGCTGATTATACCTACCAGGTAAAATATGGCATCCGCGACCATCGCGGCGGCGGCCGATCTTCTGCCCGCGAAACTGCGGCCCGTGTTGCTGCAGGGGCGTTGGCAAAACTGCTGCTAAAAACACAGGGAATAGAGATTGTTGCTCATGTGAGCAGTGTAGGAAAGATAAATGCTCCGAACGTAGCGATCACCAGCGCACAGGAGTTTATTGACGAACGCGAGAAAAACATAGTCCGCTGTGCTGACCCGGTAACAGCCGAAGAAATGATAACCTATATCGACAGCATCCGCAAACAGGGTGATACCGTTGGGGGCAAAATAAGCTGCCACATCATCAATTGCCCGGTCGGCCTTGGGGAACCGGTATTTGATAAGCTGCATGCCGACCTCGGCAAAGCCATGTTAAGCATCAACGCGGTACATGGTTTTGAATACGGATCCGGCTTCGCAGGAAGCGAGATGAGGGGATCGGAACATAACGACATCTTTGTAAAAAACAATTCAGGCGATATAGAAACCCTCACCAATTTCTCAGGCGGGGTGCAGGGCGGTATCAGTAACGGTATGCCGATTGAATTTAAAGTAGCCTTTAAGCCGGTTGCCACCATTATGCAAAGTCAGCCCACGGTTGACAGCGAAGGGAATGCGGCCGAAATATCAGGCAAGGGCCGTCATGATCCCTGCGTAGTGCCCAGGGCCGTGCCTATTGTTGAGGCAATGGCGGCTTTGGTTTTGGCGGATCATTGGTTGAGGAATAGGAATTCAATGTTGCCCCCTAACCCCCTAAAGGGGGAATAGAAATGAAGCAGGTTTCAATATACACTTTAAAGGTTTGGCTAACAACAATAGTCATTGCCCCAATAATAGTGGGATTTTTGCATCGATACATCGATCCGGAAATATACAATTACTCAAGCATACTTGTCGGATTGTTATATTGTGTACCAGCAGGAATCATCTTTTGTTTGCCATCGTGGCTCCTGTTTTGGAAACTATGCTCATTTGTAAACGACAGGACGCTAAAAACAATTTATAAAAAACTTCTTATAACTATTCCTTCTGTTTTTCTCTCTTTAATTCCATGGCTGATTATCAATGCTCACGCTTTGTTTAGTCCAAATTATTGGCCATCATTTTTACCTTGGGTGGTTTCCTATAGCGGAGTTTTAATCGCGTGTGTTTGGATTTATAAACTTGCTCCGGTAATTAAACCTTAATAAAGTTTCACCATGCTAAAAGCCATATTATTCGACCTCGACGGCACCCTTATTGATTCCGAGCATTTTTATTTTGATTGCTGGAACGAGATTTTAACCGAATGGGGCCCGCCGTTAACTTTCGACGATTGGCTTAACAACTATGCGGGCACTACGATACACACGAACGCTAAAAAATTAATTGAAAAATATGGCATTACCGAACCTTTGGATGAACTGGTAGCCCGGCGCGAAAAATTAACCGTCGAACGTTTTAGAACCAAGGATGTAAACCTGATGCCCTACGCGCTGGAAAGCCTGCAGTTTTTTGCCGAAAAAGGTTTGCCGATGGTTATCGCAACCTCAAGCCTCAGGCAAGATGTGGAAGCCATTTTTAACCGGAACGGCCTGGCGCATTTCTTCCAGTTTATGATCACCCGCAACGAGGTTACTCATAGCAAGCCCCACCCCGGAAGCTATAATCTCTGTGTTGAACGCCTTGGCATATCAAAGGACGAGTGCATTGTTTTTGAGGATACCGTAACCGGTTTAACAGCCGCCAAAGCCGCCGGCCTGGTCTGCCACATTATCCAAAGTAATACCGCCGAACACCCAAAACTACAGGTTGCCGATAAAATTTTCCTTGACCTTAATGAGGCTATGGACTTTTTGATCGCGACAAAGCAGGTTTGAGGTGAAAGGTTAAAGGCGAAAGGTAAAAGGTTTTTGCATTTGACCCGTGCTTTTAGCGCTCACAATTCACCGCAACAAGCTATCTTTGTACAACAATGCTAACCTCCTTTTTCCAATTATACAAAAACGCTTACAGTGGCCTTTCCCGTAATAGCTGGTACCTGAGTATAGTCATGCTGATCAACCGCAGCGGCACTATGGTGGTGGCTTTTATGAGCGTTTATTGTGTAAGGCAGCTGCATTTCGACATGGCGCATGCCGGGTATATCATGACGCTGTTTGGCTGCGGTTCCATTTGCGGAGGCTTTTTAGGCGGCAAAGTAACGGACACGTTCGGTTTTTACGACCTGCAGGTTGGCGCATTAATAAGCGGCGGCCTGCTATTTATTGTGCTGGGCTTTCAGCATACTTTTTTATCGCTCGGCATTTGCGCTTTTGTGCTCAGTTTGTTTAACGAATCGGTGCGGCCTGCTAATTCGGCGGCTATTGCGCATTACAGCAGCGATAAGAATAAAACACGCTCTGTTTCGTTAAACAGGCTTGCCATTAACCTGGGCTGGGCAGTTGGGGGAGGCATGGGCGGGCTGGTTGCTTCCATCAATTACCATTTACTGTTTTGGGTGGATGGCGGCACCAATATACTAGCGGCGGTGCTGTTGATGATACTGATGCCGAAAGCAAAGATTGCTAAAACCATAAAAAAACGGGATAAAACAGTAGCTCGTGTTTCGGCTTATACCGATGGCACCTATTGGGCGTTCATTTTATTGGGCTTACTATTTTTTATTTGTTTTTACGAGTTTATGATTATGGAGCCGGCTTTTTATAAGATCGACTGGCATTTTAACGAACGTTTTATCGGTTTCTTGCTGGCATTGAATGGCCTGCTAATCGCACTTGTTGAAATGGTACTGATCCATAATCTCGAAGGGAAAAGGCATGGCCTTGTTTATATCATCACGGGCATTTTAATAGGCGCTTGTGGTTTTGTCTTGATCAACCTTGTACCGCAAACCGCAGTTATGGCTATCTTGATAGTTGTTTTAGTCACGCTTAGCGAAATGCTGACCATGCCATTTATGAATTCCTTTTGGATCAGCCGCAGCAGTCACCATAACCGGGGCGAATATGCTGCATTATATAGTATGACATGGTCTTCCGCACAAATTATCGCGCCATTTATCGGGGGCTTCATGATTGCCAGCGGTGGATTTAGCCTATTATGGTGGATATTGGCTGGAATGTGCCTGGCATCGGCAACGGGCTTTATATTTTTGTACAAGAATAATCATACGGATACCCGAAGTTCGCCTGTGCTGCCGTAAATTCAAACCAAATATGAAACAAGCCCTGATATTAGACCTCGATAATACCATTTACCCGGTAAGCTCAATTGCAGATCATCTTTTCAAAAGCCTTTTCGATTTCCTCGATCAAAACATGGAAGGTAAAAGCTTCGAACACATCGAAGCCGCGAAAGACGACCTGACGAAGCGCCATTTTCATTTGGTTGCCAATAAATTTAATTTCGGGGAGGAGCTAATGGCAAAGGGCATTGATCTGCTAAAGAACGCGGCCTATGAACTGCCGATGCTGCCCTTTGAAGATTATCAACATATCAAAACAGTTAATTTGCCGAAATTCCTGGTCACCACAGGCTTTACGAAATTGCAATGGAGCAAAGTAAAAATGCTTGGGATAGAAGATGATTTTGTTGAGATCCATATTGTCGACCCCGAAACATCAAAGCAAACAAAAAGAGATGTGTTTGCCGATATTATGAAAAGGCACAACTATACTGCCGAAGATATCCTGGTGATCGGCGACGACCCTGAATCTGAAATAAAAGCCGCAATCGAATTAGGGATCGATACATTTTTATTTGACCCGGAAAATAAACATGCGGATGCTTTGGTTACTTATAAAGCGGTGGATTTGAAGGATGCTTTAAATCACCTGTCGTAGAGACGCGATGCATCGCGTCTCTACCAGCCTACGTCAAATTCCTGTCCCTAAACCAAACCTCATCGGGTTCTACCTTGCAATCTTCCATCAAATTGACCAATTCAATCGCATCGCCCGATGTGATCACCAGCTTACGGTTGGCGGGTTTTAAAAAACGCTGTTCCACCATCAGGTCCAACTGTTGCAGCAGCAGGTCGTAAAAACCGTTTACATTTAATATGCCCACCGGATGGTTATGAAGTCCCAATTGCAGCCAGGTTAGTACTTCAAAAAATTCTTCCAAGGTGCCAAAACCGCCGGGCAGCATGATAATGCCGTCGCAAAGATCATTCATCAATTGTTTCCGCTGGTGCATATTTTCAACTACGTGCAGCTCGGTTAAACCTGTATGGGCAACTTCCTTTTCCACTAAAAACTGCGGGATCACACCGATAGCTTCACCATCCATACTTAAAACTGCATCCGCCAGGATACCCATCACCCCAACTTTGCCGCCGCCGTAAACCAGGGTAATGCCGCGGTTTACCATAATTTCGGCCAATTGCTCAACCGCTTGTTTCAGCAACGGGTCGCCGTTAAAATTAGCGCCGCAAAAAACACAGATAGACTTCATGTATGAATTAGTGAATTAGTGAATTAGCGAATTTTTGATGTGCAAATTAATAAATCCGATCCCGATAGTTATCGGGACGAACATCCGAAATCCGAAATAATAGTACAATCCTTAAGTAAACGACATCTACCCCATGTAATGGGAAAATTACGAAAAGTCCAAAAGTTTATGGTATTATTTTATTAAAATTGTGAACCCCATATACCTGCATTAAGTTTATATACTTTTTAAATTTTTTTATGAAGAAATTAGTACTTCTCGCATTGTGCTGCTTTGCAGTTCAGTACGCGTTCAGTCAGAACGAAGAAACCGAAAATTATCGTGTGTTTTTAAAAGAAGGCTGGACGATGCAATCCGCGGTTACTGACGTCGCAACCGGCAAAGCCATATCGGCGCCGGGTTTTCAAACAGCTAACTGGTACAAAGTTAGCGTGCCTACTACGGTAATTGCAGGCCTGATCGCCAACAAGGTATACAATTTCGATCCTTTTTATGGCCGGAATTTCGAGAAATTGGCCGATACAAGGATGGATAAACCCTGGTGGTTCAGGAAGGAGTTTACATTGCCGGAATCTGAAAACGGCAAAAATGTAGTATTAAAACTGCATGGCATCAATTATAAAGCAAACGTCTGGCTGAATGGCGTTTTAATTGCGGATTCCACACAAATAATCGGGCCGTTCCGTATAATCGAACTGGATATTACCAAACACATCAAATATCAGGGCGAAAATATTTTGGCTGTTGAAGTAAAACGCCCGTTCAACCCACAAAAACGCGGTGGCGACCTTGCCATTGATTACGCCGACTGGATCCATTACCCGCCCGATTTTAACAATGGCATCATCAATAACGTGGAGCTGAAAACCTTCCGCAAAGTTGGTATTGAATACCCGTTGGTTACTACGAAGTTCGACCTGCCTTCGCTTGCAGTGGCGCATTTACAGGTGGATGCTATGGCGGTAAATTATACTGACAAGCCGGAAGATGCCCTGGTAAAAGGTAAAATAAATGGTTCGGTCAGCTTTGAGCAAAAGGTTCATCTACTACCCCGTCAGAAGAAACAAATTACCTTCACCCCTGCCGCTTATCCCCAGCTTAACGTAAAAAACCCGCCGATCTGGTGGCCATGGGAATACGGCAAGCCCGAATTGAGTCGGTTGGAACTTTCCATTACCCACGGCAATGAACTAAGCAACTATATAGCAGAAAATTTTGGTATCCGCCAGGTTACTTCCGTTTTGATAGATAATCAAAAAGGGAGGGAATTTATCATTAACGGCAAACCCATTATGCTGCGCGGTGCGGCGTGGTCGCCGGATATATTTGAGCGCCGCTCAAAATTGCGTGAGGAGCAGGAATTGCGGCTGGTGCGCGATATGAATATGAACATCGTGCGCTCCGAAGGGAAGTTGGAGGATGACGGCTTTTATGACCTTTGCGATAAATACGGCCTGCTGGTAATGAGCGGCTGGATGTGCTGCGGCGCCTGGCAATATCCCGAAAGGTGGGACGTGGCCAAAAGAAGCATTGCCATGTCGTCGGATAGCAGCGTAATGTATTGGCTGCGCAACAAACCGTCCATGCTGGTATGGCTTAACGGCAGTGATATGGTGCCAAGAGATAAAACTGTTGAATCCGATTGGCTGGCTATTGAGGCCGACCTTAAATGGCCAAACCCCACAGCAGGGAGCGCCGCCCTGAATATATCAAAAGTCTCGGGCAGTACCGGCGTAAAAATGGCAGGGCCGTATGATTGGGTACCTCCCTCCTATTGGGAAGCCGATACCGGCAAATACGGTGGCGCATGGAGCTTTGCGACAGAAATTTGCCCCGGGCCATCTATCCCGCCGTATGAAAGCCTTATTAAATTTATTCCTAAGGATTCGATTTCCAACACAAGCGCTGATTGGCTGTATCATTGCGGCACCGGGAATTTCGGCAACACCAAAATTTTTGATACCGCCCTGTACGCCCGTTACGGCAAGCCGGCGTCAATGAAACAATACCTAACAGTAGCACAGGCGCAGAATTATGAAGGCCACCGCGCTATGATGGAAGGCTATGGCTTAAAGAAATATGCCAACGCTACCGGTGTGGTACAATGGATGTTGAGCAACCCCTGGCCAAGCATTATCTGGCATACCTACGATTATTATTTATATCCCGCCGGTTCCTATTTCGGCATGAAGAAATCGATGGAGCCACTGCATGTGATGTACTCGTATCAATCAAATGCTGTTGATATTATCAATTCTACTTTAGAAAAATATAACGGCTTAAAGGTGAGCGCAACTATTTATAACCTGGATGGCACACAAAAATTCACAAAGGAAATAACCACGCAAGTTGGCGAAGACGGCACAAAAGAATGTTTCGCCCTACCATCGGCTGATGGCCTTTCGGATGTTTATTTCCTGCGACTCGAATTAAAAGATGCGGCCGGTAAAGTTAAAAGTATCAACTGGTACTGGCTGTCGGCTAAAAAAGATGAGTTGAACTGGAAGAAATCGACATGGTACTATACGCCGCAATCAGCATTCAGCGATTTCAGCGCGCTGCAAAATATACCTGCGACAGTGCTGGATGTTCATCAAACCACCTTAAAATCCGAAGGCAGCACCACGCACAAAATAACTATTACCAATACCGGGAAATCGGTAGCATTTTTTGTGCACCTGCGGGTCTTAAAGGATAAAGACGGCGACGATATCCTGCCGGTTATTTTTGAAGACAATTACATATCATTAGCGCCCGGCGAACGCCGCACCATTGATTGCAGCTACGAAAACAAGTATGCAGGCAGCAGTGCCTCTTATATTTCAGTAAGCGGCTGGAATTTGGATACCGGGAATAGTAAAATTGGTGAGCGTGTTGGCTTTGAAAAATAAGTGTTACTTGTTAGAGATTCGTCGGACTTACGAAGTTTTTGAAACTTCGTAAGTCTCATTTGGCTGTTTTTCATAAATTTGAAAAAACATTCCGTCCATGAAAATCTTAAAAACACTCTCGATAATAATGCTGACTCTATCAGTTTCACTGGCGTCGGCACAAAAAACCGCAAATACCAATATTGATAAGATCACTACTGCCTATTTAGGCGTTAAAAATGCGCTTGCCGCAGGTAATGGCACAGCAGCGGAAAGCAAATCAAAAGAACTTTTTGAGGCACTATCCGCACAACCTGATAAAGGTTTAAAACCCGATCAGCAAAAGCTCCTTGCCGGCTATCTTGATAAATTGAAATTTGACAGCAGGCATATCAGCGAAACTACCGTTGTCGACCATCAGCGGGAACATTTTGCGAGCTTGTCGAAAAACCTTTATGAAGTTTTGAAAGGTCTTAAAATGAATACTTCAACCATTTACATGGACTATTGCCCGATGAAAAAAGCCTATTGGTTAAGCGAGACATCAGCCATAAAAAATCCATATTACAACGATAAAATGATGACTACCTGCGGGAGGGTGGCCTCTACCTTAACGCCGGGTAAATAGGAGAAAAGAGAGCCAGGAACCAAGAGTCAAGAGCCAAGACAATAAGTGTGGAAATAATGCAATCTAACGGTTTTGGGCAGGGGCTGTCGTCAATTGACAGAGAAAAATCATACATTTATGTGAAAATAAATAAGCATGAAGTCCCTCAAAACCTTTTCATTACTGCTAATACTTGCATTTTTTAAATTATCTGCAAATGCCCAAAAACTAACACGGGATTATAATATCGGCAAAATATTTAATGACTGTCCGCATATAGACACCTAAAATAATAATTTAATTAATACCACGTATCATTAGCCCCGGCAACAATCATCCTGTCGAATAAATCAGATTGAAAGTTTCTACGGTTAAGTTTATAGCAGTACTCATTCAAATAG
>CAIPFE010000043.1 GCA_903864275.1 uncultured Mucilaginibacter sp.
AACTTGAAAACCCGATTTTATGGTCATTTAGGCCAAGTGGGAGGGTCAAATGTTCGCGAATGTCCGCTCGGGGACAAGTTTATTGTCTCGTCTGTGATGGAACAAAGGTTTTGTTGGGATGGGGCTTTAGATGTGTGGGAGAAATATGAGTGCCCGCCGATGAAAAAAACCATAACAAACCATCAATGTCATTAACTTAAGGAAAAGTGTTAAAATTGCATACCCTATAATATAGGGGTTACTTCAAAAAAAGACAGCCTATTAGAACAGATTATTAACGACATAAATAAAACCATTAAAGATGAAAAGCACATCAGCGAACATAAGGACGGAGCAAAGTCCTTTAGTAGAGATAGGCATTTCACTTTCAATGTTTTACTTGCCTTTTTTATGACCAATCTTCAAAAGGGATTACAGCGGGAAATATTATTATTTAAAGAAGCAATTGAATCGGACGGAGGAAGTATTCCTGAGGTAAGCAAGGCCGCATTTTGCAAAGCCCGGAAGAAGTTAAAGCCGAGTGCATTTAGCTCGCTTAGCGATATCATTATTAAAAATTTTTATGGTAGTGGCGAGGAAAAGACCTGGCATGGTTACCGCGTATTGGGCGTAGACGGTAGTTCGGTAGTTCTTCCCAATAGCAATGAAATAAAAGAGGCATACGGAACTTTCCGGACACAGGAGGGCAATAGAGCCATTAGCAGAGGACGCACCATGCTGGTTTATGACGTGCTCAATCACATCACGCTGTATGGCGCTATGGGAACGATAAAACAATCAGAAAAGGCTATGCTATGGGACTGCCTGCCCAACTTACAATTAAACAGTAAGGATATTTTGGTTTTTGACCGGGGTTATCCTTCGCACCTGCTGTTTCTTTATTTACAAAAACGGAAAGTTCAGTTTTGCTTTCGGATGCAAAAAAACTGGTGGAAGGATATAGAACGGTTTTATAATAGTGGTAATGCCAGCGCTGTTGTTACATTGACTTTGCCAGAAAGAGAAAATGAATCTGCTGCCGAGCTTGAGATAACGGAAAGGAAGTTTAAATGCAGGTTGGTAAGGGTGGAACTGGAAGGAGGGGAAACAGAAATACTATTAACCTCATTTTTGGAAAATACAATTAGCGTTGCTGATCTGCAGGAATTATATGGGTTCAGATGGCCCATTGAGGATGCATACAAAACATTCAAACATAAGGTCTGCTTAGGTAATTTTTCCGGCAAATCCCAAAAGGCTGTCTTACAGGATTTTTATGTCAAATTATTTATCATGAACCTTACTGCCGTCGCTGTAAGGCCCATTAATGAAGCTCTGAAAAAAGATACGGTGAGGGTAAAATACACCTATCAGGTCAATACCATAGAAGCTATTGCAACCATGAAAAGATCAGTTGTCTCATTTTTTGTTACAGGCCAGATAGCGAAGGGAATCTCACGTTTAATTGGCAGAATATCTAAAATCACAGAGCCAATTAGGCCAGGAAGAAAGTTCAAACGACATCATCAGCCAAAACAAAAGCATCATATGAATTATAAACCCGTCTGATATCCTTAAGTTAATGACATTGAACA
>CAIPFE010000044.1 GCA_903864275.1 uncultured Mucilaginibacter sp.
ATTGCAAATGTAAAACAAATTTTATCAATTCCAAATGTAATCTCGTATTAAACAAAATCCATTAAAACTCGATTGCCAATATAATGCTGCCGATGAATAGATAATAAAATATTAACAACGGCCTTATTTTGTTGCTTTACGATATATCCATTGCAACCATCGGGAGCAATGGCAAGTTTGCCCCGAGCCGAAGGCATCGGGGTAGTTTTTGTGGTAACAAAAACACAAACTTGCTACTTATTGGCGGACTACTTTATAAAACGGGCATAGTCGTTCGGGTGATCTTCTGTTAAGCAACAAAAAGCGGAAGAAGACAGGGCTGTCAAGGGAACGTGGAATAAATGGACATGTGCGTGAAAGGCTTGCGGGTTTATGCCGCGAAAGCCCTTTACTGCCCTGGCTTCGCAGGCTACCTTTGCGGTTACAGATGATCAGCACAATAAGCTGCAAATAATGTTTTTTACAACTGCATTATCCCTATATTTGTACTATAAGATTTGCAATTAATCTGTACAAAAAAAGTGGTGAG
Organism: uncultured Mucilaginibacter sp.; assembly: GCA_903864275.1. Lineage (GTDB taxonomy): Bacteria > Bacteroidota > Bacteroidia > Sphingobacteriales > Sphingobacteriaceae > Mucilaginibacter. Next base: position 530 of record CAIPFE010000044.1, read on the forward strand.
TATTTCGGTGAGTAAGAAATAAAATCCGCCTAACATATTGAATATTAAAGCGGTTTAAGAGGTAAACAAATCCCTCCCTCTCCGCCTTCGATCGCCGAAGCGAGCTATGGCGGACGAAGTCCGCTTTAGCCGCGAAGGAGTGCTCCTGTCGCCGGGGGCGACTTTTGACGACAAGCCTGCGTCGATGGTCCGGGAAGGGGCCTGCTATTTTTTGGAGAGATGTCAGAGCGGTTCAATGTGCCTGATTCGAAATCAGGTGTACTGTCAAAGGTACCGGGGGTTCGAATCCCTCTCTCTCCGCCAGTTATATTTTAAAGAACATCAAAAACGCTGTAAATGAATCATTTACGGCGTTTTTTGTTCGCAGTCCTAATCAAAATAAACCAAATGAGCGCATACTTCTGGTGACCCGTTGGTGACCTATAGGGTTTAAAGGCTCCACCGCGCACCATAAAGCTTATAAACTACTGCTAATAAACCTATTAACTTATTAAACATCTTGGTTACGGTGGTAAAATGAACTAATTTTATTCAATCTAAAGCCTTAGGCGATGAACAGAACTTTTGGACTGCTCTTTTATTTTAAAAGATCAAAAATGATCAGTGATGGTACTGCTCCCATTTATTTGCGTATAACAATAGAAAGCGAAAGTGTCGAAATCTCCTCTAAACGCTATGCCAATCCTGGCAAATGGAATGCTATCACGCTGCAACTGGTATCGGAATAATTTAGCTTTTCTATATTATCATAGCGAAGACTGTCCGGGTATGTATTGGTATGCAGACAAAGACGCTAAAAAAAAATCAATAATATTTAATTTTAGTATTGCAAGTTAATTATTTAATATTTAAGTTTGAATACTAATACCTGAACACCCCCTTTAAAAAACTAAACTATCTTATCTCTGCATATATTGTTCAATTGTTTTGATGCCTAAGAATATTAAAATTATTAAGGATGATTGATGTTGCGCTTAATTTTATTTGTAATCAGCTGGATGCCTATCTTCTGCTGAAATATCCCCCAGACTTTGGAAGCCCGCTCATCCAAATTGGGAATATTGCGTGGCATGATAAAGAAGATACTGTTTCTACAGATAAGTCTAACGCATTTATTTCCCTCGTAAATATTGAAGAGGACCGCATAAGTAAATCATCTGAAAATTTCAGACGCAATCCTAATGCGGCCATTGTTTATAAAAATCCCAAAATATTTCTGAATTTACATTTGCTTTTCTCGGCCAATCTTTCTGATTATGGCGAATCACTTAAGCGACTGTCTTACATCATTCAGTTTTTTCAATATCAAAATGTATTTACCCCATTAACCACGCCCGGAAATGCATTAAATCCCTTCCCCGAGGGAGTGGACGAGTTAATCTTTGATCTTTATACATTGTCATTCCAGGATTTGAATAACCTTTGGGGAATTATGGGTTCAAAATACCTACCCTCAGTACTCTATAAAATGCGCCTGGTTGTTATCGATGAAAACTTTGCCGAAGGGACCGCCGGGCTAATTACTGAAATTAAAATCAATGATAAAACCATTAGCCAGTAAACATAACTATGATTGACATTAGCTACGATATATTATTTTCTGTCGAGTTATTACATAAATATTCGACAGATGGAGCATGTCATGATTTTACCGTGATACCATCTTTGCAAACACAGCAAATGCTCAACAACTATCGCATGGTTGTGAAGCAACGTGATAATATATTGTATGCATATACAAATGTTGATCCATTGCAAACAGCATTCAAGACACCTTTTATCGTGCCGGCAGAGGGCCTCCAACTTACTTTTTTTCTTTTGTTGAATAACCCGTTATTTTTAAATTATACAAGTATCCCTGCGGCAAACAATAATGGTAACATCTATTATTTTACCAACAGGAACAGAAACAATAGCGGAGGCAGCAAGAATTTTTTAACCAGTCCTTTGCCCAAGTATATCACAGGTGGAACATATACTTACGAAGACCTGGTTGTGGGTTCGGCTAATGCAGCTTTTCAATCACTAAGTGGCAGTAATTCGGCAGGGCTTAATACCGCCAGCTGGCGTAAACTAAGTTTGGACCGATTCCTATCGGTCGGCGATTTGCTATCATGGATACCTACCGTTTCGCTGTTTCCCTTTCCCCCCGGCATGTCGGCAACTCCCACAGTTGATGTTGCGGTGTTAGGCTATGACGGAACTGGAAATTATACACTGCCTATACTTACAGCTACAATTAATAACCCTGGCAGCTTACCGGCATTTCCACTCGACCTTTCAGTTCTTGAAAGCGGGAAATATGGATTGTCAATTAATGGTACTGTGTTAGAAAAGCCCATTTACCTAAATAATGAATTAAGCAACAAAAGAGTATTTGGCGTAATAGATATTTTTATGGAGAGTACATTAGCCCCCGGCTATATTTTATTAGATCAAACCCCCGCTACGATTAATAAATTATTAGCGCCAAAGTATTCCATCTGCTTTTTAAACCGGGCGACGTATTGGAAATATATTTTCACCAGTACAAATAGTAGCGCTGCCATTGCGGAGAGCACAAACACCTACCTTTTTGCTCAACCTTCAACGCCAACATCGCCAACAACCATTCTATCCAAGTCTCCAATCCCGCTTAGCGAAAGGCCGCTTCAACTATCGCTGAACGGGCAGGACAAGCCGAGGCCTCCGTGTGCCAGTGCAGACCGGTTGGCCATCATAAAACCGGACCCTGTTTACTATTCAGAAATTTTTTTAAACTCTTAAACCATAAAAAAAATGTCCCAAATTAATGAAAGTGCAATAGCAACGCCCGGAGTTTACGTAACCGAGGTTCCGGCTTTCCCGCCATCAGTTGCACAGGTGGCGACCGCCATACCCATCTTTATCGGTTATACTCCGCAAGCTATTCAGAACGGGAAACCGGTATATAAAACGCCGGTACGTATCTCTTCGCTGGTTGAATTTACCACATATTTTGGCACTGGTTTCGATGACCTTGAGGCCTATACGGTCCTCAATGCGACCGAGGATGGGGTCGATTCGGTGTATTTTACCAACAAGTCGATAAAAGCAGCCAACCCCAGCAGCACCATCGGATTCCAGCTTTTCAATGCGATGCAAATGTTTTTTAATCAGGGCGGAAGTAATTGCTACATCCTTGCCTGGCCGGTAACATACGTTACAACGGCGGGAGTAACAAAAGCGATGCTGGCAGTAACCGATTTCATGCCGATCACGGCCGGAAGCAAAACGATATTCGATATTATTCAGAAAGAAGACGAACCGACATTGATTGTCATCCCCGATGCGGTGCTGATGGATCCGCCCGGATTTAACAGCCTGATGAATGCTTCTTTGCATCTATGCGGCCAAATGCAGGACAGGTTTACCATTATGGATGTTTTAAATGGCGACAAGGAACACGATAGTTCACCTAACGACCCGATTCCAGGCTTCCGGGACGGCGTTACAGATCCGGCTTTGAATTACGGGGCAGCATACTACCCGTATTTACGCACCAGCCTGCCCTATACACCTTCGTCGCCAAACTCATTCGCCTATGCCAATATCGGTATCTTCAAGAACGATGGCACTACCGCACTTAACGGCAGCGATGTGCTTAATAGCGCCGTAGCCCTGCAGCTTGAAAACGCCGACTCGGATCAAACTTCGATCATCCAGGCCTTTATCGACTCACCCAATTTTTCGGGACCTGAAACAATAGCCCTGCCGGTTGCAATGGCAGCACTGGTTACAGCAATCAACAAAGCAAACATAGCATCAGGTTTTGGCATGATACCCACCGTACCGCAAGTTGATCCCGCGGTTGAATATGCAGCTAAACTTGCGTACATAGCCAATCTGCTCGATAAATTCATCAATTTGAGTAGTTTTAAAGACCAAACGCCAAACGTTTCAGTTAATGCAATTTTTAATAAGTATCTCGCTCCCGGCACCCCGGCTTCTGGCGGCAATCCGGCGGTTTATTCACCCATAGAAAAACTGATGCGTGAGCTGATAACCCTTGATGACGTTTTTGATGTTCCCGCTGTATTCCACACGGCCAAGCTGTTGGGTACTGCCGTCACCAATTTCCATGCAGTAAATGCAAGCTATCAATTAACAGTTACTCCTTTGCCAGCCGGCAACGATGTTTATGGCGATAGCAGCACTGTGCCTTCAGGCAGTATTCCTGCGTTCGAGATGTCGTTCGTGCGTGGCCGCGTACAGACTCTTTACAACAATGTACTGAATTACATCAACAGTTTCAATAGCGATGTGCAGGCCTACATTACCTCGCTTGACACACAGCTGGCTACTGCCAGTAAGCTTTATGGCCTCATAAAAAAAGCTATTGCCAACACAGGTGTGGTAACACCACCAAGCGGCGCTATGGCAGGTATTTATGCCGCAGTGGATGGTAGCCGCGGCGTTTGGAAAGCGCCCGCAAATGTCGCACTCAATTCGGTTATTGAACCCATGGTAGTTATCGATGATAATTTGCAGGGCGATTTGAATATTGATCCGCAAACAGGTAAATCGATCAATGCCATCCGTGCCTTTACAGGTAAAGGCACGCTTGTTTGGGGTGCCCGCACACTTACGGGTAACGATAATGATTTCCGCTACATACCTGTACGCAGGTTTTTCATCATGGTGGAAGAGTCAGTAAAACTGGCGAGTTATCAATTTGTATTTGAGCCAAACGCTTCACCTACCTGGGTTAGAATTCGTGCGATGATTGAAAATTATCTTACTAATTTATGGAGACTGGGAGCACTCGCCGGATCAAAACCAGAACAGGCTTTTTATGTAAAAGTTGGCCTCGGGCAAACGATGATTTTTGATGATATCCTTAATGGAAAAATGATCGTTGAAATTGGGATGGCACCTGTTCGCCCGGCCGAATTTATTATTCTTCGGTTTACTCAAATTCAGCAAACATCATAAACGGTTGTTTCATTCTTATTGCACAAAAAATTTCAATAAAGTAAATAATTTTCATGGCAAATTATCCTCTTCCCAAATTCCATTTCCAGGTAGACTGGGGTGGAACACAAATTGGCTTTACAGAAGTAAGCGGCCTATCAATCTCCAATGAAGTAATTAAGTACCGTCACGGCGCCAGCCCGGAATACCATCCGGTGTTTATGCCTGGCCAGCGAACCTTTGGAGATATTTCATTAAAGCGTGGTACGTTCAAGTCGGATAATGAATTCTATAAATGGTTCAACAGCATTAATATGAATACCGTTGAACGGCGCGATTTAACCATCAGCCTTCTTGATGAAACCCTTGCACCGGTGATCGTATGGAAGGTTAAAAATGCGTGGCCAAAAAAAATCACACCTACTGATTTAAAAGCCGATGGCAATGACGTAGCCCTGGAACAGCTTGACCTCGTACACGAAGGATTAACAATTCAAAATGGCGATTAAATATGTTTGAGTACCCGCTTACAGGTTTTCATTTTTCTGTAGTGTTTGAAATATTTCCGCAATTGCCTAATGATATAAGCTTCCAGGAGGTGACCGGCTTAAGTGTTAGCATTGACGTGGATACCAGCACTTATGCTGAAGGAGGAGAGAACCGATTTGTACACCGGCTTCCCGGCAGAACGAAGTATGCCGACATTGTTTTGAAACGAGGTGTTTCATTGGTTTCAGGTGTTGTTGCCTGGTGTCAGGATGCAATTGAAAATTTTAACTTTAAACCTACCAATCTCCTGATATCTCTTTTAGACGAACATCATTTGCCGGTTTCATCCTGGTATGTTGTAAACGCCATTCCTATAAAATATGAAATTACTGGGATGAATGCCGAACAAAGCCAGGTTTTAATTGAATCTATAACACTACGATACGAATATTTTAAAATACTTAATCTTTCAGGCGCTGTGGCAGCATCTGTTAGCGCTGTGGCAGATCTTTTTGGGAGCGCATCGGCGAGTATCGCCATATCGGTTCCATAGAACGTACGATTATTCTTCTAAATATAAATAACATGCCGGTTGAAATACGTGAATTACAAATTACTACTGTTGTGCAGGATACGTCTGTCCAAACGCCAGGTTCGGCCTCTTCAGGTTCGCCATCAAACCAGGATAAAATTATTGAGGCTTGTGTAGAGCAAGTGTTAGAAATTTTAAAACAAAAAAATGAACGGTAATGAGTTTAGGGCAATTAAAAAAAATGAAGATTGTAGGCTATACGGATATTTCCTTTGGTGACAAAACGGGGGATATTTATGAAGTACTGGTCAATCCTGAAAATTATTCGCTGTCTTACGAAACGATAATTACAGCAAAACATGCGCCGGGGGCAAGCTTGAATACCCTGCAATATAACAACCAGGGGACGCAAACACTTAGTTTCAAATTCTTATTTGATGGTACAGGGGTTATAACAAATGGTGGCGGGTTATTGTCCTCAATAGCTGTCCCTGGTTTGCCTGCCTCCAAGCCTGATGTTGTCAAGGAAATTGAGGACTTCAAAAAAGCAGTATATTATTTTCGCGGCAAAGATCATCAGCCGCCCTACGTTCAATTACAGTGGGGGCCATTGATTTTTAATTGCCTGCTTACAAAAATCGACCTAACCTTTAAATTGTTTAATCCTGATGGTTCGCCCTTGAGGGCTGAGGCGCAATGTACTTTTCGCAGTGCAATTGATATAAAGAAAATGACCATTATCGAGGATAAAAAATCACCTGATCTCACTCATGAAAAAACGGTAGCAGCAGGCGATACATTACCATTGCTTTGTTATAGAGAATATGGGGACAGCAGGTATTATTATGAAGTAGCCAGGTATAATAAACTAATTGACATTAAACAACTGATCCCGGGAACAAAAATTTTCTTTCCTGCCTTAAAAACCAATTAAAATTTTATGCCGCTAAGCCAAACACTTCCAGGTACATCAAAAATTGATTTGGTAACATTTACCCTGAAAATAAATGGCAACTCCATCGGTACGCAATACCAGGTGGTTTCTCTTCTTATTTCAAAGGAAGTAAATCGTATCCCCTCCGCAAAAATTATGATGTATGATGGAGACGCAGCGGCCCAGGATTTTTCCATCAGTAATGAAAGCACCTTTGTTCCTGGCGCAGAAATCGAAATAACTGCTGGTTATCACTCCGACGAATCATCGCTTTTTAAAGGAATTATTTTACAGCATAGTTTAAAAATACGGGATGATAAGTCTCCCTTACTCATTCTTGATTGCAGGGACAAAGCAATAAAGATGACTGTAGCCAGGAAAAATAAATATTTCTATAACCAAAAGGACAGCGAGGCTGTCGAGGAGATTTGTAATAATTACCATTTAAGTACCGACCTGGAAGATACGCAGGTGCAACACGAGGCCATTGTACAATACGATTGCACCGACTGGGATTTTATTGTTTCACGAATGGAAGCAAATGGTAAATTATGTTTTGCAAATGCTGCAACCATAACCGTAAAGAACCCTGATTATACAACAACTCCTGTATTGGATGCGGTCTTTGGATCAACTATTATAGAATTTGACGCTGACCTTGATGCAACTAATCAATACCAAAGTTTAAAGGCAAAAAGCTGGAATTACAGCAACCAGGCAATTACCTCTGTGGATGCCGAAGAACCTGAATTCATCAAAAAAAGTGTTGAGGGCGATAGTACCAATGACAACGAAAACGGTAATATAACAAGCAGCATTCTTGGAAGCGTTTTAAGCACGAGTGAATATGATGTATTTTCAGGCGAAGATATCACCGAAAATGAATTGCAGGCCCTGGCAGATGCAAGGTTGCAAAAAGCCCGTATGTCGAGATGTCGAGGCCGCGTACGCATAAGAGGATATGGACAGGTAAGTCCCGGCGATTTAATTAATATAGGAGGCGTTGGCGATCGTTTTAATGGAAAAGTTTTTGTTTCTGGTGTTCGCCAGGAAATTGTAAACGGATCGTGGAACACCGATATGCAATTTGGTTTATCTAACGAACTTTTTGCCAAGCAATTCGATGTACATTCTTCACCTGCGGTAAATATGCTGCCTGCTATACATGGTCTGCAGGTTGGCATTGTAACTGATCTTGAAAACGATCCTGACAGCGAGGACCGGGTTCGGGTACGCCTCCCCGTTATTAATGCTGATGAAGATGGCGTATGGAGCCGTATCGCCACCCTGGATGCAGGGGATAACCGGGGCACTTTTTTTCGCCCCGAAATTAATGATGAAGTGATTGTGGGATTTCTAAATGATGACCCACGTAATCCTGTTGTACTTGGGATGGTAAACAGCAGCGCCAAGCCGGCACCGCTGACAGCTTCTAATCAAAATAATGAAAAGGGTTATGTATCGCGCAGTGGCATGAAAATGATCTTTAATGATGATGAGAAATCAGTGAAAATAGAAACGCCTGCGGGAAAGAAAATCACTGTCAGCGAAGCGGACAGCACTATTAAAATTGAAGATGAAAATGGAAACAGTATTTCTATGGATGCTTCATCTGTAAATATTCAGAGTGCCGCTGATATTAGTTTAAAAGCAACTGGTAATTTAACGATTGAGGCAGTAAATATTACTTTAAGCCCGTCGTCATCTTTTTCAATGAGTGCTGGCGGAGCGTCCTTAAGTGCTGGCAGCGGGAGCGCTTCTTTATCTGCGCCGAGTGTTAGTATAGAGGGCTCCGGCACGGCAACTATCAAGGGTGGCATTGTGATGATTAATTAAAATAAATTTAAAAATTATGCCTTTTGCAGCGCGGGTTTCTGATATGCATGTTTGCCCAATGATAACGGTTCTGGTACCGCACGTAGGTGGCCCGGTATTACCGCCGGGCACTGTTAATGTGCTGATTGGAGGACTGCCCGCGGCCTGCGCAGGTGATATGTGCGTATGCGTGGGGCCGCCTGATGTTATCGCGATGGGTTCATCAACGGTATTGATTGGTGGAAGGCCCGCTGCACGTATGGGCGATTTAACGGCACATGGCGGAACAATTATAATTGGCTGCCCGACGGTAATTATAGGAGGTTAAATTATATGGCAAATTCATTTTTAGGAACTGGATGGAGCTTCCCACCCGCGTTTGGCAGGATAAGTAATGGCGTCGAAATGACTAGTGATGAGTTGGATATTCAACTAAGCCTGCGAATATTATTGTCAACCCGCAAGGGTGAAAGAGTAATGCAACCGGATTATGGTTGCAACCTCGATGAAATGCTTTTTGAACCTATGACCACAACCTTTAAAACCTATATCAGCGAAATGGTAAAAACAGCCATCCTTTACTATGAAGCCCGGATTGATCTGAATAGTGTAACTGTTGATGACAGCAGGGATGCGGAAGGAGTGATTGTACTTATTATCGATTATACTGTGAGAACCAGTAATTCGAGGTTCAACTTTGTGTACCCATATTATATAACTGAAGGAACAGAACTGAAGTATGTCAAATAAATGCCTTGATAGTAATCTTCAAAATAACAGCGGCACCAGTCAGGCTCAGCGTGCGTTGGAGGCATTATCTGTGGGGTACGCAAAGGTAGATGAGCGCAGCTCCGCAGACTTATTGCTGTTTGGAAAGAAATACGGCGCTTATCTTAATTATTATGACGCAAATAATTCATATGGTGGAGACTGGAGCGCCCTTATGTCAAAGGACATTTCGGTAATTATTGCTGCGTTGGAGGATTGGCAGGCAAAAGATTATATCAGTTATATAAACAACCTCTACGATAACATAAAATTTGCAAGTACACCCGCCGATGTACAAAAGAATTTTAAATACATTTTTGATTTTGTTTTTTCGCTCAGTAAAAACCTTAATGATACATTGGGGTTATTGCCGGCGGATAGTGACTATTCTAATTACCTTAATGTAGCCATAGCCTCCAAACTGGCTTTACCGGTAAAACAAATAAACGATTATTATGCTCTTTTTCTTCAGCCGGCCAACGCATTAAATCCTATTGTAAGTCCTGCTCCTTCTTCAGTAGATTCTTTGGCACCTTTTGATAATGTAATATTTGTTCCGCTTAATGCGGCAAATTTTCTATCAATGTTCAGCTTCATTAATGATGCCCTATGGAAATTACCCGCTACTGTTATTCCACCTCCTGCAAGTATGTTAGCCGGCGATAGTATTAGCGAAATTATTACGAATAATTTTTTTACGGGTGCTGTTACGTCCTTTTTAAATGGCATCATAAGCATTGTAAATCAAACCGGAAACTTCCTGGATAAAACACTCTCAAATTACCCTACCCATGAGCCGCATTACGCCCTATATCTTACTTTTCTCAGGCTTTTTAAATTTGCCCAGGACCATTTAAATAATTACACAGAAAGACATCTTAAGTTTTATTACAAAAAGGTATTACAGCTAAAAAATAATTTGGGATTGCCGGATACCACCCATCTTGTTTTTACTTTGCAAAAAAGCATTAACCAGCATTTGATCGGCAAGGGGACACAATTTAAGGCCGGCAAAAACGCCAATAACAACGACCTCTATTATTCACTCACAGATGACATTGTTGTAAACCAGGCAAGCATTCAGGCTTTAAAGTCCCTTTATTTAATTAAAAATTATAGTAATGTAAATATTCCCCAGCAGTTATTTGCATCGCCGAAAGCAGATTCTGCAGACGGACAGGGCGCGAAAGTTACCAGTGCGGATAAATCATGGTACCCATTCGGGGATCTAAGTAATGATGATTTTAAGGCTAACAGTATTGCGGGCATCGGATTTGCAATCGCCTCGAACGTCCTGTTTCTGAATGAAGGAACAAGGACGATCAAAATTACCTTTAGTTGCGATCCTTCAGGCAATTCCATTTTTGCAGGGTTGGGAGATTTATCTTCAGATAATATCTTTTCTGCAAAATTTACAGGGAACAAAAAATGGTTTGATGCATCCGGCTATTCAAACGTAGTGGGCAATAATGTTATCGTTAATACAATTGTTGCATCTAATACTTTTTCTATCACGATTACATTAAACGGAAACGCTCCCCCGATCATTCCTTATTCGCAAAAAATTCATGGAGGAAATTTTACCCAGGCATTGCCTATGGTGCAAGTTATGATAGTTGACCATGGTTTTTATCACTTAATTAAATTATTGAAAATAACTTCAATAACCCTTAATGCGGGAGTTGATGCTGTAAAAAATATTTCGCTGCAAAACGATAGCGGAAAAATTGATACCTCCAAGCCCTTTAAATTGTTTGGAGAATTTCCTGATTTCAATTCATCTCTTATAATAGGAAGCAAAGAAGCTTTTCAAAAACCTATTAAAACCTTAAAGGTTAGTATTGATGATCTTAGTTTCCCCAATAGTAGCAGCAGCACTCAAACAATAAAAGTTAAAGGAGAAATATTATCAGAAAAAAATTGGAGCGAATTAGATTTCTTTGATGCGGGAAATAGTGTTGTTTCTTCCATGACTATTTCTACCTCTAATTCTTCGGCGAATATCAAAATACAAGATCAGCCTCTTATTCCGGAACCTGATTTTACAGCCGATGGCCAATACACGATTGCTTCTGTTTATGGATTTATAAAGTTGGTGGTAAGTCAATCTGACTTTAATCTGCCCCATTATATAGCGAGCGTGCAGGCAGCCACCGCAAAGAATAGTGTAACCATTTCAGGAGGTCCGCCGCCAACTACATATCAGTTAAATGCTCCATCAACTCCGCAACCTGTTCAGCCTTCGCCCACTGCCGGATCATTAAATATTTCTTATGATGCCGAAACATTGTTTCTTGATTCGATCAAAAATACCGAACAGGATTTTGAGGTACGACAACATTTTTTCTACCATTTAGAGCCATTTGGCTTCAGGGAAATGCATCCATTCCTTTTCACGGTTCCTGCGGCAACAGATCCTTCTCTGGCCGATAATATGATGCATATACTGCCTGTTTTTAATATGGAAAATAATTTAAAAGATGGTTCCGATACCGGTCAACCTTCCGGCCATAATAATGAAGGAGAATTATGGATTGGATTAAGCAGTACAAAACCCGGGGAAACGCAGTCCATACTTTTCCAGGTTTCTGAAGGCAGCTCCAATCCATTAAAAGATGTAACGAAAGTAAAATGGTTTTACATGTCGAGTAATAACTGGATAGCTTTCGATGATATTGCTGTAAATGATCAAACCAATAATTTATCACAATCGGGCCTTGTAATTTTTAATCTGCAAGGTTACGAAACAATCAATAATACCCGTGCAGATAATAATTTGCTTTGGATAAAAGCAGTAGTAGTAAACGATACAGATGCTATTTGCAAAGTGATAGCAATACAGGCGAATGCTGCAAAGGCAGCGTTTGTAACAGATATTTCCGGTAATATTTATTTTACCAGCAATATAACTGCCAATACCATCAGCAAGCCTGCAATTGCAGATGCGGCGCTAAAGCAAACAAGCCAACCTTATCCATCGTTTGGCGGTGTACCAAAGGAGTCGGATCTGCAATTTGATCAGCGGGTAAGTGAGCGGTTGCGTCATAAGCACAGGGGGGTTACTGCGTGGGATTATGAAAGGCTGGTGCTCCAGAATTTCCCTCAGGTACATAAAGTAAAATGCCTGAATCATACGAGCTTTAAATCGGCTACACAGGATTATAGCGAAATGAAGCCAGGGGATGTAATGATTATTACAATTCCTGACCTGAGTCTCGTAACCGGGGCGAATCCGTTATTGCCATTTACAAATGTTGGCCTTTTAGATACAATAAAAAAATTTATTAAGCCGCTTTGTTCGCCTTTTGTACATGTTCATGTTTGTAACCCACAATTCGAAGCGGTTCAGTTCAGCTTTGATGTTAGCTTTATAAATAACAATAGTAACAGCAATTATTACAAAACGGTGCTGGATACTGACATCCAGAAATTCCTGATGCCGTGGGCATTTGGTTCTACCTCAGCCGATATCGAATTTGGTGGTAAAATTGAAAAGTCCGTTGTCTTGAATTTTGTGCAAAGCAGGCCTTATGTTGATTTTGTAACCTGTTTTACCATGACACAGTACCTTTACAAGGAAGATGGCACTTTTAAGTTTATGAATACCAATCTTGAAGAAGCTGTTGCAAGCACCGCACGCTCCATACTTGTTCCTTACAAAGACCCTAAAAGCCTTCCCGATATATTGAGTAATACTATTTTTTCACCGGCAAATTGCAACTGTAATGCTTGATACAACCGGCATATTGAAAGATCCTGTACTTAGGTACGACGAGGATTATAATTACCTGAGGGATGCGGGCCGGCAATATATTGAAGAGTTGGGAAGTGCATTGTGGACTGACTATAATGAGCATGACCCTGGAATTACTATTCTTGAGGCCCTATGTTATGCTATTACAGAGTTAGGCTATCGTACATCGTTCCCGATTAAAGACCTGCTTACACAAACCGATGGAACGATACCTTCATCGCAGACTTTTTTTACGGCCAAAAATATCCTGACGCAATCGCCGCTAAATAAGGATGATTATCGTAAACTGTTAATTGACATTGAGGGTGTACAGAATGCCTGGCTGTTTTCAAAAAGCCATTATAAAGATGACAGCGGAAAAATAAATGCGGTTGGCGAGATACCGGTGTATGCAGACTGCAAGAATGACCAATTGACTTTCAAAGCGAACGCCCATCCCGTTTACCTGAGAGGTTTATATAAAGTTATATTAGACCTCGATGAAGACCCTCAATTAGGTGATTTAAATAATGGTGAAATTGATTTACAGATAATTGATACGTCCGTTTCTTCAACCCAACCCGTCGAACTAACTTTTATTTTTCCTGACTGGAGCAAAGCTGATCCGGCTTTATTAAAGGTCAATCCTTCAGATATACAACCGCCTTTTGGAACAGTAACTGTTGCGAGTAATTTCGCAATCCAGATTCCATTTACTGTTAATTTAGATACATACACGCTTAACGGCGAAGTAAGTGTTGGACTTCAGCCAACAACAGGTACAATAACCAACACCGATATTCAAAATTTTTTTACCAATAATAATATTGCCACACAACAACTGGTTGCGCTATACCTGTCAAAAATTAAAAAAGCGCATTCCAGTGTACAATCTGCTATTCGTAAACTATTCAAACATAGAAATCTCTGCGAAGATTTTGTGAGCATAGAAACTATAAAAGATGAAGAAATAGCCTTTTGCTTCGATGTGGATGTAATTCCGTCGGCAGATATAGAAGAGGTGGAAGCAAATATTCTTTTTATTATCGAAAAATATCTTGACCCGGATGTAAAATTTTATCTGTTAAGTGAAATGCTGCAGAAAATAAATGTTGTGACCGGTAACATATATACTGTGGATGAAATATTCGAAGGGCCCAGGCTGAAGCATGGTTTTATAGACACAAAAGAACTGGAAGACACTGAATTGGTGAAGGAGATTCATGCCTCTGAGATCATTAGCCTGATCATGAATATGCAAATCAATAATGAGAAAGTAATACTGGCAGTTCGTAATTTCAGCATGACTGCATATAATGACAACGGCCAAATCAACCCTGATGAAGCAAGCCAGCAATGGTGTATCAAAGTGGACAACTGGCACAAACCTATACTCACCAGGGATAAATCAAAAATTACGCTCTACAAAAATGGTATTCCCTTTACGGCCGGAGAAAAAGAAACAGATCAAACATTGCAATGGCTGCAGTCTTCCCACGCAAGGGAGAAGCTTATTTCAACATCAGGTGATATTTCCATCCCAACCGGCGTTTATTTTCCCCTGGAAACATACACTTCCGTTCAACAGCTTTTCCCTCAAACGTATGCTGTGGGTGATGCTGCACTACCATCAACCGCAACTGATGAGCGCAGGGGGCAGGCAAGGCAATTGAAAGCTTACTTATTATTTTATGATCAACTGCTTGCAGATTTCTTAATGCAGCTAAAGAATGCAAAAGCGCTTTTTTCAACTGACGATATCAAACAAACTTATTATGCACAGTTTGTAAGTGACTTTAAAGATTTTGACTCTATATATACAAATGGGTTGAGCAACCCTTTAATAGAAGAAAATGTAATAGGCACAGATCCGGCGCACTCAGCCGTTGTACAAGACTCTACTGTAAAAACCCCTTCGCCGGAGAATGATTGGGAAAAATTATATGAGACGAATGAAACTTTTATTGACCGTCGCAATCGTTTTCTCGACCACCTTATGGCAAGATTTGCGGAGTCTTTTAACGAGTATGTTTTCCTGATGTATACGCTTGACACAGCTACCCAGCAAGCAACACAAATCGATCCAACTGATTTAATTAAAAGCAAGATTGAATTTTTGAAGAACTATCCCCGATTTAGTTATGACAGGGCAAAGGGGTATAATTATTGTCCTCTCGATAAAAACTTTAATGTTATCGCAACCGGGCTTTGGAACACAGATAATGTATCAGGCGCGGAAGAAAAATTATGCCTGCTGGGTGGATTTAAAGATGATCCACCAATTGCACCGGCCATAACTGGTATGCCAAGCTATTTTCGCAGAAATTTATATGTACTTGGAAAACATTCAATTATTCCCGACCCAACAACAGATCTTGTGGGTCCCTATCGATTTATGTATACGGCCGGCGCCAACCAGCTAACCTCGGTAAAAACATACAACAATACACCGGACCTGGTAAATGACCTGCCGAAATTCCTAACATTTTTGCTCGCCGGAGAATATTATCGAATTATTATTGAAAGCGCCGGCCCTCCAAAAAAATACCAGGTAGTTGTAACCGATGACAACGGCGTTACCCTTGCTCAAAGTGGTACCTATGCTACAAAAAAAGCGGCTAAGGCTGCCGAACAATTATTCATTGATGAACTTAACCAGGAAAGCGATATTGAAGGGCTGCACCTGGTGGAGCATATCCTTTTGCGGCCCCGCGACGGAACTTTTCTGCTGGCTCCCGTTTGCCTGGACGATGGCTGCGAATCGTGTGGAGAGGATGATCCTTATTCTTTTCGTATTTCCGTTGTATTACCTTATTGGCCATTACATATGAGGAGCATGGCCTTCAGAGATTATTTCGAGCAAATTGTGCGCCAGGAAGTGCCTGCACATACCGTGGTTAAAATATGCTGGATCGATGATGAGTCGATGTTCTCATTTGAGGCAGCCTATCAAAACTGGATCACAGCACTGGCAAACTACAAAGCAGGAGTTGCTGATATTATCTCATTGCAAAAAGCCAATGATTGCCTGGTAACAATATTATTTAACCTGCATAGCGAATACCCGGTTGCCACGCTTCATGATTGTGTTGAAAGCAAAGACACTAACCCGGTTGTGCTGGGGAAAACCAAATTAGGAACTATTAAAAAATCCAGTGTATGATAACACTAAAAAATAACGAATACATAGTATTCGAGCCAGACCAGGTGCTGACTAATGATCATCTCAACCAGCTTTTTTATTATCTCGACAGGCAAAACAGATTAACGAGAATTAAGCTTATCGGTATGGGAATTGTATGTGGCTTTACTTTAGAAATAAAGCCGACGGATGATAAATCAAGTATTAGTTGCATAACGATAACCAAGGGTTGCGGCGTTACTTCGCAGGGTTACCTGATTAGTGATTGCCATGATAAAAAATATGGTTATGTTGTGCCATATACTCCTCCGGGTTTACCGAAAGATCTTCCATTTACCTGCGATAGCATTCCATTTTATAATTCTGATTGTAAAATTTACAAATTGGTTACTTATGATCAGTTCAAAACTATAGTTGAAACCCCGGGTTCAACAACAGTAATTTCATCTCCTTCACCCTGCTCTCCGTCAGATGTAATTCCTGCTGCGTCCACGGTTAATAACAATGACAATAACTCAACAGACCCGCAGCAGCCAGTACCGCTGTCATCAATGACCTGGTCAGATTATGCTGTTGTTCTTTTTCTTGAAGCAAAAGAAAAAGACCTTAAAAATTGCGATATGCAGGATTGCAATAACAACGGGGAAAAAATTATTTTTCACATCCGCCCTTTGTTAGTGCCAATAGCTTGCCTGACTAATAATTGCAATGGAAAAGAAGAAAATCTAAAAACCCCACCCGAAATAAGATTTAAGCGATTTGATGTAACGACAGACAATCCTGTCAATGATATCAGCAATACGGCCGGAATATTAAAGACATTTCAGAACATATTTAATGGGACATCTTCCAACACTATATTAAGTGACATAGCAGGCGCTTACGCGTTTTGTTATGCAAAGTATAAAAGTTTTTTGCCATCCGGGAGTAGTCAGTTTACCGGCCTATCCGTAAACCTCAATGCTATCCTTACCCAGGTGCAAAATACTTATTTGATACAATACTTTTATGATTATATCAACGACCTTATCCTGGGTAGATTCAACTCACCAATGCAACAATATTGTCTAAGTTAGTGTAAAAAACATGTTTGGGATTGTTGTATAGCAGTTTTTTTCTTGGTCTACTATTGATTTTGTGTTGTATGTCTTTGATTTCCTGTTCATTATATTTG
>CAIPFE010000045.1 GCA_903864275.1 uncultured Mucilaginibacter sp.
AAAGCAAATCACAACTGAAATTTGATTGACCTAATATTTTAAATAGTTGTGCCAAATATCGCAAAGAACAAATCTGAAAGCAAATCACAACTGGCCGGTTAGCTTAGTTTTTATTAGTGTGGTTGTGCCAAATATCGCAAAGAACAAATCTGAAAGCAAATCACAACCAGTCCCTGGTTTAAATAATGAGCTGCCATGTTGTGCCAAATATCGCAAAGAACAAATCTGAAAGCAAATCACAACTATTTAGTTCGGAAAACAGGGCCGGGGGAGGTTGTGCCAAATATCGCAAAGAACAAATCTGAAAGCAAATCACAACTGTGCTGAAAACACTAAACCAATTCTTTTGTTGTGCCAAATATCGCAAAGAACAAATCTGAAAGCAAATCACAACTAAGTGGCCCGATGGGGTTACAAACTCAAAGTTGTGCCAAATATCGCAAAGAACAAATCTGAAAGCAAATCACAACGGCAGATGTTTTCAATCCGTTAGCATAATCGTTGTGCCAAATATCGCAAAGAACAAATCTGAAAGCAAATCACAACTTTCCGAAGTCTCCCGACTTCGGAAAGTTGTGATTTGCTTTATTGTTATTAAAGTGATAGAACACCCTAAATATCGAAAAAAATCATTGAATCAGCAAAAGGTAAAAGGTAAAGGCTGTCATTTTTATGGTCTCCGCAGAGGTGTTGCCGCGAAATGCTCTTTTTGCATATTTTGAGTATTTGCAAAAATAGAACCATTGATTATCAGGCGTTAACGATAAAATAATCGCGTGTGCTAGTGCGAAGTGAACGCTACGCTGTTGCATTTGACACTTTTTTTCTCATCTCTGCAGGTTTTTTACTTAATATCTGGGTGAACAGGAATTGGGGTGTTCCCGCGAATATTCGTTTTTGCACATTTTGAGTATTTGCAAAAATCAACTAATTGATTTTCAAGCGTTCACGATAAAATAATTGCCTGTGCTCGCGCGAAGTGAACGCGAACATGAACGCTGACAAGCGAAATAAAGCCATTTTGCCACCTTACATTAAGTTCCTAAAAAATTTATTTGATAAAAATTTGGATTATAAATAAATGCCATTACATTTGTGGTGTACTACCATACTAATACACTAAAAATGATCCAGGTCAATAACCTCAGTTTTGGATACCACCGCAATCGTTTGCTTTTTAAAGATCTCAATTTGTCTTTAAACGAAGGGCATATTTATGGCCTGCTCGGTAAAAACGGCGCCGGTAAATCAACACTTTTAAAAAACATGACCGGCCTTGCCTTTCCGGGAAAAGGAAAATGCCTGTTTAATAGTATTGATGTTTCTACCAGGCCGGTAGCTGTATTGGAAGATATTTATTTTTTAGCCGAAGAACTTTTTGTCCCGTCGCTCAGCCCTGTACAGTTCGTTTCCAGTACCGCAGGTTTTTATCCTAAATTCAGCAAAAGTGATTTTTACCAGTACCTGAAAGTATTTGATATTGATATGGATGCGGTTATGGATAAACAATCGTTCGGGCAGCAGAAAAAGACGATGATCGCTTTTGGCCTTGCCACCAATACCAGCATGGTGATAATGGACGAACCAACAAACGGCCTCGATATTCCTTCGAAAGTTCAGTTCCGCAAGCTGATCGCTTCGGTGTTGACAGAAAATCGTTGTATCGTAATATCGACCCACCAGGTAAGGGATTTGGATAGTTTGATCGACACCCTGCTGGTATTGCACGAGCGAGAAATTGTGGTTAACCAATTAATGGATGACGTAGCCGAGAAGTTAACTTTTGGCACCTACCCCGATACAGAAGGTTTACCGGTTTTATATGAAGAGGAGAATATGCGTGGTAAAAATGCTATCCTGCAAAATACCACCGGGAAATATAGCAAAGTTGACCTCGAATTACTTTTTAATGCAGTTGTCAATGGGAACAAACCCATATTGGAATTACTAAAAGCATCGTGAAATGAACAATATATTCAACATAAAACGGTTTGGCCGGCTATTCATCAAACACACGGCCGAACATTATAAAAGCTACGTGATGTCACTGCTGGTATTGTTAGGGGTAATGCTGCTGGGCGGGTGTTTTTTAGTTTACCTGATAAATGCTCCAATGGAGCTTGGATTGCAAACAGCCTTGTTTACCGGGATACTTCTTTTGGCAGGCACTATATTCACAAGCACCGTATTTGCTGACCTCGGCGACAAGAATAAAGCTATGGCCTGGCTTACGTTGCCCGCGTCGCATTTTGAAAAGTACCTGGTTGCCTGGCTGTTCTCCTACCTTATACTCATTATAACATACACCGGGTGTTTTTATTTGGTATTGTTTTTTTTAACATCCATAAAACATTTTCCCGGCAGGCAAACAGAAGTTTTCGACCCGTTTCATTCCGGCGGAGGTTTCCAGGTGTTTATTTTATACGCGCTGCTGCATTCAATAGCTTTCTGCGGGGCTGTTTACTTTAAAAAGCTGCATTTTATAAAATCTGCGTTTGTATTTTTCATTGGCCTGGCGTTTTTAATTGTCGTCAACAACATCATTCAGCATGCCATGCTGGGGGCTAAGGTAATGATGAATGTCCCCTTCGGCGGCATCTCATTTATGGAGAATAATACCGTTCATGAAATCAACATCACTATTGCCCAGCAAGGCCATATACTGACCCTTGTTAGTGTATTAACCGGTATTTTTTGGGCTGCTGCTTATTATCGTTTAAAGGAAAAGCAGGTTTAATTTAACAGTACAATGGAATTTAGAGATAACGAAGCCATATACCTGCAAATTGCCGCTTTTGTAAGTGAAAATATACTATTGGGCAAATGGCCGGCCGAGCAAAAAATACTTTCAGTTCGCGACCTGGCAGTTGAGCTGGAGGTTAACCCCAATACCGTAATGCGGTCGTACGAGTTTCTGCAAAACCAGGGGGTGATCTATAATAAAAGGGGGCTTGGCTTGTATGTAGCGCCCGATGGCCCCGATAAAGTAAAGACCTACCGGAAGGAACGTTTTATTCAGCAGGACCTGCCTGTTTTTTTCAGGAACATATACCTGCTGGATATTGAACCTGAGGACCTGCAGCAATGGTATGAAAAATTTAAACTGGAAAACTACAAGTCAAAATTAAATAATGAGGATGAAAACAAGTAGCAAATTAGTATTCGCAGCTGTTATTTTGCTTGTATTGGCGCTTATTGCGTATGATAACCTGCTCAAAACAGAATATCTCTCAGGAAAATACAAGGACATCTACCGGGACTACAAAACCTTAAACTTTAAGGATTTTGACGCCGCTGACCTCCCATCGTCAACTGCATCAAATGTAAAATTTGTACAGGGCCCCTTTAGCGTGAGAATTGATCCCGAGGCTTTAAGCTACACCAGTATTAAACAAAAAGGCAACAGGCTGCAGATCGAATCAAATTTTGAAGGCAGCTATATATACAACCGCTTTAATTATGTGCTGATCGTCAGCTGCCCAAAACTTACCGAAGTTACAGCAAGCGCAGTTTACGGGAAATACAAGGGAACGCAAACTTATACTGATACCACTGTAAAAGACGATTGGCACATGCGCCAGGTATTGATTGAAGGTTTTAATGAAGACAGCATTTCTGTGAAGCAAAATTACGGGAGTACAGTAGTGCTGTCTAACAACCATATCCGGGCATTAAAAGCAGTGATAGGCACCAGCGATAGCAGTGGTTCGAAGATCATTATACAAAGCAGCAACCAAATTAAACAGGCCAATCTCGCCGTACTTAACCGTGCTACATTTATGCTTGATGGCAATGCTATTCAAAACCTAAGTTACCACCTGGCCGACAGCGCCAAAATAATATTCACAGGTTCTGCTCAAAACATAATTAACAATTCAAAATCCAATAAAAAATGAAACTCGTCATCAACTCGCTCTGCAAAACTTACCCCAATGGTGTGCAGGCAATAAAAGATGTATCGTTAACCCTTAATAACGGCATGTTCGGCTTATTAGGCCCTAACGGCGCCGGTAAGTCATCGCTCATGCGCACCATCGCAACGCTGCAGGAAGCAGACTCAGGCAGCGTGTTCCTGGATGATCTTGATGTCCTGAAACACAAAACCGAAGTAAGGCAGCTGTTAGGCTATTTGCCGCAGGAGTTTGGGGTCTATCCCAAAATATCGGCCGAGCGGATGCTTGACCATATTGCCCAATTAAAAGGCATTGAAAATGCCGGTGAACGAAAGGATCTGGTGAATTCATTGCTTGACAATGTCAATTTATCGAAAGACAAAAAGAAACACCTGGGCACTTACTCCGGTGGGATGAAACAGCGTTTCGGGATAGCGCAGGCGTTGATAGGCAACCCGAAATTAATTATCGTTGATGAACCTACCGCGGGCCTGGACCCGGCGGAAAGGAACCGCTTTTACAACCTGCTTAGCCAACTGGGTGAAAATACCATTGTTATCCTTTCGACCCATATTGTTGAGGATGTGAGCACGCTATGCTCCAACTTTGCTATTATTTGCATGGGCGAGGTATTGTATGCCGGTGAACCTGATACAGCGGTACATGAGATGGAAGGCAAAATATACAGCAAATCAATAACCAAAGCAGAACTCGGGCATTACCAGGACGATTTTACAGTAATATCCACACAATTAAAAACAGGCAAGCTGCATATCAGGATACTGCAGGAAACGGACCCGGGAAATGGTTTTGTACCCGCTGCCCCGAACCTTGAAGATGTTTATTTCAGCAATATCGCTACACGCGTAGATGTAAATACTATTTAACCCCCTAAAAGCTTACGATCATGTTTTGGAAAATATTTCTGTTCGAAATTCAGAACAGGCTCAGACGGCCTGCGATATATTTATATTTTTTAGCTGCATTAATTTTTACAATCGGCTCGTTTGCCACAGGGTCGTTGCCTGTGCAGGAGAAGGAGCATATCAATTCCCCTTATCTTATCGCGCTGTGGTGCGCAGGGATTACAATGCTGATGATGCTTGTTAGTTCATCAATTATGGGCACCCCACTGTATCGTGATATTGAGTACAATACCAAAGACTATTACCTCACTTATCCTATTACAAAAGCAGGCTATTTCTGGGGGCGTTTCCTCGGTTCGTTTTTATTCATGATGTTTATAGGCAGCTCGGTATTGTTCGGGGTTTTCATCGGCAGTAAACTCGGCCCGGCAATGGGATGGACAGACCCGAAACAATTTGGCCCCAATAATTTAATTTACTACCTGCAGCCTTTTTTTACGATCGCCCTGCCCAACCTGTTTTTTACTTCGTCGCTGTTTTTTGGCCTGGTGGCGATAACCCGCAATGTAAAGGTGATATATGCCGGGGGGATATTGCTTTTCCTTGGCTATTTCCTTTCCATTTTTTTCCTCAATAATACCACTAATGCGACCGTGATCACCCTGTCGGACCCCTTTGGGATCAACGGAGTCAGGCTGCAAACAAATAATTCTTCGTCCATACAACAAAATACAACATTGATGGCTACATCGGGCAAGTTTTTGCTAAACCGTATCATTTGGACGGGCGTGGGGCTGGTTATTTTAATTTATACTTACCTACGTTTCGACTTCGAAAAATTCTTTAGCGGCACGAGGGATAAGGCAGCCATTGATGACGAAAAAGGCTCAGTTAAAAAAGCGTTGCCGGCCAAAGTAAACACGAATTTTGCCGGAAGCTATAACCGCAAAACCCTTATTACACTTACTAAACTGGAATTGCTGAACATTGTCCGCGACAATTACTTCTGGATCATTTTATTTAGCGGCGTGGTCTTCCTGGGCTTCGTATTTTCGATGGGCAGCCAGGATTACAGCGTACACTATTTCCCCCGCACAGTTGTCCTACTGGGTATATTTAATGATGTTTTCCCATTCTTCATATTCTTTATCATAGTATTCTATACCGGCGAGACATTGCACCGCGACCGGCTTACCCGCTACGCTTTTATCAATGATTCCCTGCCGCCACCCAACTGGGTTTTAAATGGTTCAAAGCTTGCCGCCCTGCTTTTTCTTGGAGCCTTCTTGTCATTGATACCGATGGTTACGGGCATTTTCGTGCAAACCATAAAAGGCTTTCATCAATACAACCTGGCTGTATATATAATATACCTGTTTGTGATCCTGCTGCCTGCCTTGCTCGAAATGGTATTGTTCGCTTACGCGATGCATGTTTTGATTAACAACAAATTTGTGGCCCACGGCATCACGGTTTTTATCTGGGTGGCTATATTCTTTCTGCGCGAGTCGGGCATCTTCAATTATAATTTATTGCTGTACTCCTATACTCCCTGGTTCGGGATTTCGGATATGGACGGCCTTGGGCACATGATAAAGTCTGTAAGCTGGTTCGACCTGTATTGGTTATTGGCGGGTGGTTTGCTTGCGATTGCATCTGCCTTGTTTTATTACAGGGGTGTTACCTCCTCCTTTAAAGAAAGGCTGCAACTGGTACCCGAACGCTTCGATAAAAAAACAAAGGTTTTTGCGTCCGTGTTGCTCTTATCATTTTTATCTGTTGCTGCCTACAATTACTATAATGTCAGCTATCTAAATAATTACACCGTCCAGGTTGAAGATGAAAACCGCGCAATTATTTATGAAAAGACATTAAAACATTTTGCCAGCCTTCCGCTGCCCAAAATAACCAGGATCAAAATGTTCGCTGATGTTTATCCTGATAAACAGGCGCAAGTTGTAAAAGCGTTCATCACCGTTGTCAATAAAAATACCATGCCGATTTCAGAGGTTTTACTGGATGGCGACGAGTTGACTGATTACAATATGAAAATTGATGGCAAACCTATTCCTTTCACAAGTCCGTTAATATACCACAGGGCCTTTTTTAGCTGGTTCAAGCCAAAAAATGATACTGCAGCCTATCGTTTATACAAGTTTGAACGGCCGCTTGCCCCCGGCGATTCCACCGTGCTCGAAGTCAATTCGTCGGTAAGCTTTAATGGTTTTGGCAATGGTTTGTATGGCCAAAGGCAGTTGCGTAACGGTACATTCTTCACAGGTGGCTTGCCTGAATTAGGCTATGATGATGACGATGAGATAAACAGTCCCTATGTTCGCAAGAAAAACGGTCTGCCGCCCAAGGAAGAAGAAGAAATAGCCCAGGATGATCCCAAAGGCATAAGCACTTTAAAAGCGGGCAAAGGTGCTGACCTGGTAAGCTGGGACCTTACGATCAGCACTTCAGGGGATCAGACCATGATCTCATCGGGCGAGCTGCAAAAACATTGGCGGCAAAACGGGCGCAACTATTTCCATTTTGTACAAAACCAACCAGGAATATACGCGCCTCTTGCCGCAGTTGGGGCAAAATACGCGGTGGCGAAGGATAGCGTGCAATTAGAGCACAAAGTAAATATCAGCATCTATTATCATCCCGACCATAACGTCAACATCGGCAGATTTATGGCTGCTTACAAAGATGGCCTGCAGTATTTTAGTTCGGTTTACGGGCAGTACCCGTTCAAGGATATACGGCTTGCGGAAACATCGCAATTTGGGCCAAGAATTGCCTCATTTGCTACGTTTGACACCTATGCCGAATATTATGCGTGGAACGCCCATTTTGAGGACCCTAACCAAACCGATTATCTTTATTTTATTACCGCAACACAACTCGCGCAACAATGGTGGCGCTTCCAGGTGGCGCCAAATAGTACGGTTGGTTCATTAGATATTCCTGAAGGTTTATCAACTTATTGCGCGCTGGTGATGATGGAAAAAAAATACGGCAAGGACAATATGAAAGGCATACTGCAGGACCAATTATGGGCCTATCTATGGATACGACACCGTATGGAAGAAAAGGAGCATACCCTTGTTAAGGCCAACCAATGGTTTGAATGGGGTGGCAAAGAAGCCGTAGCCTTGTATGGATTAAGGGACTTAATTGGCGAGGACAGTTTAAATTCGGCCCTGCGCGAGTTTAAGAATGCTTACGCATTTAAAAACAAACCGCCCTTTGCCGGCAGTAATAACCTTTACCACTACCTGCAAAAGCATACACCCGATTCTTTGCAGTATTACCTGACCGATACCTGGCAAAAAATAACCTTGTATGATAACAAAATAACCAGTGTTACATCTGTGCCGACGGGCAAAACCAATGAGTATAATGTAACCCTAAAAGTCGACGTTGCAAAAGTTTACATTAATGACAACAAAAACGATGTGCCGGCCCGGCAAATGAACGATTATATTGACATCGGCATATTTGCAGCTGACAGTAAAAACAAGGAGGGAAGGTCGCAGGTTAACCCTGTCTATCTTAAAAAATACAAGTTTAATTATGGTGCGCATACCATTACGGCTATTGTAAAAGGCAAGCCGGTGAGGGTGGGGATTGATCCTTACAGTAAACTGATAGACAGAAATCCGAATGATAATATGAAGGATTTGTAGGGGTATCAGTATGATAATGGATTTTTATAGACAATAAATCAGCTTGTTCGGCAGTTATCTAGCAAACCTTTTTATCATGCCATTACCTGCCCGTAACAAGCTGATATTGCTGACTGTATTTTACAAAAGCACATTGTTATTAAGTGTTCTAAGTTCTGCCGCGATAAGTATCTTCAGTATTTTCAATGTGCCGGGTATGTTGCTGGCATTCGGATTCTGTTTTTTTTCGGGCAGTACAGTTATTTCCCTGCTGCACAAAGAAGGATACAAACAGCAAGAATATTATTTTTATTATAATAAAGGTATATCCAAACCGCAGCTTATACTTACCTGCATCATTGGTAATTTAATAATAGGACTGTCCCTTATTGCTTTATCCAATTATGCCAAATAGTTTAGAGATTGACAGCGTAATAAAGTCATACAGTGAGCTAAAAATACTTACTGACATTTATTTAAAATGCGAGACCGGCGACATCATAGGTATGCTTGGGCGAAATGGTTCGGGTAAATCAACCCTGTTAAAAATTATATTCGGCTCAATTACCAGTCTCAATAAATCTATCCGGGTAAATGGTAAAGTATATGACCGGCCATTCAAAACAACCGGACTGATTGGCTACCTGCCGCAGCATCCTTTCCTTCTGCCACATTTGAGTATTTATGAAACCGTGAAGTTATACCTGGATGCTGACCAAGTTAATCCGTTTTTAACGGACCCGGTTATTGGCTATCTTCAAAAAAGTAAAATAAATTCCTTATCGGGCGGAGAACAACGATATCTGGAAATAAAACTAATATTACATACCCCTAATAAGTTTATTTTGCTGGATGAGCCTTTTAATGGTGTAGCGCCCGTAGTTGTTGAAAAATTGAAAATAATGATAACTGAGCAGTCAAAAACAAAAGGAATCATCCTTACTGATCATGATTATAACAATGTAATGGATGTAGCAACCAGGTATTGTTTGGTTCGCGATGGGACAGTTAAGCCGATTGGAAGAAGTGAAGACCTGGTAAAGTGGAATTATTTAACGGAGAATAGTTTAAGGTAATTGTTGCGCGCACGGCCCTCTTCGAGAGACTCTGCTGGGACTGAATTTATCAGAAATATCCCGTCCTAAAACCTTGTGATAAGCCGGAGTTTTCGCATTAACGGGGATAACGCAATAATCGTAAATAACTTATGCGGCGGTAGAAAATATGGCCAATGGCGATGCCATACTTTTAGCTGCAATTCTTCCTTAGGATCCTAGTGATCTTATTATTATTTATTCGGAAACAGGGCCAGACAGATAGCGAGCCACCAAACCCTGTCACGTCCTAAAAAATGTTCCCAGGCATTTAAGTTTAAAGATTTATAAAAACCAACTCATTGATTTTCAATAGTTTACTAAATTCAATTAGTGTTTGTGCGAAATGAACGCGAACATGAACGTTTTTTCACACCTACCCAAAGCAACCATCCAATAAATATCCTTACATTTAAAACCTGTATTGTGGTTTTAGAAAATGAAATTTTGCAGGTATTGTTCGCTTATTATCATACTTCTATTCTCGTACCTGCCCAAGGGCTGCGGGCAGCAGCACCCGTTGCACGATTCCATATCAAGGTTAGCTCAAATCCATAAAAACGGCATTTTGCGCTTCGGGGTACCCGGCGATTATGCCCCTTTTGCCCTCACCAAAGGCGATTCCCTTTCAGGCGCCGACATCAGGCTTGGCCGCGCCCTTGCTGCAGCCATGAGTGTGAATCCCGTATTCGTAAAAACAAGCTGGGGCAACCTGGCTGCCGACATGCGAAATGATGCATTTGACATTGCCCTTGGCGGTATCAGCATCACCCCCGAACGGGCAGCTGTGGCCAGCTTTTCGATCTCTTACCATTCGAGCGGAAAGACCTTCCTTTGCCGCCGCACAGATAGCGCCCGGTTCTCAACCGCGACCGCTGTAAATAACCCGGGGGTGCGTTTGATCGAGAACAAGGGTGGGACCAATGAGTCGGTGGCGCGGGCGTTATTTCCCGCTGCGACATTACAGGTATATCCTGATAATATTGGTGTGTTTAACGAGATCATTGCTGGCCGTGCCGATGTTATGATCACCGATGATACCGAAGCGGATCTTAAGTCCATGCAGTACCCGCAGTTATGCAGAAGCTATTTGGGCACTATAACTAAAAGTGACAAAGCATTGTGGGTGCGTACGGATTCGGCCCTGGTTGATTTTGTAAATAACTGGCTGCAAGAGGAATTGGCGGCAGGGATTCCTCAGCAGTGGTTAAAAGAAGCGATGGTGCCTGGCCGTTGACAAATTGTGACACTATGGATGCAGCGACGTGGACCGCCCGGCACGAAGCTTTTAGCTTAAAATCACATTAAAGGGAGCCGCCCTCAACCATTACCGAGGGTAACTTCAACTCTTGTGCGTAGGTACTCCCCGCCAGGCAGGCCAACATCCGCGAAAATGCAAGCCGGGCCAATTTAGCACCGCTGGTTTCAACATAGGTGACTTGCGGATAGTAAAAAGTAGGGATAAAGCCTTCGCTTATAGCTAAAATTCCGATGTCAGAAGGTGGCCGAAGCCCAAGTGTTTGGATTGCGCGCATTACGCCGATCAGGATATCATCGCTCATGCAGAAAACCACGTCCGGGGCAGGGCTGGCTGTTAACCGGCCCATCATCAACTCAAACGCCTCATCAGTTGAAGAACAATAATGGGCATCGATGCAGGCGTCAGATTCATATTTATGGAAGGTCTCATTAAACGCTTTCAGCCTTTTCTGGGTTATCGACAGCTGCAAATTTCCAAAAATGGCCAGTATGTTCTTTTTCTTTCGGGCGATGAGGGCTTCGGCTGCTATCCTGGCCGCGTCCTCGTCGGCAACGCAAACCTTGTTACATGCTTCAAAGGCGGGCACTTTGTCAAAAAATATAACGGGGATATGTTCATTAGCCAGCTTTAAAAACTTGCTGATCTCTTTGGTTTTTGAAGTGATCGACACAAACACGCCAGCCATACGGTTCTGCTTACAGCGCTTAAGGTTCTCCAGTTCGATCTCCGGGTCATCGCCCGATTGCAGGATGATCAGCGAGTAACCATTCACACGGGCTTCCTGCTCGAGCGAACCAATAAATGCCTGGTAAAAATCATTGGAAATCGTAGGGACGATCACCCCGATTTCTTTACTGATATTGGTTTTTAAATGGATGGCAAAGGTATTAGGCTCATATTCCAGCACAGTCGAAAGCTCTTTAACCTTTCGTTTGGTCTCATCAGACACATCAGGGTGGTCTTTCAGCGCCCTCGAAACGGTTGAGATACTTAAGTTAAGCATCCCGGCCAGTTTCTTTAAATTAACCTCAGGCATATCATCTGCAATTGCAGCCAAAAATACTACATTTTTCAGTAACCCGCACTTTTCGCAGCTCATATTTACAAGCTGGCAGTTAAGTTGATAACTGCAGCAAGCATATTAAAATGCATTGTATATTAATCAACTAGCGCGAAACCGGGGCCGCCTTGAAAACTATTTTTCCACCGCAAACATTACCGCAAACGTTTGCGGTAATGTTTGCGGCGTCACTGAGCTCTTTAGCGGTAAAAGCAACGCTAATGCCACTTATATTTATAAACGAAAACTAATTATAGAAAATATTTCCCCGCAAAAGGCCGATCTTTTGAAGCCTGCGCTAAGGCGATCATTAAAACTGCTTTCAAAAAGTGATAAAGTTATGAGGTCATTTTTGGTCAAATTCCCAGGCGCCGGGGCGCAAAAAATCGCGGTCGCCGCTAATGAGAAGTATACACTGCATATTTACTTGCTGCTGCTGATACTTGCAGTACTCATTATCGTAGTTGGGGCGCTTGTCATTTTTATTCAATGGCATAAGCTAAAGGCCAGGGAAATGATGATCGAAGAAAAAAATGCACTACTTGACCAGATCAATGAAAAGCTGAACGACCAGGAGCAGGTGAAAGAAAAGTATATTGGCCATTTTTTTAGCATCATAGCCGATTATATCACCCGGCTCGAGAAACTCAAACGGGGCGTTGAACGTAAAATAATCGTAAAAAAATATGATGATATAATGCTTTCATTTAATGAAATAAATATCAAAAAGGAAAGAGAAAACCTGTTTGTCACCTTCGATAGCGCGTTTTTGAAGATATTCCCCAATTTTATCAATGATTTTAACGCGTTGCTGAAGAAAGAGGATCAGATGTGGCTTCCAAAACCGGATACACTAACAAAAGAGCTCAGGATATTTGCCCTGATGCGGTTGGGTATCAGCGATTGCAAAACGATGGCAGGCATACTTGAATACAGCACCAATACCATCTACGTGTACAAAATGCGGGTAAAGGCAAAATCTGTTTTTGTAGGCGACCAGTTTGACCAAAAGCTAATGACGATACGGGCGGCCAATCGCGAAGATCTTCCGCCCTTGCAAAAGTCGGCCTGAGAATTGTTAAAATGGGACATTTGTAAAAAGGGACACCGCTATATTACGTCTCCTTTAGGTCGGGGCAGGCACAATTCGAAAAATAAATTATATTTTAGGACAACCAATTAATAAACGTTTTAAACCTTCTTAGCAGTTTTTATGTCAACCACAAAGCCGCAGTTACGGTTCTGGCAGATTATCAATATGAATGTCGGATTCTTTGGTATCCAGTACAGCTTTGGGCTGCAGCAAACGGCTATTAACCCGCTTTACACTTTTTTACACGCAAAGCCCGAAAACTTACCCTTCCTTAACCTGGCCGGGCCGCTTACGGGCCTGCTCATTCAGCCATTGATCGGCGCACTTAGCGACCGCACCTGGCACCCACGCTGGGGAAGGCGGAAACCGTTTTTTTTCATCGGTGCAGTATTTTGCAGCTTGTGCCTTTTTGCTTTTCCGTTTAGCAGCGCATTATGGATGGCCGCCGGCCTGCTTTGGATCCTTGATGCCGCTAACAACACAGCAATGGAGCCCTACCGGGCATTTATTGCCGATAAACTGCCGGCAAACCAACGTGCTTTTGGCTTTCTTACACAAAGCTTTTTTACTGGCCTTGGCATAACCCTGGCTAACTTATCACTCGGGTTCTTTAAAAATATCATTTCAGGCGAAACAAAAACGGCTGACGGTCAGTCGGGGATTCCTTATTGGGTATTCGGATCTTTTTTTGTAGGGGCTGTTTGCTCTATTGGCAGTGTACTTTGGTCTATAACCACTACCCCGGAAATACCCCCGACGCCGGAAGAACTGGCAGCTTTGAAAGCCCGTAAAAGAGGCCTTTTTGAGCCGGTAAAAGAGATTTTTGCAGCTATTGGCGATATGCCTGCCAACATGTGGAAACTTGCCCTGGTTTACCTGTTCCAATGGTACGCTATGTTTTGCTATTGGCAGTTCGTTGCGCTCAGCATCGCCAAATCTATTTTTCACACCACCTCTGATGGCAATAAGGAACTTTATCAGGACGCTGTTGTTTGGGCAGGCCGGGTAAACGGTTTTTACAATATTGTTACGTTCGTTTCGGCATTCGGGTTGGTCTGGCTGTCGCGTAAATTCAGCGCAAAATATGTGCATATTGCCTGCTTGTTAATGGCAGGAGCGGCCCTGCTCGTTTTCCCGCAAATCACGAACAAAGACCTGCTTTTTGCGCCGATGGTCGGCTTTGGCATCGCCTGGGCAAGTATGATGGGCGTACCTTATATAATGGTGGTGGGCACTATACCAAAAGAACGGTATGGGGTGTACATGGGCATAATCAACATGATGATCGTGATCCCGATGATATTACAAACGCTGACCTTTGGGCATGTATTTAAAGTATTTCTAGATGGTGATCCCGGTAAAGCCATAACATTTGCAGGTGTTTTATTGCTGATTGCGGCGATAGCAACAACCTGGATCAAAAAAGACAAGCCGACTGAAGCTGAATTGTTAGCGCCGGCGGGAGGACACTAAAAGCGTAATACCCGTGTATAATCATAAACTACATCAAAACATCAACCAATTATTAAAAGCTTCACGACTGGATATTGCCGGCCCGGATAATGATTTCTATATAAGGATGATGGCCGGGGCCGATACTGCCCAAATGCTTTACAACCAAATATACCACGACTTGCCGGAGGCCGAAAGCTTGTTCCTGAAGCTGATCGAACTTACAGTTAATGCATATATCGGGCGGCCGCAAATCCTGAAAGAAAAAGACCTGGATAAAATGGATTCCGGCCATTGGTTCTTGAGTAACGAGATCACAGGCATGAGCCTTTACGTTGATCGTTTCTGCGGGGATCTGAAAAACCTGCAAAGCAAATTAGGGTATTTTGAAAAGTTAGGCGTAAACCTTTTGCACCTGATGCCGCTTTTTGAAAGCCCCGCCGGGGAAAGTGATGGCGGGTATGCCGTTTCAGACTTCCGGAAAGTTGATGCCCGCTTTGGCTCGCTCAAAGAGCTGCAAAAGGTACAGGAACAGTTGGGTAAAAAGAAGATGTATCTAATGCTGGACATTGTTCTTAACCACACTTCGAACCGGCACGAATGGGCCATCAAGGCGAAGGAAGGCGACGAACGTTACCAGGATTATTTTTATATGTTCAATGATCGGGAGGTCCCTGACCAATATGAAAGAACATTGCCTGAAATATTTCCAGAGGCGGCGCCTGGCAATTTTACTTATGTAGCCGAATGTGAAAAGTGGGTAATGACCGTATTCCATCATTACCAGTGGGACCTGAATTACGCCAACCCTGCGGTATTGCTGGCGATGCTGGATAATATATTTTTTTATGCCAACCTCGGAGTTGACATTTTACGTGTCGACGCGCCGGCGTTTATCTGGAAACAGATTGGTACGCTGAGCATGAACTTACCACAGGCCCATACACTGCTGCGCCTCATAAAACTGTTGATATCTATTGCAACGCCTGGCATGGCGTTGTTAGGAGAAGCTATTGTTGAGTCGAAGGAGATCATTAAGTATTTCGGAACAGGGCCATTTGAGGCAAAAGAGTGTGACTTTGCTTACAATGCAACTCAAATGGCGCTCCAGTGGGATATGCTGGCCACCGGCGACACCCGGATAATGCTATCGTCGCAGCATGAATTAATGCAAAAGCCCGACGGGACCTCGTGGATTAATTATACCCGCTGTCACGACGATATAGGTCTGGGCTATGATGACCAGTTAATCCGGAACGCCGGTTTTGACCCCTGGGAGCACCGGAAATTCTTAAAAGAATACTATTCCGGAATATTTAATGGCAGCACTGCTACAGGAGCCTTGTTTGCATTTAACCCAAAAACAGGTGATTCACGCATTAGCGGCACACTTGCTTCCCTTTGCGGCCTCGAGAAAGCAGTGAAGGAGGCTGACAACACGGCAATTGAAACTGCTGTTAAAAAGATACTGCTGATGCAGGCGCACAGCATTTTCCTTGGAGGCGTCCCCATGCTGTTTTACGGCGACGAGGCCGGTTACACCAATGATTATTCGTACTTAACCGACCCGGGCAAAAGCTATGATAACCGTTGGATGCACCGGCCGGTTATTGACTGGGAAAAAAACAAGCTCGTTGATCAACCGGGGGCAGTTGAATTCATGGTATTTTCGGGTACCCAACGCCTGATCGGTATCAGGAAGATGCTGTTGGAAATCGCCGACCATAAAAACCTCACCTGGATCAACTGCAATAATACCCATGTTGCCGCATACCTTCGTAACCACGGAAGCAAGCAGTTCTATGGCGTTTTCAACTTCAGCGGCGAAAAGGTTTCACTATCATTCCAGGTTTTAAAAGGATATGCCGGCAATGCCTATTTTTATGATCATTGGACGGAAGAGATATTGCCCTCCGGGAAATATGGACAGTTTGTTGTAAATCCGTATAGTTTTTTGCTACTAAAGCCGGAATATTGAGGGGAAGAGGTAAATGGATACACCTAACTAATAGGAAGAAAAGGCGGACCGTTGCCAGTCCGCCTTTTAAAAAATAACACGGTGATGAGATCAGGCCAGGTCGAAGCGGTCAAGGTTCATCACCTTTGCCCAGGTGGCAACAAAATCATGCACAAACTTCTCCTGTGAATCTTCACAAGCGTATACTTCTGCGAGTGCCCGCAGCTCGGAGTTGGAACCGAATATAAGATCGGCACGGGTACCGGTCCATCGGATCTCACCGGTCGCCCTGTCAGAGCCGGCAAATATTCTTGCAGCATCCGAGGTAGCCTTCCACGTGGTGCCAAAATCAAGAAGGTTCACGAAAAAATCGTTAGTGAGTGCTTCAGTCCGGCTAGTGAATACACCATGATGAGAGCCGTCGAAGTTGGTGTTCAACACGCGCATGCCGCCGACCAAGACAGTTAGTTCGGGCGCGGTCAGGGTCAACAGCTGTGCCTTATCCACCAGCAGTGCCTCTGCCGATGCCACGTGTTGCCCGTTTATATAGTTGCGGAACCCATCTGCTTTCGGCTCCAGTACGGCGAACGATTCAACATCGGTTTGTTCCTGCGATGCATCGGTACGCCCCGGGCTAAAAGGCACCTTGACGTCGAAACCTGCATTTTTTGCCGCTTGCTCAATACCTGCCGAGCCGCCCAAAACGATCAGGTCCGCCAGCGAAACCTGCTTACCGCCTGCCTGTACGCTGTTGAACTCCTGTTGTATGCCTTCAAGGGTCCCCAATACTTTAGCCAGTTGGGCCGGGTTGTTCACTTCCCAATCCTTTTGCGGGGCAAGCCTGATGCGTGCACCATTGGCACCGCCGCGTTTATCCGAGCCACGGAACGTTGATGCCGATGCCCAGGCGGTTGATACCAGCTGGGATAGCGAAAGCCCCGAGGCAAGCAGCTTACTTTTTAATGCTGCTATATCCTGGTCGTTGATCAATTCATGGCTAATAGCCGGAACAGGGTCTTGCCATATCAGCTCTTCAGCAGGCACCTCGGGACCGAGATAGCGGGCACGCGGCCCCATATCACGATGCGTCAGCTTAAACCAGGCCCGGGCAAAAGCGTCTGCAAAATGATCCGGGTTCTCATGAAAATATCTTGAAATTTTCTCATAGGCCGGGTCCACCCGCAAAGCAATGTCAGTGGTCAGCATAAAGGGTGCATGCTTCTTTAAGGGGTCGTGCGCATCAGGCACAAGGTCGGCACCGGCGTTATCTTTTGGTTTCCATTGGTTGGCGCCGGCCGGGCTTTTGGTAAGTTCCCATTCGTAGCCAAAAAGATTATCAAAGTAATTGTTGCTCCATTTGGTTGGTGTGGTAGTCCATGCGCCTTCCAGTCCGCTGGTAATGGTATCGCCGGCATTCCCGCTGCCGAATGTGTTTTTCCAGCCCAGGCTTTGCTCCTCAATAGTAGCGGCGGCTGGTTCCTTGCTAACAAATTGGCCCGGGTCAGCAGCTCCATGGGTTTTGCCGAAAGTATGCCCGCCGGCTATCAGCGCAACAGTTTCTTCGTCATTCATTGCCATGCGGCCAAAGGTCTCACGTATGTCGCGCGCCGACGCGAGCGGATCGGGATTTCCGTTGGGGCCTTCCGGATTTACATAGATCAATCCCATCTGAACAGCGGCCAACGGGTTTTCCAGCTCGCGGTCGCCGGTGTAACGGGCGTCGCCCAGCCATTCTTTTTCCTCACCCCAGTAAATATCTTCGGCAGGCTCCCACACGTCAGCCCGTCCGCCGGCGAAACCGAAGGTCTTTAAGCCCATCGATTCGAGGGCGCAGTTGCCTGTGAGTATCATAAGGTCGGCCCAGGATAGTTTCCTGCCATATTTCTTTTTGATAGGCCATAACAGCAGGCGCGCTTTATCGAGGTTGGCATTGTCCGGCCAGCTGTTCAGCGGGGCGAAACGCTGGGTGCCGAAACCTGCGCCGCCGCGGCCATCAGAGATGCGGTAAGTGCCCGCGCTGTGCCAGGCCATCCGGATAAAGAACGGCCCATAATGCCCGTAGTCGGCCGGCCACCAATCCTGCGAGGTGGTCATCAATTCAAAGATGTCATTTTTTACGGCATCCAGATCAAGACTTTTAAACTCCTCTGCATAGTTGTATTCTGCATCCATCGGGTTTGAGAGCGAAGAGTATTGACGAAGAATGTTCAATTTTAACTGGTTGGGCCACCAGTCGCGGTTCCTGGTGCCGCTGCCTGCGCTTTGTTTTAAAGCTCCGCCCAAAAACGGGCACTTAGCGGCACTTTTATTCATTTCTGCCAGGTTCTGAGGTGCGTTATTTTCCATAGTGCTTTTATATGATTTGACGGGACGAATTTAGGGTATTATTTATTAACCAGTAAGCGTGCGGCCCTTATATATAAATAATTTACTTCATTTTGGCAACTTAAGTTGGATTGGGTTGACCAGGATGGATTGTGTTGAGTAGTGATGATATTTACCGTTTTAGCAAGGTCTCCCGAAGAGTTTTAAGCGTTGTTATGGCACATTTCAAGCGTTCACGTTCATTTCGCCTGAGCACACGCATTTTTATTTGCGTGAACGCCTGAAAATCAGCTAGTTGATTTTTGTTATTTTTTGAAATAAAAACCTGGCAACTTTCTAACTTAATAACCCAATAAAATTTTTACTAATTTTCAGGGCATTCCCCCGCGGTAGAAAGGGGGTCATCCACTCACCTGCGGAAATAAACCCTATGCCCTAAGCACCTGAGCTACCCCGATATTCAAAATTCATTATTTCAGTGACGGAAAACTGCGGGATCTAATGCAGCGGCAATCCTGGCGTTAAATGTCGTTATTTGATTATCAAATAATTGTATTTAACTTTAATCGCTCTTAAACTTTATTCCTATGAAAAAAATTATTACCTGGTCCGCGCTGCTGATAATAACTTTTGGCAGCGGCTGCGCAACCACCATCCAGGTCACCAACCGGCAAGGCAAAAACATTGGCCAGGAACAAACCCAGCACGTTGATCGTTGGGCATGGGGTTTATGGAACGGAAGCGTCAATAAACCCGATTGCCCAAACGGCTTGCATACAGTAACCGCAACAACAACATTTTCCGAAAAGCTAATTACGATAGTTACTTTGGGCATATACTGTCCGGTTGACGTAACCTGGTATTGCAGCGACAGAAACAACATCCATTGATACCGCACTTTTATTAACCTTAAGCCATAAAGTTATGCCCGACAGCGCTTTTAATGCACCCGTTACATACCTTACCAACGGAACATGGATAAATAGTCATCAAAACGTGAGTGGCCCCTATGAACGGTTTTATAATATTGATGCCCCCCAGGCCGACAACGAAGCTGACATTATTGAAGCAATGAAGGCCTCGGTTATCGCGCTCCAGCAAATATTCCGGGATGCGCTAGCCGCCGGCAAACAGCTTCGTGCTACCGGGGCAACCTGGTCCTTATCAGATGCGCCTTATACTAATGGCTGGCTGCTGAGCACCGACACATTGGGAAACTATAATAAAATGACCACGGACGAGGTAGTGCCCGAATATACGCAGGACGTTACAGGGCTGTACCTTGTGCAATGCGATGTATCTGTCCAACGGCTGAACAGCTACCTTGAGGCCGATAACCGGGCGCTGAAGACAGCGGGCGCCAGCAACGGGCAAACCATTGTCGGCGCTATCGCCACCGGCACACACGGGTCTGCTTATCAATACGGGGCGATGCCTGAATATGTGGTAGGCATTCATTTGATTCCCGATCCTGATCAATCCATCTGGCTGGAGCGGGCCTCCTATCCCGTTATTACCGATGATTTTGCCGCTCGACTTGGCGTCACTATTAAACGGGATGACGACTTGTTCAACGCGGCGCTGGTGAGTTTCGGAAGCTTTGGCATCATAGCAGCCGTCATGATAGAAACGGACCCTATTTACTTATTAGAAACCAGGACTTTTAAGCTCCCCTATGATGATACGCTGAAACAGGCCATGTCGACCATGAACCTTCTGCCGCTCAATTTGAATCCCCCCGGTGAAGTACCATGGCATTTTGAGATAACATTTAACCCGCACGATGCTTCCGCAGGCTATGCCAAAACGATGTATAAGCGTGTTTGTCCGCCGGGTTTTCAGAACCCGCCGATCCCCGGCGATCAACTGGCCCCCGGGGAAGGCCTGCTCGGTGTCATCGGATCGATCACCGACAAGCTGCCCGGCGCTATTGTAAGTGTGATAATGGGTTTGCTGATAAAGAGTCAGATGCCGCTTACAGATCCGGCTGATCCGCCGCTGCAGATGACGCCCGGCGGTACATTTGCGTCTACCACAACCCAGGGAGTAGCGTACAGCATGGAACTCGGCATCGACAGGAGCGATGCGGGAACAGTACTCGACCTGCTGTTTTCGCTGCACCCCGAAATAGACGATTATGCCGGTGTGATATCTTTTCGTTGGGTAAAACAATCGAGCGCTATGATCGGGTTTACAAAATTTGAAAATAGCACAACGATAGAATTTAATGCCGCCACCAATGACCGTACACTTGCCTGGTATAACAGGATATGGGATGAACTTGCGGCGCAGGGCATAGCCTTTACCCTGCATTGGGGGCAAATGAACAATTTTACCCCTGCGCTTGTCCGTACGATGTACAGCGACGCTGTGATAGATAAATGGCTGCAATGCCGGGATGCCTTGATGACGAAAGCGGCACAGGCGGTGTTTTCGAATGATTTTATGAAAAATACCGGGTTGGGTTGATGGTGGAAACAGGTTAGTTTTTTCTTTATGAAAGTTGAAAACTTTGCACACGCAGCCCTTCGCAAACCATCTTCGGCGTTCATGTTCGCGTTCACTTCGCAATAACACACGCGATTTAAATATGTAAACTCCTGAAAATCACTTAGTTGTGTTTTGTAAGTATCCAAAAAATGCAAAAACTAGCATTTCGCGAAAACATCCTTACGGTGATAAAAAATAGATATTCTTTCGCCTTTTGCTTTTTTTTTTGGCCTAATTTCTAACCTCTTCCCGATAGCTATCGGGACACTGATCTCTGCCCCTAACCATGCCGATACACAAATCCGTTCAAAATAGCGTTCACTTCGCAACAGCACAGACAATTATAAATATATGAACGCTTGAAAATCAACAAATTGTATTTTTATAAATCTTAAAAATTGGCAAAAAATGCAAAAAGGTAAAAAACATATTGAATACACTAAGGGTTAAAAATCAACCATTATCCACTGCCACTGCATGCTGCCACTGCCACTCATTCAAAAGCGTTCACTTCGCGATAGCACGGACAATTTTTAATACGTTAGCACTTGAAAATCAATGTGTTGAATTTTTGATATTTGAAATAATTGCAAAATAAAGTCACAACGGATGGGCTTTTCCACACTGTAGTTTTAAGACAGTACCTACAAGCATAACCGTCCGAAGTCGAAGACATTCGGACAGCGTGCCAAGTAAACTACGCACAGCAGGATAAAAAAACATATTGAATACACTAAGGGATGGGCCCAACGCCTGCTACGATAAAGAGATGATCAGGCGCCTCGATGAACTCGAAAACCTCCCTGATGAAGAAAAAAAACATGTTTTCCATTATATGGATTTAATCATCCGCAACTTTAAAACCAAAACGGCTTACGCTCATTAATTAATAAAGCCACGCGCTGTTTTATCTTGCTTTTGATTGATACGGTTATTAATACTCTATAAAATAACAACAGGGTTGATACACCACCGGACCCACGCTATCCGAATTTTCTTAATATTATTTCGCAGGGTAAAAATTATAAAATTTAGCCATTTTATTTTTGACCATTTCGCGCATCATTTTTTTTGAAACTAATATTTGGTTGAAGGCCGCGTGCCCGCTTCCGAAATATTCTTTTGTTTTGATCAGATCAAAATTTGTATTTAGCGGCTTCGGAAAAAAACCATTAATTGTCGGCAAATATTTTATTCTATGACAAACAGAGCAAACAGAAAATTCAATTCCCTTCATATCCAGGTTAAATTCGGCTTTAGGGATATTTAGTTGTATTACTGTTTTAATAGGTATATTTTTTTTATATAACATTGCTTCTCGCATTCCAATTCCGAAATCTTTAAAAAAACTTTCATAAAAATTACGTTCAACAAAAATTTCATCATGTTTCCAATTCAATTGCAACATTTTGTCCTTACCTAACCTTGGCTCTTTCATCTGAAAAGGGGCTTTTTGTTCATCATGAATACCACATTCCGGACAATTATTCGAATACGTTATACGATCAAATTCAATCGGGTCTTCCGGTTGGGGATATCCCTTTGGTCCGATCCCTTTAAAAACCAATATATCAGCTTGTTCGATTTCCAGTTTCGAAAAAAATGTTCCAATTATAGAGTAATCAAGACCTAATGAATCAGCCAATTTTTTAATATTGCTATACTCTTCAGATTTTTCGTCCAGGTCATGATGAAAATAACCGGAATCCAGTTTAACCTTTAATGCATTTTCGATAAGAAATTTTTTATTCTTACTATCGATATTTCCACGTATTCTTCTGATTATTTTCATGATTTTAAAGTCCCAATTTTTTCAAAATTTGAGGGTAATTTTTGTAAACTTCTCTTGCTGCAGCTTCAACTTCACTTTTTGTAGCGTTTAACGTAGTAACAGCCGCTTTCGTTGAACCTTCGTACCCTATTTGAGATCTCCAAGCCTTTGTAAAGGCTTGATGTTCAGATTCTGTTAAAACAATTGAAATCATATCACTTTCCTTTTCTCCAAACAATGATGCAAAACGTTGTTCAATTAAGTGATGTACGTTAAGCCCCTTCCCCGCTGTTAGCTGTGCTAAATCTTTATATGTACCAAACCCATATTTAGTCGCAACGCTCAATTCTTCAAAAGCTCCCTTCTTTGCAAAAAAACCTGCAACATAATCCTCTAAAGAAACTACGCCGTCGACGGCTTTACCTGGTACGAACATAAACATTTCCAAAATAGCTGAACCTTCATCTAAAGTGGCATTGCCATATTCTCCATTTTTAAGTTCATCCCCAGCTTGATCTGCCTTACCTAAAACCGGTAAAACATCTACCACCTTTTTAACAGTACTTTCAGTTTGTGAAGTCGATTTTCCCTTTTTTGGAGGTGGATCACCACCACCATTCCCTACACTGGCGCCATTGAAGTTGCTGGCACTCCTCCCAGCCTGAAAGCCCAGTTGTTCTTCAGCCTGTCTTTGTTCAGTTTCATTAATCTGTGCCTCGGTTTCATACATTCCATCCGGGTCAATAAACCTAATCGGATTATTCTCCACATAATTGTAAGGCGACCACCTCCGGCTAATTTCCGCCATTGGGTCGATCTGTAACCACCTGGCTGACAATGGGTCGTATTGGCGCAGTCCATAGTCATAAACAGACGTTTCCTCCTGCAACTCCTTCCTATTGTAAAGATATTCATTTTTTGGGCTTAAAATACTCCGATTAATTTCCAAACCAAAGGGGTAGTAATCATCCTGTTGGTAAACCACCGCTGCGCCTGTTTTAGTTCCAAAGGTTACCCTTGTATTGCCAAGGTTATCACCCAGATAGTACACATAATCATAGCCCGTGCCATTTGGTACGGCCTTGCCTTCTTCTGTTTGTATAAAGCCTATGGTACTTGTACTGTTATCATACTCTATGCCATTTATATAATCGGTTGTGGTTGTGGTTCCGCCCAATACATCCACTTTTCTTAACTTATTGCCAGTGGCATCATAGGTATAGGTTACTGTCCCGGTTGGCACAGTTACCACCAATGGCAGGTTTAATAAATTATACGTATAGCTTTTATTTTGGCCTGTGTTTACCGTATTTGTATTGCTTAGGGTGTTGCCATTAGGGTCATAAGTGTAAGTAGTAGTCCCTGCCACCAGCCCGGCATTGGTGCCCGCATCAACAATGCTTTGTACCTGGTTGGTTGGGTTGCCGCTAAGCAAATAGTTGTAAGTTAACTGGTCCACCTCAACGGTTGCCATGAAGCGGTACAAATGTTTCATGTTGCCCATAAGGTCGTACACAATGCCCTCGTCACCATAACCGTCGGTCGAGGTGGCCCCGCCCAGCAGGCGGTTCAGCTTATCATATGCGTAATTAAAGTGGTTGGTATAGCTGCCGCTCTGCCCCCAATACTGCGCCACTATATTGCCGTTATACAATTTACTGCCAACGGCGGTATTGTAATACAGCTGCATCTGGAAAAGCGGCGCTGTGCTGGTGTTAAGCCATCCCCGCTCGTTATAGGTATAGGCAATGTTTTGCAAAAAGGTAAGGCTGTCGGTAACGGTGGCGCGCAGCTTTTTATTTCCTACCTGCCCAATTTCATTATAAACCGAATTCGAGATCAGTGTTTTTGTAGTCGAGGTAGTCACATTAGTGATTTGTTCCCAGGTTTTTAGCTTTCTTCCCACCTGGTCGTAAATATAGGTATTAGCTATGGTAACCAAAGGGTTAAGGGTGCTGGCAGTATTCCAGTGCTGCCGGGTAGTGGTTGTGGGCGCGTTGGTAAAGTTATAGGTGCTGTTTATGGCATCGTAGTTATTATTGCTTAGCGTCCCTCCCAAATAATGCTGCGCATAGCTTTTAAGGCTGCGGCCCCAGTTATCATAATAGTGCGCCGTCCAAAGCATGTTTGTCGGGGTGTTCAGTACGGCGGTTAGGGTTGCTGTCAGCTCGCTGCGGGTTGCCAGGTTGGCACCTGTTGGTGCGCTGTAGGCGGCCGGCAGGCCTGGCGCATTGGCATAGCTGTCGTAATAGTTATAGGTAAGCGGCGTGGTTGAGCTTGTGGGCCAGGCCACGTTGGTGTAACCCGTGCCGGTGGTTTGGCTGGCTTCAAAGAAATTTGAGCTTATCCCATCCAGCGTAGTTTGCAGGTTCAGCCTGGTTATCGCCGTGCCGCCGTTGGTCCATATCCCGGTTATTACGCTTCTGCCCAATGCATCGTATTTAGTATATATCCATTGTTTGTTGGTAAGCTGGTTGGCATCCTGCGTGGCAACCGGCTGGTCCATGGTGTTAAATACCGTATATTCCCAGCCTTTGCCGGGTATCTTCTTTTGTACCGGCCTGCCCCGTTCATCGTACTGGTACTGGTAGCACAGGTTATCCAGGGTAGCCTGCGCTATCGTTCCTGCCCCGTCGGCCCCCGACATGGGCGGCAGCACAAAGGCCAGCCTGTTCAAATCGTCATAAATATAATAGGTGCTTAGCTGCTCTACAACATGGGAGGAGTTATAATTGTAAGCCCGCTTTAATACCACATGGCCATCGATATCCTTATATTCCTCAACAGTGCCGGCGCGACCGCCTGTCCAGTTCTCATCCTTGCTGATAGTTACCGTTAAGGTATTTGCAGGATAATAGCCGTTGGCGTGCAGGCTTTGGCCGTTATCGCTGTTGATGATAGTGTAATACATGGCCGCTTGCCTGCCGTTGATGGAATCAGTTGCAAATGAGGTAGCATTATTCAACGTGTACACCATTTTTACCGTGTGGCCGCTACCCGTTATTCCGCTGGTGCTCAACTGCCAGGGCACACCCGGCGCACCTTCCTCCACCGGCCTGTTCAATGGCGAATTATCAAAATTGGTTTGCGCAACCGGGTCGGTAATGGCCGTAACACCAGATCCCGTGGGCGGCGTTGTATAAAAAGCATTTTGGTCGGTACTTACCGCATTTGGCCTCCAGTTACCTGCCAGCCCGGTTTGCGGCGTATAGGGCAGGTATTTGGTTATTTCGCGCCCATACTGGTCATAAGCCTGCGGCGCCACCATATCGTAACCCAATGGCGAGGCCCCCTCCTGCACCGTTTGCACCGGCCTGCCCAATCCGTCCACATATTGTATGCTGGTTTGCAAGGCTGTAGTATTGCCCGTTACCGCCATAAGCGTGCTATCGTTTACGATGCCAGCTATGCGCGGGGCATTGGTAACCACGTAATTTTGGTTGCTGGTAGGGCCTGCTACCGGTGTGCCGTTAACCGTTAGGGTGATCGTGGTGCTGGTGCTTGAAATCCCGCTGTAGGCAGTTACAGTAAACATTGTTGCAGCCATGGCTTCTGCAGGCGTCCCGCTGATAGTGCCGTTAACGCCGTTGAAGCTAAGCCCCGATGGCAGGTACGGGCTGATGGAAAAGGCGGTGGTGGAAACTTTGCGGATGATATTATTAGGCCGGTCGCACACATACACATTTCCGAAATTGTCTGCGGCTACTGCACAAGGCCTGTAAAATTCTGCCACAGCCCCCGGCCCATCTATGCTGCCCGCAGTGATCTGGCCTGAAAGCGTAGTTAAAAAGCCCGACGTGCTGATGGCGTCTATCATATTATTAAGTGTATTGGTAACGTAAACAATACCTGAAGCATCGGCAGCTACACCTTCCGGCTTATTGAACCCG
Source organism: uncultured Mucilaginibacter sp. (assembly GCA_903864275.1). Taxonomy (GTDB): domain Bacteria; phylum Bacteroidota; class Bacteroidia; order Sphingobacteriales; family Sphingobacteriaceae; genus Mucilaginibacter. The sequence goes on from CAIPFE010000045.1 coordinate 26,812, forward strand.
CTGGCATACGTGCTCACCACAGGCGAGGCCCCCGTAGTGATCTTCCTGATCAGGCTGTTTAGCTGGTCGGCTACGTATATGTTGCCCGAAGCGTCTACCGCTATGCCCTCCGGGCCGTTAAATGTTGCTGAGCCGGCGGCGCCATTGCCGGCGCCTGCCACGCCGGTGCCGGCAAAAGTACTTACTACGGTTGTTGAGATAATGATCTTACGGATCATATTATTGCTATAGTCGGCTACATATAAATTACCGGAGGCATCCGCAGCAACGCCGAATGGAGAATTAAAGCTCGCCGCACTGCCGGCGCCATTGGTTGAGCCTGACGTCCCGGCTGTGCCGGCAAGGGTGGTCACCACGCCGCCCGGTGTGATCTTACGGATATTATTATTCCGCGCATCGGCCACATACATATTGCCCGAAGCATCCAGGCAAAGCCCATAGGGGAAATTAAAGCTTGCCGTCCGCAGGGTTCCGTCAGCTGAACCGCTTGCGCCGCTGCCCGCAAAGGTGGTTACAACGCCTGTTGCAATTATTATCTTTCTGATCACGTGATTTTGCGCGTCGGCTATGTACAAATTACCTACCGCATCCGCTACCCCTCCCGATGGATAATTAAAGCTGGTTACCCCAACACCCTGGCCGTCTACATAGCCCGCCGCCCCGTTACCGGCAATGGTAAGGGTTTGCCCGTTAATGGCAGGCGTGCCCCCGGTAACGGTTGCGGTTAACGGCGTAATGGCTGTGCCCACATTAAATACTGCCGGGTTTGTGCCGTAGCTGATGGTGAATTGTGAAAAAGCGTTTTGGCTGAACAGGAGGAAGAGTATTAGTCCATAGAACATAGTCCATAGTCTATAGTTCATAGCTGATGGTTCATGGTTCATAGCAGGAAAGTTTTCGTTCAATACCTCAGATTGGCTTTCGGCTTCCGACTTCGGACTTCCGACTTCGGACTTTTTTTGCTTCTTCTCCATGGCTCAATTGATGGTTAAGGTTAAATCCGAACTGCCTGTGGCTATTATCACCGAGGTAAAAGTTACATTATAATCATGTACCGGCGTACGCACCCCCAGCGTATAAGTGTGCTTACTTGCATCGGCCGTGTTAATGGTAAGCGTATAACCGGGCGTAGCGTTCGGTGGAATATATAATGTAGTATCACCGGGCAAAACGTCATTATAAGGTGCAACCCCGCCGCTGAAAAGAACCTGGAAACTCGCCGGCGTTTCATTATGTATAACAAAAGCTATCCCGCCGGCCGTACAATGGCAGTTAATATTCGCTTTTATCTGCCCGTTGGTATTCATGTCATATATGGCATCTGCATCGGCCGAGGCCTGGGTAGACGAATAATATTTATTGGCCGGCACCGTATAGGTCAATGCGCCCGGGGTGTAACCAACAGGGCAATTTGTGCGGGTAAAAGTGTTTGTTTGCACCTGGTTGCCGAATATCTGGTCATAGGTATGGTAGCCATAGTTTTTTACGATGTCGCTGTTCCAATCCTTAATATTTTTTAGCCGCTGAAAGTAATCGTAAGTAAAATAGCTATTGGTGCCTTTGGTATCCGATATAGAGCGCAGGCCCGATGGGTCATAAGCATACGTAGTCATCTGCGCGGCGACAGGGTATAGGCGCAGTTCATCTATGGAAGTAGTGCCGCTGATGGCTACCTGGCTTGTGCCTGTTGGTACCTGGTATTCGTAATAGGTCCAGCCGTTGACAGTATTTAACGGCGTGCCGGTAAGCGGGCTGCCCAGGTATGGGGTAACAACAGCCGTGCCGGTATTATTGTTCCAGAACGAAAGCACATACGGCATACTGGTGGCAACAACAGGCGATGTAATATTGCCCGCGCTTAAAGAATATACCGATGTTCCCGTCGGGGCCGTCGGGTCAAATACCGAAGCGCCACTGTATATCCATCCGCCATTTCCATCAGCTTCGAAACTGGTATAGGCTGTATTGGTAATGATTGAATTTTTTACCTGCGCTGTGGGCAGATCCTGCAGGTAGTCCCACATTATTGTTGTGGGCGTCGCATTACGTGGCGTGTATTGGGTTATGTTGTTTTGCGAATCGTAATGATCGAAAGTGATCATCTGCGAATAACGCGTATCGCCCGTTAAATTGCCAGAAACCACGCTTGATGGCGTAAAATCAGTAAGCGGCTGGGCAACATTCAACTTAAAGATTTTGAGGGGGATAATGGTGTTAGCTATGCTCCCAAACTGGTAATAATTTAACTGCGCGCCGGTTACCGCCGTAACGGAAGTTGCCAAATTGATCAGGTTGTCGGTTTTCTCAATAACTTCGGCATACATGTTCCGGTTGATCATACTGTCGAGGACGGTATTGTGCGTGGTTGTGCCGCCGTTCAGGTAATCATAAACATATTTATTGTTGGTGATATGAATGTTGCCTTTGCTGTCGGTATCCGTGACGGCGATAATTTGCTGGTGGACGGGGTCGTCATAAGTGTACCTTACCGTCGAGTTAGTGTATTTGGTGGTATCATTTGTGTCGTAAATATGGGTTGTGGTCGTCTTAAGATAGTTATCATCCGATAAAATATGATAATACGGATAAGGGGAGGGGAAAGAATACGTATCATCCGGTGATGAATAGCCGGGCGGAAGCGGGTTCTCCCCAACCGGCCCCTCATTATAATTAATTTTATATTGCGCCATGCCCACTGTATCATAATAGGTATACGGAAGGGTCGAATAGGTATTGGTGGTATATTTCACCGGCTGGTAAGCGCCGCTGGCTAAGTGTATATATTCTTTTTTGGAGGCCAGGTGCCCTCTTACATAAAACATACTGTTGTAAACGAGGTTACCCGGCTGGTAAGCCCTTGATAGGGAGTCTGCCTGGTCAGTAAAAGTATAATCAGTCCTCCCAATGTTGGTGCCAGGTGTGCCGATGTATTCTGTGACTGACGGGTACACCACAGTGGCGCCGTCCCAGCCTTCCAGATCGCAATGCGGGTTGTTAGCAAAAGTCCGAACAACCTCGCTGCCTCCAAGTTGAACACCCGAACCCAAAAATAAATAGTACCACCTGTGATTTTGCGCTGTGACGAAATAGCTGTAGTCCAGCAGGAAATTCGGCCTCGCGCTATTGTACACATACGTTTTAACGATCGGTATCGAGCTAGCGCCATCATAGCTGCTGATCGTCTTGACACGCAGGCCGCCCGCCAGCTCCAGCGTATCACCCTTCATATACTGATTAGTCTGATAGGTGAACGCGGTATAACCACCCGTCGGATAGTGAATGCCGGTCAGTACCAATGCCTGCATATAACCCGAATCGCAAGTACGTATGGCGCTGCCGATGGTCACATGGGTCACCGTGGATGTTGAATAGGGCTGATAGTCAATAACCTGTTCCGGAGTAAGCCCAGCGGTGTTCGGCTGCCCGTTATTATACCCCCAATAATCCTGCGAATAAGCCGTGTAAGACGGCATGGCAATACTCTGATTGTAGTCAAAGCGGTAATGCTGGATAGTACTGCCCGCTTTATCCAGTATTTGTATGGAGTCGAGCCTTAAACGCTGATTGTAGAGTGGCGGAAAATAGCTTTTATAGAACACGATGGTTTTTTGCAATTCCATCGTTTTGGTGCGGTAATTATATTGGTATACCTTAATATCCTTTAAGCCGTAGGCATGCTCGCTGGGGGTGCCTTGGTTGATATCCTGTCGCACTGTTGCGTCCAGGTCAAACACCACCCTGCCATTTTTAAAATTTATCTGGCTGGGCAATTCCTCATGCACTATATTGACATTGCCAGGGGTAATAGGAGTGGTCGAATAACTGGGTACATAACTCGATTCATTATTGATTACCTGGTCAATCACCGTGTAAATTTCCCCTGCGTTCAACGGATAATAAATCGTATCTGTTTTGTAAGAAAATGAAATGGTGTCCCGTCGGTTTTGGCTCACCATACCCGTCAGCTTCCAGGCGGATCCAGAAGTAACCCCTGAAGGCTTTCCGCCCGATGATGAGATTGTTATATCAGTCGCCCCATTGCCAAAGGTATAGTAATTGCCATGCTCATCGGTAATATCGAATTTTGTAAGTCCAGAATTTGGCGGCAGGTCGTCATAACTGTAAGGAATAAGCTTGTATATAATATTTAAGGGCGCGTATGGGACTGTCCTCGGCACAAAGTTTTGCCCGCGTCTGCCGTCAAGGAAAAATTTACCGCTATGGCCCGGAAAGTCGTACGAATAAATATCAGGCTTACTGTCATAAGTACCGTTCGAAACGTTTTCCAGGTAATAAAGGCCCGCATAGGTGCCGGTGCTATAGGTTCCCGGTTGGTACATATATCCATTTAGGTACCCATAGGTGACATCGTCAGGCAACCCCATAACACGCCTGCTGACCTGCCCCCCAGCTGAAACGGACCAGCCAAGACCTGCAAAGCTCGCGACATCGGTTACTTTTACACCCGAAGCATGATAAGACAAGCTTATCGGAACCTGTAACCCTCCTGCCTCAACCGTGTACAGTGGGATTGAAATATCAGGGAGACCGGTGAATTCGTTTACCTGGTAAGTGCCGTATTTCTCGATTGCTGTCGCTACTGGAGATCGGGGAAAAAGTTGAGGAACGAAATATTGCGTTTGGGATGGCGAGGACGATTGTGCTTTTACGCTTAACCCAACCACCATAAAGCATAAAATCAAATAAGCGGCGCGGAGTAATTTAGTTTTCATATGAATTCCTTTATTGAAATAATTTAGGTTTAACTGTACAAAGGCCAGTTTTTTTTGAACTTTGTTAGTTGCTTACACGTGCCGTTTTATGGTCTGAGCTGCTTTTCCAGATCAATAAGTTTCAGGTTTTAGTAATTTAAATTGCGAAATAAGATTAAGCACTAAATTTCAATTTTTATATGTTGTTTTCACCCATTTTATACCGTGTTTTCACCCCCCGTGCCGTACGTATTTTTACGCATTACTTTTATGAATTTTTTTAAAAAAATTTGCATGCCTCTAAACGTGAGTTGGGAATGGAGGATTATCTGCCCGGTCGGGCATCCACGCTGCCTGAAGTTTGCGACTTTGACTTATTATGCCCGTCGACTGTATCATAGCGAATAAAAAAAGCCACCCTACTTTCGTAAAGTGGCTTTGTAGCGGGGAGCAGGATCGAACTGCCGACCTCAGGGTTATGAATCCTGCGCTCTAACCATCTGAGCTACCCCGCCGTTGAATATTTTCTTTTTTATAACTTAAGTTATTTTCCGAAACGTTAGTTGCAGCTTCTTTCGGACTTCCGGTCTTTACTGACTTTCCGACTAATATCCAACCGCTTTGTTAATTAAATACTTATGTTAGCAAATTAAACTTGCACCCTGCTTAAAAAGGTTTGCAAATATAGCAAAAATTCGTTTTCTTTAGAAAAAATGGCAACATTTACCACTTACAAATATTCAAGTATAAACCCCGATGGCCGAAAAGAAAAAATTTAATATTGAGTATGAGATAAAATCATCTCCAAGGATACTCTACAGTTTTTTAAATGAGCCTAACGGATTAACACAATGGTTTGCCGATGATGTGAGCGTAAAGGACCAGATTTATACTTTTACATGGGATGGTGAGCAGCAAACAGCCAAACTTTTAGCCATAAAAGAAAATAAAATTGTGAGGTTCAGGTGGATAGATGATGACCCCGCATATTATTTCGAAATGGAAATTATCCAGGATGAGCTGACCAATGATGTGGCCTTAAGTATCACCGATTTTGCGACCGAGGATACCATCGGCGAACGTAAACTGATCTGGAACAACCAGGTGGAATACCTTGTAAGCGTTTTAGGGGCGTAGTTTTATATCATTGGTCATTAGTTATTGGTCATTCGCGGAAAAGGCTTGTGACATGAATTCTCGAATGGATCGCCCCGATAAAAATTAATTATCCCCATTTTTGTATCGTGAAGCCACTGCGTGCCGTTATAGTTTGCAATAAAAACGTGCATGGAAGCATTTCCCCTTAGGCAGGCAAATAGATCGCCCATGCAAAACAGGTTATCCTGATGAAGAAAATACATCTTTTAGTACTCAAATCATTTATAAGGCCTTTTTTAGTCACCTTCCTCATCGTGATGTTTGTGTTATTGATGCTGTTTTTATTTAAATACATCGATGACCTTATCGGCAAAGGATTTGAATGGTACATCATCGTCGAACTGATGTTTTATGCTTCGGCTACCAACGTGGCGATGGCCCTGCCATTGTCGGTTTTGCTTTCTTCCATCATGACTTATGGCGCCCTTGGCGAAAATTATGAATTGGTGGCCATCAAAGCTGCCGGAATATCCCTTCGCAGGGCGATGTACCCTATGGTGGTCGTTGTTATTATTTTGAGCATATCGGCTTTCATATTTTCTGATTATATGCTGCCCCTGGCCAACCTTAAATACTATTCGTTACTGTATGATGCCCGGCAGCAAAAATCCGCAAATTTTTTGCCCGAAGGTGTATTCAGCAATAGTTTCCCGGGCTATTCTATCCGTGCAAAAACCAAGGACGCCGACGGCCAGACCCTGCATGGCATTATGATCTACGCTAAAAACCAGAGCGGAAATAATACGGATGTGTTAATTGCCAAAGAGGGTAAAATGTACCGTACGCCCAATGGGCAGTTCCTCGTATTAAAACTTAAAGATGGCGTGCAATATTCTGAAACTCCGGGTGAATCGAATTATAATGTGCGTGAAAGATTGGTGCGCAAACGTTTTAAAGAATCGGAACAGAAGTTTGATATTTCGGGACTTAAATTGCACCGTACCGACGAGAGCGAATTTAAAACGGCTTACCAGATGATGAACTTAAAACAACTTAAGGATAACGCCGCGATGACAAAGCGACAAATTGACAGCGGCATCGATATAAATTATAAATTAATTACGGCTTACATCAAATATTTTTCGATACCCGGAAAGCCTGGGTTGGCTAAAAATTATACTTTTGTTACAAACAATGCATTTGCAAAATTAAGACGAAATGACCAGATCAGTGCGTTGGCAAATGCTTCGAGCGAAGCCCGATCAGTTCAGGACCTCGTAAAAAACCGTTCAGACCGGCATACGGAGTTAAAAAAGAATATTCAACGGGCCGACCTTGAATTTCAGAAAAAGTTTACCTTATCGGCGGCATGTATCGCCTTGTTTTTAATTGGTGCGCCGCTTGGGGCCATTATCCGGAAAGGCGGCCTGGGTTTACCTGTTGTTGTTTCAGTGATCTTTTTCCTGTTTTATTATATCATCAATACTATCGGCGAAAAATATGTTAAAGATGGCGACCTGTCTCCTTTGGTTGGTTCGTGGATCGCAATTGTCGTCATAACCCCGATAGGGCTTTTCCTGTCGTATAAAGCGGCCACTGACTCCGCGATATTCGATGTTGATATCTACAGACGTTTTTTCAATAAGTTGTTTAAGAAAAAGCAAGTTGATTAAGTGAGTGGTGAATAGTGAAATTGATCACTCACTTTTCACTACTCACCACTCACTTCAAAGCAACCAATTATCCATTAATCATGTACTAATTTACAAAGCGCCGACCTGAATGATTTTATTATCGCGTAACTTTGCGCATAGTTAGAGATCAGTGATTGGAGATTAGGGATTAGAAGAAGTACCGAAGTCCGGAAGAAAGGACAAAGCTGCTGCCTGATCACTAACCTCTAATCTCTAATCACTAGCATCCAATCACTGATACAAAAAATGCTAAATACAATAAAAGAAGCAATAGAAGCCATAAAGAATGGCAAAACAATTATAGTCGTTGATGATGAAGACCGGGAAAATGAAGGTGATTTTTTAACTGCCGCCCGCAATGCCACGCCCGAGACGATTAATTTCATGGTTCGCCATGGCCGCGGCCTGGTTTGCGCGCCAATTACCAAAAAACGAGCCCGGGAACTTGATCTTGAGCCAATGGTGAGCCACAATACCACCTCGCACGAAACTAATTTTACGGTATCGGTTGATCTGCTGGAGGGCTGCACTACGGGTATCTCCGCATCCGACCGCTCCCGGACCATACTTGCTTTGATCGATCCTGCTACAAAACCCGAAGATTTGGGCAGGCCTGGGCATATTTTCCCGTTAATAGCAAAGGATGGCGGCGTTTTGCGCCGTACAGGCCATACCGAAGCCACCATCGACCTGGCTGTGATGGCCGGGTTTGAACCTGCAGGGGTAATATGCGAGATAATGAAACAAGATGGCGAAATGGCCCGTTTGCCGGACCTTTTGGAAATAGCGAAAGAATTTGACCTGAAGATAATTTCTATAAAAGACCTGATAGCCTACCGCCTGGCAACCGAATCGCTGGTAAATAAAGATGTAACGGTAAAATTGCCAACACAATGGGGGGATTTCGATATGACCGCTTATACGCAGGTAGATAATGGCGAGCATCACCTGGCCCTCGTGAAGGGTACCTGGGAGCCTGGCGAGCCCGTGTTGGTACGCGTGCACAGTTCGTGCGTTACGGGCGATATCTTCGGCTCGTGCCGTTGCGATTGTGGCCCGCAACTGCATAAGGCTATGGAAATGATAAACAGGGAAGGCAAAGGCGTTATTGTTTATATGAACCAGGAGGGGCGCGGCATTGGCCTCATCAATAAACTTAAGGCCTATCATTTGCAGGAAAACGGAAGGGATACGGTGGAAGCAAATATCGAGCTCGGTTTTAATATGGACCAGCGCGATTACGGTGTGGGTGCGCAAATTCTGCGCAGCCTGGGCATATCAAAAATGCGGTTAATGACCAATAATCCTAAGAAAAGGGCCGGCTTGATCGGTTACGGACTGGAGGTAGTTGAAAATGTGCCTATTGAAATTGCCTCTAACCCGCACAACGAAGTTTACCTCAGGACTAAAAGAGATAAAATGGACCACGCTATCATGCGCGATCACTGATTTTCGTCTTCTTCCGTTTTCGTCTTTATGCCGGTTGCAGGTATGGGCGCCGGGTTTACAGGCTGTTTTTTATTCTGCTGCCTGAAAATGTTTCGTAAAAACTCACCAAAAGTGTCAAAGTCCCTTTGGTAAACCAATCCTAGTCCGTTTACATATTCTACACCTAACTGATTATTAAGCGTATTCAACGTGGTGCTGTTTAATACCCGGTAGGAGTACCTGGCGCTAAGGTTGCCATTTTGCTGTATGAGGTATTGTGCATCAAAATCGTAAGTAAGCTGGTTGAAGCCTGTATTGAATGTGCTGGCGCTGCTTTGAAAAAGGTCGTTTGTGCCTGTGTACGAGTTAAACAAACTGCCGTTAAACACCAGGCGGTCTTTAACCCTGTACGAAGCGCTGAAATCATTAAATGAACGCACATTCAAGTCAAAGCCTTTTATGTTTGATTGTGAAATAAAGCTATTTAACTTATTAAAAGCAAATTCACTCACCGCCTCGCCGGCTGTGCCCAAAACCTGGTTTGATAAGTTGTTATTCGCCCCGTTTGAAAACTGCCTTCGTACAATAATACTCAGCGCTTGCTGGCTGCGGTTATTATTATCAGAGAGGTAAGTGGCCAGGTCATCCTTTATAGAAGGGTCAAGCGGGAAATTAAAATCGAAATCTATCGTGGGCAATAATAACGATTTGGTCAATATAAGCTCCGCCTGTACAAGTTCCAATGCTTTTCCCTTTGGCGATTGTGAGCCTGCCGCCTGGTAAAGCGGTGCAATATCGGTCCGTACTTCGTAAATGGCACTCAGGTTAATTGTCGAATTGGCCGGGTCGCCTGTCCAGCGGATGGTGCCGCCCTGGTTTACCACGAAGTTTTTGCTGATAAAGTTTTTAGCCGTAAACTCAAATTTGCCCGAGGTGATTAAAAAGTCGCCAAACATATCAAAATCGCCGAGGCTGTTTATGTTCAGTTTTAAATTATGTGCCTGGCCGCTGCCTTCCAATACGCCGTAATCAGTGGTAATTTTTACCGTTGTCTTTTCATCAATCGTCAGGTCGAAATTCAGGGTTACTCCATTAAAAGCCCTGGAAGTTGGTGCAGGCGCCTTTGTTGTATCGGTGTGGCTAACAAATTTTATAAAATCGTTATCACTAACCGTTGTTGAGCTGTTAAGCGGGATATTAAATATGGTACCAGCCTCGGTCCTGGCTTTGATATCAATTTTCATATTGTCAACCGGTCCGCTAAAACTAAACCGCCCGGTTGCAAATGCCTTACCGTAATAAACATGGTTGTCCTTAAAAGAGGTATTTAACGCCATAATGTTTTTTGCCGTGACCTCCGCTTCAATATCCGGGTTCGAAAGATCGTTCAAATCAATTTTTCCGGTTACATTCGCTATCCCCTTCTTTCCATCTTTAAGTACCATGTTATTAACGGTGACCACGCTGTTGGTTACACTAAGTGTATCGGTAATGGTATACGCGGTTTTTAAATAATTAACGGTCACCCCGGTATTTGATAATATAACATCGCCGGTTAATTGTGGTTTTGATGGCGCCCCCGTAAGTTTTAAGTCGGTTGAAACAGTACCTTGTATGTTCGAAACAAGGTCCTTAATAAAAGGTTCAAAAATAATAGCCTCTGTTTGGTTCATTTTTACATCAAAATCCAGGTTATCCTGCTTACCATTGCCGATTTGGTATGTGCCGGCAATATTCATGGTTTCCAGGCCGTGGTTATTGATAATCATTTTTACGTTGGCTTGTTTACGGTCAGGGCCCAGGTCTGATACAATTTTTACGTTGCCTACCAGCGTTTTATTCATCATTAACGAATCGATGCCCAAACTTGCGTCAACACCCGGCGATTTCATTACGGAACTGATGTTAACATCGCCATTAAGCGATCCCCTTAATTTTATGCCTTCGGTGCGGGTAAGCTGGTTTAAGGTACCCATGCTGAATTTTTCGAACCTTACTTTCAACTTGTCGGCAGCGTTATCCGAAATAAAGCCGTCTATCTTCACAATCTGCTTGTTGTTCGATAACTCGAAGCCGGTTATTTCGGTTTTTCCATCCAGTAGTTTTACCCTTGCCGTCTCCGTTATCCGCCAATCCTGTCGTTCAAGCATTACGTCCGACGGCAATATTTGCAGTTCTGCAGTGTTATTGTTTCGCCCGAAATTCACGAGGCCATACAAGTCGAGCTGGTTGACGGCGTTTTTATCTGCAAGTTTTATGTTGAAATTAAGGCTATCATTCCTCAAAACATTAACCAGTGTAATGTTTTTAATAAACAAACTGTCGGTGAGATCGATTTTGCTGAGGGATATATTTAGTGAAAGGTTGTTGTTGTTGGTGCTTTCGTCAATAATAAAATCGTGAAAAACTATTTTGCCCAATTGGATGGTTTTGATATAAGCATTGAGATCGGCCGTTTTATCAGCTGAGTTAAACTTGCCGATAAAAGTACCCTGCTCAGGTACTTTAAGATCGGGCACAAAAATGGCGATCAGGGGATCGGGATTTTTGAGCGTTAAATTAAATGCAAAGTTTTGTGGCTTCGGTTCGGTAATGGTTGTTTTTAATGATGGGATATATTTTTTTAAGATAGTTTTAAAATATGCGGGCATTGTTGGCAGGTCGTAACTTCCTTTAATGTACCCATCGGCAACATCAGATCTGAGCGTGATGGCCCTTTCATTACCTGTGCCGTTCGCCGTTAAAATAAGTGAATCAACAACATAATTATTTCTCGGGTCAACCACTCGTGAATTTAGCAACGACGCTTTACCTGTAAGGTTGTTTAGGTTATTGCCGGTGAAATTAGTTGTTATTTGCGAGGTGAATGTTATAGTATCATCAAGTAGTTTTAAGGTATGTAATTGCGCGTTACTAACGTTTGCCGTAAAATCGTAAACCGGCAGGGCCGGGTTTAAATCAACGCTCCCGTCAATATTAAGCTCGATATTTTTATCGTTGATGGTTATTTTAGCATCGGCCACCTTTTTAATGAAAGTTCCGTTCACGGTTAGGTTTTGATAATTATAACCTTTAAAATCAAAGGCGCTGATACGGGCGTCGAGGGTTTCGTTTAAGTTTTTAAGGTCGTCGCCGCTGCCTTTAATATTTGCCTTTAACGTGGTGCGTCCAAGCGCCGCTTCATCAATTAAAGTGCCCAGGTCAAAGGAATAGGTATCCAGCTTGCCGCTGTAGGATGGGATGCCTGCTTTATTAATTTTTAAATTGATATCCGGGTCAAAGCGGCCCAGCCTGGTTTTAAATGTTCCGTAAGCCACAAAATCATTTTGCAGGCCGGTAAAGCGTCCTGTAAAATTGATATTCCCAAACTTTGAGATAATGGCAGGAACATGCGCGTTGTGTTTGCCTGTAAAATTACTGTACAGGTAATCAAGATCGGTTTTATTGGTGGCTATCTGGTCAAAATTCAATTCCAGGAAGGTATTGTTCCAGTCGGGCAGGCCCCTTAAGTTAAAATTACCTTTAATATAGGTCGCTTTGCCGCCCGTGATCAACATATCTTTTGCCTTCAGGTTATTTACAAAACCCCTGATGCGACCGTTTACGCCCAAATCGAACTTAACATGTTCCAAACCAGCTGTAAAATAGCCAATATCGCCTGACGAAATTTGAGAGGATATAAAACCGCCATCCATATAAACTTTATCCTCGATGTCTTTGAAATCATCAAAGGATTTAAATTTCATCCTGAAATAATTTTTAAGGGTCGAGTGATTAGTTATGACGAGTAGGTTTTGCGCCAGTATCTGGTTGGTATCAACAGTTGCGGATGCATCGAATTTTTTCAGGTAAAAACCACTTTTTTCGCGAAGGGTAAGGTTACTGATCTCCCCCTTAAATATGTGGTGTACCAGGTCCATGTTCCGAACAACGACGCTGAAATTTTTTATGTCAATATCATCAAAATTGATCCCTTTGATAAATGTATCCACCAATGCGTTCTTATAGCGGAAATGAAAGTTATTCACAGCGATCTTTTCAAAGTCAACAGTCCAGGGCTTGCCAGGCGTTTTTTTTGTATTGGGCGAACTGAAGTAATTAAGGATGAAGCGAAGATTCGAGACACTGTCTTTTTGCGTTTTCAGAAAAAATGAACCATTGTCAAGTTGTATCAGTTTAAAATCGATCACGCGGTTTTTTATACTACTGAAAAGTGAAAAACCGTTAAGATCGACCGTTAGTTTGGGGGTACTTAACAGCGTGTCTTTTTGTTTATCCAAAACGTACATACCCTCAAGCACAACCGATGTAAATGGCTGGATGTATAAGCTTTTTACGCCAACTTCAGTTTGCAGCTTTTCGGATAGATAGCCGGCAGCTTTTTTTGCTGCCCAGGTTTGTACTGGCTTATATTGAAAAAGCAATAACAGTATGCTAATTGCCAATAAGATGACCAGTACTATACTTAACGCTATTTTGAGTAGTTTTTTAATAACTTTGCGGATTAATTAATTTAGTTAATTGTTGAATTAGTGAATTAGTGATTGAGTATTTAACAGCATTTGCAAAGGAAGGTTTAGTATAACATTAATAAATCCAAAAGTTGTTAACTTCTTAACTGTCTAATTCGGTAGTTCAATAATTCAGCAATTCAATAATTCAATAATTGAAAATCTTAGGAATCGAATCTTCTTGCGATGAAACATCTGCCGCTATATGCATTGATGGTGTGATCCTCAGCAATGTAATTGCCAATCAAACCATACACGAAGCATACGGAGGTGTTGTCCCTGAGCTTGCCTCAAGGGTTCACCAGCAAAATATCGTCCCTGCTGTACAACAAGCATTATCAATCGCAAAAGTAAACAAAAATGACATTGATGCGGTAGCTTTTACGCGCGGCCCGGGACTTTTAGGTTCATTGCTTGTGGGGGTATCATTTGCCAAAGCTTTTGCGCTGGCAAAAAACATACCGCTTATTGATATAAACCACATGCAGGCACATATCCTGGCACATTTTATAGGCGATGACAAGCCGAACTTCCCCTTTTTATGTTTGACCGTTTCGGGCGGGCATACCCAAATAGTTTTGGTAAAAGACTATTTTGATATGGAGGTGATAGGCCAAACCCTTGATGACGCCGCCGGCGAGGCAATGGATAAAACAAGCAAAATTTTAGGCTTGCCCTATCCGGGCGGCCTGCTGATTGATAAATACGCCCGCCTCGGCAACCCGGATGCTTACAAATTCCCGGAACCGCAAATACCTGGGTTTGACTTTAGCTTCAGCGGCTTAAAAACGTCGATCCTGTATTTTATCAGGGATAATGTGGCGAAAAATCCTGGTTTTGTGCAGCAAAATTTAAACGATATTTGCGCGTCTGTCGAAAAGCGGGTTACCACGATCCTGTTAAACAAGCTGAGTAAAGCTGCGCAGGCTTATAACATAAAGGATGTTGCTTTGGCGGGTGGTGTATCGGCAAATACGGGGTTACGGCAGGGGTTGCAGGCATTGTGCGAAAGAAACAACTGGCGCTGCTTTATCCCCAAATTGGAGTATTGTACGGATAATGCGGCAATGATAGCGATAGCCGGGTATTATAAATATTTAAAAGGTGATTTCGCAGGGCAGGAGGTAGTGCCGCTGGCGAGATACCCAATGGCCCCCTAACCCCCTAAATGGGGAACTATAGCGGGGGTGCCGCGCCAAGTGAATAATAAGTCCATTGCGACGACGGATATAATTTTAAACATAAATATTCCCCCTTTAGGGGGTTAGGGGGCCAAATGAACATTCCATCTCTTATTTTCTATGCGGTTTTTGTAGTGCCGTTGGTTGCATTTTTGATCTGGCTGATGCGTCAGGATAAACGCAATGCAAAAACCGGCCTTATTGTATTGGCCATAATGGTTATTGGCGGCATTGTTTATATGTATTGGAAAACCAAGGGCCTGTAATTTTTTTGTGTCGCAAACAACCCGGGGATATTTCGCCGGTAAATAAATCAAATACTATTTTTGATAATATGCAATTAAGTTGAAACCGTAGTTCAACGTAACAATATTATTATTTTTTGCTATAATGTAGGGTATCGGGATGGATGGCGCACCGTCGTAGATCTTCTTTAACTGATTGTTGATGCCTGCAACCTGGTATAAACCGAGGTCTAAATTATCATAATAGAATTTACCGTCACTTTGAACACTCATTTTTTCGAGAAAAACGTTTGGGGAGTTTATTAACTGAGTATAGGTAGCGCCGTTATCTTTTGATATAAAAATGCCGCCTGCCGGATCGCTTCTCCCTTTATAAAACCAATTGTTATTGTCGACGTAAAATGCGCAATCATTCTCGTTGGGCCGGGGCACTACCGTCCATGTTTTACCGACATCACTTGATTTATATATGGTTTCTGATTCCAGGCCCACTACATATAAATTACCGCTTTTATCTTCAGTCGGACTATCCATATCATTGTCCCCCACGCCGGAGGAATTTGGAGGAGTAAATTGACCTGGCGGTGTCCATGTTTTTCCTTTATCAGCCGAAACATATACTGTCGTTCTGTTAGCTACTAATAATTTGCCGGTTGGTGTGCAAACAGCCGTCCTAATATCTCCGGAATTAAACGGGGGCGTGCTCAGTGCTGTCCAGGTCGCTCCGGCATCACTGGTATAATATAACCCGGTATTGTGTTGAAACGCAAAAACTTCATCGGTGGGACTTGAAACTACATACTCAAATGTAAGACTGCCAAGCGGCTTAACCAAATTCCAGCTCATGCCATTGTCATCCGAATACCTTAAACCTGCTTCACTAAAGCTTGCAAATAACCTGCCGGTGCTTAGCTTACAAAATGATGTAACTGCGAATGCAAATGGCGTGCAAGCTGCAAAATGCCATCCGGGGCCCGTAGCTAAACCGGTGGCTACGGCGGTAACTGAATCAAGTTTTTTATTTTGGGCATCCAAAGCAAAAACTTTCATAGTTTGCTGTCCCACGGTTCCTGCCAAAGACCAATTGAACGAACTTGTTCCATCCGCCCCGGTTTGGAACTTATATGGAAGATCTTCATTACAACCGGAACCCTGAAATTCTACTATATAATTGCTTAACGCCGCCCCATTTTGCGTTACTTTAACAACGATGGGATTTGGGAGTTGCCGCCCTATTGAATCTGTCTGTCCGCTGCCACTTACCAAAGTAATTTTAATTGCAGTTGTATTGCCGTTTTGCGGGCCTGGCTGTTTACTTTTTGAGCAGCTGAAATATACCATTGAGATTAATAGTATTGAGGCTATATAATTTCTGTTCATCATGTTAGATTTTTGAGGGTCAAAAAAGAATGGTCGCTTTTTATTCGGCACATTGGTATTAAGGCCGTTAAATTATAAGTGGTAATAATTGATATACCCGGTAAAACTACAGAATACAATATTGTTATTTTTCGCCAATATGTACGTTGTAGGGACGCTGAATCCATTGTCGTCTAAAAGTCGCGGGGGATTAGCTCCCTTTAATTCATACAAGCCTTTGCCCAATACATCATAATAAAAATTACCGTCAGCCTGGATACTCATATCTGAAAAAAGTTCATTTGGGTCGTTGACTAATTGTGTATAGGTTGCGCCATTATCTTTTGATATATATATCCCACCGGTGATCGTGCCTTTATAAAACGTATTACTGTTATCGACATAAAATGCGACATCCATTTCGGTTGGATGAGGTATGGCTGTCCATGAGGCCCCGTTATCTGCTGATTCATATATCGTTTGCGTTCCCTCGCCTACAACGTACAAATTGCCGTTTTTATCTTCTGCCGGGCTATTTATTTTACTCTCGCCGAATGAAGCTGCAGGCGTCGTCCAGGTTTTGCCTTTGTCAACGGAAACATGTACTGTTGTTGCATCAGTAGCTATTAACTTCCCGCTTGGCGTGCAAACTACAGAAAGAAGGCTGCCGTTACTAAATGCAGGCGTGCTCACCACTGTCCAACTTGCGCCTGCATCCGTTGAATAAAATATTCCATCGCTGGTTGAAAAGACAAAAAGCTCGTCTGTGGGCGATGACACCACGAACTGTGGCTTGTGGCTTTTGCCGAGGCTGGAAACAAGATTCCAGCTTGCGCCATTATCATCAGAGTACCTTAATTCTAATCCGAAATAACTTACAAACAAGCGGCCCGAGCTCAATTTACAAAAACCAGTTATTACATATGCACTTTGGATTGAACAGGCCGAAGTCTGCAAGCCTAATCCACCGGCTAAGGCCGTACCTGTAGCCGTAGCAGAATCAACTTTTACGTTTTGTGAATTTACAGCGTAAACTTTCATCGTTTGCAGCCCTATATCGCCCGCAAGCCACCAGCCATCAGTTGCTGTTCCATCCGTTTTTGTTAAAATCGAGTCTATACGATCTGAGTTGCACCCCGATCCCTGGAATTTAACCTTATAACCAGCTACAGGGCTGCCGTTTTGTGTAACTTTAGCAACAATTAAACTGGGCAAAAATCGCCCAATGGTATCCGTTTGGCCACTTCCGCTAACCAAAGTAATTTTGATAGAAGCCGCATTGCCATTTTGCGGACCCGGCTGCTTGCCCTTTGAGCAACTGAAATATAATATGCTGATCAATAATAACGCGGCGATATGATTCCTGTTCATAAGGTTTAAATTTCGTCAAAGTTAAATAAGAAAGGTCGCATTATAGACGGGATAAAATTTTTTTAATGAAATATAATACGGGGAACACATCTTTTGCCGCCAATGTAATTGCAAAATATTGCCACCCGATCAACCGCTCACCAAATCAACTTAAATCAATTAATTTTACCCTATGAAAGTCCTGCCCTTCACTATTCCGGTACCGCACGACCATACGATCATTGTGCTGGAAGAAGTGCTGCCATATTTCTATACCTTTTTGCACCGGCATGCAGAAGCACAGATCACCTGGATACAAAAAGGGGAAGGCACCTTGTTGGCCGGTAACAGCATGCATACCTTTCATGATGGCGAGATTTATTTGCTGGGGGCCAATTTGCCGCATTTATTTAAAAGCGACCCGGCCTATTTTCAGCCAGCCAACGAAAAAGAAGTACACACGATTACTATTTTTTTTAATCCTACCGACAAATTATCCGCCTTGTTCAGCCTGCCCGAAATGACGGCAGTAAAGGCCTTTGTTGAGCAAATGCAAAGCGGTTTTAAAGTGCCCGACAACAGTTATGAAGCTATTGCAAATCGAATAAGAGCCATACAGCAGGCCAATGGCGCCGGGCAATTATCGCTGTTTATCGAATTGTTGAGCGCATTGAGTGCTGATGCCGGTCTGCAACCCTTAACCTCGGGCCTTTATACCCACTCCATGACCGACCCCGAAGGCATGCGTATAGCATCCGTATACAATTATATTATGCATAACTACAGTAGCGCATTATCGCTCGAAGAGGTCGCCATGCAAGCCCACCTTACACCAACGGCCTTTTGCAGGTATTTTAAAAAACACACCCGGCATACTTTTGTGCATTTTGTAAACAAAGTTAGGGTAAACGAGGCCTGCAAACTGCTGGTAAATGGTTCGCCGCTCAGCATAGCGGCTATTGCTTACAGCTGCGGCTTTAACAGCATTACCAATTTTAACTATGTATTTAAAAGCATCACGGGCACTTCGCCACGGGACTATATGCAAAGCTATTCAAACACCGTTGAGTGATCATTTACCCGGTATCCTGTAATAGTAGACAGGTGAGTAAACCCCTTCGCTGGTAGTATAATAGCCTTTGCCATCCGGTGTAAAGCCGATAGCTTCGCCTTGTTTTTCCTGCTTATAAGGTAATAGCTGCGGCTTGCTTTGCAGGGTTTTCCATACGGGTGTATTACCCCGGCGTTTCCAGTAATAAACATTTATGTAACTTTTTACCAAAACCTGCTCCCCGTCTTTTGATATATCGCCGGCTGTGATCCATCTGAACGGTTTAACGCCAGGAAAAAACAACCTGCATCGTTTGGTTAACACAAGGGTATCATCAGCCTTATAATCCAAAGGCGATGTATATAAGGTTACCGAATCCCGCCTTTTTGATATGATATAGATCAGTTTTCCAATGGGGTCTATCATTAAAGTTTCCGCGTCTTTGGGACCGTCGGGGTATCTGAAGTGGATAGGCGCGGCATCATCTGCTTTTGCGATAGTGTCATTCGCCCATGCTGTTTGTTCTTCCATACGGTAAACTGTAATATAATTACGGATGGAATAATTATCGCCGATATCGCCCATATAAACATAGCTTTTTCCCGCAGCCGGGCCGGGGCCAACCGCGATGTCCTCGCAATCATGTACCCCATACCTTTCCCTGGGGTCGCCTTTAAAGTAAATGACCGATTTTACCTGGCCGTCGGGGAGCATGGAAAAGAACCGGCTGGTGTCGCCACTGTCGTTATGTACATAATACAGATCTTCATTGATACGCGACGCAGCGATCCCCGAGATTTCATTCATGTCCTTCCGTTGCAGTTGGCCAACTACCCGGCTTGTGTGTTTAAGATATTCGTGCCTGCCATAAGCGCCCAAAAACAGGATGATCACTACAGGTATTATTATCCTTAATCTTTTTGTGCGGCTCATGCCTTTTTATCCGGTTAAACCGTTAATTACTTTACCGGCGAAATTAGATATTTTTAGCGTGAAGATGTTATTCAACGGATTAGAAGTTAATTAGAATCACGGAGGCCAGGTGGCGTTCATTATCAAATGATCACATTATATCCATTAAATATCCCACAAAAATGCTAGCCTTAAAGCCCGGAAAGACAAAAAATAAGACCAGCTAAATGCGTTTAACTGGTCTTAATCCTAAAATCATACAATAAATGCCTGGTTTAGCTAACCGGCGTAAGGATATCCTCTCCTGACGGTTGTTTCACCAACTCCAGGTCCGGTTTAGAGGTATCGGTAAGGGCAACTTTTCCCCGCTCTTTTCTTAATATCCGGTTAAACAAAGATATCTCGCGTTCGAACAAAAACCTGAAAAAAAGTTTGGTCCATGACGTGTGATAGAGCAGTGTATCATAATATTCGGGCGCTGTTTTCTTTATCTTCGGGAGCCTGTTCCATGGGATGGAAGGAAAGTCGTGATGCTCATTATGAAACCCCACATTAAACGCGGTGATATTCAGCGGGCCGTAGTAGCTGTAGGTTTCCTGTTTGCTGTCGAAGGTTAAATAGTGCTCCTGTACCCAGCGCGCACCTACCGGGTGAAGGCCAATCGAGAACCAGAAACTTATAAATAAAAACGCAACGGAATGCCAGCCAAAAAAATACCATATCGCCGTGGTGAACACGATTTGGACGGCCATATTTGTTAACATCCACCCATCAAAAAAATTGATCTCCTTCAATCTCGACACCCGTGTGCCCTGGAACAAAGGAAAAAATAAAAGCCACAGGGTTTTACCCAGAAAAGAGTTGTTGATCAGCTTTGCTTCCCACTTGTTGGGCAGATCGGCGTCAAGCTCATGAATGCCCTGGAAAGAATGGTGTTTTAGATGATATTTTTCAAACGAAATGGCGCCAGGCATGATATGCGGAAGATTGGCAAACATTGATGCCCAGCGATTTGCCGTATGGCTTTTGAATAATAGCTGGTGGGTACACTCGTGTATCATCACAAACAATGCATGGTTTGCAAAGGCCCCATAAAAGTAAGCAGCGGCGAAAATAATCCACCACGATTGATCGCGGACAAGCCACGCAATTGCTATCATAGACCCGACGAGGCCTATAATGGCTAATATGGTAAGCGGGTTTTTCCCAATAAGCTGGCGTAGATGCGGAAATTGATTTAAAATTTTCTTGGTTCGTACACGGTGCGGTTCGGATTCCTCCGAATAAACAAAATCGGTTCTTTTAATCATTAGATAACAGAGAGGGTATCGGGGTAAATATAAGAATATGTACTTAAAAGATAATTTTATTGTAAAATTTAATCTTATTTTCTTTCAATTGATTCAACCCTCAGGAGTAAAACCCGGTAAATGGCGTAATGTTTTCACTTGCAAAGTTTATTTAAGTTTGTACACCAGTACCTTAAAAGTGTTTGGCAGCACTTTGCGGGTGCCCGGCTCAAATTCGGCCACACTTAAATATATTTTATGCGTTTTTGCATCCAAAGCCATTGTTTTAGCGCGGTTTGGGGTGCTTATGGTTTGAATTACACTGTACTCATCTGCCGATTGCTGTTTGATAATAGTTGTTGTACCGTCGCCGCATGAGCAAAATATCAGTTTGGTTTCAGGATCATATGCAACCGCATCAACACCGGCGCCGATTGGCAGCGTGGTAATAACTTTACCGGTATTGGCATCAACTACGCTCATACCTTTGTTTTGGCGGCAAACGCTGAATAAACGATGATTCGCATCATCTAATGCAATACCGGTTGGCCCGCCGCAGGGCGCTAAAGGATAGTTAACAATAACTTTTAATGTTTTACTGTCAATTACATTCAAGCTATTTTTGTCTTCAAGGTTGTTATATATTTTCCCTTTGCCGTCGGCCACTGCAAATTCGGGGCCGCCGCCAAGGGCAACAGTTCCGACCTGCTTAAGGGTATTTGGATCGATGACCGATGAGTTGTTACTTTCGCCATTAAAGCTAAAAACCCTGTCAGAGTATGAGTCGTAAATTATTGCATCAGGCCCCTGGGCATCAACAGGAATAGTGGCGATGGTTTTAAGGGTTGTCAGGTCAAATGCGACCACGGCGTTTGCCCTGCCATCGCTGATAAAGCCCCTGTTACTTTTGTTGGCTATTGCTATGCCATGAACACCCTTCATGTCAGCAATTACGCCCACAGGTTGTTCGGTTTCAAGGTCGATCACATTTACCGACGTACCATGCGAAACGTACAAACGGTGGTTCACCTTGTCAATTGAAAGGTAATCATACCCGGCATCGCCCGGCAAGGCTATGGTCTTATCCAATACATAAGTTTGCGCATGCAGGGATAAAGAAGCGAGGATACCACACAAAGCGGTTAAAAATATCTTTTTCATAATCGGTAATTGATGGTTTATTTTATAAATGTCAGTGCTAAATCTGGAGAAAAGTTGATTATTCATTATTACCTACCACAGGCTGGATGTTTTCATTGAATTTTACCGAACGGTACAGTATGCGCATCATGCTTGGTAAAACAATAAGCAGCAGGGGCAGGGCTATTACAAAGCCGCCAATAACGGCAATAGCCAGGGGCTGGTGCAACTGGGCGCCCGCGCCAATTCCCAGTGCCAGGGGCATTAGTGCAATAATAGCACCCAATGCGGTCATTAGCTTTGGCCGTAAACGTGTGGAGATCGAAAATATAATGGCTTCATCAATACTGCTTTGCTTGTTATTATTTTGATTTTCAATTGCCCGCTGTTTAAATTGTAAAAAAGTAAAAATCGCGTTTTCGCCAATGATGCCAACTATCATGATGAGGCCCGTATAACTGCCAACATTTAGCGGTGTTTTAGTAATAAATAAAGCCAGCAGGCTGCCGGATATCCCTAAAACGGCTACAACTAATATTAAAAATGCTATCCTGAATTGTTTGAATACGAAAAGGATGACACAAAAAACCAACAAACTTGAGGTGATCAGGATGATCAGTAATTCTTTGAACGATTGCTGCTGTTCGGCATAAGCGCCGCCGTATTCAATATGATAACCCTGCGGCAGGTTAATTTTTTGTCTGATGTTTTTTTGGATAGCCGGTATAACTGAACCCAGGTCGCTACCCTCTAACCTTGCGCTTACCACCCCCATCGACTGCAGGTTTTCGCGGTTTATTTCAGCTTCGCCGGGTTTTAATTCAACCGAAGCCAGTTCACTGATAGAAACGAGTTTCCCGCTGGGAACAAATATGGTTTGGTTTTTTATACCTGCAACATTTAAACCACGGTTACCCGGGTAAACCATGCGGATAGGCGAAAGCTGCTCGCGCTCAAGCATATCGCCAATTATGTTCCCTTCAAGCGCCGTTTGCACCTGGAACTGGAGGCTGGCTGGGGTAATATTGTATTGGGCCAGCTTGCTGTAATAGGGATTGACGCTAACCGACGGGCCGGCAATAACGATGCCGTCAAAAACATCGGCAGTTCCCTTTACGCCGCCAACTATATCGGCTACCTGTTTTGAGAGGCTGTGCAATTTTTGCTGATCATCCCCAAATATTTTTATTTCAATAGGCTGTATGGAGGTCATCAGGTCGCCGAGCATATCTGTTATTACCTGTCCAAAATCTATCCTTAAAGCCGGCTGGTTGGCTGCTATTTTTTGCCTCAGTTCGCTGATAACTTCTTCGGTTGTTCTGTCGCGCTTTTTTTTCAGTTGGATAAGGTAATCGCCCCTGTTCGGTTCGGTGATAAAGAAGCCCATTTCGGTACCGGTTCGCCGGGAGTACGCTTCTACTTCGGGTATTGCGGTAATGATTTTTTCCACCTGGCGCAGCATACGGTCGGTTTCATCCAGCGAAGTGCCTGGCGGCGAACTATAATCAAGTACTATACTGCCTTCATCCATATCAGGTAAAAACCCGGTTTCCAGCAATGGAGGTACAACTACTATGGCAATGATGGCCCCGGCTATTATCGCAACGCTGACAAAGGGCCTTAAAATGAACCAGTTTACCCACCTTTGCTTTTTGACATGGTGTTCCTCTTCTTTCAGGTTTGCCTTGCTGTTCGGCTTATGCTTGCTCAATAATAAATATACTACGGGCAGCCCTATCCATGTCACAAAGAACGAGCACACCAGCGTGATGATCATGGTATTGGTAAGCACCTTGAAGTAGGCGCCAGCAACCCCGCTCATCAGCATAAATGGTACAAATATCACGATGGTGCTTATAGACGAACCCAGCATAGCCGGGAAGAGATAGTCGATAGCCGTTTTCACCAGTTTGAGCGGGTGCTCCCGTGGATGCTCTTCATGGGTGCGGTGGATCTGTTCAACAACGACTATCGCGTCATCAATAATTAAGCCGAGCGCCGCGGCAATAGCGCCAAGCGTCATGATGTTAAAGGTATAGCCCAAGCCGTACAGTACCATAAGGCTGAGGCAAAGCGTAACCGGGATGGTAATCAGAACTGTTGCACTTGCCTTAATGGAGCGCAGGAATATAATAGCTACGATAATTGCCAGCAACAAGCCGATCCAAAGGCAGTCGCTTACACTACGGATAGATTCATTTACAAAGTCAGCCTGGATGTAGTAAGGTTTAATGGTAACATCATGAGGCAATATTTTTTGCAGGGCGGCCACCTTTTCGCCCATTTCCGCCGAAAGCGATACGAGATTGGCATTGGGTTGCTTGATAACCGCTATTAGAACGCCGTCGTGCCCATTGGCGTTTATACGCGTATACTCTATACTTTCCTGTATAGCTATTTCGGCAAAATCTTTTAACCTTATTACCCGCTTGCGATTATTGCTGATCACCAGGTTCTCCAGTTGGTCTTTCGCGTTTATGGTAGCGTCGGTCACCGTAAGGTATAGCATTTTATAGTCTGAAAGGTAACCTTCAGACTTAACGAAGTTGGTGGTGCTTAACGTGGTGTTTATAATATCTGGCGTTAAGCCGAGCGAGCTCATTTTTTGCTTGTTCAGCGTAAGCCAGTATTCCTTTGCTTTACCGCCAATTACCCTGATCTCGGATACCCCGTCAACCTGTGATAGAAAAGGCTTAACTGTGTACGTAGCCAGTTGGCGCAATTCAATAGGCGAGCGGGTGTTGCTTTCCAAAGTATAGCCGCTAACGGGCAATATCGAAGGGTTCATTTTTTCAACCGTGATATTGACATCAGCAGGGAGGTCGTTTTTTATCTCGCCGATATTTGCCTGTAACTTTTGCAGGCTTAGGTCAATATCAGCGCTCCAATCCATATAAGCCGAAATTTCGCAGCTGCCCCGGCTGGTCGTACTGCGCACCATTTGCAGGTTGGGCACCTGTTTAATGGCATTCTCCAGCGGCTTGGTGACCGTTACCATCATTTTATTAACGGGTTGTAAACCTTCATCAGCAATCACCTTTATTTTGGGGAAAGTGATTTCTGGAAACAGGGACGTTTGCATTTTGGAGTACGCAAATAACCCGCCCATAATAATAATGGCCAAAACCAGGCTGATAGGCTTTTTATGCGAAATAAAAATATCTTTTACTGGGGTCATTGCGCTATGATTTTAACTTTAGCAGTATCGGCAAGCCCATAATTACCGGTGACGATGATCTTATCTTTTCCAGAAAACCTAGGGGACAATATTTCAACACGGTCGCCAGATTGAATGCCTTCTTTAACCGGAACTCTAACAGCTGTGGTATTATTGATCAGCTTCATCACCCAAAACTCGGTTTGTGTTTCGTTAGCGAGGATGGCTGACTTTGGCAATGACTGTGTATTGGTTTTTGACGCTTTTACTATCCGTGCCTTGGCCACCAGGTTTTCGGGTATTTGCTGGCCGGCATTTATTCTTATCACCACCCCCTGCGTTTGCGCAACCGTATCAACCGATGGCATAAATGAGCTTACGTTGCCGGTTATTTTTGTTCCGCCGGGGAGCGTAAGATCAACGTTTTGCCCGGTTTTTACATATTTTTTTAATTCGTATGGCAGCTGCATTATAAAAACAAAGCTCGAGCGGTCACTTATCACAGCTAAAGCTTCGCCGTCCTGCACATAATCCCCGGTCTGGTGGTTTATTTGTGATACATAACCGGGTGCGGATGCCTTTATTTTATTTATACCCGAGAATTTAAAAGTTGTATCCAAAACATTGATGCTGTTGCCGATCGCCTGGGCCTCTTTAGTTTTTACGGTAAAAAGTATTTCGCCTTTTTTCACATCACGCCCAAGCTGCGCATTAACTTCGTGTATATACCCATTAGCATTCGATTTCACATAATTTTTTTGCAATGTAGTTGAGGTTGCGTTCAGTTCTATGTAATCCGTCAATGCGCTGCTGTCAACAGCAGTCACCGTAACAGGAGTTTGTGAGGCAACTTTTGCGTCATCATCATCGTCTGCTTTTTCCTTGCCTTTGCACGAGAAAAGCAATAAAGCAAGACCCATTACTAAATAGTGTCGCGTAAAGCGGAAATATCGGGTGACCAGTGTTTTCATGTTATCTGTTCCAGTAATTTAACTGATTGATGAGCTGCAGCCTGTTGATCGTGGTGGTTGTCCTCAGGTTTTTTATAGTAAGATAATTGTTAATCGCCAGTATTAGGTCGGCAATTTTTGCGTCGCCGGTTTGTAAAAGCTGGCTATCAACCTTTATCAAACTTTCTGAATATTTTATTTGTTCATCAACCTGGGCCAGCAAATTGTCGCTTTCGCTGATTTGCTGTCTTAATTGATCAATTTGCTGGCGGTATTGCACATTAAAAAATGCCTTGTAGTTTTGGCGGGTTTCTTCCTGCAACGACAGTTTCCGGTACTCCATTTTTCGCTGGCCGCCATCATAAATAGGCATAGTAAAAGTAAACCCGGCGCTCACACCAAAATTTTTATAGGCCTGCCCCATAAAATCTGAGTTAAAACCGCCATCAGCAGTAATGTTTATTTTGGGCTTATAACTAAAATCAATCAGGTCGCGGCTGTTGGCCAGCTTAAGGCTATCTAATTTATATTGCCTGAAAAATATACTGTTATTGATTTCCGGAGGGTAATGGACCTGGATATCGGGCTGCTGCAATTCTATCATGCTCGTATCGGCTATACCCGAAAGATAGTTCAGGGTCGAGTAGTCGTTCTTATATTGCTGGCGAGACAGTAAAAGTTGCAGTTGCTGCTGTTTTAAGGTTACCAAAAAGGTTAGGTAATCGCTTTGATGGTATACATTGGCACGGGTCAGTCTTTTTAATAAGTCCTCTTCTTTGCTAAGCAGTTCAACAACTTCCTGGTTAAACTTAAGTTGCTGCAGATCACCATAGGCGGTAATATATTGTGTTGTGATTGCTTTTTTGAGGTCCTGTTCGGATATTTTAGATGAATTACCAATGGATTGCGATAGAAGGGTAATAGTTTGCAGCTGGGCATTCAGGTTTTTTTTACTTACAATGGCCTGGTTGGCCGCTAGCAAAGCATTTAAGGTATGTTCATTTGTGATGGCCCCCGAATAGCCATAGCCATCGATGTATGGCGCCAGCAAGGCGCCGCTGTTTAAATTAACCTGCGGTTTGTAGCCAGCAAGCAAACGCAAACTGTCGACTGAATTCGAGGCTATTTGATTATGGAGATCCCTCAATAAAGGGCTGTTACTTTTGGCGGTTTCCAGGTAATGATCCAGCGTATAGGTTTGCGCCAGGGAAC
Organism: uncultured Mucilaginibacter sp.; assembly: GCA_903864275.1. Classification (GTDB taxonomy): domain Bacteria; phylum Bacteroidota; class Bacteroidia; order Sphingobacteriales; family Sphingobacteriaceae; genus Mucilaginibacter. The sequence continues at coordinate 54,101 of CAIPFE010000045.1, forward strand.
CAGAACAGGCCAATGTGCATAAAATAATGCTGAGGAACCATTTCATTCAGTAGATATGTATAAGCGTGTTAATGCGAAAATATTATTTAATTCTGTATAAATTTTAGATTGATCGGTAACTTATTTGGTATATTATATGGTTTTGTGCCATTTTGTGTTTAAAGCGTACCAATTATTTAAGATTGAACTTAACCATGAAGGTATGAAATGGCGACTGAAACCTGTAATCCAGCGAAAAACCAAAGTTTTGGCATATCTGGCGTGATATGGTCAACCCCAATCCGCTGCCCTCTGAGCCTGATGACTTATGAAAACGTGTAAATATTTCATCCGGTAACGTCGAATCAAGGCCTGTATTTTGTATCACCAACTGTTCTTCCGTCATATTAATAACTACCTCGCCACCGTTATGGTTATGCCTGATGGCGTTACTAATCAAATTGCTGATTAAAATTTCGGCAAGATAGCGGCTTGCATAAATTTCTTTCTCATCAAGGGCATAAGTAACTTTTAGGTCCTTATCCTGGAATATTTCCTCGAACTGGATGATCATATCCTCAATCAACTCACGCAAATTTATCTGCTGCTGCTCGTGCAGCAGCCTGTTCTCTATTTTTACAAGCAGTAATAAGGATTGATTTAACCGGTTCAATCTCGATACCGCGCTATATAAATCATTCAGCAATTTGCTTTGCCGCTCGCTAAAATTTTCTGTTTGGATCAGTGTGTCGAGCTTTGAATTAATAACTGCGATCGGCGTAAGTAATTCATGCGAGGCATTTTCAGTAAAGGTTTTCAGCTCTTTGTAATCATGCCTGGCTTTTGCTGTCATTTCAATTACTGTATTATTCAATTCTTTAAATTCATCAATTGTAGTTTCCAGCTTTGAGATGCCCCTTGCATCGGCTACGCTGAACACCCTTAACTCTTTCATTAAAGTATAAAACGGCTGCCATAACCTGCTTAAAATTAACCGGTTCGTAATGTATAATACCAATAATAAAAATAAAATTACTGCGATGGTTATTGTAAAGATCAGCCTGATAAGATCTTCAGTCTCCACTATCGATTCAACTATCAGTATTTTATAATATTTGTCACCAACTGAAACCGAACTTACCAGGCCCCTGCCCGGCTCATACTTGCCGTTGCCGGGATGTTTATGCCGGTGCCTTTTGCGCGCATCATCCTTATCCCATTTTTTAAAATACATGGTATTGATAAACTCACGCACCACAGAACCAGGTTTGGCTTCTGTGAAAGTGATCTGTTGATCGTTTGATTCAAACGTTTGGGGCAAATGATGGTCGAGGTTTACATAGTCAAAAACCTCCTGCTCCTCAACTTTCAGGTCCTTGTCTTTTTGATTGGTAAGTATCCAGCTGATCGCCTGGTAATAAATGAAGCCCGTTATCAGCATCACAATTATGGTAGTGATAAGGTTAACCCGGTTATATTTCGTTAATAGCTTCATTGGCCCGTAAACTTATAACCCATACCGTAAGCTGCCTGGATATAATCGTTGCAGCCACTTTCAACCAATTTTTTACGGATGTTTTTAATATGCGAATAAATAAAATCGAAATTATTGGCCATATCAATTCCATCACCCCACAAGTGCTCGGCGATGGCATTTTTCGATACCACCTTTCCTTTGTTGGCAATGAAATACAGGAGCAGGGCATATTCCTTCCGTGTTAGCTTTACCAGTGTTTTGTCCACCCGTACCTCTTTTGCCAAAAGATCAATAGTGATCTCATTAAATATAAGCAGGTTACTGCCGTTAAATGTTTTGCGGCGAATAATAGCAGATACCCGTGCTTTTAATTCGGATAAATGAAATGGTTTTACCAGGTAATCATCGGCGCCGAGGTTCAGGCCATCCAGGCGGTCGTCTAACGAGTTTTTTGCCGAGATAATGAGCACCCCGTCCGGGTAATTATTATCCTTCAGGTTTTTCAGGATGTCGATGCCATTGCCACCGGGCAAAGTAATGTCCAGCAAAATGCAATCATAACGGTAAAGGTTTATCTTAACCAGCGCATTTTGATAAGTAGTAGCAGTTTCGCAAATATTGCCGGCTTCGGTAAAATATTCTTCAATACTTTCCCTCAGCCCTTCTTCGTCTTCAATGATCAGTATCTTCAAAACAATTTTTTTGTTAAATGTACAAACACAATGTTGGAAAAATTTAGGATTGTGACCGCTGATTATGATGATTTTTGGATTTCGCAGATATCGACCGTTGATTTTAATGATTAAATGATTTCGCAGATATTGTTAATTTTAAAAATTAATCAACGCGATCATTTAATCATTAAAATCAACGGTATTATGTGGTGGATATACGCTTTACTATCAGCATTTTTCGCAGCGCTAACTGCAATATTTGCAAAAATCGGGATTAAGGGGGTTGATACCGACCTGGCAACGGCTATCCGAACCGTGGTGATATTGCTTATAGCGTGGGCTATCGCGGTTTTTAAAGGGAGTACAGAGACCATTGGTGGTTTAACAAAAACCAACTGGTTGTTTCTTGTGCTTTCAGGCTGTGCAACCGGTTTGTCGTGGATATGTTATTTTAAAGCTTTGCAATTGGGTAAAGTTTCGCAGGTTGCCCCGATTGATAAGCTAAGTGTAGCGCTGGCTATAATCCTGGCTGTTTTATTTTTAAAAGAGTCGGTAAATATTAAGCAGGCTATTGGCGCTTTAATGATCATCGGCGGAAGTGTGGTGCTGATATTTGCCTGAATTATTCACCCCGGGTAATGCGATTTTTGCAATTTTGAAACGTTTTGAAATATAGTATTACATTTTTGATAAAAAATTCGCTTAATAAAATAAAATTGATAGATTGCCCCTGTAAAATGAGGAAATTTTTATCTACCCTGCTTATTGTTTTATGCCTTGCTACTGTGTTGTTTAATACAGTTTATGCCGGGAGAATTGTGAGGGCCCGTGGCGTAAAAATAGTCAAAACGGCCTTCGGAACCGACAGTATATCACCTGACAGCCTTATTCAATTTGCCGAAAGTTTAATAGGAATACATTACCGGTCCGCATCATCCGACCCATTGCGTGGCTTTGATTGTTCGGGCTTTGTAAGTTATGTTTTTAAGAATTTTAATCTCAGCGTGCCACGCTCCTCGCGTGAATTTATAAGTGTCGGCGAAAAAATAGACTATGCGGACGCTAAGCCTGGTGACATCATCATATTTACCAGCCCGAAAAAGCACTGTCACCGGATCGGGCATGTTGGCATTGTGTTGTCTAACATCGGTAACGTCTTTAAATTCATCCATTCCACCTCCGGTAAAGAACATGGGGTTACCATAACTTCCATGGATGATACCTATAAACACCGTTTCGTACAGGTTATACGCGTGCTGAAACTGAATGATAAGGTTTGAAGTAGCGGTTAGGGACCGGAGATTAGAGATTAGTTTTTTCGATCCGAAAGTCCGGAAGTCGGACTAATTTACGCCCCCCTTATTGTAACAAATACACTAACACGGTAACAATTATAATACTTCGCCTTAAAATCCAGTTTTAATCCAAATTTTGAGCGCAAATTTGCGGGATAATTAATTTAGTACTATTTAATGTCCTGATGAAAAATATTTTTTTGCTGATATTTTTGCTAAGCGCTGCCCTGAATCTGAAAGCCCAAATGGGTGGCTCCTACGTAGGCGCCAACGATGATAGAGGTAAAATAACCGGTGTTGTAACAGATTCAATTACCAAACAGCCTGTTGATTACGCTACTGTAAGTATATATAAACAAGGAAACAATTCGCCTTTTAACGGGGCAAGTACTGATCCCAAAGGAAATTTTAGTATAGATGGTATTTCACCTGGTGATTATAAAGTAACAGTAGACTTTTTGGGATATAAACGCCATACTATCGACCATGTGATCATCGGCAGCGGCAATAAAAATGTTGTGTTAGGTAACATCCTCCTTTCACCGGCCCAAAACCGGCTCAAGGAAGTTTCAATAACGGCGCAGGCCCCATCAGTTGAAAATAAGATAGATAAACTGGTTTATAACCCGGGGAATGACCTTACCTCGCAAGGCGGTGTTGCTTTGGATGTGCTACAGAAAGTGCCCATGGTTTCGGTGGATATAAATGGCAATGTGGAACTGATGGGTAATACCAATGTCCAGTTCCTGATAAACGGGAAGCCGTCCACTATTTTTGGTGCAAGCATTACCGATGCATTGCAAGCCATCCCTGCCAGCCAGATAAAAAGCATCGAAGTAATTACCAATCCCGGCGCAAAGTACGATGCTGCCGGAACCGGTGGGATAATTAACATTATCCTGAAGGACAATAATATACAGGGCATTAACGGTAGCGTTAACCTTACCGCCGGCACGCGTTTGGAAAACGGTAACTTCAACCTTAACGCCAAAAAAGGAAATATTGGTGCGAGTGTTTTTTTCAGCGGTAATGAAAGCCTCACCAGCGCCACGCCAAGTTCAGGCAACCGTACCAGTAATGTAGGGGATACTGTTACCAATTTAAATCAAAATGGTATCAGCAATTTTAAAAGAAGCGGTTATCGCTCAGGGTTTAGCTTAAACTGGGATATTACACCTAAAGATGCCTTAACAGCATCCATTAATTTCAACCATTTTGGAAATAATAGCAACGGTTATGTTAATAATTTTCAAACCACTAATATAGGCGGTTTAGTGGTTGATACTAACAGTGTAAATAACTCCACCAGCCGTTTCAGCAACAATTCAATTGACTGGAGCCTGTTTTATAAAAAAACTTTCCAAAAGAAAGACCAGGAGCTGGACGTTTTGTACAACCAAAGCAGTGGCACCACTAACAACGACTATAGCCAGGAGCAGGATTATACCAACATAACATCTCCACCTTTAGGGTCAATTGGCAATAACCCCGGAACCGATAAGGAAACCGATATAGCAATTGATTATGTGCAGCCGGTTGTTGACGAACTTACTTTTGAAACGGGGGCCAAGGCAACCATCGAAAACATCAGCAATTCCGTAAATACACAAATGCTGACAAATGGCATTTATGTACCTAATCCCCTGCAAACCTATAGCTTTAATTACGGGCGTAAAATTTATGCTTACTATCTATCGGCAAACTTTTCGCTGTTTAATAAATTTTTTGATGGCAAGGCAGGCTTAAGGGATGAATACACCGTTACAACTTCTGATTTTCCCAATACTACCATACCATCTTATAATATTTTAGCGCCTTCGTTTGTGCTGTCGCATAAGCTGGATAAAACAGAAACCATCAAATTTAGTTACTCGTACCGCCTGGAGCGCCCCGAATACCGTTCGCTTAACCCATTTTATAATATCAGCGATCCGCATAACATTAGTATAGGCAACCCCGAATTGAAGCCGGAGCTTGGTCATAATTTTGAGCTTGGGTACAACAAATCTTTTGATAAAGGGATTAATGTCTATGTTGCTGCGTTTTACCGGTATAATACTAACGACATTCAATCTTTTACTACGGTCGATTCAGTTTTAAATGTTGGCGGCGTTACCTATAACAACGTGGCACTCACCCAATCCTATAACCTTGGCAAAGAGACAACTGAAGGTATAAACCTATTTGGCTCTATTCCGGCAGGTAAGTTTACCTTTCGCTCCAATATGTTTTTCGCCGACAGGATCTCCGATAATCCGGGCTCCCCGCAGGTTAGCGGTTTTATGTACCGTATAAATTTAAACGCCAGCTATGAATTTGCAAAAACTCTTGCTGCCGAATTCTTTATCAACTATCGTTCGTCGCAAAGGGGCATTCAGGGAACAAATCCGGCGTTCCTGTTCTACAATTTTGCAGTACGCAAGCAAATATTAAATAAAAAGGCGAGCATTGGGCTAACGGCTGCCAATCCTTTCAACCAGTATGTAAATGTACAATCAAACACCTATGGGCCTAACTTTAACCAAAATAGCCTGCGGCAGATCCCGCTGCGCTCTTTCGGCATCAGTTTAATGTACAAATTCGGAAAGCTTGAATTTAAAAAGGATAAGGAACAACAGGATAATGCTGCTCCGGAAGATGCCGGTGCCGGCGGCGGTGGCGGGAAATAGTAAATTACGTTACGAGGCTTGGATTAAGTTCAACTATTCACCCAATCAACTTAATCAAACACCCACCAATTTATCCAACATTTATCCAGAATTAATTCATAACTCTACTGAAAAATTTTGCGTTATGAAACTAACTTTCAAACCACTTTGCCTGTTGCTTTGCATGTCAATAGTAATCCCGGCGCACTTGTTCGCCCAGGAAAAAACAGGCTTTCATGTTTTAACCGATTTCCCTATCCATAGTTCAGGGGGATGGGATTATATTACGGCCGACGGGGCAAGTAAACGTGTGTATGTGTCGCATGGCATGCAGGTAAATGTTTTAGATGCTGCCACGGGCGATTCTATAGGTTATATCCCCGATACGAAGGGCGTACATGGCATAGCTATCGCCCACGAATTTAACAAAGGCTATACCAGTAACGGAAGGGCCAATAATATCACGGTTTTCGACCTGAAAACATTAAAGGTTTTAAAACTTGTAAACGCCGGGACGAATCCCGATGCTATTTTTTATGACGACTTCTCGAAAAAAGTGTACGCATTCGATGGCAGGAGCAAGGAGGCGACCGTTGTTGATGCAGCCACTGATAGCGTGGTTGCAACCATACCATTAGGAGGTAAACCCGAAACTGGTGTTTCGGACGGCAAAGGAAAAGTATTTGTAAATATTGAAGATACCGGCGAAGAGGTGGAAATAGATGCGGCCACCTATAAAGTTTTAAACAGGTGGAAGCTTGAAGGCGGCGAAGAACCGTCGGGCCTGGCTATGGACCGCAAAACCGACCGCCTGTTTATCGGCTGCGGTGGTAACCAAACCATGATCGTTCTAGATGCGACAAACGGCAATATTGTAGCAAAGTTCCCGATTGGCCGTTGCGACGGTGTAGGCTTTGATCCGAAACTTAAACTGGCGTATAGCTCAAACGGCGAAGGTACTGTAACCGTGGTTCGTGAATTAAGCAAAGATAAATTTGAATTTGTAGAAAACATCCCCACTGAACCGGGCGCAAGGACCATTGGTGTGGACACCTACACCCATAAATTATACCTGCCCACATCTAAAATGAATCCGCCACCGGCGCCAACTACGGATAACCCGCGGCCAAGGCCACAGCAAATACCCGGCACTTTCCACGTTGTAGTGGTGGGGAAGTAACCGGTCAATAGTTATTTTATTTTTACAATTTGTAATAAACCCCAATAATACCTTGATTTAAAATCTTGTATTATTGGGGTTTAACGTTTTTTTCTGATCTGTTTTATTTAATTAATGACCAATTCAGCGGTGGTTGTTTATCACCTGATTTATTTATGGATTTGGTGAGACAAATTAAAAAGAATAAAAACAACAAAAATAACATACCCGTGTTCCTGCTGATAATGAATGGAATATTTTATTATACAAATTTGGTTAAAACTATATTTGGAAAATATCAGAAGCGTGTTACCTTTTATGTATTGGGTAGTATAAGTATTGGGTTTGTTGTACTTACCATACTAATCTCTGTTTTTCCCAAATCACTTGTCGATCTGGAGTTTTCGCAGGAGATGCAAGAGCACCAAAATCCAACTTTGGATGCCCTGATGAAGCTGGTAAGCTGGTTCGGGTATAGTCCGGGCTCTGTTATCGTAGTACTATCAGGCGTTTTGCTTTTTTTTATATTTAAGTACAAGAAAGAAGCGTTATGCATATTAATAACGGCACTCTCTGGTTTAGTAACCTTATTAGTTAAAATAGTGGTAAACCGCCCCCGGCCCACAGAACCAATTGTGCGGATTGTTCAAAAGGTTAATCAACAAAGCTTTCCGAGCGGGCATGTGTTATTTTATATCGTATATTTTGGATTTTTAACTGTTCTGATGTACCATTTGAAAACTATTCCTAAAATTATGCGGATATCTGTTACAGCGATTTCCATGCTCTTGATCTTTGCTATTCCCTTTTCACGAATTTACCTTGGCGCCCATTGGTTTACAGATGTGCTTGGTGGCTTTTTATTGGGTATACTATGCTTATATGCACTTTGCTTATTCTATTTCCGCAAAACTGTTAAATAAATGCATTCAAATAATTAGTACGCAACAATTGTTATTAATTTATTTGAGAAAATATTTAAGGTAGAATGAAAGGTACAATACGGTAATTTATGGGCTATTATTGTATTTTAGCTGTCAATAAATCTTCGTGGACGAACAAACAAACAACACCAGGACCCCCAAACAATTAAGGATAGGCGCTGCAATTTTCTTTTTCATTTCTGGTTTTGGATATTCAACCTGGGCCTCGCGCATTCCTACTATAAAACATCAGCTGCATTTAAACGATGCCCAGTTAGGTACCGTTTTATTTGCTTTGCCTATTGGCCTGATGTGTACCATGCCAATTACCAGCAGGTTATTAACACACTACAGCAGCAGGGCCATTATGCTTTTCGGGTCCATATTTTTAAGTGTTATATTAATTTTGATTGGGCTCACCAACAGCATGTGGCAGTTGATCGCGGTGTTGTTTTGTTTCGGTTCGGCGCGCAACCTGATGACACTTTCAATAAATACGCAGGGGGTTGCAGTACAAGCGTTATACACTAAATCGATCATGGCTACTTTTCATGGTATATGGAGTTTAGCCGGTTTTGCAGGGGCGGCAGTAGGTTTGGTAATGGTGTATTTTAACATTGCCCCCGAATGGCACTTTTTAATTGTAAGTATTTCGCTTACAATTTTCTCCCTCTATTTCATTAACGACACCCTCCATCAAAAACCGGTCCCGCAAACTCGCAGGCCAGTTTTTTCCCTGCCCGATAAATATTTATTGAAGTTCTCCCTCATTTGCTTTGCATGCATGGCCTGCGAAAATACAATGTACGATTGGAGCGCGCTTTATTTTCAAAAAGAAGTGCATTCCGAAAAAACAACCGCTACGGCCGCTTTTGTAGTTTACCTGGTGGCAATGACCACAGGCAGGTTCTTTGGCGATAAACTGGTTACCAGGTTTGGAATAAAAACAGTATTAAAATTTAGCGGGATATTTATTTTGGGTGGCTTATCGCTCGCTGTTTTATTGCCATTTGTTATTACCGCGCAGCTTGGTTTTATCCTCGTGGGTTTGGGGGTATCCTGCGTGGTGCCCATGATATTTAGTTTGGCCGGCAAATCGAAAAACATGAGCAGCTCCTCGGCGCTTGCTTCCATCTCAACAGTGGGCTACCTGGGCTTTGTGCTTGTACCGCCCCTTGTTGGTTTTATTGCAGAAGCTGCCAGTTTAAGGGTATCATTTAGCATCATCGCTTTTTTCGGCGGCCTTATTGTTTACCTGGTTTCGAAAATAAATGATACCAATGAAAAAATTGAACCGGAGATGCCTTATGATTAGGTGTCTGAAAAATCAAACTTATTAATATCCTAAAAATCAATAGCCAACAAAAAAGGGGCTGGATTTTTTAGCCCGACCCTTTTTTGTACTAAGATAAAAATGTTAATTGCCCGCGCCATCAGATTCGAGCCCTACAATTTTATATACTTTGTTATCATTGCTATCCCGGGTTTCCTGGTAATATATGCCATCTTCCGACACGAAAAGTGTTTCGCCGTTAAGCTTCACCCTTCTGCAGTCAGGCGGCAGTTTAGTTACAATATCACCTATCCTGGGAACTACTGAGGTTGCACCGCTGGTGTCTGTATTCAACTCGCCATCTTTACCTGCAATTTCATACTGAACCACACCATTTTCCATTTTTACAGGCAGGTAATAAACCCCGTTTAGCTCATAATACTCCTGCCCGTTTATAACAATTGATTTGGCATTTGAAGGCAGTGTTTTTATTAAGGCCCCAACAGGCGGGTCAACCACGGTGTATTGATCATTGTTATACCGGTAATAGTAGCCATCACTAAAATAATAAGGGTCATCGCCCCAATAAAAGGAGTAATAGCCGTATGGTAAAAACCCGCAGCTGAAACCAAGCCATGGGTAATATAAACTGCCATAAAAGCCGCCGTTGTAAAAATATCCGCCATGCCTGCCCCAACCGTAATGACCGGGCTGGCCGCCATGTCCGTAAACGCCAGGGCCATTGCCCGCTGTAAAACCACGCGCCCGGTTTGTGCCAAATGGAGTGGAACCGCCCCTGAATACGCCGCCGCGTGCTTGCACTGCCCCAACACGCGGGGAAAACCCGCTCCTGCCGGAAACGACACCAGATGAACGAAAGTTGCCCCCGCTAACGCCGCTAACACGACTACCGCCACTAGCGGCGCCGCCACTAAAACGGGGCCCGCTACTTACACCGCCGCCGCTGAAGCCGCCGCTTGAACGGCCGCCACCCCCGCCACTGAATCCGCCGCCGCCGGAATGCCCGCCACCACCGCCGCCACCGCCGCCGGAATGCCCGCCGCCGCCGCCCCCACTGCCACCCCGCTGGGCGTTTGCAGGTATAGCCACAGCCAAAAACAACAAGTTAAGGCTGGTAATTGCTAAATATTTTAATATCGTTTTCATTGTATTAGAATTTTAAAGATATGAAGATGGCTGTTTACCGAAGCGCTTGAAATTGCCGGCGCCCGACCGGTATATTTTGGAAGGTACAGGATATAGGTCGACGCCATGAAGAAATAGATCACTAAAACGAATAGTGAAATACATTTTTTGATGATGTCTTCTCCTGTTTTCACGCATCAAATAAATAATTATATGAATTTACAATATATAATCCGGAATGTTTCATAAAATAATCGTTACAGAATAGAAATGATAAATAGTTAACAAATTAGCTTTCTTGCCGGCCGGCGCGGGCGGGACGGTGCGTGGTTAACCGGTAACATTTTGTTGAAGGCCATGCCGTTGGCTGCCATAAAATAGTCAAATTGGGCCAGGCTAAGCGTTCATGTTCGCGTTCACTTCGCGCGAACACAAAATTAAAATTGCGTGAACGCTTGATAATCAATTAGTTGATTTTTGTAAATTTTTGAAAGGGATGCGAAATGAAAGATGGCAACGACGCTCCCGATAGCTATCGGGACCCATTGCATCCATCGCATATGTTTCGATGGGCTACACCCATCGCAGACATATTGCGCCCTTTCAGGGCTACAAGCGCAAATTTCCCAGCCCTGAAAGGGCGCGATACGTCCGCATAGGGCGATAGCCCTATGATGATAAAGATTTAAAATACTAAAGCCCTGAAAGGGCGTAATATCAAATCGCCACTGGTCCTGTATCATTCCGTCCTGTGTCCAGGCAGGGTCTCTCGAAATGGTCAAATTGGGCCGGGCGAGGCGTTCACGTTAGCGTTCACTTCGCAATAGCACAGGCATTTTTATAATCGTGAACGCTTGAAAATCAATGAATTAATTTTTGGCTTCGCGAGCATTGCACTTCGCAAGACCCCATGCAGGTTTAGGATTACCCACAACATGATCTACCGGCCGACTTGTCATTGCGCGCGGGTGTCACACTGAGGCACTCGAAGTGCGTGCGCAAAGGCCATCCTGGTTCAATGGATTCCCGATGCAAAGCGAAACCCACCGCACTCCTTCGAGTGCCTCAGGATGACAACGCGCTTTCCGTTTCAACAGGGGTCCCGGAGTGGAGCCTGCACTTTCCCTGGGACATCGTGCATCGCAACAAGCGCCGTTAGGTGCGAAATATTGGTAGAAAAATTATAGAAGGGGTTTGGCGTGCCATCGGTACGCAACCCGGTGAAGCGATGTTAGCGCCTGCGCATGGCTAGTGTTCCGTACCGATGGCACGGAATCTCTTTTCGCCGGTTTTTTCTACCAATATTCGACCC
>CAIPFE010000046.1 GCA_903864275.1 uncultured Mucilaginibacter sp.
AAATTTCAGTTGTGATTTGCTTTCAGATTTGTTCTTTGCGATATTTGGCACAACAAACCAAAAGAGATTATGAAAACCTATTATGTTGTGATTTGCTTTCAGATTTGTTCTTTGCGATATTTGGCACAACGTTAGCACAATGGGAATATAGAACGCCTTGTTGTGATTTGCTTTCAGATTTGTTCTTTGCGATATTTGGCACAACTTGGAAACATTTCCGAACGTTAACATATTCGTTGTGATTTGCTTTCAGATTTGTTCTTTGCGATATTTGGCACAACATACCCCTTATTATCGCATTGATTTAAAGGTATTTATCGCCGAAATCGCAAAAAGAAAAAAAGCCCTGCTGCTTATCAAAGCAACCGGGCTTTTTTCATTAAAACAATTCTAATTGCTGCGGTGTGTTTGGCAATTCCTTTTGTTCCTTGCCATAAAAAAGCTCCATCATGCCAAATTGTTTATCCGTGACGGTTAAAATCCCTACGTGCCCCTTTGGCGGCAGTAGTTTTTTTACACGGTTAATATGCACATCGGCATTTTCGCGGCTGCTGCAATGCCTTAAATAAATGGAGAACTGGAACATGGCAAACCCATCGGCCATAATATCCTTCCGGAATTTGGCATACAGCTTCCGGTCCTTTTTGGTTTCGGTCGGCAGGTCAAATAGTACAAGTATCCACAAAATGCGATATTCGTTAAAACGCATGGTCGAGCTTAAAGCAGAAAGCTAAAAGCAGAAAGCCTCCTGTCGGTATATAATAATTTAGCTTTCCGCTTTCAGCTTTGAGCTTTCGGCTTTTTTCAATGGCATTAAAGGATACAAAATCTTACGGCTTTTCAGTTCATAGCATTTGGCAAGCGAAGCCGTTGTACGCTGTAAACCGACCATCAGCGGACTGCTTTCTTTTTCAATATGCACATCCCGTGTAGCAATACCTAGTAGCCGGGCTTTAAGTTCGGTGGTCATAAATTCAATCTCGAACGTGCGGGATTCACCGTCATCCACTATTTCACAAACCATTTTATCCACATAAGGCCGGTAGGGTTCCATTATGTCATCGGCCAGGCAGTAGGCGTTATATTTATTGCGGTGGTGGATACCCAGCGTAGGCAACAAGCCCGAACCAACCAAACTGCGCGCGACCATCGCCCGCAATATGGCATAGCCATAATTGAGCAGGTTATTAGGCGGTTCGCCCTCGCGCCGGCGGAAAAAATTTGTTGAAGCCCCGAAAATATACCGCCAGTAATAAGCCGCCGCCCGGCCTTCGTAATTGTCAGGGTCGCCGGAGCGTACGCTTTTTGCCCAATGCAACATGTTATCCGTCTCAATGCCGCGCTCATTTAATATAGCTGCCTGGTTTAATATTTTAGCGCTAACTGTTTGTTGCCACAGTTGTTTCTTTAAAGGCTCCGAAGCTGTGATCTGGTGCCGGAAACGTTCGCTTTGTATATCATGTCCGTCGAGCGGTAAAAACAAACCGACAGGGTGATGGCTGTCATTGCAGGTAATTACGGCTGCATTGTTTTGAAGCAGCGCGGCTAATGCCGCCTGCGTTATAGTAATTTGCTGGTGATCCAATATCACGATGCCAATATCTTCAATAGGCACCGAACGTTTGTTGTCCCCCAATTTTGACGCATCGGGAAGCTCGATCTGCAATTGCTCATTGCGTTTGCTGAGGTATGCCGGGTTGCCGAAATGGAGGGTGCGTTTGATCATGAAGCTTTATATAAATAAGGGTAGGATTTTTTCAGATAATAATTAGATAAATATAAGATTTTAAATTAATACATCGATATTAGTAAAAAAAGGAATTGCTTTTCATTATAGTTCATAGTGGTGTTTCGAGCAACGAATATAGGGGTCCAAGGTTATGATTTGCTTCCAGATTACGGTAGTTCATAGCTCACTATCGAGATGCATACCACTATGTTTAGTTATGATTTGCTTTCAGATTATGGTAGTTAATAGTCTAATCGGTCGAGCAATGGTGTCTTTATGAGTTATGATTTGCTTTCAGATTATGGTATTCATAGTTCAACGGCCATTTCATATCCAAGCAGTAAGTTATGATTTGCTTTCAGATTATGGTAGTTCATAATGTAATAAAGTTTGGTAATAGACCTGTAATACTATGCTATTGAATGAAACAGATTTCAACCGCGTTAACAAATTAGTCAAAGGGTATGGTGGCGGAGGTCCAAACTCCGTCACCTTAATTGCCATTGAAAGGGCTGAAAAAAAGAAGCCCCACGGAATACGCAGGACTTAAGAAAAATCTTCGGCTTATAGCCTTATTATGATAAGCTTTCAAATTATCGTCATAAAGATGCGGTTTTTATTTTAATTTAGCAAGAAAACAAGTAACCTAACTTATCATGGATAAAATATTGGGGCTTGACTTGGGAACTAACTCAATCGGCTGGGCAATCAGAGATACAAGTGAATCAGACAACCAAATTATCGACAAAGGCGTTCTAACTTTTGAAAAAGGTGTAGGGGAGGGCAAGTCGGGCGAATTTCCTTTAGTTCAAAAAAGAACCGAAAGCCGTGGTAAACGCCGTAATTATCAAGCAGAAAAGTATCGTAAATGGGACTTGTTGCAAACTTTGATTGAACATAAAATGGCACCCTTGTCTCTCGACGAACTGGATGAGTGGAGAAAATATACTAAAGGTATTGCCAGAAAATATCCTCAAAGTGAGCAATTCCTGGAATGGCTTAGATTTGACTTTGATGGCGATGGTAAACCGGATTTTGAACGCCTCGGGTACAGCCGACATGAAAATCACTATCTGTTCAGAATGTTAGCCGCAAGCGATGAACAAAGGAATAAAAAGATATTTCAGGGTAATCCTCATATTTTGGGGAGGGTTCTATATCACTTAGTGCAGCGAAGAGGTTTTAGGGGACGAGATGAAGAAGAAGCCAAAACTATAATGCACGGGAGCAAGGATAGCGGCACTGTTGGAGTTGATGAAATCAAACCTTATTTGGATCAATACAAAACGCTTGGTGCAGCGTTATATCATATTAATAAGGATAAAGCCGCACGAATACGTAAACGTTATAATCTTAGAACTGATTTTGAAGCGGAATTAAGAGAGATCTGTCGGGTTCAGGGCTTGGGTGAACTTTTTTTTAAAAAATTGCATAAAGCTATTATATGGCAGCGACCACTTAGAAGCCAAAAAGGGTTGATAGGCTATTGTACCTTTGAGGCGCCCGTAAAAAATGAGCAAAATAAATATATAAAAGCTGGTAAAAAACGCTGTCCAATAAGTCATCCTTTTTATGAAGAATACCGAACCTGGGTGTTTATCAATAATTTAAAAATTGAATTGCCGACAGACATTATTCGCGAGCAATATTTACAGGACTCCATTTATCCGGTTTTTTATAATAAATCAAAGGATTTTAAGCTTTCTTCAATAAGCAAAGAGCTAAGAAAAGCAGGCGGGCAAATTAAGGCCAAATTCCCTGACGATACCAAAGTTATCTCCTGTGCGCTACTCAACGCTTTCAAAAATATTTTAGGAAATAATTGGAAAGAACAATATAGCTGGGACGAGTTATTAAATGATCGACCTAAAGGTAACCCCTATTCGATTGAAGATATATGGCATGTACTATTCACTTTTGATAGTAGCGAAAAGTTAAAAGAGTTTGCTGTGCAAAAACTTGATCTCGGTGAAAATAAGGCAGAAGAGTTTTCAAAAATAAAATTACAGCAGGGGTATGCCACCCTGAGCCTTTCTGCCATTAAGAAATTATTACCTTTTTTAAGGCAGGGCATCATTTACTCTGAGGCCGTTTATTTAGCCAATATGCATAAAGTGCTTGGACAAGAAAAGCTTTCGGGGCAAGATGTCGAGCATTTTACACAAATATTTAGAGAAATAAATACCGAACAAAAGGACCATATACTTGCTGGAACAGTTATTAACAGTCTTATAAGCGATCAACTAAACTCTGAACAACGCTGGGGGATGGATGAAAATTATGATTTAGATGATGTTGATAGCAAAGATATTGTAAAGAAAATAATCGACATAACAGGTGCAGAATCATGGAATAAGAAATCCGATCAGGAACGTAATCGTTTAACAGGGAAGATTAGTACTTCATATCTTGATTTCTTAAGAAAACCAATTAATGCGAAAAAAGATAAAATTTTTATAAAGGCCCCTCGATTGCACGATAAGATTTTTGACAAACTTCAGGAGGATTATTCATTACCAGATAGAAATATCAGGGATTTATGGCATCCATCGGAACAGGAGACCTATGAAAACGCGAAAGAAGTTAATGGTGTTAGGCTACTAAGTGATCCAAAACCAATTAGTAATGGTTTCAAAAATCCAATGGCTCTTAAAACCATGTACAAGCTTAGACACCTTATCAATTACTTGCTGCAAGAAAATAAAATTGACGACGACACAAGGATTGTGATAGAAATTGCCCGTGAATTGAATGATGCCAATAAACGCAAGGCAATTGAGAGATGGCAACGTGAAAAGGAGAGGGAGAATCAAGAATACATTAAAAAAATGCAGGAGGACTGCGGCGTTCCGATAAATGCGATAAAAAAAGACATGGTCGATAAATACAGGCTCTGGCTTGAACAAAACCGGCAATGTCTTTATACAGGCAACTTTATTAATTGCACCGAATTGTTTAGTAGTAACGCCAAGTACGATTTTGAGCATACTATACCTGCAAGCATGAGTTTTGATAATGAATTAAAAAATTTGACAATTGCTGACGGGGTATATAATAAACAAATTAAAGGAAAAAAAATCCCAACAGAGTTACCTAATTATGAGCAAGACCGAGCCGGTTATACAGCTATAAGACCGCGATTAAATTTCATGTTTGAAAAAGTTGAGCACCTGGAGAAGCTTTTGGCAGAATGGAAGAACAAATCAAAATTTGCTTCCACAAAAGATATTAAAGACGCATGTATTCAGCACAAACATATGATTAAGTTTGATCTGGACTATTGGCGTAAAAAACTAGATACTTTCACTTGCACGGAGTATAAAGCCGGATGGCGGAATAGTCAATTACGCGATACGCAAATTGTTACAAAATATGCATTACCATATTTGAAAACTGTATTTAACAAAGTCGAGGTTCAGAAAGGTTCAGTAACAAATGATTTTAAGGAAATATATAGCGTAAAATTTAGAAATGAAGTGAAGAGCCGTGACAAACATAGTCACCATGCCATAGATGCCGCTATACTTACACTAATTCCGCCATCAGCAATCAGGGATAAGATATTGTTTAAATACAATGAAGTTAAAGATAATAACTATAATGGCACGTATCATGAACCTGTAAGACATTGGCCCAATTTTAACTCCGAACATTTATTGTCTTTCGAAAATAACATTCTGATTAATTTTCAACCGCAATATCGGACTCTAACTGCTACATTCAAAAAGTTAAGAAAGCGTGGCAAGCAGCAATTTGTGAAGCAGGCAGTAGACGGTAAGAAACAATTAAAGTTGGATGGGACTGGAAACAAGATACCATTAATTGCTAAAGGTGATACAATAAGAGGTCAATTACATAAAGAAACTTTCTTCGCGGCTATCAAGCAACCTGTTTACGACGAAAAAGACGGTAAATTTATACCGCAAACAGATGGCGAAGGCAATTTCATTTTTCAGGAGAACGAAAAAAGGAAAGATGAACTTTTCTTTGTAGCTAAAGTTCCGATTACTTCATTTACAAAAGAAGAAGATTTTGAAGTAGTGGTCGACCCTAATTTGAAACAGTTCATGAAGCTTGAAATTCGAAGAAGGCTTAGCACTGGAAAAAGTTTTGCTGAAGCCATTGAAAAAATATATGCATTTAATAAAGAGAAGGATAAGAACGGGAATGATATTTTGCCAATACGCCATATACGGTGTAAAGTAAAAAGCGGTGGCGGAGGCTTCGTGAACAATCCTGTTACGGTCAAAACTAATGCTACCTCTCCTCCATCCAAAAAGGAATATAAACAAGGCCTTTATGCTCTTAATGGTGAAACGGTTGTCAGCGCGTTTTATCAGTCGACTGTAGATGAGGAAATCATACGAATAATTCAGCCATATTCCATAATAGAGATAGCAAAAGCAAACGCTAAATCTTTAGACGACGCTGTAAATTCAAAAATTGAAATTACAATTAAAAAGGAAAAGCATCTCATACCGCTTTATTCAGTGTTAAAGATTAAACAAAAGGTTCTTTTTTATGAAGAAGATAAGGACGAATTAAAAGTTATAGACGTCAAAGAATTAAGTAAAAGAATGTACTTAATCACCAAGTTCGAAGATGGAAGAATTTGTTTCAAACATCATCTTAATTCAATGTCGGAAGATGAATTAAAAAACGAGATGAAGCGTCTTGGATTGGCGGATGTGGGCTCGTCATCCTTTAACTTTGACTATCCAATTCCAAAACTGCGTTTATCGAAAGCAAATTTCAATTTTATAATTGAAAATAAGCATTTTGAGATGCGACCTGATGGAAGTATTATTTGGCTCTATTAACGACTGATAAATTAAGATACAATCCCGTTTACTCATCAATTCATTAGTCCAATGTAAATTAAACATTAACAAAACATAACCCACCTATTTGCATTTAATGAAAAAGTAATAGATATTTATTGTTTAGTTAATGTACTTTTGACGATATGCCCAAAGACAATTTGCCAACCTACACAATTGTGGAGCTTTTGATGAGGATAGCGCAGCATAATACCTTAATTGGTGACTACCGAAACCATAGTGCCTATGATGAAGGCGTGATGGTTAAAACCACCGGCGGCACTATCAGCTTCCCCATGGAACTGGTTATGCAGCAATTTGAAAACCCCGAATTGGTTACTGAAACTGTATTGCTCAATACAGCCATATCATTTAAGCCTGTAAGATAATTTGCGGGAAAGAATCAAGAGTCAAGAACCAGGGGCCAGGACAGAAAGAGGCACGACCAAAGATCGGCTAAAGATGTTTCGTAGGGTCAGATCTTATATTTTCGCCATGTCTTGATAAATCAAATGAATAACAACAAAAGTCTTTCCTGGCTCTTGACTCTTGGTTCTAACCACCCTTAGTTATAAACTCCTGTTTATGAATGATCTTGTATCATCTTGTACCGCCTTGTTTAATTAACTGGTTAAACTATGTTTATTTTTGCTTCGTAATTTTGCATTAATCTGCCAAATAATTAAACCGTTGCAGTTTTAAGTATGAATTAAATATACTTTTTCCTTTTGTAAAAGATAGGTACATTTATATTGCCAATTATAATCCGCCTGCTGTATTTATTTTATACCCTTTTTGCCCTCTCTTTTACCGGGCGTTTTATTTAAGGTAACACAAAATTTAAAGACTTTGACAGACCGTCATATTGTTTTGTTGAAAAGCTTGTACGTGTATTAGAACGATATAAAAGTATTTAATTTTCTTATAGTACTATTTGCCTGCTCATCCGACTATTGTCGAAATCTGAATTTGATAAACGGAATTTGGAAAGGTATTCTTATAAATATAAAGTTGAATAACGAATTAGTAAATTATAGAAATATGAAAAAGATTTTATTTGCGGCAGCAATTTTTGTATGCTCGTTTCAAACAATAGCATTTTGCCAGGGCGGCAACGATGCTATAAACAATGGGGTTTCAAAATTAAAGAGCCTGCTTACCGACCACATTATTGAAAAGGCTTACCTGCATTTTGACAGGCCATACGCTTGTTATGTTATAGGGGATTTGGTTTATTTTAAAGCATATGTTACCATGGGCGAGCGCCACGAACCTTCGGCCATCAGCAAAATATTACATGTTGATATGATTGACAAAAATGACGTCGTGTTACATTCAATAGCGCTTCAGCTTACAAACGGCACCGGCTGGGGCGATTTTGCCTTGCCTGACACCTTGCAAAAGGGCAGCTACAGGATAAGGGCCTATACCGAGTGGATGAGAAATGATGAGCACCCTTACTTTTTCGACCAATATATCTCTGTTGGTTCGGTGAACAATGCCGGCAGGGTGGCTGAAAACACGGCCCAAGCGTCAAAAGCAAGCCTGCAATTTTTCCCAGAAGGGGGCAATATGGTTCAGGACCTACCTTCAAAAGTAGGTTTCAAGGCGATAGGGGTAAACGGTTTGGGTATAAATGTTAAAGGTATAATTGTTGACAATGAACATAAGGAAGTAGCAAAGATAAATTCGGTCCACTTAGGGATGGGTGTGTTTAATTTTATCCCGGAAACGGGTAAAACTTATAAAGCAATGGTAACTTTTGCTGATGGATCGCAGGAAAGCATTAACCTTCCTGCTGCTCAAGCTAAAGGGACCACTCTATCGGTTAATACCGACGACCCTTCAAAAATATCAATAGAGATCAGGGCCAATCTGCCTTATTACAAAGAGAACTTAAACAAACAGTTAAATCTGCTGGTTTACTATGCGGGTGCATTAAAACGGTATACGCCAAAACTTGATAATTCAATACTCGGGCTCGATTTGCCGTCAAATACAGTTCCTACAGGCATAGTAAAAGTAACCCTGTTGTCAGAAACAGGTGAACAGTTGAATGAGCGGCTGGCGTTTGTTCAGAATCCCGATCTGTTGAACCTGTCGGTGGCTGCCAGTAAGCAGTTATTTGCAAAACGCGAAAATGTCCAGTTAAGCCTTAATGCCAAAAATAAAGATGGCAATCCCGTAAACGGATCATTTTCAGTATCGGTAGTTGATGAAAGCAAGATAGCGGTTGATGAAAACACCGGGAATACTATCCTATCATCTTTGTTATTAACCTCGGATGTAAAAGGATATGTGGAAAAACCGAACTACTATTTTGCGAACGTAACTAAAGATACCCGCGCTGCTCTTGATGCATTGATGCTTACCCAGGGGTACCGCAGGTTTGTGTGGAAACAATTGATCAATGGTAGTTCTCCCGCCAACGCTGCTGTTGCCTATAACCCGGAAAAGGAGGTCAATATCGCAGGTTCATTAAAAACTAAAGGAGGTGACCCCGTTGCTAATTGTCCGGTAACGTTATTATCCAAATCCGGGGGCTTGGTTTTAGCCCAGGTATCCGACGCGCAGGGGCATTTTATATTTCCAAATGTACAGTTTGAAACCGGTACAGAATTTATTTTGAAAGCCCAATCTTCATCCGGAAAAAAGGCATTGCTTACATTAGATAAACCATCAGACGGGCCAACTGTTAGCCCTGGAAATACAATCGACTCAAGATACAATGCAAATGCTGATATCCTGGCATCCCTGAAAAATAGCCAGGCGCAAAATGTTATGATGGCCAGTACCGGATCAACAAGCCTGTTATTAAAAGATAACAAAGTTATAGGCCAAAAAAGCAGTGACAATTACCGTTCATCCAATTTAGCCGGACCAGGACACGCCGACCAGGTTATAAAGGGCGATGATATTAAAAATTCATCCTCATTGTCAATCGGGTTGAGCGGCATAGCACGGGGCGTTGTATTCAGTGGCGGAGTGGCCGCCTTACAAACCGGGGCGACTATTTCAGGCGCCGGGGGAGGAACTGAAGGCATGGAACCTATGCTGGTGGTTGTTGATGGTGTTGAGGTGGGCCATGGGATACCTGTCGACCTTTATAGCCCTTCCTTGATCGAAACTGTTGAGATTTTAAAAGGGGCAAATGCGTCTATTTATGGCATGGAAGGCGGCCAGGGCGTTATAGTGCTTACCACAAGGCAGGGCGGTGAAAGCGATCAGACGGTGAGCAAAGAAATGTCGCCCGGTATTTTTTCAATTGCGCCAAAAGGTTTTTATAAGGCGCGCGAGTTTTATTCCCCCCGTTATGATGCTGGTCAGGTGGCGAATAATCTTCCCGATCAGCGGAATACGATATTTTGGAAACCTGATGTTACTACTGACGCGGAGGGAAATGCCTCAGTTAATTTCTTCAATGCTGACGGGACAGGAACGTACAGGGTAGAAGTAGAGGGCATTGATAGTAAAGGCAATTTAGGCGTGCAGGTGTTTAGGTATAAAGTACAGTAATTTATAAGGTTGGGAATCAAGAGTCAGGAGAGAGGACAGTAAAGAGCCAGTGGTTGGGAATTGGAAATTACCTTGATTTATATCAGCAATCTTTTTTATCCCGATTCTTGGTTCTAATTGAAACCATTCAGGTCCCGATGAAATCCGGCCTGGGTGGTTTCACTTTTTACGGGAATAATTTTCGTTAATGGAAATTGTTTTTTACCAATGAAACTTATTATTTTTATACATATAATCTGCGGATACAACCAATATTCTTTAATATAAAAATATTTCATTTTTTTATAGTACCAATCGCTTCCTCATCCGACTATTGTCGAATGTAAATTCTGATAGAAGGAATTCAGAAAACTCGCTTCTATTGATAATAAGCTGAATAATTTAACAATAAACAAAGATATTATGAAAAAGATCCTATTTAGCGTGGCGTTGTTTGTATTTTCATTTCAAACAATCGCTTATTGCCAGGTTGGCAATGACGTAATGGCCGGTCCGGTTTCAAGGTTAAAAACCTTGCTGACCGATCACGAAATCGAAAAAGCATACTTGCATTTCGACAGGCCGTACGCATATTATGTTGGTGGCGACATCGTTTATTTTAAAGCCTACGTCACAATGGGCGAACGCCATGAACCATCAACTATAAGCAACATTTTACATGTCGACCTGATCGATAAAAACGATGTTTTGATGCAGTCGATCGCACTTCAGTTAACAGATGGAACAGGCTGGGGTGATTTTGCATTGCCCGAAAAACTTCAAAAGGGCAGCTACAGGATAAGAGCTTATACCGAATGGATGCGGAATGATAAATCACCCTATTTTTTTGACCAGTATATTTCAGTTAGCTCGCTTAATGGTGCCGACCGGGTTGCTGAAGCTGCAGACAAAGGCGCCGTGCCCGCCCTGCAGTTTTTCCCGGAGGGCGGTAACCTGGTAGCTGAGGTCCACTCAAAAGTGGCCTTTAAAGCGGTTGGCGCCGATGGATTGGGGATTGATGTCAAGGGAATCATTGTCGACAACGAGAATAAAGAAGTCGCAAAAATTGCATCGGCGCACCTCGGCATGGGAGTATTTGATTTTGTTCCTGAAGAAGGCAAAGCTTACCAGGCAAAGGTAACTTTTGCCAATGGTTCACAAAGCAGCATTGAGCTGCCCGTTGAATCCAAAGGAATAGCGTTATCAGTTAATACCGACAATTCGTCGAAAGTTTCGGTCGAGATAAAAACAAAGGTAATTAGGTATAAATGTAACCAAAAATATTAGTAAAAAACGATTATTTTATTTGTTAATTACGTAATTTTTACCTATTTTTAAGTGTAAATCAAGCACTTATGATAGCTAAAAATCAGTTTAAAACCATTATTGATCTCGTAAATCAATTTCCAACTGAACAATCCTGTCATCATTATTTAGTAGGCCAGCGCTGGGGTGGCGGTTATATGGAATGTCCTTATGACGATTGTCAGGGCGACACACCATACATATTTAAAGATGGCATTCGTTACAAATGTAAATGTTGTCACCGGATTTACACTGCTAAGACAGGAACTATTTTTGAAGCCAGCAAACTCCCGATGATTAAATGGTTTGTTGCTATCTATTTAGTGATGCATAAAAAGGGTATTAGCAGTATTCAATTAGGCAAGGATGTTGGTGTTCAACAAAAGACAGCTTGGTTTATGCTTCATCGTATCCGTAAAGTATTAGGCAATAGTGAGGATGAAATTTTAGAAGGAACAGTGCAATTAGATGAAACATTTGTAGGCGGTAAAAATAAAAATCGTCATTGGGATAAAAAAGTAAAAGGTAGTCAGGGGCGGAGTTTTAAAGATAAAACGCCCGTCATGGGAATGATGCAGCAAAATGTTTATGAATTTATAGAAAGGCCCAACAAGGTTGAGCCGGATAAAATTGTAAAAGAACGTCTAATTGTAAAACCATCCGTTATTAAGTGTCAGGTTGTAGTAAACACCAAAGGCGAAATATTACAACCAATTGTCCGCGCTAACGTTTTAGTAGGTAGCACTGTGGTAAGCGATGAATGGTGGGGTTATCAAGGACTTAAATCCACCTACGAACATCAGATAGTAGATCACCTTCACGGACAATACGTTAATCAATTGGGTTATACTTCTAATGCCGTAGAGGGCGGTTGGAGTCAATTCAAACGCTCTATATTCGGAATTTATCATAAGGTGAGTAAAAATCATTTAGATAAATATGTTGATGAATTTGTTTTTAAACACAATAACCGTACTTTTGATGTTGAAGGTCAAATAAACGTTATACTGAAACAATCAGAATGTCGTTTAAGACTAAAAGAGTTAAAGGCGATAGCAAATGCAAACCGGCAAAAAAGTTGTTGAAAGAGTATCCAGCGGAGACGCTGAATTTGATACCGCTATGAACAAGTTCTTTCCTAAGAAATCCAAAAAAACAAACTTACAGTTATTGGAAGAAAAAACCGGTGTTTTACTTAATGATGGGAAAACCTCTATAAGAATCAATTGGGATATTAATATAGATCAGCTTCTTCCATCAACTCCACAATCCTAATTGCTATTTCTTCAAATTTCAATTCTATCATTGGGGCTTTCCCGTACAGGTTTTTTAGAATATCCATAAAATCAGCGCAACTATCAGAAACTAATAGTTTCAGGTCTCTTACATCTGTATCGTAATTATCTACGCTTATTATTTTTACGGTAGTCGCAAATCCATAATCTATCAAGATAGCATGTGATACATTGCTTATTCGAGAAATTAACCAAGCTATTTCTATTTGTTTATTTTCTACCCGGACTTGATTATCCATGGTAACAAACATTCCTTCCGATGAAAATTTAAGGTTATCGTAATAGAGTTGGCTATCGACTTTTGTGTTTATCGGCTTTCCTGTTTTCATCTTTCTAACCTATAAATAATTATTTCAAAATTAAAAATGAATATCTACTTTTAAGCAATAAAAATATTGTATTAAACATCGGAGTGCTATCCTGAATTACCACATTTTAGCTGCACGCAACCGAGATATAAAATACGCTGTAAAAGCGTGGCTGTATCTTTTTGCGTGCGTGGCTGTGGTAAGCCCTGGATAGCGAGAGATTTATCAGTCACGCTATTTTTTATCCTTAATTACCACATATATGAAACCTTTACTTTTAATATTTATCTCTATTTTGTTGATTAGTTGTTACGAAACAAGATACGAACCAGTTAACAAAACACTTGATCCTTATATAGGAAAATCGGAACATGAAGTAATATTACGACTTGGCCCTCCAACAAAAACTACCGATGATGGCGCTGGCGGCCATATCATAGACTATGAAAGTACCTTCCTTTATGCAGAAAATGAATTAAACACAGTCCCATACGATAAAACCCTTACTACAACAACGACCATCCCCATTACGCACTATCTTCAATTTTACATAGATAAAACTGGAATTATATATAAATGGAGAACCAATCTACAAGGAAATCCGATTAAAGTTAAAAGAGAGCGCCCACCACGACGACGACCGTCTGATTTATTTAGTCATAAGAAAGATACCACAAAAACTTAAGACATACTTATGGCTATTTCGAACGGTAAAAAATGAAAAAAAGGTTTGTAACTTTTTGTTTAAAGTTGGTATCTTTCTTTATGAGAGATACGCTTTATTATGCCATTTTAAGAAAACTTAAAAAGAAAGGAATTGGTGAGAGATATGACATTAGACCACTTGTAAACAGCCACTTCAGATTTAAGAAACTAATCAAAGAAAAAGAACAAGATGAAAAATCCGAAAAAGCGCAAATATCTCCATTTTCGGCGGCGTGGAACGATGTTTTATATATGTTTGGTACGATGCAAAAAAATAAGCATATAATTTATGATAAAAACCAATTTACGCCTGAATGGTTAGCAGACCATAAAAAACCGTTTATAGTTATCTTGACTTATACCGGGGCAGAATATTTTTATAGCCTAAGAAATATGAGACGAATATTTTATACAGCACTTACGTCAGCTATAATAGCGGCTGTATCTGCTACTGTGGCCATAATTACACTTCTTGATAAATCTAATGTAGAAAATAGGCTCAATGCAATAGAAAATAGGTTAAATACCATCCCCCACCAGCAACCGCAATTGCCGATAAAACCAAACCATCCGGACAGCAATCCCACCAATCATAAAAAAAACTCAAAGTCCGGGTAAGTATATTTCTGCTGGTTACCCAAGTTCCTATTATGCAATACTGCGTTTCTTTTTTCATTTTTGGTTACATTTATACCTAATTACCAAAACAAATAATGCGTATTACAAAGAGAATCTCAATAAGGAACTAAACTTAATGATATATTCTCAAGGCTCCGTACGGAAAATTCAAACCAAACTCGCCAGCCAGGTACTTCGCGTCGATCTGCCTTCAAGTGCGTTTCGCACCGGGGTTTTACAAGTTACTTTGTTCTCAGGAACAGGTGAGCCATTGAACGAACGGCTGGCATTTATTCAAAACCCTGACCTGCTGAACCTTTCTATAGCGGCAAATAAGACGGATTATTCAAAAAGAGAAAATGTGCATTTAAGCCTTAACGCTAAAAACAAGGATGGCAGCGCAGTAAACGGATCGTTTTCCATATCAGTAGTCGATGAGAGCAAGATTGTGGTTGATGAAAATACTGAAAATAGCATATTGTCCTACCTTTTATTAAGTTCAGATGTGAAAGGATACGTCGAAAAACCGAATTATTACTTTGCAAATGTAACCAAAGGCACACGGGCGGAACTTGATGTATTGATGCTTACCCAGGGGTATCGCAGGTTTGTATGGAAACAATTAGTAGATGATAATTCTGCGGCCACTGCAAATGCCTACAATCCGGAAAAAGAAATTGACATTTCAGGTGTGTTAAAAACCAAAGGCGGAGACCCGGTTACCAATTGTCAAATTACACTGGTTGCCGAATCCGGCGGGATGGTGTTGGCCCAGGTAACTGATGCTCAGGGTCGGTTCAGGTTTCAAAATGTGTTGTTTGAGACCGGCACCCACTTCATTTTAAGGACACAATCGCCGGCAGGCAAGAAGGGCGTGATTACACTGGATAGTCCTGAACAGGGACCAAATGTAAGCCCTGCAAATGCAGTAGAATCGAAATACAATGCAAATGCCGATATACTGGCGTCCATTCAAAACAACCAGAGGCAGGGCGTTATGACGGCCAGTACTGAACCCGGAAGTATTCTATTTAAAAATGACAAAACTATCGGTTTAAAACCAACTGACAATTACAGGTCATCCAATTTAGCCGGTCCAGGGCATGCTGACCAGGTGATCAATGGCGAGGATATTAAAAACGCGCCTTCACTTTCAATCGGGTTAAGCGGGCGTGCAGATGGCGTTCAATTTTACGGGGGGGTGCCGGCCTTAGGAACCGCCCTGACATTTGCCAAAGGGGGGCAACGAGTTGAGCCGATGCTGGTATATGTTGATGGCGCAGAAATTGGCCGGAATGTTAATATTGACATTTATAGCCCCACTTCGATTGAAACAGTCGAGATTTTAAAATATGCAAGTACAACCATTTACGGGATGCAGGGAGGGAATGGTGTTATGGTGATCACCACCAGGCGCAGCGCAGAAAAAGGGGGAGTTACATTCAAAGAAATGTCGCCTGGTATATTCTCAATTGAGCCCAAAGGCTTTTATAAGGCACGCGAATTTTATGCTCCCCGTTATGATGCCGGTCAGCCGGCAAATAACCTTCCTGATCAGCGCAGTACAATTTTCTGGAAGCCTGATGTTATTACCGATGCGGATGGAAATGCTTCATTCAATTTTTTCAATGCAGATGGGGTCGGAACGTACAGGGTAGAAGTAGAAGGCATTGATAGTAAAGGCAACCTGGGTATGCAGGTGTTCAGGTATAAAGTACAGTAATTTACGCGGGTGAGGAATTAAGAAGCAAAGTCAAGAGCCGCGAGTCAGGAAAATGGTGAGTGAGTTGTGTGAAAGGTTATAAAATGGAGCAAATAACGCAGATTGTATTGGCAGGTACATAAACGGTTTCGTCTTTATTTTTTGTCTTGGCTCTTGCATCTTGGCTTTGATTGAAACCATTCTGGTGCCGGTAAAATCCCGGCCTGAATGGTTTTTTTCTTTAAAAATATTTCATTTTATTATAGTACTATTTTGCTGCATATCCGACAATTGGCAAAATGCCGATTTTACATTGCTTCAATTGATTTTGACACCTAAATTTTCAGATCATGAAGAAAATAGTTTTTGCTTTACTGCTGATTGGGACGGTTAATTTGTGCGCTTATGCCCAAAGTGATAGCGCTGTAAATGCATCGTATAAGTTAAAAGTTTACCTGTCTGCTCATATCATTGAAAAAGCCTATCTCCAATTTGATAAACCTTATTACGCCGCAGGTGATACCATTTATTTTAAAGCCTATGTAACGATGGGCGAACGGCATATACTTTCCAGCTTAAGCGGCGTATTGCACGTTGACCTGATAAATACCAGCAACAAGATCGATCAAACCATAAAATTACAGCTCGACAACGGTGTAGCTCATGGCGATTTTGCATTGCCTGATTCGCTGCCCAACGGCAGTTACCGGGTGAGGGCCTATACGCAATGGATGCGGAATAATGATGAAGACGGGTTCTTTTATAAAACCATCGAAGTGGGTTCAATAAAAAACACGCGGGTACCCGAAAGCCTTGTAAGGAGTTCCATAAAAGCAAATAGTAAAGCCGACATACAGTTTTTCGCCGAGGGCGGCGGCCTGGTAACAGGCATACGCTCAAAAGTGGCCTTTAAAGCTATCGGGACAAACGGATTAGGAATAAATGTAAACGGCGTAGTAACAGATAATGAAAACAAAGAGGTACTTTCATTTGCGTCGGCCCATTTAGGCATGGGCTATTTTTATCTCAATCCCGAAGAAGGTAAAACTTACAAAGCAAAGCTGACCTATGCTGATGGGACACAAGGCGTAATCGATCTCCCAAAACCTGATCTGAAAGGAATAGTTTTATTGGTGGATAACGATTCCATTCCAAAAGCATCAGTGCGGCTAGTTGCAAACAATGCATATTATCTTGAAAACCGGGGTAAAGCCTACAGCGTCGTCATTTATTCAGGCGGTACCGCCACCACTGTTACCTGTAAACTGGATAGCCCCGTAATTACGATGGATATTTTAAAGCGGCGCCTGCACACCGGTATTGCCACTGTTACCTTGTTTTCGCCAAGCTTTGAGCCATTGTGCGAGCGTTTGCTTTTTATACAAAACTATGATCAGCTCAATTTAACTGTAAGCAGTGATAAAGCGGCCTACGCCAAACGGGAAAAAGTAAACATAAAACTGGCGGTCACCAACAGGGCCAGTAAGCCTGCAGAAGGGCACTTTTCAGTAGCCGTGACCGATGACAGCAAGGTGCCGGTTGATGACAATTGTGAAAACACAATCGTATCAAATTTGCTGCTCACCTCAGACCTGAAAGGCTATGTGGAACAGCCGAATTATTATTTTACAGATACAAGCACAACTGCCCGTAATAACCTCGATGTGCTGATGCTCACCCAGGGATACCGCCGTTTTGAATGGAGAGAGGTACTTGATAACAGTTATCCGCCGATTGCTTATCAGCCCGAAAAAGGGTTGGAAATTAGCGGCATGGTAAAAACCCTTTTTGGCAAGCCCATAAATAAGGGCACAATTACGCTGCTGCCTTCAAACGGTGGCCCGTTGTTAAGCAGTGCAACAGACGATAAAGGCATTTTTCATTTTTCGAACCTTATATTTAACGATACCACACATTTTGTATTGAGCGCGGTAAATGCAAAGGGAAAAAATTCGACAAAGATCACTTATTTTAATGATAAGCCGGAAACTGTCATCGCAGCAAATCATTCGCAAAGCACGCCAAAAGTTGACAATACGGCTATGACTGAGCTGCTTAATAATGACAAACAGCAGCAGGATGAGCTGGTAAAATATGGGCACATAAAAGGGGTAATGCTAAAAGAAGTAAAGATCAGGAGCGTAAAAATAGATGATAATTATCGTTCGTCAAGTATTGTAGGGCCGGGCCACGCCGACCAGGTGATGCATGCTGATGAAGTAGAACAGATCGGAGGGGAATTATCAACAAGTCTGAATGGAAGATTGCGGGGAATTACATTTTTTCGCGGCACCCCTTTTTTCTTACGCGCCCCTATGTTGGTAATAGTAGATGGGGTAGAAGAGGAAATAGGATTTAATGTTAATATGATCCCTTCAACCGATGTGGAAACTGTTGAAGTATTGAAATATGCCAACGCAAGCATCTACGGAATGAATAGCGGCGACGGGGTTTTTATTATTACCACAAAAGCCGGCGGTGGTATGAAGTTAAAAGACATATCTTCCATTGGTGTTTTACCTATTGCCCCAACAGGCTTTTATAAGGCGCGTGAGTTCTATTCGCCAAAATATGATAATGCTATTATAACAACTAAGCAACGCGATTTACGCTCAACGATATTTTGGAAACCTGAACTTGTGACCGATAAAGATGGCAACGCTTCATTTGAATATTATAACGCTGATGGTACCGGTACATACAGGGTTGTAATTGAAGGCATTGATGATAAAGGGAATTTAGGCACGCAGGTTTACAGGTATAAGGTGGAGTGAGAAAATATATCATTAAATTAGCTAGTGGCAGCAATTAATTGTTGTACTTTGCATTACCTGAATTATCCCGTTATGAGAAAATTGTTTTTTGCATTATTATTTTTATGCGCATTTAATTCACCTGCTTTTTGCCAGGGCAACGCATCAGGTTCAACAGACGCCGTCGCAAAATTAAAATCATTTTATTCGGGCAGGGTCATTGAAAAGGCGTACCTGCAATTTGACAGGCCATATTATTTGGCTGGTGACACTATTTATTTTAAAGCATACGTAACTTATGGCGAACAGCATGAACTTTCAAGCCAGAGCGGGGTATTGGACGTTGACTTGATCGACCCCCAAAACAATTTCCTCCGTTCCGTAAAACTGCCACTAAAGGGTGGATTATCCTTAGGTGATTTTGCACTGCCCGGTTCATTGCCCGCAGGCCACTACAGGATAAGGGCCTATACGCAATTGATGAAGGATGCAGGTGTGACGGATTTTTTCGAACAAAGAATTACTGTCGGCTCACCAACCGGGAATAGCACCCTCGCTTATAAGTCTGCTGAAAATATAAGTAAACCCGAAATTCAGTTTTTCCCGGAAGGCGGTAGCCTTGTGGACGGGGTAAATTCAAAAGTGGCATTTAAGGCGCTTGGCGTGGATGGTGCAGGCATAAACGTGAAAGGGATAATCGTTGATAACGCCGGGAAAACAGTTGCCAGTTTTAATTCCAAACACCTTGGCATGGGCTTTTTTTACCTGCAGCCCGAAGAAGGTAAAACCTATAAAGCCAATGTGACCTTTGCTGATGGGGCCCAAAGCGTAATCGACCTGCCGCCGGCTGATATAAAAGGTGTTACATTAACCATAAATAACGACGATCCCGATAAAGTTGATATTTTAGTTAGTTGTAATAAAGCTTATTATGATGAAAATCAGAATAAGGAATTAAGCCTTATTATTAATTCAGGCGTGTCGGTCTCAAGCGGGCGCATTAAATTAAACAATCAATTGCTGGCTATTGATCTGAAGAAACGCCAGTTCCGCACCGGGGTTGTTCAGCTGACTTTGTTTTCTCCTGCAGGTGAACCGGTAGCCGAACGTTTGGTATTAGTAAACCGTCCTGATCTGCTGCGGCTAAATGTAAGCACCAATAAAACTTCCTTTAATCCGCGCGAAAAGGTATCCGTCAGTATTACCGCAAAAAACAATTTGGATAGTTTAGTAACCGGGCACTTTTCAGTGTCGGTTATCGACGAATCGAAAGTTCTTGATGAGGATAAAGAAAATAGCATTTTGTCCTGGCTGTTGCTGAATTCCAACCTGAAAGGACATATTGAACAACCCAATTACTATTTTGAGCATACCGACACCGCCACCGCTGCAAACCTGGATGTGTTAATGCTTACGCAGGGCTACCGTCGCTTCGTTTGGAAGCAGTTGCTGGCTGATAAATATCCCCCGTTTGCAGAAAAGCCTGAAAATGGCCTTGAAATTTCCGGCCAGGTAACAAATGCAACCGGCGACCCAATTGTAAAAGACAAAATAAGTTTGATCGCCCTTGATGGGGGCCCCATGTTAAACCAATTGACCGATAGCGCGGGTAAGTTTGATTTTACAGGTCTTGACTTTGTAGATGGCGCACGTTTCATGCTGAAAGAAGGTAGTACAAAAAACAAAAATACAGCGCGGATAATATACGATAAGAACGGCCCCTCAAATATCAAAACAAAGCCGGATTGGCCGCATGTTGGGCAGGATTCCATTAGCAGTGCACGTCCCTCAACTAATGGCAACGAATTAAAGGTTGCCGAGGCTGGTAAAATTATTAAAGAATATACACATAATCCGGAAGCGGGCGCAAATGCCGACCAGGTGCTTCATAGTAAAGATTTAGGAAACGGCGAACTGGTAGATAAGTTAGCCGTCTTACTCCATGATGTACAATATTTAAATGGCAACTTTTATTTCAGGGAGAGCTTGACGGGCACATTATTAAGGCCTGAAACGAACTCGATGCTTGTTATTGTGGACGGGATAAAGGGTGTTAGTTTAGACGGGATCCAAACTACAGACGTTGAAAGAGTTGAGGTATTGAAAAATACCAATGCAAGCGATTATGGCGCCCTGGGTAGCGGAGGCGTATTGATAATTACCACTAAATCTGGTAGAGACCCGGTTAATCTGACCTCGGCCGGTGTTTTAAAGATTATGCCAATTGGTTTTTATAGGGCAGAGGAGTTTTATTCACCGAAATATGAAAATTCAGCGCTTGCTGGTAAGCAGCCTGACCAGCGCTCAACAATATTTTGGAAACCCGAACTGGAAACCGATAAAAATGGCAGTGCATCAGTTGATTTTTACAATGCTGATGGCAAAGGGACCTATCGCATTGTAGTGGAAGGGATAGACAACCATGGCAACATTGGCCGGGCGGTTTACCGGTACAAAGTTGAATAACGCGTTGTGTCGTGGCGCCGGCAAATTGGCGCATAGTTCTTTAGTCCAGGACTGAGAATCGTTGAGTCGGCACTAAAACCTTCTGCCTAAAATAAGCTTGAATATGCCTTTGTCGGTGCTGTTTGTAAACCCGAGGCCGTAACCGGCATTAACTTCCCAGTTAGGGTCAAAATTCAAATCGGTTGCTATAAATAACTGGTGCTGCTGCAGTTCGTAAGGGTCATAGTGAAAAAAAGGCCCGGTACTTCCGTAATATTCCAAGCCTAAAGCAACAACCTTGGTAACGTCGTAGCTCCATTTCACATTGGGCGAAAAAATTAACCCCCGGTTAGCATCCGGGCCTTTAAAGCTTTGATCAAGCGTTGGGTTAACAGAAAAATAATTCCTGCCCCATTTTTTATCGACGATCGGCCTGATCTCCAAGGTAGCTGTATTGGGTGAGAAAGCAGCTTTTTGGAAGCCAAACTCCATTGATACGCTAACGCCAACCGGCCATTTCCAGCTTTGAGGGGCCGAAACCCGCGGGCGTATGTGCGACCCAACATATGCGGTACGACCGCCACTGCCAATGCTGTTGAAAAAATAGAACCCCGTTTCAAACCATGGGGTCCAGCCGTGGGTTATTTCAATCGTTTCATGCTCAACATTATTGGTTGGTAACATACCGTCTGTCACGGTTTTGCTGCCATCAGATGTAAAGTTGCTGTGCAGTTCAAACATGGTATGCCCGGCGTCAACCAAATCCGATCCGTAAACCTGGATCTCGTAATTATCCTGGGCTTTAAGGCTTGAAAACACAACTAAAAAAAAGGCACTAAAAAGTAAACACTTAGCCATGAACATCGATTATTTAATAATTATAAAAGTATAGCCATAATTTGAGAAAAAACTGAAGAAAATTATAAACAACAGATATGTTACATAGCACCACATTTGTAAGTGCGTCCCGAGGTTAAAAGTTTCAGGCAATTCTATCAGATTCAAAACTTTACCTAAACCCTATTTAGTTACCAGGTACACATGATCAAGCGTTTTAAATCTTGTAGCTTTATTTATAAAATCAGGAACGAGATTTTCTTTCGGGTAGTTTACAAATGAGCGGATGATCTTAAAACCGGCGTGGGTTTGTATAAGATAATCCATCGACTGCTGGTTAACGTAAAAAACCGAAACTGCGGCAGGTTTAAAGCTGTTATATTGCTCAATCGGAACAAGATCAACTGGTCTTTTACAATAAAGCTGATAAATATTATTTTCTGCTTTTAACGAATAAAGATGAAAGCCGTCAAATGGTTTTTGGTTGATATATTTTGCGGCGGCTATCTGGCCTCTGTATGGCATAATCTCAGGATAAAAAACAGTGTTAATATAAAAACCAGCGAATAGGGCGGCGGCACAGTTCAAGAAGAAGGCCCTTATATGCGGTGCTTTAATTTTAGCGATTATGGCAATGGCGATACATCCAAATAGTACAATGTCCCCAATGAAAAACAAATTGTCATTAGGTTTTAAAACAATATTTACCAATACAATTAGTGCTGGTAGTAATATCACAAATATCCATTGCCCTATCAGTCTCAGTTTTGTGCCAAATTTGCTCAATTGATCAAAACAAATGGGGGCAGTTATTATGGCAAATAATGGAAAAATGGCATTCGTATAAAAAGGCAGCTGAAACCGCGATAGTGAAAAAAGAAGCGTTAATAATAGGCCACCGCTTAAAGCGAAATACTCAGCCAGCTTTCTATGCCGGGCTATCGATTTTATATTTTTAAAAACAGCATAATAAAACAACAGGCACCACGGTGCAAAGGCCCAAAGCAGGGTATGCAGGTAAAAAAAGATACTGCCTGAAACTTTGCGGTTGATAGGCCCGGTATTTACAAAACGGCCAAACTGGCTATCCCACAAAAACCATTTTATGCCCGAAACATGATGCCTTCCAAAAACTGTTTTCTCAGGGCGCAGGTCAAACTGAATGTACAAAGCATAAAATTCAGGTAAGGTGAAGACAAAAGTAAGGGCTAGCAACCAAAGCCATTTAAATTGAAAAACGTGGCTTAATTCTTTTCGAAATAGCAACTGGCCGAGCAGGCTGCCATAAATTGCTGTTATCACAAATATGCCTTTGGTCATAACAGCTAATGCCGTAAAAAAGGCAGTCAAAAGCAGATCTTTAACAGTAAATCGATCTTCGAGGCAGGCGATATGATAAATACTCCCCATGATCAATCCCATCAAGTAAGGCTCGGCCCTCACATCGGTATTTGCCAGGATGGTATTTTGAGCGGTCAACAATATCAATACGGCGATAGCAGCTACCTCCCGGCTATAATATTTTCTCGTAAAAAGGTAAGTGTAAACCAAACTGATAACAAAGAAAAGTAACGCAGGTAACCGGTAGGCCCAAACACTAACGCCGAACAGTTTGAAACTTACAAATATCGCCCAAAACGGAAAATGCGGTTTATCAAGCCAGTCGCGATTGTAGGTAAATAGCTGGAAAAAGTCTTTTTTGTAAAGCAGGTTTTTAGCGATAGACGCGTATAGGCCAGGGTCGTCGGTAAAAAACCCGGCATTTATGCCAGCAAAATTAACCCCAAGAGCCAGTACAAATAATAAAAGGTAGAATATCTTATTTGTATCCTTCATTTATTGAGCGCCTGAAGTTTAATTAAAAAATAGTGTCTCAGGGCAAATATAAACTTATACACTCAAATATCCCGTCAAATACCATTGAGGCGGTTAAAAGCAAAAAATGACCACAAAAAAACCCCATGCCCTAAGACATGAGGCCCAAATCACAACAATTGTTTAACCTTTCGGTCAATTCCAAACTGCAATGTGATCATTTATAAAAACGCTAAAATGCCCGATTAGTTTTATTTGTTTAAATATACTTTATAAATGATATTAATTAATAAACGCAACTAAAGTGATAATTGCTGCGTAATATGAAAAAATCCCTAATTTCAACATATCTTTATCGGGTTAAATTATAACCAATAAAGCAATATTATGAAAACATTATCTAAATTAAAGGTGCTCACCTTTTTTGTTTGCGCCTTTTTCGTGTCATCAATGGCCTTTGCACAGGGCCAAGCCCCAGCAAGCCCGCGCGACAGCGTAAGCGGAACAATTAACGGAGCTGTTATTAAGATCGCTTACGGCAGCCCCGCGGTTAAAGGAAGAAAGATTTGGGGAGGATTGGTGCCTTACGACAAGACCTGGAGAACGGGCGCCAACCCTGTTACCACTTTCCAAACCAGCAAAGAAGTGCAAATAGAAGGCAAGGCGTTACCGGCGGGAAAGTACAGCTTGTTCACTGTTCCCGGCGAAAAGGAATGGAAAGTTATTTTTAATTCGCAAACCGGACAATGGGGCATCAAACGGGATGGATCAGCAAATGACGACCCTGCAAAAGATGTTTTGGTAGTAACCGTTAAGCCGATGAAGTCAATGGGGCCTAACGAACGTTTAACATTTAAAATAGATAAAAACGGTTTTGTACTGCTTTGGGATAACTTAGCAGTGCCGGTTAAAGTGAAATAATTAATAATTTTTTTTAAAGCCTCCCGGAAGGCCGGGGGGCTTTCTAATGTTTTACCCCGTCTGCCGAATACATATTATATTACTGGCTTTCAACAATAGTTAAATTTAAAATGTCAAAAGTAAAATCTAAAATAGACGTCAAAAAAAAAGGAAAAGAACGGATCATTACCATCATCGCGCTAACTTTTACCATTTTCTTATTGATGGTGCTTGCTCACTACCCGTCGGTAGTTGAAGAATATTATTCCGACGGGTTTTATTCGTTCTTATGTCATGTACTTCATATTTTTTTTAATGTGTTTCCCTTTAGCGTTGGCGACATATTATACATATTATTTATTGGCTACTTTTTTTATGTCCTATTCAGGGTGATAAAAAGGATTGTTAAACGACAATTTAAACTCGCAGGTATTTTATTGCTCGAAATTGTAATAGTGGTGCAGGGTGGCATTGTTATTTTTTACTTATTCTGGGGACTGAACTATTTCAGGCCTTCTGCCGCAGAACGGCTCAGCCTAAATGATACCAGTTACACAACAGCCCGCCTAAAAGATGTTACCTCGATGCTAATCGATAGCGCCAATGTCTGTCGCGCCCGTATAACACCTGTCGATCTGTCGCAAGACAATGACACAATTTACAAAATAGCAATACAGGCGGTTAGCAGGTTATCCAACGATTCGGTTAACTTCCGTACGTATTATCCCAATATTAAATCTTCCATTTTATCCCCTGTGCTAAGTTTTATCGGTACTTCAGGTTATTTTAATCCGTTCACCGGCGAGGCACAAATGAATTACAACATTCCCTTCTTCGAAAGACCATTTACAGCATGCCACGAAATGTCGCACCAGGCGGGTTTTGGGGCCGAGGATGAAGCAGATTTTGCCGGTTTCCTTGCCGGGATCGCGTCGCACGACCGGTTGTTGCGGTATTCGGCATATCACCTTGCTGTAGATGAATTAATGCATACCCTGCGTTCCCGTGATAGCTTAGCGAATAACGAATTGAAGACCCATATATCACCCGCTGTAAAAGGCGATTTTAATACTGAACGCGCATACTGGCTTTCGTACCAGGGCCGGGCCGGTATATTAAGCGGCATTTTTTACGATAGGTTCCTGAAAGCCAATAATCAACCCCGTGGCCTTGCTACCTACAATCGTATGGTTCAGTTGGTAATGGGGCTTTACAAGCAGCGGGCCCGCGGTTGGGTGCACGGAGATATTTGACGCAAACGCTCTTGACTTAATAATGGTTTTGCAATGAACTATGAACCACTAATCTTCAACTACAACACAACACCATTGGTTGTAAAATGCAATTGATTTTTACCTGCCAGTACTGAATTGGCGTAAACTATATCGTTAATATACAGTTTTTCGTTTTCGGCACTGATGCGAAGTCCTCCGGCCATAAATTCACCATTAATCCGGATAACAACGATTGGCATATTAACTTCAAGCTCAGCGGTGATATTATGCTCCAGGCTCATTGCCGAATCGTCATCAAGCTGGTGCACATGCATGATCAACGAGCCGTCGGCCCTTAAAACCTGTACCGAGTTTCGTTCCTGTTTCATGGTGTATGATGACGAACTTAAAGTGTGGTTAGCCAGCATTAAAATCGGCGTGCCATCAATATCTTTAATATCAAGATCAATATCAAGATGCGGTTCTTTTGCCCCCGGCGGTAAATCGTGATAGATGGAGTTGATCCTTAAAAACTCTTTTTCACCATCGCTATCCGCATAGCTTAAAACCTTGCTGGCAACTACAAAAGCATTAGAGCCAATTATAAATGCGTATTTCATAACCTTATGTTTTTATAACAGTTAATACCAAAAGTATCAAAATTGTTTAAGATAATTTTAAAAGTAAAGCCCATTCTTTTGCCAATTAACGGCAACGAAAATAACACCAGGATGAAGATCCCTGATCGCGGCCAATTAAAAAGCTTTGTCACTATATATACACTGATTTTACCTTTTTATTATCTTGACTCGTGATCGTCGATTCCTGGCTCTGATTAATTAAGGTGTCTTTTGATAAAAGCCTTTGGAGAAATACCTTCTTTTTTCTTGAAATACCGCGAGAAGTACGCCGGATCTTCAAAATTTAGCTCATAGGCAACTTCTGATATCGTTAGTGAGGTGTGGCTGAAATATTTTTTTGCCTCAGAAATATAATATTCCTGTACAATTTCGGAAGCTGATTTTTGTGAAACGAACTGGCATACCCGGTTAAGATGAACCGGGGTAATATTTTGCTCCCGGGCGTATTCGGATATCGTTTTATGAGGGGCTGTATTTCTTCTGATACTTTTTAGAAATGTTTTTAAGATGCTTATACTTTTATTGTCTTCGGATAAAGATTGGATATGCTGAAGGTTTGAAAACCTGAATATCCTGGTAAATAGGGTTGTAAATAAGGATTGGAGCATTATTTCACGCTG
The DNA here is from genome assembly GCA_903864275.1 of uncultured Mucilaginibacter sp. Taxonomy (GTDB): domain Bacteria; phylum Bacteroidota; class Bacteroidia; order Sphingobacteriales; family Sphingobacteriaceae; genus Mucilaginibacter. The sequence continues at coordinate 27,203 of CAIPFE010000046.1, forward strand.
GGGATAGCTGTCGAAAAGCTCATTCCTGATAGCTTCAAGTGAAAGAATGATCTTTTCAAATAATTCTTTATTGCCAGTTTTGTTAAAAAGCTGCAGTTTTCCTAAAGCTATGCTGATAGAAGGGGCATTGTTAAATAACCTTTCAAGATATGTTGAGGATAATGTTATTACTGTACCCTTTATATCAGGCGCCTGTTCAAATCCATGAAGTGTATTTTCGGGGATCACCAGCAGGCAGGGCGACTCTAATTTTATTTTACTGTTTTCACTGAGTACTGTTCCAGAGCCTTCTTCATAGTAAAAAACCTGGTATAGATCGACGTGTAAATGCTGTTTAATTATCCAGTTGTACTTCTTGCTCCGTGTTTCAAGTGGTTCGCAATGCACGAAATCAGGCAGGAGTGTTTTGTCAACATCTCCGTACAGCCCGTAATTTAAAATAACATTTTTCATTTGAGGCGTATCCTAAATCAAGCCTTAAGTTAGATATAATGTTTGATCTGTCCAAGTTTTAAATTAAATCATCCAAATAATTTGTTTTGCCTACCCATATTTTAGCAGTTCCAATAACCTGGATTAAAAAAACTATTGCGCGCTTGTAATAGTGGCTGGCCTGATAAAGATGATTGATAGAACACAAGTCGGCATTATAGGCGCCGGCCCCGCCGGCCTTACACTTGCCCTGCTTTTAAAAAAGCAGGGTGTTAATTGCATTGTGCTCGAAAATCAAAGTCGTGCCTATTGTGAATCGCGTGTCCGGGCCGGGTTACTGGAGCAGAATACGGTCGATCTTTTTAATGAATTGGGAATTGCAGGCCGGTTAAACAAAGAAGGCCTTAAACACGAGGGCGTTATTTTCAGCTTTAATGGCGAAAGAATAAGGGTCCCCTTTGAGGAGCTTACCCATGGAAGAAGTATTACCATTTATGGGCAGCAGGAAGTAGTAAAAGACCTGATTGCCGCCAATATTGAAAAGGGTGTCCCAATCTTATTCGGAGCTGAAGTGTACAATATTAAGGGAATTGAAACAAGCCCGGTAGCTTTTTATCAACAGGATGGAATTGAGCACCAGCTAAGCTGTGATTTTGTTGCAGGTTGCGATGGTTTTCATGGTATCTCGCGCCAGACACTTCCGGCTGATTGTTATAAAACGTACAGCAAAGAATACCCATTCAGTTGGTTAGGCATCCTGGCTCATGCTGAACCGTCAAGTGATGAGCTGATATATGCATATCATGAAAGAGGCTTCGCATTGCATAGCCTGCGTTCTGAAAAAGTCAGCCGTTTGTATCTGCAAGTGGAAAACGGCGATACCATCGACAACTGGAACGATGAAAAAATATGGGACGAGTTAGCAGTACGCTTAGGAACAAAAGGGTTTACACTGAATAGGGGAAAGATATTTGAAAAGGGCATTACGCCCATGCGCAGCTATATGATTGATAATATGCAATATGGCAGGTTATTTTTAGCGGGAGACGCAGCGCATATAGTTCCGCCTACGGGGGGCAAAGGGCTTAACCTGGCAGTCGCTGATACCCGGTTCCTTGCGGAGGCGTTAGTTGATTGGTATAAAAATGAGAGCGATGATCAACTGGATGCATATTCGGCGAATTGCCTCCGGAGAATATGGCGCGCCCAGGACTTTTCAAACTTCATGACCTACCTGTTTCATAAACAGGCTGAACATGGCTCATTTGAATACCAACTGCAAAAATCAAGGTTTGATTATATAAGGTTGTCTGTGGCGCAGGCAACTACCATAGCTGAAAATTACGTAGGATTAAAAGCGATATAAAAACGAAGTACCACATACATTAAAAATATTCGTCATGGTCAATGTAGATTTATTGATAAACGGCCAGGCCGTTAAATCCTCTAACAAAAAAACATTTGTACGCAACAGCCCTTTGTCAGGCGAAATTGCCGTTACTGCGGCAGCAGCGACCAAACAGGATGCGATCGCGGCGGTTGATGCGGCTGCAAAAGCCTTCCCGGCATGGTCGGCTGCCGGCCCTGGCGCCAGGAGGAATATCCTTTTAAAAGCAGCCGGGATCCTCGAATCAAAAACCGGGCAGTTTATAGAAGTGCTGCAGGAAGAAACCGGTGCAAGTAATTTATGGACTGGGTTTAATGCCCATTTTGCTGCTGATATTTTCCGCGAGGCCGCAGCTTTAACTACACAGATCAATGGGGAAGTAATCCCATCCGATGTGCCGGGTAGTCTGGCTATGGGTTTCCGCCAGGCGGTGGGTGTAGTTGCAGGCATCGCCCCCTGGAATGCGCCTATTATTTTGGGAGTCAGGGCTGTCGCCACGCCTTTGGCTTGCGGTAATACTGTTGTATTCAAAGGTTCGGAACTTTGCCCAAAAACACACCAGCTGATCATAGAATCGTTGCAGGAAGCCGGTATCCCGGACGGCGTAGTAAACTATATCACAAACGCGCCCGAAGACGCTGCCGAAATTGTAGAAACATTAATTGCCCACCCTGCAGTCAAACGTGTAAACTTTACAGGTTCAACCAAAGTGGGAAAAGTAATTGCCCTAACCTGCGCCAAATATTTAAAGCAGGCGGTTTTAGAATTGGGTGGAAAAGCCCCTCTGATTATTTTGGATGATGCCGATATCGATGCCGCCGTAAATGCAGCTGCGTTCGGGGCGTTTGCTAACTCGGGGCAAATTTGTATGTCGACTGAACGAATCATTGTCGACAATAAGATCGGCGATGAATTTGTAGCCCGGTTCGCAGCCAAAGCTTCCTGTTTACCTTTAGGCGATCCGCGTAACGGACCGGTGGTATTAGGTTCGGTGGTAGATATGTCAACCGTTCAGCGATGTAACCATTTAATTGACGATGCTTTAGCCAAAGGTGCAACATTGGTTTGCGGCGGAAAGGCGGAGGATACCCTTTTCCCGGCAACCATCATCGATCATGTTACTAACGATATGGAAATTTACCATGAAGAATCTTTCGGACCGGTAAAAGGGATTGTGCGGGTTAATAGTATAGAGGAAGCTATAGCTTGTGCAAACGATAATGAATATGGTTTATCTGCGGCGGTATTCGGAAAAGATATAGGCCGTGCTTTTGAGGTCGCCAAACGGATAGAATCAGGCATTTGCCACGTTAACGGCCCGACGGTTCATGATGAAGCACAAATGCCATTTGGAGGTGTTAAAGGTAGTGGCTATGGCAGGTTTGGCGGGAAAGCCGGGGTGGATGAATTTACCGAACTAAGGTGGATCACCATACAAACGACCCCAAGGCATTACCCGTTTTAAAATAAAATACTTAAATTACCCTATGGATTTTATATCAGTAAACGGCATCAATATTCATTACGAATATTTAAAATATCCGGCGGCGGGCGACACACCTGTTTTCTTATTTATCAATTCATTAGGCACCGATCTCAGGATATGGGATGGGGTTGTTAAGGAATTAAAACAGCATGGTTCTACATTACGGTACGATAAGATGGGGCATGGCCTGTCGGAAGTTTCCGAAAGAAGTTATGAGATTGCGGATTATGCAGAGGATATTATCAATTTATTAAATGCACTTGACGTAGATAAGGTTATATTAACAGGGCTTTCGATAGGCGGGGTAATAGCTCAGTACGTGGCAATTCATTATCCCGAAATGATAGAAAAATTGATAGTCAGTAATTCCGCACCGAAAGTTGGCACTTTCGAGAGCTGGGAGACCCGCATCGGTAAAGTTAATGCCGGGGGGGTATCGTCCATCGCGGATGATATATTAAAAGTATGGTTCTCTAAAAGTTTTCATGCTAACAGGCAACCTGAATTGGCCGGTTACCGGGCTATGCTTTGTAACACAAATACCGCTGGCTACATAAAAGCATGCAGGGCCTTGCAGGATAATGACCTGACTGACCAGGTTCAATTGATCAGATCGCCATCTTTGCTGATAGCGGGCTCGGAAGATGGATCGGTACCCACTGAAATGGTGCGCGACACAGCAAAAAAAATACCCGGGGCTGAATTTATTGAAATTGATGGCGTTGGCCATATCCCTTGTGCGGAACAGCCTTTAACAGTTGCCACGCTATTATTAAGATTTGTAAATAACAACAGTCCCGGCACACCACGAAGTTTATACGATACCGGGATGAAAACCCGCAGAAGTGTTTTGGGGGACGAATACGTCGATATTGCCGAGACCAATAAAACTGACTTTGATAAGGATTTCCAGGAATATATTACTAATAGCGCATGGGGGGCCATTTGGTCGCGGCCTGGGCTTACCAAACGTGAGCGCAGCATGATCACAATTGCCATATTGGCGGCGCTTAAGCTGGATAATGAGCTGGCCCTGCATATAAAAGCAACCCGTAATACGGGTGCAAGCCCGAATGATGTGAAGGAAGTTTTGATGCATACCGGTGTATACGCCGGTGTCCCGGTAACCAACAGCGCGATGAAGATCGCTAAAGAAATCTTTAGTAAAAACGACGATGGAGACAGAAATAAAGGATAATGATACCCAGCCGCCTCATTTTTACCCCGCGTATAAATCAACCATTTTACGCAGTCCCACAAAACCACTGATGTTGGTTAAAGATTTTATCAAGGATCTGTCATTGCCCGTTTTTGGAGAGTCGTGTATCGGTGAGTTTGATAATGACCTCACCAAAAACGCGATGAAGGACCGGCAGCCAATTGGTGAACGAATAAAAGTGGCTGGTAAAGTTACCGATCAATACGGCAGGCCGCTGCCCGGTGTGCTCATAGAGATATGGCAGGCCAATGCTGCGGGCAGATATATCCATAAAGCCGAAATACATGACGCACCGCTTGATCCTAATTTTTTGGGCGCCGGAAGAATGCTGACTGATAAAGAAGGGGGATACATGTTTTATACCATAAAACCCGGCGCTTATCCATGGAGTAATCATTACAACGCCTGGCGGCCTAACCATATTCATTTTTCGATAATGGGGCATCAAATTGAGCACCGCCTGGTAACTCAAATGTATTTTCCGGGCGACCCATTGTTTGAATTTGACCCTATTTACCAATCAGTTCCAAAACATGCCCGACACCTATTGGTGGCAAAATTCAGGATGGATTGGACGGAGGTGGAGTTTGCATTGGCCTATGAGTTTAATATTGTGTTGAACGGCAGTAAAAGAACCCCTTTTGAATGATGGAGACACTTGAAACGACACCGTCACAAACGGTCGGGCCTTTTTTCGCTTACAGTTTATCTGCGGAGCAGTATGGTTATCCGTTTGACAGCATTGTAAATGACGTTTTGGTAGATGAGCGATCTCCCGACGAGAGAATTTATATTACAGGAAAGGTTTTTGATGGAGCCGGCGCTGTTATCACAGATGCGCTGGTAGAACTTTGGCAAGCTGATGAAACGGGTCGATACAGGAAAATACCGATAGACCGGAAGAATGATGGTTTTACGGGGTTTGGAAGGGTAGGGACGGGAACAAACCCCGACGGTTCTTTTTCATTTACAACCATAAAACCCGGATCACAAAGCGGAGGGGCCCCGCACATCAATGTAATGTTGCTGATGCGTGGCTCGTTGCACCTGCTTCATACCAGGATTTATTTTTCGGATGAAATAAATGACAAGGATGTTCTTTTCAGTTCGATTAACGCTGGAAGAAGAAACACATTAATTGCAACACTAAACTATGGGAATGGGAGAACGGAGTATCATTTTGATATTCACATGCAGGGCGATAGGGAAACAGTATTTTTTGATATTTAAAACCCTGAACAGCAACAAACGCCACTTGGGATTTAAAATTGCTTAAACAACAACAACATGGAACAATTTACAGAAATGGTTTTGGCCCGTTTAAATTGTAAGGACGAACGCACAAAAGCAATTTTAACCAAATTAATAACTCATTTACATGATTTTATCAGGGATGTTGAGCCAACGGAAGAAGAATGGTTTAAGGCGATAGACTTCCTCACGCGCACAGGTAAAACATGCACCGACAAAAGACAGGAATTTATTCTGTTATCAGATGTGCTCGGTGTTTCAATGCTGGTTGATTCTATTAATCATCGCAATAATAATGGGGCTACAGAATCAACGGTAACAGGCCCGTTTCATGCTTCGGCCCCGCCCATGGAAATGGGAAGTATGATCGCTAAAGGCCCCGAACTTGAAAGGGGAGAGGCAACTTTAGTGCGTGGAAAAATATCAGATATTAATGGCAATCCCATTCCTGATGCAATTATTGATGTATGGCAATCGGATGATATTGGCTATTATGATGTGCAGGAAATGGGCCAGCCGGAAGTGAATTTAAGAGGCATCTTTAAAACAAACCCCGACGGAAAGTTTTGGTTTAAAACCATTAAGCCCGCTGCCTACCCGGTTCCTACTGATGGACCGGTGGGAGAAGTGCTGCGGGCGGCAGGCCGGCATGCCATGCGGCCCGCGCACATTCATTTCATGATCATGGTTCCCGGCTACCAGAGATTAATTACCCATCTGTTTGTTAAGGGGGATGAATATCTCAATTCCGATGCCGTTTTTGGCGTAAAGGATTCCTTGATTTTAGAGTTTAAACTGAATAACTCAGCCTCCGACGCAAAAGCACTGGGTTTTCAAAGCCCTTTTTACGAGGTTGAATATGATTTCATACTTAACAAGATCAATTGAAATGCTATGAATTTTATTTACCAGTCTTTTCCTGATAAAATTTATTTTGGAGAAGGGCAATTAGAAAAAATAACTGACATAGTTAAAGAACTGGGTGGCACCCGGCTATTTGTTATTGCAGCAAACAGGGCCATGCCAATTGTTGATAAATTAGCTGCATCCATTGGACAAACAAATGTTTTTCATTTTTCAAAAACTATTCAGCACGTACCAAATGAAGTTGTTGAAGAAGCGGTTAACCTTGCTTTGGAAAACAGATCTGACCTGGTCATAGCCATTGGCGGTGGTTCAGCAATTGGGCTGGCAAAAGGCATGGCATTACAAAACCGCCTGCCTATCTTGGCAGTTCCAACGACGTATGCAGGCTCGGAGATGACAAATATTTACGGCATAAGTTCAGCCGGTATGAAAAATGTTGGCAGGGACATGGTGGTTTTACCAAAGTCAGTCATTTATGACCCATCACTAACAGCTGGCTTGCCGCTCCTGCTTGCCGCTACCAGTTCGATGAACGCGATGGCCCATTTAATCGAAGCTTTGTATGCGCATGATAGCAACCCGGTTACTTATCATTTATCATTAACGGGAATTGAGTTTTTAAAAGAAGGAATGGAAAAATTGATCGCGGAAAAATCTTTGAAAGATGCAAACAGCCTGCTGCAATTTGGTTCTTACCTCGCCGGTAAAGCGTTGTGTGAAGTAGCCATGTCGCTTCATCATAAAACTGCTCATGTGCTGGGCGGCAGTTTTAACATGGATCACAGTAAGGTGCACACTGTGCTGCTCCCGTATGTTCTAAAATGTCAAATGCCGGGGCTTTCAGCCTCGCTAATAAGCGATTTGCAAACGGTGCTTGATGATAAAAAACCGGCGAACAAATTAAAAAGCATGGCAGAGGATATGGGAGCGGCCACTTCATTAAAGACAATTGGTTTTGAAGAAAAAAATATCCCTGGAGCGGTGAATATACTTAGCGCAGCAAAATACCCTAACCCAGTTCCTGTTAATGAAAAACTTTACCAAACTTTACTAAAGATGGCTTACGACGGCCGCCTGGAATAATAATGTAAATGGTCGCCAAAAAAATAAGACCTTATGGATGAAAAAATTAAGAATGTAAAATTTGAAGCAGATGTTTTAATTGTTGGCAGCGGCCCGGCGGGTTCTGCTATGTCGGCGCTTTTAAGTACTTATGGAATAAAAAATACGGTCATCACCAAATTCAATTGGTTAGCCCGGACACCCAGGGCACATATCACCAATCAGCGCACTATGGAAGTGTTCAGGGATTTGGGAATTGAAAAAGAGATGATGGCAAAAAGTACCCCGCAGGATTTAATGGGAAATAATATTTTTTGTACAAGTATAGCTGGTGAAGAATTGGGAAGGCTTCATTCCTGGGGCACACACCCTAACCGGATGGCTGATTATACATTGGCAAGCCCCACCATGATCTGCGATATTCCGCAGAACCTGGTCGAACCAATACTTGTTAATACCGCAGGAATGAGGGGTGCGCGTTTTCGATTCGATACAGAATACCTGCATTCAGAACAAGATAGCGAGGGTATAACGGCCACTGTATTTGACCATCTAAATAAGGAAGAATATCAAATAAGAGCAAAATATTTAATAGGTGCTGATGGCGGAAACAGCAAGGTAGCAAAGGATATTGATTTGCCTTTTGAGGGAACGATGGGTAAGGCGGGCAGTATTAACATTGTTTGTAAAATGGACCTGTCGAAATATGTGGCCCATCGCCCGAGCGTACTTTATTGGGTTTTACAGCCAGGCTCGGATGTTGGAGGGATCGGAATGGGATTGGTGAGAATGATACGCCCATGGAACGAATGGTTAATTTTATGGGGGTATGATATTAAACAGGGGGCACCTAAATTAGATAACGATGAAGCCATAAATATTGTACATAACCTGATCGGCGACCATTCGATCCCTGTTGAGGTAGTCACAACTTCGATCTGGACGGTTAATGAATGTTATGCGACAAGAAGCAGCAAAGGCAGAATATTCTGCGTAGGCGATGCCGTACACCGCCATCCGCCATCCAATGGATTAGGGTCAAACACCTCGATCCAGGATTCTTTCAACTTAGCGTGGAAACTGGCATTGGTGCTTAAAGGCAAAGCGGGGTCTACCCTGTTGGAAAGTTATAATGCAGAACGTTCGCCTGTCGCAAAACAAATCGTGACCAGGGCAAATAAAAGTATTCAAGAGTTTGGGCCTATTTTCGAAGCGCTTGGTTTGACAAACACGGCAGACCCCGAACTAATGAAAGCCAATATGGAGGCGCGTAAGGAAGATTCATCAGTGGCTGCGATGCAAAGGGAAAAATTGCGTAAGGCGATTCTTTTCAAATCTTACGAATTTAATTGTCATGGAGTGGAAATGAACCAGCGGTATGTCTCTGACGCAATTATTCCGGATAGCGAACCTGAACCTGAATGGAAACGGGACCAGGAATTGTATTATCAGTCGAGTACAAGGTCGGGCGCCCATTTGCCCCATGTATGGCTCGGGGAAAATGGCCATAAAATTTCGACGCTGGATGTATGCGGGCATGGCAAATTCACCCTTATAACCGGCATTGGTGGCGACGCCTGGGGAGATGCGGCCGAAACCGCAGCAACCGCCTTGGATATCCCGATAGAAATTGTAAAGATCGGCGCAGGCTGTAAGTATGTCGACCTGTATGGCGCATGGGCGGATGAACGGGAAATTAACGAAAGTGGCTGCCTATTGGTAAGACCGGATTTCCATATTGCTATGCGACAAACAACTACCCGGCCCAACGCGGAAAAGATATTAATGGATGCTTTTGAAAAACTTTTTGGGAAATAAAATAAATGTTAAAAGTAAATGGGCTGGTAAAATCAATCTTAAAAATCTAAATGAAAACTTTTGATAGGCAATATGAATGGAAAGCGGTAACCTTACTTTCATTAGGGTTTGGCCTGGTGGGTTTAGACAGGTGGATTATTTCCCCGCTTTTACCGGCTATAATTAAGGATTTAAACTTAAACTACCAGGATGCCGGCGACATATTTGGCGTGTTGGGCATTCTTTGGGGAATATTTGCAATCGCCACCGGAAAGCTATCCGATAAATTCGGGCACCGGAAAATTCTTATCCCTGCTATCATTTTCTTTTCCCTGTTATCCGGAGTTTCCGGAATGGCCGGCGGGCTGGTAAGTTTAATTTTAATCAGGGGATTGATGGGAGCCACAGAAGGCGCATTTTGTCCCGCAAGTTTTGCAGCCACGGCAGCAGCCGCCAAACCGGCGCGCCGGGGATTGATGCAGGGAATTCAACAAAGCGGCTTCCCTTTATTTGGTTTAGCGCTTGGCCCCATAATAGCCACACAACTTTTAAGGGTAGTCCCTTCGTGGCGCCAGGTTTTTTGGATAGTAGCAATACCCGGTATTATTGTGGGCATCTTATTGTTTTTTGTTTTAAGAGAGCCCGGTGAGTTAAATCCAGAAAATACTGAAACCAATCATTCAGGTGCCGGCTCAAATTGGCTGCAAATTTTTAAAACCAGGAACATAGTTATTTGCATGATGCTATTATTTTGTTCAATGGCCTGCATTTTTGTGCTCAGCGGCATGGTCCCTTTATATTTAGAAAACTATATACATCTAAATCCGCAGCAAATGGGGTTTGTAATGTCTGCCATTGGTTTTGGGGGCTTCGTGGGGCAATTCGCGCTGCCCGGGCTTTCGGATATTTTGGGAAGAAAAAAGGTAGTTATTGTAAGTTTTGTATTCGCGGCAATATTTGTATGGATATTTTCGGGCATCACATCCAATACAACTTATTTGTTTATTAGCCTGTTTATTGTTTCACTTTGTTGCCTTGGCAATATTGGGTTAATTACAGGGCCAATTGCTGCCGAATCTGCTCCAATCGGCTTGGTTGCTTCTGCAATCGGACTTATTGTGGGTGCAGGGGAAATTTTTGGTGGTGGCGTTGCTCCTTTCATTGGGGGGTATATCGCTAAAAATTTCGGCATTCAAAATGTTCTTTATTTAGCACTTTTTGGCGTGGCTGCGGGAGCGTTGATAAGTTTCTGGTTGAAAGAAACCGCCCCGGCTATTGTTGAAAAAAATAAGTGAATTTTACATTGTCACAAGCACTCAGAAATTTTAAACTTTTAAAAATCCTGTATTAAGGGCAAGCTATAGATGAAATCAATACCTCAAATAACAGCGATGGAAGCTGCGCGAATGGTTAAGGACGGCGATACGCTGTTGCAGGGCGGGTTCGGGATGACCGGTAACCCGATCCATTTAATGCATGCGCTTGCCGAAACGGGAACAAAGAACATAACGTTTATTGGCAATAATACCGGCGAACCGGGCCTCGGCGGGGGGCGCCTGCTCCGCAACGGGCAAATAAAAAAAATAATCGGATCTTTTTTTACTTCAAATCCTGATGCTGTAAAAGCGGCTCAAAATGGTGAAGTGGAGTACGAACTGTTACCGCAGGGAACACTTGCCGAAGCTATCAGGGCGGGAGGGGCCGGCATAGGTGGATTTTATACGCCGACCTCTGCCGGGACATTAATAGCAAAAGATCGCGAAACAAAAATAATTGACGGTGAAGAACAGGTATTTATTAAGGGTATTCGAGGCAATGTGGCGTTTATCCGGGCATGGCGGGCCGACGAATCCGGAAATTTACAATATCGGATGACAGAAAATAACTTTAACAAAGCAATGGCAACCGCGGCCGACCTGGTAATAGCAGAAGCTGAAGAGATTGTGCCTGTTGGAGCAATAGCCCCTGAATGTGTGCACACGCAATCCTGCTATGTTGATTTTTTGGTCCAGGCCAACCTAACCGTGGAAGATTTGGGGATTTCTGCTTCGGTTTTATCTTCAAAAAAAGTAGATGATAGCCGAATGAATATGGCAAAAAGGGCATTGATGGAATTGAAAAAGGGCGATGTTGTAAATTTAGGTATCGGGATCCCGACATTGGTTGCCGACCTGATAAATGAAGAACATGGAATTACATTACACTCTGAAAATGGAATGCTGGGAGTTGGCCCGGTCCCCGCTGATGGGGGCGGGGCCATGGATTACCCGGTTAACGCAGGTAAGATTCCCGTAACGGCTTTGCCGGGAAGCAGTTATTTTGACAGCGCTGATTCGTTCGCCATGATACGCGGCCACCATATTGATGTTGCCATTATGGGTGGCCTCGAAGTCGATGAAAACGCGGACCTGGCCAATTGGGCAGTGCCCGGCAAACCCTTGCTTGGGGTTGGCGGGGCCATGGATTTAGCTGCCGGAGCAAAAAAATTGATCATATTAATGACCCATGTTAATGCCGACGGATCTCCAAAAATAGTCCCTAAATGTACCTTGCCGTTAACAGCATCCGGGGTTGTTGATATGATCATTACGGAACTGGCGGTATTTAATTACCAGGATGAACAATTAACTTTAATCGAACTGATGCCCGGCGCGTCGCTGGAAGAAGTAAGTGCAAAGACATCAGCAAAATTTAAAATAAGATGAGGGAAACATATATAATTGATGGCATCCGTACACCTATCGGAAGTTTCGGTGGATCGCTATCCACTGTCCGCCCTGATGATATTGCCGCATTGGTGATACGGACATTGACTGAGCGTAACCCCCAAATCCCAGTAGCAGCTATTGATGACGTGATATTGGGCTGCACTAACCAGGCCGGCGAGGATAATCGGAATGTTGCCCGTATGGCTTTGTTGTTGGCTGGTTTACCCTACACCGTTCCGGGAGAAACAGTTAACAGGTTATGTTCATCAGGAATGTCCGCAATGATACAGGCATCGAGGGCGATTAAGGCGGGGGATGGGGATGTTTTTATAGCAGGTGGTGTTGAAAATATGACGAGGGGCCCTTACGTGATCTCCAAATCAGCAAAGCCATTTGGCAGTGATGCCCAAATGTTTGATTCAAGCTTTGGATGGCGCTTTATTAACCCGCAAATAGAGAAGCTATATGGCGCCGACGCTATGGGTATCACTGCCGAAAACCTGGTGGATATTTATCATATCAGCCGTGAAGACCAGGACCAGTTTGCTTATAACTCGCAAATGAAAGCGAAAAATGCAAGAGAATCCGGCCGGTTAGCCGAAGAAATTGTGGCGGTTCAAATACCCCTGAAAAAAGAAGGAACGGTATTATTTAGTGAAGATGAATTTATTAAGCCGGGTACAACATTAGAAAAACTGGCGCAACTTAAACCGGCATTTAAAAAAGAGGGGGGAAGTGTTACAGCCGGGAATTCTTCCGGCTTGAACGATGGCGCAGCTGCAATGTACGTAGTTTCGGAGGATGCTTTAAAAAAATACAATCTAACACCCAAAGCACGTATCGTAGCATCAGCTGTGGTGGGAGTAGAACCCAGGATCATGGGTATAGGGCCTGTTGCTGCAACACAAAAAGCATTAAAAAAAGCGGGGTTAACACTCAACGACATAGGCGTAATTGAATTAAATGAAGCTTTTGCGGCTCAGTCGTTAGCTGTAATTCGTGCATTGGGGTTAAGTGACGATGATCCCCGGATCAATCCGAATGGCGGGGCCATCGCGCTTGGCCATCCGCTGGGGATGTCGGGTACACGTATTATTCAAACGGCAGCTATTGAATTGCACAAACAAAATAAACAGTATGCTTTGGTGACCATGTGTGTTGGCGTCGGCCAGGGCTATGCAGTGATCATCGAAAAAGTTTAATTAAAATATGGGCCTTTACGAAAATCTATTTTATTCGAAAGCTGTAAATGAATTGTATGGTGATTCATTACAGGTAGGGTATATGCTCCGCTTTGAAGCCGCGTTGGCAAAAGCCCAGGCGAAGCTTGGCTTGATCCCTGCCTCTTCGGCCCTTTTAATTGAAAAGAGTTGTGACGTAAACAAAATAGATATTGCTCTGCTAAAACAGCAAATAGCATTAAGCGGAAATGCGGCTATTCCATTGGTAAAACAGCTAACTCAAATAGTTGACGAAGCAGATGCAGATGCCTCCGGTTACGTTCATTTTGGCGCTACAAGCCAGGATGTAATTGATACCGCGACTGTACTCCAATTAAGCGACGCTCTCAAACTGATCCGCGATGATCTTGATACACTCACCCGGCAGCTTGTTTTGCTTGTTGAAGAACACAGGGACACTATTATGATCGGCCGTACTTTTCTGCAGCATGCACGCCCAATTACATTTGGTTTTAAGGTGGCCGGCTGGTTGGATGGGATGTTAAGATCAAAAAAGCGAATTGAAAATTTATTAGCTGAAAACCTCGCACTTCAATTAGGCGGCGCGGTTGGCACCTTATCGGGAATGGACGATAAGGGCATTTTAATTGCAGAAGAAATGTGCAGCCAGCTTGGATTAAACATGCCTTTGATCCAATGGCATACCCAGCGCGACAGGCTCGTTGAGATCGCGTCGGCCCTAGGCATCCTCACAGGCAATATCGGTAAAATCGGGAATGATATCAGCCTGTTAATGCAAACCGAAGTTGGCGAAGTATTTGAACCTTTAGCTGCCGGGAAGGGTAGCTCTTCAACCATGCCGCATAAGCGGAACCCTGTATCATCAATTATCTGCCTTGCAATCGCCCAAAGGGTTCCGCCGTTGGTTTCAGGTTTATTTACGGGCATGGTACAGGAGCATGAAAGAGGCACAGGAAACTGGCATGCGGAGTGGGAAACAATGGAGACCATAGTTAAACTAACAGCGGGTGCGCTTCACCAGGCCCTCATCGTTACCAACGGGCTTGAAGTGGATAGTGAAAGGATGTTGATAAATCTTGAGTTCACAAACGGGCTGATTTTTGCCGAAAGTGTTTCGTTGGCTTTAGCCGGTAAAATGAATAGGACGGAAGCCCATGAATTGGTTGAGCAATGCTGTGTTAAAGCTAAAGATGAAGGAAGGCATTTGAAGGCTGTTGTTATGGAAGATCCTGCCGTAAATACAATCCTTTCGCAACACCAGGTTGATAAAATTTTCGACCCGGGAAATTCCCTGGGATTATGTAGTGAATTTATAAACCGGGTATTAAATAACGCGCGCTTAAACAAAAACTGATTATTTAAATAACAAACCAATTAAACCATAGAGATCATGAAGAAAATAACAACATTTTGGACGCTTTTAGCTATTCTGCTGCTACCAATTTTTTCATTCAGCCAAAGTATTATCGCAGGTAATGATATTGCGATTGCCAATACCGAAAGCGGGAAAGTAAAAGGGTACATACACGATGGTATATTTACCTACAAAGGGATACCATATGCAAAGGCTGGCCGTTTTATGGCCCCCGAAAAACCGAACCCCTGGCAGGGCGTGCGGAGTTCAATGACTTACGGGCCGGTTTGCCCCACTGATCCCACAACCACGGTTAACGATGAAAGTGAATTTTCTTTCGAGCATGACTGGGGTTATCAGAACGAACATTGCCAATCGCTGAATATCTGGACACAAAAAATAAATGATGGTAAAAAGCGGCCGGTGATGGTTTGGCTGCATGGCGGGGGCTTTACGGCCGGATCATCTATCGAACTGCCGTCCTACGATGGCGAAAGCCTTAGCCGGAAAGGCGATGTAGTAGTTGTTTCAGTAAACCACCGTTTAAATGTCCTCGGTTTTTTAGACCTTTCTGCCTATGGGGACAAATACAAAGGCTCGGCTAATGCAGGCCTGCTTGATTTGGTTGCCGCCCTCCAATGGGTAAAAAGCAACATAGCCGAGTTTGGCGGCGATCCTGGTAACGTGACCATTTTCGGTCAATCAGGGGGTGGTGGCAAAGTTACCTGTTTAATGAATGCACCTTCAGCAAAGGGTCTGTTTCAAAAAGCTATTGTACAAAGCGGCAGCTATATCACCAGGTTTGACGAAAAATCTTCAACCCAAAAAGTTGCTGCAGCCTTACTGGAAGAGCTGCATCTCCAGCCCACACAGGTTGATTCCCTTCAGAAAATACCTTACGATGTACTGAATGAAGCAAGCAAAAAGGCATTGCGAAAAGTATCCGCTGAATTAAGAAAGGAAGGAAAACCCGGTGTGGGTTGGGACCCGGTACTTGACGGTGATTTTTTCCCTTACCAAATGACCGATCCGGCCGCTATGGAAATCTCAAAAAACATTCCACTGTTGGTTGGCACTACAAAAAATGAATTTACGCCGTTTAACCCCGGAACAAGGAACCGGACCATGGAACAAGTAAATGCAGACCTTAAAAAAAGATATGGCGACAAAGCGGATGCCTACATGGAGGCGGTGAAGAAAGCCTATCCTAACACAACTGACCCATCAGGTTATATAGATATTGACCTCAATTTCAGGCCGCTGGCCATTAAGCAGGCAAATCAAAAAGCGGTTAGCGGTGCAGCGCCGGTTTATATGTATTTATTTACATGGCAATCCCCTGTAAATGATGGGATATATAAAGCCATGCACTGCATGGATATTGCCTTTGAATTTAACAATATTGCCCGCTGCCAGGAAATGACCGGCGGAGGAAAGGAAGCTTATACATTGGCTGATAAGATGAGCGGCGCCTGGATCAATTTTGCTAAAACCGGTAACCCAAATGCTCCGGGATTACCACATTGGCCGGCATATACATCAGAAAACGGAGCAACGATGGTATTTGATGTGAAATGCGAGGTAAAAAACCACCCTGATGAGGATCTGCAGAAAATAGCAAGCGCCCATTGATAGGATTCTTGCCCATAACCACGCCAACTCAGGTTGAACTAAAATAAATAAGATTAAGGAAATATGTATAAGATAAAACCACCCTTTCGTGCCGACCATGTCGGCAGTTTATTACGCACGCCTGGTGTAAAAGAAAACCGCCATCGCTGGAAGAACGGCGAAATAAGCGCTGCTGAATTGAGGGAAATAGAAGATAATGCAATTGCCGAAACGGTAAAGAAACTGGAATCGACGGGCATGAGATCCATCACTGATGGTGAGTTCAGAAGGGATTATTTTCACCTTGATTTTTTAAAAGAGCTGTCGGGGGTAACGGTATCCGGAGGTATTGCGGCTAATCCCAATGCCAAAACTGCAGAAGATGGGTTTACCCCGCCCACATTAAGCGTTACGGGTAAACTCAAACACGTAAAAGATATACAGGTGGCCGATTTTAATTTCCTTAAATCTGTAGTGACGCAAACACCGAAAGTTTCTATCCCGTCACCAACAATGGTGCATTTTCGCGGCGGCAGGAAATCCATCGATATTAACTCGTACCCCAAAATGGATGAGTTCTTTCATGACCTGAGCGACTGTTATAAAGCGGAAATAAACGCACTGTATAAAAATGGCTGCCGCTATATTCAATTGGATGATACCAACCTGGCTTACCTGTGCGATGTTAAAATGAGGGAAGCTGCACGCGGGCGGGGAGACGATCCTGACGAATTGCCGCGAACTTACGCTTCCTTAATTAACTCAGTAATTGATGGCCGGCCTGATGACCTAACCATAGGCATCCATCTATGCCGCGGCAACTATCGGAGCACCTGGTTTGCCGAAGGCGGTTATGAACCAGTGGCCGAGATATTATTTAACAGCATAAATGTTGATGCTTACTTTTTGGAGTACGATGACGAACGCAGCGGCGACTTCGCCCCCTTGCGGTTTGTGCCAAAAAATAAAGTGGTCGTGTTGGGATTGATCTCATCCAAGCTTCCGCAACTTGAAAATATGAATGATGTGGTAAAACGCATTGATGAAGCGGCGAAATACATGCCGCTGGAAAACTTATGTGTGAGCCCTCAATGCGGCTTTTCAAGCACCTCGCATGGAAATAACCTGACGATGGATGACCAATGGCGGAAAATGGAACTGGTAGTAAATACAGCTATGAGGGTTTGGGGAGAAAGGTGATAGGGTTGTTAGAAGGATATTCATGTTAAACGTTATGTTGAGGTATCACCAGTGTATAATTGGTGCTTCTGCCTCCACTTTGTCCTTTTATTAATATTCCTTTGTCCATTAAATCCTGAATATCCCTTAAAGCAGTATCCGGGGATGACTTTGTCATTTTGCCCCATTTTGAGCTGGTAAGATTTCCAAAAAAGCCGTCCAATAATTTATCGACCATTTGTCGTTGACGGCTGTTTAATGGTATTTCGCTATTATGCTCCCAAAATCGATTTCTATCGAACACTCCCGTAAGGGTTTCTTCAGTATGGTCCATAGAATGGAAAAGACAATCTAAAAACCAACTGATCCATTTGGTGATATCCAGACTGCCCTTTTGTGTATTTTCCAAAAGATCGTAGTATGCATTTTTTTCGAGGAGAATTTGTGCCGACATACTATAAAATCTTTGTGGGCTTTGATCTGCACGGGCTAATAGCAAATCTGTTAGTGCCCGGGTGATACGACCGTTTCCATCATCAAAAGGGTGTATTGTTACAAACCAAAGATGTGCTATTGCTGCTTTTATAACCGGGTCATTTTGTTTGTTCTGGTTAAACCAGTTCAAAAATGTACCCATTTCGTCGGGAAGCTTCGTCGCTTCCGGTGCTTCGAAATGTACTTTTTCCTTACCCATAGCGCCTGACACGACCTGCATGGGGCCAGCTTCCGTTGTTCGCCAATCACCTGCTGTTATTTTATACATCCCGCTTCTACCCGTTGGAAACAAAGCAGCATGCCATCCAAACAGCCGGTCTTCAGTTAAGTCCTCTTCATATTTTTGTGTTGCATCCAGCATCATTTCTACTACCCCTTCTACATCCCGATCTGCCGGAACTGCGCCAGCTATATCAATCCCCAAACGCCTTGCGATAGAAGACCGCACTTGATCTGCATTCAGATGTTCACCTTCTATTTCGCTCGATTTTGTTACATCTAATGTAAGGGTGTCAAGAAATGCAGTTTCTTTTAATTTGAAGCCCAGGGCATTCATTTGTCCAAGCAATTTTCCCTGGCGATGACGCACATTGCCTAAGACTGGCAATATTTTTTCGCTATCCCAGGTAAAGGTTGGCCAGTCTTTCAGTTGGTGTATATACATATTCTCCGCATTTGTACGGTAAATATAAAAAATATTCTCCGCATAACAAATAAACTCCGCATTTTTGCGGAGTTTATTTGTGACATTCTCCGCAAATCTCCGCAAGAAATGATAAATAAACTGGCGGTCAATATAAATTTATCAGAAATAAATAAAAGAAATGTAAGCAGATAAGGAGTAGCCAAATAAAAAAATAGCCGGATACATTGTATCCAGCTACATTCTGGTGATCCTGCTGGGACTCGAACCCAGGACCCCAACATTAAAAGTGTTATGCTCTACCAGCTGAGCTACAGAATCGTACTTTAACCCCTTCGTTTAAAGTGGTGCAAATATAGGACTATTGAATTTGGTGTGCAAGGCTTATTTTAATTTATTTTAAGGCCCCGGCAAGCACTTCATTGCCAATCCTCTACATTTTTAAAACGCCTATTTTACCGCCGTTTCCGGCTAATAAAACAAGTTTTCCGCGCTTTGCCTTTCGGCAAACATTAAAGCTGGTGTTGTCTATTTTTGTCCATGTTTTGCCGCCATCGGTAGTTATATTGCTGCCGGGGGTGCCGGTGGAGAGGAATGTTTGTTCTGTAATATACTCAACACAGGATTGAAAACCGGTAGTGCTATTTGTTGTCAGTTTAAATTCAGGGTTGTTATCAAATTTTATAAAACAGGCTGTCGAATCATTTAATTTATCCTGCGAATAATTACCGCCGACTATCACGATGCTTTTATATCCGCATACCATTGAAAATGCGCCCTGACTTGGCTTACCGTGTTGAATTGGTAAATTTTCATAATGCCACTCCGTTTGGTCATTATTCCTGAATATTAAACGCGTATTGCTTCCCCCGGTTACAACAGCAATATTTTCCCTGGTAAGATTTAATGCCAGGCAAGTGCCACTGGCTGCAAACGATGCTTCGCCCGGTAAAGCTTCTGGCGGATTGTCAGAAGCTTGCCAAAGATCACCGCCGTCTTTTGTTTGCATTAAAACAAATTGACCTGCTATAGGATCACCAAGTACATAACCGTTTTGCTTGCTGGTAAATTCCATCGCATCAAAGAAATAAGCTGTATCAGTATTTTTATATTTAACCTGCCAGTTTGCACCGCCATCAACAGTTTTTAATATTAATGCTGGTGTTCCTGAACTCATGATAATGGCTTCCTTATCCGAAAAGGCCTCAATATCCCTGAAGTCGGATTTTTCAAAGCCCTTTACCTGCTGCCAATCCCAGGTTTCGCCGCCGTTGCGGGTAATGGCTATATAACCTTTACTGCCGCTGATCCAGGCAACATTGTCATCGACAACCGAGAGCCCGCGAATACTGGTAGGTTTGTCCTGCTGTAATATAGTAATGGATTGTGCCTTTAAATTATTGACAAGCAATAAAATGAAAAGTAAAAGCCCCGTATTTCTAAAATTGCGGATCTTCATTTTACTCTTGTCCAAACTTCTGAACGGCCAAAAAGGGAGAAGACAACGTAGCCACGGATCTTCAGGTTATTGCCATCCAATGTCATTTTACAGCTGTAGGTTTTGCCGCTTTTTGGGTCATAAATGGTACCATCCTCATAAACCTTTTCACCATCAAATGTAAAATCCTTTAGTAATTCGAGGCCAAGGTCGGGGCGCGATTGGAGCGCTTTGTCGGGATTGTTTTTATCGGTTTTTGGCTTCCCTTGCTCGTCGTTGGGGACTTTGATCCAGTCCAGCTTGCCAAAATATTTATTCCCTCTTTTATAGATGAGGATGTGGTCCTGGCGGTTGGGATTGGCCCACTGCCCGAGTATGGCATCCGCTTTCTGCGCTGATACGCAAAAGCCGGACATCATTGCCATCAGCAAAATAATTCCTGTTTTTTTAAGCATGGTTTATCAATTGATCTCCGAAATTACGCTTTACATCGTCTTTTACAAAGCAGCTGTAGTTTTTATATTTAATATAGACGGCATTTACTTTAAAAAATTATATTTGCAGCCTGTTAGATATGAGAAGTAAGATTTGAGATAGCTCATATCTCAAATCTCACTTCTCATATCTCTCACAAAGCCCGGATGGCGAAATTGGTAAACGTTGCGGTCTCAGAAGCCGTTGAGAATTGTCTCTTGAGAGTTCGAGTCTCTCTTCGGGCACATCCTTTAAGATTTGAGATATGAGATATTAGATTTGAGATTTGAGATATAAAATGTGAGATAGCTTTTGTCTCAAATCTCATATTAACATCTCATATCTCTCACAAGCCCAGGTGGCGAAATTGGTAGACGCACCACTTTGAGGGGGTGGCATTCGCAAGGATGTGGCGGTTCGAATCCGCTCCTGGGCACACTTCTTTTCAATAATTGCCCCAGGAATAAGATATCCACTTACTTAAATTGTGATCATTTTTTATTTTCCTTTATCGCAGTTATTTCAGCCTGTAAAACGGTAACCTGCCCCTCAAGCATTTTCAGACGGATATTATTAATCCGGGTTTCTGTTTCCTGGCTGCTCTTGATCTCCTGTATATCATTTTTCAAGCCGTAGTAGGTTGTCATTACTGATGCTACGATGCTGGCCGTGCTTATAACAGTCACGATCATGTTCCTAATAGTGATCCCTTTAAGTTCGGTATGTTCAATAGCGGTCATGGTTATTAAAATTGTATATATGACGTGCCGGGTATAAACTTTCCGGCCTTATGCAGGGTCAATAATCCGTTTAAGGTCTGCCCGTATTTCTTTTCAAAATGCGGATCGTCCGTTTTTCCTTCCGGGAAATCGCCGCCCCATTCCCAGCCATGTTTTTTCATTATTCCGACCACCTTCATCCAGTTTGGTCCTACCACCCAATCTTCTTTGCCATTGGTGGCCATGATCATATCAAACGCCAAACCCCAGTTATGCCATGATAATCCAGCCTTTGCCCAGCTTACAATATTGCCCATGGGTTTGGCAGCCGACCGGCCATCGGGATTTACTACAGTGCGGCCTAGCTTATAAAGCGCATCCGTTCTTTCAAAGCTTCGAAGCGATTCACCCACCTGTACTTTAACATTTGGCGGCATGGCGGCCTGTACCTCGGTCCAGGCATTGGTACAGTCGACCCTGGCTATGGGGTGCAGCAAGGCAATTTGATTTATTGAATGCGTATCCATTTAGTTTTTTTGATTTCATCGATATAAAATTGATTTCACCGATTTTAAAAGGACTAAGCGGTTAAAAACAGTTTGCTTTCTTCTTTACGACGGTGTACAAGTGTTTCCAGTACCACTTTTTTCCCTGTCGTCGGATCGGTGATCTCATCCCACGCTCGAAATTGTGCGGCGGCACCGGCATAATCTTCTTCATTGAGTTTAATCAATAGGGTGGATGTTTCGAGCGCGCCCGTACCTTCGTTATAGGTAAATGACACCAGCGCATCAAACTGCTTTTGGGTCATATACGCTCTAACCAATTGGTTAACAGCATTTTCATACTGGCCCAGCGTGTTTCGCAACAGCGCATCCGCCTGTATTTCACTGGCAAGTTTATCTCCTGGCCTTATTCGCTTTCCGTCGTGATAATGGGTTGAGCCGTAGCCAATTGTCCACACCCCGGCATCATCACGGTAAGCAGTTAAACGCAGGCCTTCGAACGTTTTGATTAGCTTAACCCCATTTTCACTTAATTTCATAATCATAGTTTGATTAGTACATCCCGATAGCCATCGGGAGTTCAATAGTTTTCATTTGATATTTTTACTTTTCAGCTTTCGCCTTTTACCTTCTCACTGTGCCGGGGTAACCGTTTGGGCCGGCGTAAAGAAGTTTTTTACCAGGTAGGATAAGCCGGCCGCAGAGGCAACGCCCCCTATGGCTTTCCAGCTAAATGTCAGTGTGCCAGCCTGTACACTGGTTTCAGCGGCCGTAATTACTGCGCCGCCAACGGCGACTAAAAGGCCTTTACCAAGATCTTTTAGGTTTAGAGAGAATAGTGATGATGTTTGCATGATTTATTTGTTTGAAGTGTTTTAATTTTTTGTTTATTTGATAACATGTCGAACGACAATAAAATAGTAAGTATTCAATATTTGAGGGGATTGGCCGCATTAGGTGTTGTTCTGTGTCACTACGGTTCCGATCTAACTGCTTATCCTAAACTATCGTCATTTTTTAATTTTGGCCAGTCTGGCATATTTGTATTCTTTTTAATTAGCGGTTTTATTATTGTTTACTCGCTAAACAGATCCAATTACGAATCAAAACAGTTTTTTAAATTTCTACTTAAAAGATCAATAAGAATTGACCCTTCTTATTTTGTTGCTATTTTATTAACCATCGTTCTTTTAGAATTTTTGGCCTTTTTACCATCTTTCAATGGCCATAGATTTGTTTTCATACCCGGACAATTGATCGCACATATATTTTATGCAGTTCCTTTCACAAAATATCCTTTCTATAACCATGTTTTTTGGACGCTTTCGGTAGAGTTTCAATTTTATTTGCTGATAGGAATTCTGTATTTTCTTTCTGATAATCGAATATTCAAGTTCACTTTTCTCGTGCTTTTTAGTTTAACATGTCTCATCCCATTCTCAAATTCTTATTACCTTGTTTTTAACTATGCACCCATATTTGCGGCCGGGATATCATTAGTTAATTTTTATCAAAAACGGAGCCTGTCAAACACAATCCTGCCCCTTCTTTTATTATGTTTAGTTGAATATAAATTCGGCTTACCTATTTTTATTTTGCTGATTTTCACTTCCATGGCAATACCCTTTTTCAAGATTGTTATAAAACCGCTTAAACAGCTGGGCGACATTTCTTATTCCCTTTACTTAACTCATCCTCTGGTTTTAATTGTTTTTTTAGGCCTTGCAAAAAGGCTTGGCTTAGGGACCATCAACAATCAGCTTTTGGCTCTTTTTTTGGAGATAACGGTGGCCGTTTTGTTTGCTTATTTATTTTATCGTATAATTGAAAAACCGTCTTCCGACTTGTCAAAACGTTTTTTTTATAATAAAAAGCGGGATTAAGGATTGGTTAAGCTAAACCCGTTTGAGTCTAACGTGGCAGGGGATGCCAACAGGTAAGTACCTATTACGGATACATCGCCTAAAAGCTTCTTGGCACCTGAACCGTTTAAAGTTAAATTTTGATAGCCAGGCGTACTATCTGACGGCAGTGTTATATCTTGATTACCTGCCAAACCATAAACAAAGGTATTAGCAGCTTCGTTACAATAGAGCTGACCTGTCTGCATCGGCTGCTGT
Organism: uncultured Mucilaginibacter sp.; assembly: GCA_903864275.1. Classification (GTDB taxonomy): domain Bacteria; phylum Bacteroidota; class Bacteroidia; order Sphingobacteriales; family Sphingobacteriaceae; genus Mucilaginibacter. The sequence continues at coordinate 51,153 of CAIPFE010000046.1, forward strand.
GCATTTTGATAATTACAAATACTTCGGTTGTCAAAAATAGCCGTAGCATCTTCACCATTAATAGTACCGGTTGTCTGTAAACCACCTAATGCTGAACCTAATCCAACATTCTGCATTGTCTTACCCGAAGCTATTAAAAAGTTTATTGCAAAGGTTGCAGCAACGTTACCGGCTGTCCATGTTGACCATATGATACTTTGCCTAATATTTACGGTCCCTGTTCCAAAATTAACCCCGCCTCTACAATCGCCCGTAAAATCACCTGAAAGATTAACAAGTGGACTTCCTGTAAAGGAAATTGCGCCGAACATGTTAATTATGTTAAAGTCTATAATACCCGAACCTGAACCCGAAACTGTACTATTAATCGAACTTACATTAGAAACCGAAAGGTTATAGGATGAAAGCTGCAATGTACTATTGACTGTAAGACTGTTACTAACCGTTGTATTGCCTGAGAGCGTTGTTGTTCCACTATTAACAATAAGATTGTAAAAGGTAACTACCGGTATTGTTATATTTATTGAATTATCAGTCCAAAGTGTGGATGTTCCGCTATGATTATAATTGAAGATGCCGGTTGCCATTACTATATTATCGTTACCAAAGGCATAATGTGTGTCCACATTTAAGGTGCTTGTGCCCGCTACACCATCAACCGTGCCGGTATTAAGCCATGCCGCGATTCCTGTTAGAGTTACTGTTTTACCTGCGGCAATTAGAAATAAATTGCTACCTATTGATTTTGGAATATTTCCACCACTTGAAAAATCCCAAATTGAATTTGTAAGAATATTAAACGTACCCGTACCGAAGTTCACGCCGCCTCTTAAATCACCACTCATATTACCCGACCAGTTAATCGTAGGACTTCCAGTAAAATTAACAGTACCTGCAAAATTAGCGGTAGAGGCATTCGTCACAGTAAAACTTCCCGTGCTGCTATTTTTACTTAAAACGCCATTAATTGCAAGATCGCTTACCGAAACATTAAAATTGTTTAACTCAAAAGTTGTGGTGGAATCAATAGTTAAAAGTCCTAATACATTTAGATCGGCATAAATTGTTTTTTTACTATAATTACCACCGATTTCTAAATTATAATAGTTAACATTTGGGATTGCAAAATCAAAATTTGATGAATATGCGATAGTAATATTGCTTAAACTTGTGCCAGTAACAAAATTGACAAAGAAATTATCTGTTCCATTTATAAACACATACGCCCCGCCTCCCCCTGTTGAACCTGACAAATCAAACAAACCATTACACTGTACGTTACCGTTTATTCGCAGGTGTGCTTGATTAAGATCGGGTGCCCATAAAAAGGCGTCATTAACAAATAGATTATTTATGGTAGTGGTTTTATCAGCGATATCAAATGTAATTTTATGATTGATTACCACATTATCGGTTGGTCGCGGATAACTATGCTTTTTACTCCCATTACTCATCCATACCCCCGGGTCACTGAAATTACCGTCCCTGATGGTGTACCAGGTATTGAATTTACGGGCCATCGATAGATGATAGGGCGATGTGGATACTGCTTGCATTTTTTAATGTTAACTTGTTTTGAAATAAAAGTAACGGGGCCTTTCCGTTTAGAAATTCCTTTGTTTGACCATCACATATATATCGGCCGTCAATGCGGCTTTATTCCGCACATAAACCGACATGGTGCTCTCCAGCGTTATCAGCCTGTTCCCTGCCAGGTCGATATCAAATAACTGCGGTGCGAGGGCGGCCAGCGAAGCTAACTGTACACTGCCATTATTTCCCGCGCTGGCCGGAACGGCGATTTGTGTCCGGTTATATTGGGCTGTGGCATTTGAACCGGTGGGACAAATGATGATATCGAAGTTCACAATGTCTGAGGCATCAGTATTTCTAAAGAGAATATCAAGCACGACACTCGCATTTGTTGCACCGGTTGCAACTAAAGTATCAGTATTTGCGGACAACCCTGAGGCAAGATCGATTGCCGGGTATGCGCTGGTGAGCGTGGCGAAGGAAGTGGTATTTGAACTGCTGTTCATGATTTTTTAGTTTAAAATTTATAAAACCGATTGGTAAAAATTGTAGGATATTTTATAACCGCTGTTGCTTAAAACAACCGCGCTTTGCACAAAGGCAGTTGTTGCTAATTTGGTGCTGCTATCGGTACCGCTTTGTGTTGGCGCCGTCGGATTACCTGTAAACGCCGGGCTTGCCAGGGACGCCAGCGCTGCCAAAGCAGTTGCGAGATCAGTTTGCGAAGCCAGTGAACCGGTAATGCCACCCCAAACACCGCCCGGTATGGCGGCAATATTGCCGTTTAGTTTTTGTATGGCTTGTAAAATAGTATCCGATGAAGATATTGTTCCGGCGCCTGAAGTATAGCCGGTTAATGCCGAAGCTATCGCCCTCGCAGCTGTGAAATAATGATTTGTTGAACCCTCGCCTATGTTATCGGTGCTCAAGGTTACAGCGCCGGTTTGGCTGTTTACTGATGTTACGTTCCCGGTTCCGCCGGCCACCCACAAAGCATTGGCCGTATCCCAAACGTATTCAACGGCATCTGAACCGGTACTTTCCACGACAGCATACTGGCCGTCAAGACCGGTAGGGTGGGCGCTTGATAAAGCTGCAGCGCTGGCAAACACGCCAACGAAATAGTTGTTCAGGCTGGCAAGCTTTGTTTTTTCGGTACTGGTATAGTCATTGCTGCTTAAGCCGAAGCCGGTTACCTTGTCAACTTTGTTCGCTTCGGCAGCTTCGGCCCTTGTTGTTTCGGCGGTGATGTTATCCTGTAAAGTAGTTAAGGCCGCAGCAAGATTCGTGTTATCCACCGGCTCGCCCGAAAGATTTGCGAAGGAATTATCTTCCCACGTAGTGTTAAAATCAGTGCCATCAACCTTTACCAATACCTGGCCGGTTGTACCGCCATCTGCAATACCCGTTCCTATTATAGAGGTGCCATCGCCCCAAACGCCCAGTGTTTTAGGGCCGAAGATATTATAGGAGGCAGTATTGATGTAGAAGTTGCCATTGACCCCTGTGGTGCTGTTGGACGGATTGGAAGTCCCGAACAAAATTGTGTTGCCATTGACGCCATTCGTTCCATTGGTCCCAGCAGTCCCCTGCGGCCCCTGGGGCCCGGTCGCCATTGAAAATACCTGCGACCAGGCCCCTGATGTCTTTTGATAAAATATGCCCGTAAGGGTATTTATATAACTATCTGAATTTTTTCCGGTCGATGATCCCGGCATACCGGCCCCGTAAAGCAGTGTGCCGTCGGCAGCATTGGCGGCCGGAAGGGTATAAACAACCGTCCAGGTACCGGAAACCTTTTGGGCGAATGATCCGGTTGTGGTATTCACAAAAACATCACCATTATTACCGGTGGTATTTTGAGGCAAAGTAGTTCCAAAAGAAATGCGGGCTCCTGTACTTAAATTGGCTTCGAGGAATTGCAGCAGCAGGGTAAAGGTGTACTGGTAGTCGGTCCCGCTGTCAACCAGCACAGAAATATCTGCCGCGCTGATGGCCGATGCTACAGGTAATTCGCTTATTTTTTTGTCAGTTGGCATATTGTTTTTTGATTACACCGATTTTAGTAGGATTTCACCGATTTATCTGGGAAATCTTTAAATCCTGAAAATCGTGGTCTTAGTTCATAAATTCGTTGAGCGGCAAAAAGTCATCCGCATTTGGCTGGCTGAATCCCGATGGGTAATTATAGTTCGTCCTGTCGATACTTCGGATGCGGGGGCCAGCTTGCCTGCTGCTTTTGTTTTTGCCATTGTAGCGCCACAACGGGAAGTCGTCCTTATTATCCCAAAGGAATTTCTCCACTTCGTTGGCATGTGCATTGGCTACACTGCGCTGCTGCTGTACCAGTTTTACAATATCCTTTGGCGCAACGGGGTCACCATTATCATGATGTTTCACTACCGGGCCGGTAGCGGTATAATGAACTGCGTCCGCCTCAATAAACCGGGCGAAAGTAAAATATACCAATGTTGGCAAAAGCCCTTCGTATAATACGATGTGCCCGTATTTGTCGAGATATTCGCTGCCGTTTAACAGGTCCTTGTAGGGTTGGGGGGCAGTATCTTTTATTGTGCCGTCATCGTTAAAATTCTGGATGAAATCGTAATACAAAGCGTGGCCTAAAAAAGGTTTCAGATCAAGATCCTGGGCTTTTTTTATAAATACATTCAAGCGCTCGGGTTTTATATTTACCGAGATATCCTCGTAATTCTGAAATGTTGTTTGGTTAATTAAGTTCATTGGTTGAATGGTTCATTAATTGGTAGTTGACTAAGTTGAGTAAGTAATTGAACATGTTCAGCGGTTAAAAAAAGCGAAAGAGGTAGATTTTAAAGCCTGGCCCGCGCGATTCCCCTCTTGAGAGGGGCGGAGGGGTGTGTTAACGAACATGCCTGCTACCCCCCTGCCACTTCTCGGTCCAGCGCACCCTCTATCGAAATGGAGTTTACACCCCAATAAACTACTCCCCAACCGAGACCATTTGCTGCGCTTCGGCCATTTTAAAACCATAGGCATAAACCAGGGTGGCAATTTTGTTTTCAGCGGGAATATCCGCCAAAAGCAATTGGTTAATACTTGCGCCGGCCTTAATGCCGGTGATATCATCGGCCACATTTGCAGGCACCTGTAATAGGTTCCAGTTACCGGTGGGGTTTACGGCTGTGTAGTAATGGCCGAATATTTCCGCAAAAACTTCTGATAACTCCAGCCTGTCGGGTGCGGTGTTGTCGTTGAACTCGCGTATAGCCTCCTTCTTTTCTCCGCCATTGCTTAAGCCCGAAGCGCCTTCTGAATTAATGAGATCTTTGGGCACCGAAAATCCTTTGATGATACGAGCCTCGACCGACTTTTCAGTCGTCGCAAAAAGTTTATCATTATTTTGGATAGAGTAGGGCTTAAACTCCGGTTTTGAGGTCTCGTCCTCATACTCAATAACAATGATCTTTTGCGCGCTTTTTGCCCCCTGGAATGAACCGAGGTCTTTTTCCAGTTGCGAGGGGGTATTGGCATAAGGTCCCGCACCTGCGGGATCATTATCCGGACGACTATTATCAGCTTCTTCACGTCGCGATTGCATAAACAGCATCGTCGACGGTAAAAACCCGGTGGTTACTTCCCGGTTGTTGAATATCTTAATGCCTGCTTCGGTTTCAAAATCTTCCCAAACGGAGTCAGCTTCAATCAACGGGTAGTCATCTACCTCGGGGTTAAAGTAATATAGTTGCCCTTTATATTTTTCCCACCCACCCGCTGCCAGTACCTGGTTTTTAATGGTTTGTTTATCCGGGTTGTATTTATCGAGGAAAGTGATCTTGTTGCGCATGATGTTTTTCCAGGTTTTACGCCCCCAGTCTGAGTACAACGCGTATTTATCAGCGGTACCGGGGCTGTCGATGTCACCCAAACGGATATCCTCAAACTTGACATAATTTACCGAGGCCACTTTAAAATTGGCATTATAATTTACATGGATGCCAAAGCCGGTGAACAAAGCCTTATCGGTAGCTACGGCCTTTAACAATTTAGCCAGCGTTAATCCTTTTTGGTTGATGATCTGCTTACCCAGGCCGGGTTCTTCAAAACCATTGCCGGCAATAAATTTTGCCCGTTTGTTCCAGCAATCTTTGGCTGTTGGCGAAGCCGCTACAAGCTCGAGCATGCGTTGCGGATAAGCATTATCCAGGTCGTAGTTAAGTATGCCGAATGTTTGGTTCGGCCGCACTAATATCCTCCGCTCAATTTGTGGCAAATAGGTTTTCATTTTTGTTATTTAGTTCATGGTTCATGGATCATAGTTCATAGTATTTTTAGTGTTCGATAGTCCATGATTGAGTTAATTGCTACCATGAACTATGAACCATCAACTATAAACTAACTGGCTACCAACGCCTCAATAGCTGCAATGGTGCTGGCATAAGTGGCACTGCCGCTGGTTGGGGCTATCGACACAGCGCGTGGCGGATAAGGTTCACGCAGCTTATCAGGGTTGGTAAGTTTTAACTTGTACCCGCCGTCCAGGGTTTCGTCGGCCGCACTGCGTTCGGCATCTGTGAGGATCAAGCCGTTCACGGCGCCGAACAATTCAATGGCCGAATCGCTGGAGTTGTAGTTGTTTACCGCTATTGCGCATACGCGGCCATATCCCATCGCCATTAGCTGTGCTTTTACGTCTACCGAAAATCCTGCAACATTAAAGTCGATCTCTTCGGTATAACGGGGCCCCACGGATGTTTTTGCCAGCTTTGAGACAGTATTGAAACTGTTGTTGGTTCCTTCAAACTTGTATAGGTGGGCCGCACTTACGGCAGCTAGCCCGGTAACGATGAGCGGGTTGGTGGTATCATAAGTGATGGTGATGTCATCCTGGTTAAAGATGTATATCACATCCTCGATTCCGGCTGTTACAGGTGAATCAGTTCCCAAACTGAACCCCGCGTTTATTTTATTGTAAATTGACATGATTGGTTGATTAGCCCCCTAACCCCCTAAAGGGGGAATGGAGGTCGGATAATTTTAATTGATTATTTTTAAATTTATTTGCTCCCCCTTTAGGGGGCCGGGGGGCTTAGGCCGACAAATAAAAAATCTCGTTAGCGAATTTGTAGTTTACTGCCGCCTTCATACGGGCTTTCATGCGGACAACGTTATCATTAGTATACGGCTTCATGTAAACGGTTGACAGTTCAGAAGCATCGCCAAGCAGGTCGACGCCTAAAAACAGGTTGGATGAACGTGCGCCTAAAATGGTATTTGCCTGCCAGTGGTTCATGATCTGCAGCGGGATGCCCAGGTAGTCCATTTTTTTGATGTCGGTGAAGGCATTGATAACGTTAAGCGCCTTGTTTGCCTGCGCCTGTGCAAAAGAATAGCCGATGTGTAATGGAACCTGCAGGTTAAAATCATCCTGGATACGGTCGGCAGGATCAAGCTGCGCATAAACGCTGCCAAGTACCGACAGTACATTGCTCACGTTAATATAGCTGATAGTGGCTGCCGTGGCGGTCCCGCTAAAAGTGGCGGCCAGGCGGCTGTTTATCTCGTTGTAGTTGCGTACCAGTTTAAAGGTAGTGGCGCTGGCTATTTGTACAAAATACGATTGTCCTTGTACCGAAATACCCGGTGTGCCATTAGTGGTGTCCTTGCTTGTACCGGTCACCGCAGTAATAGTTACCACATCCCCGTCGGCTAATGTCGACGTGTCAGAAACCGTTACCAGGCCTGTAGCATCGATTGATGTAGCAGCCATTGAAGTGGCCGGTTTGCCTAAACCAACTTTGTAAACGCCTGATGCTGCAGCGATAGTTGGCAACAGGCCTGGGAATGCAGCGGTAAAGGTGGCCTCTTTGGTTGAGCCTTTGCCCAGCCAGTACAAACGCTCGTTAGCGATCTGTATTTTGGTGAGATAGCGCTGTACCATAAAGTCGGACAGATCAACGACGCCTTCGTAGTCCAGGAATGCACCCGGTTTAAGACTTTGCGCTTCCCATGACTGGATCAGTTTATCCCATTGTTCCTGTTTCATAAATTCGTACACTACCGGGTCCAGGTAGCTTTCGTTTTGTAAGGCTGTGGTGCCCTGGTCGTGAAATATCCCCGATGGATCCTGTAATACCACGTTGTCATCAACGTCAAGTATCACTTTGCGTGCCTTTACGTCGTTTATAACGGTTAGCAGTCCGCGCTTTACTGAATCGGCTTCCAGTAGCGTGCTTGCCATAAACCCGGCCAGCGCTTCGCCGGCATAGGTATTGTTTGTAAATGTGAATTGAGCCATAAATGTTTTTGCCCCCGACCCCCTAAAGGGGGAGCTTTGATTAATGTGGTTTGCTAATAGGGATTAGAAATATTGATTGTTGATTAAAATTGAAGAAAAAAAGTTCCCCCTTTAGGGGGTTAGGGGGCTATTGGGCGACTGCTTTCCTAACCGCGTTTTTAGCAAGGGTAGTTTGCGGGGCGAAGAAGGGGACAGGTTCGGTTTTTGCTTTGTTGCTGCGTTTTGAGCCTTCGGGGGTAAACTCGGAGCAAATCTCGTTCTTTACTTCTTCACGTGTTTTTTTAAGGCGGCTGGTTGCTGTTTCAAGGGCTTCTTTTGCTTCGGCTAATAGTGCATTTTGTGCATGCAGCTTCGCTTTGATGGATTGCAGCCTGTTTTGGATGTCCAGAGGTTTTTTCGAAGATTTAAGCTTGTCCGATGGTGTGCTGTCATCATCATCGTCAGCGTCCGGGTCGGCATCGGGATCAGTTGCAGGTGATGTGATCTTTTGTACCTGGCCGCCCTGTACTGCTATTTTGCTGCCGCTTGCAGTGGTGTAACAATCACTGGCAGCGGGGCTGCTCATGTCTTCGTCACTGTAAACCTCGGAGCCTTCGCCCAGTTCACCGGCATGGTGCAGGGTGCCCTTATCGGTAATGGTTTGTTTGTTTACTACCTTCTTAAAGAAGTTCATAATCTTATCCAAAACCGACGTGGTTTTTTCGATAAGTTCTTTGTTTTCGATGTTCATGTTGCTTTTATTGGTTAAGATTTTATTGATGTACCGCTGGTAAACAGCGGGCGCTGTGCTTATATATTTTTTGATGATGGCACTGTTGGTAATTTCCGTGCTGTAATCTTCCACCTGGTCAATGAAGCCGAGTTCAAGCGCCTGGTCGGCAGATAACCAGGTGACGGAGTTGATCAAACTATTAACTGTAACTCCGTCCAACCCGGTTTTGTCTATATATATTTGCCCCAGGCGCGATTGCACCATATTCAGCATCTGTACATCTTTTAAAAGGTCGTCGGCATTGCCGCCGGTACCTACCATCGGCTTGTGGATCATCAACAACGCGTATTTGCTCATTACCACCGTTTTGCCGCCCATCGCCACTATGGAGGCTGCCGATGCCGCCAGTGCGTCGACATACGTGGTTACATTGCCCTTGTATTTTTTAAGGAGGTCATAAATAACAATAGCATCAAATGCGCTGCCGCCAACCGAACTGATGTGCACTTCAACATCCTGCCCCGCGGCTGCCTCCAATTGCAATTGAACGGATGAAGATGACAAGCTCCCGGAGCCTATGCAATCTGTTTCGGTATCGTATAAGTATATTTTGTAGCTCATTTTTAAGATGTGAGATGTTAGATGTTAGTATTGAGACTTGTTGAGTCCGGAACTCGGGAAAGTCCGAAAGACCGGAAGTTGTGATGACTGTTATACAAATATCCGGACAAGTTTTTAATCAGTTGGTGACACTGTTTTGTCAGTAATGATATTTATGCTGATTGGCATAATTCAAAGGTCGGAATTGTTTTTTAATTTGATGGTGACAGGGTTTTGTCAGTATTATTTTTTTGTGATCCCGATAGCTATCGGGACACCCACCGACTGGTATAATTCAAAGGTCGGGACAATTTTTTGTTTATATGGTGACAGTGTTTTGTCAGTAGTTGTCTGAACCTTTGATTAAGCTGATTAAATGATTTTTATGAGGACTCGTTAACGTCTAAAATAAATAAAATTGTTCGGTCACATTAAATCAGTTAAATCAGTGGTTCAGACAAGTTAATTTATAGGCTTCAGTATCCTGTTCCACCGTATTTTGTGAAATAAGTCCTGGGTTGAATCAATGCTCATAAATGTGATGATGGCTTTGCCTACAATATGATCTTCAGGCACGTATCCCCAAAAACGGCAATCGAGGGAGTTGTGGCGGTTGTCGCCCATCATCCAGTAGTAGTTCATTTTAAAAGTATAGGTGTTGGCTTTTTTGCCATTGATCAGGATGGTATTACTGGAAGTATCTACTTTATTTTGTTCGTAAACTTCAATTGCGCGACGGTATAATGCGAGGGTGGAATCATTAAGCGGTATCGTATAACCGCGTTTTGGTAAAACCAATGGTCCGAAATTATCCTGGTTCCATTTAAACTTAGGATTATGCGGGAATACTCCCGGATCGTATTGCCCGGCAGGCAAAATTGTAGGCACAACACTTTTAATATTTGAAAAACTTTTAAAAGCCGACAGGTTTTGTTTTGGGATCACCATATCAAAAGTGTTGAGACCTGTTTGCCCCAACGATTCAATATTCATATCCTGGATCGTCTGCGGGTTAATATCCCGGCCGTCGGTAACCACAGTGTACGATGTTTGCGCATTCTCCCCATTTTTGGCTGCTTTGCCATTAATATAAACCTGTGTGTTCACGATGGTCAGCACATCGCCCGGTGCTGCCTGGCAGCGTTTTATCAGGTTCATACGTTGATCGACGGGTATATTTTGGTCGGCCTCTTCGGGTTTATTAAATACCACGATATCACCTTTTTTAACTTCCGAAAATCCCGGCAAACGTAAATAAGGAAGTTGTATCAAATCCAGATAGGTTTTTATTCCAAAAACCTTTGGCTCAGTAAACGGAATAGATAAAGGCGTGATTGGCATTCGCGGGCCATAGCTGCATTTACTGACGAATAAGTAATCACCGACTAATTCGGTACCTTCCATCGAACCTGAGGGAATTGCATAAGCCGAAAACAATAAACCACGGATAATGGTTGCAGCAACCACTGCAAATACCAGCGCATCAACCCACTCGCGGGTTTTTGATTTCTTTTGCTTTGTGCTGTCTGTTTTCTTTTTAAAGGCGAATTTCCAGTTCATGATAAACGAAGTTTATCAGTTTAGATTTGAAACCTGCGCAACTGTTACAAAAAATAATACGTTTTTCAGCTGCCGGCGAATTCGCAAACAGCAATCCCTATACTTCCGCTTAAAATGATGACTAAATCAATTAAAAATAGGTATTCACGGCAAACTCAAACTGATCTAAAAATATCTTTTTAAAGGCGCTTATGTTATTTTGCTCGTAAAATAATAGCATTGCTTTTTTGTACTCAATAGAATCAACTGTCCTGAATGAAATGGGGCAGTATTGATAAGCCATTAAAACAGCGTTGCTTACGATGCGAGCCGTTCTTTTATTGCCATCGGTAAAAGCTTGTATATACGAAAGCAGTACGAGCGAAAGTAAAGACTTTTCAAGCACATTGTTTTTGCTGTTTACCAAAATACACATGTCGTTTAAAGCCTCGCGTATCTGATGCTCATTATCCAGAGGCATATAATTCGTGCCCGATATACCCACCCTTCTTTGCCTGATGTTCCGGTCGACCCCCAAATCTTTTATTAGTAAACTGTGGATGTCCTCAATTCCGCGAATGTTCAGCGGTACCACATAATCAGGGTGCTCAATAATAAAGTTTATAGCGTCCTTATGGTTTAATAGCATGATAGCATCGTCCTTTGGTTTGCCGGCGGCAGTTTCCTTCTCTTTTAATAAACGTTCAGTTTCCAGGAGGGAGTAGGTATTGCCTTCAATTTGAGATGATTTCCAGCTCAGGTCAATAGCCAATCGTTCCAGTTCCTTATTGTAAGCTGACGGCGACAGGTGTGATATGTTATCTTTAAACTTTGATTGCAGCGCTTCAATGCGTTTTTCCTCATCTTCAGTAAATGGTTTAACCCGGCTTAATACATCAGTAATAAGCCTAAAATTAAAAGTGTTTTTAATCTGCCGCTCGTCCTGTTCTTTTTCAAAATATTGATTTAAATCGAAGGAATTTAACAACTCATACGAGGGACTGATCGCATATTTTGTTGCCCTGCCTTTTCCTTCGGTGCTAATCAGATCATCCGAATAAAGCTTGTTCAAGAGCCGCTTAACTGTCGCATAAGCTATTGCTCCGTTCAGGCCATCATGTATTTCTTTTGACGAACGTAGCGGATGAGCTTTTATATACGCCAATATGCTATTAGTATTATCTGTTTTCATATTTGTGGCTCATTTTATAATCAAATATAGCTCAAATAAATGAAATAATGAGCCACAAATTGAATATAATTGAGCTTTAATGAAATGAAGCTCAATTAAAGTTAATTTAAAGCTCATTTTAACTCATTGTTGAGCTTGAAAGCCACATGCGTTGAGCCCAATCTTGCCCATTTGAATATTACCGCGCATTCTCAAAACTATTCAGCGCACGCCAGATCGTACGTTCGTCCTTCATGAATTTTACTTCAGCCTCCAGTACAGCCTGGTTTTTGTTGATCCCCCGCGTCTGCACCTGCGCCTGTACCCACAAGAAGATCTCCCGGTAAATAAAAACTTTTGTGTTTATAAACCCGGCCTTGTACATAGCCGAGAATATACCCTCGTCAAATAAAGTGTTGGCAAGTTCAATGTTCATAAATTTGTTGATCGGTTGGATTAAATTGGTTGTGTAAGGGGTTTGAAATAAGGGACAAAACCTTTCAGCTTTCGCCTTTAACCTTTTACCTCACAGGTTTACCCGGTTAATAGTTTGCGCCAGAATATTTTGCTGATTGTTCACGTCCTTCACATCAACATAAACTGGTGGGAAATTATTGATCATTTGATACGCGATAGTATTGGCCAGGTTTTTTTGGTCGGTTACCGGTTGATTGTAATAGCGGTTGGCGTCACCGCCGTCGGTAAATATCCCGCCTACAGCATAGCCGCGGCCAGGGTTGGTTATTGAGAAATCACGACCTCCAAATCCAACATTTATGGCGCTCACCAAATTGCGCGCCCACGGCACCTGCATGGCTTCTGAAACAACGATACCTTCTCCGGAACGCAGGTAAGCGTTGGTATTGTCGGTTTTGCAGTAACCGGATAGTAAACCGCCACGCCCATCAGAGCTATAATGAAAACCTCCCCTGGCGTATGCAGGCGGCTTTTGCGAAGCTATTTTTGCTACCTGTACCGCAGTTTCCGCGATTATAACCGGGATTGCCAGGGCCCCCAGCATACCGGTTTGCGCCTCGACTTTTGTAATGGCTAATGCGCCATTGATAACCGCCTGCGCTATAGAAGCTTCCTGTTCCTCTTTAAACGCTTTTACTTTTATTTGCCCTTCCTGCTGCTTATATTTTTGCTCAACAGCCAGTTTTTGTGCTGAGGTTAGGCTGCTGTTGCTTAGTTCCGCAGATTTATCTTTTTCGAGTGCGGCAATTTTGGCATCGCTTTGTTGTTTAATACTACTGGTAAGTATATTAAGCGCATCGGTTGCTATTTTACCTGCTGATTGCTTCGCGTAATCTTCCACTTGCTGCAAAGCTGTTTTTTTGATTTCAACAGTTTTTTTTGCAGTGTCTTTTACAGCGGTAAGCGTCACAACATTTTCTGCCTGGAGCTGCTGGGTCAAAGCTTCCGGGGTAATAGCGTCAACCCCTGCACTTGAACCGGTAAGCGTTTCGGCAGGTGGCCTTGCGGCAAGCTGGTTATCTTTATCCTGTTCAGCATAGGCGCCCCGGGCTTTTTCGGACAATTTATCATAGTATCCTATTTGCCGGTCCACAGAAGCTTTAACTCTATTCTCATGATCATCCACATGCTGTCCGGCCTGGTCATATCCATCTTTATAAGCTTTTTCCATTTGCCCGGCGGTTTCCTCAACACCCTTTTTTACTGCTTTAAATGCGGTATTGATCTTATCCGTTGCATTGGCCACGCCAGTAGCTGCCTGGATTAACCCATTACCAATTTCTTTAAAATCCAAATGGATGATGCCGTGCAGTATAACTGCAAATGCTTTAAACCTGTTGATCAGGTTTTCTTCGATCATCCGTCCCAGGGATTTAAGCGTTTCAACAGGGTGCGAAAAGGCGTTTACGATGCCGTCCATCAACGAATGAAAAACTGCTTTTACATCATTCACCACAACGCCTATTGCCGAAATTACACCCTGGAGGATCTTTGCTCCATTTGAGGATTTAACAAAATTGTCAAACAGCAACTGTAATATGTTCAGCAAAAAACCAAAGCCATCGGTCTTTATTGCCTCGCCAACACCCTTTAAACCACCCTGAACGAGCGAAAGGCCGTCTTTCATTGCATTGAAACCTTCAGATGCTTCTTTGAGACTCGGCCCAAATATGCCCGAAACGTCCTTTATCTCATCGAATGAAGCTTTGAGGTGGTCCAACGTAATTTTATGCGCATCGAACGCGGTTTTACTATTGTTCGCAATAGTTACCTGTTCATCTAAAGCACTATTTGTTGCATTTGCGGCGCCCTGTAGCTGTTGTGCACCTGCTGTTCCTTTTGCAATACTTTCTGAATAGGCTTCGAGCGCGCTTTTACCCTGGCCGGCACTGGTGGTTTGTTCTTTTAGCGATTTGCGCAGGGAGCCTATTTGCCCGCTCAGTTCCTTAGTTTTAGCGGAACCTTCCCCCGCGGCTTTTGCATTGTTTTGATGCTGGACGGTTAACGACGAGAGAGAACTTCCGGCATTTTTATTTGCCGTGCTTAACGCATTCATTGCTGCAGCGTTTGCCGTTACCCGGGCTGTTGCATCCTGCAATTTTTTTTGCAGGGCGTCCAGCTTTGCCGAAACGTCATCAAACGCTGTTGAATTTTGCTGGCCGGCAGCATTTAGCTGTTGCTGTTTTGCCACTAAATTGTCAATTACTTTGTTAAGGCTGGTTATGCCTTGCGTTAGCTTATCAGTGTCCATCTCAACCCCAATGATGATATTTTTGCTAATGTCGTTTGCCATGAATTTTGTATTAGAATTATGATTTATATGCTATTTGGCATATTTTAAATATAAAAATAAGCCCGGAAGGGCTCATTAATCGAATTAGAAATCTGATTTTTCTTTTGCTTTTTGCGCAGCTTTAGCCTGTTCGTCCATTGTGTCATCTATATACAAAAGAACAACCTTTAATTTAGTGGTAACGTTTATTTGGATGGACTTTTTTTCAGAATGCCAGTCAGTGAACATGTGTCCTTCGCTTAAAGATATGGCCTGTGTTTCATTTCCATCTCCAAATTTATAGGGGTCTTTAAAAGAAATAGTAGCATTTCCTTTTCCATAGACATCGGAGATATCACTTACAAGGCTGTTATAAAAGCCAAGTGTTGACGCTTCATTTTCAGGCTGGAATATGAATCCGCCAAAATAGGCTTTGTCATTAAATAGTTTTACCTCAAAGGCTTGTGTTGCTCTGTGCCCCAGACTAATGTTGGTAAAAAATAAATTATCGTCAGTGCTGCCTTTCATTAAAGCGCCGCCTTTTGCTTGCATTGCTGCCATCACATCTGCTTTGCTGCTACCGAATTTAATGCCCAAAAAGCCTTCAATTGGCTTTGTTGTTTGTGAAATCCCAATAAAGGGGACTAACAATAATGCGATAAGTAAGGTTTTTTTCATGTTGTTTTTGCTAATTTTATTGGTAAATTTAAACGAGGCGGATTTAAATTCCAAATGTTTTCGAAAATATTTTTATTGCTATCCCAATTTCACCAATTCCACCTTCGTTGGCTGCCCTTTTCGCCAGGCATCTATTTTGTTAATGTAATAGTAGGCGCTATCCTGCTGTATGTAAACGGGGATGAGCAAATTGAGCTCTAATATATCACGTGGTGTAAGCAAAATGTAACGTACAATTTTTTTTGTTTGCGCCAATACCTTTTCAAATTCGGGGTAATAATGTTTACGCAGGTCATCAAACATTAAACTTGCTGCGCCGTAGCCTGGCTCAGGTTCGGGAGCGTCTGCTTTATAAAAATAGGGCGTACTTATAACATCATTTATAATACGGTTATTTCCGCTCCCGTCGGTAAAAGTAACGGTCTTACCTAATACATCTATATTTAATTTCTGATCTATCAATATACGGGGCGCAACACCTATGCTAAAACTGTTTGTGCTGGTGGTTGGATCAATCATCGCAATTCGGGCTACTGTTCCCCCGTAATACAGACGGTTTAGGCTTGGCCCGAAGGGACTTTCAAATAATGTAGCATTTGCCGGGAGCGTTTGATCGGCTATTGTTATTTGCGACCATCCAAATTTTAACGGCAATATGTTTTCATCGGTTTGGTACTGCATATAATTTAACTGTGCATAATTGCCAAGCTGAAAGGCAACCTGTTTGCCCTGGTTGAGGCATTTGGAACTCCAGTCCTTCGCCAACGGAATATTATTTACAATATCCTTGAATGAATTGAAGGATATGGTTTTAGTTGAATTATCAGTTTGACAAATTATACCAAAGCGCTGCAGTGTATCTTTTAATAGATCCTTTTCGCTTATGTCTGGAAAAATGCGTTCGCATTGAACCGTCTGGCCGAATAAGACAACGTGGTTATCTGATTTAATTGTTAATTCAGCGCCCTGCGCCATTGTAAAATTTGATTGTGAATATCCTTTAAACCTGTAAGTTATTCTTATCTTTCCATTAGCAGGTAATTCCGTTTGAAATGAAAGGAGAGTTTTCGGTGTTATGGTATAACCGTGCCTGTATGCGCCCTTGCGTATTAAGGTTGGGTTACCTGATAAATAGAAATTTGACCAGGTTAAAGGACTATCACCATATACCGGATCGGTGTACATTATTATGATGTCGACATTTGCCGCGAACTTTTCATTGTAATAATTGCCAAAAAAATAGAAGGATGGAATCGTCAAAGTTATTGTAACACTGTTTATTTCGTTTGTTGTATAAATGCCAGTTGAAGGGTCGTAAAAACCGCTGACATTTGAAATTACATTAGGAAACAATATGGTGCCTCCCGGTTCCGAAAGGTTGTTATAAGTAACACTTAATGCTTGTGCTAATGACACGTCACAGCCTTTGCTATCAATTTGGTTTTGGTAATCGGTGCCATGCTCGAAACTCCCGTTAGAAAACTGGGCTATCATCAAAGGATAAAGCGGATCGCCAAGCAATGATCCGGTTGCTTTGTATCCGGACGACTTTAATAACAAATCTATCGCTGTTTTAATAAAAAAGCCGGGGCGCAAGTTGTGTACGTCAATTGGCGCTGTAAAATCATCGGTCATAAAGCCATAATCAATTACCGGGTATATCCATCCATCGGTTTTGGTTTGTGAATCGGCGGCATTATCTAAGCTCCACACATGATCATACGGTTGCCAAACTAAATTTTGCCCGTAATTGCTCCATATACTTGTGCTGTCGCCCATGTCGTACAATTTGCCGCCAATCGCATCAAAAAAATCAACATTACCTGATAAAATAGTAATAGCAGCTGTATCCTGCTCAATGCCGTTTAACTCGCCGATGCCATAGGGAATAATTTCAAGCCCATCCTGGATAATTTTTGCCTGGTATTGCTGATAAGGGAGGTTGGTGCTAAACGCGATATCATCGGGGAATCCAAGGATTTGCCGGTTGCGTTGGGTTAAAGGCAGCTTAAACTGGTTGCTGGTATTGCCTTGCTGATTTTGTACTTCAGCCAGGTTATTGATCTGAAATGTCAGGGCAATAGGGCTGTCATCGCTAAGATCGACAAGCTGATCATTTAAATATAATTGGAGTTGGTCCATGGTGAGTCGTAAGTGTTATAACGGTTTAACGAGCTGTAAATGTTGTAATAGCTAAACTGAGTGATTATTATTAAAGAGCTTTTGATAATAGTCAGTGATACTCACCTAAACTTTTACAACAATTACAACCCTTTCAACCGATTTTACTGCGTTTGTATATTTATTGACGGCAAGTTAAAAGTTACACTGAACGGCGCGTGTCCGTTGAGGGTTTCATACTCCGTAAAGGTGGCCGTGTTTAGCACGATGGTTTGCCACTTAACCGGGTTTCGATTTACCAGCATCTGCACTTTGGGCGAATATTTAATGGATTGCAATCCTTTGATATCAGCTACAGACAAGTCTTCGGCCATTACCTTTATTTTTTGACCGGCGCTTTTGCCTATTACTTCTTCAATGCCATCCTGGTTTTCCCAGTCGGACACATAATTTTTTATGATCACAGCGTTTTGCACATCCAATGAAACTTCCTGGTTATAAACAAAACGGTAATAATTCCAGCAGCCGCTCAGGCCTATCCAGCGCAGGTAAACCGACTGTTCATCAACTGCATCGTCAATTCTTACGGTTTGTGTTTGGGTAACGGTATGGGCAACATCTTCGCTATCATTATAATTAAGCGTCAGCGTAAAATAATAAACATCACTATCAAAGTTTGCATTTATAAGCAGGCGGTTTAAACCAAGTTGGGCAGGCACCGGCATACTGAATGATGATTGGTTAGCAATGACTAATTTGCTGCCATCCTGGTTTAATAACCACGAACTGTCGTCGTTTAAAAGATAGCTTGTCTGCGGGCCTCCTGGCAGCGGATTACGGTTAATATCAAGTGGGGTAAGTGTGCAATACAATTGCAGACCAACCAGGTCATCACTGTAAATAAAGCCTATATCAAACGGGTAACCATTTGAATAAGCAGGTTCTGCAAAATCTGTTGCCCATCGTGCCAATTGGCTGTTATCAGTTACCGAACGAAATGGCACATAAGCGGCCAGGTTGCCCCCGTATTTATCGCCTAACTGTTTTGCCGCATATAACACATAATACGGGTTGGGTATAGGTATGTAAGACAGCGTTTGGCTGCTGCTTAATTTACCGTCCCAATATTCGGCATAGGCAATTTGATAGCTGGCGCTTAGATTGGCATCGCGATAGTTTATTTGGGTAAAATTGCTACCGTCCTTTGCTCGTAGTAGGCTTTGCAAAAAGTTGGAGATGTCGGATTTAACTAAACCGGTATTATTAGGCCTATTGGTTGATATTATCTTATTTGCTTGTCCGCTTATTGTATCCTGATAAGTAATTTGCGTACGTACCTGGTAATATGGTCTTAACAAGTTTATATTTATATAGCCTGTCGCAGCTGAAACATACGGGGTGCTTATCACTATATCCCCAGAGGTATTCACTGAATTTACCTTGAACGTGCCTATATAAACACCAGCATTTAAGTACACATAAACGGGTTTGTTGTTTATTAACACCACATTTAAGGCGGCTGCGTTTACCAGTTCCTGGTTGTTCGCTGCAATGGCAATTGCGATTGCCGAAGTGTCACAGCTGACGGAAACGGCGGCATTCCCGCTAAGGGTATCTAATGTAACGGCGGTAACTTCAAAATCTTTACGCAGGTAGGTAAAGATAACGGGGTTAAATGCGGCGTTCCAGCGGGATACATTGCCGCCTGTTAAGCTCACAGAAGGATCACTAACCAGTAAGTTGCTAAGTACAGGTACAGTTATAACCGAAGTAGTGCTGCAGCCGTTGGCATCACTTGCATAAACTACTTTTACCCCACCTGTTAAACCTGTAAATATTGGTGATGACTGGAAACTTACTTCATCAAGGCTATACATGATAGGCCCGTAACTTGAACCGGCACTTACGGTTATTTGCCCGTCGGCCGCGCCAGGGGCCGATTCAGGATTGTCTACATTAATATAATTAATAACCAGGTCGCACTGGTTTACTGGCGGAGCAGGATCAGGGGCGGGGCTTACGCTATCGATCTGGAACTTTGTAATGTAAGGGTGCAAAGGATTACTATCGCTTAGCAATCCATGATAAACTGCTGCTGTTTGCCCGGCAATTGTCGCCTGCCCCTGGATGACTGTTCCGTTTAGGTTTTGGGTGAAATACACGGTTACGTTATTGCCATTTGTTGGCTGTCCGGTTGCAGCATCAAAAAGCGAGATAATTATCTCGCCGCTTACCTGGGTGCCACTTACCCCCGTTAATCCTGGGCCTATTGTTGCTATTATCATGTTAGTTGATTGAGTTGATTGGGTTGAATATGTTGATTGGGTTGAATATGTTGATTAAGTTGAATCCGGCTTTTATTTGATAGATTGATGTGTTCAGCCACTCACCCGATCAGCTTAAGCAACTCCCTACTAATTTCTCCGGCAATACTATCCATAACCTGGTTTAATCTCAGGTTGATGTTATCGTTGCCAAGTGGTTCGGTAATCAGGCCGGGGATACCTTTAAATCCTTTTTTGTCGATTGATTTTTTTATGGCCCATACCGCCTTATCGGGGATGCCCTTCGCCTGGCACCATTGCTGTATCCGTTCAATCATTGGCGGGTTCCCAGCTACAGCATCGGCACTCGTAGGACCCCTGCCAGTTTCAAGTAATTGCAGATATCCAGGTAACTGCAGTTGCGCTTTGCTGCCATCTCCAATGATGATGAATTGCTTTGCAGTTTGCCCGGTGGCATTTTTGCCGTTGGCCTGCATCGAATTGATCACATCGGTTTTGAATAATTCAAGGAATTGGATGAGCTGATCGTTGTTCATTGGGTTGTTTTAGTCCATGGTCCATAGTCGATAGACCATAGCGATGATTGAGCGTTTTAACTTCTTTAGAATAGATAATTTGCCATGAATTATGGTCCATCGACTATGGATTAACCAAAACTGTCAAAATACATGGTCGTTAAACTAATAGTCAGGTTTACGCCGGTTGTGTTTACATCAAACCTGTTATAAACCGGCAAGCATTTGGCCCGGTCACCCGCTTTTATTCGGAAATAACGGCCTTCACCCTCACGGTATTTAGATGCTTTAACGATAAATTCGTTTGCCAGGAATAAAGCCTGGTTCACGTATGTTTCATTCTGGGCTGTATATTGATCGAAATCTGTTTTGAACAGGAATTCGAGATAAATTGAAAAAGTATTGTCAACGGAGCCGTTTATTTGAGGCGATACATCAATTGGCTGTAAGGGGTACATGAACACGCAAGGGAAGGAAGATGAGTCGGCTAATTGATTGAGCTCGTTAGCGGTACCATATACAAAAGTGGATGTTACACTTAATGTTTGTACGATGGCTTCAATTTGGTTACGGATAGGCATTTTGATTTACGAGTTTAGAATTACGATTTTAGATTTTTTGATTGTTTTATATTTATAGGGCTTGAATTGATCCTGATTGAGGTTTACTGATAAGTATTAAATCGTAACTCGTAAATCTAAAATCGTAAATCAACTCAGTTCGCCGTAGCGTTTCTGGTATTCGGCCTCAGTTTTGTTGAGCAAAAGCTTTGTTAACACACGTTCATAAGGCATATTTAATATTTTAGCCCATTTCGTGATGTCGCCGCCTGCTAATGAATTCACTGTGTTGATATACTTAAATTTTTCAAATGATTGTATTCCTGCCTTTTTCTCCAGTATCGTCGGAGGCGATGAAAGAAGCTTATTTTCGGTTTCGATAAGACGGGATAAAAGGAAAAAAAATGTTTGGCAATGGGCAGCGCCTCCGTTACCCTTAGTTTTTTTATTTCATCACAAAATTCTTCGGCTTCATATTCATTATATTTTTTACCGGTTACTTTGCAATAAAAGTAATGGGCAAGTACCTGGCAGCAAGCTTTTAGCGAGGGATTAAAGCTTGCTTCCCACCCGTCTTCTCCATACCGTTTAATATGCACGTTTATTTCTTCGGCGATAATATCCCTTGCGGCCATAAATGCACCAGCAGGTTCAACGGACAGATTGTTGCTGACATTTACCGTCTTGCTGCCGTCATAGCGTGCAAATGTTACTTTTTTAGGGATAGCGTCACTGTTGTACAGGTGTTTTATTTGATGCGACAGTAACAATATAGCATCTCCAAATACCTGGAAATCGTTCATGTTTTGTACATTTTGCAGGTCCTCTATCCGGATTCCCGATAATATGCTGATCGCCCCCAAGTCGTTTAATACAGGCATTTCCTGTATCTCCATCATTTGCCCCAAAGTAACTTCACCCAATGTTGAGGGTATTTTTATATTTATTTTACCTTCGGTTGTTTTTAGTGTTTTTGCTATCATGATTTTTTTGATTTCACCGATTTTATGTCTTGATTTCACCGATTTAGTTGGATGATTTCACCGATTTTTTTTTTTTGATTATTCATATATTACTTGTTTTTTAGCGGCGATCGTAAGGTCGCTGCGCTTAGTTTCACCTGTTATTTAGCGGTCTAGTTAAGCAGGTGCATCTTCGCAAAATCATAGACCGAAGCGTTGACCTGCGGTAGCCAGCTTTTTGTTTTATTTAACTTATTTGCCCCTAGTTTATTTAAAGCAACATAGCGTAACGGATCAATAAGGTGGTTTGATGAATCAACGGGCTCATTGATCGTTTTACCGGAACGGTCTGTTTTCCATTTGTAACTCGCCAACTCATTGCGCAGGTTAACGCTTTGTCGTGTTACATTAAGACGGTACCGTCTTAGTATATCTATAGAATTCTTGACGCTGTCAGCCCCCTTTTTGGCCCCCGTGATATACCAGCCAAGCCGCTTCAATTCTTCTATGGATTTTGGTTCGGCGCTGTCGGCTACAATTTCGGTGCTTTTGCTTATTGTTGCAGCGGTCAGTCTTTTGGATATATCAGGATTGGTTAGGCCTGTTTCATAAAGCACCTCATCAATCCAAAGCTCGCCGTTTTGCTTGTACACTAAAATGCAGCCGGTTTCGTCGTTACTAAAGCCAAAATCAAGCCCGGCGGCCAACAGTTTGGCGTCTTCGGGCACATACTCGCAAACGTGCCAGTTGCTTAATACCAGACCGGCAATTTTACCGGTAAGGCCACGGGCATAAACACGCCAGCGTTCTATATCGACACCCCGTAGGTCTTCTATTTTATCTCTGACCTGTTGAGGTAAAAAGGGATTGTGCCTATGGTCGGAAATTATCAGTTGCACGCCGGGCTTCCCGATCAGGTTATCGTGGACCCAAAAAGCCGCGTTTGGGTTATAGTCAATGAATACTTTTTTGCGTGTACGAAGCGCTAACTCTGTATAAATACTCCAGTCAACACCATTAGCCTCGTTTACGAACAAATAATCCCTCTTTCCTGATTTCGCATCCTGCCCATTTTCGTAACTTTTAAACTCTATGATTGTTCCGTTATGGAATTCAAATACCCTGTCGGTTTTATTGAAGCTTTTTACCATCGCCTGTATCGCTGCCGACGAATAATAGATATTTAAAGCGTCACGGAGCGCACCAGCTTTAAGGTTTGGTATATCCTGGCCCACAACCGTTATTACCAGTTTTTCGTTAGCACAGGCGAGGCTAAACAATACCTGCTCAATAGCATAAGTTTTGCCCGAGCTTGTACCACCCTGGTTTATTACAATATTAGCTATGCTCATATAGTTTTGCTTAAATAGAATAGAGCCTTCTAAACCGCTGAAATCTGAAGAAGCAAATTCTGTTGTGTCCATTTGATTTTTACTATCTCCTACTTATTATCACCAAAAAAATACTTGTATAATTACCAAAACAAATGGTACATTTAACCTGCTTAAGGTCGTGGCCATGAAATATAAGTACTTGGTGCTTGTTATTGTTGTTTTTGCTTGCTTAAATTCCTGTAAAAAAAATTCGCAGGCGCCAAAACCAAGTGTAACTATCGTTGGCAAGTGGCTCATAACCAGGCAAAACTCGGTATTATCAAACAACAGCGGGGTTCAAATAACTGCATTTACTGATACAACCTACACGGCGGCTGATTTTGTTGAATACTATAGCGATGGCACAGGCTATTTTTCAATGCACTCGGCAACCGGGCCCAGTCTTACTGAATTTACTTACACCCTCACAGGAACCAGTTTATTACAAAATACCAGTAGTGAGAATAAGAGTAGGCCAGAAACGATCACCAGCCTTACCGCAAACAATTTATCTATCCATGCGGTATTTACAGTTGCGGATCCAAATACGGGCGGAGCTGACACCGAGGTAGACGATTATTATTATGCCAGGTAAGCCTTTATAAAATCACTTCTTTTTCATTGTCTGCAGGTTTTGGGCCAGCTTCAATGAACTTAATTTCTAAAGTTTTAACTACTTCGATGTTGTGGGTCTTGCTTTCGCTTTTATCTTTCCATCCCATGCTTTTAAGTACAAAAATGGCCCCGGCAGGTGATTGCTGGTGTAATTTCTTTTCGTACATACACTCGATAAGCAGCAAGCCGCGTTTTAGAACGTCTGCAAACTCCCCGTTTTCCTCGTAATCATCAAAGTCCCTGCGGCTGTTAAAGCCAAGAAAAAATGCAAATCCCGAAATGGTTGCAGGTTCGGGCTCCCTTTCCCAGATCTTTTTCATCTCGCCTTTTTCGCCTTCTGTCTTTTTGCCCGGTTTTTCTTCAAGGCGAAATTCCCCTACAATATAAGTGAAGTAGGCTTCAATACGGGCAGCCAGTTCATGAGCAGTACAAAGGGAAGGCTGCGGTAGTTTAAGTATGATTGATATTCCATTTGGAATAGTACAGATGTAAAGGTAGAAAAATTTAAGATAAAATGCAAATATTTTTAGTAAAAAAATTATTTTTTTTGTCTGCCTGGGCCCGCCAGATCTATTTCATTTTTAGTTTTAAAATGCCTTTTTATCCAATTAAACCTTTATCAATTGGCGAGATCAAACTATTTGGTTAAATTATGTTAAAATGTTAATTAAATTACATTTAAGACAACCATTATAGGTTTATATTCGTTACTTATTTAGTAGATTTAACTAATAATTTAAATATGCGCAACAGAAGGTTTACTAACCTGCTAATTTTCTTTGCAATTTCATTACTGGCAGTGACTACATCGTGCCAGAAGGACCCTGCTGTGACCGAACCCGGTGCATCAAAAACAAATATTGCAGCCGATAGCTCATTGTTTTCATCTCCCGGCAATTTTCTTGCAGTTTCGGGGACACTAAAAGTAAAATATAATGATTCAACCTATACTTTTGATGCCACCAAAGATTCGATAGCTTTTATTAATGTCCGGGTGGACGATAAAACCAGCTATTTTGGTATCACTGCTATTAACAAAGAACACAACATGAGTTTTGGCATCAGCTCCTCTGGTTTTGTTTATAGCAATATTAACAGAAGCATAGCCGGTGGCCAATTTTTATTAAGCGCCGATGATAAAAAGCCGGCTTTACAGCTTTCCTTAAGCAAGTATTCTGGACAAAAGGACTTTGGGAACATCAATGTTATACAATACAACCAGGGCAAAGAATTGGCCAAAGGTGCCTTTTTCACTTTTTTGGCTAAAGATGATAAAGCCAACTCGCCCTTTTATAAAGTTGAGGGGACTTTTGATCTGCAGCTAAGGTAGGGGCAGAGATCAGGGGTTGGAGATTAGTGCCTTTGAGTTGGAAATACTCCTTTCCGTTAATAAATGCTGTCCAGGTTTCGTTTCTTAAACGCCGAGGGATTTTCACCGGTCAATTTTTTAAAGGTTTTATTGAAATACGATAGCTGCTCAAAACCTGTGGCATAACACACTTCAGTAACCGTTTTGTCCTGCAGCAGCAAGTTTTTTGCTTCACTCATGCGGTGACGGTTTAAGAAATCGGTAAATGTTTGCTTGGTTTGCTTTTTAAAATAACGGCAAAAGGCCGCAGTAGTAAGGTTAACCTGTTGCGCCAACGTGTTAACGTCGGGTTTTAAATGGTAATGTTCCTCTACATATTTATAGATAAAACTCATCCTTTTTTGCTGCTTTTCAAAGGCTTTGTTTGCCGCAGGGGCATTGTTTAAAACCTCAACTTCATTACTGGTAGCCAAAAGCTGGAACACCTGCAACAGGCTTAGCAATTGGTTGAACCGGTCGAGGCTTTGCAGCTTTTTAAGTGCCTCGGCTGCCTGGATCTTGGTATCACCATAAAAAGACAGTCCATAGCCGGCTTTTTTAAATAGCTGTTTAATAGCTGTTATTTCGGGATTGTTAAAAAATGCTTCGCCCAAAAAGTTTTCTTTCATTTGAATTACCACCTGTTTGCATTCGGTATGTACGCCGTAATCGAAATTCAAGTGCGGTATGTTGGGCCCTATAAATACCAGGTCGCTTACTTCGTATTTTGAGATATGGCTACCGACATGACGCGGGCCTCCGGCTGCCTCCACATAAACGATTTCATATTCAGGGTGCAGGTGCCACAAAAAGGTATTGCTCAAACTTGGGTTCAGTATTTTAAAGGAGCTGCCCATATCCGGCCTAACTTCTTCCAACTGTAATTTGCTCATACTTTTTACTGCATTAACATTAATTGTTGAAAAAGGTAAATAAAATATCAATACAGTGCAAATATTGGTCATTAAATGATTGGTTTTCGTTGAAACCTATGCCTAATTTTGATTTAACCAATTTGCGATAAATTAGTTGATTAAGTTGATTGGGTGAGTGGTTGATTAAGTTGAAAAAGATTATAACGCCAAACTTACTCAACAAAATGACCCATAATTCGATAACCAAATTATAAAAGATATTATGAAAACAGAAGAAAATCCTACTATGGCCACAATGGCCACTATGGCGCCCGCTAATGCCCACAAAGATATACCCGGCAACCCATCAACTGCCAAAAGCAGTGCTGTTAAATTAAATGACCGCAGCAACGGCAAGCCGCTGCGCATTTTAAGCGAAGCCGACTGGAAATTCTGGACAGAGAACGGCTACATCATCATAGAAAATGCTGTCCCGAAAGAAACGGTTGACCGCCTTGCAAACTTCTTGTGGGAGTTTGAAGAAAAGGATCCTGCCAACCCCGAAACATGGTATGCTCCGCCGCGTGCCGAGATGCAGATGAAAGAGTTGACCAATACCGGCATGGTTGAGGTTTATAACCACCAGTACCTGTGGGATAACCGCCAGGTGCAAAAGGTTTACGATGCTTTTGTTGACATTTGGGGAACCGAAAAACTTTGGGTAACCATTGACCGCGCCAACCTGAATTTACCAATCCGCCCCGGATTTGAATATAAGGGCTTTATCCACTGGGATTATGATCCCGAAACCAGGCCGCAAAATGTACAGGGTGTTTTGGCATTGGCTGATCAAACCGACGAAAACATGGGCGGCTTCCAATGTGTGCCCGAACTATTTAGAACCTACGATACCTGGAAATTGACACAACCCGCAGACCGCGATCATTTTAAGCCAGATGTAAGCGGCTTTGAACTTGTGAAAGTTAAGATGGAGGCCGGCGATCTTTTAATATTCAACAGTTTGCAGCCCCATGGCATACGACCAAACAGAAGCGGCAATAAAGTGCGCATTGCGCAGTACATAGCCATGATGCCCGCCCAGGAAGATGACGAAGACCTTCGCCAATGGCGCATTACATCGTGGAAGGACCGGAAAGCCCCTGAAGGGTACGCGTTCCCCGGGGACCCGCGCAAATGGGAACAAACCAGGTATAAAACTGCGGAACTCGATGAACTCGGCGAGAAACTGCTTGGGCTGAAGAAGTGGTAAAGGGCAGTGGTTAGAGGTTGGAGATAAGAGATTAGTTGAATTTAACTAACCTCTTATCTCCAACCTCTAATCTCTCCCAAACAAAGTAATCCAAACGTAATAAAAGCCTTTCACCATTTACCTTTTGCCTTTCACCCGCCCGGAATGCGCATTTTTTTGACTACATTTGCCTAAATTTAAAAACATTGATGAAAGTATTTATTGCCGGCCTGCCATTAGAAGTGGACGAGGCTGAATTGACTGCTGTTTTTGGTGATTTTGGGCCGGTAAAGTCGCTCAGGATCATTAAGGACCGCGAAACAAAAGAGAGTAAAGGTTTTGGTTTTGTTGAAATGGTAAATGATACAGAAGCTAAAGAAGCAATCAGGTGTATGAATGGCGCAAGCTATTACGGCCGCAGGATCACCGTTAATATTGCCGAGGACAAAGGCCCCGGTTTTAATGCCGGAGGTGGTAAAGGCAGTTTCAGACGCAATTAATAACTGATCATATTATTCTTTTTGAGTTGAAAAGCTCTCCGGTATGCCGGGGAGCTTTTTTTGCTTTAACGATCCTTTATAACGTTATCCTCTAAAATTAATTTTCGGCAAACCATACCTCACCCTTAACTTTTCGTATTCAACCTTTGGAAACTGGACTAGCACTGGTTTGTCTTTCGCGTTTATCCAACGTAATATCCTTAGAATATTAGCCTCCTTCATTGCCGTACAGCCATCAGTACCTTCATGATCATTTTTCCAGATATGCATAAATATGCATGAGCCATCCCCGGCAACTACCTTGCCCGAATTGTGATTGATGAACAGGCCCCATTTATAGTAGTCGTCTTTGCGGTGCATGTATTCAAAACTGTTATAATCGGTTTTGGCACTGTCTTTATCAATCAACCTGTTATAATTGGTCGAACGCATATCGTCCACGCAAATCAGCGTATCAAATGCAGGTACGTAAGGGTTTTTTATCCATGCAGCATCTTTTTTATTGGCATAGCCAAAGGCGGTACCTATGGTAAAAATGCCTGCCGGCGATTTTTTGTCGCCTTCTTTTTTAACAGGTGCATCGCTGATGGTAAGCGGTATAATGCCATCGCCAATACCAAGGCCCTTACTCCCCACCACAACGGCGTTGCTGAATTGCAATACCCATTTGCCGTGGTACTTATTAAACACATACAGCCTGCCTTGTAAATTGTCCCAGCCATTGGTAATTACTACAATTAATTGCCGGGCAGGCAAGTCTTGTGTCGCTTCATGGCCATGTTGATGCCCAGCTTGCGCCCAGGCCGTGATAACGAACAATTGAACAATCGTTATTAAAATAAACAGGCGAGGCGGCAATTTTTTCATTTTAAAGTACATTATGCATAACCCTAAAGTAAGCATAATCTTTTACGGCGCGAATAATTTAACCGCTAAATCATATCCTTATTTCGGAACGCTTATAGAGTTTCAGTTACAGTCAGTTGCCGGCGTTGTAATGTTTAGTAATGATGAGCATAAAAGTCAGCAACAAGGCTAAAAGGATTATGATAAGCCAGGGTTTTGGATGATTGATGGTGTGCATGTTTAAATTGTTGTTGATTGATATTTTTCACTGAAAAGCCCGCAAGGCAGCTTTAAGTCAATATGATTATTATGCTAATTGGCATAATATAATCTTTAAAAAACCGGGTAACTGCCATTTGCAAACTTTCGGACTTTACTGACTTCCGGACTTTCTTTACCATTCTTCAATCCCCCTTGCTTCGGTCTCAATGAGTTGGGTTAGCAGCTGCTTCAATACCACTTCGCGGGCCCATTGTTGCTCAGTAAGGGTGGCATCATCAAGGTACCAGGTAATTGGTTCGCTGATCTCGATTCGGGTTTTATACACAAAGTTTTTGGTAGGGTGCATTTTGCTGCCTTCGTAACTGTTCAGGTTTTCACCCCTTATCAGTTTAGCGAATTGCTTTTCGGGTATTTCTACCAGCAGGCATTCGTCGAGCGAGTTTTTAAAATCGTGCTTGTCCTCGAGCCATAGCGTTAACGTTTCATCGTTAAAATCATGGTCGGCAATGGTGATGCGGCTATAGTCGTAATCAACAGAGATCACGAGCCACCATAGTTTGTCTTTTAGTTTTTGATTAATTTTTATCATCTCGTTTTAGTTTATTAGTTCATTTGTTCATTAGTGCATAGTTTAATAGTGGATGGTTTAAGTAATTTTTCAAACAGATTTACTTGCTTGTTAATAATAAACCAGTGAACTAATGAACCAATGAACTTCCTTACCGGAACTTCGGTACCCAGCCGGGGATGTATTTCTGTATAGCGGCAATTTCGCGGCTGTACTTATTGCAGGCGGTTTGATAGGCCCGGTAACGGAGGATCAGTTCATTACCAGATTGCTGTTGTTCTGCGATGGACTGCTGCTGGTTGCTGTCATTGGTACTTAAGGCTGAGTAAGCAAGGTGCATTTGGTTTGGGTTGTTTGGTTTGAGATTTTACTTTGTTTTGGTTAATAGTTGTGTAACCGTGGCCGCGCAAGCAGTCGTTAAGGTGGTACAAAACTTATAAATAAATTTTCTTTATATTCTTTACAAGACATATTTGTTTTTGTTAAAAATTGTGGTACTTTAGTGAATTGTTACGAAACAAATATAAAGAAATATCTTTATTAAGTCCAAGAAAAATCTTTAATAAATTTATTTTACAATGGATGAAATAGCAAAACCAAATAAAATAAAAACAGTTCGGCCTGAAACACTGGAGTTTATTATATTGTACAATCAGCTTAAAGGAAGAGCATTTAGCGGTAATGCGCAGCTTGCCGAGGCGCTAGGCTTTAATAATGCCAGCTCAATTACTGAGATCATCAAGAGCAGGCAAAATATTGATCCGGAAAAATTAAAGATATTTAAGGAAAAATACAGTGATTTCTTAATCGGTAAAAAAAATACAGTAAATTCTGAAAATGCGGCGGTTGCCAGGCCATCGGAAGGCATCCCGATGTACGAAATTACAGCTACAGCCACAGGCGTTGAAGTGTATAATGATATTAATGATAAAGAGCCGGTTGGCCGGATGAATTTTCCCGGTATCGAGGATTGTGACTTTGCGCTGCCGGTTTGGGGCCATTCCATGTACCCTTATCTTGAGAACGGCTGCTGGGTTGCACTGAAGATCATCCATGATAAAAAAATACTGCCTGGCGAGGTGTATTATATTGAGTGGGGCGATTACCGTATGTATAAACGTCTGCTGGCCGGTGATAACGATGACGAAGTGATAGCCCATTCGGATAACATTACAGAAATGGTTGGTAACCGCCTTAAATACGCCCCGTTTGTTGTAAAGATAGCCGATATTAAAAAACTGTGTTTGGTTAAAGATATTCACAAAAAGCATAATCATTAGCGTCCGAAAGTCAGCAAAGTCCGGAAGTAGCAAGACATTAAAGAAGTAAGACTAAACACCTCCTTTTTTTCTTTCGGACTTTCGGACTTTTTCGACTTTCCGACTTAATAGCTATATTTATATCCATGTTCGAGCCCACCTTATATCCATACAGTCTTAAGTTTAGTATAGGCGCAATTACGTTATTAATCATACTGATGTTGCTGCTACTCACAAATACAATAGCTGCCAATAACGTGTTTGGCTGGGGAATTTTCGGCGTTTTCATGCTGTTTTTCCTGTTTATGGTAGTACTGCTGATCATGAAGCGATTAATACCGGCGATGAAAGGCGACATAGCGCTCCAGGTTGACGACGAAGGCGTAAGCGACTATATCCGTGATATAAGTATAGGCTGGGAAGATATAAAGGAAATAAACCTTGTGCGCGGCCGGAGCGCATCAACGATGCAGATATTCCTGAAATTTGAGTCGGACCATGGCAGCCAGATAGATATTCCACTTAGATGGGTTAAAGGCAAGGACAGCGAAATTTACGAAACCACAATGGCTTATTTTGAACAGGCGCCGGCCAACGATGCAGATTGAACAGCGATTTTTCTGGTAAAACATTCCACAATTCTTAAAAGTAGCTGGTAGCATTTGGGGTCTATCATGTAAATTAACTGTTACATTAGCGTAAATTAACTATAGGATAAAAAATAGTAATAAATTTCCTTGCAGTTTAATTATTAAATATTATACATTAGTAAAACTTTTGGGACGGTGTACTGTTGTAAATTTTAGCATATTTGATATATATGAATTTCAGCCAGGTATTACATTTTATATTTTCTGAATTAAGTGCCGGGAACTTTTTGCAAAACGTTGGATTTTACACCTTGGTTGTTTTGTTTGGATGGGTATTAATTGTTCAGTTTAAACAAAAACCTGACAAGTACAGCCGGTACAGGGTCAATTAATGCTTTCACCTTCTGCATAAACCTTATTTTTTAATGCTGCCCGCGAGTCTGTTTTGAAAAAAACAATAAAGTTTCAGGGAAATTAATTAATTTTAATGACCTGAATTACTTCGATGAGTTTCCCCGATTGCCCTAAATGTAAAACGCCCTTTAGTAGTAAAATGCACCGAAGTTTCTGGCGTAAACTTTTTTTTCCGTGGAGCCCTTTAAGGCGTTATTACTGCAAAACATGTAAGCAGAGTTACTATGTACAAAATGTGCATATCCCGCATTCAAAAAAACCTGATGATTAATATCTTATGCCGGCCAACACGATTGATGATATACTGACGCAGTTAGAAAAAATAATTGACGATAGCATCCGCACCGACGGCCGGACGGGGTATTTTGCTGCCTTATATTATAAGGTAACTGCTGCTGTAAAAGATGGAATAGCTAAAGGGCAATTTGAGAATGGTCCGCGCATGGAGCAATTTGATGTGCTGTTTGCAGGCCGTTACCTTGATGCTTTAAATGCCTGGCAAAATAAACAGCCCGTTACAGCATCATGGCAAGTGGCTTTTGAGGCTGCCGAGAATCATTCGCTGCTAGTTTTGCAGCATTTATTGCTTGGAATGAACGCTCACATTAACCTTGACCTTGGTATTGCCGCCGTCGGGGTAGCTAACGGACAAATTAGCGGCGTTCAAAAAGATTTTGATGCTATTAATACCATTATCTCCTCGTTGACTTACCAGGTATTGAATGATATTGACCGTGTTTCGCCGCTTTTATCATTATTGGGCCTGCATGCGTCGAACCAGACCTCAATATTGATACAGTTCAGCATTGACAATGCCCGTGATGGCGCCTGGTGCTTTGCCGAAGAACTGGTTACAAAAAAAGGCAGCGATTACGATGCTTGTATAGTCCAACGCGATCAAACTATTAAAAACCTGGCTAACGGGCTTGTGCAAACCAAGGGTTTCATGCGCTTTACCATCTGGATCATCCATTTATTTGAATGGAAAAAGCCATCGCGCATTATCAAAACCCTGCACGGGGCGGTTAAGCAGAAGATTGTGGTGGGGAGTTCATAGTCCATGGTTCATAGTTAATGGTTTCATAGTGGAAAGAAAGCAGCTCTGGTAATATTTATCAAATCCAACATTATTTTTACAACCGTGTTTGGCGTTTTTGGTAACTTGCTTTTTAAAACTTAATCAACCCAATCAACTTAATCAACCAACCACCATGCGCAAACATATTAAAATTGTCATCTGCCTGTTTTTAATGCCAGCTGCATTATGGGCGCAAACCGGGTCAACAGTTATCCCGTTATGGCCAAACGGGGCGCCGGGTTTTGAAAATCGCCGTAATGAACCCGAACAGGCAAAAGACTACTGGGTAAGGAACATTCATAACCCGTCACTTACTGTGTTTTTACCGCCTAAGGACAAGGCGAATGGCGCTGCGGTGGTGGTTTGCCCCGGCGGTGGCCACAGGTTATTGGTTTGGACAGCCGAAGGTATCGATCCGGCCAAATTTTTGAATAGCCTGGGTGTTACCGTATTTGTGCTGAAATACCGATTGGGGCGCGATACACTGTCGCCTTAT
Organism: uncultured Mucilaginibacter sp.; assembly: GCA_903864275.1. Classification (GTDB taxonomy): domain Bacteria; phylum Bacteroidota; class Bacteroidia; order Sphingobacteriales; family Sphingobacteriaceae; genus Mucilaginibacter. The sequence continues at coordinate 84,267 of CAIPFE010000046.1, forward strand.
AAAATTGAAGTACATGGCAGGCAGGATGGCTTGCGTGCCATGCGCCTGGTACGCAGTCGTGCCGCCGAATTTGGGATTGATACCAACCGCATCGGCATGATGGGCTTTTCGGCTGGCGGTGAAGTGGTGGATATGGTGAGTTTTGGGCCAAACGCACCAGAAAAAAACGCGCTCGATCCTATTGATCGTTATAGTGCAAAACCAGCTTTCGTGATACAAATATATCCCGGCCCTTTGTTTATACCTGACATGGTACCGCATGATGCCCCGCCAATATTTTTGCTGGCCGCCAACGATGACCCCTGCTGTTCCATCTCAATAATGAAATTGCTGCAGGCGTACCGCGAGGCCAAAGTGCCTGTCGAGGCGCATCTTTTTACCCAAGGGGCGCATGGGTTTAATATGGGGTACCGGTCAAAATTAAAGTCAATCAACTCGTGGCCGCAACGGCTGGCGGATTGGCTGTCGGATAATAATATTTTGCAGCCAGTTAGCGGGGTAAGGCCGAAGGTGCTGCATTAGGCGCCGCCCCCTAACCCCCTAAAGGAGGAACTTGAATCGGGCGAAAATTTAACTACAATTGGAGAGACTCGTAATGGCGTTCATAGTGTTTTCAGCCCCTCTAAAAATCCGACATCGAAAATCCGAAATCCGAAATCAAAGATAGCTCAACCACCACTGGTTATGCGTTTTTTTATACTTGCTGAACCAGCGGCAGGGCAAATACAACGAAGCGATAACAAACAGCCACACCACGTAAACGCCAAATAAATTAAACCCAAAATGTGGCGGAATAAACAGGAACGGCCCTTTAGGGTTCACGATCTGGTTAGTACCATAACCTTGCGCAAAAAACACAACAATGGATAATGCCCTTATAATGTAAAAGTGGAGTATGTAATAAAAGAAAGGCACATTTCCGTAAATAACTAAAATAGCCGTTAGTTTATTTTGGATATGTTCGGTGAATGATAAAATAATTAGACCCGTACCAATAGTTAAACAGCAATACATTAACGATGGCGGGTATTTGCTTACGTTTAAAAATGACAAGAACGAATAAATACCATTGCGCTGCACCGACCAGGAATTAGGATCGCCATAATGGTTAAAGTATCTCAGGATGCCAAAAAACGCCAGTACGGCAATGCCTGTGTAGAGCAATATTTTTCTTCGCCTGCGTGGATCAAAGGATGATTTATAAAGCGGCCCGAAGACGTAGCCCAAAAGCATAACACCTGTCCATGGTATTAGTGCATAAAGGTCGAATATAAAGTGTGATTGACCGATTGGCAGAATTGATGCCTTGGCGACAAATAACAATGCGAGCAGATTAGCTTCAAACCCCGTTTTAGGCAATTGGAGGCGATCAAGTAAATCATGCCCGAAAAATATCAATCCGCCGATTATGCCAATTACGGTTAGCGGGGCGCGTGCCAGAAGGCCAAGGATAACCATGCTAAACCCAATCACCCATAGTACCTGCAGCAGTACAAAATTATAAAGCGGGTTTAGGGAAAATGCGAAAGTAATTATAACCAACTCAACAAAAATAAGCCATAGGCCCCGTTTGATAAGGAATGCACTTAATTCACTTTTAGTACGCCTTGTCCCTGCAAGGTAAGCTGACAGGCCGCTCAGGAAAACAAAGTTTGGCGCGCAGAAATGGGTGATCCAGCGGGTGAAAAATAAAATGGGCGTGGTTGTTGCCATATTGGTCGGATCGCTGGTCGGCCCGGCAATATGAAAAAAATCCCTGGTATGATCGAGGGCCATGATGAGCATAATAGCGCCGCGCAAAATGTCAATGGATTGTATGCGCTGCTTTCCCGACGGCTCGTATAGATTTGGCATGGTTTAAAAATACGTTTATCTAAAAATCCCCTGATTTATAAATTTAAACAAAAATAATATTTCTGTTTTTACGAAGGGTAGTAAAATGCTGTACAAGATGGTACAAAATTGTTCACACAGGCATAAACGGAAAAACGTTAAAACGTCATTCCCCTGTCACCAATTTAAAATCCGCATGCAATAAATAAACATTTCAGTTTATAAAAGTGTTACCTTTCCATAAACTTACAAATTATGGCAAATTTTAAGGAGATGATAGCATCGGATAAACCTGTACTGGTTGATTTTTCGGCAGAGTGGTGCGGGCCATGCAAAATGATGCCGCCTATTTTAAAACAGGTAAAAGATGCGATGGGGGATAAGGTAACCATCATAAAAGTAGATATTGACAAAAACCCAACAGCTGCCAGTGCTTACAGGGTATAGAGCGTACCCACATTGATGATATTTAAAAATGGCGAAACCAAATGGCGGCAAAGCGGTGTGGTGCAGGCCAATCAATTGCAGCAGGTGATAACGCAGTTTGTCTGAACCCTTGATTAATTTGATTAGATGATTTTTATGATGATTGTATATTTTCGTTATGGACAACCGTCTAAATCAAATGAATCAGTAAAATCTGCTGAATCCCGGTTCAGACAATTTAATACTCCAGTTCCTCGCAGTTAAAGCCGGCATTTTTAAGCAGCGACTCGATATACCGGGGAGAAATATCATTTGCCTCGATCCTTAAAATGTTATCGCAGTCTTCCAGGTCAAAGTTCCATCCTGTGATCGCCGGAACGGCAGTTAGCAAGGGTTTTACCTCGCTAACCTGTTCGGGTTTTTCAACGCTTGTCATAAATATCAGTATGTCCATGGCGCAAGTTTTTTTTTAATTAATAAATCTGAACGTATAACTATTGACATTTCAGATTTTGGACAAAAGCTTAAAAATTTATTAAATTATTCCGTTGTCTTTGGGGCGTCGGCGGCATAATTATTCCAGTTCTGGCCTTCAGCCCACCGGCCGTGACCGCATCTTTGGCCCCATTTTTCTTTAAACTTTTCCCGTTCTTCCGGGCTCATGTGTTTAAGTTTTTCGGTCATGCCGTGGCGCATCCAGGCGCCGCCGCCGCCCCTGGGGCCGCCTTTGCCAAAGCCAAACAATATTTTACTTAATATAAATATGCCCATGGCCTGCCAGAAAGTAATGGCACTTAAATGAAATATCACAGGTACTAACCAATTCCATAAATTCATCACCACAAAGCTGGCGAGCGACAGGAAGGCGGCAACTGCCAATGGAATAAATATAAATCGCCCTCTATAAAAAAATGGTCTCATGTTTTTAATTTTTAATATTTTGTTAATTTTTAATATTCAGTAATGTCTTCATACAATTGACGCAGCCTTTTGCGCAGGTGCAGCACCGCGTACCGTTTTCGCGATACCAGGGTTTGCACGTTTTCGCCGGTCCGGTCGGCTATTTCTTTAAACGGGACGTCCTCCAACTCCTGCCAGATAAAAACCTGCCTTTGCTCTTCAGGTAATTCGTCCAGCGCAAAAAATAATTGTTCCCAAAAAAGATTGCGCAGGTATTCAGTCTCCGGTGTTTTTGCTTCCGTCATCAGTATGGCTTTAAAGTCCGGCGCTTCATCGTCATCCTCATCGGGCAGCATATCATCCAGCAAAGTTTCAGTGTGCTTTTTATGCTTGTCGAGTATTTTGTTACGGGCGACACGGTACAGCCATGCGCCTGTTTGTTCAATTGGTTCTGAATTTAATACCGAACTGAACTGGTACCAAACATCCTGCAGGATGTCTTCAGCATCGGCATCGTTTTTTACCCTTCGCCTGATAAAGCCCAACAAATTTTTACCATACGCACCTATTGCTTGTATGATAGTATTGTTTTTCTCTTCGGGCATTATAGCTGTTATCAATGTATTATTGTTTAAATATAAAGACGATTGTGTTTTTAAAACATTTTAATTTAATTTTAAAAAAGTCCATAGTCGATAGACCGTAGCCCATAGCTTTCATTAAGCCAGCTAAAACCATGGACTATGGTCTATCGACTATGGACATAATGACTATGATTCAATGACCAACGTAAAAACCAACCGTATCAATTATTACAACATCCTGGCTATGCTTGCGGCCTCGTGCCTGGCCGTATTTATACCTTTTGAATTGGTGCTGTTGTCATACGCTATACTTGGCCCGGCACATTACCTTACCGAAATATCCTGGCTCAAAGGCCGGCAATTTTTCATCCTGAAAAAATACGACTACCTGGTTATTATAGTGGTAATTATTGTTTCCCTGCTGCTTAATCTTCCTTCGGCCAACCTTATATTTTATACTTTCGGGCTATCATTTATATTGTTATCATTAAGAGGTAGTTTAAACCGCTTGCTGGCTTTTATCATACTTATTATAGCCGGTTATTTTTTGCTTACCAATAACATCCTGCGCACCATTTTCGGGCTTTATGTTCCCACACTTATTCATGTTTACGTGTTTACCGGCGCCTTTATGTTATTTGGAGCTTTAAAAGACAAAATTGTTTCAGGGTACCTTTCGTTTATAGTCTTTTTAATTTGCCCGGTGTTGTTGTGTGTTTTATTTACCTCGTACCATAATACAACCGCTGCATGGGCGATCAGCAATTACAGGGATTTCGGCAAGCTTAATACAACTACCCTACGCAACCAGTCTATCGACATCTACACTAGCCAGGCAAGCATTATCCTAACCAGGTTAATCGCCTTTGCCTATACTTATCATTACATTAACTGGTTCAGTAAAACACGGATAATTAACTGGCACCGTATATCAATTACCAGGGCAGTTATAATAGGGCTGATATGGGCTGCATCCGTTGCCCTTTATTTTTATAATTACCGTTTGGGCATTAAATGGCTTTTCTTGCTTAGCCCGGTACACGTTATACTGGAATTTCCCCTTAACCAAAGGAGTTTTATTGGAATAGGAAGGGAATTGAGGAGCAGGTTGATTAAGTTGGAGTGAGTTGGATTAGTTTGAATAAGTTGATAATGTTATATTTATGCCACTCAAAACACCAATTACCAATGACTAAATCATGGCTTACAATACCAAACTTTCCGCCAGAATAAGAGAAGCACTGGTACATTTACCTGACGTGGAAGAAAAAGAAATGTTTCGCGGTGTATGTTTTATGGTTAACGGTAAAATGTGTGTTTGCGTTAGCGGTGATGAGATGATGTGCCGGATTGGTGCCGATGAAATGGACAGCGCTTTGGAAAATAACTACTGCCGACAAATGATAATGGCAAGGGGCAGGCCAAGCAAGGATTTTGTATTTGTTAGTGAAGAAGGTTTTCATCATCAAAAAGATTTTGACCATTGGATAAAACTTGCGCTGGATTTTAACCCGAAGGCCAAGTCATCAAAAAAGAAGTAGATCAATAGAAATTGTATCGCCATTTTCCATACCTTCATTCTGAAATATAATGATAATATGAAAATTAACGCCAAAAAAACTAAACGACAAATTGCTCAGTCGTCCGTATTGTTAATCTGCTTTTTTGTTGCCGTGATAAGAGTACAGGCACAGACAAAAAACCATAACGACCCTGCCACAAAAGAAATTGTCGGAGCCATGAATAACTCGGCGAAGGAATGGAACGAGGGCAAACTTGATGCCTTCATAGATCTGTATGATCCTACTGCAACCATGATGATGCCAACAGGTCCCGTTGGTATGAGCGGGATTAAGGATTTGTATCAAAAAAAATATTTTAAGGGAAAAATGCCCAAACAAAATTTGCGTTATTCTGATATGAAAGTGAGGCTTTTAGGTAGCACCTATGCGCTGTTAACCGGGGCATTTACCTTGTATGGAAATAATTTACCGGAAAGGTCGGGGCGCTATTCCCTGGTAATGATCCATGCCAAAAATGGCTGGAAAATACTTCATGACCATTCAAGTTGATCGAATTATATAAGTTTCGATTTTTAGAACTCAAATAACCGATTCACTATTTACTCCAGTCCCAGAAACTCCTTCTGCTTTATCTCAACCAAACCGGATGATTGATCATGCCTGAGGTAAATGCTAACGTGGTAGAAATTATTATCGAACAAGTAGATGCTGTTGGACGCATCAGCTCCTCTGAATTTCATATCGAGGCCGTTTCTTTTTGCCTGGCTTATCATATTGATGATATTTTGAGGGTCGGTTGAGGTATAGTTAACCGTGCGTAATACAGTGCCGTCATAAAGCTTAGTATAACGGCCCACAATTATTTTCTCGGAATTGGGCTTGCTTTTAATATTCTTAAAAAACTCCAGCTGCTGCCCGTTAATGTCTTCCGTGTATTCCTGCCTGAAGGCATTTCCTTCCAGCAGCGTATTATGCACTTCGCCATTTGTAAGGTTGGTATAATACACAAGGTCGCTAAATTTTACGCTCTGCCCGTACATATTTAAACTCCAAAAAAGCAGTATAGGTAAAAAGAGCAAGTGTTTTTTCATAGCTGCGGCGAATGGTTTTTCAAATATATCCTTTTTAAATTTCAACTCAGGTTCCGGGATGATAGGTTTTTTCAGCGTGTTTTAGCACATCCTTTTTGTAAAACAATACATCCTTAAACTTACCGTCAATATACATGCCAGCCTGGTCGGTAAAGTGCCTGGAAGCAGGATCAAAGGACTGCCCCCCGGTGATAACTGTCTTTGCTTTGATTCGTGGACCAAACTCCACAGCGGCAATGAAACTATTACCTGAATAGCCATAACGCTTTTTGGTATTCATAGTCCGGCTCTGGAACGAAGGCAACTGCCCAAATGCCGACCAGGCAAGTCCAACGGGCAAACTTGGCGCGCTATCACTAAAAGTAACACCGTCGGCAGGGCGCTGGTACCTGTTAATATCACCCCACTGTACTTTCCAGCTGCCATACCGTTTCTGGAGGATATCCTTGGAGTTGATAAAATAATCCAATAGTTGTTTATTGCTCATAGTTTGCAGCATGGTGCTAGTGCGTTCGGTTTGATAAGTGCTTTCTTCCTCTGTTTTTGGCAGAGGCAAAGCCCCCATCATTATTGTCCCCCACGCAATAGCGAGCGTGGTTGCAACTGAATTTGCAGAAGTGCGTTTGTCCCAATCCTGTAATACTTTTACGGGTTCGGACAGCAATTGTTTCGTTGAGTCTGGGGCCGCGTTGTAAGCTTTAAAAAGTGGTGGAAGCAATACGTCAAAGGCGGTAAGATAGTGGTCGTATCCCTTGCTGATCAGTTGATCAAGCGTTACGTTTTTGGCACTACCTAGTAACTTAATGGCATTAACAGCCCGAAAGTTTTGCCCGCCAGGCGCCATATATGCCGGGTATTTAGTTTTATCAGGGCTGCTTTTGCCGGACGAAGTAAATGGTGTTGAATTGCAGTTTTGTATCCAGCCGGTAGCAGGGTTGTACACATGTACTGTCTCATCCAAAGTATGCAACCCCTGCCATTCAGTTGCCGGGCTTGTCCCGTCAACAGGTAATGCCCAATCCAGTTTTGGGTCGCGTTTTGGCATAAAGTTCCCGTACCAAAATGCGATATTGCCTTGGTCGTCGGCATAAACGGTATTGTTGGTAGCATTTGAAAGTAAATTCATCGCCTTTTTATATTCGGAAAAGGTATTGGCTTTGGTAATGAGCCATGATTCGAGTAAAGCGTTGCACGAGCGGTTATTAGCTTTAAGCGCCAGCCATTTGCCATCGCGGCTGCCCAATATTGGTCCGTGGTGAGTGTAATACCCGGTTATGATTTGTTGTTCGATATGATCGCCTTTTTTAACATTTAGCATTATTTTGCGGGAGATAACTGGTTTAAGCGCACCATTGTATTGGTAATACCATTGCCCGTCTTTCTTGCTTACCTTTTCGGCATAAAGGTCGCCGACATCAGCGTAACTACTGGTATGCATCCAGCCGCAGTGACGGTTGAAGCCCTGGTAAACAAAAAACTGTCCCCAGGTAACTGCGCCATAAACGTTAAGCCCTTCATCGCTTACCATTTGTACTTCGCTTCGGAAATAAAAAGGGACGTGCGGGTTAATGTATAGTAACGCATGCCCAGATTTTGACCTTGACGGCGCTATTGCAAAACCATTTGAACCTGTTTCTTTTTCCTCTATACCCGGGCGGTAAACCGCCCCTGATTTTTCCGTAACGCCCCCATAAAAATCTCGTGTTTCGCTCAGGTTGATGCCGCCTGTAACCGTAGCCGAAACACTGCCATCGGTAAACATCAGGGCGTACCATGGTTCAAACCGTTTAAAAACTGCGGGTTTAACCTCGGGATGTTTGTAAAGGTAATAGTTGATGCCATCGGCAAAAGCGTCCATCAGCTTTTTAAACCAGGGGGCGCTTGCTTTGTAATCTCTAATAGCATCCGCGGTATCGGCTATCAATTGTAAAGTCACATCAGTATAAACGCTTTTTTCGCCGTCAACTTCGGCTTGTTTACCTAGCTGGTATAAATAATTTTGTTCAATCCCTTTAAAATTATCCTCGCATTCCGTGTACATCAACCCAAATACGGCGTTAGCATCGGTTTTGCCATAGATGTGCGGCACACCCCAGTTATCACGGATAATTATTACTTGTTTCGCTTCCCGCTCAAACTTTTCAATTTCTTGTTTGTTATATTTTTGTGCGAGTGAGAAAAATGGTAAGAAAATTAATGCGATAAATAATTGTTTTGTCATCGTAACAACAGTTTTACTAAATAATTGGAAATGAAATTGGCTTATTGATGCCATTTTTGTAAAAAAATGTTAAATTTGTGGTGTTGCAGATAATATAATTTTGTACTACCCGTTCCCGGTAAGTTAACATCTAATATAGCTAAAATTAATCATCGGGATATAGCTTTGCATCGGCAAATAAATGAAATTTTAACTTATTGATTGCGACGATCAGTAATTTTTAAATAAAGAGCTTGGATGAACATTAAACACGTTATCTGAGATTTAGTTGATCAACATTGTTTTGATTATGATGTTGTGTGCGTTCCGGGGTGAGATACGGAACGCATTTTTTTTGAAATTTCTCCAATAACTTGATAAAGCATCTATTTTCCAATCATTTCTAAAAAATGTATTATTAAAGCAAATCGCTATCATAAATTAGCATATCTTTAGCTTTACTTTGTGTTTAAAATACACCATCCCGGTAAAACCGGTTGCCAGGCTATAAACCAACACGTCAAAACAATTATTGAGCTATGAAAACTAAATTTTCGGGGTACATACTATGCGGCATTTTTGCGCTTGCCACTTTTACTTGCGTAAACGCACAATCTAAAAAGGGCATATCCATTGATGAAAAGATTTCATCGGTCATGAAGAAACTCACAATTGAAGAGAAGATATCATTACTGCATGCCAATGGCATATTTTCGGCAGGTGGCATTAAACGTCTTGGTATACCTGAGATCATGACCGACGATGGCCCGCTCGGCGTACGCGAAGACGTTAAGGAAGGATGGGGATCGGCAAATCTTACGACCGACTCAGCTACTTTTTTTCCTAACGGATCGGCGTTAGCAGCTACCTGGAACCCCGAACTGGCTTACCGCTTCGGCCACGACATGGGCGAGGAAGCCCACGCACGTGGTAAAACCGTGATGCTTGCACCGGCCTTTAATATATGCCGCACACCACTTTGCGGCCGCACTTATGAGTATTATTCGGAAGACCCTTTTTTAAATGCCCGCCTTGCCGTACAATCGGTAAAAGGGATACAAAGCCAGCACGTAGCAGCTTGTGTAAAACATTATGCTGTAAATAACCAGGAGGTGGAGCGCGGCCGGGTGAGTGTAGATGTAGATGAACGCGCGCTGCGGGAGATATATCTGCCTGCATTTAAAGCATCAATAACCGAAGGCAATGCCTGGACGATCATGTCGGCCTACAATAAATTACGCGGGGTTTATTGCTCTGAAAATGACTATCTGCTTGATAAGATTTTAAAGGGTGAATGGAAATTTAAAGGCATTGTCATCAGCGACTGGGGCGGCACGCATAGCACGGTTAACGCCGCAAATAACGGCCTTGATTTGGAAATGGGCTCAAGGCCGCCTTACAGCAGTTACTATTTTGCGGATAAGCTGCTTGATTCGGTAAAAGCCGGCAAAGTGAGCATGAAAGTAATTGATGAAAAAGTACATCGTATTTTATGGGTGATATACCATACATCCTTAAGTGAAAATCAGCCTGAAGGGAAGATCAACACCCCTGAACATAGTAAAACAGTGTACGATATAGCCTCGGAATCAATTGTACTATTGAAGAATGAAAAGCATTTGCTGCCTTTAAATACTTCGACTATAAAAAGCATCGCGGTGATAGGCGATAATGCTACCCATACTTTCCATTTGGGCGGTTTTGGCGCAGGTGTTAAAGCCCGTTATGAAGTAACCGCTTTGGCCGGCTTACAAAGCAGGCTGGGCAAAACTATCGATATTAAATATGCAAGGGGTTATTCGGGCGACTACAGGGCCTATGGAAAAAATGCCAGGACCGAAGATGCCAAACCTGATTCGGCGCTGATACAGGAAGCTGTAGCTGCTGCAAAAAGCTCGGATATGGCTATTTTATTTGTTGGCGGCAACCGGGATTATGAAAGCGAAAGCCGTGATCGTAAAAGCCTTGTGCTCCCTTTCAGCGAGCAAGTATTGGTTGACGCCGTCACCGCCGTAAATCAAAATACCATTGTAGTAGTTGTTGGCGGCGCGCCTTATGACCTCGGCGAGATCAAAAAGAATAATAGTACAATTGTATGGTCGTGGTATAACGGTTCTGAAAATGGTAATGCCCTTGCCGATGTTTTGATAGGAAAGATAAATCCATCCGGTAAATTGCCTTTCACTTTTCCGGCTGACCTTAAAGATTCGCCGGCACATGCTTTAAATGCCTATCCTGGAGAAAATTTAAAAGTTGACTATAAAGAAGGGATACTTGTTGGTTACCGTTGGTTTGATACCAAAAAGATCGAGCCGCTTTATTGCTTTGGTTACGGCTTATCGTACACGGATTATAAATATTCCGGCTTTTTCACCAATAAAAAAAGCTATAAACCGTCGGAAAATATAACCGCTTCGGTTAAAATAAAAAATACAGGCAAGTTTGCAGGTAAAGAAACTGTCCAGCTATACATAAGCAAATCCGCATCAGCAGTTGAACGGGCCGATAGGGAGTTAAAAGCATTTAAGAAAGTAAAAATAGCACCCGGTGAAACTGTTAATGTCACCTTGAATATCCCCGTTAAGGACCTGGCGTATTATGATGTTAAAACCAGCAAATGGATAGTTGAACCGGGCAAATACAAATTGCTTGCCGGCACTTCATCGCGGGATATTGAGCAAAGCGGTACGATTACGGTGAATTAAATTGCGGATGGTTAGTGGTGTCTCAGTCCAACTCTTTCTATTCTTGGTTTATTACTAAATAAACAATAACGAAATGATTTGTATCTCAATTTATGGAATTAGAAGAAGTGTTTTTTGAAATAAAAGCTGGAGGAGATTTTATAAAAGTTGTACCTCAAGAATTTAGCTATAAAAATTCTGACCATTCCTGGGATAGAAATTGGATAACAACAGAAGTAATAATTAAAGCCGGTGGATTTTCTGGCCATTATGGGGCTCAATTCATGATTGTTGATTTTAAGGAATTCAAAAAACAGCTTGAATATTCGTACGATCATTTAGATAAGTCAGCCATTTTTGAAGACTTGGAGCGCTATCTGAAAATAAATATCAAAGGAGACGGCTTAGGACATTTCGAGATTTTTTGTGAAGTGTCCGATAATCCTGGTTATTTGGAACGTCAACTTGCATTTTATTTAAGTATAGATCAAACCTATATTCCTCAACTTATTAGGCAACTTGACGGAATTGCCAGGGAGTTTCCCAGATGATGAACGCCACATCTCCACATTTACTCATCCGCACATCTATACCTTATGCTGCAGCAATTCTTCTATCAATCCTGATAAACTTACCGAAGCACAAGCGATAAGTTCATCAGCTGCGCCGTAATAGATGTAAAGTTTATCATCAACTAAAGCGGTGCCCGTAGGGAAACATACGTCATCCACATCGCCTGCGAGTTCATAGTGGAGTTCCGGCTTAAATAAAGGATACGGCAGCCGGGCAATCTCTTTACGGGCGTCATCCAGCTCCATTAATGCCGCGCAGCACGAATACTCGTATCCCTTTGGCGTATCCATTACACCATGATACAGTATAAGCCAGCCGTGTTCTGTTTCAATCGGGGGGCAACCGGCGCCAACATAACTCACTTCATGAGCATATTTTGGTGTAAGAAAAATGTGTTCATCAAAATGTAAAAAATAATCGACCCAAAATTCTTCTGTAAGTTCCGAAAGCTCGTTAATAGCCGTCACCTGTATATCAGGCTTTATCCTGTGCAGAAAAATTAATTTTCCATCCACCCTTCGCGGGAAGAAAACCAGGTCCTTATCAGCCAGGACTTTTGCCCCACGGTTATAACGCAGGTATTTTTCATTCAGCACACTTTTATTTCGGGTATATAGGTTAAAATCATCATATTTTATCTTCGGTACAATTATGCCATGCTTTTTAAAATGTTTCAGGTCAGCTGAAGTGGCTAATGCGCCAAGTGCATTATCGCCATCAAAAGCGACGTAGGTTAAATAATATACCCCGTCTATCTTTACTATGCGCGGGTCTTCCATCCCGTGCGCTTCATATTTAAATTCAGGCGATAAGATCGGTTTGTCCCAACGCTCTTTGACGGTTAACGGTGTATCAAGCGTACAATAGCCTATGCTTGAGTAATTACCTTTATGCACGGCCCTATAAAAAAGGTGTATCAAATTTCCTTCTTTTATCACAGCGGGATTTAACACACCCTCGTTTTCAAAATCCAATTCGGTAGTTCGGAGCACAACCCCCTCTTTTTTTACTTCTATCATATTTGCTGTTTGTATAAGGAGCTGTTCTGTCAGAAGCCTTTTCCAAAATGCCCGTTGTCCAGGCATCCAATAATACCTTCAATAACGCGTTTTGTTTCGTCGGGGTTGCTTACGCGGACGGAAAAAGCGCCCGCCTGCTTGGCAGGATAGTCATTACCACCCGGAAATATGGCATCGCCGATGAAAATCATTTCGCTGATCTTTATATCCAGCACATCCCGGAGCTTATGGATGCCGTATTTTTTGTCGATGCCATGTTTAGTAACATCTACCGAAGTGGCGCCGCCCAGGTTTACTGCAAATTCGGGGACCATTTTATCCAGCCGCTTTTTTATTTTATCGCGCTTTTTAAAATCAGGGTCCCATTTTTTCTTTTCATCCAAGGGAGCCTGTTGTCCCAAACCCGAGTAAGTAACCTGGCTGCCCCTGTCTTCAATCGTTTCGCCCCATGTTTTTTTGGCTTTAAAGCCCGAAGCTTCAACCGCTGCATTTAGTGATGATACAATCTTTTCTTTTTCAGCCGCCGTAAAATTTTCGGCGTACAATAGTTTCCAGCCCGATTTGTATTGATAGAACTTTGTCCCGCAGGTAGGCAGGATGGAAAGATTTTGCAGTTTTTTGCCTTTCGGTAAATGTGACAGCACCTGTTTCTCAAACTGCGGCCAGTCACCGCCTGAAATAACGGCTACTTTAGCAACCGTTAACAACGCAGCCAGCCGGGTAGACATTTCCTTATCAATGGCGGCTTTACTTTCGGCAAGCGTGCCGTCAAGGTCAAATACTATTAATTTCTTCATTTCTTTTTTGTCATTGGTCATTAGTCATTGGTCATTAGGTCATTTGTGGGGCGGGCATTCGTCCATTTTTAGGTGCGACACCTGTCGGAAAGCTGCGAACAGGTTTGACATTACTGACAAACAACCAATGACTAATGACCCAATGACCAATGACTTTTACTCCTCCGGTAAAGCAATTTCCAACAAAACCATTTCGCCTTTCGGCACAAAAGGGCAGGTGCCGTTAACTGCCGGGATAAGCATTACTTCCCCTTTCCCGAGCGAATAAAGGTCATTATTGCTTTCAAGTTCACCTTTACCTTCAATACAAACCAAAACCCGCGGCGTGGCTTCTTTACCTACCATAAATGGCGATGATCCGGTAAGCCGCCAAAGTTTAAAATGCGTATCATCGAATATTCTTTCACGGAGGTCAGGGCCATCATCTTCTGTAACCGGCTTAAGAGGCCCGATTTCCGTTTGGGTAAAATTAATACAGGCAATCGCTTCTTCAAGCTGCAAGTCGCGGGGTTTGCCGGTTTTTTTATCCACCCGGTCCCAATCATACAACCTGAAGGTAACATCACTGTTTTCCTGAACTTCAAATACCACCACATCACCAAGGGTATGCACTGTTCCTGCTTTTATCAGTACCCCGTCACCTGTTTTAGGCTTAAAATGGGCAAGATTATCCGAAACCTTATGCTTTTCCAATGATTCCCTGATCGTTTCTTCGGTGGCCCAGGGTTTTAAGCCGGCATAAATAATGCTGTCCTTACCTGTTTCCAGTACTACCCAGGCTTCAGTTTTGCCGCTGTCGCCTTTGGGAATATATATTTTTTGCTGATCTGATGGATGCACCTGTACCGAAAGTACTTCCTTACAATCCAGAAACTTAAGCAACAAGGGGAATCGTTTAAATTTTTCCGGATGTTTCCCCATTAACTGTTCGTAGGAGTGTTCAAATAAGTCGCCAATGGTTTGCCCCTTCAACTTGCCGTTAATTACCTTGCTCGGATGGTCGTCCCTATCGCTTAATATCCAGGCTTCGCCTATCTGATCATGAGCCGGGAGGGGTTTTGACAATAAACTGCCCAGCCTTCTGCCACCCCAAATACGATATTGATATATCGGTTCAAATTTTAGCGGGTAAAGTTGTATTTGCTCCATGTTAAACTGATAACACAAAGCAAGGGCAGAAAGTTTATTAAACAAGTGTCAAAAATTTGAGACGAAAAGAGCAGAGACAACAGCAATGGACCATTAACTGCAACCGACCTCAATCAAACTTCTTTTCCATATCCGGCGTGTATTGGCCCCGCCGTGCTGCGTTATCCAAACTGGCCCTATGATAAAGCATTTCCTGTGCTACTTTTACATTTTCATCGTTGCCCTTCCACAACTCCATAGCTGGTTGCTGTATGGCGCGGGCAAATGAAAAAGTAAGCGCCCAGGGCAGCTTTCCTTTATATTTCACATGCATAGCGTTTAAATGAGCGGTTGCCAGTTCAGGTGATTGGCCGCCCGATAAAAATGCAACACCGGGTACGGCAGCAGGAACCGATTGAAGCAGGCAGGTTACGGTAGCCTCGGCAACGGTAGCAATATCGGCCTGTCTTGGGCAGCTTAAGCCCGGTAATATCATATTGGGCTTTAAAATTACAGCATGCAGGTTTACATTTTGCGCGAACAACTGGTCGAAAAGCACATGGTGCACTTTTTGGGTAACATCAAAGCATTTTTTAATGCTATGCGAACCATCCATTAAAACTTCGGGCTCAACAATTGGCACAATACCTGCTTTCTGGCACATGGCGGCATAGCGTGCCAGCGCATGCATATTGGCCTCGATACAGCCCCTCGAAGGCATAACCGCATTAATAGCTATAACAGCGCGCCACTTAGCAAAGCGGGCCCCTAACTGGTAATATTTAGCTAAACGCTGTGACAAGCCATCTAAACCCACCGTAATTTTTTCGCCCGGGAAACCGGCCAGACCCGTTGTCCCCTCATCAACTTTTATGCCGGGTATAATGCCCGTTTGCTTTAGTTTATCAACAAACAAAACCCCTGCCTTTGTTGCCTGGTAAATGGTTTCATCATACAAGATGGCGCCGCTTATGCATTTGCCCAAACCCGGCGTAGTCACAATTAATTCGCGGTAGGCCCGATGGTATTCTACAGTTTGTGGTATGCCAACTTCTTCAAAGCGTTTGTTAATTGTTGAAGTGCTTTCATCCATGGCCAGCAAACCTTTATCACCGGCCAATAATGCATTTACTGTATTGAGAAGTTCTTTGTTTTTCATTGATTTGATGCCTCCTATCAGGGATCGCGGGCATCGGCCCCACGTTTTAGTTAGATAGCTTAAACATAACAAGTTTAATGAAAAATTGTTGGGTAAAGATTAAATCCTGATTTAATTCTAAAGAATTTACCTTTAAAATACTTTCCGGTTAACTTTTAAACCCGTTCCTGAAATGACTAGTGACAAAACCCTAAAGCCTCCCGCCCTTCATTTCCCCAACAGCATATGTTGCGGCACGCGCGGTTAGCGCCATGTACAATATGGAGGGGCTTTGGTTGCCTGTACTGGTCATGCAGGCGCCATCGGTAACAAATACATTTTTACAATGATGCAGCTGGTTCCATTGGTTTAGCAGGGATGTTGCGGGATCCTTGCCCATACGGCAGCCGCCCATTTCGTGAATGTCGAGACCGGGGGCTTGTTTGTTTTCGTTGGTTTCGATGTTCTTGCAGCCTGCCTTCTCCAGCATTTCGCGGCTTTGCTTTAAAAAATCCTGTATCATGCGCTCATCGTTATCATCGTACTCGACTGATGTGATGAGTAATGGTATGCCCCATTGGTCTTTCTGATCTTTACTAAGGCGTACGTGGTTTGTTGCCTTCGGTACCGTTTCGCCCTGCATGTACATGTACAGGTGCCATTTGCCGGGCTCGGTCAAAGCATCTTTATAAGCACCGCCGATCTGGGTGTCGGTCTCGTCAGGATGATTTGGGCGGAATGCCCCCATAAAGGTTGTAAAGCCGCCAAAGTAATCAGTTTCGTGTTTACGCAGGTTGCGGTAATTGGCTAAGATAAGCTCTGTTGGATTGCGCCCGAAATAGTATTTGTCTAAAAATCCATCTACGGTAGCAGTTATTGAGGCCCGGTAATTCTGGAAAGCTACATATTTGCCCAGCAGGCCATTGTCGTTGCCCAAACCATTGGGAAAGCGGTTGGATGTGGAGTTGAGCAATACCAGGTTGCTGTTTAATGCCGATGCATTTAAAAAAATGATGCGGGCCGTATAATCAGTCACTTCTTTGGTATTGGTATCAATAACCCTTACGCCGGTTGCTTTGCCCAGCTTTTCATCGTAAATAATGGAATGTACCACCGAAAATGGCCTCACCGTTAAATTACCCGTTTTTTTTGCCCATGGCAGTGTCGAGCTTACCGAACTAAAGTAGCCGCCGAAAGGGCAGCCGCGCATGCATTCATTACGCGCCTGGCATGCCGAGCGCCCCTGGTCCAGGTGGATCTGGTTCGGTTTGGTAAGATGCGCCCATCGGGCATGCACAAGGTGGCGGTCGGGATAATTCTCTTTTATTTTCTGGCTAAGGAGCGACTGCACGCAATTCATTTCAAAAGGCGCCAGGAATTCGCCATCAGGCATAGACTCAATACCATCCCTGTTGCCGCATACGCCGATAAATTTCTCCACATGTGAATACCAGGGCGCCACATCGGCATAGCCTATAGGCCATTCAATGCCATAACCAAACCGGGCGGGGTTGGTAAACTCAAACTCGCTCCAGCGCTGGCAGGCCCGCCCCCAGGTAAGTGACTTACCGCCAACCTGGTACCCGCGTATCCAGTCGAAAGGTTTTTCCTGTATATACGGATGGTCGTTATCCTTTACAAAAAAATGCGCGCAATCTTCGCCAAAACCGGCAGCTTTACTGATCAGTGGGTTCTCTTTCAAAAACTCCCTCGTCATTTCACCCCGGTGTTTAAACTGCCAGGGGTCCAAGGTAGCGGTGGGATAGTCCTTATTGTGTTCAACATTACGGCCGCGCTCCAGCACAAGGGTTTTTAAGCCCTGTTCGCAAAGCTCCTTGGCGGCCCATCCGCCGCTGATGCCCGAGCCGATAACAATGGCATCGTAGTTATGATTTTTATCAGGTGAATTAGCTGGCATGTATTAATAATTGGTAGGGGTAAAGTTAGTGATTTTGGTTGGATGGGTGACAGGTTCATTGAGTTAGAATTGGTGGACAAAAAAAACAGTCACACCACCCAGGCGGGTAGGAATTCCCAACTAAAATATATCCCGGTTTTACTGATGCTCAATAAGCCGCCCTTTAAGGTGGTTGTATTCTGCTTCAGTGATCACGCCTTTGTCAAACAGGTCCTTATAATGCAGGATCTGCATATTAAAAGGCAACACTTCCTTGCGGCGGGAAACGAGCACGATGATGAGGCCAATGATACCTAATACCAAACAAAGAAATCCGCCGGCGATGGCGCCGATCTGCCGTTGTTCACCAATAAAATAGCCTGCTATGCCAAATACGATGCTATGTATTACAACGAATAAAATAAGTTGAGACATTACCATGATGTAATTTATTAACTGTTTACGATAAGACAAATAACCCGGAGCCCGGGTTTATTTGTTTTGACTTAAATGGTAAGTTAATGTTACGGCTTTTGCGAGGGAAAAAATATGATAGATATCACATTTGAGTTGTTTAGCTGCGATACTCCCGACCAACGACCCAATGACCTATGCCCCCGCTGCGGCCTCTTCGTCGAGTAAAACCACTGCCGAAGGCAGCGTTTGAAATATGGATGCCGGTATCTGGTTGGTGATTTCGCCTTTTAAAGCTTTGGCAATAATTTCCGCTTTTTTACTGCCGGCGGCAATCAGCATGGGGATTTTGGCTTCCTGCAGATGTTTAAGGCCCAGGGTTATGCCTTCTGTAAGCACGGTCTGCTGCTTAAAGTATTTTTGCCCCACGGTTTTGGTAGTTGGCGCTAAGGGGGCGTGATGCGCATACAGGTTAAAATCGGTGCCGGGTTCATTTAAGCCGATGTGGCCGTTCATGCCTATGCCCACTAGCATAATGTCCAACGGGCCATGCAGTTTGATAAAATCATCCATTGCGCTGCAGGCGGCATCAAGGTTGGCGGCCTTGGCATCAAAAAATTTCACTTGATCCGGTTTGATCTGCATCGGGGTAAAAAAATGCCCATACAGAAAGTTAGTACAACTGCCGTCATCATCCTTATCCATACCAACCCATTCATCCAGCCCCACGAAATAGCATTGACTGAAGTCAACTTTGCCTGCTTGTGCATCAGCAATCAAACACTTAAATACGCCCGCCGGTGAATCGCCGGATGGAAAGCATAGCAGCGAATTGGGCCTGCGCTTTACCTGTTCAAGGATCAGGTCAGCAGTCGCACGGCTCATTTCATCATAATTCTTTAAGATTAATTGTGTCATCGACTATAATAATTGAAAATCGCCCTGTAACCTGATGTCATCTGACGCACTGCCGACCATCAGCTGGAATTCACCAGGTTGAGTAATACGTTCTAACTGGTCATTATAAAAAGCCAGTTTTTCTTTATCAATAGTAAACGTGATGGTTTTAGTTTCGCCGGGTTGCAGCATTACTTTTTGAAAGCCTTTCAGCTCCTTTATTGGCCTAACCGGCTGCGATACCATTTGGCGAAGGTAAAATTGTGCCACTTCCTCGCCGGCGTACTTACCTGTATTTTGCAAGTCGAATGAAACGGTTATACTTCCAGTTTTCAACATGGATTTTTTACTGAATTTAAGGTTGCTGTAGCTAAATGTGGTATAACTTAAGCCATGCCCGAAAGCATATTTGGGGCTGTTAGGCAGGTCGATATAGGCCGAGGTGTAATTTACATCATTATCTGCGTGGGCTGGTCTGCCGGTGTTAAGGTGGTTATAATAGATAGGTATCTGCCCTTCGGTGCGCGGGAAAGTGATGGGCAATTTGGCACCGGGATTGTAATTGCCGTACAATATATCGGTCATTGCATTGCCGGCCTGGTTACCCAGCCACCAGGTATACAAAATGGCGGGCACATGGTCGGCGGTCCAGTTAAACACCATTGGCCTGCCCGACATCAGCAGCACTACCAACGGTTTGCCCGTAGCACTTATGGCTTTGATCAGGTCTTCCTGCACACCGGGCAAATGAATATTCGAGCGGCTTTTGGCTTCCCCGGTCATATCAGGCCTTTCGCCCATGGCCATTATTACCACATCGGCCTGCATAGCGGTTTTATAAGCCTCATCAAAACCCGCGCGACTGGTATCGGTAATATCGCAGCCCCTGGCGTATAATAAATTGGTTTTCCCGGCCGCTTGCTGCATGCCTTCGTACAGCGATACTATCTGGCTTTCGTCACCCACATCCAACGACCAAAAGCCTTTCATCTCTTTTTTAGCTTTCACCAAAGGGCCAATAAGGGCAATTGAGTTGAGGTCTTTAGACAAAGGCAGTACATTATGCTCATTTTTTAACAGCACTATACTTTTACGGGCGATATCCCTGGCAGCTTCCAGATGCTCCGGTGTATTCATTACTCTTTTTTCGCGGTCGGCATCGCTAAAACGGTATGGGTCGTCGAATAAACCCAATTCAAATTTTTTGGTGAGGATGCGCCTTACCGCTTCATCTATCGTAGCAATCGTTACTTTTTTATCGGCAACCAACTTAGCCAGGTGGTTGATATAGCTGCGGCTTTCCATATCCATATCGCTGCCGGCGTTTATGGATGCTTCGGCGGCTTCGTAACCATCTTTCACGTAGCCGTGATTTATCATTTCGCCGATAGAGCCCCAGTCGCTCACCACAAAGCCTTTAAATCCCCATTTGCCTTTTAAAATATCGCGCATTAAATAGCGGTTGGCACTTGCCGGTGTGCCGTTAAGGTCGTTAAACGAGTTCATGAAAGTACTGGCCCCGGCATCGGCAGCAGCTTTGAAGGGCGGCAGGTAAACTTCCCATAAAGTGCGCAGGCTCATATCCACACTATTATAATCCCTGCCCCCGATAGCAGCGCCATAAGCGGCAAAATGTTTTGCGCAGGCCATAATGGCATCCAAATTCCCCAAACCCTTCCCCTGGAAGCCATGCACACGTGCGGTAGCGATCAATGAACCCAGGTAAGGATCTTCGCCGGCGCCTTCCATAACCCGACCCCAGCGTGGGTCGCGGGCAATATCTACCATAGGCGCAAAGGTCCATTGAATGCCCCCGGCAGCAGCCTCGGTAGCAGCAATACGGGCTGATCTTTCAATAGCAGGCATATCCCAGCTTGCAGCTTCGCCAAGCGGGATGGGGAATGTAATGCTGTAACCATGTATCACATCCTGCCCAAACAATAAAGGTATCTTTAACCTTGACTGCATCGCCGCCTCCTGGAACGCCCTGGTATGCTTTACCCCAACTATATTAAGCACCGAGCCTATTTCGCCATGCTTTATGGCATCCAGCTTGTTCCCTAAATCTTTTGTAATTGGTCCGGTGGCTTCCCAATCGCCGTTAAGCTGGTTAAGCTGACCGATCTTTTCGGCAAGGGTCATCCTTTTTAATAAAGCGTCAACTTTTTGGGGGATAGTTTTGGGCTGGGCATTCGTGATGCTTGCAGCTATGCAACTAATAAGACAAAGAAAAACAGTTTGTTTGATGCGGTTCATTGGGATAATATTAAAAATCTATTGGTGAAAAAAGGCAGTATTCGACTTTTGATCCCGTAAGGGAAAACAATTCAAGATTAAGGAATTAATACCTAAATAGGAAATGAAGGAAGGAAACTGAACAATTTTTATAACATGTTCAGTTTTCAACAAAAAATTGAATATGTTTTTTTTTAGGCGAAGTAATTATATGCTTGATCTTAGGAGATTGATATATCCTATATACAAACTATGGTATAATGCAAAAGCCCCTTGACACTATGTCAAGGGGCTTTTTGCATTATACCTTAATTAATGAGCATGACTTGATAATTTGTCATGATTGATCTCTTCGAGAAAGCCCTTTTCATTGATGGCATAATGGGCTTCGGAAGTATCATTATGATTTTTAGGTATCCTTATGGCGGTGGTTTTCTTTTTATAGGGAAAAAATAAAGGCAAAACAAGCACTGCTAACAAGGCGCTGATTTCTAATACATCAATAAGCATAATTTTTATACTAAGTTTAACAAATAACGAAAAGCATTACGATTAGTTTTTATACGGTGAAAATCATTTCCAGGTTTAAAAATTCAGGTTGAATGCCGTTCGCGCCTAACAAAGCTAAATCAATGCCAAATTATTTCATAGCGATAAAATATTACTTAGAAAATGATAAAAAAGCAGTATTATCATAATAATTTTTATTTTTTAAATCATAAAAATCTATCAATTTGATAAGAATTTACCATTTTGAGAGCAAATTTGTTATTTCTTATTTTTTAAATTTGAGCTATTAACAGGACGGAAGTGCGTAATTTTCTGCGTAAAATTGCTATGCATGCATAATTATTTATACAGTGTGTAGCTAATGTACCACCGTCAGGATATGTTGGCAATATCCTTCCTCCAAAGTCCGACGGACACCCTCGTGAAATGAGAGGTTTTTATTGGATAAAAATTGTATAAATCTGTTACCTTAGGCTCTTTTAAATAAGGAATAGAGCAACATGACCTTCGCAGATAAAGTGATCCAATTCAACAAACAATTAGACTTCCAGGGACGCCTGCCTGACGGAATTAGAATAATGAACCCATTTAAAGAAAATGCCCAGGTTAATATTTTAATGAAGCAGTTTTATAAGAAATTTTATGACGATAATAATAAGCGGCACCTCATCCTCGGCATTAACCCGGGACGGTTTGGCGCAGGTGTTACCGGCATCCCTTTTACCGATTCGAAACGGTTAAGATCGATATGCGGGATTAATTTTGAAGGCAAAGAAACACATGAGCCATCGTCGGTTTTTGTTTATGATGTTATCAAGGCTTTTGGCGGGGCAAATGAATTTTATAAGCGCTTTTATATCCATTCTATTTGCCCCTTAGGCTTTACCGCGATAGGTAAAAACGGGAAGGAAATAAACTATAATTATTACGATAGTAAAGAACTGACAGCAGCGGTTTATGATTTTATAGTTGAGAATATAAAAAAGCAGGTAGCCTTCGGTGTTGATACCGACACTTGTTTTTGCTTTGGTACCGGCAAGAACGGACAGTTTTTACGTAAGCTAAATGACGAAAAAGGTTTTTTCAAAAATATAGTTGCCTTGGAACACCCCCGGTTTATTATGCAATATAAATCCCGATCAAAGGATGCATATATTGATAAATATATTGAGGCTTTCAGAAAGGTGGAGGATAGATAATAATCTATCGCCCTCATTAGCCATTCATGTAACCCTATTCGTAAGCCTTAACTTCCTGCCTTGCTTCACCCAATCCATCAATGCCCAATTCCACCACATCTCCCGCTTTAAGGTAAACGGGCGGTTTCATTCCCAAAGCTACGCCGGCCGGTGTGCCTGTTGAAATAATATCGCCGGGCAATAGGGTCATGAACTGGCTGGTGTAGGATACCAAATGGGGGATATTGAATATAAAATTTGCGGTAGTGCCATCCTGCATGGTCTTTCCATTTAGTTTGAGCCACAAACGTAGGTTATGCGGGTCGACAATCTCATCTTTTGTAGCAAAGAAAGGGCCTATCGGCGCAAAAGTATCGCAGCCTTTTCCTTTGTCCCAGGTGCCACCGCGCTCAATCTGGAACTCACGCTCCGATACATCGTTATGCAGCACATAACCGGCAACATAATCCATTGCATCGGCTTCGCTTACATAACTCGCTTTTTTGCCGATAACAACAGCCAGTTCAACTTCCCAGTCGGTTTTTTTTGAATTTTTGGGAATGGTAATATTGTCATTGGGGCCGACAATTGCTGTGGTCGACTTCATAAATATTACCGGTTCCGATGGCGGCGTTGCATTGGTTTCCCTTGCATGATCTGCATAGTTTAAACCAATGCATACAATTTTTGAGGGGCGGCCAAGCGGGCAGCCAATACGGCTGTTTTCGTCCGCTTCCGTCAGCAGGCTGTTCTCTAAAAAAGCGGACAAACGGGCAAGCCCATCGCTTTCAAAAAAAGCTTCGTTATAATCTTCGCCAAATGCCGAGGTATCATATCTTTTATTATCGATGATCACGCCGGTTTTCTCTTTACCAGCTTCTCCGTATCTTATCAGCTTCATGCTTATATTTTAGTTTGTTGTTAATTCGATAATTGTATCTATTGCGTCGGGCTTTAAGTTGTCTGTATACACAAAAACGCCTTCCGGCAGTTGCCTGTATTTAATGCTGCGGCCATCACTAAGTAACGTCACCTTTGTTACTTTTCCTTTAACTGAGGGTACAAAAACATAAGGTTGCTGCGGCATATTCAGTACATGGGCATACAAAGTATTATTTTTAGAGGTTACCACACCCCATTGCTGCGGGGCGATAACATTGCCACGGGTACCGTAAATACTTTCACCATTTTTTTGCATCCAGTTGCCAACAAGGACAAGCGTGTCGGCAAATTCAGGCTGTATTTTGCCATTTGGCATCGGGCCGATGTTTAGTAAGAAGTTGGCATTATGCCCCGCTGCGTTTACCAGGTATTGCACGATCTGCTTAACCGATTTATAGCTGCGGTCGTTAATATTAAAACCCCAGCTGTTATTAATGGTTTCACAGGTCTCCAATGGCAGTTCGCCGATCTTTGATTTACCGCTGAACCCGGTAGTATTGCCGCCGGGCAGGTCCTTTTCAAACATCTGGAAATCTTCGCCATCCTTAACCGCCTCATGGTGATTATTGCCGATAATCACCGTAGGGTTTAGCTTGTGGATCAAACCATAAATTTCATCAAGGCGCCAGTTGGCATTGGTACGCTCCCAATAACCATCAAACCAAATGCCTTTTACAGCGGGGTATTTGGTGATCAGTTCAGTCAGCTGGTCTTTCATGAATTTAATATAACTATCCCAATCCCCGTTAGCAGGCGCTCCGTTGACAATAGGGCTTCCAAAAGCATAATCAGGCCTGCCCCAATCCAGCAGAGAATAATAAAAATGAAGTTCAATGCCTTCTTTCTGGCATTCCTGCGCCAACTCCATCAAAGGGTCTTTATGATATGGCGTAGCGTCCACAATATTATAAGGGGATGCTTTAGTGCCGAACATGCTGAACCCGTCGTGGTGGCGCGAGGTAATTGTAATATATTTCATCCCGGCCCTTTTGGCAAATTGCACCCATTCTTTGGCGTTAAAACTTTGCGGGTTAAAAAAATCGGCAAGGCGTTTGTAGTTATTATAGGGTATATTCCGGTCGTGCATCACCCATTCGCCGGCACCCATCTCACTATAAATCCCCCAATGGATAAAAAGCCCAAACTTCATATCCTGGAAATGCTGGCGCGTTTCGAGATTATCGGCAGTTGGCGTGTAGGTTGTTTGCGCATTAGCCAATGCACAATACAACAACAAGAAAATCAGGGTAAGCTTTTTTAGCATGGGTTTTTAATTATTTAAAGTAATAAACCCGCCATCAATGGGATAGTCACAGCCGGTAATAAATCCTGCTTCGTTTGAACATATATAAAGTGCAAGCGCGGCTACTTCTTCCGAAGTTCCCATGCGGCCGATGGGTTGGGTTTTTGATAGTTTTTCAAATATTTCTTCTTCCTGGCCCGCATAGTTTTTGGCGATAAATCCGTCAACAAAAGGGGTGTGTATCCTTGCCGGCGAGATGCTGTTGCAGCGGATTTTATCATGCAAATAATCGCGGGCAACGGATAAAGTCATGGCATGGATAGCGCCCTTACTGGTGGAATAGGCAAACCTGTCAGTAATACCCACATGAGCAGCTACAGAGGCTGTATTTAAGATCACGCCGCCGCTATTGGCTTTCATTAAAGGAATGGCAGCGAATAAGCAATTGTAAACCCCTTTAATGTTGACATTATAGATGCGGTCAAAATCGGCTTCACTGGTATTATCGGCCCGGCCAATGTGGGCAATGCCTGCATTGTTTATTAAAATATCGATTTTGCCTATCTTACCAAAAGTATCAATAACCTGCTGCTGCTCGCTTACATCGCAGGTATAGTTAACCGCTTTCCCGTTAGCTGCTGTTATTTCATTAACGGTATCGGTTGCCGCTTCGGAATTTAACTCAATAATATGTACAACTGCGCCCTGCTTCGCGAAAAGTATAGACATGGCCTTACCTATTCCGCTGCCGCCGCCAGTTATTATTACTGATTTGTTGGTTAGTTTAAACATAAGCCCCCTCTAAATCTCCCCCGGTAGGGGAGACTTTTTTATATTTTGGTTAAATTCTCAAGCCCTCCCTACCGGGGAGGGTTGGGAGGGGCTACAAGGATATCCCCCTTTTCCACGGTATCCAGTCATCCTGCCCTAATTGAACGGCCCTCGGCTCGATCTCGCCGCTGGCTACCTGTATTACATAATCTAGTATGCGCTCCCCTGCCTGCTGGATGGTCTCTTCTCCTTCGATAATGGTTCCGCAGTTAATATCAATAATATCAGGCATTTTAATTGCCGTGGCCGTATTTGTTGACAATTTTATAACAGGGGTAACCGGGTTGCCAGTAGGTGTGCCGAGGCCTGTTGTAAATAAAACAATATTAGCCCCGGCGCCAACTTCAGCAGTGGTACTTTCTACGTCGCTGCCGGGGGTGCAAAGCAGGTTTAAGCCGTCCTTAGTTACCTTGCCGGGATAATCAAGCACATCGGTAACCGGTGATGTGCCCCCCTTTTTAGCGGCGCCAGCTGATTTTATAGCATCGGTTATTAAGCCGTCCCTGATATTTCCCGGCGACGGGTTGGCGTAAAATCCTGAACCGTCTGCCACTGCACGGGTATTATAGGCGGTCATTAGCTGCATATAGTGATTTGCTTTTTCTTCATCCACGCAGCGGTCGCTCAATTCCTGCTCAACCCCGCAAAGTTCAGGGAACTCTGAAAGAATAACGGAACCTCCCAATGAGACAAGCAGGTCAGAAACATAGCCCAATGCAGGATTTGCAGAGATGCCTGAAAAACCATCAGAGCCGCCGCACTCCAGGCCGATACATAATTTTGACAAAGGTGCGGGTTCACGCTGCGACTGATTAGCCTGCACAAGGCCTGCAAAGGTTTGCTTTAAAGCCTGCTGCATCAAATCAGTTTCGGTACCTACTTTTTGTTGCTCCAGTATAACAAGCGGTTTGCTGAAATTTGCATCGCGCAGCTTTATCTCCTGCTGTAAAATACTCACCTGTGCATTCTGGCACCCAAGACTTAGTATCGTTGCCCCGGCGACGTTTGGGTGGGTGACATAGCCCGCTATCAACCCGCATAAGGTTTGCGCATCCGAGCGTGTACATCCGCAGCCCATTTCATGGGTCAGGAATTTTATGCCGTCGATATTTTTAAACAGCCTATTTGAATGTGCTTTATCTTCGCTTGCGTGTATATCGGTACTTAATATCTCCTCAACAGATTTGCCGGCCTGGTACATCCCGATCAATTGCTCAACATCACCATCGTAACTTTTTGCCTTTTTGTAGCCGAGTTTATCTGATAACGCTTCTTTTAATACATTGATATTCCGATTCTCACAAAAAACCAGGGGCACTACTATCCAGTAATTACCTGTACCAACCGAGCCGTCGGCGCGGTGATAACCCATAAAAGTTTTACCGGCGAATTTTGTGGCGTCGGGTTTATGCCAATCCAGTTTCCGCTTGCCTAAATGAAATTCTCCCGACGCATGGCTCACCGTTTGAGTGCTTATCGGGCCGCCTTTTGGAATATGCTGCGTTGCCTTGCCTACCAGAACGCCATACATAAATATTTTGTCACCAGGCTGCAGCTCAGTCAGGCTGAATTTATGTTTTGCGGCGATCCTGTCGGTTAATGCAAATTTTTCTCCCTCAAAATTTATTTCCGTTCCCTGCTCCAGGTTTTGAAGGGCAACTAAAACATTATCATGCGGATGTATTTTTAAAAATCTCTCTTTTTGTAATGACATGTTTATTCACTATAAAATGTTATTGAAGGGTAAGTTCAACAACAGGTATTTCATATTCAGGTTTTTTAACCGGAAGGGTTAATTCAAGGTCTCCCTTATCTGATGTTGATGGCGTATAAATAAGTTCCGAGTGGTCGTTTAAAAACTGCGCGTATTTAATTTTTCCATGATAACCCGGCAAAAGCAGTTTGCCATCTTTCGGGTAACTGAAGAGGTGGATGTATAACCTGCCCGTTGCTTTGTTATAAGTGAGTTTTTCGCCATCGGGTATTTTATAGGCCGCAGGCGCGTAGGTGCAATCGTAAACAGCTTTACTATTGGCATGCATCCAATAGCCCAGGCTATCCAATGCCCGCGTGGCCCTGTAATCAAATTCACCGCGGGCAGTTGGGCCCACGTTTAATATAAGGTTGCCGCCATTGCTTACCGAAGTAATTAACAGGTCGAGCAATTGACGGTGTGTCTTCCAGCTATATTCATCCCGGTAATAGCCCCACGAACCGGAAAAGGTTTGGCAGGTTTCCCAGGTTTTGCCATGGTATTTAGCCAATTCGGCTGTACTTACCTGTTCGGGTGTTTCAAAATCGCCGCCGTCTTTATATTCGGTAAGCCCAAGCCTGTTATTAACAATAATGCCGGGCTGCAATTTCCTCACCAATTTAAGCAATTCTACAGACCCCCAGTCATCTTCACCCTTTCCGCGTTTCGCACCTTTATCCCACGACCAATCCAGCCACAATACATCAATTTTACCATAGTTGGTTAACAACTCAGTGATCTGGTTGCGCATATATTGCCGGTACTTGGCCATATCGCGCCCTTTGTTTAAACGTTTATAGTTTGCTTCGGTGGTATCAACCTGTACCAGTGGGTGCACATCATCCATGGTATAATCCGGGTGGTGCCAGTCGAGTAACGAATAATAAAACCCGACCTTTAAGCCCTGCGCACGGAAGGCATTTACATATTCGCGCACCAAATCGCGTTTGGCATGGGTATTAGTAGCCTTGTAATCGGTGTACTTCGAATCAAATAAACAAAAGCCTTCATGATGCTTTGTAGTAAGAACCGCATATTTCATACCGGCCGCTTTTGCCTGCCTGGCCCATTTATTCGGGTCGAATAAGTCAGGGTTAAACTGGTCGAAATACTTTTGGTATTGTTCATTGGTCATGTGCTCGTTATGCTTAACCCACTCGTGCCTGGCCGCGCCCGAATAAAGCCCCCAATGAATAAACATCCCAAAACGGCCGTCTGTCCACCATTCCATGCGCTTTTCTTTTTGGGCATCAGTTTCGGTACCGATCCGTTTTTGAGCAAGAACAGGCGAAAGGATGAATAATGCTGATACCAGCAGTAATTGTACTTTTTTGAACATGATCTATTTAATTGGCGTTAACTACAATTGAAAAATTTTATTCATTAAAACCCACTTTTCACCTTTCATTACATTTTTTAGCGGCTGCTGGTAGTTCCACATCAGGGTTTCCCATTCCTGCACTTTTGGGTTGGCCGCATCCATCTCCGTTTTCTTTTCAAAGCTAAAACTTTCATCGGTTTCCATTATCATAAATAATCGGGTATCGTAACGATATATTTCCATATTGGTGATCCCGGAATCTGTAATGCTTTTGCGTATTTCGGGCCAGATAGCTGTATGATATTTTTCGTATTCAGCAATTAAGGCAGTATCATCTTTCAGATCGAGCGTTAAGTAATATTTGGGCATGGCAGGTTATTTATAACAACGAAGAAGCAATGGTATGAAAAAATTTATCACGAATTAAAATTATAAATAATCCATCGAAAACACCGGGTTATTTCTGCGCCATTACGCTAATTTATGAATTTGTAAATAATTTAGATTTCATGAGTTAATGTTGCCATTTAACAGCATTAACTTGTAAAATAGTAGTTAATGTTGGTTTTTGCCAACATTAAGTCTAAATAAATTTTTAAATCCGAAATTTAATTGTAAATTTGTTGGCGAAAACAAGCATTAACCTATAATTTAGTACTTAATGATGGAAAATAGCAACATTAACTGGTATTCGATAAGTGACAATGCCTTATTGAATGTGGTCGGGCAATTTATACAGGATACGCGCCTGCAGCAAAATAAATCGCAGCTGCAAACCGCCATGGCCGCCGGTATAGACCGCTCGACACTCAGCCAGATAGAAAACGGCAATGGCGGCACAATATTAACCCTGATACAAATCTTAAGGGTATTGGGGCAATTGGAAATTTTAAAAGCTTTTGAAGTTGAACGAAAAATAAGCCCCATACAATTGGCTAAGCTGGAACAAAGTAAACGGAGGCGGGCACGCAATACCGGTAAGCCAGGCGAAAAACCCGATCTTAAATCAAACTGGTAATGATCACAACGGCTTTTATTCACTTGTGGGGCCAGCGTGTAGGGGCTGTAGCCTGGAACGCTGAAACCGGCGTTGCTGATTTTGAATTCGAGCCTGCGTTTAGCCGGGGGGGACTAGATGTTGCGCCGATAAAAATGCCCCTAAATGGTGCCACCGGGAAGATATTTTCCTTCAATGAACTGCGTGATAACAGCACTTTTAAGGGGTTGCCGGGTTTGTTAGCGGACGTATTGCCCGACAGATTTGGCAACACCCTGATCAATACCTGGCTGGCACAAACCGGCCGCCCGCAAAACAGCATGAACCCTGTTGAAATGCTTTGCTTTATAGGAAAGCGCGGAATAGGCGCACTGGAGTTTGAACCGGCTGTACCAAATGTGAAAGATACCGCAACAAAAATTGAGATGGACAGCCTGGTCTCCATAGCGGGAGCCATATTAACGGGCCGGCAGAACTTTAGTGCAAACCTGCCGGAAAATGAGGAAAAGGCGTTGATGGATATTTTAAAGATCGGGACGTCAGCAGGCGGCGCAAGGGCAAAAGCGCTTATTGCTTACAATGAAAAAACAGGAGAGGTAAGAAGCGGGCAGGCAGATGCGCCGAATGGCTTTAAGCAATGGCTCATTAAGTTAGATGGGGTACATGATGCGCAGTTCGGCAGTTCGAGGGGATATGGAAGGGTGGAAATGGCTTATCACCTGATGGCTGTGGATTGTGAAATAGAAATGACGGAATGCCGCCTATTGGAAGAAAATGGCCGGGCGCATTTTATGACGCAGCGGTTCGACCGTATGCCCGGAGACGGAAAGCTGCACATGCAAAGTTTTTGCGCCATGCAGCATTTTGATTTTAACGATGTAGGCGCCTATAGCTATGAACAATTGTTCCAGACAATGCGCATCCTTCGTCTTGATTACCCGCAGGCAGAACAAATGTACCGCAGGATGGTGTTTAATGTACTGGCCCGTAACTGCGACGATCATACCAAAAACTTTGCATTTATAATGGATAAAACAGGGCAATGGAAAATTTCCCCAGCTTTTGACGTTTGCCATGCCTACCGCCCGGACAGCCCATGGGTAAGCCGGCAATCGTTATCTGTTAATGGTAAAAGGGAGAGGATTAGCCGCGCCGACCTGTTGGAAGTAGCAAGGCAGATGAATATAAAAAAAGCAAATGACAAGATTGACCAGGTACAGGCCGTTCTAAGTAAATGGCCGGATTACGCCGGGCAGTGCAGGGTGGAAATAGCCTTACTGCAGGCTATTGAGAAAACATTTTTGAACGTTTAACCCTTTTACCGTGTACAAAAAAGCGCTCCGTATCTCACCCCGGAACGCTTTGTTATTAATTTAAATAATTAAAAACCAACCCCGATAGCTATCGGGATCAACTAAATCCAGATCAATACTTCACTATTGATCTTTTCTCATGATCTGTTACGATCTGTAAGCTCTTTATTCCTGCTCAAACTCACCATTCACCTTTAGCGTTATTTCGTTGCCTATCATTGCCGCAGGGTCGGATCCTACGCCAAAATCAGTCCGGTTTATTTTACCCGTAACTTTAAACTCAGCAACAGGTTTTTTTGTCGCTGTGCTTTTTCCCTTGCTGCTTAGCGTCAGATCCAGTTTTAAAGGTTTAGTAACGCCGTGAAGCGTCAAATTGCCCAAAACCTTAAAAGTTTTATCATCAACTTTATTGACCGAAGTACTTTTAAAAGTGATTTGCGGGAACTTTGTAACATCAAAAAAATGGGCGCTCCTCAAGTCTTTATCGCGTGCATCATTATCGGTGCTGACGGATGCGGTTTCAATGCTCACTTCAAAAACCGCATCGGTAAAATCTTCGTTTGATGAAATAATACTTGCATCAAATTTTTTAAAGTAGCCATCGACAGTTGATAGCATCAGGTGTTTTACTGCGAACCCCACCTTCGCATGTGCTTTGTCAACCCTCCATTTTGACTGGGCCGTTAAGCCGCTGCTTATTAATAAAGCAGCGACCAATAAATTTAATTTTTTCATGTTTTTCCAATTAGATGATATTGGTAATACTGCGATCTTTAACTAAAGGTTGTGTTGAAGAGGGTGATTAAGTAAACACAACAGCCATTAAAAAATCAACAGATACTCTAATTATCTAATTAGGAAACGGGCCACCGCCAGGAGGGGGACCGCCGGGGCCACCACCCGGAGGAGGGCCAAAGCCACGTCCCATACCGGGACCATCAGGCCTTTTGCCCGACATTTTCTGGAAGCGATAAGTAAAGCTTAGCAGGTAATAACGGCCCAGCCGGTTGGCGTTTGTTTGTGTAATATAACTCCCGTTTTGTGTGCTGGTAAAACCGGTATTCTGGTTAAATACGTCGAGCACTGAGAAACGAAGTGTTGCCATATTGCCCTTTAAAAACCTGCGCTCCACGTATGTATTAAATACATTCGGGTTTTTAGCTCCCTGGTACCCATAATAGAGTGTTTTAGTATAATCATAGCTATAGGTCCAATCTTTCCAAACATAATTTTTACCATTTACCCCAAGTACCCATGACCTGAAATTATCCTGTATGCCAGGTTGGTTTATTGAATTTTGCGACGAGTTAACGCTGTAAGTTGTACTTAACTGGGCATCAATAATATCAGTTATATCAACCCTGAAACGCACGCCCTGGGATAATACAAGGGTTTTAGCGATATTTTTTTCAGTGGTCATGTCGAAGGTAGTCGGGTCGACGTTGGTAATATAAGATATGTTGTTGTTGTACGATAAATTGCCGATGAAGAACAGGTTATATTTCCGTTTTTCCCATGGTTTGGCGAATACATAAAACGCTGATGCTGAATAGTACCCCGCCGTATTCAGGTAATCTGTTGCTATAGTACCTGCCAGTTTGCTGTCAGGGGTGTAAGTGGTAGGATAAGTTATGGTGTTGGCTACAATTTTATTATCTGTTTGCACAAATGAAAGGTTGCCAAAGAACACATTCCCCGATTCAAAATTGAACTTATTATATCTTAATGAAAAGGTATTGTTATACTCCGGTTTCAGGTCGGGGTTACCGGTAACTGGATATAATGCGCTCGAAAAATCCGTCACGGGCTGCAATTCCGAGTAAGTTGGCATATTACTGCTGCCGCTATAGTTTGCGCTTAATGATTGCGTGCGCGAAAAATTGTAAATAAAATGCGCGTTTGGCGAAAAGTTAAATGAACTAATACTTGTTGAACCACTATTTGGCGAACTACCTTCTAATAACGAAGGCTGGGCAGTTACACCTAATACGTAATTGTATTTCTTTTCAACGAAGCGATAGTTTAAGCCAAACCGGTTGGTTATAAAAGTAAAATTATAGTTATTGCTTAACAGGGCATATTGGTTTATTTCACCATTATCGGCCAGTGTATCAGTTTCCTTATCGGCGGTTGTATAGGAATGTTTGTAATTATAATTGATCTCGATATAAGAGCGTTTGGCTATTGGCTCAATATATGAAAAATAGGCCCCTAAAGTATCTGTGCGGCTGTCGGTATTGATAAATTGATCCAAAGGCGCGTTAGGGATGCCCTTTATATACTGGTAAACCGGGTTTTGATATTGATTACTTACGGATGAACCTACGCCAACATTCACGCTGAAATTACGGCCATGACCATTAAACCGGTGGTTATAAAGCACATTTATTCCGTAATTAGGCGCTGATGAACGAACAATCGAATTAAAGTTATAATCAGATAAAGTTGTAGTGTCACTCATCAGTGAGTTGGACCCGCCCTGCGTTGTATGAACACCGGCAAAAGAATACGACGGGCTGATCTTTAAATAATTTATTGTATCAGGCCTGTATTCCATATTAAATGTAAAACGATGATTTACTTTATTATCGGTTTGGTTACTGACTTGCGTATTAATGCTTGGGTTTACCAGCGAGATATTATTTTGAATGGTTGAGCTAATGGTGTTAATTGTGTTATCAGAAACACTATAACTACCATATACAGTAATCTTTTTCCCCCAGGAATCGCGGTAATTTAAACCTACAGAACGTGCAGTCGTAATACCATTTTGGACGTTATTGCCTCCCGGAGGGCCACCGCCGCCCCTGCCGCCACCGCCACCGCCGCCAGGGCCGCCAAAATTAAAAAGGTTGGTATTGGTATTATTAAGGTTGGCCAAAACAGCTATTTGCCGGTTACCCTCAAAGTTAAACAAATTGAATTGTGCCAGGTACCGGTTCTGGTCTTTGGTTCCGTCAATTTTTGGTATGGCGTCCATGCCATCGCCGGCGCTGGCCTGGCCAAAATAGCCATGGTTCCTGCTCGGCTTTATATTGATATTTAAGATAGTTTCGGGTTCGCCGGTTTTTATACCTGTCAGGTTTGCCTGGTCGCCGTAATCATTTACCATTTGTAAACTTTGAACGGCATCGGCCGGTAAGTTTTGTGTTGCCGTTTTTAAATCACCGCCAAAAAAGTCTTTTCCGTTCACCCGTACTTTGGTTACGCTTTTTCCCTGGAAGGTTACATTCCCCTGGGCGTCTACATCAGCTCCGGGGATCTTCTTTATCATATCTTCAACGGGTGCTCCATCCCTCACAGGATAAGCGGCAGCGTTAAATTCAACCGTATCTTCTTTGATTTTAATTGGTAAAACGTCGGAAATAACAACCGTATTTAACATGGTAGTTGAGGGCTTTAAAATGATTGGCCTCAAAAAAACCGGGTTATTTGTACTGTCCAAAGCAAAATGGCGTTTTACAGGCGCAAAGCCAATAGATTGTATCACCAAACTAAACTGTTTAACTTTTACCCCAGGAAACAGAAACGCACCTTTTGAATCAGTAATAGTAGTACTGCTGTCTTTTCCCGTTAAAATTTTAACAGTTGAACCAGGCAGCGTTTGTTTGGTTGAATCCACAACCGTGCCGTGCACATCCCTGCCGGTTTGCGCGTAACTTCTCACACTTATTAAGAGGATAAAAGCCGAAAGAAAGTATAGAAATTTCATTTTGATTTTTGTTTTAGACAGTACAAATCAATAGCAAAGATTTTCAACAAAAAAAAGGAATAGACAGAGGGCCCAAAAATGTAGATTAAAGCTTCGTTTTACCCTATAAAAGCGCCTTCTTAACACCTATACTTAAAACAGTGGTTTTTAAGGATAAAAATTACCTGTCTGTCGGTAAGTTTTGCCTTCTGATAGATTTTGATTGGCTTTGTGCTGAATACATTTGTAATATTGCTGTTATAAACGACGCGTTATTTAAACAACTGACAGTAAAATATTTATGAAATGATCGTTACAAAATCAAAAAGTAAACTGGTAACCGTAATTATCCATATAGCAATATGGGCGGTATTTGGTACTATTTATTTTTTTCAGCCACTAACGTGGAATATATCCTTGCCTTTTCAATTATGGATAAAACAAGGTATTACGTTAGGCCTGGTGATTGGGGCATATTATGTGAATTCATTTATACTGGTCCCAAAATTTCTACTAAGTAACCGTAACAGTATTTACATCCTTGCCCTCGTCATCGTCGCGGCAATTATTGTCTTATTGAATAGTTATATCGACCGTTGGCTTAACTTGCCGCAATTGATGGACGCGGCTTTTCATAAAATGCCGCGGCATAGGGGAGGAAGGGGTCATGCGTGGGACATTCCGATGATAGCAGCATTAACTGCTACAGTAGCTTTGGTATTGGGAATTGGAACCAGTATTACCACCGTTCAAAAATGGCAAAACGATAAGCAGTTGCACCAGGAAATGGAGCAGGATAAGATAAGTTCTGAATTATCATTTCTGAAGGCGCAGATAAACCCCCATTTCTTTTTTAATACCCTTAATAATATTTATGCCCTTACACATATAAATGCCGAAACATCGCGGAAAGCTATTCACCAGCTATCAAGAATGATGCGCTATGTATTATATGATACGCAAAACAGTACCACTTTGCTAAGCCAGGAAATTGCATTTGTAAAAGATTATATCAGTTTGATGCAGCTGCGTTTAACGGAGGTGGTTAAAATTGATTTTTCATCGCCGGCCGCACTCAATGATATAGCCATACCGCCGATGCTATTTTTACCATTTGTTGAAAATGCTTTTAAGCACGGGGTAAGTGCCACGCAGCCCAGCAATATTAATATTGCGGTAGAGCAGCAAGGTACGGTGCTCGAATTAAAGGTAGTCAATACAATAATTAAAGAACAAAGTAATAACTTAGAGGCAGGCAGCGGGATAGGGCTTAATAATACGCGGCGCAGGCTCGACCTGCTATACCCGGGTAAGTATACTTTGCTGATCAATGAAAACATTGCCGAAAATATTTATTCAGTTCATTTAACACTCGACCTGTCATGATATTAAACGTTATAGCTGTTGACGATGAACCTTTGGCGCTTGGCCTGGTATCGTCTTTTATTGAACAAACACCGTTTCTGAAACTCGTTGGACGTTTCTCGAGTGCCGTTGAAGCATTAAGGGCTATACATTCCCAAAAGATAGATGTTGTTTTTTTGGATATACAAATGCCCGATCTGAATGGGATTGAACTGGCCCGTGTACTTGATAACAGTAAAACCAATAAACCGCGTATCATTTTTACCACAGCCTATAACCAGTTTGCGTTGGAAGGCTATCGCGTAGATGCGCTCGATTATCTGCTCAAACCTTTTAATTATGAAGAATTTTTGCATGCGGCAAATAAAGCCCTGGCTTATGGCGAATTGCTTGAGAAATCAAACACCCCTGCAACTGCTGCTGCTACCGCAACTGCTCCCGAGGAGCGAATAGAGGACGAATACCTGTTTTTAAAAGTAGAGTACCAGTTAGTGCGGATAGCGTTAAGTGATATTCTTTATATTGAGGGGTTAAAAGACTATGTGAAGGTTTGGCTTAAAAGTGCCGAAAAGCCGATACTGTCACTCACCAGCCTTAAATCACTTGAAGAAAAACTGCCTTCAAAACGTTTTATGCGCGTACACCGCTCATTTATTGTTTCGTTGGATAAAATAAATTCCATCACCCGCAACGCTTTACAAATAGGTAAGGTCAATATTACCGTAGGTGACCAATATAAAGAGGCTTTCAGCCAGTTTTTGAGTAAGTGGGTGTAGTTTGGTCGAAATGGTTGTAAAGGTTGTAATAGTTATAGAGGTTGTATTTTCTAATTTCAATTGTTTAAGGGAAAAAGCAAAATATTTAAGATAAATCCGCATGGGTTGAAATAACTTGCCATCCCGGGAAATAAAAACAAGTTTCGCCACAATGTGTAAAAATTCAAACTAAAGCAAAGTTAACGGGTCGTAAAAACAGTAAGCTTTGCGGTGAATGATGTAGGTTGGCGTGTACTAATAAAATAATGCTGTTATCTTTGCCCGCTCAGTTGATCAGGGTGACATATCACAATTTAATGAACATTATCAAAACTATCCATAATGCCATTTACAGGTTCCCGGCATTCAACCCAAAACAAAAAATAGCTGCCATTGCAGTTCCGGTAATAATGCTGTTGTTTTCGTGCGGAAGCAAGGACCAAAAGAACAATGCCACGGGTTTCCAGGGAATTGGGACTTATAAAGTACTTACTTTGCAACCCAGATCGGCTACGCTAAATACGGATTATCCCGCAAGTATCCAGGGACTTCAAAATATTGAAATAAGGCCGAAAGTTGACGGCTTTATCGAAAAGATATATGTTGACGAAGGCTCGATCGTAAAAAAAGGGCAACTGCTTTTTAAAATAAAGGCGCCGCAGTATGAACAGGAGGTACGAACTGCCGAAGCCGGGATAAGAACTGCCGAAGCTGATGTAAACATGGCCACCTTGCAGGTTAACAAGGTTAAGCCGCTGGTGGAGAAAGACATCATCAGCCATTACGAACTGGAAACAGCCCAATATACCCTTCAATCAAAACAAGCGGCATTGGCGCAGGCAAAAGCTTCATTGGTAAATGCCCAGGTTAATTTAAGCTATACCACCATTGAGAGCCCGGTGGACGGGGTAATTGGCTCGCTGCCTTATAAACTGGGATCCCTGGTAACGAGCGCTACCACTGATCCTTTAACTACTGTTTATAATACTGCAACAGTATATGCCTATTTCGCGATGAATGAAAAGCAGTTGCTTGGTTTTAGCCGGGATAGCAGCAATTCCTCATTTCGATCTAAATTAAGTAATATCCCGAAAGTCACCCTGGTGTTATCGGACGGCACATTTTACGAACATACTGGAAAAGTTGTAACGGTAAACGGGTTGATCAATACCACCACAGGTTCGGCTAATTTCAGGGCCGCGTTTATTAACCCGAGAGGGCTCCTGCGCAGCGGAAGCAGTGCCGCCGTACGTATACCAAATGTTATAAAATCGGCTATTATCGTTCCTCAAAACGTTACTTATGAATTACAAGACAAACGTTTTGTTTATGTTATTGACGATAAAAATAAAATTAAGAATGTTGCCATAACAGTTATGGACGGCACACCCGGCCAGTTTTACATTGTAACCGATGGTTTAAAAAGCGGAGATCGTATCATCGCCGAAGGGGCAAATAATTTAAAAGATGGTACCGCGATAAAGCCAAACGAAGTTAGCCCCGAATCGGTTTACAAGGGCCTCAATTAAATCCGGAAAATGTAGAGACACAATACTTTGTATCTCCATAACAAAAATTCTATCGAGCGACACAAAGTATGGCGTCTCTACAAAAAAATATGTTAAAACGATTCATCGAACGGCCTGTATTATCCACTGTTATATCGGTGTTACTGGTTATTTTGGGTATTATAGGATTGGTGAACCTCCCGATTTCACAATACCCGGACATAGCGCCGCCAACTGTACAGGTATCTGCCAACTATAGCGGCGCAAATGCCGACGTTGTGCTTAAGAGTGTGATCATCCCGCTGGAAGAGCAGATCAACGGGGTAGAGAACATGACCTACATGACTTCTTCTTCAGGTAACGATGGTTCAGCATCTATTACTATCTTCTTTAAGGTGGGCACAAACCCCGATCTGGCTGCAGTAAACGTTCAAAACCGGGTAGCAAGGGCAACGAGCCTTTTGCCGCAGGTAGTTACACAAGCCGGTGTAACGGTGTCAAAAAGTCAGAATACCAACCTGCTGATATTTACTTTACATAGCGATAACCCAGCCTACGATGCTACATTTTTGCAAAATTATGCAAAAATAAACCTCGTGCCGGCCATACAGCGTGTTAACGGCGTTGGCAATACGCAAATATTTACATCAAAAGATTACTCGATGCGGATATGGTTGAAGCCTGACGCAATGTCGAGGTACGGCCTTGTGCCTGATGATATTACCAATGCTTTAAACGAACAAAATATAGAAGCCGCACCCGGAAGTTTTGGTGAAAACAGTCACGAGTCTTTCCAATATGTTATAAGGTATACGGGACGGTTGAAAACAGCGGCTGAGTTCGGGAATATTATCCTCAAGTCGGCAGGTAAGGGGCAGCTATTACATTTGAACGACGTGGCGCGCCTTGAGCTTGGCGCACTAGATTATTCTGTTGACCTGAAAGCCGATGGCCTGCCTGCAATTGGTATCGGCATTACACAGGCATCCGGATCGAATGCCCGGAATGTGATCAACGAAACAAAAGATATTCTTGAAACCGCATCTGAATCATTTCCAAAGGGTATAAAGTTCACCTACATGGTCGATGCTAACGAATACCTGAATGCGTCTATCGAAAAAGTGTTAAGTACACTTGCAGAGGCATTTATCCTGGTTTTTATCGTCGTATTCATTTTCCTGCAGGATTTCCGGTCAACACTTATTCCTGCAATAGCCGTTCCTGTGGCTATTATTGGCACATTCTTCTTTTTAAACCTTTTTGGCTTTACTATTAACCTGCTTACCCTGTTTGCCATGGTTCTTGCTATCGGGATTGTAGTTGACGATGCCATCGTGGTAGTGGAGGCTGTGCATGCTAAGCTGGATAAGGGTTACAAATCGGCCCGTAAAGCTTCAATTGATGCGATGAACGAAATTTCCGGGGCGATCATTTCCATAACCCTGGTAATGTCAGCCGTGTTTCTGCCGGTAACGTTTATCACCGGATCAACGGGGGTATTTTAC
Organism: uncultured Mucilaginibacter sp.; assembly: GCA_903864275.1. Lineage (GTDB taxonomy): Bacteria > Bacteroidota > Bacteroidia > Sphingobacteriales > Sphingobacteriaceae > Mucilaginibacter. Next base: position 124,518 of record CAIPFE010000046.1, read on the forward strand.
AAACAATTTGGTATTACGCTGGCGGTTGCCATCCTGCTTTCAGCTGTGAACGCCTTAACGCTCAGCCCGGCCTTATGTGCTATATTATTGAAACCACACTCGGAGGAGCAGAAAAAGAAACGATTTTTTAACTGGTTCTATTCGCGGTTCGATTTAGTTTTCGATACGTTAAAAAAAAGATATGAGCGTTCCGTGGGCTTTTTGGCCGGTAAAAGCTGGATAGTTTTAGTTGCAGTGGCCATCTTTATAGCCTCGTTGGCCATCCTGATAAAAACAACGCCTTCAAGCTTTGTGCCCAGCGAGGATCAGGGAACTATTTTCGCCAGTATCAGCCTGCCGCCCGCTTCCGGCATGGACCGCACATCGGCTGTTATCAAAAAACTCGACAGTATAGCCCATACGCTTCCAGCGGTGCGGAATACCCTCCAAATAGTTGGGTTCAACTTTTTTGCCGGTAGCGGCAGCGCATACGGTATGGACATCATCAAACTGAAAACCTGGGATAAAAGGAAAAATGAAGATATTCAGCATGTGATTAAGGAGCTTTATGCAAAGACAGGGGGCATTCATGAGGGGATGCTTTTCTATTTTTCGCCGCCAACTATACAGGGCTTTGGAGCAGGCAACGGCTTCTCATTTGAGCTGCAGGACAAAGGCGGCCATAGCATGGCCGAAATTTATAAGGTAACGAATGATTTTTTGGCTGCCTTGAATAAACGCCGTGAAATTCAAAATACCAATACTACGTTTAACCCCAACTTTCCGCAATACCAGGTAGCAATAAATGTGGCTAAATGCAAGGAAGCGGGCATTACGGTAAATTCGGTAGTCAATACGTTACAGGGTTATTACGGAGGTTTGTATGCCTCGAACTTTAACCAGTTTGGCAAACAGTTTCGTGTAATGGTGCAGGCAGATTATGCGTACAGGGCCAATATAACCGGCTTGAGCAAGATTTTTGTGCGGAGCGAAAACGGTACCATGGCGCCTATCAGCGAATTTATTACGATGACTAAGGTATTTGGCCCTGAATCCATCTCAAGGTTTAATCTGTTTACTGCGGTATCGGTTAACGGACAGCCAAATCCAGGCTACAGTACAGGTGATGCCATTACGGCGATAAAAGCGGTTGCAGTTGAAAAGCTGCCTCCTGGTTATGGTTATGATTTTTCGGGGCTTACCCGCGAAGAAATTTCATCGGGTACACAATCCTTATACATATTTATACTTTGCCTGGTGTTTGTTTACTTTTTGCTGAGCGCGCAATATGAGAGTTATATTTTACCGTTCGCGGTGTTGTTATCATTGCCGATAGGTTTAACAGGTACTTATCTTTTTGCTAAGATCGCGGGGATCGACAGTAATATTTATGTACAGATATCGCTGATTATGCTTATCGGGCTGCTCTCGAAGAATGCTATTTTGATCGTTGAATTCGCGCTTGACCGCAGGCGAGGCGGCATGGGTATTGTGCAGGCCGCGATTGAAGGAGCCGAGGCCCGCTTAAGGCCTATATTAATGACCTCATTCGCCTTTATTTTTGGTATAATGCCATTGATGTTCGCTACCGGGGCGGGCGCACTGGGCAACCGATCTATCGGCACGGGCGCGGTAGGGGGGATGTTTATAGGTACCGTGTTTGGTCTTTTTGCAATACCTGTACTGTTTATTGTTTTCCAGACTTTACAGGAAAAGATAAGGGGCAAAAGGCCCGTCGAGGATGAAGATGACGAAATAATAACTGAAGGATAGTGCAACAGCATTTTATGAAACGAATAACAAACAAGTTTTATTTAAAATATACATTTTTAGCGTCGGTATTGATTTGCGCATCACTGTCCTGTAAAGTGACAAAACCTTATAAGCAACCAGATCTGAATACCAGTGACCTTTATCGCGGGCAAAGTACTGCGGATACTACAACTATTGCCAACATGCCATGGGAAAGCCTGTTTGCTGATACGGTTTTAAAAGCCTTGATACGCGAAGGCCTTTACCAAAACCTTAATTTAAAAGCAGCGATACAAAAAATAGCCGAGGCGCAAGCCACGCTTGGGCAAAGTAAGGCAGCATTTTTACCGAACTTAAGCGGTAACGCGAGCGTTGCCAGGTCGAAACAATCAGCAGCGAGTTTAGATTTTCCGCCAGGTTTTTCCATTAATACCGTTACAACATCATACCAATTAGGTTTGACATCATCATGGGAAGCTGATATCTGGGGGCAGTTAAGCAGTGCCAAAAAAGCGGCTTATGCCAATTTGTTACAAACTGACGCCGCTAAAAGGGCAGTACAAACCCAGCTGATTGCCGACATTGCCGATAACTATTATGCTTTGCTTGCGTACGATAAGGAACTTGATATTTTAGATAAGACCTTACAAAACAGGATAAAGGATGTAGAAACCATGAAAACGCTGAAAGAAGGCGATGTAGTGAACGGCGCCGCAGTAGTACAAAGCGAAGCCAATCGTTATGCAGCTGAAGTTGCAATGCCAGACGTAAAAAGGAACATCCGCGAAACCGAAAATGCTATTGATATTTTAGTTGGCCGCCCGCCGGGGCCACTGAACCGGGCCAAATTAGACGATCAAAGCCTCACTACAAACCTGCAAGCCGGTATCCCGTCGCAACTGCTAAAAAACCGTCCGGATGTGCAGCAGGCCGGGTATGCTTTCAGGACGGCGTTTGAAAATACCAACGTGGCACATACTTATTTTTATCCGGCGTTTACCATTACGGCATCGGGAGGCTTTTCTAACTTACAACTGAAAGACTTTTTTGTAAACTCCATATTTTACAACATTGCGGCCGGGTTAACACAGCCTATTTTTAACCAGGGCGCCAACAAGGCAAGGCTAAAAACAGCGCAGGCGCAGCAACTCGAAGCATTGTATAATTACCAGCAAACACTACTAACAACGGGGCAGGAGGTATCAAATGCATTATACGCTTATCAAACGGGGATAGAAAAAGATAGCTCCAGGAGCAAGGAAATTGTTGCCCTCGAGAAATCGGTTGATTATACAGAGCAGTTATTAAGGTACAGTTCGGCAACCAATTATAACGATGTGTTAACCTCTGAACAAAACTTGCTGGCTGCGCAGCTAAGCGGCGTTAACGACCGCTTGCAGCAGTTGCAGGCTATTGTAAATTTGTACAGGGCGTTAGGCGGCGGATGGAGATAGAAAAAACGTTTTTACAAAAAAAGCACCGCCCCCCAAATTGAAGGCGATGCTTTTTTTAAATAACAGGTGCAAATTAGCCTTTGATCGAAACTAATTTCGAATCACCTTTATAGTAAACATGGGCGGTCTTTCTCACCATTTGTTTGTTTACCATCACCTCAATGGTATAGTTGCCATTATCAAGGTTGTTTAAAACATAGGCCTTTTCCATGCCCTTGTCCTTTTTCAGGACATCTTTCCATATAACATCGTTGTCCCAGTTATAAATAAATACGACGGCTTTCCCCGGCGCATTTTTGTCAACCGAAATGTCAATGCCTCTTTTTGACGGCAAGGTAGAAAATGTGACCATATCATTTACTGGTGCAGGTTTGACCCAGTGATGTTTTGCAGGAGTGGCTGCAAAAACTCCCGTACTAAATAATAACAGTAGCGCGGATAAATTAAATGCATTTTTCATAATCTTAAATATTAAGTTTTTAATTAAAAAATTTCTAAAAGATTAATAAACAACGCGTAATACGAAATATTGTTTTGTTTTTTTGAAAAAACTGCATTTAATTTTTAATAAAAAAGCACCGCCCCCGAACAGGAGGCGATGCTTTATGTAAATGATTTTAATGACTGGTTATTATTCTTTTACAATAAACATCCTGGTGTTGCCTTCGTCATAAACGTGGATGTCTTTTTTTACCACTTGCTTGTTAGAAGTTACTTCGATGGTGTAATCGCCGTTTTCAAGCTGGGTAAGGATATAGGCTTTTTCAAAAGCTTGGCCGGCCGACAAAACATCTTTCCTCAAAACGTTTCCGTCTTTGTCGTAGATCATTACAATGGCTTTATCAGATGCGGGGCTTTCAACTTTAACTGCAAGGCCTTTATTTGAGGGTAATGAAGAAAAAGTGACCTCGTCTTTTGTTGTTGGAACTACAAGGCCGTCGGCTTTCGCAGATGTAGCAGCAAAAAGGCCTGCGCTTACTAATAATAATAATGCGGTTAATTTGATGGAATTTTTCATGATTTCTAAATTTTAATGTTTTATTTAATTATTGTTTCTTTTGTTTCAATGACCAAAGGAACAACTACTTTAAACATTAAAAAAATGAAATAGACCACCGCCTTTTATGTATAGACCAATAGGGGATTCCAATCGTCAAACCAAATAATATGCTCATAATTAGTATTTTACAGGTTTAGTCGATCAAAAATAGCCGTTCATAGTGTATTTTTTACAATTAGTCGATTGAGGGTCAAATAACAACTGATTTTATCTCAATAAAAAAGAGACACCTGGTAACGATGTCTCTTTTGAATGGTGCCATGAACAAATGAAAACTATATCATCAATTTTCACTGTACGCCACCATACTGCTGTTATCCACACCATACTTTTTTGCAATGGCTTTTATGGTAATACCCTTGGTTATGGTAAACGGTTTTGAATATTCGTTAGCTTCAACAAAAGCAGGCGTTGAACCATCGATAGTATAATACACTTTTGTGCCGGGTGTGGCGCTGGTAATGCTGATGGTTTTTCCTTTTACATTAATGACTGGTGCAGCGATTCTGTTTACATATTTTGCAGTACGTGCGTCATGGATCACCCCTTTCCAGTTCATACCAAAGCCAAAATCATAAGTATGGCCATCGGCATCAGCATAACAAGCCATATCATGCGGAATATCTTCATCCTGCAGCTCCACTGTTTGCATATTCGCAGGCATCTGGAACGGCAGCAATCCCGATGGTTCCGCTGCGCCGGTTAAAATATCAAGCATAGCCTGGTTCTGTACGCCGAAACTGGCCACAATGGCATTTGCATCTTTTTCAAATTCGGCCGGTATGGTAGGTTTTGATAAGGTAATAGCTACTATAACCGGTTTACCATTCATGGCCTTTTTGGTTTCTTCGATGGTTTTCAGATCGTTCAGGTTTGCAGCAGTTATGCTTTTGCCTTTATAGGTACGATCATTTATACCCGGCTCAACAGGATCTCCGGCTGCTATGCTGTGTTGCCTTGCATCCGTTGCGGTATATGCGCCGTATTGCAGGGTGATAGGCACATAGCCGTTCCCGCCGCCCTTTACATCATCCGCATCATACCCTGCGCCGCCGCTAGGGCTGCTTACAAATGCAATGGCGTAATCCGCTTTGGCAGGATCGTCCGTCACATTAAAATATTTTTTGATCAGGTCTGCGTTAACTGCATCTTCCCATCGCTCCTTCGAAGGCGGGCCGAAAAAGCCTTTTACCGATGGGTAATATTTTTTTGGCAGGTAAATAGTTTTTCCCTTTTGCAGCGGCAGCACATTATCGTGATTTTTCAGCATCACGATCGATTTTAACTGCGCATTGTACCCGGCAGTCATAAATTCAGGTTTGCCTACTGTTTGTTTTGAATTTTGTACGTCGAGATAAGGGTTTTCAAATAATCCTACCCTGAAAATATTTTTCAGGAGCCTCACTGCCGATTGTTCGAACCTGGCCCGCATAAAAGCTTCGCCATGTTCTTTTACGCCCATGTTATAGGCCTCAATTACCGGGCCTGCATCGTTATTACCGCCGAATTGGTCGACCCCAGCCATTAATATTTTATAGTGGCGCTGGGCAATGGTGGCAGTTTCCATCCCCCATGATTTCCCTGCGAAAATATCAGGTGTTTTGCCTTCATCGGCTGTGACGCCCCAGTCGGTGCAAACCACACCGTCGAAACCGTATTTGGTGCGGAGAAGGTCGGTGATTAAATATTTACTGTAGCTGTTGCCGGCATTGCCTTGTTTATCCCTGTTGTGCGAAATTGTATAGTAGGGCATCACCGCCGCTACCATTTTTGTTTTACCGCTTAGTTTTAAAGCACCATCCACAAAGGAAACCAGGTGCTCGTCGAAATTATTGCCGGGATATACCGCGAACTTGCCGTAAGCAAAATGTGCATCCCTGCCGCCTTCTTCGGGGCCGCCGCCGGGCCAATGCTTCATCATGGCATTAACGCTGTTATAACCCCACCCATTCGCAATTTCGGCGCTGCCGGTGGAGGTTTGAAAGCCGTCGCAATAGGCTCTTGCCATATCGGCATCCAGTTGCGGGTCCTCGCCAAAAGTGCCATTGATGCGTGCCCAGCGTGGCTCGGAACCCAGGTCGATTTGCGGTGATAAAGCAGTTGCTATCCCAAGTGCCCTATACTCCTGCGCGGCAATTGAGCCAAATTGTTCCACTACTGCAGGATCAAACGTTGCGGCCAGGCCGAGCTGATCGGGCCATTGGGATATCCTGCCGCCGGCCCCTGCAGTATATTCAAAGCCGGTATTAGCGCTGTGCCGCGGATCGGAGCTGTTATTGGCGGGGATACCAAAGCCAACGCCTTCAACCAATGCCTGTACGTTGTTGTTCCATTTAGCCGCAACTTCAGGGCTTTGAACGGTGGTAACCAGTACATGCCGTAAATTGTCTTTTATTAAAAAATCTTTTTGCTGATCGGTTACCCACGAAGGATCAACACCCCCATCACTAAATTTTTTACCATTATAAGTGCCTGCCCCAAATGGCCCGGATAATGCGGGAATGGCCTGGTGGGCGCTGTACAACATTAATCCTGCGATTTGTTCAACCGACAGTTTTGAAGCAAGGTCTTTAGCGCGTTCGTCAACCGAAAGGCGCCAGTCTTCATATTTATCCAGCTTGCCATTTTTGTTCAGGTCTTTAAAGGCCAGGCCGTCAACTGTTAAAATATTTACACCCGATGCCGACGAATAGCCAAGTGTTGGCCCGTTCGTGTTTTTGACAAGAATGACGCCCGAACTATCGGGCATAGAGGAAATCCATTTTTGTACGGCGTTGCTCACGGTACCGCCAGACATGCCGGCTAATACAATCGTCAGAAATAAAGCGCCGGAAAACCATAAAAATGCGGGAACAGGAAATTTTCGTTTCATAATGCAGGATTTAATCAGGTAGGCCTATGAGGCTTAAAATTGGTTAATGAGGTCAGCTACTTATTGTGTTAATATGACACAATCCAAAGTAAAGATATACCTTCTGCAATAACAAATACAATAGATGGAAAAGAAAAAAATATAGATGGGAGGGTGTTTTTGGGCGATGAAATTGTATGAACCCGGGTTGCAGATTTCAAAAACTTTATTTGTAACTTTATTGTTATAAAATAGCAGGGACGGTTTTTCTGAAAACGGTCCTCTGCCGCAGAAACCATTTATTTAAAACAGGAGGTTGCGATGAACCTGGTTCATAAGATTGAAAGTTGGGGAGATAACCATCACCCTATGGTGCTGGATGTTACCCGCATAGCGCTGGGAGTGTTTTTACTACTAAAGGGATTGGCTTTTATGGAGAACTCTGCATACCTGCAAGACATGATCGAAAGTCAAAAGGTTGCCGTTATTTCGCCGGGGCTGTTGATGACCCTTGTTTATTATGTGACGTTTGCGCACCTTGTGGGCGGCGCGCTAATTGCTATGGGTACTTTAACAAGATTTGCATGCATAATACAAATTCCAATTGTGCTGGCTGCAGTATTTTTGACTGATTTTTTTCAGTCGCCCATAAATACATTAGCGTGGCCATCAATTGTTGCTTTGGCGTTGCTGGTTTTGTTTACGATAATAGGCTCAGGCCCGTTATCGCTCGACAGGTTTTTATCGAAATGGAATAGTGAGTAGACCATCTCACTATTCGCCACTCGCTCATAACCATTCAGTATTCCGCCATAATTTCATCCACGTAGCACCACAGCCAGCGTTCACCGGGCTCGGCAGAGATCACCACCGGGTGCGCTGACGCGTGTGCATGTTTGCTGGCATGCCTGTTTGGCGAACTATCACAGCAAAGCGTAACACCGCAAGTTTGACAGGTACGCAGGTGCATCCAGGTTCCATGGATTTTTATACATTCTTCGCATACGTAATCCTTTGCATGTTTAAGGGTTTTAATGGCCGTTAAATGTTCGCAGATATCGTCTTCCATAATAAAATTTTATTTTTTTAAAACTTAGTCAACTAACTAACTACACCTCCGCCAGGTACTTGTGGACAAAGCTAATTGCCATTGATCCTTCGCCAACAGCTGATGCCACCCGGTTCATGGCGCCTGAACGCACATCACCGGCGGCAAAAATACCGCTGCAGCTGGTTTCCAGTAAAAACGGGTCACGGTTCATTTTCCATATTTTACCGAAGTCATCATGCCTTCTCAACTCGCGCCCGGTTTCAATAAAGCCTTTTTCGTCTGTAATGATGTTGAGCTTTATCCAGTCAGTATAAGGTTTTGCACCAATAAAGATATAAAGCGCAGCGGCCGCCCTGGTATCGGTTTCTTTTGTTTTTACATTGATGAGCGTTAATGTTTCAAGGCAGTTGCTTCCCCCCGCTTCTTTTATTTCAGTATCCGTTAATAGATGGATGTTCGGGATATTTTCTATCTGCTGTATCAAATACGCCGACATGGTATAGCTTAAGCTATCCTTCCGGATAATGATGTACACGTTTTTGGCGAACTTTGACAGGTAGACTGCGCCCTGCCCGGCAGAATTGCCCCCACCGATAATGTAGACTTCCTGGTCCTTACAGGCTGATGCTTCGGTCATTGCAGCTCCGTAGTAAATGCCTGCGCCGGTAAAATTTTCAATTCCAGGGGCATCCAGCTTGCGATAATCAACGCCTGTCGTGATCACTACAGTGCGACTAATCACTTCCGGCCCATCGTCAAGAATAATGGTTTTGTACCCATCTTTTTGCGTGATGTCATTTACCATTTGCGGCGATAAAAATTCGGCGCCGAGGCGCTTAGCCTGGCTGATAGCGCGCCTTGTAAGGTCTGCGCCACTCAGTCCTGCCGGGAAGCCAAGATAATTTTCTATTCTTGAACTTGAACCTGCCTGTCCACCGGGCGCCTTACGCTCTATCAGTAAAGTTTTTAAACCTTCGGATGCCCCATAAACTGCCGCTGCCAATCCAGCCGGGCCTGCGCCAATGATCACAACATCATAAATATCGTTTGTGATCTGCGGGTTTGCCCCGATTTTTTCAGCGATAGCCTTTACATTTGGTTTAGTTAAAAAAAGTGCCGTCATCAAACACTATCAACGGCAGTTGATCAACAGTTATTTTATTAAGTTCCAAAACATCCTTTGCATCCGGGTTTTTTTCAACATCCAGCCAGCGGTAGGGGATAAGGTTACTGGCAAGATAATCTTTAATGGTATGCGATTGCGGTGAGAACTGGTAGCCCACCAGCTTTATACCTTTAAACTCGGGGATATAATCATTTTGCCAGTCGTCAAGCAGGTCGTTTATTACAGGGTAAAGTTTTTCCTCGGGCGGGTCCCATGGTTTCATCAGGTAGTAATCAAGCTGTACATCGTTGATTGCCTTTATGGCAGCTTCGGTATCCGAATAGGCGGTCAACAATATCCGCTTCGCGTCGGGGAATATTTTTATAGCTTTCTCTAAAAATGCTACTCCCTCCATTTCCGGCATGCGCTGGTCGCAAACAAACATGGCAACAACATCCGAGCTGTTCTTCAGATCTGTAAGACTTTCCAGGGCTTCTGTTGCCGACGTAGTATTCATAATCTTATATTCCTTGCCGTACATCGTTTTCAGGTCGCGGCTTATTGCACGTAACACCTGGGGATCGTCATCTATCGAGAAAATTATGGGTCGTTCCATTTTAGAAGTATAATTAAACTTTTATTGAGCAAAGATAAACAGGATTTGACATTCCAGCTCTTCAATAAGAGCCGAAATTGAACATCCGTCCCGATAGCTATCGGGATCCGAAATCAAATTCATCCATTTATTGGAAAACAAACAATGAATTCCGTTTTACCGGGTGCTGATATTACTTTTATAGAACCATTATGCTGGTGAACAATTCGTTGCACCACCTCAAGCCCAAGGCCTGTACCTTTGCCCATTTCTTTGGTGGTAAAAAACGGGTCAAATATCCTTGATTTTATGTCATCGGGTATGCCGGGCCCGTCGTCTATAATAAAAACATGAACAAATTCCCTGTCCTGTTCAGTTTTTACAGTTAATGTACCCTTCCCGTTTACTTCCATTGCGTCAAGGGCATTATCAATAAGGTTGGTCCACACCTGGTTAAGCTCACCTATCATCGCATTTACAGGGGGCAGTTTTTCGTCAAAATCTTCAATTAAAGTAATATTGCTTTTTTTTATCTTATAACCAAGCATCGTTAGCGTATTGCGTATACCGATGTGGATATCGGCGCATTGCTTGTCCGACCCTCTGTCCATATGGGTAAACGTTTTTACAGAATTTACCAGGTTAGCAATCCGCCGTGCCGATTCCTGTATATCTTCAACCATTTTTTCGGTAACCAGCAAATTGTTGATCCAGTTTAATACCGGCGAAAAATAGGCCGCCGGGATATGTTGGCCAATTTCTGCAAGATTTTCAATACTAAAACCAAAATCGACAAAATTTTCTGCCATGTCATCGCAGTCTTCTACCGCATGTTCTTCAAGCCAGTCGGATATTTCTTCTTCACGTTTTGTTTTTTCTTTTAACGTTAGGCGCGGCCTATCTTTTATTGCCAGTATCCTGAACAACTCGTCATTTACCGCGTCAACCTGTGCAGCATCCATCCTTATGGCAATTACACTTTTAAAGGTGTGCGGCTGAAGTTTAAGGTGTTCAATAAGTGATACCGAATCGCGCACAATGGCCGATGCGGGGTTATTCAGCTCGTGGGCAAGCCCGGCGGAAAGCTTTCCGAGCGCCATCATTTTTTCATTTTGCTGCTGCAGGGCTGTAAACTCGCGTACCCGGTTACTCATAACATGCACCATAGCCTGCGTAAGTTCAAAACGGTCCCTGATCATTTCCCTGACCTTCACGGTAGGGAAAGACAACAAATGAATTTCGCCAACAGCAATACTGTTAACAGTTGCCGTAATGGCCCTGGAGTATGGCAGGTAGCCTGTAATATCGCCGGTGTTGAATGTGGTAATATCCCGCCTGATGCCATTTTGGTCCATAAATACATTTAGCTGCCCGTTAATAATAAAATGCGGGCCGGCCAGCGCGTGGCCCTGTACAGTTAGCAAGTGCCCGTCGGGCAGCAGGTATTCTTCACTGTTATCAATCAGCCATTGCAGCTGGTCGTCAGGCACATTCTTCAGGGCACTGAACGTTTTAAGGGTAGACACAGTAACTGGTTGCATAGAATTAAATGTAGGAATTATTCTTTAATTTTAACCGACTTTTTTTGATGGGCCAATGACCAAACAATATGCAAATAAAAAACAAAAATGATGGTAAAAGAGGAGTGTTTTATATGGAAGATGATGGCAAAGAGGTTGGCCTGATGCATTATACGCTTGCCGGCCCGGGTAAAATGATCATTGACCATACCGAAGTAAACGAGGCATATGAGGGGAAAGGCCTGGGCCTGCGGTTGGTAAAAGCGGGTGTGGCTTACGCGAGAGAAAATCATTTAAAAATATTACCCCTTTGTCCCTTTGCCAAAAAAATATTTGATATAACGCCTGCTTTTGCGGATGTTTTATTTTAGTTCATAGTTTATGGATAGCAGTTGATGGCGGGAAAATGAAAATATTAGATTTTTAGCTTTTGGACACGGCATGATTGATAATACCTAAAAACATTAATGATATGAAATACGCGTTGGAACATCCTATAATCGCCACCATCGGGATGGAAAAATATAAATGCACTGTTACATGGCGGAATGGCAAATTTATTGCGGATGAACCTGAAAAATCGGGCGGAAAAGATAAAGGGCCGGATCCCACGACGCTATTGCTGTCATCACTTGGCACCTGTACGCTGGCTACATTGCGGATGTATATTGACAGAAAAGGATGGGATGTACCCAACATATCCGTGTCGGTAAATTTGTACCACGAAATCCGTGAAGGCAAAAATATTACCGTGATAGACCGGGACTTAAATTTTCTATCACCGGTAACTGATGAACAGCGCGAGCGGATGATACAGATTGCCCGGGTATGCCCCATTTCAAAAATTCTGGAAGGAGGGATACATATCCGCACTTTTGCATACAGTAACAGCGGAGAAGAAAAAAAGCATACCTATGCCAACGAAGATATAACAGTGGTATGGAAGCCTGAACTTTGCAGACATTCTGCACGGTGCGCAACCCAACTACCAACAGTTTTCAATCCTGCAGCACGGCCCTGGGTTAATATGGACGGCGCTACCAGCCAGGAGATAAGGGAACAGGTGGCCAAATGCCCGACAGGGGCATTAAGTATTGCGAAGTGAAATAGTATAAAACATTAAGTTCAATTCTTTAAGCTTTTAGCTATAGATTCAAAAGTATACTTTTCAGTCGTATAATTTTCGGCTTTTTTGACTAATCCCTTTGCCAGCTTTAGGGCCGTAGTTCCGTCTTTTGCTTTCGCGTTTTTATCCGGGTTATGTTGAAGGATCATGCCGAAAAGTATAACGTTTACATTTTGAAGGGTTTTCATAAGCGGCGTAAAACCCTGGTCGTCAGTAATATTTACGTTAACGCCTTTGTCGAGCAGAATTTTACCCATTTCTTCCTCTTTTTCCGATTTCCAGGGATTAAGATCGCACAGAAAATTAAGCGGGGTTTCATTCTTTCCATTAAAGGCATAGGGTGCATTCAGATCGACGCCCTTTTCAGCAAACGCCCCTACAGCTTCATAATCGAAAGCGGCGATGGCTGCATTTATATTGACATAATCTGGCTTAACATGGAATACTGTTGCCTGTTCAAGCAGGTGAAAATATAAAAAATCAAAAGTGATCTCTTTTGCCTCCGCGTTAACAATAATGGCACAATTTGAGCATTTGTTAAACTTGTCATTAGAGTTCGTTACCAGGTACCGCCCCTCTGCAACTTTATTTACGTCAAGGTTAATAGATTTAATATAGTTTACGACCGCGCATTTGCTGCAATAAAAACTGATGTTGCCGGTAATTTTTTGGGCGCCCTCATCAATAATGATCTTCGTAGTGCAGGGATAAGTATCCACCCTATCCTCACCGATGCTTAAACCTGTCTCGCGTTGGAGGCGTGCTGCATTATAGATCATATCGAGGCTACGAATGGTATATTCCTTTTTCTGTGCAAATAAATTCGAAGAAGAAGCAAAAAATAAAGCAGTTAAAATGATGAATTTATATTTCATGATCGGCACGGGTTTAAAATCAAAATGACCGATAATTAACGGGATAAAAAATGTGATAAAAGTAGTAGTTGAATAATTTGTAGGATTGAAGGTATTAGCTATTTCCCTTATCAACCGGGCTGTTAAATTGAAAAGCGGCCTCATTTTACTTTTTTATACCGATACGCCCCTTTGATCCGCAAGTTCAAAAAAGTTCCCATTGAGCCGGATCGCTTCATTTCTTCAAACACATCCTCCGGCACTTTGAAGTAGTCGTAAACGCTGCCCGATACAAAAAATACCCTCAATATCGACTTGTCCGATCATATTTAAAGTTCGCTACAACTGATGATGGCATGGCGGTAACTCCTTATTATATCATCAACCAATGGCCTTATTTTTTGTTTATAGACGGGGTTTCGCAAGCGGCTTGTTCATCACCAGATAAAAAAATAAGCCGCCTAAAATATATAGCGCCGTATCCACCCAGTCGGCGGTGTAGGCTTTTGACAGCAGCGGCAATAATCCTTCAAATACCAAACTCACATAGATCACGATAAAAATCACATGCCGGGGGCCAAGCACGTAGTAGTTATTTTTGATAACGAACACCCGTTGAAACCACAGACCAAGGTTTGCTATAACCGGTATGGCAAAAGCGTCGTTAATAAACCCATTGAGATAGGGCATGGGATGGCCAAGTTTGCGGAAGGTAATTACGACCAGCCAGGTGAGGCAGCCGGCAATAAACCATCGATTAAACAATGTTTTCATTTAGCCGGTAAAAATGCTTAACAATACCAACAGCGTGGTGACAAAAATAAAAAAGGCTATCTGCACGTAATACGCCCACCAGCGCACAATATTTAAAAAGCGTTTAATCCAGCGCTTAATGAGACCGTCTTCCGGCTTTATAAAAAAGTAATCGTTTTCTTTTAACAACTCCCTGTTGATCTTTTTTTCGACCTCGCGCGAAAAACGCTGCGGTTCCAAAAACTCGCCGCAATTCAGGCACCTGTCGTCAACAAGGCCGTTCCACATGGTCCACTCATCGCAATGGGGGCATTTTATTTCCCTAACCTGGCTCATTAATTATATCTGGTAATCAAATATAATGTAAATTGGGTTAAGTGGGGGATTGCCGGTAACAAGCATTCGCCGATATTACTAAGTAATACCTGACTATTTTCCTGGTTGTGGCGCTATCCCGGACGATCCAGATTCTAATTTCTTTGGGCAGTTAAAACACCCATGTGGGGCGCTCCATACGTAAAAATACTGTGATTTATTATTTTAAAATCCCAATTATTAAACGTGTTTAGCAAATTCAGGAATAATACATTGTCGTGGTATTCGACAGAAATGTTTGTAATACTTTTGACCTGGTCTTTATTGATATTGAACATTACTTTTTCAAAGCCTTCAATGTCGCAATTTATGCTTTCAATTTGATATTTTGTTATTAACTCAAGTAGATCGTTCGTCGTTGTTATTGTTTTTACAAGAAACTCAGAGCCATCACCTTTGAAATGCTCATCGAAATAATCTTTTAGAACGTTGATATCATTTACATTCAAATCGACACCAATTATTTTTTTAGCGCCTTTATTTTTAAAGTATATAGGGGATGCTTCCTGAAGATCATCAACGTGCCACAAGCCACACCCAAGGTCAAGAACAATTTTGCCTGACACGTCAAGATGCTTCCAATGTACGCTTGAATTTTCGGAATTAATTAATTCAGACACATTGGGAAGTTTCAGTTTTCTGAATTTCCTTTGGCTGTAATAGTTATAGCCAAACATGTACTCTCTTTTTACAATCTGGATAAACCCCATCGGTTTTAAATGTCGTGTTTGAAAGCGGAACCTTGCAATAATACTATTTTATTTTTTGCCAAAAAGAAACAGCCCCAATTAAGTTATTGAATATGTCCGCATCCCTGGGAGTAAAGTAAAACGCCCTTCCGTCTTCACGCTGCTTCCAATATCCTTCTTAAATAATTTACCTGGCCCAAATGATAGCTGAAGTGCCCAAAAAAACCGGTTAGATAAAATGCGGTGCTTTTTTGCCCCCAAAATTCGAGCGCGTAAGTCTCTTCTAATCTTGACTGGCTAATTCCCGTTAAGCTTGTTTTAACCACTTCAATCGTGTTTTCGATGTCAGCAACCAGCTTTTCGCGGGGCACATCCTTTAATGAAAACTCTTGCTCGCGATTGCGCACGTAGCCTGTGCCGCCTATTAGCGTTCCCACAGTATAATTCAAATTTCCAAGCAGGTGCAAAACAAGCGTACCCGCCGGGTTAGTAACACCGTCGGCTATGCGCCAGATGTTTTCTTCGTCCTTAAAATTGTTTATTTCGTCTTTTAATTTTAAAAGGTCGCGTTCAAAAAGCTCGCTCAGATAATTTTCCATAATGGTTGGTTTATAATTTGTGAGGAGGCAATTTACTAAGCGCAAAGTTATCTTTATGTCAATTTTTGCAGGTAATAATTTAACATTAATGTTAAAACCCGGGACTGATCAGTTAGGGCACTGTTTCATCCGCATTTATCTGATCTCTGATCTCCAGCTTTAATCCCCCGTAAGTGTAGGATTATTCACCGTGCCAACAAAAAGGATAAGGCCGCTGCTCATTTCCCGTATCGCGAACAGGAAAGGGCGGTTAATAAGTGGCGCCGGTGCGGGGGCGGTAGCGGTAGCTATGCCCACTGAAGTAGCTGCTGCCGCGGTAGTGCCGCTTTCATCGGTTTCAACATATGCTTTGTGTACCACCTCGCTTATTTTCAATTGGACATTTGGATTGATAAGCGAGAAATCGGCGTTATTGGAGAAAGCCACCCCTAAACCCAAAGCTTTCAGCGCCTTGTTCAATGTCTTATTATAGTTGAATTTAAATTTGGGCAATGTGATAACGGTTTTAACCGGGCTCAATTTCGACATCCATGTTTGCCATTGCGCCGGGTCAATGCTGGATGTAAGACTGCTGAGTGAAGCTGTGCTGCTTGCCGGCATTACTATTACCATACTGTACTTGCTGTTTGAATAAGGCAATTCAAAAACATCAACAGCGTTATCAAAATACGCATTAAAATCAATCGCGCCCGTCATAAAACTGGCCTGTACAGTGCTGCCACCGGTTAGGTAAAAGGGCAACGACTGGGTTTGGCCTGGGTCGAATTTCTCTTTCCAAACACTTTTAAAATATATTGCATTCACGAGGTACATCACGGCGCTGTCGGGTATATCGGTGATGATAGATGGTATAAAGCCCTTAGTGTTGTTGCTAACCCAATTATTTATAGTAGTTACCGCCGCAGGGCTGGTAAAGTCAAGTGATTGTATTTGTGCGTGGAAATAGCTGCTGTCGGTTTGCAAAAACTGCGGCTGCACGCTAAATCCCTGCCGGTACCAAATGGAATTAGCAATATCAAGCGTTGTATTCGGGTCCAGTTGTGGTAAATTGGTGACCAGGTTATTATAATAACCGTTTACCTGCGCTTGCGTAAGGCCGGCGAAGTTTAGGGTGTTTTCAAAAGCGGTGAGTGTTTGTCCGCTGCTGCCGTTGGCAGTCATACCGAGGGCAAAGCTTACACTTAAAGGCGAAATAAACAGGTTGGTATCACTTGTGGTTGCGCTATCAAGATTTCTGAATAGTTTTATAGCAAAAGCATTATCCGCCGTTATTTTTTGCCGATCTAAGGAAGTAAGCACCAGGTCCTTACCCTTATTTATGGTATTCGCGGCAGGAGTAACACCGGCCCTTTTGCAGGAAGCACAGCCGATAATTAGTAGCAATAATAACAGCGGAGTTTTGCGTGTCAATCTAATAAGCTTAAAGTATAATTTATTTTCACCTGGTTATTCAGCAATACGATTCATCCTATTTAAACGATACAGTCTAAATAAAAATATTCTTTATCAAATAAGGCGGATCGCAATTAAAATTGAGTTATCACTTTTTTGTTGTGTTATTCCACAACAGCCTATCAATATTTTTACACTAAATTTATCCTGATTTATAATATTCCCCCGATATTGATAATGAAACCAATTTACAGCCTTTTGATATGAAAAAAATTTCTCCCCTGTTTAGCTTTTTTCTTCTATTGTGCCCGTTTATTTTAATAGCGCAAAACGGAAAAGTTTATGATAATTTGTCATTACCCAGCAAAATATTAAAAAGCGAACGCAAATATGCGGTTTACCTGCCGCCCGGTTATGAAACATCCGACCGCAGCTACCCGGTACTGTATTTGCTTCACGGCAGCGGCGATGATCAAACCGGCTGGGTACAATTTGGGGAGGTGCTGAATATTACCGACAAAGCTATTGCCGATGGTACGGCAACGCCAATGGTTATCATCATGCCCGATGGCAATACCGGCCGCAAAGGTTATTTTAATGATATAAAAGGTGACTGGAACTATGAGGATTTCTTTTTCCAGGAACTTGTGCCTTATGTTGAAAAGAAGTATCGCATAAAAGGCGAAAAACGTTTCCGTGCTATAGCTGGTTTATCAATGGGCGGCGGCGGCACTTTTATGTACGCCTTGCACCATCCGGAAATGTTTTCATCAGCCTGCCCGCTGAGCGCGTCGGTTGGCCCTTTGACAGTTGATGACGCCCGGAAAACGATCGGCAAAAACAATCCTGGCATTGCAGATTCAGTGATAGTAAATTATTATAACCAGCACAGCGCGTTAGCTTTGATAAACAATATGCCCGATGACCAAAGGAAAGCGGTGCGCTGGTATATTGATGATGGGGATGATGACTTTTTGTACGAGGGCAATTGCATGGTGCATATTGCTATGCGGAAAAAGGAGATCCCCCATGAGTTCCGCGTCCGTGATGGCGGCCATACATGGACGTATTGGCGCGCTTCCTTGCCGAGTGTGCTGGAGTTTGTTTCTGAGGCATTTCACCAATATTAACCAGGATTAAGGGATTTACAGGATGATGAATAAAATATTGCAGATAAGTTCAAAAAAAGTTTGGGTGAGACAAGTGGCCCAACGACCAATGACATAATGACCAATGACTAATGACCAAAACCATGGAAAGAAGAAATTTTTTAAAAAGTACTGCTTTAACAGCGGCTTCGCTTGCGCTGTTTAGTAAAAAGAGCTTTGCATCAATGCTGGCTGATCCGGTTTACCAGTTTAAGCCTTTACGGAATAATGTCGGCATGTTTGCCGAACAGGGCGGCACTATTGCCTGGATGATCAACAAGGAAGGTATTGTTGTGGTTGATGCGGAGTTTCCGGACCAGGCAACACACCTAATCGGTTTGCTGAAAAAACAGTCGGACCTGCCGTTTGAGTGGCTCATCAATACCCATCATCATGGCGACCATACTGCCGGAAATATTTCCTTTAAGGGTATTGTTAACAAAGTTGCGGCGCATGAAAATTCACTGGCTAATCAAACGGCGGTCGCAATAAAAAACAAAACAGAAGATAAGCAGCTTTATCCCGATACCACCTTTAAAGAGAGTTGGAAGATTAAGGTTGGCGATGAACGCATTTCGGCCCATTATTTCGGCACGGGTCATACTAATGGCGATGCCATGATCCATTTTGAGCATGCAAACATTGTGCACGCGGGCGACCTCGTATTTAACCGCCGCTATCCGTTTGTAGACAACAGCGCCGGCGCATCTGTTCAGCACTGGGCCGTAGCGCTTGAAAAAGCAAGGAAAAAGTTTGATAAGGATACTATATTCGTGTTCGGGCACGCTTTTGATCCTGAAAAAGTTATAGGCACGATGGATGATGTGATCGCGATGCAAAACTTTATGGAAAAGCTGGAAGATTATGTGGCAAGCGGCATTAAAGCCGGTAAGTCAAAGGACGATATACTAAAAGCAACCTCCATACCCGGCATTACCGACTGGCAGGGCCAGGGTATTGACCGCGGGATAACTACTGCCTACGAAGAACTGACGAAAACAACTTAATTGAAATTCTAAAAATAATATCATGAATGTACTGTCAACTATCCTGCTTGTTTTGTTTCACTTTAATACAATTGACGCCAGGAATGCCACTTCGCAGGAAGTGCTTCAAGCTATGTATAAAAGGTATCACGGCACTTGGCATAAATCATTAAAATTTAACCAAACTACCGAACGCTACAGGAACGACAGCCTTATAAAAACCAGTACCTGGTATGAAAATATTGTATATCCTGATCTATTAAGAATAGATTTTGATTCCGCAAAAAGTAGCAACGGGGTAATTTTCAGGCACGATTCAACTTATGTTTTTCGAAATAACAAAATAATCCGATCGACAAAGGACGAAAACGAATTGATATTTTTCCTCGGCGGGATGTATGCTTTGCCTTTTGATAAAGTGCTTAGTCACTTCGCCGATCTGCATTACGACCTTTCAAAATTCCACGCGTCAACATGGAAAGGCAAACCGGTTTATGTAATTGGTGCCGAAAAAGACGGCGATAAAGTAAACCAGCTTTGGATTGACCTGGAAAAACTGGTCGCTGTCCGGTTTATTAAATATGACAATAATACAAAAGAAGAAGGCTTTTTTGAACAGCAGATACCATTAAAAGATGCGTGGAGCGAAACCAAATGCAGCTTTTATATTAATGATAAGCCGCTGCAAGTGGAGACATACCACGATGTTGTAGCAAATGCGCCTGTTGACATGCGCATATTTGAGCCAACAATGATAGGGAACTAGACCGCTGATTAAAGGGTTTCCGTTTATTATTGCTTATGAAGCATTACTTATGGATGAGTTATAATAAATTTCCTTTTCACCGCGTCCTGCAAAAAAGCTATAACAAACATCGCCACAAGCGAACATGCCCAGCCAAACAAAACCTGTTCGCCGAGCATTGCTATCCGTTCTTCAACTTTGCGGAGCGAGCGGCCGGCCACAACAATATAACCCTTTTCGGCAGTGGCGTGTATGGCCACCATTGCCTGCCGCACCCCGGGTTGTGGTTGCCACGAAGCAGCGTCGGAACCATTTTTTTGTACATAAGTTATTACGCCTGGCGGTATTTTGATGGGTTTGCCATTTAAGGTGGCGTTTGTTGCTGCAATATTTTCGGCATCATCATAAATAATGAAGAAAGGGGCAAGGCTTTTTGAAATTTCAACATTGGTAGTTGAAGGTATGAGCGATTTCGGGTCGGCGCCGGTGTTGAGTGCGTTAGCTGCGTCTTCAACCATTTGAAACTGCGGGTCATTTGCATTCATCCTGTAGTTTTGTTGTACCACAATATAAATGATGCCGCAAACTAAGGTGATCATAACTGCGTAAGCCAGCCACTTAATAAAGACATTGGTTAACTTGTTCATGACGTATGGTTTAATTGTTTATTTGAATCTCGCTAAAAGTACTTTGTAATTCAAAGTAAATTAATTTGATCGAATAATCCAAATGTTTTTTTACATCGTATAATTAAAATATTTTCGCTAAAATTATACTACAGATGACCATCCGCCTTGCAACTTTAAATGATATCCCGCCAATAATGCAGCTGATAGCTGATGTAGTTCCTGCAATGAATGCCCTGGGGAATTTTCAATGGGACAGTACCTATCCAAACGCGGAGGTATTTGAAAATGATATTGCTTTAAACCAGCTTTGGATAGCAGATGTCGACGGCGCCATCGCAGGCGTCGCTGCAATTACAACAGACCAGGAACCTGAATATGCCCATGTTGGGTGGGACATTACCGAAACGGCCATAGTAACGCACCGTTTGGCCGTCAGCGAAAAGTACCGTGGCCGTGGCATAGCTGCCGCGCTACTGATGCAAGCCGAACAGGAAGCGATAACCCGGGGCATTTACCTTTTGCGAATTGATACCAATACAACGAACCTGGCTACACAAAGGCTTTTCCCTAAATTAGGGTACCGTTTTTCAGGCGAAATTGGCTTAGGTTTCAGGCCTAACCTGCGGTTTTACTGTTATGAAAAGTCCATAGACCACGGTCGATAGTCCATGGCTTTTTGTTGTTAAAAATAGCCTGGCAAGCTATTGCTATGGCCTATGGACTATCGACCATGGACAAAAAAATAAATATCAAAAAATCGCAACCCCGCCCTAATTTATTTCGTAAAAATGCAACAGAGTCAAATAGATTGATTTTATTGATATTACGATTATGGAGTTTTTATTTTTCTTTTCAGTAGCAGGGGTGATCATTGTGATCTTAATATTAAAGTTTGAAAAAAAGCAAACGGTAAAAGTCAATACCGTTTTAAAAGAAACAAGGAGTGTTCCGCCTTTGTTTAAGTTAAAGTCGACAGAGCAGAAAATAAACGTTTTAAAAGAAGTGTTGCGCTATGATGATGTGCCCCAGAATTTGGCGGCAGCGGCGTCGATGGCCAATATTTACAATAATCAAAACGAAAATAATAGGCTATCGAAAGTTCAGGAGCTTAAATTGTTATCATCAAGATAGAATAACGGGCAAATATCACTTGATACCTATAATGTAAAGCTTGATGAATTGCTTGAGCTTACACAAAGCCAGGGCGGATCATTTGTGCTGGCATCTTGATAGTTATAATGAGTTGAAATAGTTTTGAGGGGTATAATAAGTTGAAGTTGCTGTAAGGGTTGTAAGTGTGGATACATTTACAACCCTTATGCATTTATAACCTTTACAACTCCTTTCCAGCGATAAAAAATAAAAAAAATCCGAAATCGAAAATCCGATTTCCGAAATCGCTATTATTGCAACCAAATGTCGGACGAAGCAATAGTAAAACGGTTAAAGGTAATTGTTAAAGAACATGGGGGCCAACTTGCATTGGCCGGCGCAATTGGTGTCGACCAGGGCTTTATCAGCAAGGTGATCAACAAAAAGCAGGATGTTAGCTATTATCTTATCCGAAAACTCTGTTTCCAGTTAAAATATTCTCCGGAATGGCTCATACTCGGTACCGGCGAAAAAAAGATCAACAAACCCGAATCGGCGAAACTTATTACCGAAATACAAATGATGCGGACGGAACTGGATATTCTGCATGCCAGGATGCGTGCCTATGAAATTGAATTGAAAGACCTAAAGGAACATGGATTGAGCGGCCAGCAAAAAGCGGGTTAGAGGAGAAAGCTAAAAGCACAAAGCTGAAAGAAAAAAAAGCCTTGGACTTTCACCTTAGCTTTTTATCAAAATGATATTCAAAACATCGGTAACGTTTTTGCACTTGTTCACTGATGTTTCGAGCGAGGATAGTATTTCGCGGTATTTGATCAGTTTAATGGCATCTTTCTCGTGGTCGAAAAGCCCTGCTACAGCATGGTTATAAAGCAGGTCCGATTGCCGCTCATAGTTTTTTATCTGCAGGCACAATCCAAGCAACTCATCAGTTTTTTTTGACGATTTTAATAAAGCAACAGCTTGTTCTATTTGAAGGCTTGCCTTTAATATTATAGCTGCAATTTCTTTTATTGAGGGCGCAAACTCATCTATATTATACAAATACATCCTGCCGCTTGCTTCATGTATCATATCTGCAACATCTTCAATAGCCGAAGCTAATGCATGGATATCATTCCGGCTTAAAGGGGTAAATATTACTTTATCAAGGCACAGGCAAATTTTATGCGTAATATCATCGCCGGCAATTTTCATTTTATCCATCTGTTTAAAAACAGCTTCGCGCTCAGCCGGTGTGTCAATATTTATAACAGATGTTAGTAATTTAGCCATGTCAACCACGTTTTTTGCGGCCCGGTCTAACAGATCAAAAAATAAAGATCTGTTTGCAAAAAAATTGTGGAATAAACCTCCCATTAGCGCTGTCTCCTTAGTAATGCGTCAAAATTAACCCTGCCATATTAGTCCAATGTTAAGTAATTGCTAAAGTAAATTAATTACTCATCGGAGCAATAAAAACCAACTATTGGCTGATTAAGAGGCCGATATTAAGTTATTTATCGCTTTTTGTTTCCTAAAAGCCGATTTGTTGACGATTTTATAACATTGCTTACAACAACTTAACATTTGCATAATATCATCAAAGGTTAATCTTCTCTTAACATTTAGATAATGACGGGTACGCACCTTTGGAGCAAAATTTATTAAATCCTTATTTGATTATGAAAAAAATATTTACAAAACTTTTTAGCGCAGCCTTACTGACAGGTTTATCGGTAACGGGCTTTGTCGCTAATGCGCAGTCAACCTCAGTAGCAGGTGATACGCAAAATGGTGCACCAATTGTTACTACAGCAGCTGTTAATACTAAAGCTGACGCAAAAATTGATGAAAAAACTAAAGCCAAAGAAAAAGCTGAAGCAAAGGCCGATGAAAAAATAGCAACAAAGGTTGCTGCCGACCCTGATACCACATGGAAACCTCAACGAAGGTTATGGGGTTACGCATTCGGTGATCTGTATTATGATGCCCATGCCGATGCAGCAAACAGGGGTCCCGAAACCATGTACAATGGTGTGCCTACCTACAGGAATGCTTTCCAGTTCCGTCGTCTTTATTTAGGGTATGATTATGAGATCAGCAAGAAATTCAAGGCAGAGGTGTTATTGGCATCTGAGCCCAATGCAAATACCGGTACAGTTGGCGCTACAAGTACCAGCACCAGTACTACCACAATAACCGGTGTTGACGGAGCTACCGGCACAACCACTACGAAAACCACTACTACCACTACAGTACCAAGCGGCGATAACCTTGTTGACGGAAAAATGGCCTTCTGGATCAAAAACTTTAACATAAGGGTTAGGGACCTATGGGAAGGAACGGATTTTGTTATCGGTGAAATGAGCACCCCGGGTTTCGCATTAAATGAGCCTGGTACCAATGGTCCAAACAGTCTTGCTGAAGCAACCTGGGCTTACCGTTCAATTGAAAAAACTATTACCGATTTTCACAAAAACAATTCTTATGATGTGGGCGCCGCTTTACAAGGAACTTTTGACCCTAAGACCAAAAATTTTGGTTATGTGATCATGATGGGTAACAATAGTACTTCGAGTCTTTTATCAGCATCTAATGCCAATACCGGTTTCTACAAAATATTTTACGGGGATTTATGGGCTAAACTTTTTGACCAAAAACTATTTGTAGATATCTATGCCGACTATGCAAAAACAGCTCCTGCCACTGCAGTTGTACCTGGCCAGGAACATAATATGTTTAAAATATTTGCGTCGTACAACTCAAAACCAATTACAATAGGTGTTGAAGCGTATACTCAAAACATAGCAAGCGGTGTTACCAACACTACCACTGCAACAGCGGAAGATGCAACAGTTACTGGCTTTTCGGTTTGGGTAAGGGGCGCCATTGCTAAGAGTTTAAATTATTTCGCGCGTTTTGATACTTATAATCCAGATACCAACTTTAATACAGCCGACCCTTATTCAGTTAATACCAACTACGGCTCGTACAACCCTACCACTAAAGAGCAGTTTTATACTGCTGGTTTAGATTATAACCCAATAAAGAACGTACACTTTATGCCAAACTTTTGGTTAGTTAATTATTCCAATCAGGGGCCAACTGCGGCAACTATTGTGAATGATCATACCTTAGTTTTCCGGTTCACTTTCTTCTACACTTTTGGTAAATAATATTGACAACAATAAAATAAAAGGGACAAAAATTCAAATCAAAAAAAGCAAACCATGAAAACAATTAAAAGTTTAAAGTTAGCAATTGCTGCAATAGCCGGCATTTGTATAACATTATCAGCATCGGCGCAGGACAACACGTTACTGGGCGCAGGCAGTACCTTTGTTTACCCCCTTTTTTCAAAGATATTTGCCGAGTATGGTAAAACCCACGATGTAAAAGTTAATTACCAGTCCATCGGATCGGGTGGCGGTATACTGCAATTAACCAACAAAACCGTTGATTTCGGTGGATCAGACGCTCCCCTGAATGCCGATCAGGCTAAAAAAATCGGTGTTCCGGTTTTACATATCCCAATGGCTTCGGGAGCTGTTGTAGTAACCTATAATATTCCAGGGGTTACAACAGCCTTAAACTTAACCGGCAAGGATATTGCCGATATTTATCTTGGTAAATTAACCAATTGGAACAGCCCTCAGATTGCAGGAACCAATAAGGGCGTTAAATTACCCGATTTGCCTATTGTTGTTGTTCACCGTTCGGAAGGCAGTGGTACCTCCTATATTTTTACTGACTTTTTAACAAAGGTTAACCCCGATTGGGCTTCTAAAGTTGGTAAGGCCTCGGCAGTTAACTGGCCTGCCGGTTTAGGTGGTAAAGGTAGCGAAGGTGTTGCTGGTTTGGTTAAGCAAACACCTGGTGCTATTGGATATGTTGAATTAATTTACGCATTGCAAAATAAAATGCTTTATGCCCATATCCAGAATAAGTCGGGCAAATTTATCACTCCATCGCTTGCAAGCACAACTTTGGCAAGTAATGTTGAGTTACCTGCCAACGCTGAAGTATCGCTGACCAATACAGATAACCCTGCCGGATACCCGATAAGCAGCTTTACCTGGGCGTTAATTTACAAAGAGCAGAAATACAACGACCGTTCGGCTGCGAAGGCCAAAATGGTATTGGAACTTTTGTGGTACAACATTCATGAAGGCCAGAAAAATTGCGAGCCATTAAATTATGCACCACTTTCAAAATCAGCGGTAAAAGTAGCTGAGAAAATTTTAAAATCAGCTACCTACGACGGTAAGCCGATATTGTAAATTGATAAATGATTGAATTGTTGATTTTTCAATAGATTCCTTTAATTTCGATAAAAACAATTACCAGTTCCCTGTAAAAGGGGCTGGTAATTGTGTTCTATAAACAAACTCAAATGTCTATGAGTCCATCCGATACATCGAATAAAAAAAAGCCGAAAAAGGATACCGTGGCTAATGCTACAGTCGACGGGACTATTGCAGGTAAAGAGCAAATGACGCTCATGAAAAATAAGAGATTAGATCTCTCGTACGTCCAAATGAAATGGGAGACTGTTTTTAGGCGTATTTTGATTGTTATGAGTGTTATAATGCTGATAGTGGTAGCAGGTATCCTGGCAACGCTCATCGTTCAATCATGGCCATCAATTAAGTCCCTCGGGATAGGGTATTTGTGGGGCAAAGTATGGGACCCGGTTAACAACGTATACGGGGCTTTTCCTTTTTTAATAGGCACTCTGCTTACCTCATTTACGGCGCTGATTATTTCAGTTCCCTTTTCGTATGCAATTTCAATTTATTTAGGGGAATATAATACGAAAGGCTGGCTATCAAATCTTTTAAAAAATACTATTGAGCTTATCGCAGCTGTGCCGTCTATTATTTATGGGTTTTGGGCGCTTTTTGTGCTGGTGCCTATTGTAAGGTCATTTGAAATGAAAATTGGCGTAGCGCCTTACGGCGTAGGTGTTTGTTCTGCCTCGCTTGTGTTGGCCGTTATGATCATTCCGTATGCGGCATCGCTGGGGACATCGTTGATCCGTATGGTGCCATCACCGTTAAAAGAAGGGGCTTATGCCCTGGGGGCAACCCGTTTCGAAGTTATCCGCAGCGTAATTTTACCATACACGCGTTCGGGTTTATTTGCAGGGATACTTTTGTCACTTGGCCGTGCCCTTGGCGAAACGATGGCTGTAACCGTTCTTATAGGCAATACAAGCGCGATTGCCAATTCTTTTAAAGAGGTTTTTTTTGGACCCGGAAATACAATGGCCAGCGTTATTGCCAACGAGTTTGCCGAAGCCGATCATCCGGTATATTTATCGGCCCTGATTGAGCTTGGTTTAGTTTTATTCTTTGTTACGGTCATTATTAACCTTATCGGGAAGAGAATAATTACAAGATACACTCATCATTAATTATATGGATGCAAGAATAGGAATAAGAAATACCAAGAGTATGCTATTTAAAGGGCTGATCGTTTTCCTGGCCTTTGTTATAACGCTGCCCTTGATTATTGTATTGCTTTACATCATAAAGCAAGGTGTTATGCAGGTTAACTGGCATTTTTTAACGCATGTACCTGCGCCTGAAGGCGAAAAGGGCGGCGGTATAGCCAATGCCTTGGTTGGCAGCGTAATAATTGTCGGCCAGTCGTCGGTATTGGCTATTCCAATAGGCATACTGGCGGGCATTTACCTTAGCGAAAACCCCGGGACAAAACTGGCTTATTACACTGGTTTATGTGTAGATGTTTTACAGGGCGTACCATCTATTGTGGTGGGTATTGTGGTTTATTTTTGGCTGGTAAAACCATTGGGTTTCTCTGCTGCCTCTGGTAGTATCGCCCTGACTATCATGATGCTGCCTATTGTGATACGCGCAACTGAACACACCCTGCTCCTTTTGCCCCCTTCGCTCAAAGAAGCGGCGCTGTCATTAGGAGTGCCTTATCACAGGGTGATTTTAAAAGTTATAGTGCCCTGCGGTTTTGCAGGCATATTATCAGGCATAATCTTATCAATAGCACGTATTATCGGCGAAACCGCACCGTTGTTGTTTACGGCGTTGGGTAATAATTATTTATCATTCGCCGTTACCAAGCCGATGGAGAGTTTGCCCCATATTATATTTACTTATGCCACAAGCCCCTATGACGACCAGCACGACCTGGCCTGGGGGGCCTCATTCATCTTATTAATGTTTGTATTATTTTTAAACATAGTTACAAAATTGATCACACGAAAATGGAATATTCAGTTGTAAGCGCCACAAATTTCAATGCCTGGTTTGGCGACAACCACGTAGTAAAAGACGTAACAATCAAAATAGAAAAAAACCAGGTTATAGCGGTTATGGGCCCTTCAGGCTGCGGTAAAACAACCTTTTTGCGATGCATAAACCGTATGCACGAACTTATTCCCGGCGCCACGGCTAAAGGCTCGTTGAAGTTATATGACGATGATGTGTATACCATGAACCCGATATACGTGAGGTATAAAATTGGCATGGTATTCCAAAGGCCAAACCCTTTTCCAAACCTCAGCATTTACGATAATGTAGTGGCCGGCTACAAACTTAACGGGCTTAGAATGCACAAAGCCGATATGGACCACATAGTTGAAAAATCGTTAACATCAGCGGCGTTATGGAAAGAGGTTAAGGATTCATTGCACAAAAAAGGGACATTCCTTTCAGGCGGGCAGCAGCAGCGTTTGTGTATTGCACGGGCCATTGCCATGGAGCCCGAAGTGATTTTGTTTGATGAACCAACATCGGCCCTCGACCCTATATCTACCTCGAGTGTTGAACAATTGTTTCATGAACTGAAAGTTAATTATACCCTGATCATTGTAACACACAACATGCAGCAAGCGGCTCGTGTTAGCGATAAAACAGCGTTCTTTTATGTGGGGGAGCTGGTTGAGTTTGATGAAACCAAAACTATGTTTACCGCACCAAAAGATATACGCACACAAAACTATATAACAGGAAGGTTTAGTTAAGCCCCCCGGCCCCCTAAAGGGGGAGGAAGCGGAGGTTAATAATGATACTAAATTAACATACATAAACTTAAAAATTCCCCCTTTAGGGGGTTAGGGGGCTAAAATGACAACACCATTAGAAAACGAAATTAACGCGCTTAAGAAAGAGCTGATCAGTATGTGGATATTGGTTCAATCGCAATTGAACAAAGCTCGGGAAGCGATGGTCCAATTTGATAAGGACCTTGCCCGTGAAATTTTGATAAAAGAGAAACGGGTAAACTCTTTTGAACTAAAAATTGACAGGGACTGCGAGAATATTTTTGCATTGCACTGCCCGGTGGCGGTCGACCTCCGATTTTTGCTTGCCGCGCTTAAAATAAATACCAATCTTGAGCGCATTGGCGACATTGCTTCGGGTATTGCATTCTATGTTGTGCAATCATCGGTAAATTTTAATGTTGAATCATTGGAAAGTACATCGCTTTTGCGTATGTATGATGAGGCAGTTAATATATTTATTGATACCCGTACTGCCTTTGAACAAGAAGATACCGTGCTGGCCCGCAGTATCTTTAAACGCGACGACGTGTTGGATACAATTAACCTAAACGCTCCCATCGCGATCGCCGAACTAATAAAGGCCGACCCGGACAGTATGCCCGAGGCGCTTTATATACTATCTATCATCCGCAAACTGGAGCGTGTGGGCGATCAGTCGAAGAACATTGCAGAAGAGATCATATTTTATGTCGAAGCCAAAATATTGAAACACCTGGAAAGCAGCAAACGTAGACTTGAAGGGGAGTAATGGGATTTCGGATTTACGATTTCGGATTTATTTTTGATTCCGGGGATCATAAAGAGAATTAATTAGGTTTAATTGATTGATACATGAGGAAACAGGGCGGGTAGAAATATCCGCCTTTGTTTTTACATTTATTTAGTGAGAAATTGTGGGTATAAAGTCGACGCAGTTTGTTTTGTTTCATTGTAGCATCGCTTGGTTATATAACGTAATAGATGATGAAGCGGGATAAAAACGATGTTATGAAAGCAAAATACTCATTATCAGTTATCGCAGGTTTACTGCTTTGTTTTTATGGCTGTAAAAAGAATTTGGACGGCGTAAACCCGGCCTCGATTGTTGGACATTGGAGCATAGTAACAGATTCAACATTTGCCGGTGCGGGCCTCTCGAACCATCCTGTGGATTATATAGGGCGGGCCGGGGATTACTTTGACATCAATGCAAACGGTAATATTTATACAAAAGAGGGAGTCGTTTTAGATACCTTAAGCTATAGCAATGTTTCAGATACTACAATTATTATTTCACCCTTTGGTATTACACTAAACGGCGTACCGGAAACAAGTCATATTATAGCTTTTACAGCCCATAGCCTGGTTATAGATGCCCCTAAAATACTTACCCCCGGCGGTGTTTTTGGGCGAAAGATAAGTTTAAGCAGGTAAATGCTGTTACCGGCGGGTTGATGTTTAACTTTATAAATATTGGTCTACAAATTCTTTTGAATAAACTTTTATCATATCCCTGACATTTCTGAACTCATTTAAAACCTGTTCGATATTACCTGTAGCTTTTGCCGGGTCGGGGAAATTTTGATGAAAGCGTTCAGCCGTCGTCGGGAAATAAGGGCAATTCTCTTTGGCGTTATCACATACTGTTATTACATAGTCAAAAGGAACATCAATATACTCATCCACATTATTTGAAGTATGGTGGCTGATGTCAATACCATCTTCGGCCATTACCTGGATGGCTTTAGGGTTAACGCCATGTGTTTCTATACCAGCGCTGTACACATTTGCTTTATTGCCGGCGAAGTATCTTAGATAACCCTCGGCAATCTGGCTTCGGCAACTGTTGCCGGTACAAAGGACCAGAACATTTTTCATATGGTTTTAGTTTTAATAGTTAGATAATTGCAGACAGGAACCGCCAGGGCGGCTCCGGCAATTGGCGCTACAATGTATACCCAAAGATGTTGAAGATGGCCGGACGCTATTGCAGGGGCAATTGATCGTGCCGGATTCATGGACGCCCCGGATATCGGCCCTGCGAACATCGCCTCGAGGCCTATTATCGCGCCAATGGCAAGCCCTGCAAACATGCCTTGTTCTTTGCTACCCTGGGCAACGCTGATGATAACCAGCATTAAAAAGAAGGTTAATATTAATTCGAGGACAAAAGATTGTGTATCTGAACCTGCAGGTATAGTCGCTCCTAAGAATTGACTGGAAACAAACAGGAATTTTAAAGTGAAACTTGCCAGTATCGCGCCTGTTAATTGGCTAATAACATAGCCAGGAAGCCGGACTGCAGGGAAACGGCCTGAAATGGCAAAGGCTATACTCACTGCCGGATTAAAATGAGCTCCTGATATGTTGCCTAAACTATAGATCATGCTCATGATAATAAGGCCAAAAGTTATTGCAATCCCAACATGGGTAACAGCGCCTCCCGATTGCTGATCGATAATGATGGAACCGGTCCCGCAAAAAACAAGGGCAAAAGTGCCGATCATCTCTGCAACATAATTTCTGAAATGCGACTTCGATCCCATAAATTATATCCCAACTTTAACGCTTCGCCGCTCTAAAAGCAGCGTATCCCGCCAAACGCCGTTCAATTGGCCTATGCGTTCACGACTGCCGACGATCCTGAACCCGTTTTCCTCGTGAATTTTTATGCTTGCTAAATTTTCCGTGAATACCCTTGATTCAAGCGTCCATAAATCGTTCTCTTCACTCAATTTCACCAGTTCGCTTAACAGTTTTTTACCTATGCCTTTGCCGCGAAAACCATCGGCTATGTAAACACTCACCTCGGCTACACCGGCAAATACACAATGATCTGATATCGCTGTTAAAGCAGCCCATCCTAAAACCCTGCCATTTTCTATTGCAGCCAGTCGACAATTTTTTACGTGGGTTTTATCCCATGCATCCCAGTCGGGAATATTGTGTGAGAAATTGGCATTGCCGGTTGCAACCCCGCTCACATAAATAGCCTTAACTTCCGGCCAGTATTTCTCGGTTAGTTTTTCAATATTCATACTGTAAATTTAGCACCATCATTCTGTATTCTGCAGAATTTTCCCTGCAACTCAATTGCTTCAAAAAAGGCTGATAATAAAGGGTGCGGGTTTTGATGCCCCGATTTTAATTGCGGCAGAAACAAAGTGAGAACAAAAAAGTTATTCCGGTTATATTCCATAATTTTTGGCTCACCTTCATCATCCATCCCCGAAACAATCAAACCTTCACTTTCAAAGATGTCAATCATTTCCCTGTTAACCCCGTAAACACAATGTGATTCTTCGCGAACAATTGCCTCGTTGTTGTAAGCAATGCCGGTCAAAGTTCCCTTAACTGGTGTAAAACTAATGGTGTGCATTTCGGCACAGCAATAAGCCAGTTGCTGCAGAAAAGTTTCCCCTGGTCCAAGGTCAGCCTTTTCGTAAGGATGGTAAACAGTGTCGAGACTAAAAATTGATTGTCCGAATTCAAGCACGGCATAACCAAATCCACTGCAGGTTCCTAAAAAAGGGATATTGTTTTTGCGGGCATAGCGGATACCATTAATAACACCGGCCTTACTTTTATACGGCCCGGAACCGGCTACAATTCCCTGGTAATTAGCCAAAATGCCGGCGTGGTTGTTCTCAAGTGCCTCTGTAGGTACCCAGTCAAAACTGAAATCGACCTTTTCCAGGAATTCTGTGAAGCACTTATTCATCTTGTAATGAGGTTCATAATCTGCATTCATGTTTCCCAGGATGGCAACTTTATATTTATTCATTAGATGGGTATTTAAACATTAAATAGCTAACGTAGCTGATTAACAACAGCCGGAGCCCGGTGTGCAGCATTCAGCCTGAACAGCAAGATTCTTAAATTCAACCTTGGTTTCCCCGGTCGCGGGGGTAATACAACAGGCCGATGCTGTTTCAATTTCATAATGCGGGTCATTAAATTCAGCATCTTCGTGAAAGTAATAAACTTCCCATTGAACCCCTTCGGGGTCTGTTACCCAAAACTTATCCTGTTTAGCGTAGCAGCAATTAGTGCCGATTTCTTCGCGGGTGATTAAGCCTGCATTTTGTGCCACCGATAGCCGGTCATTCAATTCCCCGATAGTTTCCACCTGGAAGCCTAAATGACCAAAATTTTGTTTCACGCGTTCGGGATTTTCAACAAATGAAATAATCAGCGAAGGCTCATCCAAAATATATTTGATATACCCTCTGCGGATCTTATCCGGCGATTTGCCGAAGAATAAATTATAGAAACTGATGGTCCGCGCGATGTCGCTGACATATAAGCTTACATGCATACGGGGGAATGGTGATGTTTTCATGATTATATTTATTTATTGTAATATTACGATTGATCCATTCAAATTTTTTTAACAGCAATTATTTTTCACTTCATAAAAAGAAAAGAAGCCACTCAACTCGTCCCTGAGTTCATTCCAAACTACCGGATCGATACAGTAGCAAACACTTACGCCTTCAATAGTGCCTTTTATCAACCCGGCGGATTTTAATTCTTTTAGATGCTGTGATATAGTGGCTTGCGCCAGGCCAAGTTCATCAACCAGGTCGCCGCAAATGCAGGCGTTTGTATTGATGATCTGTTGCAAAATAGCAATGCGCGCCGGATGTGCCAATGCCTTTAGCTTTACGGCCAGCTTATTTTGCTCTTCGGTGAATATTTCTGTTTTTGTTAAGCCCATATATTATATCGCAATATTACGATAGATATTTGGAATTTCAAAATCTATTTTTACTTAAATTAATTTGGGCAAAAAAATACTTAATTGGAAGCTTCCTGACGTTCAAATGCCGCATTTGTTAATTTGTTATCCTGCATAGCCAGGATAATATGTAAGCCAGGGTCGATAGAAAGGAGAATAGAATTACTGCCAGCATACCAACAGGAACTATAGTAAGCAAAGCCAAGTTTTATAGCCCTTAGTTCCTTTATGTCGCCGCCTTTGCAGGGCGATTTAAATTGCTCACCGGATTTAGGCGGCCCATAAGCCTGGCTTATTTTCTGAATGATCTCGCAATAATAACTGAACACATTAACATCCAAATCCGGGGTAATAACATAATCAACCTCGTAAGCTTTGCCGCGTGTAAACTTTACGGCGAATGATGATGTGGATTTTTTATCAAATGTGAGATGAGTAAATACGTAATATTGTGGAAGGCTGTGTTGTACGTCCCAAACACCGTGGTCTGCTTTAATAGTTTCTACCGCCTTCGTGCGGTTGCAACCGAATTTTATGAGGGTAAGCGAATCTAAAGTCTTAAAATTTTGGGACAGGCCCAAAAGGGGAATAAGGCATAAGCAAAAAGCCAATACTTTTTTCATGAATGGGTGAAAGCAACAGGTTGAGATAAATCTCAACTTATAATGGGTTACAAAATGGGTTTATCAGGCCTAAGATAGTAAGAAAATTGATATGATGTAATTTTTTTGTTACAAAATAATGCTTTGCGGAATGTAAATTTTGGATCAGATTTTCCCGCTGATTTTGGGAATTATAATAATGAGATTTTTATTTTTTATTTGCTATGTATTCTTTCGAAAGGGAAAGAAAAGGGTCAATTAGCCCTCGGTAACGTCACGAAATCTCTCGATATTCGGTTTTGACGTTTGGCTAAACACCTGGTTCATTAGTCATTTGTCAAATTTATAAAAATACTTTCCAGGGATTTGCCTTTATTCTTTCCTGTCAACCCGCTTAACGTATCATCAGCCACAATTTTGCCTTTATTAATAATGATCACATGATCGCATACAGCTTCAACTTCCTGCATAATGTGTGTGGATAACACGACGGTTTTT
Source organism: uncultured Mucilaginibacter sp. (assembly GCA_903864275.1). GTDB lineage: Bacteria > Bacteroidota > Bacteroidia > Sphingobacteriales > Sphingobacteriaceae > Mucilaginibacter. Next base: position 159,141 of record CAIPFE010000046.1, read on the forward strand.
GTTTTGCCAAGATCAAGGATCAACTGGCGGATACCGATGAGTTGGTTTGGGTCAAGCCCCGAAGTGGGTTCATCCAAAATCAGCACACTGGGGTTATGCAAAATGGCTTGCGCGAGCCCGACGCGCTGGCGATACCCTTTTGACAACTGGCCAATTTTTTTATGCTGCTCCGGCCCGAGCCCGGTTTGTTCAATAATGTCAGCTATTCGCTTTTGAGGCGACCGCATTTGATGAACAGATGCAATAAAAGCCAATGATTCCTTCACGTACATGTCGAGGTATAGCGGGTTACTTTCGGGCAGGTACCCGATGTTCCGTTTTACTTCAAGGGGTTGTTTTTCAATATCATATCCGCAAACGGTTCCTTTGCCGGCTGTTTGAGGGATAAAACAGGTAAGTATCTTCATGGTGGTTGATTTACCTGCGCCGTTTGGCCCTAAAAAACCTAATACACCCGGTTTAGCGCTAAAGCTGATGCCATCAACCGCTTTTTGCGTGCCGTAAACTTTTGTTAAAGATTCAACAAGGATACTCATGCTTCAAAAGTAGGTTTTAGATATGAGATGTGAGATATGAGATGTGAGAAATTTTGGATTTCGGAAGTTTGAACCTGGTATTTTTGACATTAAAAATCAAATAATCCAATTAATCTGTTTAATCCCGGTCAGGTATTTGTCAGCCAAAAATCAAACAATACAAAAAGTCAGGGTGGGGATAATTTAATTGTCATATTGTCATGATAACAATCGCGGCAAGCTATTTGAATAGTATATATTTGTAACACTAAAATTTAAAAAAAATAAAATCATGGCTTTAGAAATAACTGATGCAAACTTTGACGAACTCGTCCTTAAATCTGATAAACCGGTTCTTGTTGATTTTTGGGCAGAATGGTGCGGACCTTGTAGAATGGTTGGCCCTGTGGTAGAGGAAATTGCAAAAGAATATGATGGCAAGGCGGTTGTAGGTAAAGTAAACGTTGACAACAATCCTGGTATATCAATGAAATTCGGTATCCGAAATATACCAGCTCTATTATTCTTCAAAAATGGAGAAATTGTAGATAAACAAATTGGCGCCGTTCCAAAATCCGTTTTGGCTGATAAATTAAGCAAGCAATTATAATCCCAATAGCTATCGGGACACCGGATATTTTTTGATTACACCGATTTCATGAATTATTCATTAATTTGTGGGATCGGTGTAATCATTTTATATATCCGGTATAATCATAATTAATCGGTACAATCGTTCAATAATCGGTGTAATCATAAAATGCAGTTAAACGATGATCAGCAGATACGGCACTTAGCCAACCTTGAGTTACTTGCCCGGCAAGTTGTGGAGGGATTTATAACAGGGCTGCATCAAAGCCCTTTTCATGGCTTTTCGGTTGAGTTCGCGGAACACCGTTTATATAACAATGGAGAATCAGTAAAAAATATCGACTGGAAATTATTGGCCCGCACCGACAAGTTGTTTGTTAAGCAGTTTGAAGAGGAAACCAACCTTCGGTGTCACCTGGTGCTGGATACTTCCTCATCTATGAATTTTCCCGATCATGGGATAAATAAACTTCAGTTTTCCGTTTATGCTATAGCATCGCTGATGTACCTGTTTAAAAAACAGCGTGATGCCTTTGGTTTATGCCTTTTTTCGGATAAAATTGACTGGATGAGCCAGGTTAAGTCCACGTCCACCCATTTATTTCATTTATATGCCGAACTTGAAAAGGCATACAATCACCCCAAAGAAAATACAGCTACCAATATTACGGCGGTGTTGCACCAAATTGCCGGGCAGATCCACCAGCGGTCAATGGTTATCATTTTCAGCGATATGCTGGAAAACAACCTGAGCCCTGATAAAATGCAATCCTTATTCGCGGCGATCCAGCATCTAAAATACAATAAACATGAAGTGATAATTTTTAATGTAAATGATAAACGGAAAGAGCTGGATTTTGATTTTGACAACCGCCCTCATCATTTTATTGATATGGAAAGCGGTGAGCAGGTGAGGGTACATCCAGGCAAAATCAGAGATTCATACCTGGCATCGTTACAAAAATACCGTCATCAACTGGAGTTAAAATGTGCGCAGTACCATATCGATATCATTGATGCTTATATTGAGGAGGGCTATAATAATGTGTTAAAATCGTATCTTATCAAAAGAAATAAAATGGTGTAAATATTGGTCAAAGGTTGATTAAGTTGATTAGGTTTATAAAATCTTATTTGGTTTAATAAGAGCTTAACCATTCACGCTATCAACCCAATCCAACTTAATCAACCTAAAATAAAATTGCCGCAATCAATTTTGATAAATTGCTGTTACTGAATAAACATATTTCTTTATATGAGACTTTCCATTGAACGAAAACCAATCAGAATAAACCCAGATTCCAAACGTGTTATTGCAAGATTCTTTTTTAATGGGAATGATCGTGCCAAAGAGGTAATTGAAAGGGTAATGAGCATAACCGAAGAAGTTGCATTTGGGATAATCTCGCCCTTGTTACAGGAGTATTCAAAGCGGCACAGAAATATTACCCGTGTTTTAGACCGGCACTGCGCTAAATTAAAACCGCTTTTTGGCGATCTGGATATTGATTTTAAATCGTTAACTGAATATCGCAAACTGCTTATTGGCTCGTATTTTACGCATGAATACTCCATTGAATCAGCAGCTTTTTTTAATCCTTCGATAGTTTCAGATCCTGACCAAACTGAGTTGCAGGAGGGCAACAGGCGGGTGATCATCAGTTTCAGGGCGGTAGGTGAAGGCCATATTTCGTCGATCACTTTCAGACGGGCATTAATTGACCAGAATAATAACATTACGGTTTTACCGTCCGGAAGTTATATCGACGAAGCCGAAATAATCAGAAACGCTGTTTACAACAGAAAATTATTTTTTCAAAAGGCTGCGGTCACCCAAATCAATATTGATGTATTGAAAGAACTGGAAACAAAACTCGATGCGCATTTTGAATATTCAAACCTGCGCAGGGTGATCCTTGATTCGCAAAATTTGAAGGAAAGCCAAACTGAGAAAATAGAGTACGATAAAGTATTATGGCTGGCCGACTCGTATTACGAAATTGTTTTTTCGCTGGATACTGATATATCTGACCGTGTAATATTCCCAATTTCGGAATACGAACGTAAGGGTATTGAAGACGCAAGGTTTGTGGAATTCAGGGGTGAAGATGGCAGCCTTGTTTATTATGCTACTTATACCGCCTACGATGGGGCGCTGATAATGCCTAAGTTGTTACAAACAAACGATTTCTATCATTTTAAAATGATGCCGCTGTATGGCGCGGGGGCGCAAAACAAAAACCTGGCTTTGTTCCCACGCAAAATAAATGGGAAATTTGCGATGATATCGCGGATTGACGGCTGCAATAATTATATAATGTACTCGGATAAGATCAATATCTGGGAAAAACCTTTGCTGCTGCAGCAGCCAAAATTTACCTGGGAGTTTATACAAATAGGCAATTGTGGCTCACCTGTTGAAACCGAACATGGCTGGATCGTGATCACACACGGGGTTGGCCCGATGCGCAGGTACGTGCTGGGTGCAAGTCTGCTAAAACTGGATGACCCGACTATTGAAATAGGGCGGCTGAAAGAACCATTACTTATCCCAAACAATGATGAACGTGAAGGCTATGTGCCAAATGTATTATATTCCTGTGGCTCGCTTATTCATAACGGCAAACTCATTATTCCTTATGGCATATCCGATTCGTCAACAGCTTTTGCTGTGGTTGATCTTGAAGAGTTGATCACTAAGCTAAAAGAGGATGAAGTTGAATGAAAAAATCTAATCCGGGCCAGCTCTGTTGGAGCTAATGAAGAAGTGGGGATGAATTAGACCAGGTATTCAATACACGCCGATAGAGTTTTAAATAGTCATTTACCATTTTATCACTTGAAAATTGTGAAAAGGCCCAGTTGAAGCAATCGCGGCGTTTGATAGTTTTTATTTGGTTTACAGCTTCAACTGCTTCATCGATAGTGTTAACCAAAAAACCCGTTTGTTTATCCTTAATCAGTTCGGGCATCGAGCCTTTGTTAAATGCAATTACTGGTGTGCCGCATAACAAGGCTTCCGCAACGCTCATACCAAAGGGCTCATTGAAATTTATGGGATGTAACAGCGCGAAAGCTTTACCTAATAGCTCATTTCTTTTTTCCGGGCCAGCAGGCCCGATATATTCTATTTGTGCACTTAGTTGCGATTCTATTTTTTCCTTAAAATAGTTTTCGTCTTGTATGATACCTGCGATCAGTAATTTTCGCTTACTTTTTTTAGCAATCTCTATCGCTTCGGCAGTTCCCTTATCTGGATGTATCCTGCCAAAATATAAAAGATAATCATCGGGCCTGTCGTTAAATTTAAAATCATCAGTATCCAAACCATTATAAACAGTAGCAATGTAATCGAGTTCGGGGCTGCGATCGGCATTGCTTATCGATACATACTTACCTATAGCGTTATATTTTTTAAAAACCGGGATGATCCTTGATGACGAAAAGCCGTGTATTGTTGTTATAACCGGGGTTTTTATCAACCCGGTATACGTCAGCGGTAAAAAATCAAAATTATTGTGGATAATATCAAAATCGGAGGCCTTTTCCATCAGGTTACTGATATGAAGGCACTCCAGCACTTTTGCATCCTGGCTGCGGTCTTCTTCGTAACCGGCAGCGCAGACTGCTGATAGTTTGCCGGCAGTTATTGAATCGCCGGTGGCAAACAATGTCACATCAATTCCCAGCTTTATTAAACCCTCGGCAATATTCGAAGCTACCTGTTCCCATGGCCCGTAGTGCCTTGGAGGGGTTCGCCAGGCCACAGGAGATAATACAGCTACCTTCATTTAAAATGTTTCGGCAAACTGGCCAACTTTATTGTATTCATATTCAAGTTCGAAAGCCTTTAAAACGGTTAAATGCGAAATTAGATAGGCTAAAGTGCTCTCGGCTCCCTGGTTACGGTTAATACCAGTGGGCAGTAAGCCATCACAACAACCCTTGGTTTCGTGGTCATATAATGGCGCCCGTAAAGTATTTTCGCCCAGGAACCATTTGTAGCTTAAAAACATTTTTTCAATATACTGGGGCTTGCGAGATATTTGGTACGCCTGGAAATGCATAAGCACCATGGCCATTGTTTCAATAGCCTGCTGATCAAAGGCTGGGAATACCCCTCCCCGATAATACCAGCCGTCGTTGCCAACCGGGCTTAAATAACCATTTGACAAAGTCAGCTTATCTAAAAATACCATTGTTTTTAAGGCAACATTTCTCGCCTTTTCATTGCCGGTTATTTCGCAGGAATGAAGTAAGGCCAACGGAAGTATCGCGTTATCATACGTCATTTTTTCTTCAAACCATTGCCAGTCGGCGGATTGGTTGTTTTCATAAGCATCAACTAATGGTTGGGTAAGCCTTACCAGCTCATTCACCATGCCCTCATCGCCGGGGAAAATCTTCAAATACAAACTTATACCGATAATAGTGTTTGCTATCCCCCGTAAATGCGTCAAAGCCTTAAAGTGAACAAACGATTTATGAAAAATTTCCAATGCAAATTCCCGGTACGAATTACTTGCCGCGCATCCTATTAAATAACCCAACGCCCAAATTGTGCGCCCGAACGAATCTTCAGAACCAACTTCGTCCAGGTATTGCCGGTTAAAACTTAAAAAGTTACGAAAATTACCATCCTCTGTTTGCATATAGTGGATGTAGCTTAAGTAAATAGGTAAAAGTTCAAATGCCTCTTTGCTCCCACTACGCTGATAGGCCATCAGGGCCATTATTAAAGCCCGGGCATTGTCATCAAGGCAATAACCCTCTTTCAAATTCGGAATGCCATATTTGGCGTGCTGCACAATACCTGTATCATCAGTTAAACGTAATACATGTGTTAAACTAAATTTGGGCATTATTTCAGGGTCAACAATGCTGTTTTTTAGTATTTTGTCACTAAAGTCGTGTGCAGCACACGCTTCCTGCGCCGCCTTAATAAATTCGGCGCCAATTACAGGCCAGCGTAAGTGCAAACCATATTCATACGCATTTTCCTTCAGTTCGTTAAGCACGCGCTGTTGGTCTAATAATTCATTAACAATTTCTGCCAGCGCGTCAGCATTTTTAAAATCAAACAGGCGGCCACGGTTATCAGCCAGCAATTCAGTTGCATGCCAATAAGGGGTTGATACAATTGCCGCCCCGGCGCCAACGGCGTATGACAACGTACCACTGGTGATCTGGGCTTCATTCAGATAAGGTGTAACATAAATTTCGGCCGCCGAAAGGTAGTTAACAAGTTCTTCCTCAGTTACGAACTTATTAATAAAACAAAGATGCTTCGATACGTTAAGCTGCGTTGCAAGGCTTTTTAAATGGTCCCGGTATTCTTCGCCCGAGCTTTTTATCACACCCGGGTGCGTATTACCCAACACAACATAAACTACATCCGGATGCTTATCAACTATTTGCGGCAATGCCCTAATTACTGTTTCTAGACCCTTGTTGCGGCTAATTAAGCCAAACGTTAATAGTACCCTGTGGTTTTTAAAAATGGTTAGGTTCTTTACCGGGTTATCTTCGGGCGCGTCAACGTCCGGTACCCCGTGTTCAATTATTTGTATCTTTTCAACAGGGATGTCATAGATAGTAGTTAAAAACTCTACGGCGCGCTGGCTCATTACAATTATTTTTGATGATTGCTCGGCTATTTCGCGGATAATAATACGCTGAACATAACTGGGATCCTTCAATATGGTATGTAAAATAGATATTAATGGTTTTTCGAGCCGGTTGAGTAGAGGAAGAATATAAATACCGCTTTCACCACCGTATATCCCGAACTCATGCTCCATTATACAAACATCAGCATTACTGGTATTTATGTAATTTGCAGCACGTATGTAATCTTTTTGGTGATTTTGCCTGATAACATATTTTACTTCTGCGGGGTATTCATATTCCTGGATGTTCTCTGAATCGTTTAAAGCCACAACAAAGCCCCCTTGCGCTAAAGTTCCTCTTTCAGGAAAATTTGCGCTTATTGCATGCATTAAATTTTGATTAAATGTTGCAATCCCACATTCGCGGGGAGGATAAGTGGATATATAAGCTATTTTCATAGGTTTAGAAGGTATTTATATTATTAACGCCTGTTTTAATTTTTTGTTTAGCTGTTTGACTTAAAAAAAGTTCAAAATGGTCTATTAATCCATCTTTATAGGCCAAGTTCGCCCGTTTTTGTTATGGTTTTTCATTTTGCATAAACCATACCAATTGCCAGAACTATAAGTTTGAAGAATGTAACATTGTTGGGATGGAGGGAATTGGGGTTTTATTCAGCGAGAAATACTTTTAGTTATAATGCTCCACCGCCTCCAAAATCACCTCGCAAGCTTTTTTAATTTCATCGTGGGTGATGATGAGCGGCGGGGCAATACGCATAGCATTGCTGCAATGTAAAAACCAATCGGTAATTACACCATGTTCAATGCAGCGATCTATTATCTTTTTGTTGAGATCAAAGCTTTCGAGTTCAATGGCAAGCATCAGGCCTTTTCCCCGTATTTGCTTTATTGCCGGATGAATCAATAATTTTCTGAATAGTGCCTCTTTTCGGGCAACCGTTGAAATGAGGTCTTCGTTAATTAAAACTTCAAGCGCAGCAAGGCCGGCCGCGCAGCAAACAGGATGGCCGCCAAAGGTTGTAATATGCCCCAGGATAGGATTTTCCTTAAGCACCGACATAATATCATGCGAAGCGATAAAAGCCCCAACAGGCATTCCCCCGCCCAATGCCTTCGCCAATAAAAGTATATCAGGCACGATGTTAAAGTGTTCAAAGGCAAACAACTTACCGGTACGTCCAAAAGCAGCCTGTATCTCATCAAGTATCAATAATGTTCCTGTTTCGCTACACCGCGCGCGTAAAGCCTGCATGTAAGCAGCATCCGGAACCCGGATCCCGGCTTCACCCTGGATGGTTTCAATAATAACGCAGGCCGTCTGTTCATTTATTTTATCCAGGTCGCCTTGGTTATTGAAATTGATAAAAGTAACCCCCGGGAGTAATGGGCGGTAGGCTTGTTTAAACTCCTCGTTACCCATTACACTTAAAGCGCCATGGGTGCTGCCATGATAAGAATTATGAAAAGCAATGATCTGTTGCCTGCCGGTAAACCGTTTGGCAAGCTTTAATGCGCCTTCCACAGCTTCAGCGCCCGAATTTGTGAAATAAACCGATTGAAAATTTGCCGGCAGCAGGGAGATAAGCTTTTCGGCAAAACGTACCTGCGGGGTTTGAACATATTCACCGTAAACCATTAGGTGCATATATTTATCAAGCTGGTCTTTTATTGCGCTAACTACAAACGGATTACTATGACCCAGGTTGCTTACCCCAATACCCGAAATAAGGTCAATATATGCCCTGCCCGCCTTATCATACATATAAATGCCTTCAGCACGCTCAAATTCAAGCAATAGCGGGAAATTGGTAGTTTGGGCGTTATTTGATAGAAATAGCTGTCGGAGGGTGGGCATTAAATTGGTTGAATAAGTTATATTGAGTTTATTGCGTTAAGAACTACCTCGCAAAAGTAAAGTAATTTTCAACCACTCACCTAATCAACCAAAAACCTAATCCCCCGCTCTTACACTGCGTTCGCTCAGCTGCTTTAGCACTTCGTCGTTAAACTCGCGTTCGCTTTTGTAAAGCTCGCTTACTTTTTCAGGGGGTAATATTTTCAGAAACTCGTCGCGGTAATGTTTCCTTATTTCAACAAGCTGCTGTTCGTAGGCTAATTCCTTATCGATCTGTACCGTGCCGTCAGGAGAAGTAGTAGAATTGTTTTGCCGTTTTAGTATCCTTATAGCAGTTTGATCCTGTACGTATTGGCGGTACAAAGGCCAGAATGCCTTACCCTCATCGGGGGTAAGTTTCAGCCTCAGGCCTATATATCCTTCTTTAACAAGCTCCATTTTTCTACCCGGATTGGGTTGTCTGTTGACCGGGTAACCGCGCTGTACCGGCCTAAAACGCTCTACAGGCATGCGCACACGCCGTTGGCCAAAGCTTTTATAGCTAAAAGCCAGTACAAATAATATACAAAAAATAGGTTTGATCAACTTATTCATGGTAGTATATTACTGAACGCTGTCAACATAATTTTTTAAAGCATCTTTTAAATTATTGTCATCAACGGGCGCGTCTTCGGTTGCAACCGTTTGCTGCGTATCGCCGGCATCAACATTTAATTGCAAATAGCTTTTAATATCGTCCGTCGGGATGCTTGATAACTGTTTATGTAAAAAAGAGTTTTTATGCACATAACCCGGATCAGTAAGTTCATTTAGAAGTATCCCACCCCCTAAAACTAAAGCGAAACAGGCCGCGGTGGCATATTTAAACGCTGTTGAAGCAAACAGCCTAACAATAATCCCATTGCGGTTTGCATTCCCTGCGTTAACAGTTTTATCTAAAATATTTTTATTAAGCTGATCAAAGTAACCCTGTGGAACCGTAAACTGTTCCGCAGGTTCACCCAATGCTTCCTTTACTAAAATCCTGCTTTGTATTTGCTGGCTTAAATTATCAAAGTAACCATCGGGTATTGTAAAACCGGCATCTTCCTTATTTAAAGTTTCCTCAATTGTTATCCTGCTTTGAATATTGGCTGTCAATTCTTCGAAATAGTTTTCGGGTACAGTAAAGCCTGCTTCAGGGTTATTGTTTTTTAATTCATCTAAGTTTTTGCGTGATACAATACGGTCTCCCAGGTCATCGAAATAACCAGCAGGCACTGTAAACGGGTTATCATTGTTAACCTGTTTAAGTGACATATAATCATTCAGCCAATCTTTATTTTCCATATCGATCTTCTTATCCTAACAACTATAGATGTATTAATTGCCAAAAGGTTTAAATTTATTTTTAATTAATCTCGCGCTAATAAATGTGCCTCTATTTTTTTTACCGCCAAATGGAACGAAGCTTTTAAAGCGCCAACGCTTGTTCCAAGCACCTGCGATATTTCCTCGTACTTCATATCATCATAATATTTCATATTAAATACAAGCTTTTGTTTTTCAGGGAGCGTTAATAGTGCTTCCTGCAGCTTCCTCTGCGCCGCATCGCCATTAAAATAGGTCGAATCGGCTAAAGTATCGGCTAATTCGTAGGCCACATCATCCAGCGAAACATTATTTTTTTGTTTCTTCTTATTCAAAAAGGTTATGCATTCATTGGTGGCAATGCGGTACATCCAGGTATATAATTGGGCGTCGTTTCTAAAGCCGGCCAGGTTTTTCCAAACTTTTATAAATACGTCCTGCACCAGGTCATCCGCATCGTCGTGGTCAATAACCATACGGCGAACGTGCCAGTAAATTTTTTGCTGATACTTTTTCAGCAGCAGGTTAAATGCCTCATTCCGGGTTTTTTCATCCTGAAACTTGCTTAAAATCTCCGCGTCTTCAACCTCTGTTGGCATGTATTAATATTTATAGCTTAAATATATATTAATTGCTTTTATTTTCTCTAGCTAACAATATTGCAAATATATCAAATTCATAATTTCTAATGAATTTTGATATGAGGGGGTTTTATTGCAACAGATCAATCACTTGCTGCGATGAGTTTTTTGTATCAACCTTATTAATTATTTTATCGATTATCCCTTCGGCGTTTATAAGGAAAGTGGTACGCGCGGTGCCCATATATTTTTTACCGTACATGTTTTTTTCAACCCATAGGCCATAGGCTTCAACTATGCTTCGGTCGGTATCTGCAATTAAAGTAAAAGGCAGGCTGAATTTTTTTTCGAACTTTTTATGCGATTTTTCATCATCCGTACTCACCCCGATCACCTCAAAGCCTTTGCTTAGCATCGACTGGTAATTATCCCTGAAACTGCAGGCCTCGGCTGTACAACCGGGGGTATCATCTTTAGGATAAAAATAAAGGATCACCTTTTTTCCTTTAAAGTCCGACAATGAAACAGTTTTGCCATTCTGGTCTTTTGCTGTGAAATCAGGGGCTTTATCGCCTTCTTTAAGTGGTGTCATGTTACCTTGAAAATTCTGCGTTGAAATGTGAACTATTATCTTTACTATCGATAACAGTTAATTCAAATTTATGTTTACCTGCTCCAATATCGGTATTAAAGGTATAACTTAATACTTTAGTTTTATAATCCCACTCCATTAATACCCACTTCCCATCTATTTTACCTGAGTAAGTTTTTATCCCGGATAAATTATCGCCTATTCTTAAAAATATACGCTTTGATTTAGCCAGGTTAACCCCGTTTTTTATGTTTAACGGGACAATCTTTGGCGGAACCGTATCGATCTTTATATAAAAATCGCCGAATGTGCGGCACTGCACTTTTACATAGCCGTCCTGGTAAACACCGCCATAGCATAAACCTTCGCCGTTTACAATTACTGCCTTATCAGTATATTTCCCAATGTTACTATCGGGCTTTATCCATAGGTCATAATTATCATGAATTGGGGTAAAACGGTTGTGGATACGATGGGTTACGGAAAAAGCGCCGGGCCTTTTCGGCAGCGTTGAATAAGTGAAATCAATATCATCGTAAAGGATGCCGGGATTGATGGCCACTTTAACTTTATCATTACTAAATTCATTTCTTTTATCGTACCGGAATAAATTGCCTGCCTGTTTAAGAACCGGGAGATTATTTGCAATAAGGGTTGATTTTACACTAAAGCTAAGCGTTGATGTGTTACCAGCGACATCTTTAACGACATATTCAACCTGGTGCACTGCGTCATCATTAAAAGTAATGATGCCCCGGTTTATCGATTGCGGGTAAAGCGATATTTTACTCCCAGGCAATATGAAGCATTTTTGTATCCAGCGGTGCGTTTTTAAGAATTCGGGATAATCAATATAGGCGTTGATGGCATGTGTTTGGTCAAACGCAAAACGCTCAACCGCGAAAGTGTAAACTGTTTTGCCATCAAGTTTTAATTCGACAGAATAAATGCCATTATGATTTGGCGATGCGCTGGTCACATCATTGCTGATGATCCCAAAGCCAATTTCGCCGGACAAATTTATGACGCCCGGTTTAGTTAAGCGATATTCGCCGGCCCTCCCCGTAACAGGCATAAACTGGCGCGGCGTTTTTTCACTGAATGGGTTCCCGTCCAGGTGATATATCCCAATGGAATAAATTGTCGGTGGGATCTTATCAGGAATAGTTAAACCAAAAAGTTGCGGGTTAATTGTTTCTTCCGTTTGTGTATCCCTGATCTCAAAATGGAGGTGCGGCCCTTCAGATGCCCCGGCATTACCCGACCATGCGATAACTTCGTCCTTGCATACCTGTATCTGCAATGGCTGCAGGTTAAAATCAACTTCAAAGCTTTGCTTTTTGTACTGTGAGTCGCGTATCATTTTGGTCATGGCGGGGCTAAAGCGTTCAATGTGCCCGTAAACAGTGGTATAGCCATTTGGATGTGTAATATAAATTGCATTGCCAAAGCCACCAAATTCGACGCGCAAACGCGATATATAACCATCAAAAGCCGCATGTACCGGGTAACCGGTTGTTTGATTGGTTTTAAAATCGAGGCCCGAATGAAAATGATTTGGCCTCAACTCACCAAATGAACCCGCGGTAACGGGTGGCAGATCGAGCGGGTAGCGGAAAAAGTTTCTGGGATATTGCCTGCTTTGAATAATGCCTTGCGCAAACACATGGGTAAAAAAACTAAAAATCAGGATAGAAACGAACGCATATTTTTTGATCATACTTACTTAACGTAAAAATCAAGCAATTTGTGATCTTCTAAATAGCCTTCCAGTCTGTCGCCAACATTTACTTTGGCAACCCCCTGCGGCGTACCGGTAAAGATCAGGTCGCCTTTTTTTAGGGTGATATATTTAGAAACAAAGGCAATGATATATTCAAATGAGAAAAGCATATTGGATGTATTGCCCAATTGCCTGGTTTGCGCGTTAACATCCAACTTAAAATTTAAGTTGTGGAGATCGGCAAATTGTGTTTTTGGTAAAAAGGTACTCACCGGCGCCGAATTATCAAATGCTTTGGCCAGTTCCCAGGGCAGGCCTTTTTCTTTGTGGCGCTGTTGTATATCGCGTGCTGTAAAATCTATGCCTAAAGCAATTTCATCAAAATAGTTCTGAGCAAATTTTTCGCTGATGTGTTTACCCTCCTTGCTAACCTTTAATACGATCTCGATTTCGTGATGTATATCTTCCGAAAAATCAGGATGATAAAAGGGTTTATTATCTTTAAGCAGGGCGGTATCGGGCTTCATAAATATCACCGGTACGCCGGGTACCGGGTTATTTAGCTCTTTGGCATGTTCGGCATAATTACGGCCAATGGCAATTATTTTCATAATGCCGAAAATAGGAAATTTGTCTGAACCGTTGATTTATTTGATTAAATGATTTTCGTTGATTAATTGCGGAATGCGGAAGTTGGAATTTAAAATCAATTCCGAAATCGAAATTAAAGAACCGAGATCCTTTTGATCACCGATTCAGTCCCGGCCACTATCCTTACAAAATAAAATCCGCGGGATAGTTTGCTGTTTAGCGAGTAGCTGAAATTTTGCTCGCCGGGCTCAACCCTTTGCGAAAACAGGGTGGCGATGTCATTACCTAAAACATCTACTATTTTTATAGTGACGTTTGAATAACGCGACAGATCATATTTCAGATTGATCTCATCTGTAACCGGGTTAGGAAATACCTGCACATTATTTAACAGCTTATCATCAGGTTTATAAACGTTAACCTTTTGTGTGGAGATAACAGCCGGCTTTAACGGGGGAAGTACCAGGTGTAAATTGTTTTTTAAATTGTTTTTTGTTTGCTTTGGCCTTAACAGGTGTATGTAGGTTGTGTCCGATTGCGAATAGGCAAAACTGCTGGTAAAGGCAATATTCACGAATATTACCAACGCAACAATTACAAGCCATGAATGTATATAGGTAAAAATTCGCCTCATCCTTTAATATTATTTACAAAAGTATAAATAAACCGGTCATCATTTTAAATACTAAGCATTTTACTAGACATTTTAACAAAATTTAACAAAATATGATTCAGTAAGTTATAAATTTAATTTGATAACACAATTATTAATATTTTAAGTTGATAATTGTACTTTTAAATATTTCCATTACTAAGAATATAAAGTGACAGCTCATACCCATAAAGATCTGCAAAAATTAACGGCCTCGGGGCTGCTCATCAGTTTAGGAATAATTTACGGCGATATCGGCACATCGCCATTGTACGTGTTTAAAGCTATTGTCGGCACTCAGCAAATTACGGAAACCCTGATTTTAGGAGGCGTTTCATGCATTTTTTGGACACTTACCCTTCAAACCACACTAAAGTATGTAGTTATTACATTACGCGCCGACAATAAGGGTGAGGGAGGCATATTCTCGTTGTTTTCATTGGTTCGGCGCCGGGCAGCATGGTTAATTATACCTGCGGTTGTGGGCGGCTGCGCGTTATTAGCCGATGGCATCATTACACCGCCAATAACTGTTTCCGCAGCTATCGAGGGGCTAAAGTCGTATTATCCACACTTGCATACAGTACCAATTGTTATAGCGGTAATAATATTTCTTTTTATTATCCAACAATTCGGAACATCGTTGGTTGGCAGGGCGTTCGGCCCTATGATGTTTATATGGTTTACCATGATGGGCGTGCTTGGTTTTACCTTTATTGTGCAAATGCCTTTGATCATAAAAGCATTAAACCCGTATTACGCTTATGTACTGCTAAGCACCAATCCTAATGCGCTTATCATATTGGGGGCTGTATTTTTGTGCACTACAGGCGCTGAAGCGCTGTATTCAGATCTTGGCCATTGCGGGCGAAAGAATATCCAGATCAGCTGGATATATGTAAAAAGCTGCCTCGTGATAAACTATTTGGGGCAGGCCGTTTGGCTACTGCAGCATAGCGGCAAAAGTCTGGATTTGAATTTACATAACCCGTTTTATGCAATTATGCCAGGATGGTTCCTGCTGTACGGTATAGGTATTGCCACTGTTGCGGCAATTATTGCCAGCCAGGCACTTATATCGGGATCGTTTACGCTGATCTCTGAAGCTGTAAAACTAAACTTATGGCCAAAGGTTAGGATAAATTATCCTACCATACAAAAGGGGCAGTTGTATGTGCCAAGTGTTAACTGGCTGCTCTGTGCTGGCTGCGTTGGCGTTGTTTTACTGTTCAGGTATTCTGATAATATGGAAGCCGCATACGGATTAAGTATTACGGTAGCCATGCTTATGACTACTATATTGGTATCGAATTTTTTGAGGCGAAAGAAAATCCCTACATATATTATAACTGTATTTTTAATAGTTTACCTGTTTATCGAAGGCTCCTTCCTGGCAGGTAACCTGATCAAGTTTATTCATGGCGGCTGGTTTACATTATCAATAGGGTTTATCTTGTTCACTATAATGTGGACATGGCGTACTGCCCGGAAAATAAGGAACCGCTATGTTAAATTTATTGAGATTGCCGATTATTTCGATATAATTAAAGAATTAAGTGAAGATGAAACGGTCCCTAAATACGCATCTCAACTTGTTTATTTAACCAGTGCAAATTTCAGTTCGGAAATAGAATCAAAGATCATCTATTCTATCCTGCAGAAACAACCCAAACGTGCTGATGTTTATTGGCTGGTGCATGTAGATGTATTGGATGAGCCATACAGGAAGGAGTACGAGGTTGAATTTTTAGTGCCAAATAAGTTGATCAGGATAGAGTTCAAACTCGGTTTCCGGATTGAGCAGCAAATAAACCTCTTATTTAGAACGGTGGTTGAAAACATGGTGAAAAATGGGGAAGTAGATATTACAAGCACTTATAAATCACTGAACCACCATAAAATTGTCGGTGATTTCAGGTTTGTCGTGATCGAAAAAATGCTCTCGCGTTCCCATAACCTTTCATTTTATGAAAGTTTTATAATGGGCTTCTATGCACTCCTGAAAAAATTGAGCTTATCCGAAGAGCGCGGTTTCGGTCTTGACCTGAGCTTTGTAACCATTGAGAAAGTGCCATTAATGTTAACTACACCCGAAGCGGTTAAGATCGACCGTATCCGTTAATAGCCTTTGGATAATACTAATTCAGTTTTACTTCAGATTGTTGAGTTACTTTTATTTGCTCAACTTTCATGAAGTAAAAACAACTTTTATATTAAATTGATGTTAAATGTTCGACCATCATTCAAAACCAAACCAACAGGATTATTGTTATACACAAAACATCAGCACTTGAAAAAAGTAATAATTACCATATTTTGTTTTATTTCCATTGGGGCCAATGCCCAGATTACAAAAGATACGACAAAAAAGAACCTGGGCGATACCTTAAAAAAGGATCTTTTAACCGCCCCGGACACTGTTAAAAAATTGCATAGTAGTCCATGGTCGATCATCGTTCCGGGCGCCGCGATAGCGTATGGTGTGTCTTCATTTGTAATACACCCGGTACGCCAGTTTGATTATTACATTCATGACAGGATAGAACGAAGCAATCCTAATTTTAACACAAAAGCCGAAAGTTATTTCCTCATCACCCCGGTTGTAATGGTTTATGGTTTGAACCTGATCGGTGTCCAGGGTAAAAACACATTTATAGACCGTACAGCTTTGCTCGGTTTATCGGGCGGTTTTTTGGGTGCCACTGAATTTATTACAAAACATACAACCCATCGCCTGCGGCCTAATAAAACCGATTATTTGTCTTTTCCATCGGGCCATACCGGCCTTGCATTTATGGGGGCCGAATTTTTAGCGCAGGAATATTCTTCAAAATCGCCGGTTTATACTATCATAGGATATACTGCCGCCGTTACTACAGGGATATTCAGGATGTATAACAGGGACCATTGGTTTAGTGATGTGGTTGCCGGGGCTGGTTTCGGTGTGCTTTCAACAAAAGCTGCCTATCTTGTGTACCCATATCTACGTAACTTGCTAACCCATAAAGATAAAAATGGCAAAAGCACTATGATAATGCCAACCTACCAGGACGGCACCCCGGGATTGGCGTTTGCTATGCAGCTGTGATTTGGTTGAAGATTTGGTTGAAAAGGTTATAAGGGTTGTAAAAGTTGTAAATGTTAAAAGGTAATGAATTAAAACTTTTACAACCTCTACAACTCGTTACAACTTCCCCAACTTATTTGTACCTTATCTTATAAACTAAAATAATACTCGCAAATATAAATGTTATGGCATTTGCTACAGCCACCGGTAAACTGCCGCTCATGATCCCATAAATAAGCCATAAAAGCGTCCCGGCTGTAAACAGGCTATACATTGCTAAAGAGATGCCGGAAGTATCCTTTGTTTGGATGGTTTTAATAGCCTGCGGCAAAAATGAAACTGTGGTGCCAAAGGCGGCCAGGTAACCAATTATGCTGCTGATGTTCATGATTTTTTTGTCTGAGCCAATTTTAAGCACTAAGATATCTCTAACCCGTGAATCCCAAAAATCATTTAATCGTGCATCTTTTCTTTTCCAAGTACACTGTGCTTATAACTATACGTAAAGTAGATCACCAGACCAATTACAAGCCAGATTAAAAAGCGCAGCCAGTTGGTATACCCAAGTTGAGTCATCAGGTAAAAACAGCTTAACAAACCTAAAACCGGTATTAATGATAAATTTTTAATGAATGCTAAAACTGTCAATACAGCCGACAAAATAATAAAGAGATAAAATGGAAATTCGTCTTTGTTTTCAGTCCCACTCAATAGCTCTCGCAGACCATTCCTGAAAAGGTAAGCAAATAGTATAAATAATGCGGGCACGATCCATTTGGAGTTGATGTATGGTAAATGAAATCGTCCGTTTTTGGCTGCCTCGCGCGGCAATAGCAGCACGCCGCCGCATACCAAAACGAATGCGAATAAGGTGCCGATACTGGTTAAATCAGTAACTACTGTAAGATTAAGAAAGAGGGCCGGAACACCAACCACAAAACCAGTTACTATTGTTGCAAATGATGGGGTATGAAATTTTGGATGTATGCGAGAAAATATTTTCGGCAATAAGCCATCACGGCTCATACTCATCCAGATACGTGGCTGCCCAAGCTGGAATATAAGCAGCACACTTGCAGTGGCTATAACGGCGCTAAAAGAAATTATGCCGCTTATTGCAGTGAGGTGCACCTGGTTAAATACGTAAGCCAAAGGGTCGCCAACGGCAAGTTTTTTATAACTTACCATGCCTGTAAGCACCAGGGCGATTAAAATGTAAAGCACCGTACAGATAATAAGCGAATAGATCATCCCCTTGGGCAGATCGCGCTGCGGTTCGCGGCATTCCTCGGCCGTGGTTGATATAGCGTCGAAACCGATGTAGGCGAAAAATACGCCGGATACACCTTTCATCACCCCACTAAAGCCGTTTGGCATAAAGGGGTGCCAGTTAGCCGGTGTAACATAAAAAAAGCCAATAGCAATAACTGCTATTACAATGGTTATTTTCAATATCACCATGGCATTGGTGGCCTTTTTTGTTTCGCGGATGCCCACATAAACCAGGTAGGTAATGCCAATTACAATAGCCAGGGCAGGAATGTTGGCTATCAGCTTAAACCCACCAAAACCCGGGGCACTATTCCATGCTATAGCGCCTTGTTTAAGCGTATCAGTTATATCAGCCAGGTGATGGCTTGCTGTTAGTTGCTGCACCTGGTCGTTTGCCGTAAATGCCGAATAATAATCCATTGTAAGGTATGCGGGCACGTGTATCTTGAAACCTTCGAGCAGGTTAACAAAATAGGTGCTCCATGATACAGCCACAGCAATATTGCCAATGGCGTATTCCATGAGCAGGTCCCAGCCGATTATCCAGGCAATCAATTCGCCAAATGAGGCGTAAGCGTAAGTGTATGCGCTCCCGGCAACGGGTATCCTGGAAGCAAATTCGGCATAACATAAGGCCGAAAAACCGCAGGTAACCGCAGTTATTACAAACAATATGGTAACCCCGGGGCCGCCGTGAAATGAGGCTAAACCGATTGTAGAAAATATCCCGGCCCCCACTATAGCCGCTATACCCATCAGGGTAAGGTCTTTTACATTTAATTCCTTTTTCAGATGCCCGGCGCCTGAATGTTCAGCATCGCTGTGACCGCTTTTAACATCGGACAATATTTTATCAATAGATTTTTTTCGGAATATACTGTTCGACATTGGGTTTAAATTATTAGGGTACCTATTTCAAACATAACCATTTTTTTTTATTCGATAACTATATGCTTATTTTGCACGATGAATATAAGTATAAAAGATGTTTTACAACGCATTAAGCCATTTTTTATCTTTTATCTTATATTATTATGCTGCTGCCTGGTGATTAAACTGGCATTTACAAAGGATGAAATTTATTTTGCCGTTAACAGCCGGCATGCAGATCTCCTGGACAATATTGAACCCTATATAACCGATTTGGGCAATGGCTGGACAATTGTTATCCTTGCCGCGCTGTTAACCCTATACAATTACCGCGTTGCCTTTTTAATGGTTACAACTTTCCTGGTAACTTCTTTGGCTGTACAAATAGTAAAATTCTTTTTTGATGCACCCCGCCCCAAATTATATTTTAAGGACCAGTTGAGTAAACTGTATTTTGTAAAAGGGGTAGATATTTTAAGTCGTGACAGCTTTCCATCCGGGCATACCTTAACGGCATTCGCGACCGGCGTTTTGGTCACTTACCTGGTGAAAAATAAAAACTGGGGCATTTTGCTTGTTTTTTATGGTGTGATGGTTGGTTTTTCACGCATGTACCTGAGCGAGCATTTTTTTGAAGATGTTATCGGCGGGTCGGTATTAGGCGTTTTCCTGGCCATTTTTTGGATAAGCTGGATAGATAGTAAGGCGTTTTTGCATTCACCAGGATGGAACAGGGGGTTGTTGAAGCCGGAGGTCGGAGATCGGAAGTCGGAGGTCTGATGTCAGTTACATTCTGACTTCAGACCTCCGACTTCGGACATCAACTAAGCGCCAGTTTCTTTTTTTTTCTTCTTACAATCAGAACGATGACCAGTACAATAACCAAGGCGGCGCCGCCGCCAATAGCTATTTTAACGATGGACGACATGCCTTTCGCATTCGATAAATATTGATCTTTCCGGTTAAGCTCGGGCGAAAGCTTTATGGAGGCGGAAAATGCTTTGAGCTCGTCCTTGATCAGCTCTAACCTGTTCTCCGGAAAAACGTATTCAAAAGTGTAGGTAGCATCCTGGGTGTACAACAGTATGAAGCTGCGGTATTGAACATCTCCGCTGCCATCATCAGTTTTTAATGTAAATACTTTCGCCTTTAGAGCGCCAATTGTGGTATCGCGGATGTTTTGAGCGCTGCTGCCGGCCGATTCGCCCTGTATGCCTTTGATATAGGTTTTTAAAACCTTGTTAAGGTCTTTTTCCTTTTTTAAGGGTGAATTGTTTTTTGCATTAGGCTCCCTGATCACCACCATGTAACCATACATGCTGTTGGCTGTAAATATCTGCTCGTTTACCGTATCCTTCCTTTGATAACCCGGCGGTAACGAAACAGTTACCAGGCTATCTATTTTAACCGGCACAGACTTCGTTTGGCAAAACCCCGATATTGCCGCCACCAGCAGAATTAAACTAAAAAATATCTTTTTCATAACCTACTTAACCGATAAAACCGGATTTGGTTTTAGTTATAGATTTTATGAGAGGTATTTAAAGATATTTATATGTGATATAATACCGTATAACAACAGGCATAATGTTATAATTTTGGAAGGGGTATGAACATACTACTATCAGAAATAATAAATAAAAAATGATCTTAGATTTAGAAGAAATTTTTACAGTCGGGGAGGAGACGTTATTTAGGAGTATTTCACCCACATCGTCTTTTGGAGTTCTTTTTGAAGACGATCTTACGACTGGTTATTTTTACGCAACAGATAATCAAACAGATTTAGACATCCTTGATGCACTCCATATTTATAATGTCGCTGATGTTATTGACAGGAACAAGCCAGCTAAAATTCAAATTTTTTGGACGGAGAACGGAGAAATTGTTTCGTTATTGATCAACAATTATTGCCATGCAATTTTTGATTTTAAAAGTAAAGCTGGATATTGTAGAAACGCTTTTCCGGAAAGCAACCTGGATTGGGTGCAAGTAAAAAATAGGAAATTAACAGATGATCTGATATCGACTTTATTTAAAGAGGAATAAAATTTATAAAAAAAACGAATAGTCTATTAACCCGATATCGGTCTGAGTTTTATACCTTATAGCATTTCACATAACACTACAATTGATTTTCAGCAAGTTCAATAACGCTAAGCGCCTGGTCATAGGTAACAGATGGAAAATCCTCTAAAAAATCCTCAACATTATTGCCTCCTTTAAGATAATCAAAGAGATTTTTTACAGGAACTCTTGTTCCAGTAAAAACGGGCTCTCCGCTTTGTATTTCAGCTGATATAGTTATTGGCGAATCCATAATCAAATTTACGATAATTTTACCGCTTACCAATTAAGTTTTCTTTACAACTTATCCATCTCCCCCTTCACAAACGCTGCCAGCTCTTTTACATAATGGGCGCTGAAATCAAATTTAATGCCTGCGGTTTCGTAAATTTCTTTAATGGTTTTTGTATAGCCCAGTTTTAAGGCGTTTAGATAATGCTGCAAACCTTTTTCAGGATTTTCTTTATAGTTTTTCCATACGGCAATCGCGCCAAGCTGGGCCATGCCGTATTCTATATAGTAAAAAGGCACCTCGAAAATATGCAGTTGTTTTTGCCACAGGTTGGCTTCTGCTTCGGGGTGTTCGCTCCAGTCGACAAAGCCGGCGCCAAATGGCTCGTATATCTCTATCCATGCTTGCGTGCGGTCAGCATCGGTATGATCCGGGTTGGTGTATATCCAGTGCTGAAACTGGTCGACCACCGCTACCCAGGGCAAAGTTTTTAATACATCGAAAAGCTGGTCGCGTTTGGCGCGTTTCAAATCTTCTTCATTATCAAAAAAAACATCCCAGTTGTCCATAGAAATTAACTCCATCGACATAGATGCCAGTTCAGCCACTTCCGAAGGGCAATGTTTAAAATCATTTAGTTCAAGGTCGGCCGTAAGGAAAGTATGTACCGCGTGGCCGCCTTCGTGCACCATGGTCGTCAGGTCACGGAAGGTATTGGCCGAGTTCATAAAAATAAAAGGCGCGCCGGTTTCCGACAGCGGGTAGTTATAACCACCTGGCGCCTTGCCTTTACGACTTTCCACATCAAACAGGTTGTTGTCTTTCATGATCTCCAGCCGCTCCCCTAAATAGGAATTAATATTTGTGAAGCATTGTATAGATTTTTCAATCAGTTCGCTGCCGCTGTTAAAAGGCTTTAAAGCAGGCTTGCCCGATATATCCACATCCATATCCCATGGCTTTAAAACATTTAGTTTTAGGGCTGCCTTCCGTTTTTCGGCCTGTTCGCGCAAAATCGGGACTATCTCTTTTTCAATAGCCTCATGGAAAGCATAACAATCCTGCGGGGTATAATCAAAGCGGCCCAATGCCTGGAACATATAATCCCTGAAGTTTTCAAATTCGGCATTCAGGGCAACTTTATGCCGCAACACACGCAAATGATCAAAGAGCTGGTCCAACTGGTCTTTGTCCTGCAAGCGACGGGCGGTGATCTTTTCCCAAACTTCCTGTCGCTTGGCACGGTCGGTGTCCTTTAAAAATACGGCGGCCTGCTCCAATGTAAACTCCTTTTCGCCAATATGAACCGACATAGAACCGGTGATAGACTGGTATTTTTGCTGTTCAACCTGTATCTCAGTTTGTATCGGGATATTTTCTTCCCTGAACAACTCCAACGATTTTTTTACGCCGCGCAGGTAGATGAAATATTTCTCGCCATTAAGTTTATCCACCCATTTGCTGCCGACCAGTTTTTTATTCAACTCGTTGCTATAGGGCGCAATTTTAGGCTCGATCTCTGTAGCAAAGTACTGGAAGTTCTGCAACAATTGTTCGTTGGTAGTATCGCAGGTCATGCGGATATAGCGCCAGGCAAAATCTTCTTCCAGGGCAGCTTCCAGTTCGCTGCGGTCATGCAGCCAGTGTTCAAGCTCTGTAGCAGAATTTATAGGGCGTTCAGCTAATTCTTTATAAAGCGGTTCCAGGTTTTCCCATTTAATATCGAGGGTAGCCGGGATATATGTTCTTGTTTTTTTGTGGATCATGGTGTGTTGATTTGCAGATTGCAAATGTGCGGATGTGCGGATGAATATCAAAGCGAATATTAAATAAATCGCTGATAGATGACAAGTAACGAGAATGAACAGAGCCTATTCATGATGTTGGCCCACACTAACGACTTTCCCATTTTTAAATTCTATATCAAGTTCATCAGGATCAATATTGCCGATCTCAGGCGTAAAACCAAGTTCATAATACCAGTTGTCATTACTGTCTAAGTTTCCTTCGTCTCCGAGAATTTTCCTGACATCATTTTTGGTCTTACCGATCAGCATTTTGCTTTTAATGATATAACGCGAATATTCATAACGTTGGTCTTTATTTGCAAGCCACTCTTTTTCATTGAAATCGCGATTAGGATAATAACTCGTAAAGAAAAACCAAAGGAGAATAAGTAAAGCATATATTATTGGTGTAGATATTATTGTAGCAATCCAGATTGCAATTTTTGTAGAAGTTTCGTTTCTGGATTTTTTAAATATCCATCGCCATAAGAAAAATACAGGAATCCCCAATACAGGGACAATAATATATACTTCGATACTTATTCCAAAAAGTTCAGGCATAAAGGTTTGTTTAGATAAAAGCATTGTTGAACCAAACAAACTTACGAAGTTTTCAAAACTTCGTAAGTTTCTCCCGGTTTCTCCCGGGGTTAATTAACCGGCTTATACACCGTCTCCGCCATCTCCCTTATCCCATCCTCATAACTTGTCGGTTTAAAATTGAAAGCTTTTTCGAATTTCGAGGAATCGAAAATATAATCGTGGTTGTATTGGTAATACATTTCTACCGTGCCCATTACCACTTTGTTAAATAAGCCATAAGCCCAAAGGAAAAATTTATTGATAGCGAAGTAGCTCGGTTTAACCTTATAAATGCGGGCTGTAATTTCAATTAACTGTTTTCCGGTTAACGCAGGCGCTGTGGGCATGTGCCAGATTTGGTTATCACTTTCGGGATGCTGGCCAAGCAGGTACATTGCTTTGCCCATATCGGGGATGTAACTTAAACTATGCAGCTTTTTTGGGTTGCCCAGCCATTGTGCGCTTTTATTTTTAGCATAATTATCAAGCACCATCATATCAAAAAAGCTGTTTTTGTTTTCGGTGCCGTAAAAATCGGCAGCGCGGGCAATGCTGGCATTAATATTCCCTGCCTTTACTTCGTCCATAAGCATATTTGCTATAGCGGCGCGTACCTTGCCTTTTTCGCTGCCGGGATTGTATGGCGTGTTTTCGGTCATCGGCCCATCCACCAGGCCATACATATAAACGTTGTCGAAAAATATCAGCCGGGCCTTTGTTGCTTTTGCCACGTTGATGATGTTTTGCATGATCACGGGCCATTGCGCTTTCCAAATATTTTTGTCGTAAACCAGGCCGGCGCAAACATAAATTACTGCCGAGCCTTTTGCTGCTTCCAGCACTTCTGCATAATTCAGCAGGTCGGCCTTTCGCCAGGTAATATTTTTATCGTTGTTAACAATTGGTTTACGGCTAACCAAACGTACAGTTTGGTTGTTGTTTGATAATTCGCGGGTTAGTGCATTTGCAACGGCCCCGCCGGCCCCTAATATGGTGTGCATGATCTTTTTTGTTTTGTTTAAGACAAAGGTATAGCAACACTGTGAACCAAAACGTTAACAAAAGATAAGGAATTGGGAGGATTTCGGATTAACTTTGTTGAGGGCTTCGCCGTTTTTGAATGCGGAATGCGGAAGTTCGATTTCGGAAGTGTTTGAATTTTGCCGGATTCCGAAATCGTAAATCTAAAATCGTAACTCGTAAATCACTTCGCTACGCTCAATATCCTTCTTCTTATCCGCGAAAGCGAAACGGGGGTGATGCCCAAAAAATGGGCGATATAATGCTGGGGCATGCGCTGTAGAATATCGCGGCCTGTGGTAAGCAGGTCGAGGTAACGTTCTTCGGGTGTTTTGGTGATGAAGGAGGCCATCCTGTCGTCGTAACAAATAAGGTAATATTCGGCAACCAGCCTGCCGAAACGTTCCATTTTATACGCAAGCAGGGGATGGGCCAGCATGGCCTGCAGATCATGGTAACTAACGGTGATGAGGAAGGTATCTTCAAGCGCCTGGATATAATTGAAGCCGGGCTGCCGGGTTAAAAAGCTTTTGTACGAACTTACCAGTTCCTTCTCGAAGCTGAAATAGTTTGTGATTTCTTCGCCGTCTTTAATATAATAATAACGTACCGACCCCTTTACAACAAAGCCAAACTCATTGCAAACCGACCCTTGTTCGGCAAAATGCTTTTTCTTTTTAAGCATCCTAAAACCTAAATGCTCCTTAAAAATAGCCCACTCCGCATCATCAAAAACAATGAATTTGGTTAGATATTCCCTGAAAACGGTTAAAGCATTTAGTGGGTCCATTGATTTCGGATTTATTAAACGTGGATACCAAATACCGATCCATGGGTCGTTATAAATCTATCCAGCAAAAAGAAAACAGCAAAAACTACGCTGGCAATGCCGTTGGTGGTCATGAACGCAAAGTTTACGCGGCTGAGGTCGTTGGGTTTTACGAGGCGGTGCTGGTAGATGAGCATGGCACAGAAAAACACGATCCCGACATAATACAATATGCCTACCTGCGTAAAAAATACCGGCATTATCACAAACGCGGCTGAAAGTATATGCAAAAACGTTGATAACCTTAACGCATTTACCTTACCGAGCCACGCCGGGATAGAATGCAGGTTTTCGTTGCGGTCGAAATCTTCATCCTGCAGGGCATAAATAATATCAAAGCCGCTTACCCAGCATAAAACAGCGAACGAAAAAAACAGGGGCGTTAAAGCAAAAGCGCCGGTTACTACCAGGTAAGCCCCGATGGGCGCCAGCGACAGGCCCAAACCCAATACCAAATGGCAAAGCGCCGTAAACCTTTTGGTAGCGCTATACCCTAAAACCACCAGCAAAGCAACCGGCGAAAGGTAAAAGCAAAGCCTGTTGATAAACCAGGTGGTGGCGATAAACAGCAGGCAGTTAATAATGGTAAACGTTAAAGCCGCAGCCGGGCTGATACGCCCGGAAGGTACATCCCGCTGCTTGGTGCGCGGGTTTTTGGCATCGATGTCCCTGTCGAGGTAGCGGTTAAATGCCATAGCCGAGTTACGGGCGAAAACCATGCATAATACCATCATCACCAGTTTTGGCCACTCGAACGTATAGTTTGTGGTGGTAACCGCCAAAAAAAAACCAATGAACGCAAACGGCATGGCAAAAATGGTGTGCGAGAAGGTAACTAATGACAGGTATTTTTTCATGCTTGGAAAATAACGAACACCGGATGTTGGATTGGACCATTCGTAGAGACGCAAAATATTGCATCCCTACACAGGTTCAAAATTAGTGATTTTTATTGCCATTTCGCTCTTTCGTATTGCACAGGCCATTTTACCTCGTGGCCTAACTCGTGGGCCGCGCGTAAAGGGAAATAAGGGTCGCGCAATAGCTCGCGGGCCATTACTACCAGGTCGGCCTGCCCTTGCTGGATGATGGTATCGGCTTGTGCGGATTCTGTTATCAACCCGACTGCGGCCGTTAGTATACCGCTTTCCTTTTTTAATTTTTCGGCAAACTCAACCTGGTAGCCTGGTTTTATGGGGATCTTGGCGTGCGACACATTGCCGCCTGATGAGCAGTCCACCAAGTCAACACCTTTGTCCTTCAATATTTTTGCCAGCGCGACAGAGTCATCGGCGCTCCAGCCGCCTTCCGTCCATTCCGTTGCCGAAATACGGACAAACAACGGGTTTTCTTCCGGCCAGACTTCGCGAACGGCTTCGGTAATTTCGAGCAATAAACGGATGCGGTTTTCGAACGGGCCCCCGTATTCGTCGGTACGGTGGTTACTTATTGGCGATAAAAACTCATTTATCAAATAACCGTGTGCGCCATGCAGTTCAATAACCTTAAAGCCTGCTGCAATTGCGCGTAACGTTGCTGCCTTAAAATCGGCTATTACTTTTTCAATACCGGCCTTGTCCAAAGCCAACGGAGGCTGCAGGCTGCTGCTAAAGGGAATGGCGCTGGGCGCTAAAGTTTGCCAGCCATTAGGCTGACCAGGCAGTATTTGTGCCCCGCCCTTCCAGGGTATTTCATGACTGGCCTTGCGGCCTGCATGCGCCAACTGTATCCCGGCCACAGACCAGTTCTGGTGGATAAAATCGGTGATCTGCTTTAATTTGCCAATGTGCTCGTCTTTATAGATGCCCATGTCGCCCGCGGTTATTCTTCCTTCCGGGGAAACTGCGGAAGCTTCCGCGATAACCAATGCGGCCCCGCCAATGGCCCGGCTGCCCAGGTGCACCAGGTGCCAGTCGTTTGCAAAACCATCCTCGCTGGAATATTCGCACATCGGCGACACCACCAAACGGTTTTTAAATTCGATACTTCTTATTTTTATAGGAGAAAATAGATGCGGCATGATGTTTTTTTTGTAAAGATGCGGAGTACGGGCTTAGGTTTTGGTTTTTGATAGTTATTTTGACTTTTAAAAGAAAAACAGTTCGAAAGTCGGGAAGTCCGACCGCGAGCCGCCAGGGTTTTAACGGTGGCGCAACAAAGCTGCAACTGACGTTAGGCCCCGAAGCGGCACATCCAGCCCAACGCTTTTCCTCTTACTAAAGAAAATAGCCTGTCTATTTCTGGTCTCAAAGCATTACTTTAATTATATTCGTATAACAATTTATCTATACTATGAAAACACTTTATGTCTTGTTTTGCGTTTGCATTTTTGGTCAGCAATCGATTTTTGCCGAAAAACTTTTTAATAAAAATCCCGCAGATTATTTAGCCGTTCAAACCCGTAACAAACAAATTGCCGTTGACCTTATTAAAGGGGATGTCGGGTCGTTATCCAGGCTTTATACAGTGGATTGCAGCTATTTGCCCGAGTTTGGACCGACAATAAACGGCAGAGTGCGCTTAAGCGACTTCTATCGAACATGGTTAAAAAACAGCCGTATCATTACTTACAGCAAATCCATATATGAAGTTGAGCCAATAAGCAACTATTTATTGGAGACAGGAAATTTGACGATACATTATAAAATGGGGTTGGATGCTGACCGCGAATATCGTGGAAAATATATGGTCATCTGGAAAAGAGACCAGGCAGGGCAGATAAACATATATGCAGAGGCTTTCGGTGCAGATCACCAGGTTGATGCGACTGATGTACCCTACCCTGCGGGGGATGTATCTGCGAATCAGCCGACCGAAGATTTTATGGTTAGGCAAACGTTAAAACCGGCCCTCCAGGATTACGACAAAAAAGTGGTCAGCGGCGTTGTCGCTGGTGATGGGGCAAGCAGGGCGGCGGGATTTACCAACGACGGTATCTATATGCCCCATTTCGACCCCATGCAGATTGGCATGAAGGCAATACGGCCTTATATGCTCAAGACATACTATCCGCATACAATTTCGTATGTGAAAGACACTTTCCGCGAACTGTTCGATACGGGTACCTTTATATTGCTAACCGGGCACTTTCATGTCATACTTAACAATCCCGGCAAGACAAGCTTTGACGGAAATATGCTGAATTTAATGAAGCGGGGCAATGACGGTAAATTGTTGATGTACCGGCAGCTCGCCCACAATTAGGATTATTTTTTTATAATGAAATATGAAACAAATAATTCTAATGGCTATGATGTCGATTTGGGATTGGCCACCATCCCCTGTTGCTAAACTATGTCTACGGATGAGTTATGCCTGTAATTAGAAAGTTGCCAAAATATTCACTTCGCATGCATCTCAAATAGCTGTAAAATTCAACTATCTGATTTTCAGTCGTTCACGCAATTTTAATTTCGTGTTCATGCGAAATGAACGCGAACATGAACGCTGGAGAGATAAACAAATCCGAAATCGAAATTCCGAAATCCGAAATCAAATTCCCAACACCTGCTTCAACTTCACATACCCCGTTTTACTAACCGGTATTTTAGCGCCTGATTTCAGGATAGCGAGGTGGGCATCTTTTTCATAAGGGTCGATACGGGTGATCTGCTGTATAGCGATGATATAGGAGCGGTGGACGCGAACAAAATATCGCGGATCGAGGGCTTGCTCGAAAAAGTTCATGGTTTTATTTTTCAGGTAGGAACCTTCGGCTGTGTACACGCTTACATAGTCGTCATCCGCAGCTAAATAAATAACATCCTGTACCGGGATGATCTTTACCTTGGTGCCGGTTTTTACTACAATGCGCTCATGCTGGGCAGGGGAGTTGGAAGCTTCGAGCACTTCCTCGGTTTTTTTTGACGAAGCCGCACCGGGGGCTTGGGCGAGGTATTTTTCAATCGCTTTGTTAAAGCGGTCTTTATTAAAAGGTTTTAACAGGTAATCAACCGCTTTGGCCTCAAAAGCTTTTATAGCATACTCATCAAATGCAGTGGTGAAAATTACGGCTGGCTGGTGATCAACCAACTCGAGCATCTCGAAGCCGTTTATTTTTGGCATCTGCACATCTAAAAACACCAGGTC
Source organism: uncultured Mucilaginibacter sp. (assembly GCA_903864275.1). GTDB lineage: Bacteria > Bacteroidota > Bacteroidia > Sphingobacteriales > Sphingobacteriaceae > Mucilaginibacter. The sequence goes on from CAIPFE010000046.1 coordinate 189,039, forward strand.
GGGCTGGTACTGCTGGATGGCTTTAAGGCCTTCAAAACCATCATTACATTCCTGCAGCACCTCTATTTGCGGAAACTCCAGTAAATACTCCCTTACCACCATGCGGGCTAAAGGCTCATCGTCAATAATTAAGGCACGTTTCATATTTACAACTGCGGTACTTTAATAATAGTTGTAAATATATTATCATTTGCGTGAGTTTCCATCAAATCATTACGGGCAAATAGCAAATATAATCTGCGCTGCACCCCGCGCAAGCCAAAACCGGTGCCTTGTTTAGGCCTTGATGTTTGCGGGTCGTAAGGATTTTGCACCATCAGTATCAGATAATTGCCTTCCATTTCGGCCCTCAGGCTTACTACAACATCGCCGGTAGTATCGTACAGGCCGAACTTTATAGCATTTTCGACAATGGGCTGCAGCAGCATGGAGGGCAATACGGCTGCACCTGAGGCCTTGTCGCAGCTGATCTCCGTTTGCAGGCGATGCCCGAAGCGTACCTTTTCAATGTCAAGGTATAAGTTAAGATGCTGCAGCTCATCGGTTAGTGGCACCTGCTGCTGGTCATCTTTTTTTAATGTACCACGCAAAAAATCCGAAAGTTGATGGATCATCCGGCGGGCCTCATCCGGCTTAAAGCCGATCAATGCATTAATGGAGTTTAAGCTGTTGAATAAAAAATGCGGTTGCAGTTGCTGTCGTAAATTATAAAGCTCGGCATCGCGGGCCAGCTTTTCGGCTTCTGATTTCCGGCGTTCATTTTCTTTCTGGTCTATTTGCGAATACCAGATCATGCTGATCATAGCCATCCAGCCTATGGCCAAAAAATATATAAAACCACGGATGATAACAGATTGTACCAGGAAATTTATATAAGCCTGGCCGGTAGTTAAAAGCGGGAGTATCCAGCGGCAGCCAAATGTGCAAATAGCGGCAAGGGCCCCGCACCAAATTAAAATGTTGACATAACTGCCCTTACCCGGCTGGTAATAGCGCAGGTTGTTATTGATCAGCCAGCAGGCCGCGGCAAGTAATATGGAGCTTACCAGCCCATCAGTAAATGCTATGTACCATATAAACCCAAAACTATGGATCATATACGTTTGCAAACCGACCCAGGCCAGCCCGCAAAGTATCAATGCGCCATATAATCTCGAATTTGTTACCGGTGATGCCATTGTTTGGGTTAGAATAGTTAATTGGGTTGATTAAGTTAAATGATCCAACTGTTCACCTAATCAACCTTATAAACTTAATCAACTAATAAATCAGAAGCTACGGATATCTACACCCGCAAAAATAGAAACGCCTTTTAGTACCAGTATCTTATCGCTGTTAGGGGCTGCCGTCATTTTCATTCGTTTATCATCGAAGCCTGCAAAAACAGCAGCTATGTCTGATACTACCTGCCAGTGCGACGGCACTATGATTTTGGTGCCACCAAATACCTGGGTGATGTCGATGATCACCCGGCCATTAATTTCGGCCTGGGTAAAGTCCAGTTCTGCGCCACCAAAAATGTTAACGATCTCGCCGCCTTTAAAGTCTTTGGAGAGGATAGTTTTCTTAATCCCTCCAAAAACGGATACAGCATCCAGGTAATCATCGCCAGTGGGGGGATAAATTGAAGGGCCGCCCGGGGGAACAGTCGACGAAGTTTGATCAGGCGCAGGATTATTAGGGCTGAAGCCGCTATGAACACGCCAGTCCCATTTATGGCTATAATTCTTTTCCCAGTAATCTTTGTCAAAGCGGGTATGACGCCTTAGTATCATCCATAATCCGAAACCGATGATAGCGACCGGCCAAAATATGCGGTCGGAATTGTGAATATTCTCGGTAAATAAAAATATGACCCCAAGGCCGATTAACACGGCGAATGAGGGTTTATGAAAATTGCTCCTTGCACCAACATAACAACCCCAGCCAATTAACCATAGCGGCCATAGCTTAACCCAATCTGGTATAATAAATTGCTGAACCAGTAGTATGGCGCCTGCGAATAGTAAAATTATCCCGACAAGAGATTTACCATTGCGGGGATTGCCTGGGGGAATGTTTGCAGGATCGTTTGGGGGTACTATATCGTTGTCCATTATTATGCTATTTTAAATCTTATCCAAAACTAAGGTAACATTATATGTATGCCAAACAAAAACTGGCGGTATATTTAAAGTAATCGGTAAGCGGTAATAATATGTCGGTGAAAAAAGATGCGGGCTTCCTACCCCCTCTGTCTCCTTCGTCGACATCTCCCCCTAAATTTAGGGGGAGAAGCACAAGGTACAACCTGATTTTCAGTTGAACCCTCTCCTCCCCTAAAATTAGGGGAGGCCGGGAGGGGTATTACTGTCACTTCAACGCCACCTCCACGCTCCAGTCGGCGCCGCTTGAAACATGGTATACTTTTGCAAAATCTCCCTGGTTTAAGGCGAATGACAACTGCAAAAGGCTATTTATATAAGCCAGTGGTTTTCCCTTAGCAACTTCGCCAAACGTTTGGCTGTAGGGCATCTCTCCTTTGTAAATTAGTTTATGCTGGTAAAATATAGAAACCTCAACTATGCCACCGAAATGCGGGTTTAACTGGTTGAATAAAGTATCGGGGATATTTGTCCAAACATTTCCGTACTGCACATCCAGCACCGGGATATCGCCTTTAAGTGTTTTGCCTTCAAGCACCGATGGCTGGTAAGGGATAGTCACCACCTGCTTAGGCAATAGTGGGCCAACCTGCTCAAAAGTGATCACCCCTGCAGCAAGGCGCGCTGCGGTGTACGAATACACATCGCGGCCATGAAAGGTGTATGATTTTTTCGAATCCTTGCGGCGGTTTACATTTTCATCTATCTCCCTGATCTCATCGATCCCCAAGGACTGAGCCACAAGTGTCAAAGTGCCATTATCCGGTGTCACAATAAAGTGGCCCGACTTTGTTTTCAGCACCACTGATTTTCGGGTTGTGCCCACACCGGGGTCCACTACCGAAACAATAACAGTTCCTGCGGGCCAGTACCGCACCGATTGCTCAAGGCGATAAGCGGCCTGCCAGATGTCGTAGGCCGGTATCTCGTGGGTGAGATCGAATAGTTTCAGATCGGGCGAAACGCCCATAGCAACTCCTTTCATTTCGGAAACGGCGCCATCTTTTAAGCCGAAATCAGATTGGTAAACAACTATTTTGTTTTGGGCGGAGGAGAATTGGGCGGTCAAAAGCAATAACGCCAGGTAACTGATTGAAAGCAAGGTTTTCTTCATGATATTTAAAAGTGCAAATTAATAGAATTTAACTGGTTGTGCGATTGAAATTTCAAATACCGTTAACAACAGAAAAAGCCAGGCAGCATTACACTACCCGACTTTCAACCACCTATCTAAACTTAAATTATCGTATTACACTTCTTTAAAATTGTTGCTGGGATATTGCGCGTCGACAGCTTTGTTATTGTGTTTCATAACCATCCATGCCCCCGCGCCGATAATGGCTAATGGCCAAACCAGCCGGCCGGAATCGTCAATATTTTCAGTAAACAAAAACGCTGTGCCTATTACTACCAGCCACATCCAAACCGGTTTCCTGAAATTATATTTGCCACCCATGTAAAGCCCGTAGGCGATAATCCACATGGGCCAGCTAAAAAGCCAGTGGGGAATAAAAAACAGGTCTAATTGGTTGATTAGTAACATGCCGCCAATTATTACGATGATGATCCCGGCGATTGTTTTGCCATTGGTAGTTTTGCTGGGGTATATATTGTTAGTTTCCATTGTTTTAAATTTTAAATGTTACCCAAATGTATGGCGCTATTGTAGGTACGGCAATGAAATGTTGGCAGGGTGGATATAGATGTCGGTGTGTAGGGAAAAATAGTCGGTGAAATTGGAGACGGACCAACTTACGAAGTTTCAAAAACTTCGTAAGTTGGTCGTACTTGTCACACCTCCGGCTCCTGCTGGCTCAAACAATGGAAACTGCCTAATCCCCATATAATATCGGTCGAATCAATACCAACAATTTTCTTTCCGGGAAAACACTGCTGCAATATTTCCAGCGCTTTTTCATCCTTTTTCGACCGGTAGGTTGGCACCACCACGGCAGAATTAGCAATATAAAAATTAGCATACGATGCCGGTAAACGCTGATCATTGTAGATGACCTCATCGGGCATGGGCAGCTCCACAATATTTAATTGTTTGCCATTAAGCAGGCGCATGGTTTTTAAGATTTGCAGGTTTTCCTGCAGGATAGGGTAATTTTCGTCGTTCTTATTTTCTTCAACAACGGCAACAACCGTATCCTCATTTACAAATCGGGCAGTATCATCAATATGACCATCGGTATCGTCGCCGATGATCCCCTCATTCAGCCATAAAACCTGCTCAACGCCATAATAATTTTGTAGGTAGCCTTTTATTTGCTGCTGGTTTAATTGCGGGTTACGATTTTTATTCAGCAAACAAGCTTTGGATGTTAAAAGAGCACCTTTGCCGTTAAAATCAACAGAGCCGCCTTCCATTATTATGCCGGGATGATAAACCGGCAAACCGAGGCGTTCACCAATTTTTGTTGGGATCACATCATCCAAATCAAACGGCGGATATTTATTGCCCCAGGCATTATAACCCCAGTCGACAATAGCTTTTTGGTTTGTTTTAGGATTGATCAAAAACGCCGGGCCATGGTCACGGCACCACGCATCGTTGGTTTCAAACTCAAAAAACTCAACGCGTTTTAAATCCACATCCGCCGCCATCAATTGTTGTTTGGCGAAGGCGGCCATTTGTTCATTTGCTACGTTTATCCGAACCAGTTCGCCTTCGGTAAGCACCTTAATAAACTCGCAGTATTTGGGATAGATCATCCCGATCTTTCCCGGCCACGATTCTTCTTTATGTGGCCAGCTGAGCCACGTAGCGGTATGCGGATGCCATTCGGCAGGAAAGTGGAAGCCGGTCAGGAAGTCCATAGTCGATGGTCGATAGTCCATGGTTGATTTCGGATTATTATAAAGCGTTTCTTAACGAAGTAATCATTTTTGTTAAAGATTGATATTCATCATATAATTTTCGAAAATCATCTTCAGTAATAATATTTCTCCTTTTAGCAATGAATAAACAGGCGACGACTTCGATTGCTGATCTTATCGAGTAACTAAGAAAGTTTTTATAAACGGCATTAGTCTGACCAGTGCAACCCTCTGCAATATTAAGTACTACTGAGTCTGCGGCTCTTTTTATCTGGGCAGTCAAAATAAACAGTTCATCTTTAGGAAAACTATTTTTTGTTAAACTATTTATTTCATCAGTTAAATCCAATGCCTTTTGCCAAACCTGCAGACTTTCAAATTTAAATGCCATTGTGATGTTGTTTTATTACTATCGAAAAACATATTTCTTTTTCTGCCATGGACTATGGACCATCGACCATGGACTAATTTATTCCTCATCAATAAATCTTTTAGTTATCGGCGAGTACGATTCAATCCTTCTGTCCCGCATAAACGGCCAGTGACTGCGGTAATAATCTGATTTATCAAGGTTAAGTTCCTGCACGACAACTTCTTCATCGGTATGTGAAGCCTTGTAAATTATAGTCCCAAAAGGGTTTGAAAAAAACGATCCGCCCCAGAATTTTAGGCCGGCCTCTTCGCCAGTGCGGTTTACACTAACAACATGCACACCGTTTGCCACAGCATGCGAACGCTGAATGGTTTGCCAGGCGTTGTATTGTTCAATATTAGTAGCCTCGTCCTGCGTGGTTGCCCAGCCGATGGCAGTTGGGTAAAATAAAATTTCGGCGCCCATCAACGATGTGATGCGGGCAGCTTCAGGGTACCATTGATCCCAGCAAATGAGTACGCCAACTTTGGCATATTTGGTTTGGAAAACTTTGTAACCCAGGTCGCCGGGCGTAAAATAAAATTTCTCGTAAAAACCCGGATCATCCGGTATATGCATTTTACGGTATTTGCCCAAATAAGCGCCATCGGCATCTAAAACAGCCGTGGTATTGTGGTAAAGGCCCTGAGCACGTTTTTCGAATAAGGAGGCGATGATCACTACATTCAATTCTTTTGCCAGGGCCGAAAGTGTATCGGTAGATGGGCCAGGAATGGCTTCAGCGAGCTTAAAATTATCATAATCTTCAATATCGCAAAAATAAAGGGAGGTAAACAGCTCCTGCAAACAAATGATTTGGGCGCCGTCGGCGGCAGCTTCCTTAATTTTTACAATTGCTTTATCTAAATTTTCCTGTTTATTGGCGGTACAGGTCGTTTGTACCAGGCCTACTTTTACTTTGCTCATCCCGCTAAAAATTTTGGCAAAAATAAGCTTTTTTAGTCCGAAAGTCCGAAAAGTCCGAAAGTCCGAAAGAAAAAAAAGTCCGAAAGACTGGAAGACAAAAGTATTTGTAAGTTGCGAAGCTTTTTCTATTTCATTTCGGATTTTCGCGCCCCGGCCGCCCTCCAAATCTCCTCGCCAGTTACCGGGCAAATTTTTAACTGCAGCTTATTTCGGACTTCCCAGGACTCACGCTTCAATCAGCCCGTATACCTTGTCCAGTAATTCCTCCAGGCCAAAGGGTTTGGCAATAATTGCATCGCAACGGCACGTCAGTAAATCGATATTACTATCCAGGTAGGCCGAGCAAATAATTACAGGGGTATTGTAAAGCTGAGAATTGCATTTTATTTGCCGGCAAATATCGTCGCCCTGGTAACCATTTAATTTATAATCCAATATCACCAGGTCGGGTTTAAAAATTTGAAGTGTTTCAATGATCCGCTGGGCTTTTGTTGTAATGCTGACCTCAAATTTCTCGTATGATAATGCTTCCTTTACAATATCCAAAACATCCTGGTTATCGTCAAGCACCAATATCCTCTTTAACATAGGTTATTATTTAGCAGGGGTTCGTAAAAGTTTATTAATTCGGGAATTCAACAATTTATCCGTAGTAACGGACGTAATTTTTTGACAAGTGATAACGCCATTGGTTTAATTTCATTTACGAAATAAAAATCGGATGTTACGGTTTATGCCGATATTAGTTGAGAATAACCCTATCTTTATTTTAAATGCATAAAAGCACCTTATTATTCTATGCTGCCGGCATTGCAGTTGGTGTCGGCGTCGGTCTTGTCATTAACAACCTTGCCATTGGCATGGGCCTCGGCGCCGCGCTTGGGCTTATATTTGCCCGCAATTACCGGCGACGGACCCCCAAATGAATCACAAAAGAAGGGACACCCATCGGGCGTCCCTGAATATATGTATATATTATAGTTTGGGCATTATTTAACCCGGCGTACCGGGTGCTTTATGCCGTCCCGGCGGGCTTCTTTAATATCTTTTTTCAATTCTTTTTTGTCGGCTTTTATTTCTGCTTTGTCGGCGGCCGCGGCGGTGGTATTGCCCGCTTTAATTGCTGCTTTTTCGGCCGCTTTATCAGTTTTAATATCTTTGATCTCAGTCTTTACAGCCTTTTCATCAGCTTTTTTTACTTCTTTATCAGCTAATTTAACGGGATGGGCAACGCCTTCGCTTTTTAATAATTTTTTATCGGCAATTATATCCTGTTTATCCGCCTTTGCCGCGGCAAGGTCAGCTTTTGCGGCGGCATCGTCGCCTTTCTTAATGGCTTGTTTGGCCTCGGCTTTTTCTTTGTCATACGCGCGGATATCCTTGCGAAGGTCTTTCATCTGTGCTTTTTCAGCCGGGGTTGGGGTAGCAGGAGCAGTTGTCGGGGTTGCTGTTTGGGCAAATGCCACAGCGGCTAACAGCACTGCAGCACATAAGAGGCTAATTTTTTTCATAATTTTAATGGTTTACGGTTGTTTTTTTGACTTTTGTTTTAATTTAATACATTGACTGTATTGACAGTAAAGGGTTTAACGCAGATCAAAATATATTTTTAATATTTATTTATATTAAACTTTCAGCTATATTTCAAGTCATAAGGTCATATCCGTTTTTAAACTGTTATAATGATAAAACCTTTACACAAAAGTTTGCTAATTGCTTTCTTTCTGCTTTTTGCTTTCACCGCTTTTGGCCAAACGTCCGATTTACCCGGGGCCGACGAAAAAGCAAAACCAGATGACAAGAGTAACCCGGGAACCTCATCATTTAAGTTCGGGCTGAGTTATTTAAACAATAATGTTTTCATGGGGCGTACAGATACAGTGCAGACACCTATAATTGTACCCCAGGTAAAGTACACCTTGAAATCGGGTATTTATTTTTCCGGCAGCCTTGATTTTCTTCCCAATAAAAAAAATAAAAAACTTGATGGCGGCGATCTTTCTGCCGGTTATGATTTTGATATCACAGATGACCTGTCGGGCGCCGCATCGTTTACTAAATTGTTTTACAGCAGTGCCAGTACGCAAATAGCGGCCGGTATCAGCAGTACCTTTAATGTTAATTTTAATTATGATATCAGCGATATTATTTCCCCGTCTGTAAGTGCTGATTACAACCTGAATAAACAAGGTATTGGCAGCGATTTTTTTTTAAACCTGGGGCTTACGCATGATTTTATAAACGTAGGCATATTTGGGGATAACGACATTTTATTGATCTCTCCAACAATTGCAGTTAATACCGGCAGCCAAAATTTTTACGATGCTTATTTAACAAAGAAGAAGCTTAAAAACGCCCGGCGAACCGCCATACAGAATGCGCTTTTAACTAGATACATAAATCAATTAAGCCAATTTGCACTATTGGATTATGAAATATCGGTACCGATAGAATATAAAACAGGCCATTTTATTTTCCAGTTTACACCGACTTATGCGATAGTTAAAAACCAGTTGCCCAAACAAATCGCGGCCCAGGTATCAAGCCAGCCATCGATATTTTATTTTGAAACGGGGGTGTTTTTGAAGTTTTGATTGGTCGTTAATCATTGAGCGTTGAATTTTATAGATATTTGAAACGAGTAGGAAATGAACACTTAGTGTATGGTTTCGTTGCTGTAGTTGCAAACTACAGGCATAGCTAGGCCATAGACACAGCCTACGGACCGCGGATTGATTGGGTTGGATTAATTTGAAATTTATCGTGAAATGTTCGTTTCAAATTTTCGCAAAAATCAACTGTTTGATTTTCAGGCGTTCACGATAAATAAATTACGTGTGTTGTTGCGAAGTGAACGCGAACATGAACGCTTATCCAATGATATTCCTGCTAAAAATCACTATAAATGCCCCTGAAAGTACTGCGGAGGCCAAAGGTAATGAGCGCTGTTTTTGAATTGGTTAGGGCATTTGTTTCCTGGCGGAAAAGGCCGCCAAGCTCAAAACGCAAGTTATATTTCGGATTGATAAGAAATGATACAGATCCCTGCGCATACTTCAGCGTTGTGGATAAGCCCTGGCCGGTATAGGAAGTTGTTTCACCTGAGGGATTAAATGCCCTTGTGATATCATGGCCAAAATTTGTGGTGGCGTCGAAGTCGAGGCCGTATTTGGCATAATTTAACTGGCCCATAAAATCAAACCTGCCAATAGAATAATTCAATATCCCTATAACTTCCTTGAAATTCGCGCCGAGCGGATCGCCCAATGGCTCACTTAATTCGGTATAGCTGGTAATCGGCTGCTGGCTGGCATAAGTGTATGGCTTCACGGTATTAAACTCAAACAGGTAATTAAAGTTGCTCACTTTAAACAGGTCGGCGCCACGTATACCCAACTGCACACCATTGGAATTATCAGTTGAACTGCCGGAAAAAAAATCGCTTCCATTGAATCGATTAATGAGCAGCTGCCCATATATGGCCGTTTTATCAAATATCTTATACTTTGCCGTAAAACCAGTAAATACATTATCAGGCTGGGACGGCGTTGAATTTAAAGCGTTTGAAAAAAATACCGGGTTAATATAGTTGGCATCGAAACCATGAAAATTCCCATTATCATCGGTCTCTGAAGTGATGATCGCGTTGAAATAGCCTACCGATAAGCGACTTGTGATGTTCCAGTCGAGGTAATGAAATGCGCCCCATTTACGGCGGTTATTACCAAACGGATTAGATTGAAGGGCTTGCTGATCTTCGAGGTATGCCCACATGAACATGTATTGTACCTTGCCGATATTAGCAGTTAAACGCAATAAAGGGTAATTGGCGGCAAAATCCGATAATAACAATGAACGGTAACCATCCCCTATAAATGTTTTGTCTTCGCCTAATGTAATATTCAGTTGCTTTATGGGCGTGTAGGAAAGGATCGCGGTTACGTAGGTCCAGTCTTTTGTGGCGTCAGGAGTATTGGTATTAAAATTAAATGCCTGGCCCGGCACAAAATCAATTTTGTTTATATAATTATTTAAATAATTGGGGAACCGGCCCAGGGTGCTATAGCCGCTGGTATAAAAGAAAAACTTAGTGCCAACTGTTCCGCCAAACTGGTAACCGCGCGTATTGAGATAAGTGTTGTTTTTATGTGCAATATCCTGGCCTGCCTGCAGGTCAGGGAGATAATCGCCATAAAATGTATATTCTTTGGTTTTTACATCGAACAAATGCTCGTTAAATATTTTGCGGCTAACCCAGGTTTTTCGGCTACTGTCGACGCCGCGCTGCATTATTGCGTTATAGGTTGGGGTAAGCGTACTGTCAATTAAAAAAGGCTTAAGCGAAGTATGGAATGAATTATTTACCGAATATATGCTCGAATTAAATTTTTGATCCAGCTGGTACGAATAAGGCAGTAAAACAGCCTGGGCCTTCCCCATCCGTGCCGAAAACAATATGATACAAACAATTAATGTAAGTTTCGTTATAGGTAAAAGGCTTATTTTTCGCATCGCAACAAAATAAGTATTATTTATGGTGAAATAAAAATTTGATTTATTAATTGGGTAAGGGAGGGGGGTGGCAAGGCGTTATCCGCGTTTAAAAAACCTCAACAATGTTTTTTCACAACCGGGTCAGGCGGGGCCTGCGCCAATTCGGTCTTTCATTCATATGCACTTTCCAACTTTTTCGGTCTTTCGCATTTTCATACTATTTTCCCATATTTGCATCCTTTTAAAGGCGTATCCTTTTAAATTTGTTAAAATTTGTTAAGCCACTGCTGTTTTTTAAAATAAACTTATAAAAATCCTGATATTTACCTTGCGATAAACCATAGTATCATCCATGCAATACAACAGAACAAATAATGTGTTAGGCTGGCTTTGCTTCGCCATAGCATCAATTACCTATATTTTAACTTTAGAACCATCTGTGAGCTTTTGGGATTGCGGGGAATTTATCTCCTGCGCGTACCGTTTGCAGGTTGCCCACCAGCCGGGATACCCTGTGTTTGCGATGTTAGGCAAAATGTTCTCGCTGCTTTCGACGGGGGATAACACCAAAGTGCCTTACTTTACCAATATGGGTTCGGCCATTGCAAGTGGCGCTACAATTATGTTCCTGTTTTGGACCATTACTGCGTTAGCTAAAAAATTACTTGCCGATAAAACAGACGAAGCTGATGATCAATCGCGTACGATCCTGATCATGGGCGCCGGTTTAGTTGGGGCACTTGCATTTACTTATACCGATACTTTCTGGTTTTCAGCTGTAGAAACCATTGTTTTTGCATTGTCATCCCTTTGTACAGCTGTTGTATTTTGGGCTATATTAAAATGGGATGCACATGCGGATGAGCCAGGGGCCGACCGCTGGCTGATATTTATCGCGTATGTAATTGGCCTTTCAATTGGTATACACCTGCTTAACCTGTTAACCATACCGGCTATCGCGATAGTTTATTATTTCCGCAGGCATAAAAATGTGCATGTTGGCAGTGCAATAGGCGCCGTATTGATCGGCCTTCTGATCCTTGTATTTGTACAATACGGCATAAGGGGCTACACGATAGAAATTGCTGCCTATTTTGACCTTTTCTTCGTAAACACATTGGGATTAGGCTTCTGGAGCGGTGCGTTTTTCTTCTTCCTGATCATTATAGCCATACTGGTTGCTGGGATATGGTATAGTATAAAATACCAAAAACCGTTGCTCAACCTGGCGTTTTTATGCGTGGCATTTATTTATTTTGGTTACAGTTCTTTCGCCTATATACCTATAAGGGCAACGGCTAATCCCGATCTGAACAACTCGCACCCTGATAATGCTTTTATACTTTATGGCTATTTGAACCGCGTCCAGTACGGCGAAAACCCTTTGCTGTTTGGCCAGTATTTTGATGCAAAAGTTGTCGACCAAACCGAAGGCAACACAATTTACCGCAAAGGCAAAACTAAGTATGAGGACGCCGGTAAAAAGCAAAACTATGTTTATGATCATACTACCATTTTGCCCCGTATGTACAGCAATGAAGGTCAGGATCCCCAATTTTACCGGCAATGGCTGCAAATGGGCGACACGGAGCCGCCTACTTTTGCTGATAATATGAAATGGATGTTTAGCTGGCAAATTTACCAGATGTACGTGCGGTACTTTCTATGGAATTTTGTTGGCCGTTATAATGACCAGGACGGGCAGCAAACAATGGGCGGTTTTCACGGCTATGCCGATGGCGACTGGACGACGGGAATATTCGACGGCGCTAAACATTTGCCAAAATCTGTTGTTGGCGGCCCCAAAATACCTGGCCAGGGGATACAGTTGGGCAATACTTATACGCCCTTATATGCATTGCCTTTTATCATAGGTTTGTTTGGCTGCGTTTACCATTTTCAGCGAAAAAAGAGGGATGCGCTGGTGGTGCTTTTACTATTCTTTTTTACCGGGCTGGCTATTGTGTTATATGTTAACCAGCCAAGTATACAGCCCCGCGAACGTGATTATTCCTACGTAGGTTCATTTTACGCCTTCGCGATTTGGATCGGGTTGGGTGTTGTTGCTCTCGCCGAACTAATTCGTATTAAAGTAAACGCGCAGGGTGCGGCCATCGGGGCTACTGCTATCTGCCTGTTGGCAGCGCCGGTATTGCTGGCCTGTACTGAATGGAAAGATCATGACCGCTCAACAAAAATGACGCCGCATGATATGGCTTATAATTACCTGATCTCCTGCCCGCCGAATGCAATTTTGTTTACCTACGGGGATAATGACACTTACTCATTATGGTACGACCAGGAGGTAGAAGGCATAAGGCCTGATGTGCGCATAGTGAACCTGAGCTTATTTACCGGCGATTGGTATATCCGCCAGATGCAGGGCCAAATGAACAAATCGGCTCCGCTGCCTATTACTATGCCTTATGATAAGTATAAAGAAGGCGTACGGGATGTGATCTATTTTGACGACAAAAAAATACCGGACCCCGTAGAAGTTAAAGAAATTTTTGATTTCATTACATCCGACAACAGGGCCACCCAGGTGCAATACCAAAGCGGCGATTGGGGGAATTACCTGCCGACAAAAAGCTTTAAGATAACCGTAAATCCCGATGATGTTTTAAAGAACCACGTGATCACGCCTGATCAGAAAGATCGGTTGGCTCCCGCCATAGTTTGGAAATTCACTTCGAATTATGTAACCAAGGAAAATCTTGCCATGCTTGATATACTGGCCCATAATAACTGGGTAAGGCCTATTTGCTTTACAACCACTATTGGCCAGGAAAACCTGATCGGCCTACAGCCATATTTGTATAAAGAAGGCTTTACTTATCACCTGATCCCATTTCAGCCTGATACCACTACAAGGGACCAATTAGGCAAAACAAACAGCCTGGTGATGTATGATAATATGATGAATAAGTTTAAATACGGCGAATTTAAAACTGCAAAGTATCTGGACCATGAATCAACCACTATGTTTTACCCGGTAATGTTGTCAACTTTTTATGATCTTGCCTCGGGTTTGATAAAAGACGGGCACCCCGACCTGGCCCTCAAAGTGCTGCATAAATGCGACCAGGAAATGCCGGATATTAACCCCGGCCTGGAAGTGATCGACCGTAAAATATATATGGCAAAAGCTGCTTATCAACTGCATGACATTATTTTAGGCAACAAATTTTTAACCAGTGTTGACGATTATCTGGTCGATCAGCTTGATTATAATTATAGCCTGATGCAAAGTAATGCAGGAGATGTTAATCAGCAAATCGTGCAATACGGTATATCATTTATAAACGGAATGGCAGACGTAACCGCTGAAAATCATCAGACGGCGTTCAACAATAAACTAAAAGCGCAGATCAAGGATTATGAAACCAAATTTGCTTCAATTTTGCAAAGGGCGCAATAAGTGATTTTCCGGTGTCAACTGTAAATTGATGTTTAGTCGTTAGTCGAAAGTTTTCAGTTCAATGTGAACAATTGAAGAAAATCGACTCCCGATAACTATCGCGATAACTTACGAGGTTTGACTTAAGTAAGTTCAATTAAGAAATGCAACAAAAGCTAAATAAATGATACCAGATAGCATACACTATCCGGCATCATTTAAGGAAAAATTAGACTTTTGATTTGCAATGAAAAAATCACATTTAACCTTAGACCAAAGGTATAC
>CAIPFE010000047.1 GCA_903864275.1 uncultured Mucilaginibacter sp.
GCTATTAATAAAAACAATAAACCGGGGTTTTTCAGCACTGTACAATAAGGCCTCGGCATTGAAACTACGGCTCAATGAACTCCTCTGGGTGCCGGCCAGGGGCGAAAATGGGCTTTTTGAGTTTTTCAGCAGACCCTAATTGAATTTATTTGCAAGGCGTGGACTTGCCTGAACGAACTCGGAAAAAAAGAATTTATACTTATGCGGGGAGCTGCCGATGCATCTGATACAGCGGGGGCTGTTCTGGAAACGGAAACAAGGGGCTCAGGTCCGCAGGATTTTCTAAAAAATTTCCAGTTTGGGTCATCGGTATATAATCTGGGAGATTTTTTTAAGTCGTCTGGTCAAAACACAATTGGATCTGCGTATGTAAATTCTCTTAATAATGAGGAATTCCGCAATCCAATTGAAATGAATTCTTTGAATTGCGATAATCTTTCCGATAGCCAATCTTACTTTGCCAGTTTTAATATTTTGCACGCTGCAGATACTTTATTCCGAACTTTATTGAACACCGGGGCCCAGGATCTTGCACCTGCTGTGGTTGAAACCCAGTATAAGAATTTTGACACACAATTTAATCAACTTCGAAGTCACATTGCAGTCGCTCCCAATACCGGCGCCGGTTCTTCGGTATTTTCTTCGGCATTATTTGATAGTTGTGCATGTGATTGCCTGCCATGTTTATTGCTGGACCTCATTTGGCTACTGGAACAAATTGCTTTGAGAATACAGCAATTTGAATCGGACATGTTATTTAAGAATTATTTTGCGAAACACCCGGGGCTGGAGCATAAAGCCGGAGTTCCTAAGGGGGGCACTTTTGTGCTGGTATATTCGGACGCTAATCTTGCTCCGGCACAGGTTACAGGCTTAAAAAGCCTCAACGACGCGGGGCTGAATGATCGTAAGGCCCCCGTTGTAATTGCTGATTTTTATATTCCCTATCTGTGCTGCAGCGATTGTACGCCGGTAGTAAACATAAATCAGCCGCCACCGGATGATGTACACTTTGATATTGCGCCAAGATATTTATTCGAGGATGCACGGCAAGATTATCAGTTTACAATATCTCCATTTCCTAATAATATTGCCGAAATTGGTAATCCCGCTCCCCATCCCTTAAATATATATATTGATGGAGGTAAGCTTTATCTGCATCCCGCAATGGAAATCGACAATACTATAACTAATACCTTAACTTATAGTGGTAAATCTTTACCCATAACTATTGTAAAGCCCGATGCTTCATTTAAAATGACGATAAATGCCGATGCGAGCGACAAATCGAAGCTAATTGTGTCTCTTGATGCTGATCATAAGGATGCTGATGCGGTGTATGAATGCGTTATTACAAATATTAAAAGAAAGAAAGAAATTTATCGCGCTGGGCCGGTACCACAGTCCACTCCATCATTTTCAACGAATTTACTTAAAATAGATTACCCTTTTACAGTTGAACTTACAATTACTTATACAATTAATGGTATGAAATCAACGGATAATAAAATATGGAAGCCAGATCCCGCGAGTGATGGAATTCCAACAGGCACACTTTCATCCACTTCTGAATAATACTCACGTCAAAAAATTAATGTTATGAACCGGTATTTAATCACACTTATCTTTATTTTTTCATTCGGTACGCTAAAGGCGCAGCACCCAAGTCCAAAAGATACATTTGTCGTAGGCAAACAGGCTTTTTGTGGAATAATATTTAATGACTGTCCGCATATAGACACCACAATATCTTAATTTTCTCGTTATCATTGTGAAGATGCTGGCATGTCCCCGCCACATAATCACCTATGATAATGAAGAACAAGTCAATTTCAAAACAATTAACCACGTCC
>CAIPFE010000048.1 GCA_903864275.1 uncultured Mucilaginibacter sp.
CAAATATAATGAACAGGAAATCAAAGACATACAACACAAAATCAATAGTAGACCAAGAAAAAAACTGCTATACAACAATCCCAAACATGTTTTTTACACTAACTTAGACAATATTGTTGCATTGGTGAGTTGAATCTACCATCTCTATATTTTTCAAACTTTATTTTTAATTTCTCTTTAAACCTATATCTTTGCAATCCCAAAATAGGGGTTTAAGCCAAAGGTTTAAAGTCCGAAGTCGTACGCCGACTTTTAGACTTTGAACTCAAGACTTAAGGCTCAGAAAAAGGCCCGTTCGTCTAGGGGTTAGGACGTAAGATTTTCATTCTTGAAACAGGGGTTCGATTCCCCTACGGGCTACCAGAGGGGAAAGGTTATCAAAAGATAGCTTTTCCCCTTTTTTTATGCCTCGTAACTGCCTGTTAATCTGCAATATAAGTTCAAGTGGCTCGCTAAGGCGCGGGGTTCGATGTTCTTTTCCGTCAAAACACAGGTTTTTAGGGTACATCGAACCAATGATTTTACGTTTTACTATAATGCTGGCAGACTTGTAACGCAGCTGTATATTAGCATATTTTTCAATAACGACATCTAATAAGCCCTCTACAGTTTTCATGCTCTCCGCCTTGTTAGGCATGTCTGCAAGCTTCGCTTCCAGCATCCTTAAAGCTTCGCTACATTCCGATTTAATCGCCTTGAAGTCCTCCGCATCAATATCCTCCATCATAAAGCGCTTACGGGCATTCGAAAGTATCCTTTCCTGTTCTTCGATCTGTTCGGCTATAATTTTGCGGCCGTCTGATCCGTTTTTAAGTTCCGATTGGAAAACATCCATCACCACTTGTTTGTAGAAATCGCCAATACCGGGTTCAAGCTGAAACTTCAGTATCTCGTTCTCAAAGTACTCATTAACAGTTGCAGCCTTAAAACGGCATTTGCAGTTTCCGGTGCAATGGTAATAATGAAAATAATTACCATGCCTGCCCCTCGAAGCGCTACCGGTAAGCATCCTGTGGCAATCAGGACACTCTAAAAAGCCCCGTAGTGGTAACATATCTGTCGAGACAAACTTCGTTGCCACTTTTCTTTTATTGCCGTTCAATACGTCCTGAACCTCGTAAAACAAAACCTCGGTAATGATCGGCTCATGCTGTCCTTTTACGAACTGTATTTCTTCATCCTCATAAGGAGGAACGACAATGGTGCCGCAATAGATAGGATTACGAATGATCTTCCAAAAGTTATTTCTTCCGCATTTTAATCCTTTACTATAAACCATCTTACGTACCTGCTCGGCATTATATTTCCCTGTTGCCAGTTCGCTGAATACCAACTGCATCAAGCCTGCTTCCGGCTGCTTAGGAGCGATATACTTTCTGCCGTCAGGATGGGAAAGGTTCTGGTAACCCTTTGGTGCGGATGAAACGCAACGCCCGGCTTTCCTTGCCCTGCGCATCCCGGTTAAGGTGTTTAATGCCCGCCTGGTATTTTCTGATTCCGGTACGGCTAAGTAAACGGCAAGCATAACAGTACTTTCAGGTATTTTAAAATCAATCGGCTGGTCAATGGCCATTGCCTGTACATTAACATTACGTAATATGCCAATCATTTGATATGCAAATTCTATGTTTCTGCTGAACCTGTCCCACTTAATAAACAGCACATTTTCCTGGTCTTTCTTCTTCCGGTTCTTTAGTATCGTCAATAGCTTTTGCCATTCAGGGCGGTTAAAGTTTTTGGCGGAGTAGTCCTCCCTGAATATCCCCTTGACTTCGATATTATTTTGCTCGCAGTGGCGCAATAAACGGTCCTCCTGCTCCGGTAAGGAGTAGCCCTTTCTTTTTTGTTCATCAGTGCTGACACGCACGTATAAGTAGGCAGAATTCATAATGTGTGATTTTAAGCGAACGGTTATTTTTCATCTCCGTCCTGATTGTTAATGTATTGATTAACAGTTAATTTAGCTAAAATATATAAGAAATCCAAAATTTCAGATGCTTTTTTTTCATCAATTTCTATCCCTTTTCCCCTGAAATATTTAATAGCCATCTCCGGCGTTATTTTTCTTTTTTCAGTCAGGTCTTTCTCTGCCATATCCTTGCGCTTTTAGCGCAATACTGGCGTTTAATAGGAAAACCGTTTGACAAGTTTCCAATGTTGTTATTTAAATAATCCGTTTTTCGGGATCTGTACAGTCCTACTCATTGCACTATGTAAACAACCGGCAGCAGCAAGCAGGAAAATTGTCAAGGGCGATGGCAGTCAGCTAAAGAAACAATCAAAATCTGCCGTCGTTTATGCACCCTTGACTGTTTTCCTGCGGTGCTAATTTTGTGGCACGTTGTGCAGTGAGTTCTTCTCAATTTGGGCAACGGGCAAATCTATTGCGCAGCTTTAGTTTTGCTGTGGGAAAGCGAGGCTGGCGGCGAATGAACGTAGTGGCACACGTGGTGTAATGAGCCGCCTGCCGCAGCTTTATGGGCTTGACGAACTATCTGTTAACCAATCTATCTGGGCAAATCTGCGCGCAGCGCCAGTTTTGTGTTTGGGAAGCGAGGCTGGCAGAGAATGAATATAGCGGAACGCGTGATGTAATGAACTGCCTGCCGCAGCTTCTTCCATCACCCATTATATATCTTCCAATTTATTCTTCAATTCTGCATTAATTTGCCTGATTGCTTCATTATCCCTTTCCAGTTCATATTGACGAAATAAGCAGTGGTTTAATTCAGCCTGTAAGGCCAGTGCTGTATTCCCAAGGGAAACGATATGAAAAAGCTGTTGTGGTGGCAATTCTTTTAGGACCCCGCTTTTCTTAAAATTCGATATTTCATCCATTGCGAATTTAATCAGCGAGTGTTCCCGACCCTCGGTATAGATAAACAGCTCCGCATCTATATTATACAGTTTTGAAACTCTCAGGGCAATATCGGCTGTAACATCTGCCAGCGATGCTTCCATTTCCTTGTAAGCCATTTCTTCCATTTGTAAAGCCTTAGCCACCTGTTCCTGGGTAAAACCTTTTGCTTTACGGGCTACATATAATATCTTATTCATCCTAATCTTATTAATGTTTCTACAGCTTTATCTTTACTAAACTATTTCGATAGCTGTATATACAAATTAAGGCAGGGAGATTGCGGTACGAAACCCAAAGGATTGGTATTTTACTCACGAAAGCGTTATTTTTACAAGGAATAAAATTTGTATTTTTGAGATATGGAAACATCTGCTAAACCATCAAACACCCATATTGGGCGTAAAATAAGTCGCATAAGGGAATTACGCGGCATCAAACAGGAACACCTTGCATCCGAATTAGGCGTAAGCCAGCAGACGGTTTCGCGTATGGAACAAGCAGAAACTATTGAAGATGATGTGCTGGAAAAAGTTGCCGGCATATTAGGTGTATCTTCTGAAGCTATTAAAAATTATAGCGACGAAGCTGTGATCTATAATATCCAAAATAATTACGAGGGTGCTAATACCGGACCAGGAACATTAGGCCAATATTTAAATTATAATACCTGCACGTTTAACCCAATTGATAAGTTGGTTGAACTTTTCGAAGAAAATAAAAAGTTATACGAACGTCTGGTTCAAGCTGAAAAGGAAAAAAACGAATTGCTTAAGGGTAAATAGACAACTTCTTTTAAATAAGAACTTTAAAGAAATAGCCATCCCAATTGCCACTGCAAGTTCGGCTTTTTCTAAATCATCCACTTCTTTCATACGGCAGCCATTAAACATGTTCATCAAGAACTTGTTCATTCAGAATTTATTCACTGTGAACTAGTTCGTTGCGAACCGCGAATTCCAAACTGATTCTTTGGAAACCTGGCGATAACGCTAATTGAAAATAAAAAGGCATTATAATTTAGAAAAACAGGATCTGCCTTTAAAAAGGGAGTGAGTTGCGAACTCCCGCTATCCCTTACTCTTTCACCGTAGGAACGGAGGTGAAAGTGTAAGGCAAGATTGTGAGTGGCTGACAAAAAAAGAGCAGAGCGGTTTTTTGTCGGACACGAACACATCTTGCACGTATAAAAACCAAAAGAGAACTTTGGAACTAGTTCTGCTTTTTCTTTCGCCAGCAAAATGAACTTGTTCTCTCCAAAACAAAATGCAGACCTCCAAAAGAAATCAAGATTAAATATAGAAAAAAAAATTTGCATTTCATAATAGTATCTTGCTCCTTACCGCGATTGATAAGCGTTCTGCATTTAGCCAATGATTTTTCGAATGGTTTTTGCCTGTAATTCGTTAGGCGGGTATGTTTTTTTATTTATTAAAATGAGAGCGAGTTCCCTGTGAACAAGTTCACGGTGAACCTATTCGCTTTTTGAAGTTATTCGGTGAGAACTTATCCAGTGAGAACTTATTCAGTGAGAACTTATTCAGTGAGAACTTATTCAGTGAGAACTTATTCAGTGAGAACTTATTCAGTGAGAACTGGTGCTGAACGCACCAGTTCTCCGAGTAGGGAACGCGTATGAGGCAACGGGTATTTGGAAGATAATTGGAAGTTGCATTTTTTTTATGCCCCTTTCCTGTGGTGGAATTTGAGTGAATAGGAACACTTTTCTCAGAGACGATTTGCGATGCCATAATATTGAATTTTATGGCGCAAAAGTGAAAGTGTTTAGGTTATTTATTTGACAACTTAAATATATTGGTAGTACGATTGGTAACGTATGGCCGAAAAGCTAAGTTAAGCTGTATGTGAAGTCTGATTAAATCTATCAATAATGCTAAGTATTTTCCTCGTATCATCTTTGAAAACCCCCACAACTCCATTTTGATTAATATCTGTATATGGGCGGTCAAATAGCATTTCCTTTGACAAGGAACCATTTATGGTTAGAAAGTTTATAAGAGTATCAATGAAATTTATTTGCTGGGCATTTATGCCTTCTCGATTTATGAAATCTGCAAATAGAGCTTTTGCCGCTTTAGCATCGAGGCTAATTACAGTACGTATAAATTGAGTTAAATCCTTATCGCCTAAAACCTCGTCTAAGTGTTTTGCCGCATCGGGATCTTCTGTAAATAAAAGTTGCTTCAATTGCTCAAGTTCTTCAGAAGATATTGGTTCATTATTTTTGATCTTACTAATAGCAATATAATTGGCGTGCTTGCGTATGAATGATGCGACACGCTGATTGTAAGTTTCCAGGCCAACAATTGATCCAATAATATCAACTTCCTCTATCTCTCCCGTTAATTCATCAGCAAAATCCGTATAAAACTTAACTTGACTATCCTTTTCTATAAACTTCATCAAGGCACGCATTTCTTCGCGCAAATTTTCAAGCCGATGAACGGTGACATTTTTCCAGTATGTCTCAGAAATAACGCTTTGTAAAAACTCTTTCTTGACAGCTACTTGCGGATTGCTGGTTTGCTTAAGTAATGCAGTTGCCGCATTTTTTACCAAAACTATAAATCCTGCTAATTGTCTGTCATCGTTTAAATACACATCAATTAGGCGGTAAATTACTGAATCAAATTTCCTGGCGTCAAAATCGGAATCTGCGCTCATTACCAATGGTTCTATATGCAGTTGTAAACTGCGTACCTTATCTTCGGATAGGTTATTCCAATAGTGCCGGTCTGAAAACTCCTCTAACAGTCTTAGATGTGGTCGATTAACAAAGCTCTCAGAATTTAGGCTTAATATATCAGTTTGTAATTTATCCAAGAGGACTGGCCGATATTGGCTTAATTCATCATCTTCAATAAGTGGCTCAAGTGTTACAACAAGTTTTATTTTTAACAGAAAGATGCGTTGAGTTAGTTATACTTGTCGCACTTGGTTCGATACCAGCTGGGTTTTCACCAAAAAACTCAAGGTTACCGCAGTAATCAAAAATTAAAAAATTTTGCTTGTCTTTACCAATGCCAAAAACATCTGGGCAAAGACGCGTACCACGCCCGACCATTTGCCAATAATTTGCACTCGACTTAACTGATTTAAAAAAACAAATTTAATAATTCCGGTACATCAATGCCTGTATAAAGCATATCAACGGACACCACAATTTGCAGTAATTTATCTGCTTGTTTAAAAAGGTCAATAGCATGTTTTGCCTTATCGGATGAATGTGTTATTACTTTTAAATAATGCCCCTTTAACATAGGGTACATACTATTGAAGCAGGCTTCAATAAATTTAGCATGGTTTTGGTTTTTAGCGAAAATTATGGTTTTACCAATAGTATTAACATTGTTTACTTTTAAACCATTATCCATTAAAAGTTTTAAAACCTTATTTACAGTATTTTCATTAAACAGCCACTCGTTTAATGCTGAAGAATCAATTTCATCAGGCATATAATTATAGCGCACGTTAAAGGGAAACAGGGGTTAAAATTAAACAACCTCTTTTATTTTTTCCTTTAAATGATCAGCGAGCCGAATTGTTAACGCGGTTAGTGTAAGCGTAGGGTTTGGTGCCGCGGCGGTTGCATAGCAGGAAGCACCTGCAATGTAAAAATTGGCAACGCCATGTACTTTACAGTTGGCGTCAACAACGCCTTTTTTAGGGTCTTCTGCCATACGCGTGGTGCCCATGTGATGCCAGCCGCCACCAGTGAACGATGGCCATGTATCGTCGTTATCATCCTGCAGGTAGTCCATCAGGCGCACTCTGCCGACTCCGGTTATACCTAATTGCTCGCCAATAATTTTGTAAATGCCACGCAGGGAGTGCTTCTCCAATGGAGTAAGCTCCCAGTGCAGCATTGCCCTTGGAACACCTAAGGCATCTTTTTCGGTATCTAAAGTGACACGGCTATTAGGGTTTGGCGCTTGCTCTACCCGGGTAAATAACTGGTACGAACTATGACCTTCTTTTTTCATTCCTTCTTTCTCAAGTTTGTCTAACTTGGCAAAGTTCTTTTTAGTGACCGCGGTATCAGCTGTCCATATATCGATGAAAGCGGGTTGCCTACGCGCTATTTCTAAAGGGATAAGCGAGGCAGTTCCGTTTAGTATCTTATGTTTACGCTGCATTTCTTCGCTAATAGCCAATTCAGCGCGGGCTTTGGTAATCCCCCATTCCCAGTGATAAAGTTTTAGCACTTCCGGCTTAGTGAGCCATAACTCAGCCGATTTTATCTCGAGGTGTTCCATAAAATAACGACCAACGTTATCGTTTTGGTTACCCAATCCCTTCGGCATCTGTTTATTTGAAGCCAGCAGCAAGCGCGCGTTCTGAATAGAACAGCAGGCCAAAATAAACTGCTTAGCCCTAACTGTGTGCTGCTTACCGGCGAGATTTTTTACGGTCACTTCTTTTATGGCTGATGCATTTTCGTTTGCTGTAATATCGGTAACGTTTGCGTAAGTATACAAATGGATATTGGGCGCTTTTACAATTGTGTCGCGGTACTTGGCACCAAAACGGGTGGGTGGACTAAACTGCCACATTTTATTAAAAACAGCATCGCCATCAAAGGGTAGCGACTTTAAATCGGGGTCTTTTTTCTGCCAGTATTTTACATCATACTCATAAGGGCCAAGGTCAAGATTTTTGTGGGCACGTGCATAATAAAGGTCGAGGTCTTCCCGTTTAATCGGCCACCCGCTGTGCGGCACCCAATCCCGTTCTTTAAAATCTATTGGGTCGAATGTGGAGCAAAAGCCCGACCAATGCCCTGTTGTGCCACCAAAATAATGCAGCCTCGCCGAATCCAGCGGATAATATTTTTGGCCGGTTGTTTTACCTTTGTAAAGTTCCTGCATTTGTTTCTCATACTCAAAGCCGCCACCTTCAAGCAATATAACTCTGTAAGGTGTATTCAGCCACTCAAGCGCCATGCTTATACCTGCCGCACCTGAGCCAACTATACAGATATCACCTTCTATGATGCTGTTGTTGTCAATTTGTCTCGCGTCGATATGCATGGCCGTTTATTATTTTATGATTGAATAAAGTGCGCATTGCCTGGCTTCGGTAATTGCCATTACCCAGCCTTTAAGTATCAAAGTATTGCCTTGTTTAAAATCTGCTACAACCTTTTCATCAAGCTTGATTTCTATCTCGTCCGGATCTAATCTCATTTTTTTGCTTAAAAGCAGTTGAGATAACCTTTCCTTGCTATCTTCAGACGGATGCGTTTTACGATAGGCCAGTCCTGCTTCGTTTATGGTTTTAGAATCAACTATATGCGAAAAAAGCAACGGTTGTGCGACAGCCATTTCTTTAGGCCCTTTCCTACAGCCCGAAGCCAATGGCAAGGTAAGCGCCATAGCGGTGAATGCCGATAGTTTTACAAATAGCCTGCGTTCCATATGGTTTAATTTTTAACTACTTCCAGCTTCATACTGCTCAGCCCTCGCTCATTAATCAATTCTGTATAGTTACTAAGCTTGAACCTTTTATTTACCAGTGCTTTAAACTCCGGAGATAAAAGCATGTTCAATTCGGTTTCGCGGTGCAGGGCGGTTAGCGGCTTGCCGTCTTTAGTGTTCATCATGCCGCTGTTCATATCAAACAGGGCGTTCATTTCGGGGGTTTGCAGTCCAACATGTATTACCACCAGATTTGGCCTGTTCATACTCAGTTTATTGGTCACGTATTCAATAAACGCTTTCTTTTTGGTAACAACAGGTTCGCCCCACATTTCTTTGTAGGTTTCGCCGAAGTAAACGGTTTCGCTTAAAGTGGAGATACCTAATTTATACTTTCGTGCCAGTTTCTCGGTAAGGGCGCGCAAAGCCGGTGTGGATAAAGCTATACCCATGTGCGGGTCGATATAGGTGATCTTTAAGCCTGATGCAAGCGCTCGTTCTATCTGCGCAGTTAGCTCTTTTTCCACTTCTTCTATCTTGTAACTGCTTTTGGCAAACGCGTTGGTACTTTGAGGGAAGTAGCCAACGTTATCAACCAGGCTTGGTACCGCGCTGCGACCCGTAACCGGCCCCCAGCGATAGTTCTTCCACTCCGACGTGAGTGTTAAGTGCACGCCAATACTTACCTGAGGATTCTTTTTTAAAATCTCTACGGCTTCCTGATACCATGGACATACAAACTGTACCGATGCGGAGAAAGGCATTTTAGTATCGGCCATTTTTTTCATAGCCATATTTACCGCGTGGTTCATGCCAATGTCATCCAGTCGCAGCATTAACTTGGGCAAACCTTCCGTAGACATTTGCGCTGAAGCAGTTTGCAATATAGAAACGCCTAACAATAAACAGAAGTGGTGTTTTAAATTTTTCAAAAACATATGATCTTGAGTTATTAAACTTTTAAGAAGGCCTTTTTGCGGTACAGAAAATACAGGAACACCCATTTTACCATGATAAAGCAGATAGCCATTACTACAATATTGTACGGATTGCCTACCAGCTCGCCAAGCCAGCCAAAGAAACCGTTTGTAGCATAATTCCAGTTGATAAATTTGCTGGAGATGTAGATAAGGATGGAGTTCATTCCGATCACTTTAAAAAAGAAAGCCCAGTTTCTGTAACCCAGTACATCAATAATGTAATAGAAGAGCGCCAGTAGTAATAAACTTAATCCCCCCACCTGCATAACAAAAGAGCTTGTCCATAGGTTTTTATTGATCGGGAAATCAAGGTTCCAGATCTGCGCTATCACCAGGAATACCACACCGGCAATAGCTAATAGTAACGCTTTGCGGCTTTTAGTTTGCTGACCGGTTTTTAATAATGTACCCGCCAGTATACCCAACAATCCGGTGCTTATCGCCGGGATGGTAGAGAATAACCCTTCGGGATCATGTATCTTGAGGTAAAGTTTACCAGGAAGGATAAGCCTATCCATATAAGAGGCAAAATTGCCTGGCATGGTAAGATCGCCATGAGGAAATCCAGGCGCTGATGTGAATTTAAGCAATAGCCAGTAACCAATTATGAATATTGCGAACCAGACTACCTGCCATTTACGATTCGCGTAAAGGTATATAAAATTGGCAAACATGTACGCGATACCAATACGACCTAATACTGAGGCAAAGCGTATCTCATCGATCGATTTCAGTGTTTTTAAACCATTATTCACCAATAAACCGAGTAATATCAAGATAACCGCACGTTTGATAACACGTAAAACCAGCTGCGGACGGCTGGTGCCTTTATCTCGTTCGCGGCCCACAGAGTAGGGCGTTGCAACGCCGGCCAGAAACAAAAACAATGGGAATATCAAATCGTATAAATGAAACCCATTCCAATCCGGGTGAGTGAACTGGTTTGCAATGCTCACCCAAAACGGCGAGCCGGTTGCCTTTGCCAGGGTGTGAAAGATTTCTTCGCCCCCTAAGATCCAAAACATATCAAATCCCCGCAGGGCATCTAATGAATAAAGCCGCTCATAAGTGAACGGCGACGTGTTGACATCATTAACAGCACCTGCAGCGCCATCGATTTTTTTCGCAGTCATAGTTGTTTTTAAAATAATTGAAAATACCGGTACTGGCAACTGGTTATATGGTTTATGAAATTTGAATGTGAAGATAGGGAACTTTTTAAATAATTTAAAAAAGTATTACAAATATCTGCTACAAAGATTCCTGCGATGTTAATAATCATAAACAGTTGTCCAAATCAGTTCTTAAGGACAATTCAACTGATGACCGTTGCTATGCTGTTGAAGATAGTAGACTCATTTTTGTAAAAGAAAACGAGCACCTGTCTCGATATTAAATTTCATATGAGATCTTTTAAGCTACCTGGAATTGCATTTCTATTTTTAACAAAAGCCGATTTAGAGACACCGCGCTCAAATGGATCTGACTTTGCTTAAAACAGTTTGCATTAATAAAGCACCTTCTAATAACAGCGAATTGTCCATTAAAGGAACTATACTTATACAGAAAATTTAAAAACTGACCAGGAAACTTATATTGTTAAAAACATTGAACTAGTGGATAAAAATATACTCTTTCTTCGCACAAAACCATCCGTAGATTACTATCAAAATAAAACAAAAAGCAGGTACCAGATAAGAAATTTGCAAGCCAAGACGATCTGCAATTATCCCTTGCAACGGGGGAAAAACAGCCCCCCCGACAATGGCTATATTCATTAATGCTGAACCTTTCTCTGTAAAATCCCCAAGTTTTTCTATGCCCAAACTGAAGATAGTAGGGAACTGAATAGAGATAAAGACACCGAGCATAACCATAAAATAGGCATTCCATGAAGTTTTGATAAATACACAAATGAGTAAGTTAACAATCATTCCTATTCCAAAAATAGCGATGAGTTTCCCAGCAGGGAAAAATCGGAATAAATAGATTCCGATAAATCCAAAAATAGTGGTTACAACATAGTAATAGCTCAAGAAACTAGCTGCTTTATCGGGACTGAAACCTTCTATAGATTTATCTTGAAGATAACTTATGAAGAATCCCGCTGTACAAGCATCCGCTCCGATGTAAAAAAACATAACGATGGCTCCCCAAAATAATTGCGGGTATTTTCTGGATTCTTTTAAAATAAAAAAAAATCCAAATCCCTTTGATACCACTGGTTTAAAATTAGGAAGTGCCGAGTATATGATAAATATCATCAATAAAAACACACCAATACCAATAACCAAATAGGGCTGATAGAATAATATGCTTTTATCTTTTGCATAAATCAAACGGGTGCTTAACACCGGTGTTAATGCATACCCAACTCTTGAAAATACCTGAACAAAATTAACGCGAGCAAAAGCACCTTGAGGTGTTCCAAGCATAGCCGCTAACGGATTGGCAGCAACATTGATCAATGTTACCCCTGCAGCTATTATAAAGAGAGCGATCAGAGCCAATAAAAAAGATGATAAAAAATACGCAGGAATAAAAGTAAAACACCCTAAAATACAAATGCAAAGCGCAGTTATTAGGCTTATTTTATATCCATTTTTTGATATGAAATAGGCAATGGGTATAGGTAAAAACAGATAGCCCAAATAAAAAGACTGTTGCACACGGGTGGCTTCTGTATAAGACAGATGAAAAGAGGTCTTTAGGGATGGCAATAGGATATCGTTCATACAAACAATAGCCCCTACGAATAAAAACACTAAGGAAACTAGTAGTAAAGGTTTTTTTTGATGTTTCATATTTTCTAAATTCACATGACTAGGTCTAATCTGTTTACCCTCCCCTTAAGAACCTTTTGACTAATATGTAGCTCGACCTCCCGAAATATCATAAATAAAACCCGTTGAAAAACTATTTTCATCGGAAATAACAAAACAGCAGAGTGCCGCTACTTCTTCAATTGTACCTAAACGTTTCATTGGTATTTTGGCTATCATATAAGCCAATTGTTCTGCTGATGTGTTTTCATTCATCGGCGTTTTTATTACCGCTGGAGCAAGCCCATTTATAGTGATATTTGTTTCGGCATACTCTTTAGCAACCCCTTTTACGAGGCCAATAACTCCCGCTTTAGAAGCAGAATAGCCAACCATACCCGGGTTTCCCTCCTTGCCAGAGATGGAAGAAATAAGAAGTAGTCGGCCATTCCCACTTTTTTCCATCTCTTGCAATACATATTTAGTTAAAAGGAAGCTACCTTTCAGATTCACTTGATAGAGCTTATCAAAGTCGGCATTGGAATATTCGGTAATTTTAGTACTTGTTGGGCCTACAATTCCCGCAGAATTGATTAGAATATCAATCTTACCAAATTCCTTTTTAACTTGCAAAATACCATTCTGTACCTGGCCTTCATCACTTACATCTATTAAAAATCCTTTGGCTTTTATTTTCCGTTGCTTAAATTCAATTAATGTCTGATCAAGCAACGATTGATTAAAATCAAATATGACTACAATTGCGCCTTCTTGCCCTAACCTCAATGCAACGCCTTTCCCGATTCCTCCTGCCCCGCCGGCAATTATGGCTACTTTATTGCTGAATTTTTGATCCATAATAATATATTTAAATGTCTGGTGTGTAATAAATTTTCTGCCCGCTGACTTTTATCTCTAATTCAACTAAGTACTTCTTTATTGTGTTTTTATCAATCGAAATACCAAGCCCCGGATTTTCCGGTATATGTAAATACCCATTTTTATCGGGTACTATTTTTGTTTGGGTGATATCTTTTGCAAGTTGTTTAGGTTCGATTGGATACTCACAAAGAATATCCTTTTCTTTTCCAACAAAAGGCTGTAATGATGCGCTTAGTGCCAGGTGAGATGTGAATGTGTGATTAACATATGAAATACCAGATTTTGCTGCCAGATCAGCTATTTGCATAGCCGCAGTAATGCCTCCAATCCTACCGGCATCAATCTGAATATAGGATAATCCTGCATGCTCGATCATCAATTTTGCCTGGGTATAATTATTACATCCTTCACCACCAGCCAATGAGATTTTCGGGGAAGAAGCAGATAGATTTTTGTATGCCCCGACTGATAGGTTTCCAAATGGCTCTTCCAGCCAAAAAGCTCTTATTTTTTTCAATGCAACCAAACGTTTTTTGGCTGCATTGAAATGATTTTCCCAAACAGTGCCAGCATCAATCATTAAAAGACTGTCATGTCCAGCACCTTCGCGAGCAGCCTCTAAATGTGCAATATCATTTTCAATGTTACCTCTTCCAAAAACGCCCCAACCGAATTTGATAGCATTGAAACCATCCATTCTTGCACTTTTGGCTTTCTTAAATGTTTCCTCCGGATTTCCACCAAATAACTGTGAAGCATAAGGGATTTTTGGAAATGCCTTTTGATACCCCAATAGTTTGTAAACGGGCTGGCCCATTTTCTTTCCGAGAAGGTCCCATAAAGCAATATCGATCCCAGACAATGTGTGGTCCGCCTGAAGCAAATCAAACGAATTCGCATGAATGCTATTAGAAATCCTTCTGATGTCACGGACTGTATTTAAAGCCTTTCCTTCCACCGAATATTTCAAAGGCTTGCATGCGCTGTGAGACATTGGGCAAACATAACTAGCGATGCTTGTAAGTGGCGATGCCTCGCATTCACCCCAGCCTTCTAAACCGCCAGCCCTTATCCTTACCAACAAAGCATCCTGGCTACCATCACCAATATCTAAAACCGATGGCATTGAAAGATAAAAGAAATCTACAGACTCTATTTTCATATTAAAAAGTAATGGTTAACCCGCCATCAACAACCAATACCTGACCCGTTATATATGAAGCATCTTTACCTGCTAAAAAAAAAGCTACACCAGCAACTTCCGAGGGTTCAGCTGCACGTCTCATTGGCAAATGCTGATTATTGACATAATTATTAATGAACCATTCACTTTCAAGTTCATTTTGCCCATCCACTATTGACATGGCTGTGTTCACGAAACCTGGAGCAATTGCATTCACTTGTATTTTTTTATCAGCCAGCTCCAAAGCCATAGCTCGGCAATATTGATTTATGGCTGCTTTTGCAACTGAATAACTACTAGCATGCATTTCAGCTCTTTCGCTATGGATGGAACTTATATGAACGATCCGCCCCCCATTGACCATCAGTTTCGCGGCGAGGGTTGTCATGAGATGGCATCCGGAAAGCATGGAGTCTAAAATTTTTCGCCACCTTGTCAAATCCATTTCTAAAGGATAAGTTTTTTCAAACATTCCGGCGCAATTGATCAAAGTATCCAATGACCCCCAATTTTCCTTAATCAGTTTTTCTCCGCTCAAAACAGTTGTTTCTTCTGCATAACTGCCAGACAGTATAAGATGGTTACCCTTTGCTAAATCCTTAGCCAACAAGTTTATTTTGTCATCCTGAATGTCATTCAAACAAACATCAAATCCTTCCTCTGCGAATCTCATAGCAGCTGCTTTGCCTATACCTGATGCTGCACCTGTAATCAACACTGTCTTTCTCTTCATAGTTACTTATTTGATACTTTACCAGCGTAAATTTTTACTGTCGTTTTTAATTCCTGATCAGGCATTAACGTCGTGCACTGATTTAAATAAGCAGCTTCTTTTAGACTCATTGGCATACTACTACATGGCTCTAGTATCGCGGTATAATGATCCAGAAAGCCACCATAAGAAGCAAAATACCACTGATATGGAAATACGGCTTCGTCATAGTATATACTGAAAAGACTTTTATGCTTACCTGACAAACCCATTTCAGCTTTTTGATTCTCATATAAATAAAAAAAATCAACACTGTTATTTTTTTCAGGCACGATAGAAGCATTGGTATTTGCTATAATTGGCCAATTGAACTCATTTAGATTAGCAAATCTGGAATAATCTAGATCTACTACTCTAGCTTTCCTTGCGCTAGTCAACAGCTGGTCCCCAGCTTCAATTGCTAAAGCCGCATGTAGCTTCCATAGAAAATTACTTTTTAACCGGGACTCGTTTTTAATACTGTAGTCTAAATAAATTACCGGTGAGTTTGCATCTATCCGTACAGTTTTTTTATAGCTAAGTCTACTCTTTTTCAATTCTCCAAAAACAGATATAATTTCGTTGTCAATTTGATAATCTAATTCGGTAGTCCAAAGCTCCCCGTGATCTGGGTAGTCAATCCCATTGATATTTTCAGGAATATCATTGGGCAAAAGTTCATCCAAGCCCCCAAAGAAGTTACTGTCGTAATCCGCACCGGTAGTTTGTTTTTGCAAAGGCATATTTTTATTTGTCCACAAAAACTCCTTGTTTAATACTTTATTGAAAATACTTGTAATTTTCCCTCCAAGTGCGGGCGCGATCTTATAACATAAAAAATCATTTTCACA
The DNA here is from genome assembly GCA_903864275.1 of uncultured Mucilaginibacter sp. GTDB lineage: Bacteria > Bacteroidota > Bacteroidia > Sphingobacteriales > Sphingobacteriaceae > Mucilaginibacter. The sequence continues at coordinate 15,705 of CAIPFE010000048.1, forward strand.
CGATATAATATTTATGTCATTTATTTGATAGTATGAAAACTTCATAAAATGCAGTTAAGGATCAATCTTTTATTTAACTATCAAAAGATAATATTACTTTTTTTCCAGTTTAATGAAAAAACCACCCCCTTGTGCTAGATGAATCTTAATTTCATCGTTCACTGTTAATGTTCTATTTCCTAAAACATAATCTGCAGCATACCTATCTGCATTAACACCGTCTTTGCAGATAGTAGCTTTAAAATTACCATCACCAAGAAAATTAAATTTTATGTCGATATCTCTGGATGTCCAATCAGTCATGCCGGCGACATACCAATCTTCACCTTTTTGCCTTGCAGTGACAATATATTCACCTACTTTACCATCCAGAACTTTTGTTTCATCCCAAACAGTGGGAAGACTAGCCATCAGTTCAGTAAATTCCGGTTCTAACCATGCTTGCGATGGGTTACCGCCAAATACCTCCATGGGGTTATCAAAGACCACAAACATTGCCAATTGGTGGCATCGTGTACCTTGGGTCATAACCATACCTTCAATTGCCCTAAAACCTTTTTCGGTAGAATTGTTAAAGACCATTGGCTCATAATCGAATGAACCAGCTAACATACGTGTAAATGGTAAGGTGACATCATGTTTAGGTGTTACTCCATCTCCTCCAATATTATATTCTGAGCCCATAACGCCCTCCCTTGTAATATTGTTAGGAAAGGTCCTGTTAAAACCCTTTGGTGGATAAGCTCCATGAAACATTATCATTATATGATGATCAGCACACGCTTTTGCAATACGGTAATAAAAGTTCACTGTTTTTTGGTCGTCGCGATCAATAAAATCGGTCATGATAAAGTCGACCCCCCACCTGTTAAAGCGAGCTAATGCACTGTCCAACTGTCTATCTAATGAATTCGCTAGTGTCCACATACTTATTTTAATACCATTCTCCATAGCATAAGTTACCAACGTATCCATATTAATATTGGGATTAATTTTAAACAGATCCATATTATCGCTCCAGCCTGCATCCATCATAATCCTGTTAAAACCAAACCTTTTAGCAAAATCAATATAGTATTTATATGAATTAGTGTTAACACCTGAACGAAAAGGCACATTGAACAGATTGACGTTTATAGACCACTCGTCTGTACTCTTACCGGGATGTACCCACGAAGCGTCACCGATACGCGAAGGTGATCCTAATCTGTAAACCAAATCATTTGTAGGCAATTGCTTATCCTCATCGGCAATTATCAAAACACGCCAAGGATAACTTCTTGTACCTTTTGTTTTTGCAATATAGTCTGCTCTTTTAGTAACTAATGCTTGTGGATAATCGCCACCCGTCATTTTTTCCTCGATCGGATAAGCAGCAAAAGTTCCACGCAATTCACTACTATTACGACCGGATAAAAACATACCTGGGTAATCTTCAAGATCAGATTCAGTGATTCCGATCTTGGGGCCGGACATTGGACTTACCAACACAGGATTATAAGCAACTTCGGAATCATTGATCTCATCCATTTTTCGCAGTGTAAAGTGCTCCTCGTAACTGGTGTGAAAAATATCCGCATCTGGACGCTTATGGATTCCTGGATAAAATGCCGAGGAATGTTCCGGGAAGCGGAAATTAGCAATTTCATTTTTGACAATAATGGAATCTTTAAACAAAGTCAAAAAACGATAAGCAGCACCGTCATCATAAACGCGAAATTCCACCTGATAGGGCTGTCGGAATTTAATAGCAATCTGATTATAATTATCATTGATGATTTTTCGCTTTTCCGGAACAGGTGAAATGATTTTATTGGAGACCTTTTTTACAAAAAAACTCTTGATATTATTATTCGTGGAAAAATTCCTTCCATCATCTAAAATCATATCTATATCTGAAGGGTATAAAATCAATTTTCCATTTTCGAATATGCAATATTTCAAATGTTGTTCCATCCATATTTTAACACAGATATTTCTGGAAGGGGAACATACTGTTAAAGAATCCGTAGCGAATGAACCAAGAGAAATAAAAATAAAAAATAGTAGGAGAATGTTTTTTTTCATAATTACAATTTATATCGAAAAGGGATTCCTAAAAAGTATACTTTCTTTAAAAACTAAAATTTTATTATTCCAACTTTGTGCTCTTGTACTCAAAATGGCTAAATACAAAGCACAAATAACACTTCAAATTAAGCAGTGTATTAAGTCATTATAACATGCAGCCTGTTAAAATATTTAAATAATGAATAAGAAATTAATAACCTGGATTCTGTATCAAGTTAGGATCTGCGGCTATCTCACTTTGTGGTATTGGAAAAAAGTAATTTGCCGGATCTTTGAAAACTCTAACTGGGTTATAATTCAGGTTACCTCCGGTATTAGGCACTTGGTACGTATAGGTCAGAACGCCCTTATTATTGGTGACATTTACGCCCATACAAGTTATATTATTGGTTTGGCTAGCAATTTTCCACCGCCTAACATCCCAGAATCTACTTTCTTCAAATGCCAACTCTACTTTCCTTTCATTCCATATTCTCGCTCTCATATCGCTTTGTGACAGACCTGTTGGAAGACTGGGCATATTCGCCCTATTACGCACTAAATTTATTGCGGCATAAGCATCTGCAGGACCCTTTGCCTCATTAATGGCTTCTGCATAATTCAATAAAATTTCGGCATAACGTAGATGAATCCATGGCTGCGCACCCTGACCACTTCCCAATGTAATTGCCGCGGGATCATATACAGAAGGGTCTACAAATTTGCCCATTAAATATCCGGTTACAGTTTGGTTTTGATTAAAATCGAAGCCATTAGGGTTTGAAAAATCAATTGTAGTTTGATTTACTGGAGATCCCTGATGCAAAACATCAACATTAAACCGTGGGTCTCTGTTCGCGTAAGGGTCATTTGCATTATAGATTGAAGTAGGGTCAGATATTGATTTTCCATCAATTGTTTCATAAGAATCGACCATTTGCTGTGTAGGTGTATACATAATATTTCCACCCCTGTCAAAAGGCATCACCGCATACTCAAAAGTTAATCCAGGCCAAGGGTAATTATCCTGATGTCCTTCTGAGGGCAACCCAGCTTGATTGATGGTCACAAAAATATATTCTGAATTAGAAGGATCAAACTTAATGAACATATTCTTGTAATTGAGCCATGGCACGAGTGCATACCTGTTCAGATCCATTACTGCTTTTGCAGCATCTGCCGCAGCTTGCCATCTCGCTGGATCATTATTCGCATTAAAAAGTGGACTTGCGTAGGATAATAGCACCCTCGATTTAATGGCCATAGCAACTCCGCGATCAATCTTGCCTATTGCCGGAGCAGTTGCTGGCAAATAATTATTAATTGCTGAATCAAGTTGAGTGATAATAAACTGGAAACATTCATCTGTGGTATTCCTTTTTACATCAAATTTATCTGTTATGCCATAAGTTTTAGTAATTATCGGCACCCCTGAATAGTGACGAACTAATTGAAAGTAACGAAATGCTCGCAAAGTCATCATTTCTCCAATAAGCCGGTTTTTATCGCCAGAAGAAAGACCAGATACTTTGTTAATATTTTGAAAAAAAGTGTTGCATTGTGCTATATATTTATAATTATTTGCCCATGCCTGCTGTCGCGGATAAGGATTCCCATCAAACGTGCCCGTAAATCCCTCTCCGGTAGGCGATGAGTTAATCAAGCCTTGGTTCACTACATCCACACCAATGTAACCTTCATAAGCCGATAGCACTTCGTCGGTAGCCCCTGCTAGCATAAAGGCTTGCCAGTGTGTATTATAAAAGCCATAGTCCAGATCACGATAGTTGTTATTTACAAAAGCTTCTGTTAGGTTTGGGTCTGCAAATACGGTATTCGCGTCCACAGAACTGGAGGGGGTAATGTTCAACAAATTCTTTTTACAAGAAATGGAGGTACTAATTAGCCCAATGATTAAAATATAAAATGATATTCTTTTCATGATATTTATTTAAATTCTGTTGTCAATAAATTAAAAACTTGCTGAAAGCCCGATGTTAAAAGTTCGGTTTATTGGATAATTTAGACCTTGGCCATCGACTGATTCAGGATCTAATCCCTTGTAGGGTGTGATAGTAAACAGGTTGAAAGTGTTCATATAAACGCGCAGGTTATTAATCCCGGCACGAGTCAAAACATCGCTTTTTATGGTGTAGGCCAATTCTATATTTTTCAATCTTAGAAAATCCGTGCTACTTAGATAATAGGTGTTGCCAAAACCCTGGGGGCTTCCATATACGTTAGATGCTCGTGGTTTATCAGTAATATTTCCGGGGGTTGACCGTCCTAGGTAATCTTCAATAGTAAAATTTTGGTTAATGCCAGAAACAGCTCTAAAATAACGTGCTGCTTTTGCTTGCCCTTGAAACAACATTGTAAAATCAAAATTTGAATAATTTAAACCAATAGTTGATCCGTAGACAATTTGAGGAATAGAGTTGAGATCATGAACCGTTTGGTCGTTTTGATCAATGACACCATCGTGATTCACATCTTGAAATTTCAGATCGCCAGGTACTACATTGGTTAACTTATTGACTGGTGACGAAGCTATATCCTGCGCTGACTGATAAACACCTATTGCATTATATAGTAGAAATGATCCGACCGGATGGCCAGTGAGGGCTTGATAGGCAGGTCGCCCGCCTAAAACTTCATTCATAGATACTATTATATTCTTAGCATAGGTGATATTACCAGAAACAAAATACCCTAATTTGTTAAGCTGTCCTTTATAACTCAATTGCGCTTCCAGGCCTTTGTTATCCACAATCCCAATATTTTCATCTGGCAACTGAATTCCGGTAAATAAAGGAATGGAGGCATTGGCCGGAGCTAGGATATTATTTCGCCGTTGGTGGAATACCTCAAATGTGAAACTTAGTTTACTATCAAACAAAGAACCGTCCAATGCGACGTTGATAGACGTTTGAGATTCCCAGGTAGCATTAGGGTTAGGACTCACGCCTGGTGATAATGTAGAATAACCGGTAATGGATGAATTGTAAAAAATTCTTCCATATTGAGTTATATTGTAAAATTGGGCATACTGGAATGGTGGAATATTGTCATTACCCATTTTTCCCCACGCACCGCGTAGTTTTAAAAAATCAATAACTGGGAAATTATTTTTGAACCATTCAAAACCTGTAATATTCACCCCCCCAGAGAGGCTTGGGAACAGCCCCCACCTTTTGTTCGTAGCAAAAACATCAGAACCATCGTACCTCAGTTGCATTTCGAGATAATACTTATTGTTATAAGAGTAGTTTAACCTCCCAAAAGAATTTTGGCGGGCCGATTTGTATTCATTTCCATCATTATTGCTATTTGTACTACTCCCGAAACTCAATTGAGGGATGGCTTGGGAAATAAATTGTTCGCGATGTGCAAAGAGCCATCGATAATCATAGGTGCTTTGTTCATACCCTAAAAAAGCTTTGATGGTATGCTTACCAAAAGAATGTTCATAATTTAGCTTTAGGTTTTCGGTAATTGTCATGGAGTTGGTATTTTCCGCGTCCAACGATGCCAAGCCTAGCGCATTGTTTAAAACAGATGGTGTATAAATTTGTTTAACGGGATCATATCCATAAACTGTATAAGATTTATTCCAATTAGTGCTGTCTGCAAAACCAAGATCAACAGATAAAAAACCATCAACATATAGGCCTCTAATATCGGGAATATCTAGTCGTCCTCTTAGTGTATTAAGCGAATAAGTTTTTTTCTGGTCATTAAGGCCAGCCAAATCAGTTGCATTAACTAAAGCATTCAATTGTGCACCTGTACTGCCGGTAGTGCCACCCAAAGCGAAGGTGCCATTAGGGTTTTTGGCTAAACTGGTAGGTAGCGCACCTATCAAGCTAGAAAAAGTGGTATTGGTCCCAACAGGTGAGCTAGTTTGATCCTGCCAACGGAGCATACTACTAAATCCTAACTTAAGGTTCTTGTTAACCTGCCCTTCCAGATTAAGGTCGAAATTGTCTTGTTTGTATTTAAATGTGCCACTGTTGAATTGACCATCCTGATTAGCCATGCCCACAGATGTATAATATTTGAAATTTTCTGTGCCACCTGTAAGGGTAACGTTGGCCCGATTCTGTAAAGCCACTTTTTTTGTAGCCAACTTTATCCAATCTGTGTTCGGATGCCCAATCGGGTCAGTACCATTTTGGAATTGAGTAAGGTCATTTTGAGAATATATTGGATTCCCGCCACCAAATACAGAAATATCATTCACCATTTGGGCGTATTGGAAAGCATTTGTCAATTGCTCTGTTTTGGCCCAAGTATTGAAACCCTGATTATAATTAAATGTCAACGCGGGCTTACCGATTTTCCCTTTTTTTGTAGTTATCAAAATAACACCATTGGCCGCTTGGGCACCATATATCGCCGCTGATGCATCTTTTAGTACAGAAATACTTTCCACATCATGAGGGTCAATATTACCAAAACCTCCGGGGCGGTTAGCAACACCATCAATAACGATAAGTGGCTGTGTCGCTCCTGAAAAAGTACTTATACCACGTATATAGATATTAGACCCATCACTACCCGGCTGACCGCTATTGTTCGTTGCAATTATCCCGGACATACGGCCTGCTAACGAGTTTGATATGTCTGTACTAGGGCTTTTTAAAATCTCTTCTCCTTTCACTACAGAGACGGCCCCAGTCAAAGTTGCTTTTCGTTGGGTGCCATAGGCTACTACTACCACTTCATCCAAGTTTGTACTGTCTTTTGCCATTTGAAGATTAACTTCTGTCTTTCCGTTTACCGCTACCTCCATCTTTTTATAACCGACAGCAGAAAAAACTAATATACCATTTCTAGGAACGTGGATACTGTACCTTCCTTTTTCATCGCTCGTTGTACCGGTTTGAGGGTTGCCTTTCAAGATAACAGAAACGCCGATAAGTAAACTAGAACCAGATTTAACTGTTCCCCTCACCAGATTTCCATTTTGCGCTTTTAGACTAAATGGAATAATAAAAAGCAGGAAAAAATAACAAAGGCATGCCAAGATACCCATTATGGTCTTTTTTTTCATAACAACAAATTTGGATTTATACTAGGTTTATATAATTAGATAACAAACCTAGTTTTTCAAATCATATGAAATATTCTATAATTAGTTTATTTTGTATACTTTTTTAACATAATTTTTATATTTGAGTTGTTTTTGCGAGAATTTACCTTTATTTTTAAAAAACTTTGAGGCCCCAATTCCATAAACTTCCTCTTTCTTCTGATGCATCTTTTTTTTATAAAAGCTGGGAATGTGATTATTTTGACAAACCATGGCATTTTCATAAAGATTATGAATTAGTTCTGATTGAAAAAACAGACGGTATGCGCTTCATTGGCGACCATGTAACGAATTTCAAAGATGGCAATCTTGTATTGATTGGCCCCAACATCCCCCACCTTTTTCGCAATAGCGAGCAGTATTATAAAAATTACGGGCTGGTTGCAAAATCAATATTTATCCATTTCACAGATGATTTCCTTGGGAAATATTTTTTTGACATTCCGGAAATGAAAGGAGTTCGCAAACTTTTGGATAAGGCCTCATTTGGTATCGAAATTCTTGGGCCGTCTAATGAATATGTAAGGCGGCAACTTGTTTCTATGCAACACGAAGCACCAACACAACGTCTACTTATGTTATTGGGCATTCTTAGTTTTCTTTCGACGAGTACCGATATTAGACAAATCTTATCGAGTAGTTTTACTGCGAATAATACCTATGATACGGACCGTATTAATGAAGCCCTACAATTCATTATGGTAAATTATACTAATAATATCTATGTTGGTGACATTGCTTCGAAACTTAATATGAGTTTAGCTTCATTTTCGCGTTATTTTAAGCACCATACTAGAAAAACTTTTTCAAATTATGTAACCGAAATCAGGATAGGTCACGCTTGCCGCCTTTTAATGGAAGACAACTATAATATTTCAGAAATATGCTACAAGAGTGGTTTTGACAATCTTTCAAATTACCACAGGCACTTTAAAAACCATGTAGGTATCAGTCCGAAAGATTATCGAAAGAGATTTTTCGTTAATAACCCAAGTTCAATTTAAACTGCAGGAAAAAACCGGTTTGCTCGAAAAATCAGAATCATCTTTGAAAGTTCAGCAGGAAGAATTACAACAAACCAATGCAGAACTTAAAGAAAAAGCTAACCTGTTTGAAGACCAGAAAGAAAAATTGGAGAGCGCTAAAATGGATATTGAAGAAAAAGCGCGTGAATTAGTAGTGACCAGCAAGTATAAATCGGAATTTCTTGCTAACATGTCGCACGAGTTGCGTACGCGGCTTAACAATATCCTTATCCTTGCACAATTACTTGCAGAAAACAAGGGCAGGTCACTTGCTGAAAAGGAAGTGAATTTTGCGAAAAACATATTTAATTCAGGACTGATTTGCTCGATTTGATTAATGAAATACTTGATCTTTCAAAAGTGGAAGCCGGTAAAATGGAACTGGATATAGCGAATGTACCATTTAAAGATATCGTATCAGATATCACGGCAATGTTCGCGGAAGTAGCGAAAAATAAATCAATTGAACTTCCCTTCAAATTAAACAAAGAGAGATTAAAAGATACTATAGAAACAGATAAACAACGCACGGAGCAAATCCTGCGAAACCTTTTATCTAATGCATTTAAATTTACCGGCAATGCAGGCCTTATATGCGTCATTGAAAACAAAAAAATAGAACTTCGGGAAGTAGAAAAACCAAAGTAAGCGGGGTCTGATCACCTGATCGTTGAAATGATCGATTGCGGTATCAGCGGAATATTTCCTAAGGGAACCATCCTGGTTAGTCTTAACGATATTGCAGGTGTTTCTGGCGTTGGTACTGTTGAACAAATTGCCGCCAGTGTACTGGAAAAATATTTAGGTAAGAATGTTGCTATTTATCGCTCATTAAAATTCGCCGATACAATTGTTTGAACCTGTTGCGAAACGGCACATGTGCATATTCAACACTGCGTATTGTTACCGGATGATGCCGCACCTTAAGCCTATAGCGGGTCGGTGGCGAATATTATCACTCCCCTGGCTTTTGTAAAGCAGGTTACAGGTGAAGGTCACCAGGGAATCATTTCAACTGCCGGCAATTCCGCTACAGGTTTGGCTATGGCTGGTATTTGCCAAACATATAATATACCTCTGATCCCAATCATGATTCCCGAAATGGACGGTTATGAAACAATACAGTGGATCTGGAAAGAACTTCGAAACAAGTAATTACCAATTATCGCGATAACCGCCTCAATCAATAATATGGCTATTTTCAACAGAATAATCCGGGATTGGCCTTCCGGACATTTCCAACAAGGTGGCCTCAATCATCCTGCTCATTTCATTTAAAGCAAGGTCATTGGGTTCTGTTCCAAAAGGCTCTTCTATTTCATCTGCGATAGCCTCCAGGGCTAAAAAAGTATAGGCAATAAAGATGACAATGAATGGCGTCATCCAGCCCAGGCTATCCACAAAGCCAAAGGGTAATAATAAGCAATAAAAATAGACCGTACGATGCAATAAAACTCTGTAAGTATAGGGGATAAGCGTTGAAGAAATTCTTTCGCAACCACCAATAATGTCTGATAATTTATCAAGGTTCTGATCAAATGCTGCTTGAATAATGGAATCTACTTTTCTTTGCTCTTTAGCCTTTTGAACCCAAATCGCCATTTCCTTCATGAGTATAACCGGTTTATATTTCGCCGCTTTTAATTGCAAAACTATTTCTGTATAAAGTCTTTTTTCCAGATCAGCTGAAGCATCTGTCTGTCTTAACTGGTGTTTCAATGCATAAACAAATGCAATAAGATAATTAATAAACGTTTCGACTTCTTCGCTTGTTGAGGAATAGCCGCTTAAAGTTAAGGCTTGCCGGGCTAATGAGCGGGTGTCATTCAGCAATGCACCCCATAGTTTACGCGCTTCCCAAAACCTGTCATAGCTGGCATTGTTTCGAAATCCAAGAAATATGGCTAAAGCTATTCCAAATAAAGTGAATGGAGCGGGATTAAGTGGTATCTTAAAATGGAACAACGTGCCTTTCAAAAAAACAATTCCTATTGAAATGCTGAACAGCAGCATTAAACGTGGAAGGATCTGCGGCAATACGGATCCCTCCCATATAAAAAGCATTTTGAACCAGTTTTCGTTTTTTCTTCGGATCATCGGGTTAAAAATCAGGATTATTTATGAATAATACCTTTTATTTTTCCGCAAATTGTGATTATGCTATCGTGGACAAAAATTCGCTATGACCGTTCTTTTCTATCAAGTATTTAGGGCCTGCGCTATTAGAAGAGTTTGTGGGAATCGTCCAAAGTGTGGTTTTTCCTACCGCAGTTGACAGATGGAATGATTTGGGCAAATCCAACAGGTTTGATGTTTATTATGGCATGGCAGATAATTGTATTGGGGTTGCGCAGCTTGATCTGCCTGATAACTTACAAGGTACTTAATTTATCAAGACTAATGTCAAACTGATCTTTAAAGATGAATTCAACTGGCACAACGGCTATCTTTGGGGCATGCATAAAGAACAACATGTAAGCGGTTCCGAAACAATAAGAGATATCGTTATCGGAATGTCGGATGGTCTGACAGTCCCATTTGCTTTAGCAGCCGGTTTAAGCGGAGCAATCAGTTCATCGGGCATCGTCGTTACCGCAGGTATTGCAGAAATCGTTGCAGGTTCGATCGCTATGGGCCTAGGCGGATTTTTAGCGGGACGAACCGAAGTTGATCATTACAATTCAGAATTAAAACGGGAATATAATGAGGTAGAACGGGTACCTGAGCAGGAAAAAGCAGAAGTGAAAGAGGTATTTGCTGAATTCGGTTTGTCTGCACATTTACAGGACCAGATCGCTGATGAAATGGCCAGGGATAAGAAGAAATGGGTGGAATTTATGATGCGTTACGAATTGGGTTTAGAAGAACCCCATGCCAACCGTGCGACAAAAAGCGCAATTACTATAGGAGTATCGTACATCGTTGGGGGTATTATTCCGCTGTCGCCCTATGTCTTCATTAATAGTTCAGAAACCGCGCTTTACTATTCCTGTGTAGTAACGTTAATAAGCCTATTCATATTTGGTTTCTTTAAGAGTAAAATGACCGGTCAGCCGGCATTGGGCGGCGCTTTTAAAGTAGTAATAATTGGTGCCCTTGCGGCCGGAGCGGCATTTTTAATGGCAAAGCTTATTAATGGCAAATAGTTATCATCCAACCGAATTTCAGTTTTACTACAACATAAAATGATCAAATGCTGACATACATGATGTTTACTTTAAGAAAAGTTTTTTGATAAATGCTAACTTTTCAAAAGTTTGAAAAAGGGTACTGCCATATTGCTTTTAACAGCTTATCTGTTCTCCACAACTGAATTACATCAGTTGATGAAATTACCTGTGGTTTTTGAACATTTTGCCGAACACAAAAGGCAAAACAAAAATATCTCGTTTCTTAAGTTCTTAGACATGTTATAGTGTCAAGCCCGACGCGTAATGCATTCGTTTTATTCCAACATTCAGGCCTTCTCCACCAATTGACGGATACTATGGCCTCTGCTGACTTCGATAAACGAACTTTTTATCACTACAGGTTCTTGCTCCCTTGGGCTGCGCTTCTCCCTCCGTCCACCATTTATCAGATCTCCCCGGGTAAGAACGCAAACTTTATCTCCGTATACCTGTCAGATTTACAGCCTAATGTTTTGGATAGTTTTGGGCTTTGTTTTGTTTGGCAAACTCACCCACATCAGATTGCCTGATCTGCTTTCTGTTCGTCAGGCAAGAGCTCTACCGCCGACTTTCTTCAGATTCACCCTCGCGAAAGACACCCTTGCCTTTGGTTAACACTTCCGACTATCAAGGCGTGTTCGGGACTTCCACGGTATAGTTTCCGCCCATGCCTGGCGCACCAAAAGAAAGCTTATGACATTCAATCATAAGCTTTCTTTAATAAGTACTTTTTACCTTACCTTTTTAACCTTTTTCTCAATTCTGCTATAGGCATCGTGATCATCCGCCCTATAGGCTCTTTACCTCTGTAAGTAATTAACCTTAATTGCGTTGCATCTTTGGGGGCGATGATCGGTCCATCATACTTTGGATAAAAGCGATCCGGATACGAATTGTCAAAGCTATAGTAGATATCCAGGTTAGGAATCTCATTGATCAGCTCAACTTTTACCAGGCTGTCGGTTGTCAGGCTTGGCTGAAAGCTAGGGTCGTACATGCTGGGAGCATACTTAACTTCATCTTCGTTAAGACGGCCAAATTGTTTCTCCACACGAGGGTAAAAATTGTTCCAGTTCTTTTTATCCTTCGGCGACCATACCGATTCTGCTATAGCAAATCCTCTCGGCCAGGTCATGTATTCTGCTTGGCGCAAGTTGTAAACCTGCTCTGTCCATAAATTGGCTTGTCCGCCCAATACCAGTTTCGAATCTACGCCATCAGGAACTGGCTCAAATTCGTAGGACTTATTCAGGCGTAACGTTTCATACACATGCGGTTCCATCACAAGGTCACTTTGCATATAATCCAGGTAAGCGTAAGTAGTAGGGCTCATTACCACCTCGTGGCCCAGCTTTGCTGCTGTGATGCCGCCTTGTATCCCGCGCCAGCTCATTACCGCGGCCTTAGGGCCTAAACCGCCTTCAATGATCTCATCCCAGCCCATAAATTTTTTCCCTTTCGATTCCACTATTTTTTCTACCCGCTTTTCAAAATAACTCTGCACCTCTTCCATGGTTTTCAGGCCTTCCTTCTGCATCAGCATTTTTACTGAATCGCTTTGCGCCCAGAAATTTTTGGCACACTCGTCGCCCCCCATGTGAATATATCCGAAAGGAAAAAGCTGGGCCACTTCTGTAACTACCTTATCCAAAAACGCGTAAGTTTTTTCGCTCGACGGGTTTAGGGTATTATCTACCAATGCGGTAATTACGCCCTTATCAAAGTCCATTATGTGTTCGCCGGAGCGTACCTGGTACTTATCCGCGCCGGCAGTACATGATAATTCCGGATAAGCAACAATAGCGGCAAGGCTGTGTCCGGGCACATCAATTTCCGGCATAATATTCAGGAAGCGATCTTTACCATATTGCACCAGCTCTTTAATATCTGCCTGGGTGTAAAAACCGCCATAGTTACGCGGTTCATCTGGAGTGGGTGCCGAAAACTCCCCAAATTCTCCAACCTTCTTTACATTATAAGCGCCTACGGTGGTTAAGCGCGGCAGGCTTTTTATTTCCACGCGCCAACCCTCGTCGTCAGTAAGGTGCATGTGCAGCAGATTGTATTTGTAGCGCACCATCTGATCGATGTACTGTTTCACCTCGTCCTTAGTGAAAAAATGCCTCGACACGTCCAGCATCAAGCCTCTCCATCCGAAGCGGGGATAGTCCTTTATATCTGCACAAGGGGCCACCCAATTTACAGCCGAAACCGCTACCGGGCTTTCGATTTCCTTTGGAAGTAATTGTAAGAAAGTTTGCACCCCGTAAAATAAGCCTGCTGCTTCATTGGCTGATATCAGCACTCCTTTTTTACCGACTACCAAATGGTATCCTTCCTTACCTAATTCAGTATCTGTTTTTGAGTTGATGATTAATTTAATAGTCGCCAGTGTGCCATGGGCATTTACCTTAACCACACGGCCTGTGGCAGTAAATAGTTTTTTCTGTAGATAGCTGCTAACCAAACTAACCTGCTCAGCACTACCGGCTTTAATAAGGATACTTTGCGGGAGAATAAAAGCGCCTGTCCTGGTGATAACGCTAACAGGCTCCGGAATGATTGCCAGGTTATTCGAGGCTTTCTGAGCAACTGAAAAAAGACTGATAAAACAACAACCTAACAGTAAGGATAATTTTTTCATAATGGTTTCTTAAGGGTTTATAGAAGGAATATCGGTTTGCAAATTATACTTTTTAAATAATATTAAAAAGTATTGGGCATAAAATCATGATATATAATTTTATAAATGAAGATAAACCAAAACTTTAACCCCAATTTTTTGTAAAAAACTGTCCTTTATAGATGTTTTCCGATTTATTAAGTATTCCTGGTTGTGCTGTCAATGTAAGTTTAAAAATATCACCCGTCTAAGCCATAAGGAATTTTTCCAGCAATATTACCGCGTTTAAGGGGTTCAGTTGCTGCACAGTATGTCCTTGACTTGCGTTGGAGAGCGCCTCAGCCAACTAAGCCTGGACTGCGGTTAAAAAGTGGTGAATTCAGCTACAGCCCCATGAAGAGTGTTTTAGGAATTCCCTCGGCATTGGCAACAACATCTTTTATTTTAATATAATCGCTCTACAGGCAACTTTTTCTTTAGACAATCAATCTGGGGGAGATGCGCGCCATCCAGATTAACAGGGGTTTATCTTGTTGACTGTAGTCATCGCGGAATGCAAGCCGTCAACAGGCAAATATAAAATTGAACGATTAAACCTGATTTGTTTAAAAATCCGAATATTCAGCAGGCCTCAAAAACGTAATATCAGCTTTTGATATGGTGTGCTGATATTCAGGTAACGAAGAAAGTTGTTTCCAATCTGCGCCATCTCCAAACTGTTTCCAATGTTCATCTCGGTCGGCTTTATTATTAAAAGTCGTCATGTACATTAAATTGGGCATTCGGCCGCCTGCTATTACTTCTCCGTAAAAAACAGGGTTAAAATTAAGCTTTGTGAAAATATCTACTTCCTTACCGGCGTTAAACATCTTTACTTTTTGGCGATATAAATAATCTGTAGCGCTTTCGTAGCTACGCAGTTCATAAACTCTTTCAGTAAGTGGGGATGTAAGCAATGGTGTTGAAAATTGGGGTCTGTCTGTAAATGCCTTTAATAAAATAGTTTCTATGCGCTCGTATGGGGCCTCATTATAAGCTGCATTTAGGTAAGTTGCACCATCACTTTTAAGTTGGCCATCATTAAACAATTGTTCATCTATTTTTGAGAAAGCTTCAATTGAAGCAGACGGTATGAAAACATATATCCGCTTATCTGAGGTTGTATCATTATCTAATGCTTTAAAAATACCGACTTTACTTATACCAATTCTATGTAAAGCCGGTAAGTAAGCTGTTTTTAAATATTGTTCCGTTTTATTGATCTGATCCTGGGTTTTTAAATGATATACTTTGATCTCATAATAGTACCTTGTTTTTTTAAATAGGGTTTCCGCTTTTATATTCAGAAAACAAAATGATAATGTGACTAATACTGATAAAGTGATTAGTATGGATTTATTGGTGCGCATGTTTGTAATTTATTAAGGTTACAAATTAAAACAATTTACCTAAGTAAATCGAGTCTTAAAAACAGGGAACCGATAAAAACTTACAGTTAACTTTCAGTTCCATAAAATCAATTGGTTTGGTTAAAATCATTGGTGCCGTGTTCTGCCGCCTCGTTCCGGTTTTCATCATCTCCGTAGGCCGAGATCATCATTACTACCTGTGGAGGATCTTCAGAGATATTCCTGATCCGTGACAGCATTTCAATACCGGTCATTCCGGGCATATTGATATCGGATTAATATTAGGAGAATCCCCGGTACGATTTAGCCAGTAGCTCAAGCGCTTCTGTACCCGAAAGGGAACAATATTCTCGAGGCTGGTTTTGTGGTTTCAACCTACACCTGAGCATCGATGTCAAAGCTGAAATTTTATGGCAATAACCCGGTCTACAATACTTTATTTGTTAAGATTATCAACCCTGTCATAAAATTCGTTTTGCAATTCAAGTGTTTTGGTATCAGCCTTTACGGTTCTAAGTGCTTTCACAAATGATGCTATTTCATGGTCGGTGATAAATTTTCCAAATTCTTTAGTGGCTTTATCCCCTTCGCCAGCGTAGTGATTTGGGTAAGATGAATACCACCAGATTGGTGTATATAGATCTGGCGTACTGGATCTTTTTTGGTTGGCGCCACTTTGTTCGGCTGCTCGGTCCATGCGCATTAAATCAGGTCTATAATATAAAAGAGTTGATGTTTCACTCTCCCCGGCATGTTGGTCATTGTCCTGGTTGGATTTATGCATTTTAAGGTATTCCGCCATATAGGCAGGATCTTGTTCCGGCCGGTAAAGGTAAACAGCATAATTATGCCTTTTGTTCAATAACGATTGCATAAAAAACTCCAAAAATTCAGGGTTGCCGCCATGACCATTAAGTATAATGATCTTATTAAAACCGTTACGTGCAATTTCATCGCAGGTGGCTTCCAATAAATCCCATATCACTTTGCTTGGCAGCGCAAATGTACCCGGTTGGTGCCTGGCTTCATTTATCTGGCCATAAAAATAATCAGGGAAAACAACGGCATATTCTTCATTTACCGCGTGGGCTGCCCATTCACGGACATGAATCAGGTCAGTACCTATTGGCGAATGAGGTCCGTGTTTCTCTAAAATTCCAATCGGAAGGATACAGGTTTTTGAGGATTTTACAAGTGCCTTTGGAAAATCCGTAGCTACAAGTTCATCCCATCTTGCGGGTATTTCCTGTGCTAATAAAAGGCACGGAGAAATTAACGAAAATAATAGAACAAGAATTTTTTTCATAATTCAGCTGTTAAAAAGTAAATATTGTTTCTTAATAATTGGTTTGATACCCCAAAATTAAGTTTTTTTATTCACTGTTTAATTATCCGCCTTTGTTTGAAAATAAATAAATCAACTTTAAGACTTTATTCAAAAAGACCTGCAGCAGACATTTTTTTCTCAATTAACAGAAATATCCTGCAATAATTATGTGACAGATGATCAACCTTTCTATATTAAGGCTTAACCACGGCGAACAAACTGAATAGGGCAATTGCTTGGTGAATGATTTCTAATTTGTATATTTCGCGCTCAAAACTAAATTCAAAAATATAAACTTATGGCAGGAAAATTAAACGGCAAAGTTGCCATTATTACAGGTGCAAGTGCCGGTATTGGCAAAGCAAGTGCATTGGCTTTAGCTGCAGAAGGCGCTACTATCATCCTTACAGCCCGACGGGCCGAAAGACTTGAGCAATTGGTAAATGATATTGAAAAATTAGGCGCAAGAGCCGCTATTGTAGTGGGTGATGCCCGTGAAGAAACAACTGCTGTAGAGGCGGTGAAAATAGCTTTGGAATTTGGCGGGCACATTGATATACTGCTAAATAATGCCGGGATGGGTATTTATAAAAACCTGGTTGATACCAATGCAGACGAATATGACACGATGATGGATACCAATATGCGATCTGGCTTTTTATTTACACGGCATGTCGTCCCTCAAATGATCAAACAAAGCAGTGGTACTGTGCTTATGTTGTCGTCCATGGCCGGGGTTTACGGGTTTGCAGGCGAAGCTGTTTATTGCGCTACTAAGTTTGCACAGGTAGGTTTTGCACAAGCACTTGACCGTGAATTAAGGCCCCACGGTATTAAAGTTGGTGCCATTTGTCCCGGTGGGGTAAAAACAGAATTTGCAATTGGTACAGGTCGCACAGAAGAAGGAGTAGCTCAATCAGGCATGTTAGAACCAGAAGATGTTGCTGGTGCTGTGTTGCTGGCCTGCACTCAATCCGCTGGCTCTCGCATTATTGAGATCCAAATGCGTACCATGGCAGAAGCGTTGTAAGTGGCTGAGCCAAAATCAGGAAACGATTATGTTCATTTAAGTGCCCTAAATAAACTTAAAATAGTTAATTTTACTTAATGGTAATTTTCACTATTCATTGGTTCAATTTTAGTCCTGTTGGGGCCCGGATTTAAGGCGATTGGGAGCAGGACTCGAACCTTATGAAATAGAATTTCAAATGTCTTAAATTTCCCCGGTTCTTTTGCTTCTTTTCTTGCAAGAAAAGAAGTCCGGACACACGAACATATTACAACAATATTATGTTAAGTAAATTTCAAAGATGATATTTTTCAATTTCTTCATAATTTACTTAATATCAACACATTACAAATAGTTAGGACGCGGCTAATAGTCTTAAATCCGCTAAAAAGGGGTTCGAAAAGCTTCCCCTACGGGCTACGAAGCCGCTTTGCGAAAGCAGGGCGGCTTTTTTGTTTTTAGGTGCATCGCGAGTGTGGACACTCGCAATTATTTTCAGTTGAGCGTAGACGCTTAATCGGGCGGTGAGCAATAACTCAGATGCAATACTGTGGGTTGCCTTCAAGGATTTCCTGTTCAAGCCTAGGTGTCTCGCCTGCGTTCCACAAATTTGTGCGATGCACAACACGGTAGACCAAAGGACCACCATCAGGACGCTCGCTGCGTTCCAATGGACGGGGGATGCATACGAACTCCGCCGAAAGTTGCCCGGCGGTGGCA
The DNA here is from genome assembly GCA_903864275.1 of uncultured Mucilaginibacter sp. Lineage (GTDB taxonomy): Bacteria > Bacteroidota > Bacteroidia > Sphingobacteriales > Sphingobacteriaceae > Mucilaginibacter. Next base: position 34,132 of record CAIPFE010000048.1, read on the forward strand.
GTCATCAATACATAACCATGGCCACCGAAATCAAGCAATGACAAATGTGGCGCCACGTCCGGGTTGCGCACGGCACGGGCTTGCTCCATATCTCCGGTCTCTTTTAACTTTAGCGTCGAAAGCACCCCATGCAAGGCGGTAACGTTCATAGAAGGGATCACGGTGCCATCCGCCTGATCGATCAGGTGCAGTACGCGTTTCGGATGGTCCTTGGCCATGGTTACTTCCAATACCTCGAAGAGCGTCTGCTGCGATATGGAACCCGTAATAAATTCCACGCCCAGTGGTTCGTATTTCTTCGGCGGCAGCGCCTTAGACGCTAAACCGGCATGAAACGCGTGACGATCGCCCCCAACAACACAAAAACCTGTGATTTTATGGTCGTGTATGTAATCAAATATAAAGTCTTTATCACGAAGGAACCGGTTGTCGATTACTGCATATCCTACATCTTTGGGCCACTTACTGCCTAATTCGCCGGGTAAATTTTGATAATCGCTGCGTACTTCCATGGTGCCAAAACCGTGTCCCCATATTTTCCACCGCGCATTAGAAGCCCCGAGCTGTTCTAAGAACCAGTTTCTCTGCGCGCTGCCCAGGTAAGTTTGGGCATGAACATTTTTTGTAGGATTCGGAATAGCTTTGCCATTGAATTGTATGGTTTCCGGTGGGTTATCTCCATTGTAATGACGACCATAATTCATGATTTCAAAAGGTATCTGCGCGTCAACCCTTGGGTATTCCGGTACATTAAAATCATCAGTCGACATATCAGGAGAACGGAATGACCAATTATCGGTCAGCAGTAAGTCTACATTCCTGCCCCAACGCAATACACGCTGGATCTTCAGGCTGTTGATCGCCTTCAGGTTATTAGGCTCTTCTGAAAGTCCGTCTTCGTTGAATTTTTCCATGGGTGTATCCACCACCGCGGGAGCATTGAAATGTTCCAGCCTGGGGTTACC
>CAIPFE010000049.1 GCA_903864275.1 uncultured Mucilaginibacter sp.
ATATTATACTTAATCTTAACAGTATCTACACATTTGATAATTGTTGTGCCATCGTTTAAATTGACTTTAGATATAATAGCCATAAATCATAATCAAATGGCTTTAATGTTTCCCTTGTGTAAAGTTATTCATCAATGCCCTCTCAAGAGGGGAGTTTTACCTGCGGCTCTTGTTTCGCCGGATCAACCACACACGCATACCCGAACAGGCAGCGGTCTTTTATCATGGCGGCTACCTCGGCGGGCACATATTCTTCCCAGCCGGGGGCGCCTTGTTTTATCAGTTCCAGCACCTTATCCGTTTGTATGTTCAGGTTCTTCTCGTTGTAATGGCTGATATCTTCTATTTTATTATTGGTGATCAGGTAACGGTATAGGTCGATCAGATGCGCAGGGGGATGAAATTTAAGACAATTCAACACCACGCCATCACGCAAAGTTGGGTAAACAAATAGTTTTACCTTACGGCTGAACAAGGTAGCGAACGACTCGAGAATGCCGCCAGCAAGCCCCTTGTAATGTTCTTCCGAAAAAATATATTCAAGGTTAGGATAGCCCAAAACCACGCCGAGTTTCAGTTTGGTGATGTTCGATAAATAAGCCACGAGTTTATAATACTCATGAAAATTGGAGATAAGCACCGTTTGTCCGAGCGAACAAAGAATGTCCACGCGATCGAGGAAATCTTTTTCATCAATATCAGCATTTTCGTCGGCGTTCCGTTCTTTCAGGGCCTGCAGGGTAAGTTCCGTTATCACAATCAAATTTGCTTTGTCGACATCAGGCTCCTGCAAAAATTGCTTAACGCCGTTGCTAAGCATATCCAAATGCACATTAATGAGCGGCCGGAAACGACCGCGTATCACAACGGTGTGTTTTTTATACAGGACTTCCGACGGCTGCTGGTTTTTACCGTCCGGCCCAAAAACAGCTGCATCCGAAAATCCGTATTTTACCAGGTGCAGGCTCATCAGCCGGTTATCCACTTTACTAAAAGCAGGGCCTTCAAAACTGATCATATCTACCTGGATGCGATCATTTGACAAATCGTCCATCAACGAAAGTAAAAACACAGGCGGATTCTGGTAATAATAAAAACAGGCATACATCAGGTTTACGCCCAATACGCCCACGGCCTGCTGCTGCATGTTATTGTCGTTATCCAATAATTTTACATGAAGCACCACATCATTAAAGGCGCCGTTCGGCTCCGTCTGGAAGCGCACACCCATCCAGCCATGCCCTTCATTTGTTTTCTGATAATTGAGTGCCGAAACCGTATCAGCGAAAACAAAAAAGGTGGTCGATTCGCCGCGCTGTACGGCCAGGCGTTCGATCAGCAGCCCGTACTCATGATTGAGCATGGAGATCAGCCGGCTCTCGCTTACATAACGGCGCACCTGCTGTACGCCATAGATTGCGTCGGAAAAGGTCATGTCGTAAGCCGACATGGTTTTGGCGATAGTACCCGATGAAGCGCCAGCCTTAAAAAAATTGGCGGCCACATCCTGTCCTGCGCCAATTTCGGCAAATGAGCCATAAATCTGCGGGTCCAGGTTAATGGCAAGCGCCTTCTGTTTTGTTCCGATGTCTTTATGATGGCTGCTCATACCATTTTATTTGTTGTTTGCCGGGCTATGATCATTATCCGGCGGGACGTCTCAAAAATACGAATTTTTAGAGAATGAGGCGGGAGATTTTAAAAAGCAGGAAAGGAAAGTTTTAACATTTGTGAAGGCAGGAGATATTATTATTTTAAGGTTTCAATATCGAATGCCGAAAATCGAATGTTGAACAATGAAGTAAAAAAGTTCGAACTTCGATATTCAACATTTATTATTGGATATTAACAAACGTAATGCATTAATCTTCGGCCCGGATCCTGATCTCTCGCTGCACACGGGCCAGCTGCTCCCTTAAAGTGGTGATCTTCACCACCACCGCTATCTTCTCTTCCAGCCCTTCGTCAAAACAATTTTTGTTCAACATCAATTTCCTGATGTTTAAATTGATCTCCGCAGCCTCCCGGTTTAATTCTTCGAGCGATTTCATTTTCTTAAAGATGAACATTTTCGGATTTCGTGGAAAGTAATAGTTTTCCACATGCCGGGCAAAACCATATCGATCTTTTTAATCAACACATAAAAACTTGTGAAAGCCCGCTGTAGGTGGTTGAAAAATAATTGCAGACGGCTTTTTGCTGCGCCGCACCAACACAAAGGCTGCCAACTTTCGTCACAAAACTTTCTGTGCCCTGTAGAGGACGAATTTCATTTATTTAGCGTTGAAATAACTAAAAAGAATATCTTTTGTCGAAAAAGGTTAATATCTTCAATCTGTATTTCATTCATTATAAAAGTTAAAAAGATGCCCCAAAACACCACCAGCGTAAATAATAAGGCTAAATCACAAAACACTTACGATGCCATTGTTATCGGATCGGGCATAAGCGGTGGCTGGGCAGCTAAAGAATTGACGGAGAAGGGATTGAAAGTATTGATGCTGGAGCGTGGCCGCAATTATGTGCACATTAAAGATTACGTCACGGCTGACAAGGATCCCTGGCAGTTTGAACACCGGGGGGCAGAAACACAGCAGCAAAAAAAGGATAACCCGGTGATCTCCCGCGATTGGGCCTATTACGGAACCGCCGCGCATGAGGAACTTATGAATTCGTGGACGAATGAAAAAGATAGCCCTTATGTTGAAGTAAAGCCATTTACCTGGTGGCGGGCGTACCAAATGGGAGGGCGGTCGACCTTGTGGGGCAGGCAAAGCTACCGCTGGAGCGATTTTGATTTTGAAGCCAACGCTAAAGAAGGTATCGCTATTGACTGGCCCATCCGGTACAAAGAAATAGCGCCCTGGTATGATCATGTTGAGAAATTTGCAGGCATAAGCGGGTCAACAGAGGGCTTGCCCCAATTACCCGACGGCCATTATTTACCGCCGATGCAGCTTAACTGCGTGGAAAAAGATGTTGCCGCCAAAATTAAAGCTTTTTATAAAGACCGGCGCCACATGTTTATAGGCCGTGTGGCAAACCTTACGGCGCCGGTTAAAGGCCGCACCCAATGCCAGTTCAGGAACAGGTGCTGGGAAGGCTGCCCTTTCGGCGGTTATTTTAGTACGCAATCCTCCACGTTGCCGGCAGCCGTTGCCACGGGTAATTTAACAGTCAGGCCCTGGTCAATAGTTACAAAGATTTTATACGATAAGGATACCCGGAAGGCAACGGGCGTAGAAGTACTGGATGCGGAAACAAATAAGACGTATGAGTTTTATTCCAAAATTGTTTTCTTAAATGCGTCGACGCTAAACAGCGCATGGGTGCTGATGAATTCGGCTTCGGATGTTTGGGAGGGTGGATTAGGCAGCAGCAGCGGCGAATTGGGGCATAATATTATGGACCATCATTATCTGGTGGGCGCAATGGGCACGGTAGAAGGGTACGAAGACAAGTACTATTTTGGCCGCAGGGCTAATGGTTTCTACATCCCGCGCTTCGCCAATTTGTTTGGCGACAAAAGGGATTTCCTTCGCGGCTATGGCTACCAGGGGAGCGCGGGCCGGCAGGGCTGGAGCCGTGACGTGGCGGAAATGAATATAGGCGCCGGTTTCAAAGAGGCCTTAACGGAACCCGGAGGCTGGTATGTTGGCGCAACCGGTTTTGGCGAAATATTACCTTACCACGATAATAAAATAACACTGAATAAACAGGTAAAAGACAAGTGGGGATTGCCGGTACTTGCTATGGATGCAGAATTGAAGGAGAATGAACTGAAGATGCGCAAAGATATGGTAAAAGACCTGGTAGCCATGTTTGAAGTTGCCGGCGTAAAAAATATATGGACCTATGATAAGGATTATACCATTGGCCAGGGCATCCACGAAATGGGAAGCGCGCGGATGGGTAATGATCCCAAAACTTCTGTGCTGAATGCGCATAACCAGGTGTGGGACGCAACAAATGTTTTTGTGACAGACGGCGCATGCATGGTTTCAAGCGCCTGCCAGAACCCCTCGCTTACTTATATGGCCCTGACAGCCCGTGCCGCTGCATTCGCTGTGGATGAATTGAAAAAAGGGAATATTTGAGCAGGAAGTTTTTGCGGTTTATAATTTTGGGTGTTGATGCTATCTGAAGGGGTTTTGTATCATGAGGTTACAAAATTGGGACAGGTGAGTTGTTTTCTCTTCGAGGCCTTTGAGAGCCTCGCCAGCTTGGCCGCTACCGTTTTTCACTGCCCCGCCGCATCCCGAAATATGCTTATTATCTTAATAAACCTAACTTCATGGTTGCTGCCAAGTGTTCACTTGGTATTCATTTTCAAAATTCTTCAAAATAAAACCAGTTGGTTATCAGGTGTTTAAGACATTGCAACTGCGCGTGTTGTTGCGAAGTGAACGCGAACGCTGGTATTTTTTTCAAACCAACAAGCTTGACCGCAAGAAGATTATAGCTTTAAATTGACACAAACAACGACTAAAACCCTCTATTCAGTTGTAAACTGAAGCCATGCCAACCAGAAAATCAAACCACTGTCTGTTCAATAAATACCTCGCCGCTGTTCGTAGACTGCATCTACGGATTAGCTATGTCTGTAATTTGTCACTACAGCAACGCAAAGCGAGGCAGAGATAGTGCGAAAACAGTGCTGTTGCCGCGATGAATTGTTTGTGCATTTTTTGAGTATTTGCAAAAATCAACTATTTGATTGTCAGTTGTTAACAACATTAAAAATGCCCGTGTTATTGCGAAGTGAACGCTACGTTGTGGCATTTGACGATTATTCCTCGTCGAAACAGGGGAACTTACAAGGTTCTGTCAATGCGTACTCTTTAAGGCCCATAATACTAAAAGCGGCTGGAACAGCAGCCGGGTAAAGCGTTTTGTTGGCGTATTTAGTCCGAAGGCGTTTCGGTTTTGGGCATATTGCGCCAGGTTTCCGGGGAATACCGCGACAAAAAATGCTGAGGCAATTGTCCCCACCAGCTTTTTACTACCAACGGGGGTAAATACCAATGCGCCGCCGAGCGCGATCTCTGCAATACCCGAATAAACAACGGTATCGTCTTTTTTTAGCGGCACCCAATCTGGAACCTGCGCACGGAAATCTTTGCGGGCAAATGTGAGGTGACTGATGCCGGCAAATACCAGGCTGGCTCCAAGCAGCACGCGGGCGGCCGTCTTAATATTTTCTTCTTTCATTTTTGGTTAAAAGTATTTTGACTTTATAAACCATTCAGGGGCTGAATCGTTTGTTCAGCAGGTTAATATATTTTGAGGAAGGTGAAGGGCGAAAGGGTGTCGTTTTTTTGCCCAGGCAAGGGTGTTTTCGCGAAATGTTTGTTTTTGCATTTTTTGAGGATTTGCAAAAATCAACTATTTGATTTTCAGGCGTTCACGATAAAATAATTGCCTGTGTTAGTGCGAAGTGAACGCGAACGCCGGTGTTTTTTGATTCGCGTGTTTTTCTACCTGGACGTGCTATCCCCAAATATCCTTATCGTCTTGATATACCTTGCTTCATAATAAGGCGTATGAAAATCGGTTTCTACAACGCTGTGGCTTTTGCCGGAGCTGGCGTGCATAAAGCGGAGCGGTTCGCCGGGCGTGGAGGATATGATGCCCATGTGGCCGACCACGCGGTTGGCGCTGTCGGTACCGGTAAACAGGATTAGGTCGCCCAATTTGGCTTGCTGCAATGAGATATGGTGTTGCACAGGTGTAAAATCAACCGATGTGCGGGGCACCATAATGCCAAAGTGTTTAAACACATAGGTAACAAAACCTGAGCAATCAAAACCCTCCTTTGGATCGGTCGAACCATATTTGTAAGGCGTTCCTGCGAGTGAGCATGCAAAGTTGACAAGGGAATCGGGGGTTGTTTTACCCGTTTCAATATGAGTGATATGCTCTGCTTCATAGGGCGTCAATGGTTTTTTATGGTGGCAGGCAATACAAGGCAGCAGGCCGAACAGGATATATTTATAACGGATATTCATGGTATACTGTAAGTTACAAACAGCGCTTGAAACTGTTTTGATCATAACAGGTTTAGTTGGGCCGCGCACCTATAAACCGGCCGGATAATCACATTACCAATTATTTATTATTAATTGTTAATTGTATTTATTATATGTAGATTTAATATACCAATTGAACTAAGTACTAAAATTTATGACAGGCAAAACGATGGGCATTAATCCGCCCTCGTTTGATGTGTTTTTTACCAGCGGGGAGCCGGCTGCCCCTAAGAAATCAAACCAGCAATTAACCAATTAAATTCTCACTTCTATACAAAACTTAAGTATTATGAAAAGGATTATAATTTATGCCGCTTTATTAAGCTGCATATTATTGGGTTGCAAACACGCCCAAAAATTATCCCAGGCAGGGGTATATAAACTGGTAAAACAATCAGTTAGCGGAGGGGGCACAGATTCGACGTATCAGAGGACGCAAATTAAAATTTATACAGATCACAACTTCATGTACGCGGGCATGACACCTGACTCATCCATTGGATTTGGTGTGGGCAGCTATACCCTTGATACCGGTAGCAGCGTTATTGAACACCGGTTTTATACCAGTTCGACGCAGGATACCCCCAGGACCTTTCACGTGAAGATAATGCCTAAAGATAGGGGGTATTCACAAACCATCCCGTCCATGGCTGCAATAAAAGGGGTGCGATATGACCTGCATGAAGAATATACCAGGTTACCATTGGGCGACAGCTCCGTGTTGGATGGTTTGTGGAAGCTGGATAAAAACTATTCGGTAAATGGGAAGGATACCACAAGTCAACAGGCAACGGAGTTCAGGATTTTCTGGAAGGGGGCAGTAATGTTTGTAACCCGTTACGCGATTGATAAGGCGGGAACTAAATTCAATTATGGCTATGGATACGGCAGCTTCAGTTTTAAGAATAATGAGCTGACCGAGGATGTCCAAATGTCGAACGATGCGCCGAATCTTAACCGTAAATGGACTTTCGGGATTACAATGAATGGAAATGATGAACTTACACAGCTATTCACTGATCCGAAGACCAAAACGCCATATTTTGAAATTTATAAAAGGGTTAAACAGTAGGCAGCTCAGAAAAATGGCTTTGCTATATGAAACTCTTATATCGGGATGAAAATTATTCCGAAAAGGAAGCCAACGCCCGGGTTTTTTCCGGCTGTGGCGTGATCAAAGCATAGCCTGTTTTTTGAGAGTACAATTAATCTGTTCGGCTCCATACACGGATAAAACAAAATTTGCGTTCTTTGCTTATGGCCAGATTCATTTGTATTGTAGTTTTCAGCTTAATTACGGGCTGTGCATTTGCGCAGGAAAAGAAACAGAACATTGCGTTTGCCAGCGATACGCAGCAACCTATGTGGGTTGAAAAAATACGGCTGAAATCAAACCATAATCAAAAAGCTACAGAAATGATCTTCAAGGATTTGCTTACGGTGCATCCTTCGGGGTTTTTCATACTGGGCGACCTGGTTTCATTAGGCTACAAAAACAATAAGTGGACAGCGATAGATGCTTGCATAAAGCGATGTACACAAGATTCTATACCCGTTTACGCAACGCTGGGTAACCACGAATTGATGTTCAACACAAAAAAGGGGACTGCAAATTTCCGGTCGCGGTTCCCTATGTACAATCCTGTTGGGTATACGGAGATCATTGATTCGGTGGCCGTGGTTTTGGTGAATTCCAATTTCAGTAAAATGACGACCGCCGAAATACTGGCACAGGATAACTGGTACAACGCCACGGTCAAAAAGTTCGACAAGGATGATGCAATTAAGTTCATCATTGTTGGCTGTCATCATTCGCCATATACCAATAGCAAAATTGTGAAGCCATCAATGGAAGTGCGCCAGAATTTTGTTCCGGCCTTTATTAATTCCAAAAAGGGCATGCTTTTTCTTTCCGGGCACTCGCATAATTTTGAGCGGTTTAATATGCAGGGGAAATATTTCCTGGTGATCGGCGGGGGCGGGGGCCTTCATCAGCCTTTACATACGAGTGAGATCACCCACGATCTTTCCGCTGACTATAAACCCATGTTCCATTACCTGGTGGTCAGGCGGTTCGGCGACACACTGCAGGTTGTATCCAGGCAGCTTAAGCCGGATTTTTCAGGATTTGAGAATAAGTTGGCCTTTAGCGTTCCGTAGGATACACGATATCATCTTCGGCCCGCAAACCTTTGATCAAAAATGCAAAACTCGTTTTTGCCCTTTATTATCTATTATTTCAACCGATACAACATCCGAATTTACGGTCAAAAACCTTGCTGATTGCGATAGAAAGGATGATCCATAATAAAACTCCTGTCTTTGGATAGTCCCATTTTTGCAGGTGATGATAGCGCTTTCGTCATCGGGCTGAAGCTTGATATTGGTTACTTTTCTTTTTAACTGAAACAGTTTCAAGGGGCCCCGATTTTGGCTTGCTGCCAGCATATAATCGCCCGAACTGCTTTGTAACTTAACCAGGGCCTTGCCGTCCCCCGGAATATAAATGCCGCTTTGAAGTATACTTTCCGGGTAAAAGTTGCCTTTGCCATCGCCTTTAAGCATTAAACCATTCAGCGCGTCATACCTGCCGGTCCCTACTTCGGTTCCGTAATCATTGCCATTGATCATCACATCCAGGTTACCATCACCATCAAAATCGTCAACTACCATCCCGTTTATTGCAGATATTTGTGCCTGGTTTGGCAAAGGAATAATGGTAAACTTTCCGTTGCCATCGTTGCGCAAAAAACACGACTGCGATATATTGGACTTTAACCTTATAGCGCCCTTTTTTTGTTCGGGGCTTAAAACATCCTCCATGGTGGTTGTTGCATATGATTTATAGTCAGTAAACTTCTTCCTCATACTTATCATCTCTTTAAAAAGGTCCTCACGCCCCATGGCTGGAAATTCCCTTTTTACGCCATTTTTATCGGGTAGAAAAATTGAGGGAATGGCCTCAAAAGTCCCATTTTTATCAAAATCCTTAGCCGTGATATAAACGGGATACTTATCGCTTGCCTTATACAAAGTGTTTAACCCAACATTGCCGGCTATATAATCCATCCGGCCGGTATGCCTGAAATCCCCGGCAACAATACTGTTCCACCAACCCGTTTTATTGGCCAAGCCCGATGCCGCGGTAGCATTCTTAAATACACCGTAATCATTTTTTAAGAAAGTTACCGGCATCCATTCGCCGGCAAGGATCAGGTCGGGCCAGCCATCATTGTCATAATCGGTAAAAAGCGCGTCGCATACCATGCCTATATTTTTTAAGCATGGGGCAACTTCGTTTGTTACATCGGTGAATTTTACTACTCCATTTTTGCTGTCATTCCGCAATATAAAGCTGGATACCGGTTTAGGATAATGCCAGGGGTCAACCCTTCCCGATATAAAAAGATCCGGTTTGCCGTCTTTGTTATAGTCAATTGCCCTTACACATTGTTTACTTGTATAATTTATTGGCAATGCGTTGGTGGCCAACCTAAAATTGCCTTTTCCGTCATTTAAATATAACTTGTCCTGGTAAGTTGTATCACCGCTTGCATTTAAATAGCCGCCGCTTGAGATATAAATGTCTAATTTACCGTCCCCATTCGCATCAAAAAGCAATATACCTTCGTCCTTCACTTGCCTGGAGCTGCTTTGCTTCGGCAACAGGTCGCGCTGTATAAACTTGCCGTTTGGTTGCTGCAGGAATACCTGGGCCGGGTTATAGCTGTTACCGCCAATTACGATATCATCCAACCCGTTACCATCAACATCGCCCGTTGCTAATGCAGGTGTATAACCCGAAAGCTTATGCGGTATCAGTTTTTGTATATTAAAATCCACATAATCAAGCTCCTGGTGTTTGTAATCAACGCCTTTACTTTTAGTGACTTCGGTGAATAACGTTTTATCCGCAATCTTTGGCTGGGGCCATGTATACGGCTCTTTTGCATCGGCAATATTAACGGTGACCACCTGGTTAGCTTTAACATTTTGGAGTACCTGTTTTTTACCATTGGGCCAGCGAATAACTAACGAATCGACCCGGCGCACTTTGCCTAAGCCAAAATGGGCGATATTTTGGTCAGTTGATATATAACCCCTGTATGGATTATTTTCGGCGACCTGGTGTTTATTATGGGCGTAATAGATATCGGCCCATGCGCCCAATCCATTCAGGTTATGATTGTCGCCTTTAAATTTTACCTGGATGTAATTGGTGTTCACCGTGTCATTTTCGCGTGAAGTATTTTTGTAAATAAGCGGTTCATCGTTAATATTATTAACGATCATATCCATTGCCCCGTCATTATTCAGGTCGGCATAAACTGCTGCGTTGGAGAAGGTGGGTAATGTAAGGCCCCATTTGGTTGTGGCATCAGTAAATGTGAGGTCGCCATTGTTCTGGTAACCGTAGTTGTGGATCTTTACCTGGGGTATCTGATCCAATAAGTTTTTTTTGGATGTATTTGCGTAAGGGTTTTGCCGGTAGGCTATAAAATCATGATCGGTAAGGTCTTTGGGATACCCGTTAGTTATAACAGCATCCCGGTAGCCGTCGTTGTTAAAATCAGTGATCAGGGGTGTCCAGCTCCAGTCCGTTTGTGCAACGCCGCTCATAAAAGCGATCTCGCTGAAAGCCGGGCTGCCGATGCTATCGTCCTGTGATAAACGTGGGCCCTGGTTTAACTGCAGCGTATTCCTTACATATTGCAGCTGGTAACCAAAACGCTCAAGGCTTAGTACATTTTGATAGCTGTTGGCGCCGAGCATCATTTTTTTACGATAATTATCTTCGGGGTTCATGTCCAGCTCAAAAACGTCGGCAAGGCCATCATTATTAATATCAATAACATCCTGGCCCATGGCATTAAATGAAGTATGTTTAAAATATTCCTTCGAACGGTCTGTAAAAGTCCCGTCATGATTATTGATATAAAGGATATTTGACGATATGAAGTCATTGCTTACGTAAATATCCTTCCATCCATCGCGGTTAATGTCAACAATGGTGGCCGCATGGCCGTAACCTTCCAGTTTGATGCCTGCTTTAGCCGAAACGTCACGGAAAACAGGATGTTTTAAGCGGGCATCCCATTCGTTATGGTATAACCTCCCCATGCTGGGATTCCTATCTTTAGCTTGTCTATCTCCAAACACATTTGGATAATAGCTTTCGTTAGCTTCATTAACGGTGAGGTACATATCGAGATTGCCATCATTATCATAATCAAAAAAAGTGGCCATAGTTGACTGTACATTTATGTCCAGGCCATATTCTTTCGCCATCTCTTTAAAATGGGGGATGCCATCTTTATCAACTCCCTGGTTAATGTATAACTGGTTGCGGCGCCGGTTCGAATCAGCGTATATCGTGTTGCAAACATATATATCCATCAACCCGTCGTTGTTGATATCGATAACAGAAACACCACGGCCCCACCGACCTAGTCCGCCAATACCTGCTTTGTCGGTAACGTCCTCAAATTTAAAGTCGCCCTTGTTTATATATAGGCGGTTTGGGACCATGTTCCCCGCAAAAAATATATCCTGCAAACCGTCATTGTTAAAATCGCCTACACCTATGCCCCCGCCGTTATAAATATTTACGATATCCAAGGGGTTTATGGAGTCATTTTCGGTTATTTTATTATTGAAGTGAATGCCCGAATGTGACGACGAAATTTGCTGGAACAAGGTTGGTTTTTTACACGAAAAAAAATATAAAGCTGTATATAGCAAAACTATTTTATAAAAATTCTTCATAACTAATATTGACAAATATATGATTACTAATATACGGCTTTAAGTGCTTAATTTAACGCTTTTTAATAAAAATATTAGCAGAAAATCCGACGTTGCGTATTAAATTTGTCCTTATATTAAGCCTTGAATAAGCGTCACAATTAACCAGTTTTTTCCACATGCTATTTTTAATTTTAGCCAACTGAACATATATGAGAAAGGGTATTATTATTTTTTCACTTTTCATTTTTACACTGCTATTATTTGCCTGTAAAAAACGGCCCGGCACTCACGTCTTTTATGTTAACACCAACATTTTAGGCGTGCAGCAGAGAAATAGAGTAAAATTTTATGCAACAAAAGACGGAAAGCCATGGACATACTTGCCGAAACGGGATTTTGTATATCCTAAGGACTTTGCCAGCATATTTTACCTCGGTGGAAACTTTATTGGGGCAAGCGAAGGTAAACTCGTCAAATTCTATAAAACGAATAACCAGGGAACATGGAATTATAACATCCGTACAGATTTTACCTGCTCCGACAGCTTTGAAGGCATTTTTGCTGTTAACGACGGCAGCTCCTTGGGTGTTTGGAAAGGCAATACAATACGCTTTTATGATACAAACCCCCAGGGGACCTGGGTCAGAAGTATGGTTAAGGATTTCGTCGGCCGTGAACGGGTTGATGGCGCCTTTAGTTTGCTTACCTATTTTATTGGCGTACAGGAGGGAAATACGATAAAATTTTATACCTACAATGGCGCGGCGGGGTGGGTATATACACCGGGCAGGGATTTTAACAGCCCTGTTGGTGCGGATGAGATATTCTATCTTAACACCGGCGCCATAGGCGTTTTCAAAAACAGGAATGTAAAATTTTATAAAATGAATGCGCAGGGGCATTGGGACTACCTGGCAGGCAGAGATTTTAATTTTTAAATACTGCAGTATAATCTTGTTAGGGAGAATAGGGTAATATATTCAGGCAACATCCCAGATCAACGAATATCTTTTGTCCTCTATTTATTTCGAAACAGTCAGTGTCAATCAATCTCAATTGGCGGATATTATTAAACTGTAAAAAAAATCGCCCCATAAATTATTATGAGGCGATTTAATATTGCAATAAGAGCTGGTTTTAATAATTAGGGTTTTGTTTTAAGTTTGGATTAAGGCCTATCGCTACTGATGGGATCGGCAATAAATCATGTCCCGGAGGGATGTCATTATAGGTAACACCTTTACCAGCTGGAAAAGCCGGATTAGATGTAGGACCGAAAGTGTAGAATGACGGGTTTGAATTATTATCCGGGCCAGCGCCTGGCACGTGGTTAACATTATGAATAAATTCAGCGTCATAATTCTGGCCGGTGGTAGCATCTTTACCTGCCCTGCGCAGTACGTACATCAGTGAATAGTCAGCGCTGAGTTCGTGCCTGTACTCACTCAATACCTTTTGCATCGGGTCAGTTAGAGGAGGGCGGGGGTTACCTGCCGGATCGAGGCCGTCGATCCATACAGCCGGAGGCGGCCCGCCGAACGCCCTCGTCCTCACAATATTAAGGTCGGCTAAGCCTCCTGCAATATCACCGGTACGTATCTTACACTCGGCCCTTGAAAGCAAAACTTCGGCATAACGCATCATCACCTGGTTTTGGCTGCCGAAAATATTCGATGGGCCTGAGTTACCGGTTAATGTGGGGTCTCTCCAGTGCTTTTCATTTACGAAACCTGAACGCGGCGTACCATCTAACCCGTACCATGGAAACGCAGCAGTACCATTGGTGTTAATAATATTGCCGTTTCCATCGGTGTACACGTCTTTATTGAGTTTACCGCCAGATTTAGAGGTAGGATCTGCCTGAAAAGCAGCATAACCGCCCGTTACGAAAGGATAACCTTTAATCCCGCCCCATGCACCTATAATTCCAGGGCTTAAATTCTGGTCGCCAGGGCCAATTATTGTCGCGAGCTTGCGTTTGTCGCCTGTTTGGTACGAATAATATAGCGATGGGCTTCCATAGTCATAACCCTCGCCGGTAATTTCATTTGGCCAGCTAAAGCTGTCTATCCAGCCTATTTCGCCCCCAGGCACTTGCCAGCTGCCGCCCCAGCTTTGTGACCCGCCGGGGACAAGGTCAAATTGGATTTCGAAAAGCTGCTCATCATTATTCTGATTGTTAAATTCCTGCAGATCCCAAAAATTCGGCAACAGATGGTAGTTGCTTGTAACCTCAGGATTGTTAAAAGCAGTTAAAGCCTCGGTGTATTTTCCCAGCCACATTTGCGCCGAGCCTTCGTAAGCGTACGCTGCCCCCTTTGTAGCCCTTCCTAAATCAGCAGCAGGTAATGTTGTTTTCGACAGCAGCAACTTTTCCGCCTGCTGCATGTCAGAAACCACCTGCTGAAAACATTGATCCTGGGTGCTCCTCGGTGTTAAACCGTTGGTTATCGGCTTCAACTCTAACGGCACACCGCCGAAAGTACCGGTAAGGTAATAATAGAGGGTACCACGTAAAAAATAAGTTTCACCTGACAAGCGGTCGGCAAGCGCCTGGTCAATTACGCCTCTCGCCTTAGCGTCGGCTATAACCACCAATGCCTGGTTTGCGCGGCCTATGCCGATATACGAATAATTCCAGAACGTAGGTATGGCATAAAATGTAGCCGGAATGGTGTAATTGTTCCAGGCCACGTCGTTACCGTTGTTGTACCAGTCGTGCGTGATGAAATTAGCGTAGTACCAAATGGACTTCTTTAGGAAATCACTGTTTTGATAAGTGTCATAAATGGCGTTCACCGCTTCAATAACGGCTCCCGATGTGGTAAACGTAGCGTTTTCCGTCCCCGCAAAAGTATCGGTTTGGTTCAAAAAACTCTTCTTACATGCCAGCGGGCTCATCAGCGCCGCCAACAGCACGATAATGGTAATGTATTTCTTTTTCATTTTCATGTGTTTGAATATTTTCATAATTCGTTTTTTCGATTAAAGTGTTACATCTAACCCAATTGTATAAAATCTTGATGATGGGTACGCGCCGTTATCTATTCCATTTTGGGTAGGATTGCCTCCCTGGATCCCAATTTCAGGATCGAGGCCTTTATAGCTTGTAATTGTGAACAGGTTCTGCGACGAAACATATATTCTAAACTTTGTTAGCGTTAACTTCCTGGTAATCGATGCAGGTAAAGTATAGCCGATGTTAAGGGTTTTTAATTTCAGGAAGCTGCCGTTTTCAACCCAGGCGCTGGAGGCGGCGTTGCTGCCTTCAGCATCGTCATTTGCAACAATCCTTGAGTAGGTATTTGAGGGATTTGTCGGTGTCCATGCACCAGCATAGTATGCCTGGCTTACGTTTTCAATGGAAACATTTTGGCGGCTTTCAAAGCTTTGTATGTTGCTTTCGGCAAAGCTGAATATCTTGTTTCCATAGGTACCGTAAAAATACAGTGTAACATCCCATGCCTTATAGGTTGTAGTCAGGTTCAGACCACCGTAAAATTTAGGCTGCGGGCTGCCAAGGCTGACCTGGTCTGTTGCGTCTACTACGCCGTCGCCGTTAGTATCTGCAAAGTAACGGTCGCCCGGCTTGGTACCGCTCTTCTGGTAAAAACTACCGGCGCCATGTTTTGCTACTGCTTGAGCATTTAACGCATCGATCTGAGCCTGCGACTGGAAAATGCCTAACGATTTATATCCGTAAAACTCGCCTACCGGCTGCCCTATAAACGTTTCGCTAAAAGTCTGCCACCCTTGCAGTGTAGGCAGGGTAAGTCCGCCGAAGTTTTGCAGATAATTTGTGCCCGAACTGATGCTGGTAAGTTTATTTTGATTTGCGGTAATTGACAAAGTGGCGCCGAACTGAAGATCACCGCTCGCCCTATGATTGTAATTCAACATGAATTCAAGGCCTTTATTCTCCATGCTGCCAACGTTTTTGGTCAGGAAATTATAGCCCGTTTGTGCAGGCGATGCAATGTTTAGCAAAAAGTCTTTTGATTTCCTGTCATACCAGTCAACCGTGGCGTTGAGTTCGCCGTTTAAGAACGAGAGGTCAACACCTGCATCGGCCTGGGTGTCTGTTTCCCATTTCAGGCCTGGATTGGCCGGTTGTGAAGGCGCAAGGCCATTCTGGTACAGTTTATTGAACGGATAGCCGAGGTTGTCAATACCACCGCCATTAGCACCTGCCGGAAGGTTTCCATAGTACAAATTGAGAAATTGGAAAGAGGGTATAGAGCCTTGGTTACCAACCTGGCCGTAACTGCCCCTGAATTTCAGATCAGTTAACCAGGATACATTTTTCAAAAAGGACTCTTCCTTGGCCTTCCAAGCGAAGGCGGCGGAAGGGAATGTACCGAATTGATTATTAACAGGGAACTTTGACGATCCGTCCCTCCGCACTGTACCGGTTAAAATATACCTGTCATTAAACGAGTAAGTGGCCCTGGCAAAATAAGATTGTAAACTTATAATGCTGGTACCGTTGCCGCTAAAGGGGTTAGTAGGATTGTTTGTATTAAGCTGTAAATTTGTTACCTGGGTTAAGTCCTGGATAACCGCATTGGCCGGGATACCAGAGCCGCCCATGCCGCTCCAGATAGTCTTCTGCTCGGATGCGCCGGCAAGAAGCCCGATAGTGTGTTTACCAAAGGTTTTATCGTAGGCTATTGTGTTCTCCATCAGCCAGTCGAAAGTTTGATTGATATTTTGACTATAATTCGCAACACCTGCTGTTTGGCCCGGATACTGATCGGATATCGCAGTGTACGCCGGGGCATCATACACGCCGGCGAAGTTGGAAGTGTTTACCCCGATATTGGTCTTAATTTTAAGCCCGCTGATAATGGTGGCCTCCAGCGAAGTATTTGCCAGTAAAAAGTAGTTCAGGTTGTTTTGGTGCCCGTTATCGATAGCCTGAATAGGATTTCCGCCAGCGCCGTTTTGACGGGAATAGGTCGGGTTAAAAAATCCATAGTCATAGCCGCCCGAGGCGTTCTGTTGTTTCACCAGATCCGTATTTTTGTTACCTCCGTCCAGCGTTGGCACCAAAGCCGCCAGGTTAAGCAGGTTGCCTGTACCGTAGGGGTTTCGTCCGTCGCTGAAAGTATATTTAATAGCCGTGGCTGATTTAAGCCATTTTAAAGGCTGGTAATCAGCATTGCTGGCAAGGGAGGCCCGTTTGAAATAAGAACCGTAAACTATGCCTTTCTGATCGTAGTACCCGAAAGAAGTCGACGTTTGCACCTTGTCGTTGCCGCCGCGAATAGCCAGGTTATAATCCTGGGTTATGCCCTGTTGGTACACGGCATTTTGCCAATCGATTGTGTGCAGCGATGCAGGATTGGCCCAGGCCGGATTTGTTTGGAACTGTTGCGCAGGGTCTGTAGCTACAAGATTGGCCATCGCTGCGAACTGCTGAGCATTTAATACCTTATACTCTTTCGGCTTGCCCTGGATAGAGGAATAACCATCTACTGAAATTTGCGTACTGCCTTTTTTCCCCTTCTTGGTTGTTATTAGTACGACGCCGTTTGCTGCGCGGATACCGTAAATCGCCGTTGCCGATGCGTCCTTAAGGATATCGATCGTAGCGATGTCATTAGGATTGATATTATTGATGCCTCCGGCGTCGATTGGATACCCGTCAATAACGTAAAGTGGGCCATTACCGTAGCTTGCAAGGCTACCGGTACCACGTATCTGCACGCTGACATTGCCGCCAGGGGTGCCGTCATTGTTGGTGATCTGCACACCCGCAGCACGGCCCTGCAAAGCCTGTTCTAGAGTGGTAGAAGGCACATCTTCTAATGTCTTAGCGCTAACCGAGCTGATTGATCCCGTAATGTCGGTGCGTTTAGCAGTACCGTAACCAATTGCTGTTACCTCTACCTCTTGTAAAGCATGAAGATTGGGTACTAACTTGACGTCCACTACACTATTTCCACCGATCGCAACTTCTTGCGATGCATACCCGATATAGCCAAATACGAGCGTGGCATTAGCCGGCACGGATATTTTAAAAGAGCCGCTGACATCAGTAGTGGTTCCTGATGGAGTCCCCTTAATCCTAACACTTGCGCCTATTAAAGGGTCGCCATTGTCGGATGAAGTTACCTTGCCTGTAATTTGCCGGTTTTGTGCAAAAGCATCAAGACAAATAACTATAGTAAACAAGACAATCAGCATTGATCGCTTGCAACTGTTGAATTTGAGAAATGGTACATTTTTCGTCATTTTGATTCATTTTAGGTTTGGAATTTTTTATAGTGAATTGATTAGTTTCGATTTCGTTGTCGTTATACTTTTTTACCCAAATCCCTCTTTATCCACAATCGATTGCAGATGTTTATTTAAACATTTTTGTAAAATGCATGAAGAAATAGCCTCCCGTGTACCCATAATCAACCTTTTTCCCATTATTAAGCCCTGATTCCCGTCATTTATTCTTCTTTTTCACGGAACGAATTTAAACTATTTTTTTAATTCCGCAATCGATTGCAGGTTTTTTTTTATTTTTTTAAATAGACTAAAAACAAAAAAAGACATACCATTTACGACTTTACCAAAAAGCTCAACGTTGCTGCGCTTTCAGTTTCGAGGTATCAGAGTAAGCTGATGTTACCTTAACTGTAACTTGCCTGGTTTGGGCCAACACGTGCAATTAGTTCGCAAAAAATTCCGTGACGCTTTTTTTCAACTATTAAATTTGTTATACAGTACATTTCGTCATTTTGATTCATTTAGCTGTTGAGCTATTCGGTTGATATAGGCGATTATTTAATCAATATTTTTGATTGGGAATATTCAGGCACATGGGCGTTTGTCCCAAGGTTTTACACAGCGTTATAAAAGGTTGATAATTAAAGTTTGTTAATTGGTTAAATTGTTAAAAGTACACTTATTAGGGTTTTAATTAATAGGGGAAATAATCGATGCTAAAATTATAGGAGTTATATATTGTATTGTAACAGTTTTGTTAATATTTATACAACAAATGTTACCTGCCACGTAAATAGTTGTGTTAATGATAGAAATAATTGCATTCGCAATGGCTTGCTTTGCGATAACTACATTTTATGAGCCTGATTTGGAAAGATCGACGGTTTTTTTCGTTTACTGGAACCCGGTCGAAAGCTGCCGGTTGAATTAAGAGACCATCGCCTGTGTACTTTTTGAACATTAAAAAAGCGCCCTGTATCTCACACAGAGCGCCGGATTACCAAAAAGGCAAAACCAACTAAATCCCAATCAATTCCACTTAAATCAGGTACCTTTTTCCAGGGCATTAATGCTGTCTTATTGCGGGCATCAATTATTTTAAATTGAAAAACTGGTAAAAATTGATGTAAATTATTAAGGTGTGAAATTATTGGAGTTACTTTATAATGTGTAACAGTTTTGTTAATGCTTATACAATATTTGTTAATGCGCATTAATAGTCAAAAAGCCAGGAATCAAAGGCCCTGGTGGTTTATTTCAACTTTAGTGTTATCGCTTTACCTTCGTAGTTAATGATTTTATCGGGGTTACCGGTAATTTCACTATTGGCCCCGTGCTCTTGTTTTACTAAAACGATGTTGAACTTGTGCCGTTTCATCATACCGGCAAAGATTCCTTTTCGGTCGGAAATACTAAGCTCCTTTAATCTATCATTCCATTTAAAGCTGATGGCTGCAGAATGTCCTTTTTCGTAATTATAATTGTCGTTTTCGTCTTCATAGAATTTAAATTCACCGTTGGCGCCAGGATAGATACGCAGTTCAATTGCGCCTGCAGGATTTTGGGTAGCATATTCAATATCAGGCCCCATTGGCACAATAGAACCAGCTTTAACATAAAGCGGCATGATATCAATTGGCGCTTTTGCATCAATGGTTTGGCCGCCATTCAAAGTTTCACCTGTCCAGAAATCAAACCATTTGCTTCCTTTGGGCAAATACACTTTCCTTGTTTTTACATCGCTGCTCTCATTTTTTCCTGTATATAATTGTTCTGTCACCGGATTTACTAAAAATGCAGGGCCAAACATGTACTGGTCAGGAATACCATAAACATTTTTATCATTCCTGAAATCAAAGCCCAGGGACCGCATTATGGTATAATTTTCATTGGTGACTTTAGCAGCCAATGAATAATTATATGGCAATAGGCGGTAACGAAGTTTGTCGTATTTTAATAGGATGGCTTTGGTTTTGTCGTCCCAGTTACTTGAAAACAGCGCCCTTTCACCTTTACCATGGATACGGAATATGGGGCAGAACGTGCCAAACTGGAACCAGCGCGTAAATAACTCCCGTGGTTGCGGCTCCTTCCAATCCGGAACTCCTTCTGGTGACGTGTACGAAATATATCCGCCAATATCTGATGTCCAGTAAGGCATGCCGGATATGCAGGCATTAATTCCCTGCGGCACCTGCGATTTAAGCGCTCTGAATGTAGTGGTAACATCCGACGACCATAGGGTAACGGCGTTACGCTGCGAACCGGCAAATGCTTGCCTCACCAATAAGAATGCACGTTTGCCATCCATGTCATTCCGCCAGCCTTTATATAAGCCTTTGGAATGTTCCAAAGCATAACTGTTAAAGTAATCGATGCCCTTACCAACCGAAAAATTGGCCTTACGCCGTTCATCAAGCAGCGAGCCATTATCAGGTTCACACTGATCTACCCACCAGGCATCCCATCCATAGCGTTTTACTACGCTATCGCGGGCCTGCGCCCAATATAAGTCCCTTGCTTTTGGGTTATGGGCATCGTAATAAGTATCAAAAGTGTGGGTAACAAAATTGTCCCAGGTAATGCTTGTCAGAAAGCCCTTGCTTTTAAGTGCGTCAAAATCATTGGTGCCGCTACCAAATACAGGCCAGATGGATATCATGGCATGTATATTTGCCTTGTGCAATTCATTGATCATTGCTTTGGGATCAGGATACCTTTCCTTGTTCATGATATGCGACCCAATTGGAAGCGGCGACCACCAATACCAATCCTGGACAATGGCATCAACCGGGATATGATTATTCCGATAGCTGTCTTTAACACGTAATATCTCCGCCTGGGTTTTATACCGGTCCTGCGATTGAACCAGCCCGAATGACCACCTCGGATACATCGGCGCTTTACCGGTGGCCGTTCTATAAAGGTCTATGATACGGTCAAAATCAGGCCCGTAAAAGAAATAATAATCGATCATCCTGCCGCTCTCCGAGACATATTTGTATTGTGTATTTTTTGCTTCGGCGCCATAAAAGTTTGATGCCGAATAATTATCCCACAGCAAACCGTAGCCTTTGGTTGATAACATTACAGGTATAGCGCCCGTCATATATTTAATTAACATACTTTGGTCGCGGCCTTTATAGTTGATGGAAAGCGTATCAGTAGGATGGCACCCTAAGCCAAAAAGGGCTTCGTCGGCGGGGGAATTAAAGGATGTATTACAATTATAGGTGTCAATCCCGGCGATGGTTGCCGTGTTCATGGTCTTATTTTCCCCGGTTTCGGAGGTGATGATATTCCCTTTTAAATCGGTATATGTTATGGCATTAGTGGTTTTATTTATGCTGATGTGAAGCTTTGATGTAGTGATAATAACCTGGCCGTTATGTTCAGATAGGTTAAAAGGCGCCCCGGGTTTCCAGGGATTATTTACCACCAAAGATTTTTTTGACGGGAAGGAATTAAAAATGGTGTATTTAACTTCTATAATGTCTGCTTTGCAAATCCTGACATTCATCAAACCTTTGTCCAGCTTAAACACAACGCCCTCTGCATTTTTTGTGTAAGAAATTATTGAGGCATTGGTCGCTGTTGCCGATGTAATGATTAATAGTAAGATCACGATCCATTTTATTTTTCCGGCCTTGCTTAATTGTAAATTTATTTTCATCTATAGTATGGGTTATCTAGGGAATTATTGCTTATGCCGGTGTTCATTTTTTAAACTGATAACAAGAAGTCGACCTTTAAACCCGACCCGCCATAACGCTTCTAATGGAAATCCCGGTAAGGCATACAGACCGGAAAAGTGCCTGGTTTTCATGTCAAATATAATACAACAACATATCGACTTTAAAACTACTCCGGTTTTTTTAAAACGAATAGCAGAATTGATTATAAGTATACCACAAATGTTTTATTTGGAACCTTTTTTGATAATCAGCATCCTGACAACTGAAATAATACCGTTAATTGCGCCAGGCAGTTGATTGAGTGTTGTGTTTCCGTTAATTTGCCCTAATTGCCGAGGGACTTTGCCTAAGGCTCATTTGCCGCTTTTTCCTTATCCGTCGGCTGAAGCCAACGCTATGTATCGTAATAATCAGTATATCAGCTAATTTACGTCAGCTTTAGCGGCCGGTGGTTGCACAAGGGGATAGGGCTTTTGGCAAAATGCCGACCAATACAAACCCGTATGGTGTTATCAAACCAAAATAAAGCAGGCCCCACAGGGCCTGCAATCTTTAGAATACAATGACCAACAAAATGCGGTACAGCTGTTTTATTCTTGTAATTAGACAGGTGTTTCTTCCTTTTCTTTATTACGTATCTCAACTATGAATTCCGAAGGAAGAACGCCGAATTCCTCTTTGAATACTTTTGCAAAATAGGCCGCGTTATTGAAACCCACCTCATAGGCCACATTGGCAATACTTAATTTGCTTTTCTGTAATAATTGCACTGCTCTTTTTAAGCGAATAGTTCTGATACAGTCAACCGGGGTTTTTCCGGTTAGCGTTAGTAATTTTTTATAGAGTGAAACCCTGCTGAGGTTCAAATTGCTGCTCAACTCTTCTACAGAGAAGTTGGGATTGGTGATATTTTTTTCTATGCAATCGATTGCATTTTTCAAAAATTTATCATCCTCTGATACCACGATAAGGTCCTTTGCCTGTATGTGAAACTGCTTTTGATAGGTTTGCTTCATGGTTTCCTGCATCCGCAGCAGGTTAAGTATCTTCGACAGCAATATCTCGAAGTTAAAAGGCTTCACAATATAATCATTGGCGCCATTATCAAGGCCGGCCAACTGATCATGTTCAGCCGATAATGCAGTCAGTAAAATAATCGGTATTTGGGCTGTGCGACTATCCCCTTTTATTTTTTTACAAAGCTCCAGGCCATTCATTTCAGGCATACCTATATCACTTACAATAAGTTTTGGATGCAGGCCCAGCGCTTTTTGCCAGCCATCTTTGCCGTTTACGGCTTCTATGATATGAAAACTATGTTTCAGGTTGTCTTTCAGGTAGAACCTTAGGTCATCATTGTCCTCGACTAATAAAATTGTGGGCTTCTTTGATAGCGCGGCGGTGTCGTTTCCATTCTTCAAAACGGAATAGGATGGTTCCTCATGAGGTGTATTATCAACCATTGGTTCCGCGCTCACATCACTAACCGGAATTTCGATAGTAAAAACAGTTCCGTAATTGGGTTCACTTTCTATTGTGATCGTACCCCCGTGCATTTTTATAAATTCTTTTGTAATTGACAGGCCAATACCGCTTCCCTGGTTCAACAAACTTTCGGGCATGTCATCCTGGAAAAATCGCTCGAATATTTTTTCATGGTTCTCCACGGGTATCCCAATACCGGTGTCAATTACCTTTATGGTCAGTACTTTTTGTTCATTTGCAAAAACATCTTCACCTGATAAGCTCAACATAACACTGACATACCCCCCGGAAGGGGTAAATTTAAAAGCATTGGAAAGCAGGTTAAAAAGTATGCGCTCTATCTTATCATGATCGAAATTTGTGGTTAAAGAACATTCTCCGCTTTCAAAAATATATTGAATTTGTTTATGGTGGGCAACATCTGTAAATGATGAAGAAACTTCTCGTATAAATTTTATGATATCGCCTTTCTTTAAACAAAGCTTTAACTCGTTGTATTCCATTTTACGAAAATCCAACAGTTGGTTAACAAGGTTAAGCAGCCGCCCCCCGTTTCTTTTTATCATTACCAGGTGATGTTGTTGGTCGGGCTTGTCGGCCGTTTTTATCAAATCATCAATTGGCGACAAAATCAAGGATAGGGGTGTCCGGAACTCGTGGCTTACATTAGTAAAAAATTTAATTTTCATCAAATCAAGCTGGTGCATACGTCGGGCTTCCTCACGTTCGTTCTCGATTTTCCAGTCTGCCTCTATCTCCGCCTGTTTTGTTTGAAATTGCCGTTTCAATTTAACAATACCCCTGTGCCTTATGTAAAGTAAAAGCCCAGCTACAACAAGCAGATAGATGATGTACGCTAACGGGGTTTTCCAGAATGGCGGTAATATCCTGATCTTTAGCGTGATCAAACTACCATTACTTGCGGTGTTGGAGTTTTGCGCCCTGACCTTGAATGTGTAATCTCCCCCATCAAGGTTAGTATAGGTTGCCTTACGGTCGCCGGCGGGCGCTGTGATCCAACTTTTGTCAAACCCTTCAAGCGTATATTGATACTTGATCT
This sequence comes from uncultured Mucilaginibacter sp., assembly GCA_903864275.1. GTDB lineage: Bacteria > Bacteroidota > Bacteroidia > Sphingobacteriales > Sphingobacteriaceae > Mucilaginibacter. The sequence continues at coordinate 24,240 of CAIPFE010000049.1, forward strand.
TATCGGGATTGAAATAATCACATGCCGTAAATTCAATACTGAACACATTTTCGCTATAGTTTAATGTAAGTAACTGCGTTTCGGAGATTGATTTTGTTAAGATAACACTCCCTTTTACAGTATCGCCTACTACGACGCTTTTATTAAATAGCTGGAAATCAGTTAATACTAAATTTTGTTTGAGCTTAAAAGTATTTATCCTACCCGGATCAAATAAATTAAAGCCGTGGGCGCCGCCAAATACCAATTCGCCGTCCCTTAATTTTAGCGCTGCATATAAATTAAACCACCTGCCCTGCAGGCCATCAAACTCATTGAAGTTATTTAACTGAAACTTGTACTTTTCTCCTTTTTTTGTGATCGCCACGCTTGTTAACCCGTTGGTTGTGCTTATCCACATTTTCCCCTGCTTGTCTTCCAGGATATTTGAAACATTACTTGAGGGAAAAATTAACCCATCATCGGCTGATAGGAATTTATCAGTTTGTGTATTAAATATACTTAAGCCGTCTTTCGTCCCTATCCACATCAGGCCCCTGCTGTCTTCTGTGATAGCATTTACATCTATCGCCATCACCCTTTTTGGATTTTTATAGAGCATGAAATAATGTTTTACCATATTGGTTTTTTTCACTATTACATCTATTCCCTTATCCCTTCCTATCCATATATTTTGCTGATGGTCTTCATATAGCACCGAAGTATAATCTGAGCACATAGGTATCCCGGCTTGGGGATGGCTGAAAGTGTTGCTTTTAGGGTTGTAAACATTAAGGCCACCCGCAAACGTACCTACCCATAAATTGTTGCTTGAGTCTTCGATAATGCTGTAAACCCGGTCATCAGTGATACTCCCAGATATCTTGTCACTATGCCGGTAATGAATAAATCTTTTATCATCAAAGCGTTCTAACCCTCCAAAGTAAGTTCCTATCCAAAGTTTATGTCCCTTATCAATGTGTAAACAAACAATAACATCATTTGATATACTGTTTGGGTTCAGCGGGTCATGTTTATATTGCGTAAAAGTATTATCCGATCGGTTGAAATATACTAAGCCCCCGCCATTCGTCCCTATCCATAAATTCCCGCGATCGTCTTCGGCAAAACAATTTACATCCTCAAAAGGCAAACTTTTTGGATCGGTTGTAAAATGTTTGTAAAGCGGGAACGGCATAATCCCGCTGTGATAATAATTTAAACCTTGTTTAAAAGTACCTGCCCATATTATACCTGCATTGTCTTTATACAAATTGATGCTATTCCCGCTTAATGACTTGGGATCATCCTCGCGGTTCACCAGATAGGTAACCTTTTGTGTAGACAGATCGAAAATATTAATACCCCCATGATCGGTCCCGATCCATATTTTATTATCATCAGCCTGTACAACACTATTTATGATATTTGAATTAAGCTTGTTTCCGGGCGCTTCTTTATTAAGATGCAGCAAAGTATAATTGTGTGTATTTAAGCAAAAAACGCCAATAGGGGCCGCAGCGGAATAAATCCACAAATTTTTATGATTATCAATGGTCATATTATATAATTGTGGCTTGGCATTATTAGTTTTTGCAACGCCAGAGTAGCTGTTTATAATTTTGTTATACTTAAAATCTGTTTGATCTATTGTCCCGTCATTATATATCAGCCATGTGGAATTTTGGGAAATTGAAACTATATCCCTTACCATGTTTGAATGCAGCACTATCTTTGAATTTTGCGAACTGCTATAGAAAACAGTAGAATTATTTTGCGGGTGATAACAATATAAACCGCTTTTATCTGTAATAAACCAAAAGTTGCCTTCATAATCTTTTTTAACTGAAGTTATCTGGCTGGTCGGGATATGATAACCTTCAAGTTCACCGGCAATGTTGTTTGAAAATTTTTCAGTGGTGGAATTATAAATGCTTATGGTGCTGTGTGAAAATATCCATAATTTTTTCTCAGGCCCTTCAAAAATGTTCAATACATGATTTTCGCCTAATGAATGATCGTCTTTAGCATCATGTTTAAAAACTTTGAAACTATAACCGTCGTACTTGTTAAGCCCTGAAGTGGTGCCAAACCACATAAAACCTTTGTCATCCCTGAAAAAGCAGTTAACCTGGTTGTCAGAAAGGCCATTTGATATATCTAAACGTGAAAACTTATACTGGTCGTTTTGAGCATACGACCAATGCTGAATAAAGGCGAACAGGATAAAAAATAAATAAATTTTAACACGCATTGTCTATAAATAAATTATTAATACGCAAAGTTTAAAGTTATTAGCATTGATCATTAATTGTTAATAGTACAATAATAATAGTAATTACAACGCATTTTGATTTTGCCTTATTTAAAGCAAAACTTACCAGATAAATGTAAAGTCAGTACTATTTACGCATTCAAAGGATTAGGGTAGTCCTCGGTTTATAAGAGATGCATATTGTAAAAATATGAGTTTTTAACGATAAATAAAACAAATGTTAAAATAGGATGGTAAACCGTGTAAACATGAAGGGTTTCTGTAGAGTAAAAACAATGAATGGTCTACTTACAAATGTTTTCAAATTTCGCACGGAATTTTTGAGAAATGTGTGAACACAAAAAAGCCATTTACAAATTTTATCGTAAATGGCTGATTTTTTGTGACCTAGGAGAGGATCGAACTCTCGACCCACTGATTAAGAGTCAGTAGATGGCCTCTATCGTTGTTTTGTTATTTTTATATTTACTTATATATCAATATGTTATAAATTATGTCTTTATGCTTATTTATTGATTTTATGTTATTTTTTGCTCATTTGTGTGAGAAATGTGTGAGAGAAAAACTTGTATTTTATGCGAAATTTGCTTAGATTAGCACCTAATTAAAAATGTGTGTGAGATAAAATTGAAAATTCCTTAAATTTAGACAAAATGTCCGTAAAAGTAAATTTATATTTGGATGATCGGAAAATCGAGACAGGTGAAAAAGCCCCTGTAAAACTGAGGTTGTACATATCAAGAACTGACATCAGGCATTACCATACGAACAGGTATCTTACTTTTAGTCAATTTGAAGAATCCTATTTAGCTACAAAACCTAAAAAAGCATTTAAGGAGCTGAAAATAGAATTGGATTCTATAGCAGTTAAAGCAAATACCATCGTCACTAAAATGGATGGGGCATTTATTCTTGCGAAATTCGAAAAGGAAATGTTCGGTGCTCACGCAAGTTCTACTGATGCTGTTGCCAGTTACCGGGCATATATTGATGAGTTGATACAAAACGGACGAGCTGGCACGGCTGACAGCTACCGGTTAAGCTTAAAGTCCTTGCTGGTCTTTGAGGGAAAGGATAAAAAGCCTGCAACTAACTTGTCATTCGATAGTATCACCGTTGATTTTCTAAATAGGTACGAAAAATGGATGGCAAAGGAAGAAAAATCCAAAACAACTGTTGGTATCTATCTGCGCTCACTTAGAGCCATTTTTAATAAGGCAATTGAAGAAGGAAATATTGTGGCAGACACTTACCCTTTTAAGAAATATAAGATACCGACTGGACAAAACATTAAAAAGGCTTTAGATAAGTTAGAGTTGAAAACTTTGTATACCGCCGAGTTGGAACGTGGTAGCCCTAAAGAAAAAGCCAGGGATTTTTGGTTTTTTAGTTACCAGTGCAATGGAATGAACTTCCGGGATATTGCTGAATTAAAATATAAGGACATAAATAGGAGATCCTTTTCCTTTTTACGGCATAAAACGCTATATACCACTAAGGATAAGCCGAAGCCTATTATTGTACCATTAACGGAATCGATTAAGGCAATTATTGAGCGCTATGGTACTAAGCCTGTTACGCCTGAAAATTATGTGTTTCCAATTTTAGAGAGATCAATGGATGAAACAAAAAAGCTGCGGGTGAACCAAAACTTTATCCGGTTCGTTAATCAACACATTCAAAAATTAGCAAAAGACTTGGAATTAGATACAGATATCTCGACTTACTATGCACGTCATACCTTTACAACCTCTGCAATTCGCAATGGGGCTAAGATGGAACTGATACAAGAAAGTTTAGGTCATCGCAGTTTGAATACCACACAAAACTATTGGGCGGGTTTTGAAGATGATGTCAAACAGGAAATTGCTGATAAGTTAATGGATTTCAGTTAAATAATATTATTAACCCCTGCTCATCTGATAAATTTAGTAGATGTAACGTTGTTCGTATAGTTTTTTTCTCAAATCTCTGGTTGCCGGTGGCACCGCCTGGATTTAACCAGGAAAACAGCTGGTCGGGTGCAGTAGTTTGGACTACTTTCCGGAAGCGGGTTGTTTCGGTCCGTTTTACATAGGCCCAATATCGAAAAGCAGTGAACACTCCAACCCATTTCACCAGTTAAGCAACCACCAGCGCATAGCCGGGTAAAATGTCAAGGCCGGGCAAGCCACTGAAAAAACAAACACAACTGCCCGCTTGTATAGCCTTTACGTTTTATCCCGGCGTGGGCTATCTTCGCGATTGTGGTGAACTGGGTATCAAATTTCTTCTAGTCCAAGCGAATAAATTATTAGTCCAACTTATTATTTAACAGTCCGATTAGTAGGGGTTCTCGTTTTGTTGGTACATCAAGGATTCCTTTATAACCCCACCTCATTAATTTAAAAATTTTGTTACCGTTATTATATTAACAGGAAGAACAATGTCATTGAAGGAATTCATTGAAATTAATAAGGAAATATAAATAAAATTTTATTAATTGCATTTAAATACTTACAATTATAATCAATTTCTAAACCTTGTGTAATGTTATAGTGTCCCAAACATTTTTAACAATAGTATGAAAAAAACGATATCTGTACCTTTTCCTTTAAACCTGTCCGATCAGAATAAGTTTATGTACGAACCGTATTTATCTTATGAGTTGGCGTCGCTTAAAGTAAAAAAACTGAAAAATATTTTCGTGGCATTTTCAGGGTTTTGTATGAATAATAATGGATTGATAACGGAATGCCACCATAATTATCCCGCGCAACACAATTATTACCTTAATGAGGTTTCCCAATATTATTATGATGTGCAGGATCACCCGGAAAACCTGATCACATTAGATAATGATATTATTTATTTAGCTATTCACCATCCGTGGTTTAACTATTACCATTGGATATGTGAGTCCATATTCCGATTATGGATGGTGCATCGACAATTGGATAAACTTGTTTTGATCTTGCCGGAATATTATAAAAACGCTGATTTTATAATGGGATCGCTTGAACCGTTCAAAATAAAAAATATATATTATATACCCAATCGAAAGAGTTTAATGGTTAAAACCCTTTGCCTGCCGCAAATTAAGCCTATTTGTGATTCTTATAACGCAAAGCAATTAAAGCAAGTGAGTAGTTTTTACAGGAATTATGTTCTGTTTGAGAAGAAAGTTTCCTTCGAAAAAATGGATAGGTTGTATGTAAGCCGGGAGTTGGCCAGCAGAAGAAAAGTAATAAATGAAGATGAAATTTTAATCATTCTTAAAAAATATGGATTTACTATATTTCACCCTGAAAACCATACGTTCCTTGAACAGGTAGCCATTTTTGCCCACGTAAAATATTTAGTCGGTACGCACGGCTCCGGTTTAACTAATGTGCTTTTTATGAGGGAAAATACATCCCTTTTAGAATTGCATAAAAATAAAACTAACGAACTGGATCATCCCAGCCCCTTATTTTGGTATATGGCAGAAGCATTGCAAATTAATTACTATCACCAGCTTTGCGAGACATACGGAAAAGAAGACTATTTTGACGGCGATTACCTTATTGATGCCGGCGAGCTTGAAAAAAATTTGAATGAGATGCTTAACCGAATCTAAATTGAAAAAAGTCCTTATAGTAACTGATGTCAATTTCTGGGAGAAAAGCTCTGGGCATAGAATGCGCATTTCGGCTTTGATAACCTACCTGGCACAATGCGTACAGTTAACTGTCGTTAGTACTGGTCCGGCACCCGCAAATATTGAAATGCTATTGGGCGATGATTTCAAAGCAGAATTTTTTGTGCTCGAAAAAATTAAATATCTAAATTCAAATGGCTACGGGCGACGGTTGAAAACTTTTCTAAAAGACAAAAAATTCGATACCATTATTATTGAATACATCCACAGTAGCTATTTTTTAAACTTTCTTGTTGACGATGTGAAGCTCATTCTTGACGCACACGATATTATCAGCATCCGGACGGATGAGTTTAGAAGGTTTAATTATGCCGGCGCTTTGTATGAAATGCCAAGGGAAGCTGAGACAGAGATTTTCAACGTTTATGATAATGTAATGATATTATGCCAGCCAGATTTTGATGAAGTAACCGCTATGCTGGGGCCTGGTAAAGCACTATTATGCCCACATCCGGTGCAGCCCCGTCGACATCCGGCAAGGGAAGAGGTAAAAAATATTGCGTTTATTGCGAGTGCGTATTTGCCCAACAGGGATGCTATCAATTGGTTTATAGCTAATTGCTGGCCCAGTATTTCAGTAAAATATAATGTTCAGCTATCGATATATGGGACCGTTTGCTTCGGACTTGATTTACATGGACAACAACAAATTGCGTGTAAGGGGTTTGTGGTAGATACAGATCGGATTTATGAAGAAGCTGATATTGTCGTCAATCCTGTTCGTTTCGGGGCTGGGCTTAAAATTAAAAATGTGGAAGCTTTAGCGCATGGGCTTCCACTTGTTACCACCACCCATGGAGCCAGAGGGATAGAGACAGGGATCAATACAGCTTTTTTAGTGGCCAATGAAGCAGATGACTTTGTGCAATCAATATGCGCCGTAATTGAAGGAGTAAAACTTCGTAAAAGGCTTAATAAAAATGCGCATAAATTTATTAAGGATAACTTCTCGCCTGAAAAATGTTTTGAACCGTTAATGCAGGCAATAAATTTTTAACTCATCTGTATGAAATATTCAGTCATTACTTATTTAGGAACTGATGATTTTTTGCCCGGTAATTTAACCTTAAAAGCTCGTTTAAGAATATAATAAAACTTTTGATTTAGTAATATTAGTTAGTTGCCTGACTTCTTTTTAAATGTTAGATACAGAAAGGTGTATTTAAATCCGTCACAAGAAACGACTTTGTTTTTGCAATATAATTTTACAGGGGCGATTAGTTCTAATTTGAATTCCTTCGCCATATCTATCATGTGGTTTACACCTCGGCTATCATATATTTTAAAAGGGTTACCGTAGGATTTTTTTCCTTGTGTATCTATTGTATCTTTCCAGTAATCGGTAGATATAAATAAAATTCCGTCATCTTTAAGAATTCGACTCATTTCACCAAAATACTTTTCAATATTCACTATATGTTCAATTACGCTTAAGCACGTTATTGCAGCAAATGTTTTTTCCTCAAAAGTCGTTTCGGTTATATCCCCTTTTTGATAAGTAATGCTACCTATTTTCATAGATGAAGTAAAAGCCAAATTAACACAATGTAAATTTGCGTAACCATATAATGCCAATTGATATAATATAACCGAATAATATTCCCCTCCGGCGTCTAAAATTGCAGAACTTTTTTCGATTAAGCTGCTATTTACAATTTGCGATAAGGCAGCCAAAGTGTCCCAGTTTTTTGGCAGATCATTGTGTTTGGGCAATCCTAAAGAATTTATGATTTTTATGCTATTTAAAAATTCTGATTTAGTTTTCAAAACTGCACTTTTTAAACAAATAGGAATTGGAAGCTGTGGACTCTTAATTTTTTTCTTTTCATAATATTGAATTTCGCCCACTTTAGTAATTTGGTCCTGGCGTATATGTTCCCAATTTTGTGAAGTAATAATTAAAGTCATTGCATTATTTAAATTTCTATTCCTTAAAACTGTTTCTACTAATTGGAGCAACATATTTTCATTTAGGTACTCAGGCGAGAATAGGATTGGTTCAAAAATTACAAAAGCTTTTAATGGGAATATGACAAATAAGCCGACAGGATTTTTAGAATTTGACTTATAAATAAATTCAGTCGTTACTAAAGATCTACTTACTAATAGAATTACGTTATTTAAAGTTTCTTTTAAGTCATTAATAACGTTCCTATGGTTAAGTTTAAAGAGGCTGGTTAGTTCGGCGCTATTTTCAATTAGCTTTGATCGAAAATTGGAAATGCCCTTTCTGGATGTATTTTTGGGGTAGTTATATTTTAATACTGATTTTGAGCGCATGAATTCAAAGCCTAATTCCGACCAGATTTTGGGCTTAGGATAATAAATATTGGTTATTAATTTAATATTTCCTGTTCGTCTGTTTTTAATTTCATCAAATATTTCCTCCACATCTGTATCTGGGTTACCAAAATTTGCAATATTTACGAGGCAAGTTTGCTTATCAACAGAATTAAACCCCCAAATGATATTCTCATCACCTAAACTTTGATGATAAGGTAAATCATACAAATTTCTTAAATAATGATAAATAAATACTACTGTGTCAATTTTTTGAAAAGAATTCATTCGCTAAATATTTTATGTAAAGGTTATAGGTTCATTTGGCTAATTTAAAAAATTATTTAGACGGTATATTATTTGTATCGTCGAATTTTTTTTCAAGAAAGCAACAACAAAGGCATTTTGATCGCGTAGCAATCGACGTAATTGTTTTTTTGGTTAATAACTGCATCGTAATTAATTCTAGAAAAATTTGGATTATCTAAAAATTAGTGATTAATTTTAAACCACTAAACCGAATTTAAAACCATTAACCTAAATTTTTAAGCTTTTATAAGTTTCTTAACTAACCCTTTTTATGATCGCCTTAACCAAATACGACAATGCTGACGCAGCAATTATTAAACTTTTGAGGTCTCTGAAAATTGCAGTTGACCCCGAAATCATCATAGCCGAATTAGAAAAACATCCAGATTACCCCAGCCTATTGGCAATAAGCGATGTATTGACCGTCTTCAATGTGGAGAACGTTGCGCTCCGCGTGAATTTTAACGAATTGGGCGATGTAACTGTCCCGTTTTTGGCCCATACCAATGGCGGCGATATGGTGCTGGTTAAAAAGGCGGAAAAAGCCTATTATCATCTTTCCAGCGATAAATGGAACAATCACAAAGTAAACGCCGATGAATTTAAAAAAATGTATAACGGCGTAGTGCTCACCGCCGCGCCTTCGGTTGAAACCGAATCGCCAGCAAAAATTTCATTCCTGTTGAAACAAATAAAAACCCCGTCAATGTTCGCCTGTACATTACTTATCTTGGCTTCAGCCCTGCTATTTCATACAGGGTATATTTCAAGGATTGACTTGCCGTTGGCATTGCTCACACTTTTTAAAACCATAGGTTTAATAACGTCATTATTATTGCTCATACAGTCTATTGACAGCAACAACCCGCTCGTACAGGTAGTTTGCCAAACCCGGGGAAAAACCGATTGCAATGCCATACTTTCATCCAAAGCCGCCAAACTGCAAATAGCGGAAGGGGTGCAACTCAGCTGGAGCGAAGTAGGCTTCTTTTATTTTGCCGGTACTTGGCTGCTGTTGCTGTTTGGCGGCAATTCCCATGTGGAATGGCAAATCATTGCTTTGCTGAACTTTATCAGCCTACCGTACACTGTTTATTCCATTTATTACCAGGGGCGCGTCGCCAAGCAGTGGTGCGTATTATGTTGCACTATTCAGGCTGTTTTATGGTTGGAGTTTATATGCATAGTGCGCCAAAACTTTCGCTCCTTTGGAGAAGGTTCGGGTGGGGCAGCAACGCTCTCCACAATCTTCATCTGCCTCGTTCTCCCCTTTGTTTTATGGCTTTCATTAAAACCACTATTCTTAAAATTGCAGATGCTCGGGCCTTTAAAACAACAGCTACGTAAGTTTAAGTACAATGCCGAATTGTTTAACAAGATGCTGACCGAGCAGCCAAAATATGCCCAACCTGATACAAACTGGAGCATAGTGCTCGGCAATGCGGGAGCCGAAAACATCGTTACCATGGTGAGCAGCCCTTATTGCCCGCCGTGTTCAAAAACCCATGAACAACTGGACGATTTGTTGAAGGAGCGCTCAGACGTGCAGGCACGCATTGTTTTTACCGCTAATAATGATGAGCGCGACCGCAATACGCTCATTAGCCGCCATCTGATGGCGCTCAACGATGTTGCTGATAAGGCAACCGTAAAAAAAGCCCTGCACGATTGGTATGAACAAAAACAAAAAAACTACGAGGCCTGGGCAAGCATTTATCCTGTTGAACTGGAACAGAGCGGTTTTTATAAAATAGACAAGCAGCACGACTGGTGCCAGATGGCAGAAGTAACTGCTACGCCGACACTTTTGCTGAATGGCTACCGCCTGCCGGGGCTATATCAGCTATCGGATTTAAAATATATGATAGAATAAATAATGTTTATTGGCTACCCGTGTGATGATTAGCAAATAATCTTATTGCCAACTGAAATTCGTAGCTAATTAATACATAATGATACTTCTGCAGAAAGTAAGGAGCATTTACTTTAATTGATGCCGGTTGTCACGTGAAAACTGAACTTTTTTGACTTAAAATTTTCAATAAAAAATCATGAAAAAAGAAAAGCTGAGCCTTAATAGCATTAAAAACGTGCTAACCCGGGCTGAAATGAAAAAAATTATGGCAGGTAGCGGGCCTTGTAATGGAGGATGTGGTCCCGGTTGCGCTGATACCATTTGTGCCTGTTTTGGTCAAATTAATCCTGTTTGCGTTGGGGGTTTTTGATTAAAACTTGCAAATGCCGGTTAGTAATAAGAGTAAACTGACCGGTATTTTTTTCAATTTACATACCAAAGGAATTTATTCACCCAAATATGATCATACTTATATAGCAGGCAAGCAGCGTAATTACCTTTCCACCATATACTGGTAATCCGAAACTGGTAACTTGGCAAAGATGGTACCTCATGTATTAATTATTACAACGCTGATGGCGGCGGTATATATAGGTAATAATTGAGGGCATTGATGATAATGGCAATTTGGGCAGGCAGGAGTTCAGGTATAAGTGCAGTGAAATTTTTTTAGATAGATTAGCCATGTTAAAAAAGCTTATTTTTTTTATAACCTTACTACCTCTTAGCTGCTTCGCGCAATTCACGATATCTGCACGGGTTTTAAATCAGGGCAGTACAAAGCCGGTAGCAAATGCAAGTGTGTTTTTAAGCAACTCATCTATCGGTACAAAAACTGCCAATGATGGCACTTTTACATTATATAATGCAAAGCCGGGAAAGTATGAATTAGTAATATCAATTATTGGATTTGAAAAGTATAATCAAACTATAACAGTAGACAATAACAATATCACCTTGCCTGATATTTTGATATTTCCTAAAACTATATTATTAAGTGAAGTGCAGATAAAGCCTGTAGTTGACCCCAACACGGGAAGGAATTATGACTGGTTTAAAGAAGAACTTTTAGGGACTTCGGAACTTGCCGGAGAATGTAAAGTACTTAACCCTGACGTACTTAAACTCGATTATGACGAAAAAACCAACATACTTACGGCATCGTCACAGGATTTTTTGGAAATTGAAAATGATGCATTGGGATATAAAATAAAATACCTGTTAACTGATTTTAAGTTGGATAACGGGCCTTTTGCGAAATTTCGTCTCGATTACCAGGGTTCTGTTTTATTCGAAGAAATGAATGGTACGCCTTCACAGGAAAAACGCTGGCAAAGGCGCAGGCAGGAAGTTTATGAGGGTTCACTTGTCCACTTTTTGCGTTCGGCCCTTGCTGACCGGATAGACCAGGAAGGTTTCAGGGCGTTATTGTTAAGGCGAGATGCGAACCCTGAAAGGCCAAAAGACAGTATAATTGAAGCTAAGATCAAATTTTATAAAACCCTAAGGCGGAAAGGATATGAAAGGGATGATTCTTTATCTTTTTGGGTAAAAAAAAATAAGCTGCCAAAAATAATTGAAAAGCTTGTAACAGTTCCTTTAAAGAAAGACGCTATTCTAAAACCCACAAACCAGCAGGGAGTGTTTGCATTTGGGCCCGGAAGTGATAAAGACGCACTTTATATCACTTATAACAAGCATCATCATTTTCGTACCGACTTGTTGTCTTCTTACTTGAATAACCTCGACAACAAAGAAGCAACGCTGATTAGGTTTGATACTTCCTATATTTTTTTTGACAGGAATGGTGCAGTATTTAATCCTAACAGTTTAATATTTAGCGGCGTATGGGGTAGGGCTCGTGTAGCCGAGCTCTTACCTGTAGATTATCAAGCGCCCGAAAACCCCGATGTCCAGGAGGACAGTACGGTTGTCAACAATATTTTTTCAAAGCTAAATAGTTTCAACGCAACGCATATTCCCGAAAAAGCTTACCTGCAATTAGACAAACCTTATTACGCGGCCGGGGATACCATTTATTTTAAAGCATACGTAACTATGGGTGAGCAACACGAGTTTTCAAACTTAAGTGGCGTATTGCATGTAGATTTGATAAACACCCATAATAAGATAGACCAATCCATAAAACTACAAATAGACAGCGGCTTAACCTGGGGTGATTTTGCGCTGCCCGATTCATTGCCAAAGGGTAATTACCGCGTAAGGGCTTATACCCAATGGATGCTGAATGATAGCGACCCGGCTTTCTTTGAAAAAAATATCGAAGTCGGTTCAATAAACAATAAGCAAATTCCCGAAAACTTTGTGCGTAAACCGCTACAAACATTAAGCAATAAAGCTGATATACAATTTTTTCCGGAGGGCGGCAGCCTTGCAACGAATATCCGTTCAAAAGTCGCGTTTAAAGCAATTGGCGCAAACGGGTTGGGTATTAATGTACAAGGAGAAATACTTGATAATAAGGATAATGAAATTACCGGTGTCTCATCTATCCATTTGGGTATGGGCTATTTTTATCTGAAACCCGAAGAAGGGAAAACCTATAAAGCAAAGCTAACTTACGCCAATGGGGAACAAAGCGTGGTTGATCTGCCTATCCCCGATGCAAAGGGCATAGTTTTGTCTGTTAATAACGATCAAATCCCGGAAGCAACTGTAACGTTACAGGTAAATAAGGCTTATTACCGGAAAAACAAAGATAAGGATTTCGTATTGGTGATCTATTCGGGCGGCGCAGCTACAACTATTGTACGCACACTCGACAGCCCAACGGTTAGGCTTGATATTTTAAAAAGGCACCTTCACACAGGCATTACTATAGTAACCCTATTTTCGCCAGCGGGCGAACCGTTATGTGAACGCTTACTGTTTATACAAAATTATGCCCAGCTCAACCTCGGTATAAGCAGTGATAAAACCCTATATGTCAAAAGAGAAAAAGTAAATATAAAACTGACTGCTATCAACCGGGCCGGCGACCCAGCGCATGGTCATTTTTCAGTATCGGTAACCGATGAAAACAAAGTCCCGGAAGATGAGGATAATGAAAACACGATCTTAAACAACCTTTTGCTCACATCAGACCTTAAGGGTTATGTGGAACAACCCAACTATTATTTCAACGATACAAGCTCTATAGCTGCTAAAAACCTGGATATATTAATGCTTACCCAGGGTTATCGTCGGTTTACATGGAAACAGGTACTCGATAGTAGTAACACTCCTATTGCTTACCAATCAGAAAAGGGGCTCGAAATTAACGGCATGGTAAAAAATCTGGCCGATAAACCCGTCACAGGAGGGATGGTTAACTTAATACCGGCAAAAAGCGGTGCAGTATTAAGCAGCGTTACAGATGATAAAGGGATATTTCATTTCTCGAACCTTATTTTTAACGATACCACCCATTTTGTATTGAGTGCGGTGAATGCGAAAGGGAAGAACTCAACTAAGATCACTTATTTTGCCAAAAAGCCGGAACCTGTAATAACTGCAAACCAAAATCAGAATATGACGGTGCCGGAAACCAACATGGCATCTTACCTTCAAAACGCTAAAGATAACCAGAACGAACTTATCAATTATGGTCAGGGAAAAGGTATAATGTTAAAAGAAGTTAAGATAAAGAATAAAAAATTGGACGATCAATATAATACACAAAACCTAGCAGGTGCCGGAAATGCCGATCAGGTGATGCACAGTGAAGAAATAGAAAGGGTTCAGGGGTCACTCGCTACAAGTTTGAATGGAAGATTGCATGGGGTTAGTTTTGTAAGACAGCCGGGTGGACAAATAGTACCTGTTTTAACCCTTAAAATAATGGATGCTATGCCGTACAATCCCCCGCAGCCAATGCTTGTAATTGTGGATGGGACAATTATAAATGGCGACCCCAATGGCCCCTTGCCCGACATTGATTTTCTTAATGTAAATGAAGTTGAAACTATTGAAGTTCTAAAAAATGCGGGCACATCGATCTATGGAATGAGCGGGGCCAACGGGGTATTAATAATTACCACCAAACATGGCGGACGAGGAGATATTAGAGATATTGCCTCCATCGGTATTTTACCTATCTCCCCGATGGGCTTTTATAAGGCACGTGAATTCTATTCCCCGAAATATGATAACACTGGTCAGCATCATAGACAGCTCGACCTGCGCTCGACGATCTACTGGCAGCCTGAGATTAAAACGGACAACGAAGGCAGCGCTGGTTTTGAATATTATAATGCTGACGGCACAGGTACCTATAAAATAACAATCGAAGGTATTGATATGAATGGTAATATCGGCAGGCAGGTTTATAGGTATGAGGTGAAGTAACAAACAGCAACAATGCAATTGTCCAAAACAATAGCCTTACTTACCTGCTTTATCGGAAAATTACCGTGGTATTTCGATTATTTTGTCTATTCCTGTAAATACAATCCATCTATTGATTTTTATATTATTACCGATGATTCTAATTACACAAGAAAGGTACCGGATAATGTTAAGTTGATTCATAAAACACTGAACGAAGTAAGTTTACTCGCTACTGAAAAATTAGGCTTCTCAATTAATATTAGCTGTGGATATAAATTATGCGATTTTAAACCCGCTTATGGGGTAATTTTTTCTGACTTATTAACTAGATATGATTTTTGGGGGCACTGTGATATAGATATCATTTTTGGCAATATCCGTGATTTTATAACAGATGAATTGCTTAACGATTATGAGCTTATAAGTGTGCGGCACGATTGGCTTTCAGGATGTTTTTTGCTTTACAAAAATAGTCAGAAGTTGAACACATTATTTTTACATAGTAAAGATTATAAAAAAGTATTCAGCACGGACAAACATTATTGTTTTGACGAAACTAATTTTGCACATGACGCATTTACGGAGGGAAAGCCATACTATGAAATCGAAACAGAAATAGAAAGCATGATGCACGTGGTGAAAAAAATGGAAGCCGTAAATTATATAAACCCTTTTTTTGATTTTTTTATTATTGAAGGTACGCCGGGCAAATTGAAATGGGAAGATGGGAGAATGTGTTACAGGAATAAATACGAAATACTCTTTTATCATTTAATATATTTCAAAAAGCGATATCATCCAAAAACAAATAACGTGAATATTCCAGACAGCTTTGCCATAAGCCCGACTAAAATATACCACCAAACAAAATCTAAAATTATCACCAATGAGTTTTAAATTTTACAAGCAACATGATGGAATGGATTGTGGCCCAACATGCCTTCGCATGATTGCGAAACATTACGGGCAGAATTATAGGCAGCAAACGCTTAATAAAATGTGCGAGATCAATAGGGAGGGTGTTTCTCTGTTGGGTATCAGCGACGCCGCCGAGAAAATTGGCTTCCGTACATTAGGCGCCAAGCTAAATTCGCAACAATTAAAACAAGCCGAGCTGCCCTGCATTTTGCATTGGCGGCAATACCATTTTGTGGTACTTTATAAAATTAAAAATAATAAATACTTTTTGGCCGACCCTGCCGCCGGCTTAGTTATACTTGAGGAAGCAGACTTCAACAGTAGCTGGCAGTCGGACAAAGAAAATACTGAAGGTATCGCGCTTCTACTGACCCCTACGCCGCAATTTTACGAACAGGAAGATGAAAAAGGCAGCGAGGTACGATGGTCTTTCCTACTACGGTATTTGATAACCTATCGTAAATTAGTTATCCAGCTAATATTTGGCATGGGCATGGGCTGTTTGCTACAGCTTATCACGCCTTTTTTAACGCAATCCATTGTTGATATTGGCATCAATACCCGTAACCTAAATTTTATCTATATTATACTTATTGCGCAAACCGCGCTTATCATTGGGCGGGTAAGCGTGGAATTCATCCGGTCGTGGATATTGCTGCATATCAGTACAAGGGTAAATATCTCCATCCTCACCGATTTCTTGATTAAACTCATGAAATTGCCGATGAGCTTTTTCGATACCAAAATGATGGGTGATATTATGCAGCGGATGAGTGATCAAAGAAATATCCAAACCTTTTTAACCGGCTCAACGCTAACCACGATGTTTTCCATGTTCAACCTGCTGGTTTTCTCGGTGGTGCTGGCCTATTACAATATCAGTATTTTCTTTGTGTTCGTGGTAAGCAGTACGTTGTACACGGCCTGGATAGTGCTTTTTTTAAAGCGCCGCCGCTCGCTTAACTACAAAAGCTTTGACGTTTCGGCCAAAAACCAAAGCAGCATTGTACAACTGATAGGCGGAATGCAGGAAATAAAGCTGAACAACTGCGAGCAGCAAAAGCGCTGGGAGTGGGAACACATTCAGGCCCGGTTATTTAAATTTAATGTAAAAACCCTTGCGCTTAGCCAGTACCAGCAGGGCGGCGCAACTTTTATCAATGAAGGTAAAAACATACTGATCACTTTTTTAAGCGCCGAAGCGGTAATCAATGGTAACTTAACTTTGGGCGCCATGGTAGCTATACAATATATTGTCGGCCAGTTAAGCAGCCCGATTGAACAGTTATTAGGTTTTATACAGGGTTTCCAGGATGCGAAGATCAGTTTGGAGCGGTTGAACGAAATCCACCAGATGCAGGATGAAGAGCCTGCCGGTAAAGAATGGAACCATATACTTCCCGAAAATAAAAGTCTGTCCATTAATAACCTCACGTTTCGGTATCCGGGCGCAGGCAATGAACCCGTGCTTGAAAATATAAATCTGCAAATCCCGGAAGGTAAAACCACCGCGATTGTAGGTATGAGCGGCAGCGGTAAAACCACCATATTAAAGTTACTGCTCCGGTTTTACGAGCCTCAAAAAGGGGAAATAAAAGTAGGCGATCAGCCCATCAGTAATATTGGCTTTAAAACCTGGCGCGGCCAATGCGGCGTAGTAATGCAGGACGGCTTTATTTTCTCGGATAATATTGAACGTAATATTGCGGTAGGGGATGAATATCCCGACAAAATAAAACTGCGGCATGCGATCAAAGTAGCCAACATACAGGATTTTATTGACAGCTTGCCCTTGGGCCTCAACACGAAAATAGGAGCCGAAGGTAATGGCATAAGCCAGGGCCAGCGCCAAAGGATGCTGATAGCACGGGCGGTTTACAAAGACCCGCAGTACCTGTTCTTTGACGAGGCCACCAATGCGCTTGACGCCAATAACGAGCGGATAATTATGAATAACCTGCACGAGTTTTTTACACGGCGTACGGTGATCATCGTGGCGCACCGCCTAAGCACGGTAAGCAACGCCGATAATATTATTGTGCTTGATAAAGGCCGCATTATCGAGCAGGGTACGCATCATGAGTTAACGTCTCTGAAGGGAGACTACTATCAGTTGGTTAAAAACCAATTGGAATTGGGGACGTGATTAGTCATTAGGTCATTGGTTTAGTTTACCTTAACATTTAAATATGCCATCTATTTATACAGATACAAATCTTCCGTCCCGTCATTCGGGTGATATACAGGATATTATAACTACAGTCCCTTCGTGGCTGCTGCGGTGGGGAATTACCTTATTTTTCGGAATATTGGTTTTGATTATTGGGCTTGCCGCCTTTATCCGGTACCCATATGTTATTAAGACCCAATTAAAAATAGATTCGTTAAACCCGCCAAAACCAGTAGCAACAAAAATACCTGGTAAATTAATTAAGTTGATGATAACCCAAAATCAAACCGTAATTGCTGAGCAGCCATTAGCCTGGCTGGAAAGTACAGTTGATAATAATAAGTATCTAATGGTTGCCCCACAGGCTGGCAGGGTCGTATTTGCAAGTATTATACAGGAAGACCAGGAATTAAACATGAACCAAGAGGTTTTTTATATCATTCCGGCCAATGAAGAATTTTTTGGGGAAATGGTTATACCTCAGGATAACATGGGTAAAATAAAGGAAGGGCAGCAAGTTTTAATTAAGCTTAAAGCTTATCCTTTCGAAGAATACGGAATGATTAGCGGAAAGATTAAAAATTTAGCGGAAGTTCCGAATAAGGATGGTGTTTTTATATCGACGGTTGATTTTAAAATAAAAACCTCATCCGATCTGAAAAAACCGATCCATTTAAAACGAGGGATGATGGCCGACGCTGAAATCGTAACACAGGATGCAACCGTTTTACAGCGCCTTAGTCGAAGCTTTTTTAAAACTGTCAGTAGTAAATAAAAAAGTCATATTATGTGACGACGACTTCTCGTTTACCTTCTAATGATTAAATCGTCGTTTACTCAATTTCTTTAACACGGGTTTTCTGACTGTTTTAATCGTTTTTGTTAACAGTAATCGGCCATTTTCCATTCTAATAACTATTTTCTCTGCTTGCTCAGGATTGCTCATATAAATGCTGTCAGCCCATTTTGTGGAACTTGTGTCAACTTGCCGCAGCAAACGGTACTTAATATCAACTGCCTGTAAACGGTCGTTCTCTGACAACAAATGGCCGCATAATCCTGTACTGATAGCCGTTACAATTAACAATATCATTCCGGCAATAATCCAGCCCTTAGTTTTAAAATCAAACTGGTGTTTAACTTTTACGGGTAATGCTTTTTGTATGGCCTCCAATATACCTTTTGATTCAGTTAATGTATTTTGGATTTGCCCTGCCGGGTAACTGATATTTAGTTGGCCTACGACCGTCTTTAATGCTTCACTTTCCTTATTGTATTTAAGCAAAAAGACTTCAAAAGTTCGTTTTAATGCTTCAAAGTGAGGTGTATAATCGGTGATTTTTATTTCTCGCTTATCAATTTCGGTCACTTTTTTAACAATGCTATCCATTAATTCATCTACCCCGTCCATCCTTTCGGTAAGTTCATGTAATTCTTTCATCTTGATATTCCCGCGCTTTGTTCATGTTCCTGTTTCTTTTTCCTTTTTCTTTCCGGTGTATCATCCTCCTCCGGCATATTTTCAAGCAGGCCGCCTAACAATTGAGTTCCTGTTGATAATACTTGCTTTAGGTAATGTGTTTCCGGTGCCGGCTTCAGGTAAGTAGTTTGCTCCGGCCTTTGCAGATTGCTTTTTCCCTGTTCAGGGTTTTTCATAGCCTCCCTTAACTGATCTGCTAAATTCTTTTCCGGCTTTGCCTGCTGCTCAATTGCCTGGCTAAGCCTTGCATAACTTAAACTGCGGTCAATCTCCGACCCTTTAAACTTATATTCACCCTTGCTGAAACTAACACCCTGTATCTCATTTGTGCCGCTTTTGTATTTGTAAAGCATACCAATTCCCTGTTTTGCCAATACCTGTTTAAGTTCATTAAGGGTTTTTACTTTTTTGCTGGCCGACTTAATGGCATCGAACAATTCATATTTTATCTTATCCTTGCCTTTAAGTTGCTTCCGATTTACCTGTTCTTTTCCCGGTGATATATAAAGGCCATGCTTTAAAGTCATATCCTTACATACTTTGACATTCCGTTGCTTTTGAAAATTATCAGCTATGGTTTTACCGTTATTATCAACCCTGTTGTAAACAATGTGTATATGCGGGTGATCCCTGTCCTGGTGCTTAACAATTAAATACTGCGTATCCTGTATCTTCATTTTTTGCAAATACTCTTTAGCCATATTTACCATTACTTCATCATTGAGCTTTGACAGATCGTTAATGCTCCAGCTTAAAGCAATGTGTCCAACTGCCTGTCCTAAATTCGGATTGTACTTTCTTTGCAGGTTAAAATCATTTATCGTTTGATTGGTTTCTTGTATCCGCACACCCGCTCCATCCAGTATTAAGGCATCTTGCTTTTGTATTACATAGCGGATGCAACCGCCGAAACTTCTACCCGTTATCACTTTCCCTATCATCTTTGTGGAGCTGTGTTAAAGTATCATCAATTTGTTTCAAGACCTCCTGACATTGACGGACTACCCTTAACAGCCCAAGCTGATGTGCCAGCTTAGTCAACTGGTTAAGATTATTGGCAAGTTCTGCAAGCACCCAAAGGATACGCCTTTCATCGGCTGTCAGCCGGGGTACTACCTTTGCGCTTTTAGCGGATGCTCTTATCCATGTGCTTGATCGCATCCCGGCAGCTTTAGCTTTGTTATCAATCTGAAATCGTTCTGTAGCCGTCATTCTTACCCGGATTATCAGCTCTCGCCTAACCCTCTTTTTTGGCGCACCGCCTTTATTTTTAGGCTGGCTTATCGGAAGTGTACTATTAGTCTTTGCTGTCGTTTCCATCGGTTCACTCCTTAATTTTTCCACCCTTTTAACCTTTTGCAACCAACGGGCGCAAAAGGCAAGTTTGCCCGGTGCCGAAGGCTCCGGGGAGTTTTTGTGGCAACAAAAACACAAACTTGCTCTTTATTGGCGGATAGATTGGATGGCTCCCGCAAGCGGGAATTTTTAGTAGCGGCAATGCCGCTAAACCACTCATCTGTATATCCGGCTTTACTGTCAAAAAATAAAAGACTTGTGATTTATTTACGCCGTGAAGAAAAGTTCTTGCGGGGTAATTGGATGTTTTCGCGTAGTTCGTTAAACGTATGTTTACGACCCTGCCTGATCCATTCCTCCAGCTCTGATTTGTAGAAATAGAGTCGCTTGCCTTGCTTGTTGACGGGGATTTCTTTTCGGCTCACCTTACTATAAACGGTGGGTACAGCTAAATCTAAGAACTTGGCAGCCTTTATAATATTAAGTGGTTCATCATATTCCGGCTGCAATTTTTGCCCTGTAAGTAAGCTTTCGATGTGGCTCACTTTTTCAAGGAGCTGACTGACAGCTTCCGGTAATTTGTCAAATGTTAGTATATCCATAGCGCATATTTTGTTTTATGCTGCAATGGTAGGGGCTTGCTTTGTGCGGTTACAAGTAGGTAAACAGTAACCTCACTGTTACCTACCCATTTTTTTGTTATTTTTTGTTACGGGATACCGGCAAAATAAAAAAATCATTATTCTGCTGCTCTATTTTTAGAATTGGAGATTTACAGGGCCTTGATTTAGTAGAGATCATACCATTTAAATAACCGTCCGAAAATTCCCTTTGCTCTCCGTCATTACGTAAATACAAAAACTTTGGGGCAATCCATTTTTCAAGGTCTATCAACTGGCAACCTACGATCAGTCTTGCATCATAAAGTTGTTTAAAGGCATCGGCCAACTTATTACCATTGTCCCGGAATACTAATGGTGATTCAGGCGTTTGATTATTTAGCAATAAATTTTCAAGCTTAAAATGGTCTTCTGCTATAAAATATGGTTTAAGGATGTTGTATAATTGATTAGCGGCCCCCTCCTTGAAAGTAGGATACCTGTTAACTTGCATAGGTGCTTCTTGTTTCGGGGATTTATTTTCGGGTTGCGATATTTCTTCATCTGAATTTAAACTTTCATTAGCAACCGGTTCCTGTTTCTCCATCACCGCTTCAACATCCCTGATTAGTTCTTTTAAAAAACTTTCCCTTAGCTTAATGGAATCTGCCAGGTCTTCTACGAATTGAGCGGTTACCACCACGTCAGCATTATCGCCTTGCAAATTATGTACGATGAATAGCGTGTCGAGCTTTATTGAAAAAGGATAAGAGGCTTTATAATC
Source organism: uncultured Mucilaginibacter sp. (assembly GCA_903864275.1). Classification (GTDB taxonomy): domain Bacteria; phylum Bacteroidota; class Bacteroidia; order Sphingobacteriales; family Sphingobacteriaceae; genus Mucilaginibacter. The sequence goes on from CAIPFE010000049.1 coordinate 46,193, forward strand.
CTTGTGGTAGTCATGGTAATGCTGGTGGTAGTTTTCCCATAATTCTTTAAAGCGGTCGTTTAGTTTATTGAGTTGTGCCAATTGTAAACCTATTCGTTCTTTGTCTAATGCCAGCAGATCGATTAGCGCCATGTCCTTCAACACACGTAATTCACTTTTATAAGAGAACGAATCATAATAATGGGTTTCGCGGGTAATATCGTAGGCATCGGTACTTTTCATTTCCTTAGAATCTGCTTTTATAGGTGCCTCCTGCTTTACCAAGCGCGGATTAAACGTTTGCAAACGGGTAAGGAATGCGGTTAGGTTATTCATCATAGGTAGAATATTGGTGGGGCAAATTTAGGCTATTTGTTTTTATAGTTACATAATCGTGCCTATTTGTCGTTCAATCTAAGTTTATTAATCGTATATTTTCGTATCAAATTGTCCAGCGATGTTATAGAGATCATGAAACGGGGGGGGTGTTAGTTGCTGCAATTACTACCCACTTCACCACCCACATTGACCTCTAACAAGAAATGTTATTTACCTGTAAACAGTTATTAAAAAGGCATTTATAAATAAATCTGATATACAAACAAGGGTTGCTATTGCTTTTTACTACCCACTTTACTACCCGGAATTATGCTGCTGGAGGAGGTAACTGATTGATTACCCACTTTCCCGACCTGTCTGATCCTTCCCTGATAAGAATGCCGAAGCTGCGTAACTTACTGATATTATTATCTACCGAAGTTTTCCCTTGCCCGGTTATATCCGACAATTGAGCCTTTGTAACTCTTTCTGAATCATGAATAGCCAATAGTATCTTGGTCAATGGGGTAGTTAAATGTAAACTCCAGCCTTCTAACCATTTCTCAAAAACCATTGGGCGATAGAAAATGACGGTAAAAAAACCGCCCATTTCAAATTTAGGCTCGATCAATTCGGATTCTTTCATAGCATCCCGCATACGGCTAATACCTGATCCGACTTTTTCAACCAAATTGATACGCTGCATCAATCCAAAAATTAAAGGATTCCTGGAAAAGCTTTTTGTTCCGAATTCCTTTTGCGTAATAGAACTGATCAGGCCACCAGGGTTACTAATTTCTACCCGGTCATCATATATCTCCACCATAATCACGGCTCCTTTTTCATAGTAGCTTCGATGACAAAGGGCATTTACTAATGCTTCCCTAAAAACTGTTTCCGGTATTTCAAGTATTTCTTTTCTTGGGCCACCTTTCTGATTTTCTATTTCGTATCGCAGGTTTAGTTTAGAAATGAGGTACTTTAGCGCTTCTTCGTATTGTACAACCAGGTTGCCCGCAATTTCTTTGCTATCTAAAATATACCGCTTGTCTATGCCTTTGAAAAGAACACATCTGATAGTGGCATGGCTAATATGGCTTTGTACGTTTTTTGCAAAAAACAATACGGCAGCATTAGTTAATTGTTGGTTGTTGGCTGTGAGCCTCAAATTTGTCAGCAAATTAATTTCAGCAAAATTCGCGGTAATACCTGCTTTTCCGGTAAACTCCTGAAAAGAATTAGCATCAAAGTCGTCCGGATAGTTGAATGAAGGACAGGGAGCTGTATCAAAAAAAATGCTATCTGAATGCTGAAAAAATCTTCGCATCTGTTCAATGCCTATAACCCTTTCAGAATTGGGGCCGTTACGGACATATATACTCCCTGATACCGCATAAGGCTTTTGCTCTCCGGCAGGGCATTCAAAACAAAGTATGACTTTCCCGTTTACTTTATGCTCGGATACATTTATAGCCAGCGCGGGATCAATCAGGTTAACTACACCCTGGATTCTGGATCGCTGTGTATTGTCCATAGTAATCCCTACGACTTGCTGCTTATCATCTATCCCTACCAATAATACACCTCCGTTAGCGTTGGCAAAGGCGCATAATTCAGTGGCCAATTCACTAAGTTTAGAGGGAAAAGATTGTTTATACTCAACGTTGTAACCTTCTCCTTCCTGTATTAATAGTTCAAGTTCCTGCAATGTCATAGGTCAAAATTAATTAAAAGATCGGGAGGCAGGAGAAAATTGCGTGATGATAATATAGTTATTTCAGAAATATTAAACACCTGTGCTGGTCAAATGCAGCCGATATAATTAGGTAAATACTAAAAAACGGGATAAAGTAAAGTACGATTGTTTAATTTCTGCCACCGTAATAAGATAATCTTAAATCAGAGGCATAGTTTATAATGATAACAATACGACAATTTGTTGGCCATATTTAGCCCGTTAAATTAAAAATACGTTCTGATTTCCTGTATATCAGCTTCCGCAGTGATCCTAAAAATCGTTGCTTCTTAGATTATTTTTTTCTATCGGAATGGTTTTTTATCGTATTTGTGTGAGAAATGTGTGAGAATAAAAAAGCCATTTACAAATTAGTATCGTAAATGGCTGATTTTCAGTGACCTGGGAGAGGATCGAACTCTCGACCCACTGATTAAGAGTCAGTTGCTCTACCGGCTGAGCTACCAAGTCATTATTTTTTTTCCGGGCTGCAAATAAACGAATTATTTTTGATTTCGGATGTCGGATTTTTTCACTTGTTGTCTTCTTTTAACGGTGTTCAAGAGTGCTTCGCAGTTTCGATTTCGGATTTGAGATTATTCAGGAACCCTCAACCTTTCGCATTTAACGTTTTGCCTTTCACCTAAACCGACGCCATTTCTTAAATTAAAAAAAATCCGAAATCGAAATTCCTAATCCGAAATAGCCCAGGACTAGGCCAGGGCATACAGCTCGTCCCGCTGCTTCTGCACTGCATCGCTGTTTATATATTCATCATAGGTCATCAGTTTATCAATAGTGCCCCCGGGGGTAATCTCGATGATACGGTTGGCTACGGTTTGTACCAGTTCGTGGTCTCGGCTGGTGAACAGGATAGTGCCCCGGAAATCTTTCATACCATTGTTAAGGGCTGTGATCGATTCCAGGTCGAGGTGGTTGGTCGGCTCGTCAAACATCAGGAGGTTGGCTTGCTGGAGCATCATGCGGCTGAACATGCAACGCATTTTTTCACCACCCGAAAGTACATTGCTTTTCTTCAATACTTCCTCGCCCGAAAACAACATCCGGCCCAAAAAGCCGCGGATAAACTGGTCGTCCTTATCGCCGGTTGAATATTCGCGCAGCCAGTCGATCAGGTTATCATCTTTTCCTTTAAAATATTCGGTATTATCAATAGGTATATCGGCATAATTAATGGTTACGCCCCATTTAAATTCGCCCTTATAATCCTTATCACGGCCAGTTAAAACATTATAAAACGCGGTAGTAGCCAAAGAGTTTTGTGACAGCACGGCAATTTTATCACCCTTATTCACCATCAGACGTATGTTTGAGAACAAAAGCTCACCGTTCAATGATTTGCTAAGGTTTTCAATTTGCAGCACCTGGTCGCCGGCCTCGCGACCCTGGTTATTAAATATAATGCCCGGATATTTACGGTTTGATGGCTGGATCTCGTCTATATTAATTTTTTCCAAAGCTTTTTTACGGCTTGTGGCCTGTTTTGATTTGGAAGCGTTGGCGCTGAAACGGCGGATAAATTCCTGCAGTTCTTTTACACGGTCCTCTGTCTTTTTATTCTGGTCCGAACGTTGCTTTAATGCCAGCTGACTCGATTCATACCAAAACGTATAGTTGCCGGTATAAATGGTCATCTTGGCAAAATCAATATCCACTACATGGGTACAAACCGTATCCAGGAAGTGCCTGTCGTGCGATACTACCAATACGATTGCCTCGTACGATGCTAAAAAATCTTCCAGCCAGCTCACGGTGTGGATGTCGAGGTCGTTGGTTGGCTCATCCAGCAGTAATATATCGGGGTTACCAAAAAGGGCCTGCGCTAATAGCACGCGTACTTTTTGGGTATTGTCAAGGTCTTTTACCAGTTGATAATGAAATTCTTCTTTTATGCCCAGGTTGCTCAGCAGGGTAGCAGCATTGCTTTCCGCATTCCAGCCATCCATCTCTGCAAATTGATTTTCAAGTTCGCCTGCACGGTGGCCGTCAGCATCGGTGAAATCTTCTTTCAGGTAAATGGCATCTTTTTCCTTCATCACGGCATACATTTCTTTGTGCCCCATCATTACAGTCTCAATAACAGTAAATTCGTCAAATTTATAATGGTCCTGGCTTAAAACCGCCATGCGTTCTCCCGGCGTAAAACTATAAGAACCGCCGGAAGGATCGATCTCGCCCGAGAGTATTTTTAAGAAAGTAGATTTACCTGCGCCATTGGCGCCAATAATGCCATAACAGTTACCCTGGGTAAATTTCAGGTTAACATCTTCAAATAATGTGCGTTTGCCGTAACGTAAAGATAAATTGGATACCGTGATCATACTGCCCCTCTAATTTGCCGCAAAAGTACAGTAAATACTTGTTTTATTGGCACAGCCACGCTTAATTAGCAATTTATTGCGCCATTTTAGTGTAACAAATTATAGTTCCGGTGTGTCTTTTATATGCGGGCTGGATTTAAAAAAATTTTGAACCTGCCCGGAGATGTTTTATATGTTGAAAAATAAGTGGACGAATGCAGACTATTAATTCGCATTTTGCGTATTGCCATTGTAAACCAAAGATTAACCAGTTGTTATGCTACTATTAATTATATCGTTGTTTGTTATCAACGTGTTAACCGTTATGCTGCATTTAAGAACAAGGAATAATATTGATTTCTAAAAATTGCGGTAACTGTTGTAAGCTTGGAATGTTGCAAAGTGGCAATATACCTGCTGCTACCCCCACTAACTACTAACTATTCACCCCTCACTTCCCCCATTCAGCGGGATTTTGGCGCCATTGCTTTAATAATTCAACATCGCTATCCGAGATAAACTGGTTATCACCGGCATATTTTATTAAGGCGCTATAATTGGACAGGGTTACAAAAGGGCAGTTTGCCTGCTTAAAATTACTGGAAGCAACATCAAAACCATAAGTGAATATTGCTGCAAGGCCGGCCACATCATACCCGGCTTCACGCAGGGCCTCAACGGCCTGCAGGCTGCTTTTGCCAGTAGATATCAGGTCCTCGATCACTACTACCCTTTTTCCGGTCAGTACATCGCCTTCAATCAAATTGCCTGTACCGTGCTCCTTGGGTTTTGCACGCACATAAATAAAGGGCAGGCCCAACTCCTGGGCAACCAGAACGCCTTGCGGTATACCGGCAGTTGCCACACCGGCAATACAGCCCACCGGTCCGAATACTTCCTGTATCATCTGGGTTAATTGTTGCCTGATGTAGGTGCGGATGGTTGGATGCGACAGCGTAATGCGGTTATCGCAATAGATCGGCGACTTCCAGCCAGAGGCCCATGTAAAAGGATTATTGGGTTGCAATTTTATTGCTTTAATTTGCAGCAGGAATTCAGCAACCTGTTGTTCTATCTCAGATTTATCAAACATGGCTCAAAAATACAGAATTTATATTAACGAAAAGGTAATCCTGTTAACAGAATCGGCGCCTAAAAAGAAAGAAAATTACGAAAAGATTGATGCAGGCGTATTTGATCTGAAAATAGTTTATACCTGGATAACCGCGCGCAAAAATATACTTTTCTATGTGTTATGCAGCGACCCTAAAGCTTTTTTGAAAACAGTTGCCAAAAGTGTTACTCTTATTGAAGCTGCCGGCGGCCTTGTAAAAAATGAAAATGACGAGTATTTATTCATCTACCGCAATAATAAATGGGACCTCCCGAAAGGAAAAATAGAAAAAGAGGAGAAAATTAAAGTGGCCGCTGTGCGCGAAGTTGAGGAGGAATGCGGCATAAAAGTGAATAACCTTGATGATAAAATTTGCAAAACCTACCACGTATATGTTATGAAAGGGGAAGTGGTTTTGAAGAAAACCCATTGGTTTAAAATGAGGAGCAAGGGGCAGGAGAAACTAAAACCGCAAAAAGAAGAAGGGATAACCGATGCCCGCTGGTTTAAAAAAGATCACATCGAGCCTATAATAGCAAATACCTTTCCATCAATCATTGATGTGTTGGTAAAGGAAAAGTTGATTGAGCGGGTGAAAAGGCCTAAAGATAAGCCAATGCCTCTTTGGGAATAAACTGCGAAACATCACCATTATAACGGATGATTTCCCGTACAATGCTGGAGCTGATGGAAGAATAGCCCGGCTTGCTTACAATAAAAATACTCTCTATTTCAGGCTCAAGCGAATGGTTCATCTGGGCTATTGCCTTTTCATATTCAAAGTCGGACACTGTGCGGATTCCACGGATCATATAAGCCGCCCCAATGCTTTTGCAGAAATTAACTGTCAAACCTTCATAGGCTATGACATGTATACGCGGATCGGTTTCAAAAACTGCCCGCAGCATTTGTTCGCGTACCTCAACACTAAGCAATCCTCCCTTGGTACTGTTTACGCCTATGCCAATATAAACCTTGTCGAACAGGCTTACCGATCGTTTTACAATATCAACGTGGGCTTTGGTAACAGGGTCAAATGAGCCAGGGAAAAGAGCGATCTTCATTAATGTTCGAATAAGCTTCCAGCAAATTTATAAATGATTATTCAATATTCTAACTTATTCGGACGCAATCAATTTAATTAACATGGTTTTAACTGGCCCGATCATCATTCAGCTATGTTTTTACTTTTAACATGCTGGCATTAATGGCGACAACCACTGTACTTACTGTCATCAAAACAGCGCCGGCGGCCGGGCTTAGAAGAATGCCCTGGTTATAAAGTACGCCTGCAGCTAATGGAAGGGCAACGACGTTATAACCAGTGGCCCAAACCAGGTTTTGGACCATCTTCCGGTACGTTGCTTTTCCAAACAAAATTAAACTAACAATATCTTTAGGGTTACTGTTTACCAGCACAATACCGGCTGTCTCAGCGGCTATATCGCTTCCCGATCCTACAGCTATCCCGATATCCGCCTGGGCCAGTGCAGGGGCGTCGTTAACACCATCTCCTGTCATGGCAACAAATTCTCCTCTATGCTGCAGCTCTTTTATTTTTTCCAATTTTTGATGCGGCAATACTTCTGCAATAAAACTATCCATTCCTAATGTTTTACTTACACTGGCTGCTACTTTAATATTATCCCCGGTCAGCAATATGGATTTAATATTTTCTTTTTTAAGCGTGTTGATGGCGCCCGCTGATTCCGGGCGTATTTCATCTGATAGTGCAATGTAGCCTGCTAATTCATTGTTGATCATCACGAACACAACAGTTTCTGTATCATTGGATTTATAACCGTCGGGAAGAGCAACATTATTCATTTTCAAATGACCCGGACTAACAACCAATATCTTTTTCCCTTCCACGGTAGCTTCAACGCCCTGGCCTGTAATGGCTTTGAAATTATCTGCTGAAGGAATAGTGATGCAAAGGTCCTTGACCTTTTGCAAGATGCCTGTAGCAATTGGATGCTCCGAATTTTGTTCCAATGCTGCGGACAGGCGAACGATCTCCTTTTCCGGCAGGTCTTTGTTTAGGGAAATTATTTTGGAAACTTCAAATTTTCCTACTGTTAAGGTGCCGGTTTTATCAAATACAACCGTGGTAATTTTTCTTGAATTTTCAAATGCGTTCCTGTTTTTTATCAGTAATCCGTTTTTTGCTGATAAGGCAGTCGACTTTGCTACGACCAAAGGCACCGCCAGTCCTAACGCATGCGGGCAGCAAATAACAATTACGGTAACCATCCGCTCCATGGCAAAGGCCAGGGATTGGCCGGTTAAATACCAGTACAGGAATGTAGCAATACCAGTGACCAATGCAATAATAGTCAACCATTTTGCAGCCTTGTCGGCCAGTAACTGGGTTTTTGATTTAGATTTTTGCGCATCATCAACTAACTTTACCACTTGCGAGAGATATGAGTCTTTTGCAGCATGGGACACAGTAACCTTAAATGAGCCGCTTCCATTGATAGAGCCGGCGATCACTTTATCTCCTTTCACTTTCTTTACCGGCTTTGATTCACCGGTCAGCATGCTTTCATTCAGGTAGCTTTCGCCATCTGCTATTATACCATCAGCTGCAACTTTTTCGCCCGGCTTTATCAAAACTACATCATTCGCATTCAGCGTAGCCGTTTTCACGTCCTGAACCTTATCAGAAACAACCAGGTGGGCATCATCCGGCATCAATTGCACTAATAATTCCAGCTCCCTTGACGCGCCTGCTACCGATTTCATTTCTATCCAATGCCCGAGAAGCATTATCAGGATCAGGGTTGCGAGCTCCCAAAAAAAATCCATTCCCTTTAAACCAAATACAATGGCCACGCTGTAGCTATAAGCAACTGTTATGGCAAAGCCAATCAGGAACATCATGCCAGGATTTTTTGTTCTCATCTCGTCAACTAATCCCGTCAGGAAAGGCCATCCACCGTAAATAAATACAATTGTTGACAATGAGAGTAAAATATAAGAAGAACCTGAAAATTGCCAGCTGATGCCCATAAACTGCTGTATCATCGTTGATAACAACATAATGGGAATTGTAAGAACAAGGACTACATAAAACCGCTTTTTAAAATCAGCGATCATCATGGCATGGTGGTCATGTCCCTGCATGCCCACTGTTGGGCTGGGCATGTGATTCATTTTGCTATGATCCATAACTTGTTTTTTTATAAAATATTAAAGTTTGACGCACTTTAAAGCATTTTTAGGTTTTTGAGCTTATTGTTGGAATGAAGTCGAAGCTCTAATGGGAATAACAGCACTCTCAGATCTTCTTGAATTTAATGTTATTGTCGCGCTCCCAAACAAAAAGTATTTTGTTACCTGGCAATTGGATGGATTTTAAAAAACTGCCCTGACCTACAATTACCTCATTTTTGTTTTTGAGCATTATAACTTTTACAGTATCGTTTTCCTCAAATGTCAGTGCAGTATGTTCACCTGCTCCTGAAATGCTACAGTTTCTTCCTTTTCCGATATTGATTTCAAGCTTACCGGGTTCAGCGTAGTACACCATGCCTTTCCGCTGCCATGTGGTGCGGATCACATTTGAGTTGTCAATAGTGATTCCACCGCCATCCATTGGGCAGCCGTTAAGTTTCCAGGTGTCCATGCCTAATTTTTCGGCCGCAGCAAATGATACCCCGCCATTCAATGACTTTAGCAAGTACAGATCTCTCGATCCATTTAACCAATTCCTGAACATAATAGCTACTTCCGGACCATGGACAGCTATATTTGGTTTACAACAGCCACATACTAGCTTGTCAGGTGAGCGATAAACTAACCTGTTTTTTGACCAGCTTGCCGCTTTATTTGATAAAGAAGAGAAATAAATATTATTACCGCCGCCTGCCCTGGTATCAAGCCAAACCGCGTAAAAATTATCTTGTTTATCGGCTGTTAAACCCATTAACCCTTCGGGCGCTGATCCCTTAAGGTCATTGATTATACCAATGGTTTTCCATTTTTTAGACGAGTTTTTAAGCTCGTACTAATGAATGTTTCCTGACTTATCCTGGGCGGTGATAACCGAATAAGTAGCAGAACTTGCTAACTGCGGCCCCCGCGACATCCCTAAATGCATTCCAGGCAACGACGCTACTAATACGGGCCGCGAAAAAGTAACCCCTTTATCGCCAGAAGTAGAACAGAATATTTTGTTTTGTTGCCCAAAAACGACTCTGACAATGCCCTGGCTATCAATAGCGATCTGTGGCTGTTCTCCTTGCGATATAGTATTAGGTTTAACGTCTGCCAGGGAAGTCATTAGCAAGCAAATGATTCCGGGAAAAATAGTTAATAGTGTTGTTTTCATTTAAGTTTTATTCTTTAATTATTTCCGCGTGAATATTAATAACACTATAATCAGCTTTTGTTGATGTTTTTCGGTAGCTTATAATAGGTCCAAGGTACGATTGTATAACAACAAATTAATAAATCAGAGTAAACATCGTTACAAGCATTTTATCTGAAACGCCTTTAGTTTTTTAAAACTATAACAATTCCCGGCCGTTAACGTAACAGGGTGGTATATTGCACAGGTTTCAATTAATGAAATATTATATAAAGCTATTGCGGCCTAAAGATTGGGCCAAGAATCTTTTCATCTTTATTCCTTCATTTTTTGCCGGACATATTTTTATTGCTCAAAAAATTGAAATACTGTTAGCCGGGTTTGCAGCGTTTTGCTGTTTTGCCAGCAGTATTTACATCATTAACGACTATCGTGATATTGAGAACGACCGGAAGCACCCGGTAAAATCAAGCCGCCCGCTGGCTTCGGGCAAGGTAAAGCCTTCACATGCCGTTGTTATTTGCATATTACTGCTGATTTTGGGCAGTGCTTTGGCTTATGTTGCCAATTCCGACTGCTGGTTCCTGTTTATTTTAGGCGTATATTTTGTCATGAACGTTGGCTATTCCTTCGGTTTGAAAAATATTGCCATACTCGACATGCTAATCGTGGCATTTGGATTTGTATTAAGGGTGAAAGCAGGGGCTATAATTACTAATGTGGAAACCAGCGCATGGCTCATCATCATGACTTTCCTGCTCGCCCTGTTTATGGCCATCGGCAAACGTCGGGACGACATACTTTTGCAGGATAGTTCGGGCAGTTCTATGAGAAAATCTTTGAGCGGGTATAACCTTAGTTTCCTTGATACCATGCTGGGCCTTTTTAGCGCCATTATTATCGTAACGTATATCAATTATACGCAGGATGACGATTCTATCCGCAGGTTAGGTACATACCGGCTATATTATACAAGTATATTTGTGATTGCCGGCATTATGCGCTACCTGCAGGTGGTTTTTGTGAAGAAAGATTCCGGCTCCCCAACCGAGATACTTTTTAAGGACCGTTTTATACAAGTAACTATACTATTATGGGTAGCGTGCTTTTTTGCCATCTTATATTTACCACGGTCGCCGATATTTAATAAATGAAACATCAGATAGCAAATTGGGGCAATTACCCGGTAATGGAAAGTGATGAGGAAAGCTTTGTTTTTGCAGAACAGCTTGACGAGCTTATAAGAAAGGACGATTCGTTTATCCCCCGGGGAAATGGACGCTGTTATGGCGACGCATCTTTATCCGAAAGAACAATTTCAACACTTAAATACGATAAGATACTTTCCTTTGATGTCGATAAAGGCATTTTTGAATGCCAGAGCGGGATTACCCTTGACCAGGTGCTCATTGTTATTGTACCTAAAGGCTGGTTTTTACCGGTTACACCGGGAACTAAATTTATCACAATGGGAGGGGCCGTGGGCAGCGATGTTCATGGTAAGAATCACCACATTGATGGCTCGATCTCAAATCATATTATAGAAATGGATTTGGTGCTTGGCTCAAATGAAGTTATTACCTGTTCACCAAATAGCCACGCCGACCTTTTTGAGGCTACTTGTGGTGGGATGGGATTGACTGGCATGATAACCCGGTTGAAGTTCAGGCTTAAAAAAATTGAAACTTCTTATATCCGTCAAAAACAAATAAAAGCGGAGAATTTGCAGGAATTGATAGGCTTGTTTGACGAACATAATTCGTATACCTATTCGGTCGCCTGGATCGACTGCCTGAAAAAAGGAAAAAATTTCGGGCGAAGCATTTTAATGCTTGGCGAACACGCGGCACTGAATGATATTGATGAAGAAAAGAAAAACGAGCCTTTAAAGCTCCCGAAAAACAAGCAACTTACTTTTCCATTTAATATGCCATCGTGGCTGCTTAATACGTTTACGGTGAAGGCATTTAATTTTTTGTATTATACCAAGAATTTCAAAAAGGAGATCAATAATATAGTATCCTACGAGCCTTTCTTTTACCCGCTCGACGCCGTGCTGCACTGGAACCGCATGTACGGCAAAAGCGGCTTTGTGCAGTACCAGTTTGTATTGCCACTGGATGCGAAAGATGGGCTGATAGCCATATTGCACAGGATCAGTGATGAAGGCCTGGGATCGTTCCTGGCTGTATTAAAGGTTTTTGGCAAACAGGAAAGCATGATCTCATTCCCGAAAGAAGGCTATACGCTGGCGCTCGACTTCCCGGTAAGAACAGGTTTATTAAGCTTTCTTGATGAACTGGATGCGCTTGTTTTAAAATATAATGGAAGGTTGTATATGTCGAAAGATGCCCGTATGAAACCCGAGGTGCTTGCAGCAGGTTATCCCGAGCTTGAAAAATTTAAAGCTATTATAAAAAAATACAACCCGGATGGAAAAATAAGGTCTGTCCAATCTGATCGTTTACTATTAACTTCCCCTAATTAATAACCTATGGAAACAGTCCTTGTACTGGGTGCTACTTCTGACATCGGGATAGCGATCGCAAAAAAATTCGCATCCAAAAAATATAATATACAGCTTGCGGCACGGAAACCCGCCCAGTTGGAGGCCGTACAATCCGATATAAAGATAAGGACAGGCGTTTATTGTACTGTGCATGAATTCGACGCGCTTCAATACCACACCCATGCTTCATTTTTTGAAAGCTTGAACCCAAAGCCTGATGTAACCATATCCATATTCGGAATCATGGATGACGAGGAAGACGCTTTTAACGATTGGGCCCTTACCGAGCGCATGATCAACACCAATTATACCGGGGCCGTATCCATTCTTAATGTCGCTGCAAAGCATTATATCAGCATCAAAAAAGGGGATATCATTGGCATAAGTTCAGTGGCGGGCGACAGGGGCAGGGCAAGCAAGCTTATTTACGGGAGCTCAAAAGCTGCATTTAGCGCTTATTTAGCGGGCTTGCGCAACAAATGCTTTAAAGAAAATGTGCATGTGATGACGGTTAAGCCAGGCTTTGTTTATACCCGGATGACGGAGAATATACCACTGCCCAAACCGCTTACTTCAACCCCGGCCGAATTGGCGGATATAGTTTATAACGGTTTTGAGAAAAAGAAAAATGTGATCTATGTAAAGTGGTTTTGGCACTATATTATGCTCATTATTAAAAACATCCCTGAATTTCAATTTAAAAAAATGAAGCTGTGAAGAAGATAGCTTTTTTTGACTTCGACGGAACGATCACCACCAAAGATACCCTGCTTGAGCTGATCAAATACCAAAAAGGGAAAGCCAGTTTCTATACTGGTTTTTTGATCAATGGGCCCGTGCTTGCCGCGTTGAAATTAAAGCTCGTTTCCAACCAGTTTGCAAAAGAAAAGGTGCTCGGGTATTTTTTTAGAGGAGCTGACCTATCATCCTTTCAAAAAGCATGCGATCAATTTGCTGCCCACAAATTACCCGCAATTATTCGCCCCGGCGCAATTGCCGAAATAACAAAATTGCAGGATTTGGGATTTGAGATCGCGATAGTATCCGCCTCTGCCGAAAACTGGATAAAAAAATGGAGCGATAAAATGGGCGCACGGCTAATAGCCACAGAACTTGAAGCCGTTGACAAACAACTCACCGGGAAAGTAAAAGGCAAAAACTGCAATGGCGAAGAAAAAGCAATAAGGATAAGGTCCGTTTATGACCTGTCGCAATATGACGAAATTTATGCCTACGGCGATTCAAGCGGGGATAAAGCGATGCTGGCGCTTGCTACAAAAGCGTTTTATAAGCCATTCCGGCAGTAAATAACATTTCAAAATAACTTCAACTGCAGTTCTGCAGGCGGTTTAGCCTTCCCAAAAACTGTTCGCCCTCCATACTTCCATGAATTATCCCTTTCCCGTTGGATTACTTTATCAAAATTGGCATTGGGGGTAAAATCTTTTTCGGCGCGTTCAACCACCTGGGATAACCTCTTGATGGCTTCATTTTTTTCGGATATGCCTAATTTTGCCTTATGTATTGCATTTTGCAGCACGCCGATGGTTTCGTCATAAACTTTTGTAGGCACGGGGAATGGGTGACCGTCTTTACCACCATGGGCAAATGAAAACCTTGCGGGATCTTTAAACCGTGATGGCGTGCCATGGATGACTTCGCTTACCAGGGCCAATGATTGCAAGGTGCGCGGCCCAAGGCCCTGCAGTAGTAAAAGCCCCTCAAAATCCTTCGGTTGTTTTTCGTGGGCAAGCCATAAAACTGCGCCAAGACGTTTCAAGTCGACATCTTTTGCTTTAACGTCATGATGGGCAGGCATCACTAATTTACCGATCTCTTTTAACATTCGTTCCGGGTTTTCAGCGGCAATTTGCATCACACCCTTTCTTGAACTATCAGCCTGTTTATCGGCCATATTTAAAATTTGCCCGGTGTTTTGTCCATAAATAAAGGTGTGCGGGTCATTCACGAACGAGGTAAGCGCTTCCGAATGCCAATGGTAACGCCTTGCCGTACTGGTAAGGTCACTCATTCCCTGTTGCACCACGGCCCAGTTACCGCTGCTGCTCAAAATAAAATTATGGGTGTATAATTGAAAACCATCTTGTATGGCCGTATTATCCACTTTCGCGCTAAGCTTGCTACATCTTACCAAATGGTTACCGTCAAGCCCGGTAGTTTCGCAGATCTTTAATAATTCGTCAGGCGTTTGTTTGGAATACTTGCCTTTTCCGCCGCAGCTATAAATGCCCAGATCCCGGCTGCGGGGGTTAACGGCCCGTTTCAACGCACCCATAACAGACGTGGTGATGCCGGATGAATGCCAGTCCATGCCCATAACAGCGCCCAAACTTTGAAACCAGAAAGGATCACTCAGCCTGCGTAAAACCTCATCCTTACCATAATCCAGCACAATATTTTCCACTACGGCCAAACCCAGCTTTGCCATCCTTTCGGCAAGCCAGGTGGGCACATAGCCATAATGTAAAGGCAGATCAGCGCTTCCCGAACGTTTCATGCTAACAAAATTAGTAAAAATAACCGCGATTCACAGGATTTATAGGATTATGCGGATTTTTTGGGATATTTGCTATGACTATGAAAACACTCGGGCTCATCGGCGGTACAACATGGCTGTCGACCATAGATTATTACCGGATCATCAACCAAAAAACCAATGAATTGATGGGCGGGTTAAACTCGGCAAAAATACTGCTCTATTCCGTGAATTTTGAGGAGTTCAGGCCGCCTGTAATCCCATCTGAATGGAGCGAGATTTCAGAAAAACTTACAGCCATCGCACAAAAATTAGAAAAGGCGGGCGCAGATTGCATCGTTTTTTGCGCAAACACCCCACATATAGTCGCCGATGATGTTCAGCAAAAAATTGATATCCCGATCATCCATATTGCTGAAGCAGTCGAGGCGAAGATAACGGGCTGGCATATAAAAAAGGTGGCTTTGCTTGGGACAAGGATCACTATGGAGCAGGATTTTTTCAAAAATAAGTTAACGCAGAAGGGAATTGAAGTGCTTGTTCCCGGCGACGACGACCGGCATTTCCTTCATGATTCCATATTTAAAGAACTTGCCAAAGGAATTTTCACGGCCGAAACCAAAGCGCGGTTTATCAGCATCATAGACGGTTTAATAGCGCAAGGCGCCGAAGGCGTTATTTTAGGATGTACGGAATTTCCACTGCTGATAAAACAGGAAGACTGTACGGTGCCTATTTTTGATACGACGGATATTCATGCCAGCGCGGCAGTAAAATTCGCACTTGGTCTGAACCGGGATTAAGCAGATTTTACAGATTTCTCTGGTGAATATTCAGGATATCATGGTTCAGGCAATTAATCAGCCACGGTAAATGCCATTGTTAACTTTTCATCCCTCGAATTATTCCCTAAAATCAATTTATAACTTCCGGGATAAACTTTCCATTTATGTGTTTCCATGTCCCACTTTTGCAATTCCTTTACGGGGATATTTATAGAAACTGATTGTGTATCGCCCTTAGTAACGGTTACCCGTTTAAAACTTTTTAATTCCTTAACCGGCATGCGGTCAATTTGCGGGTATTCGATATAGGCTTGCACTACCTCATCGCCGTCAGTCGTCCCGGTATTTTTAACCTGCAGGTTAACGGTTAGGGTATCGGTTGCTTTGTATTTGTTTTCAAATTCGCCTCGTAAAGCATATTCAAAGGCGGTATAGCTCAACCCGAAGCCGAAGGGGTATTGCACCGGGCCGTTATAATAGCGATAGGTACGGCCCTTCATATTGTAATTACTGTAATCCGGAACGTTACTTAGCGCCTTATAAAACGTAACGGGCAAATGGCCGGATGGGGAAATATCGCCGAAAACAATATCAGCCAGCGCGTTACCACCCTGTTCGCCCGGGTACCAGGCTAATATAATGGCATCAGCGTAAGGGGCTATCGCATCGATATCCACGTCGCTCCCGGCGGTAATTACTGCTATGATGGGTTTATGCTGAACCGATTTTCTTAACTCCTTCATAAAGGCAATTTCGCTTGCAGGCAGGCTCAGGTCTTTGCGGTCGCCGCCGGTTTCTGATAAAAAGGCATCACCGGCTTCACCTTCCAAGGTAGGGGATAGGCCGATCACGGCGACTGTTGCATCCGTATTGCCCGCAGCCCATGTACCGCCAAAATGGACGGTATCTTTATAATCGCAGCCCTGATCGTACTCAACCCGGGTGGCGGGCCCAACTGCAGCGGTAAGGCCTTCCACAAAATTTACTACTTTGGTGCTGGTACCATGGTAATTGGCCACCATAGGGTCAAAGGCGGCAGCATTCGGGCCGATCACCATCAGGCTGGAGATATTTGCCTTTTTTAACGGCAGCACATTATTATCATTTTTTAGCAGCACCATGCTTTGCTGTGCCACTTTACGGGCCAGCGCAATATGGGCGGCATTATGAACACTGTCGGCACCATAGCCGCGGTAAGGGATCAAAGCCGGGTCATCATGAAAGCCAAGCCTGAACTCTGTGCGGAAAAGCGTTGATAATGCAGCATCGATTTCTTTTTCGGTAAGCAAACCTTGTTTAACGGCTTTCACAGCGTCTTCCTGTAAAACAGTCGAGCAATCCAGGTCGACACCGGCTTTTATTGCTGCCGCAGCGGTTTCAACCGGCCCCGGTAACGATTTATGGGTCTCGTACACATCGTTCAGCGCACCGCAATCCGTCACCACATGGCCTTTAAAGCCCCATTCTTTTCTTAAAATATCAGTCAGTAAATATTTATTTATTGAATTTGGCATACCATTTACCCTGTTATAAGCGCTCATCACCGATTCCACTTTGCCCATTGTAACCAGCGCGTGGAAGGCATACAAATAGGTTTCACGCAAATCCTTCTCATCAACCAGTGCGTCAAAATGGTCGCGCGTAGCCTCGGGGCCGCTGTGTACAGCAAAATGTTTGGCTGTTGCCGATACTTTTAAATAATGCGGGTCATCGCCTTGCAGGCCTTTTACAAAAGCAGTGCCCATGGTGCCGGTTAAATAGGGGTCTTCGCCATAAGTTTCCTGCCCGCGTCCCCAGCGCGGGTCGCGGAAGATGTTGATATTGGGCGTCCAAAAGGTAAGGCCCATGTATTGCAGGCGCCTGTCCTTTGCTATTGCGAGGTTGTATTTTGCCCTTGCCTCGGTTGATACGACGGTTGAAACCTGTTTTAGCAGGCTGTCATTAAATGTCGCCGCCATGCCGATGGCCTGCGGGAATATCGTTGCATCCCCTGCCCGCGCAACACCGTGCAGAGCCTCGTTCCACCAGTTATAAGCGGGTATGCCCAGGCGCGGAATCGCTTTGCTTTGGTAGCCAAGTAAAGAAACTTTTTCCTCTAAAGTTAATCTTGATACGAGGTCTTTTACGCGGACATCGGTGGGTTGGGATGGATCTTTATAAATGGGTTTGTCCTGTGCTTTGGATAAGGCAGGGGCGAGCAGGGCAAATATTAAAAGATAAAGCGGTAATTTGAATTTGCTGACCATAGTGAATGCTAATGTAAGGGTTTTTATACAATCCCGTAGAACACACTTCAACCAGGCACGTTTCTCCGAGACGCAAGTATTGCGTCTCTACGTATTTTGTTTGAAAACATTTACATTAGCGCAACCAATTGTGTTTACCGATGAAGTACTTCGCCTGCCTATTTTTATTACTGACTTCTTTTACTGCCTACTGCCAGCCCGCACCAAAACCTTATGGCCCGCTGCCATCCGAACGCCAGTTAAAATGGCAGGAAACGGAAATGTACTGCATAATACATTTTGGCCCGGATACTTATACCAACAAAGAATGGGGCTATGGCGATGAAGATCCGCAAATATTTAACCCCACCCAATTCAGCGCCATGCAAATTGTGGGTGCGGCCAGGGCAGGGGGATTTAAAGGAATAGTAGTTGTTGCCAAGCACCATGATGGTTTCTGCTTGTGGCCGACGAAAACCACCGAGCATAATATTTCAAAAAGCCCTTATAAAAATGGGAAGGGCGATATTTTACAGGAATACCGCGATGCCTGCAATAAGCTGGGTATGAAAATGGGGGTTTACTGCTCACCATGGGACAGGAACAGCGCCCTTTATGGCAGGCCGGAATACGTGACCAATGTTTACCGCAAACAACTGGAAGAACTTTACACGCATTACGGCCCTGTATTTATATCCTGGTTCGACGGCGCAAACGGCGGCGATGGCTACTATGGCGGCGCACGCGAAGTACGCAAAATCGACCGCTCCACTTATTACGGATGGGATACCACCTGGGCCATCCCGCGCAAACTTGCGCCCGGCGCTGTGCTGTTTGGAGATGTCGGCCCTGATGTGCGCTGGGTAGGTAACGAGAATGGCCATGCCGGCGTAACCAGCTGGGCAACCTATACGCCGCATGCACCCGATGCAGGAAAAGAACCGGGCAATGGCTATACCAAAGATTACGAGGGCACCGAAGGCCAGCGCGATGGCAAATACTGGATGCCTGCCGAATGTGATGTAGCTTTAAGGCCCGGATGGTTCTATCATAAAGACCAGGATGATAAAGTAAAATCGCCGGATACTTTGATGAGCTTGTATTATCAAAGTGTAGGGCGGGGGGCATGCCTTGATTTGGGCTTATCGCCCGACAGGCGGGGGTTATTATATGATAATGATGTAAATTCGTTAAAGCAATTCGGGACAATTTTATCGCAAACATTCGCCCATAATCTTGCTGAAGGGGCTACATTAAAGGCTAGCAATGTGCGCGGCGGCAACAAAGCCAAATTCGGCCCACAAAATTTATTGGATGACAGCCGTTACAGCTATTGGGCTACCGATGACAATATTACTACGCCTGAACTAATTATTGATATGCACAAGCGTACTATGTTCAATGTGATCAGGTTAAGGGAAAATATTAAGCTTGGCCAACGTATTGAAGCAGTTGCTGTAGATGTTTTTAAGGATGGAAAATGGGAGCAGATCGCGGAAGCTACAAGTATTGGCGGTAACAGGCTGATACGGTTGTCGCAGGCTGTGAACGCCAATAAAGTGAGGCTGAGAATTACAAAATCCCCGGTTTGTATTGCTTTGAGTGATTTTGGGTTGTATAAAGAACCGAATTATAAATGGCCTGTTTTAAAAAAGATTGACTAAGAGAAAAGGGTGTCATGGTGAGGTACTCGAACCATGTGCGTTGGGAAGGGGTCAGCTTAGGATGAGTAATAAATTTCTATGAAACAGTATATTGTTTACATACTACTTTGTAACGATAACTCGTACTATACCGGGATCACCAATGACATCGACAGGCGACTGTATGAACATGAAAGCGGCCTTGATCCCAAATCGTATACATTTAAACGAAGGCCCGTAAAATTACTGTTCCAGGAAATGTTTAATGATATTCACCAGGCGATCGCATTTGAAAAACAAATTAAAGGCTGGAAAAGGACTAAAAAGGAAGCAATAATTAATGGAGATTGGCATTTACTGCAGGAGTTGTCGAAAAGGGCGAAATGAATTTAAGGGCAAGGAAATCGTGCGTTGGCCTGCGCGCATGGTTCGAGTACCCCACCATGACACCCTTTTTTGACACACGAAAAAATTCTCAGAATCAACAATAGAGCGGGATTAAATAACCACTACAAAATACAAAGCCATGAAAAATAAAATATCAATTTGCCTTTTACTGCTGGCTGCCTCATTAAGCGCATTTGCACAGGATGCGCCTTACGATACGCTTAACAAGCCGCAGCTGATCTCCAAACAATTCAGTTTCACCGAAGGGGCCTCGGTGGATAAAATGGGGAATGTGTTTTTCACCGATCAGCCCAATAATAAAATATGGGAGTATAGTACAGATGGTAAATTATCTGTTTTTTTAGACAGCGCTGGCCGATCCAATGGGATGTACTTTGATCAAAAAGGCAACCTGGTTACCTGTGCGGATGAGCATGAACAGCTATGGTCGATCAGTCCGGATAAAAAGGTTAAAGTGTTGCTGAAAGATTACCAGGGCCATTCAATGAACGGGCCGAACGATATATGGATTGATAACAAAGGGGGCATTTACATGACAGACCCTTATTACCAGCGCCCCTGGTGGACACGCACCAAACCCGACCTCGACGGCCAGAAAGTTTATTATCTGCCAAAAGGCAAATCACAACCATTTATTGTTGATGCCGACCTTAAACAACCCAACGGCATAGTAGGCACCCCCGACTTCAAATACCTTTATGTGGCCGATATTGCCGATAATAAAACTTATAAATACACCATTAATAAGGACGGCACCCTAAGCGACCGCAAACTGTTTGTTGAACAAGGCTCGGACGGTATGACCCTGGATGAAAAAGGCAACGTGTACCTAACCGGCAAAGGCGTAACCATTTACGATCCGCAAGGAAAAAAGATAGGCCATATCGACATCAACGAACCCTGGACAGCTAACCTATGTTTTGGCGGTGCTAATAAGGACGTTTTATTTATTACAGCATCAACCGCGATTTATACGGTGAAGATGAATGTGAAAGGGATAGAATAAGTTAGCAGTTTGCAGTAGAAGAGGAAAGTTGGCAGTTTGCAGTAAAAAACTGCTAACTAAAAACTGCCCACTGCAAACTCCCCAATTAACCCGTCGTCTTCCTGTAATTCAAAACTGCCCAGGTATTTAATATTAGGCCTATAACAAACATAGCGCCTATTTCATATAATATATCGCTGAATCCGCTTCCTTTCAACACCACCATCCGCATTATTTTTATAAAATGACTTGTCGGAAAGGTTTGTACAATGGTTTGAGCCCATTGCGGCATGCTATCCACCGAATTGAACATCCCGCTCATCATGTTGAATATCAGGATGAAAAAGAAAGCGAGCGACATGGCCTGTTGCTGTGTTGAGGAATAAGTTGATATAAGCAGGCCAAAGCCCAGCATCGCAAAAAGATAAATGATAAGTGAGCCATACAATGTCAGGAGACTTCCGGCAGGGACTATGCCGTACAAAAGCCACGCGATAAATAGACCAAGCGTGAAAAGAATGATCCCAAGGACCATGAAGGGTATCAGCTTTCCAAGGATGAATATATGTTTTTTTATCGGGGTGACGTTGATCTGCTCAATGGTGCCGTTCTCTTTTTCCTGTACAATATTAAAAGCCGATTGCAGGGCGGCCATTGCAGTAACCAGCGTAACCAGTATGGCAGGCACTATATACAAATTGTAATCCATGAATGGGTTATACCAATAGGATGATATAACCGCGACCTGTGGCGGATCGCTTGCCGCCGGTGCGGCAGGCCAATTGATCCTTATGTCCGAATTAAAGTCGCTGATGATGCTGGCAAGATAAGCCCCGCCCAGGTTGGCTTTTGTCCCTTCAATGGCATTAATGGCTATAAAAACTTTCGCCGAGTTTTCCCGCACAAGGTTTCGTTCGAAATTTACAGGGATCTGGAGCGCAAGGTCTGCTTTATTCTGTTCCACTAGCGATAGTGCTTCATTATAAAAAGCCGTATATCCTGTAAGTCTAAAATAACCCGAAGCAGTGATCTTGGAAATGAGTTCCCGTGAAAAAGTGGAATGATCGTTATCAACCACGGCGATAGAAATATTTTTAATGGTATAGTTGGCGGCCAAAGGCAGCAGCACAAGTTGTATTACCGGTGCGATAAGCAATAAGGGAATCATTTGCTTGTTACGCAATATTTGCCTGAACTCTTTTTCAAGAAGGAATAGTAAGATTTTCATTGTAATCTTATTTTAAACTTTTTAAGACTTATAGTAAAAAGCAACACGCACATGCCCAAAAGAATGAGCGTTTCCTTCCATACAGATGCGATGCCCAGCCCTTTCAGCATTATTTGTTTTACGATAATAAAATACCATCGGGACGGAACAAAATTTGCTAACCATTGTAAGGCTATGGGCATGTTTTCAACCGGAAACAAAAACCCGGTAAGCAGCATGGTGGGCAGCATCATACCCATCAGGGAACCCATCATGGCCGCCTGTTGTGTTTTGGCGCCGATGGATATCAGCAGCCCGATGGATAAGGAGGTTAAGATGAACAGGATACTGCAAAACGTAAGCAATAACAGGCTCCCCTTTACCTGAAGGTCCAAAAACACGGCACTAAGTATAATGATGATGAAATAGTTTATAATTGAAATAAACAGGTTGGGTGTCAGCTTAGCGATAATAATATACAATGGTTTAAAGGGCGAAACCAGTAATATTTCCATTGTACCCAGTTCTTTTTCCTTTACAATGGCTACCGAGGTCATCATGGTGCACACCAGCATTAACACCAGGGCCATAACGCCCGGTATAAAGTTGGGCGCGCCCAATAGTTGGGGATTGTACATCATTTGCACTTCGGGAACAATTTGTAAAGGCTGTGCCGACAGGCTGCTTAACTGTCCGTTATAACTGTTAACGATTTGCGTAACATAGTTAACTACCGTTGTGGCAACATTGGGATCGGATGCATCTGCGATCACCTGCATGGATGCTTTGCCGGTATGCTGCAGGTTCAGGGCAAAATTGGCAGGAAAGATCACCGCCATTTTGATAGCTCCCTTTTTAAATGCAGCCTGCAACTGGTCAGCGCTCTGCATGCTTTGCTCGATATTAAAGTATTTGCTTGCCGCGATTTTGCGGATGATCTGGCTGGTTACAGCATCTTTGGAATAATCAACCACCACAATTTTAGAATTCTTGACCTCGTTGGATAAAGCAAAACCGAATAATACGATCTGTGCTATAGGCAGGCCAAACAGCAGCAATAATGATCGCTTGTCGCGAAAAACCTGCAGGAACTCTTTTTTTATAAAAACGATCAGTTGTTTCATATTTAATCCGCCTTTCGTTTTGCTTTTCGTGCCAGTTCATAAAACACGTCTTCCATATTGTCTGTGGCATATTGTTTTTTAAGGTTTGAGGGGCTGTCAAGTGCAGCTATTACCCCGTCGACCATGATAGAAACCCGGTTACAATATTCCGCTTCATCCATGTAGTGGGTAGTTACAAAAATGGTTACGCCCTTATCAGCCGCGTGATAAATGAGGTCCCAGAATTGCCTGCGGGTAACCGGGTCAACCCCGCCGGTAGGTTCGTCAAGGAAAACAATGTCGGGATCATGAGCGATGGAGACCGAAAATGCCAGTTTCTGTTTCCAGCCCAAAGGCAGTTCCCGCACGAGGGTTTTTGCTTCGCTCTGTAGCTGCAGTTCATCCAGTAATTCCGCTGTTTTTGTCCTGATCTGCTGATTATTCATACCATAAATGCCTGAATAAAAGCGGATGTTTTCTGATACGGTTAGGTCATCATATAAAGAAAACTTCTGGCTCATATAGCCGATCTTCCGTTTTATTTTTTCCGTTTCCTTATACACATCAAACCCGGCGATGGTGGCTTTCCCGGATGAGGGGGTCAGCAGTCCGCATAGCATGCGCATAGCTGTTGTTTTCCCCGCACCGTTGGCGCCCAAAAAGCCGAAGATCTCCCCTTTGTCAACTTCAAAGGTCAGTTCATTGGCAGCGATAAAGTTGCCGAAGTGTTTGGTGAGTTTATCTGTTATGATTACCGGTTGCATTTGCTTATTCTTTTAACAGGTGTATAAAACAATCTTCAACGCCGGGGGTAATGGTTTCCATAGTTACATCCGAATTGCCTTTGGTGTGCAGGTAATTTATCAGCCTTTTATCCGATGAATCATTAAAAGTGGCATGCAGCGAATCGCCAAAGGCAAAACAACTGGCTATGCCGGGATAACTCCTGGTATCCTGCAATAGCTTGAATACGCCAGAAAACTTTGCCGACTTAATGCCATAAAGCTTTTCGGGGAATGAGTCAATGATATTTGCCGGGGTATCGATTGATAATATTTGTCCTTTTTGTATCAGTGCTATACGGTCGCAAAGCTTTGCTTCATCCATGTAAGCTGTTGATACGAGGATGGTGATTCCCTGCCTTTTCAGCTTCTTCAACATTTCCCAAAATTCCCTTCTTGATACCACATCCACGCCCGTGGTAGGTTCATCCAGAAACAATACTTTGGGCCGGTGTATCAATGCACAGCATAAACCGAGTTTTTGCTTCATTCCACCAGATAGTTGTCCCGCCCTGCGGTCTTTAAAAGGTTCAATTTGCTGATAGATGTCTTTTATCAAGTCGTAATTTTCCTCCAGGGTCGTACCGAATATGGCAGCGAAAAAATTAAGGTTTTCTTTTATTGTCAGGTCCTGGTACAGGCTAAACTTGCCGGGCATATATCCAACGCAATTCCTTATTTGTTTGTAATCCTTCACCACATCAAAACCATTCACGCTGGCTTCACCTTTGTCCGCCAGCATTAAGGTAGTCAGTATCCTGAAAAGTGTTGTTTTACCGGCGCCATCGGGCCCGATGAGTCCAAATAACTCATCGCCTTTTACCGAAAAAGAAATGTCCTTCAGCGCAGTAACCGAACCTTTATTATAGGTTTTATCGATGTTATTTAGCGTTATCATCTTTAAATTTTACTTCACCGTACATACCTAATTTCAGGTAACCGTCATTCTTTACCCTTATTTTTACCGCATAAACCAGGTTGGCCCTTTCATCCTTGGTTTGTATTGTTTTAGGCGTGAACTCCGATTGGTCCGAGATCCATGATACCTGCCCGGCGTATTCTTTGTAATTTTTAGTGCCGTAGTCAGCGTATACCTTCACACGCTGTCCCAGTTTTATCGCTGTCAACTGCGATCCTGTTACGTATGCCCTTAAGCTGAGCGTATCCAGGTCGGCTATTTTATACAGGGCTTTGCCGGTTGTCGTCATTTCTCCCTGCAGCGCGTATTTGGTTAGCACAGTGCCGCTGATGGGGTTCACAATTTTTCCTTTATTTATCTCATCCTGTATTTGCGCGGCAGATTTTTCCAGTGGCGCTTTTTCGCTTAACACGGTACTGTTTTGCGTAGCGATATTCGATTTGTACAGCGCAATCTGCTGCTCGTTCACGGCAATTTGTTTTTTTAGCTGGTCAATAGCTGCATTAATATCATCCAATTGTTTTTGCGTAGCGGCATCAGCTTTCAGCAGGTTTTCTGTTCTTGTTCTTTCCCGTATCTGCTGTGCCAGCTGGGATTGCTGCACCGCTACCTGTTTTTTAACTAATTCAATTTGTGGCTGGGGATTGGTGGTCTTTTCGCCAAGGGCCTGTATGGTTGCCTGTACCTGTTGCTTCTGGATGATGCTGTTTGACATATCAATGTCCCCGATAATGGCCCCTTTCCGAATAGTATCTCCCTCTTTTATGGAGAAGGAAAGTATCTGGCCGTTTTGCTGGGCGGATACGATCACCTCATCAGATTCGAAGACACCGGAAGCATCTGTTTTAATTTTATTTTGGTTGCAGGACGAGACCAAGGCTGCAAACACAAGTAGTATAGCTGGTAATTTTTTCATTTTATTTATTTGGATAGCGTTAATTGCCTGATGTTGTTTTATGGTTGTATTGGGACATAAGTAATTGTACCTGGTGCAGCGCACGGTCCTGCCTTGCCTGGGCTTCCGCGTTGATATCCAGCAGGTAATCGTTTGCCGTGATAACGCCGTTCTGCAATTGAACAGCGGATGTTTGCTTTACCGAATCCCGTAGTTTGATAATTTCATCGTCCGATTGTATCAGTTGCCGGTAGCGTTCTATATCCGCGTTTTGCTGTTGCAGGGTAAGGTTGGTATTAAAAAGGAAGGTGTTTTTCTGGTCGAGCACCATTTCCTGGTTGTTTTTACTGATGAGCTTGCTCTTTTTATAAGTATATAAGCCGCCGATGCTCCAACTAAGCCTGAAACCGGTGATATAATAAGGCGATATGCCCGACGCCAAAAAATTAACCGGCGACGGATCGCCCACGCCACCCTGGAAAAATGCGCTCAATTGCGGATAATTGCTGATTTTGGTAAGATGCTGCTGCTCTGCATACGATTGTGCTTGCAGATCGTATGATTTCAGTTCGGGTCTATTGATAGAATCGGTTAAAGCCGGTGCGGCAGGTATCTCCAATACAGTATGCTCGTCAATTTTTTGGTTAATAAATAGGCCAAGCATATCTGCATAAGCCTTCCGTGAGGCTTTCAGGTCAATAGCATGCTGACCGGTCGTCAATAACTGTGCTTTGAGCTTGTTAAGACTGCTGTTAAAATCGGTGCCATTGTTTACTGCCGCTTGTACTTTGCTAATGCCAGTTTGAATGTCTTTTTCCGATAACTCATTTTGCTCCAGTTGCCCATCGATCAAAATTATACCGAAGAACATTTGGTTAATACGGTCCTTTAATTGGAACAGGTCCGTTTCCAGGTTTTGCTGCTGCAGGTCGGCATCAGTGCCGCTGATCTCCCTTTTTTGTTTGTTGATACCAAAGTCGCTGAGTGTTTGTGAAACCTCGCCATGTAAATTGTACTGATCTTTTGGTATAACAGTCTTATAAAAACCAGGGATGGCAATACCGGTTACCGCCGACTGGTAAGTGCCCGTTCCGTTCACTGTCAATTGTGGTATAACGCCCTTTGCAATGTTGTCGATATTATATTCCTTTGTTTTCTCAATAAGGTCCCTTTGCTTTGACAAGGGATAATTTACCCTTGCAAGCTGGTAACATTGCTCGAGGGTTATTGTATTTTTCTCCTGGGCAAAAGCCCCGCCCGCATAGAGCAGGAAAGCAAAACACCATCCTATTTTTGATGATATCTTCCTGTTGAGCTTTGGTGTATTGATCATTATATTTAATATTTAGTTTTAATCATTTGTTTAACGTGAGATTGTGAATGGTGAGTAGTGAATGGTGAGTTGCAAGTATTCGATCCCAGCCTTACTGCTACTGCCACTGCTTACTGCCACTTCCTACCCGCCACTCACCTTTATCATCCCCTTGATCCACTCCGGGATAAGTTTCTTACGTTCTATCATCAGCTGTTCAAATTCAGCCTGGCTTATATTGCCCGAACGTGCCATAAGTATTGGCCGGGCAATAAAAGGGAATACGAGCATGCCCATTAAATTGGCGATGATATGCAGGGGATGCACATGTTTTATTTCCCCTTTTTCCATCGCGGCCTTGATATTATGTAAAAAGGAATTCCGCATCTTCTCAATATTTTTAAACAGCGGGTCATCCGGGTTTCCGTCAGGCGCATTGCCTGATTGCAAGAGGTTCAGCACAAAAAATGGCAGGCCTGGGTTTTCAAGCAGCATATCTATATAATTGCTTACTATAAAAACTATTTGTTCATCAAAGGGCAGGGGGTTATTATTGATCTTTTCTATCATTACACCCAGGAAAAGCTGAATATTTTCCTTCATCACCAGTTCGAATAATTTCTCCTTGCTCCGGAAATAATAATTCAACAACGCCAGGTTGATGCCTGCTTCTTCTGCAATATCTCTTGTCTTAGTAGCCGCAAAGCCTTTTTGCGTAAACAGCTTTTTAGCCGCAGCCTTTATTTTCTCCTCTGTAGAGAGGTCTTTAACTGCCGGTTCTTTTTTCTTAGCCAATTTGAGATTGTTTTAATGATACAAACGTAAGGAGTTTTTTTTAATTAAACAAGTGTTTTATTAATTTGTTTTAAACAAATGATTAATAATGATATAGAAATTAGTTTATTAAGTTGGATTAGGTTAATTGAGTTATCAATATTTCTATTTTTTAGCTAAATTACGCTGTGTTTAGATATGGGCTAAAATGAATAATCGTATGCAATATTATATACTCGAAAAAGCTTGCGATACAAAAGAAACCGGCCCAGCATATCCGCAAATTCAAAAATGGAAGAAGGGGTACGACAAAAACAAATCGGATTCTTATTATTCCTACTACCGTGCTTCGATGAAGGGTACTTTTCCTGATTTTGAACCAGACCTGAATAGTCTGGTAATGCATGGATGGGCCAAGCCTACTGATCTGGTCAGTTCATTTTTATCCGATGGATTTATCGTAAGTGCGAAATTGAAGTTGCTTTTTCAGCAATTTCATCTCCCGCCAATTCATTACTATCCCGCCAAAGTGATATATAAAAAAAACGATCTGATCGGGTATTACTTTATGCATATAATATCTGATTACACGGATTTTGTAGATTATTCTAAATCTTCATTTATCGCTTCCGGGAATTTTAATAGTAACCCGGCCCCTATTATTTTAACTTCAAAAAAAGAATACATTGAAGAGTCTGAAAAGTTAAAAGAGGATTTTTTTGTTGATAAACTACCGTATCGTTCAATTAAGTCAGAAAAGATATGCTTTAATGCCGGATTTGATCAATCCCTCGAGGGTTTTAAAATAGGGCCATTTAACATTAATTTTTATATCAGTGAAAACTTGAAGGATGCTTTAATTAAAGACAGCATAACTGGCTGCGACATTAAATTGACAGATGACGTAACAATATAGAAAAAATGGGAACTTTTTGTCCACAATAGTATTAATAGTACAATGTCCCCGATAATATAAAACCCCCCGTGCCCACCACCCAACGTGAAAAGCTAATCGAAGCGCTCGTCGACCCCGAAAAAACCTGGGATATCGTCGTTGTTGGCGGCGGTGCTACAGGTTTAGGTACCGCTCTTGATGCTGCTTCGCGAGGCTATAAAACATTACTGCTTGAACAGGCCGACTACGCCAAAGGCACCTCCAGCCGGAGCACGAAACTGGTCCACGGCGGGGTACGGTATTTGGCGCAGGGAGATATTGGCCTCGTTCGGGAGGCTTTATATGAACGCGGGCTGTTGATAAAAAACGCCGCTCATCTCGTAAAAAATGAATCCTTCGTCATCCCAAATTATAAATGGTGGACCGGCGCGTTTTATACCGTCGGCCTAACCTTTTACGACCTGCTGGCAGGCAAGCTTAGTTTCGGGCGTTCTAAGCATATCTCAAAAAAAGAAACATTAAGCAGGCTGCCGGGCGTGCAGGAAAAGAACCTTTACGGAGGAGTTGTCTATCACGACGGCCAGTTTGATGACGCCCGGTTGGCCATAAACCTTGCACAAACCTGCCTTGAACAGGGTGCAACCGTATTAAACTATTTCAAAGTAACAGGCCTGCTAAAAGAGGATGGAAAAATAACCGGGGTTATCGCGCAGGACGTGGAGGCCGGGACAATTTATCAAATCAAAAGCCGGGCGGTAATAAATGCGACAGGCGTTTTTGTTGACGACCTGCTGCAAATAGACGAACCGCACAGAAAGCCGCTGGTACGGCCGAGCCAGGGTATTCATATTGTAGTCGACCGGTCGTTTATGCCGGGGGAGGATGCTTTGATGATCCCTAAAACAGATGATAACAGGGTGCTTTTTGCTGTTCCGTGGCATGGCAAGCTTTTAATCGGGACCACAGATACCCCCATCAATGCGCACAGCCTTGAACCCAGGGCCCTTGAGGAGGAAATAGGTTTTGTAATGCGCAACGTAAGCAAGTACTTAACCCGGCCGCCTGAACGAAAAGATGTGCTCAGTATATTTGCCGGGTTACGCCCGTTGGCTGCGCCGCAGGAGGGATCGGGCGGAACCAAAGAAATATCCCGCAGGCATAAGATCATAGTGTCAGCATCGGGGCTTATCACCGTTACAGGCGGCAAATGGACAACCTACCGCCGGATGGCGCAGGATACGATTAAGACAGCGATAGAGACTGCTAAACTAAACCCCCGACCATGCATAACGAATAACCTTCCTATCCACGGCAATAAAAAAGAAGTTGACCGCACCGATCACCTTTATGTTTACGGCAGCGACCGGGAGACATTGCTCGATTTGATCAAAGAAAATCCGGAATGGGCTGAAAAATTGCATCCCCGGATGGAAAATATTAAAGCAGAAGTAATATGGGCCGTAAGGCAAGAAATGGCACGGACGGTGGAGGATGTGCTGGCCCGGCGGTTGACGGCGCTTTTTCTGGATGCGAAGGCCGCTGCGGAAATGGCGCCGGTCGTGGCGAGTTTGTTGGCCGGGCAGTTGAATAAGGATAATGACTGGGAAAATCGTCAGATTGATGAATTTATAGAACTTGCAAAAGGGTATTTAACCCAATCAACTTAATCCAACCAAATCAACTTTCAACTAATTTTTTACCACACTAACATTAATAAATTCATTAATGGCCTCGATATAATGGCAGCCCTGCTGGTTTTGGGAGCGCATTTTGTTCGCAATGCCGTTAATTACCCTTTGAATTTTTTCATCAGCATTCATCACCGGGCAGGTTGGCCCTGCATTTGGAAAAGTAAGTTTAAGCAATGTGTGAATCTCGGTCAGCTTAATTTTAATAGCATTTAACGCAGGTGCGTTTTTACGCATTTGGTGCCATTCCATAAAATCAGCCATTTGTGCCGCGATGATCATTTTTGCTTTGGGTGTTTCTGCTTCTCTTCTTTTAAGGGTATCATCCTTTAATTTTGCGAGCTCATCTACGTTAACCAGGGTAATGCCGGGCATTTCCCTTACAGAGGCTTCTACGTTGTTGGGAACGGATAGATCAATGATCAGTTTATTGCCCATGTTCGCAAGTTGTGATCGCAGGATAGTAGGCTCACCGGCATTTGTAGCCGCCAATATGATATCGGCTGCAGCAATCTGATCAGCCAGCTCACTTATGGGGGCATAATTCAAATTTAACTCGGCTGCCAGCCCGGCCGCTTTTTCTATCGACCGGTTTACCAGGGTAATATTTGTCGTGCCCAAATAATCAACTAAATTCTTACAAATATTACGCCCGATTTTCCCGGTACCTATCAATAGTATTTTTTTATCCGCATCAATGACTATGCTTTCTTTGATGTATTGCACCGCGGCGAAGGACACGGAAACCGTTCCACCGCTTAAGGATGTATCATTTTTAATTGTTTTTGAAGCTTGCAGTACGCTGTTGACCAGGCGCTCTAAAAAGCAATTGATAAAGCCACGTTCTTTCGAAAACTTAACGGCTTGTTTTAACTGCCCTATTATTTCATAATCACCTAATATCTGTGAATCCAACCCGGCGCCAACATTAAATAAATGACTTATCGCCGCTTCGCCGTTTTTTACATAGGCCAGGTCGGTAAAGGTGTTTTCGTCGCCTTTAGTTTGTGTACATAATAGAGCAATCAGCTGGGAAGGGCATTCGGCAAAACCGAAAATTTCGGTACGGTTACAGGTGGAAAGTATAAAGAAAGCATCCAGCTTAAATGAGGGGGCTAAATTTATAATATTTTCATATTGGTCACTGTTGATGGCAAACTGCCCCCGGGTTTCGGCGTCCGTTTTTTTGTAGTTAATACCTGCAACAAAGAAATTTGAAACGTCGGCTGGTCTGCTTGTATTGATATCGCTCATGTTTGATCAATGCTTCTTAATAGCTCAAAATTAACCTCATTTAAAGAACAGATTGATGATAACTGACACCCTGTAAAATGATAGAGATCACTTTTTTATATACGAAGAAATCATAACGTACGGTTTGGAATAAGCAAGAATAGCTGAAACAGCAGGCATCTTCGGGTTCGTAAATACCTGTGATTTGTCTTTTTTATTTTAATTCTAATTTCCCGGCCGCAGATTTCAATAGAATTATCAGTTAAAATTTCTAAATTTATCAAACCAACCTGCAACCAATTTAAATTATGGAAGATGAATACATCTTAGCCTTAGACCAGGGTACCACCAGTTCGCGGGCTATTATTTTTGATCACAAAGGGCAGATCAGGTCAGTTGCCCAGAAAGAATTTACCCAGATTTTTCCACAGCCCGGGTGGGTTGAGCATGATGCCAATGAAATTTGGGCCTCCCAAGCCGGCGTTGCTGCCGAGGCTACTGTTAAGATCGGGATTAACGGCAAAAATATCAGGGCGATAGGCATTACCAATCAGCGCGAAACCACGATTGTGTGGAACAAGGAAACGGGGTTACCAGTTTACAACGCCATTGTTTGGCAGGACCGGCGCACCGCAGCTTTTTGCGACCACCTTAAAAACGAAGGCTTAACAGAACCCATCCGCGCCAAAACAGGGCTGATCATCGACGCCTATTTTTCGGCCTCAAAAATTAACTGGATACTGAACCACGTTGAAGGGGCTAAAGCACTTGCAGATGCCGGCAAGCTTGC
Organism: uncultured Mucilaginibacter sp.; assembly: GCA_903864275.1. GTDB lineage: Bacteria > Bacteroidota > Bacteroidia > Sphingobacteriales > Sphingobacteriaceae > Mucilaginibacter. The sequence continues at coordinate 78,625 of CAIPFE010000049.1, forward strand.
GTTCGGTACGGTTGATAGCTGGCTGGTTTGGAAATTTACACGCGGCAAAGTTCATGTGACCGATGTGACCAATGCCAGCCGTACCATGCTTTATAATATCATAACCCAGGAATGGGATGAGGAATTATTGCAAATATTCGGGGTCCCAAAAAGTATGCTGCCCGAGGTGAAGCAGTCGAGTGAAGTTTACGGCGAAACAGATACCACTATATTTGCTTCTAAAATTCCTATTGCCGGCATTGCCGGTGACCAGCAGGCAGCCTTATTCGGGCAGATGTGCATTGATAGGGCAATGGTTAAAAATACCTACGGTACAGGGTGCTTTATGCTAATGAACATTGGTGACCAGTTTATCGCATCCAAAAACAACTTATTGACCACCATTGCCTGGAAAATAGACGGCAAAATTCAATACGCCTTTGAAGGCAGTATATTTATCGGTGGCGCTGTGGTACAGTGGCTGCGCGATGGACTGGGGATCATAAAAACTTCGGCTGAAGTGGAGCAACTTGCTTTAAATGTGAATGATACCGGGGGCGTTTATTTTGTGCCAGCATTTGCCGGCCTTGGTGCGCCATATTGGGATCCCGATGCCAGGGGTACCATTGTAGGGCTCACACGGGGAAGCACAGCCGGTCATATAGCGAGGGCGGCTATTGAATCAATTGCCTATCAAACTGTTGATGTGTTAAAAGCAATGGAGGCCGATGCCGGGATGAAGATAAAAGAATTGCGTGTTGACGGCGGCGCCACCGCCAATAACCTGCTAATGCAGTTCCAGGCCGACCTGCTTAATTGCAAAGTAATAAGGCCGAAAATTGTGGAAACAACTGCCCTTGGAGCAGCCTATTTAGCCGGACTCGCTGTTGGTTACTGGAATAATGTGGAAGAAATCCAACAGCAATGGCAATCAGAAAGGGATTTTATGCCTAATTCAGATCAGGATGAGGCACAAAAGGGAATGGCAGGCTGGAAAAGAGCGGTTTATGCAACGCAGAGTTGGGCTTCTAAGTCCGAAGCCTAAAGCCTAAAGCCTAAAGCCTAAAGCCTAAAGCCTAAAGCCTAAAGCCTAAAGCCGAAAGTCTCAAGTCAGGAATTGACATAAAATACAACTTCGGACTTAAGACTTTAGACTTTCGACTAACAAAATATTAATCTTAACCAAAATAAAAAATGACACCATTTATGGCCGAAATGATCGGCACCATGTTACTGATCCTGTTAGGCGACGGCGTAGTTGCCAACGTATTATTAAACGACACAAAAGGCCACAATAGCGGCTGGATAGTCATCACTACGGCCTGGGGTTTGGCCGTTTTCGTGGGCGTTGTTGTTGCCGGGCCTTACAGCGGCGCGCATCTAAACCCCGCAGTCACTATCGGCTTGGCCATAGCCGGTAAGTTTCCGTGGGCAAGCGTGCTGTCCTACATTGTCGCGCAAATGCTCGGTGCCTTTATCGGAGCCATACTGGTTTGGTTAATGTACTATGATCATTTTCAGCGTAACAATAAACCTGATGCCATCTTAGCGGTTTTCTGTACAGGCCCTGCTATACGCAATTATGTATCCAATATTGCCAGCGAGATAATCGGGGCCTTTGTACTTGTATTCACCGTGTTCTATATTGCCGGCGCTCAAATAACCCCGACTAACACGCCAATAGGCTTAGGCTCGGTAGGGGCGTTGCCCGTTGCCTTCCTGGTATGGGTGATCGGCCTTTCCCTTGGCGGGACGACCGGGTACGCCATTAACCCAGCCCGCGACCTGGGACCACGCATCATTCATTTTATTTTCCCAATTAAAAACAAAGGCACCAGCGATTGGGCTTACGCCTGGATACCTGTTTTAGGGCCAATAGCAGGCGCAGCCATCGCGGCGGTTTTGTATTTACAGCTGAAGTAAGAAAGTTTCGAAACGAATATTTTATGACTCTAATTTTTATCCTCATCCACTTTTCCTTTGCGCCTTCTCCCAAATAGCGCTTTGCTTTTTTCTAAAGTAGCGGATGATCCCCATCAACACCGCGTAATTCATCACGCAAAAATAATAGGGGATAAAAAGGGCTTTGATGCGGATATGCCTTTTTTCCATGATGAATCCGAGGAACGCCAGCAGGTAAAATAAAATTTGCGCCAGGAAAAATGCCTGGTAAAAAGCTTCGCCGGACTGGAAGGCTAAAGCTGCATTTAAAATAAATACCAGTATCAGCAGAAAAGGGGTAACCGTCCACCGTAAAACGCGGTGGCTGACATATTGAAATGAAAGCACCGGGTATTTGAACGGGTTAAATAAACTTTTCAGGCGTAAGATAGATTGGATGCCCCCGGCAGCGATCCTTATTTTTCGTTTCAATTCTTCTGATACGTTTTCCGACGCGGTCTCAATAGCAAAAGCTTCGGGTTCGTAAATAATCCGGTAACCCTTTGCAGCGATAAGCATCGAGATCATAAAATCATCCAGAACCGTGTCGGCGGGCACATCCTGGTAAAGTGACCGCCGCACGCTGAACAACTCACCGGCCGCACCGACCACCGAGTACAGCTCAGAATCCCATTTCTTTAAGGCGGATTCATATTTCCAGTAAAAACCTTCTCCGGCGGCGCTGGCATCGGCATTTTCATCAATTTGCACGCGCTTCTCACCAGCGACAGCGCCAACGGTTTTGTCCGAATAATGCCTGCAGATCCGGGTTATTGCTTCGGGGTTTAAGAATGTATTGGCATCGGTAAAAACCACAATTTCGGTGTTTACATATTCCATGGCCCGGTGCACAGCGGCAATTTTTCCGGCCCGCGCGGGTTGGTGCAGCAACTGAATTTGTGGATGCCTGCTAATTATTTCGGGTGTTTGATCAGATGATCCGTCAGTAATAAAAACTAATTTTAATTTGCCTGCAGGGTAGTTTAACTTCAAACAATTTGCTATTTTTTCTTCAATAAATGATTCCTCGTTATAAGCAGCTACAACTAATGTACAGGCAGGTAATTGATCGTCAGCAGTCGAGGGGATGATTGGTTTTCCTTTAAAGGCCCTTTTTATTTTGATAAGGAAGTAAAGTAAAATACCATACCCCATAAAGGTGTAAAAAACAATAAACAGGCTCAGCCAAAAAGTAATTTTCATGCGATGGTGTTGATGGGGTATCCTAAATTTTTACTGTTTTTGGAATGGGTAAAGTTCCACCATATAGCTTTAAAAAGCATAGGAATAAAATTGTAATTTTTATCCCTAATGTAACTTATCACGTTACGTGGGGCGACCAGCAAATTAAAATAAATCAAAAAGACAATTTCTTTAAAAGCCGGCGCATTCCTGCGGATAAACAATATGCGGTTGCGGTTCATAAAATATTCTTTCAGCCTGCTTTTTTTACCGACAGAAACAGATTCTTTATGGTAGATGAGGGCATCGGTGCAAACCCATGCCTGGTACCCCGCTCGCTTTATATGTTCACACCAGTCAACTTCTTCATAATATAAAAAGAAGTTTTCGTTCATCACCCCGGCTTTTTCAATGGCCTCCTTTTTAACCATCATTGCTGCGCCGTGGCAATATGCGGTGGGCCCTGTAAAATGGTCATATTGCCCTTTATCCTTTTCGTGCAAACCGATACAGCTATTACGGCACGTATAATAATTCATCGGGGTATAACCAGCATACTGGATCAGGCTTTTATCGTGAAAATATTTGATTTTTGGTGAGATCATCCCAACCGCAGGGTTTGCTTCCATTACCTCGACTAATTTTTCTACAAGGCCGGGTGTAAATTCCGTATCGTTATTTACAAAGAATAGATAGTCACCGGCTGCTTCTTTTATGCCCAGGTTATTCCCCCCGGCAAAACCAAGGTTCTTTTCGGAGCGGATAAATTTTACGTGCGGGTATTTTGATTGCCAGTCGGTCGGTATATCCGTTTTACTGCCATTATCCACAACAATTAGCTCAAGGCCTGCTTTGGAGTGTGGGATGGATTCCAATAACTCTTCCGTAACCTTTGGCTGATTGAAATTTACGGTGATAATGGAGACCTGTTTCATTATTTGGTTGCCGATACCCTGTCGAGGCACTGTTGTAATACGATTGCGAATTGTTTATCATTTGGCGGCGCAAAAATCGTATTATGTTCGCCCGGAATATCGTGTACGTTTACGCCTTTCAGTGCAAATTCCCGCCAACCCAGGTAATCGAAATCAGCCATATAGAAAGTCTTTTTTTGGGCTTTAAATAAATCGACGACTATAGGCAGTGGTTTCTGATAATAATTACGTTTTGCTTTTGCGCTTGATTCGTCAATTTCATTGTCGTAAGCGAAAAACCCTTCCTGTTTTTCTTCTTTGCCCTTAAATATCTTCCAGAAAAGCCGGATGATCTTGCGCTTCATGATCAGCGTTTTATATTCAAAAGTCCGTTTGGGATCCTGGTAAAATAAAACAAAGCTGTAAAGCAGTTTCATTATAAAAAGGGAAATAGTGTTGATCGTCCTTTTAAAAAATGGATCGTATATATTGGTTTGCTTGGCATAAGTATCAAATACGGCAAGCATTTTTACTTCTTTGCCCATGTCCAAAAGCTGGTGTGCCATTTCGTAGGCGATAGTACCGCCAAGGGAGTATCCCGCAAGGGCATAAGGCCCTTCCGGATTTTGTGCAAGGATCTCCGTTATATAATTAGCAGCGATTTCTTCCATCACATCCAATGGCTCATCAATGCCATTCAGCCCCCTTGCTTGCAGCCCGTAAACAGGCTGTTCGTCATCCATGTTCATAGCAAGGGCGTTAAACAACAATACGTTTAGCCCCGCGCCATGCACGATATACAACGGCATTTTCGAACCCTTTGGTTTGATAGGTACCAGCGACTCCCAGCTGATAGACTTCGCATCAAGGTTAAGCATGAGCGATAGCTGTTCGATAGTTGAATGTTCAAACAGTGTTGCCAGCGGAAGACGTTTGCCCGTCAATTTTTCAATGCGGGCCATTATTTGCACAGCTACCAGCGATCTGCCACCCAAGGTGAAAAAATTATCAAAAATGCTGATCTTCTCCAGGCCCATTAACTCTTCCCATATTTCAGCGACCTGTTTTTCTACATCTGTACGCGGGGCAACATATTCGCCGCCACGGTTAACTAAACTATAATCAGGTTTTGGTAACGATTTACGGTCGGTTTTCCCATTGGGGGTAATTGGGATTGCCGGCATTAAAACAAAGTCGTCAGGCACCATGTATTCGGGCAGTACCGCCATTAATGCCTGGTGCCAGCCAAAAGTTTGTGTTTTAAGGTCGTGCGCTTCAATTCCTGTCGTTAAAACCACATAGGCTACCAAACGCGGGTCGCCGGGGGTATCCTCACGGGCAATAACCACAGCTTCTTTTATGTCAGCCTGGTTTACCAAAGCGTGTTCTATTTCCTCCAGTTCGATCCGGTAACCCCTTACTTTTACCTGGTGGTCAATACGCCCCAGGCACACAATTTCACCGTTTTCTTTGAACTTTCCAAGATCGCCGGTGCGGTACATCTTCTGGCCGGTATTTTCAGCAAAGGGATCATCAATAAACTTTTCAGCGGTTAATTCGGCCCTGTTGAGGTAACCTTTCGCAACGCCGTCCCCCGCGATCAGAATTTCACCCACGGCACCGTCAGGAACAGCATTTAAGTTTTCATCGAGGATGTAAACCTGTGTATTTGCAATGGGCCGGCCAATGGTGATATCCTCGTCACTTTCAATAAGTTTTAACGTCGACCAAATAGTAGTTTCAGTTGGCCCGTACATATTCCATAGGGCGCTGCTGCGTCCCGTTAGTTTACTTACCAGGTCCCTGGGCAGCGCTTCCCCACCGCAAAGGATTTTAATCGGCAGGAATTTTTCCCATCCCGCTTCCAGCATCATGCGCCAGGTATAGGGAGTCGCTTGCATAAAGCTGATATTTTCGCCTTTAACAAGGTCGAGCAATAAACGGCCGTCTTTTGAAGTTTCGGAGTTTGATAAAATGAGTTCCGCGCCGCATATTAAGGGCAGGTATAGTTCGAGCCCGGCAATGTCAAATGAGATGGTGGTTACCGCAAGTATTTTGTCATCGGCATTCATCCCGGGCTCTTTTTGCATGCTCAGCAAAAAATTAACCAGGTTATAATGCCTGATCTGGACTCCTTTCGGTTTGCCGGTTGAACCGGAAGTATAAAGTACATAAGCCAGGTCTTCGCTGGTAATCTTTATTTCAGGTTCTGCGGAAGTATAGGCCGAAAGCGCTTCAAGCGCATCTTCAATTAATATTTCCTTAGCATTAGAACTGAAATGACCTTTATATTTTTTTGATGTTAACAATACTTTAGCCGATGAATCCTCCAGCATAAATTCTATCCGGTCTTTAGGATATTCCGGATCAAGCGGTACATAAGCAGCTCCCGATTTAAGAATGCCCAAAAGGGCCATCACCATTTCCGGCGAGCGGTCGAGCGCCAGCGCAACAATATCACCGGTTTTTATATTATTGTCGATCAACAACTTAGCGAGCTTATTTGAACTTTCGAATAAGCTTTTGTAGGTGAGCGTACGCTCATGAAATTTGATGGCTGTTTTATCAGGATATTGTTTGGCGCATTTATTGAGAAAATAAGGCAAAGCTTTCTCCTTAGGATATTCGGCAAAAGTGTCGCTCCGGGTATTTTTAATAGCAATAGATACAGGATCACTCATACTTTATTTTCAATTTTAGCAGCGTAGACTATAGCGATACTGCAAATTTTACCTTTTATTAACTTTCTGGACAAGTGGACATCAGTACAAGGATAAAAGCCAAACTCCGATCACTAACGACTAATCACTGACCATGCGGTGTATGTATAAATTTTTTGTTAGCTCCTTTTAATTTAAATAATAGCAGCACCATTGTAAAAAATATAAGGGGTATTTTTAAAACTGCGCTCAAAAGTTTATCATTAAAGAAACTTGCCGGCACTGCTACCAGGATGCCAGTGTAACAGCAGGCGGTAGCAATAAACCATAATTGCCAGCCGGGCCCGATGCCCGGGGTCAGAAGGGAGATCAGCAGCATGAACGGCATTAAACCAAGCATTAAGATACGCGGTAAAATTGCCGTTTGATATATCTCATTGAAATAATCAAAGTTGCCATGTTTAAAAAGCTCAGCCAGGTCATTAAGTCCATATTTTCTGAACAAATTAAATTGGGCCGACAACCATCTGCGTCTTTGTTTTTTAAACACTTCGGGGTTGCTTACCTTTTCATCATAGATCAATGCATCTTCAGCATACGCAACGCCAATGTTATTTCGCGTGAGCAATAAGCCCATTTCTTTATCGAAGCCACCAACGGCGTCAATTTGCAGCATAACTTCTTTAAATAACTTGTATTCAAGCGCCATGCCTGATCCGATAATAGCAGCCGACAGGTTAAACACCCGCTGTGACTTACGGAAGATGTGGTTATTGATCTCTTCGCTTATAGCATCCAAAACGGCAATCGGTGTATTTGTATTTTTAGCTAACCGGTGCCCCTGTACTACGCGGTTGCCGGCTTGCAAATAATTGTTTATCTGGTACAGAAAGTCAGGCGCGGCAATGTTATCGATATCAAAAACTATTGCTGCGTCAAAACCATCAGTTGTGTTATCGATGGCTTTATGCAAGGCTTTTGATTTTGTACTGCTTTCAAAAACCACTTCCAATACCTGTATCGGCATTTTTTTTAATTTCGCTACCGTTTCTGGTTTTAACGAATCAGCTATTACACATATATGGAAGAGTTCCTTTGGGTAATCAAGGGTGATGGCGCTGGCGGCGGAGTTTAATATTATTTCGTCCTCTTTATAGGAACATATATAAATTACAAATTTTGATAAAACGGCACTAACCGGCGGTTTTTTAACTTTAATTAATTTACCGGCTGCCGAAAATATAAACAGGTATGAACTGTATATACCAAGGTAAACAAAAAGTATGCTTGTAATTACCGCTGCTATGTATTTAATCATCTCCATGTTTCAACAACTTATACGTAATAACCGCTAAAATGGTCGTGTTTGTTTCAATTTTTTAAAGCTGCAACAGGTTTATTGCTGCATTTCTTAGCCATGTTTATCTGAAGCAACTCTTTTATTTCAATTATCCGGTGTTCCCAGGTATTATCGGCAGCTATAGCAAGTCGTTTTTGCTGCAGGGCCGGGGTATCCTGCAATGAAATTTTTATCGCTTCTGTAAACTCCTCCGCATTCTTACAATAAGGAACGCTATCAAACGTAAAATCTTTCAGATCGGGATTAAAATCGGTTGAAACAACCGGCCGGCCTGAGCCCAGGTATTCAAAAAGTTTTAGCGGGAAAATATTATTGCTCACCTCATCTTTTTTAAAAGGGATTATTGCCACTTCAAACCCCTTTAACACAGATGGCAAAAGCTCATAGGGGACGGGCCCGGGGAGGAAAAAATTGGGAGCTTTGTAATCCTCTTCCTTTATATAATACCTGTCTATCGGCCCTATAAATACAAAACTTTTATCGGCGTTAGTTTCCACGAGTTTTTTTACCAGGTCGTAATCAATACGCCGCTCTATAGCGCCGAAATAGCCTATTATTGGTTTTTTTATATTGGTTAAAATATCCGCTACCTTCAAATCAGGATTGAGCGCTTTTTGGCTGTGGCTGATATTTGCGGCGTTCGGGATAAAATAAGAGTTTTTATTCAGCAGAGCTTTTTTATTGCGCAATTCCTTACTGGTGGATATTACCATGTCGACACTCTTTACCAGGATATCTTCCGAAATTAATCCATGTTTGGTTTGATATGGCTCAATTATTGGGTCAACGCAATGGTAAACAGTTAATACTGGATTAATTAGTTTATGAAGCGTTGGAAAAGAGAAATTATAAGAGTTGATATAAATAAAGTTTTTGATATTTAGCGCGTTTATTACTTTTTTTAAACGGGCGCCTACTATCCATTCATTGAGTTTAAGGGCCAGCCGGTACAACTTACCTTCGGGCAGCATATTGATAGAAGGTACCGGCGGCGTAATGATGATCTTAAGATTTGGTATTTCGGTTTCAATATAACTATTCTTCGACGAAAAAAAGTGTGGTCTGCGGATACGGAAACCGGGCGTGTTTTTGAATTTGATATAATCACGCCATGTGTACGGCCTGTCGACATAATAAACATAATTGTCTTGTGCCAGGTGCTTCGCCATGGTGTAATTTGTGGATTCCAGGGCGCCGTCAAATTGCATTTGCGAAAAAATAATTATGTGCTGATGCTGAAGACTCATGTTAAAAAATTAGGGGGTATTTGTTTATCATAAAGCATTTTACTTGCCATCCACCTTTTGTTGTGTTTTTTTTTCTCTGATCCTGGTGATGGTATTCATAATTATCAGCTTCGTTTCGATAACTCCTAATTTGAATATATCCATCATGGTAAAATTCAGATACTTTTTAAGCATCCAATACCCGTAAATAATGCCCACCAGGAAAGTGAAGATGGATGAAAGTGCAACACCATAAAGGCTATGCGTTATATAAATCCCCGCGAAATCTCCAACCACATTCACAATCAGCATCAATATAACCTTTGTCATATTGATTTGAGGTTTATTCAGGATATCCAGCGAGATTCCAAAAAATCGGTCGACAGGCAATAAAATAGCAAAGCTCATAAAAATACGGAAAATATTAGCTGCATCGGAATTGACATAATTTTTGCCGCCTATAAGGCTGATCGCTAGGTCGGCGCCAATAATTGCAGCAATTGATACCGGGATCAACAAAATAGTCAGTATACCCGCATACTTTTTCATGATGTAGGTGGCGTGCCTTTTATCATCGCGATGTATCGCTGCAGACATAGCGGGCAGAGCCGTCGAAATGAAACTCCGCAATGGAATTTCAATTATTTCGTTTAGCCGCTGGGGAAGGTAGTATATAGCAACAACAGTTGGGTTTACAAACATGAATTTGATGATTAGCGTATCAGAACTTCTAAGTAAGTAGGAGCTGATGGAAGTGCCTACACTATATTTCCCGAAGTTTATCAGCTCTTTAATGCTTTCGCGGGTCCTGGCCGGTATCGCCTTGATCTTTGCCCAGCCGGCGAATATGGAGATCAGGCTGGTTATTACAGCCGAAAAAAAGTAGGCGTAAATAATTATTTGAAAATATGTTTGATGAAAAAGTATCAATACTACTGTTGAAATAAAAAATACAGTTTGAAATGTTAACTGGAGGAGGAAGACGCTGTCAAAACGCTCTTCGGCCTGGAGTATCCATAAAGCTATACTTGAAGGAAGTGTGGCGAAAAAAATTATACCGAACCATTTACTGATGATGTCTATTTCAGGATGGCCATGGTAAAAAATGCAGATCAGAAAACTGATAAACGCCAATATGGCCGTTATCGCAAAACCCAGGTACCATGTTGACCCTGCAACGGCTAAAGCCCGTTCCTTGCTTGCACCGGCATAAAATTTTACAAGCGATGTTTGTAAGAAGCCGCTTCTGAATAAAGTTGCTAAAGTGAATGTTATGAGGAATAATATCCAGTTACCAAAATCGGGCCCTGACAAGTTGCGGGCCAGCAACGACACGGTAACCATGCCCACCACAGGCATGACCGCATTGCTGGCTAAAGATAAAGTGTGTTTGTTGATCAACTTTTTTTTAAGGTCCATTACACTTTTTACCGGCTGCCGGTCGCAAAATAATATTTATTAATAAACCGGGCCGATTCTGCCACCGCGATGGGCAAAGCAGGCATTTTTTTTGCCGGGATGCCCATTGCTCCAATTAATGCATTTTTGCTAATCGTGTTATTAACTCTTATTATAGTGCTACTGCCTTTTTTATGAAAAAATGGGTTTATAAATAACCGAACCCATAATTTGGGCCTGGCCTGGCCGCGGGGTATCAGGAGCCAATGTAAAATTTTTCTTAGTTTCGGGTTTGACTTAATGGCATTCCGTAAGAACATTTGTTAATTTTATTTATTGCTGCTTATTAAACCTCTCCCGTTTCAATAGGTTTTAATTTTCTTTGTTCAATGTCTAACCGCATCGTAATATTTAAAAGGGCCATGGCCAAATAGAATAAAATGTTAGACGGGTATTGTACGAGCGCCTGCTGCGGAAAGTTGCCGACATCAAAGGCGAAAATGAATAATATCATCCCCAGGCAATAGGATTTTAGCATCGGGTCCCTGATCAAATAGAAATATTGGATTCCCTTATATAGGATAACAAAATTAAATATGCAATAAAGTAATAACCCAATCCATCCCATTTCTACGGCCACCCTTACGTAGCCGCTGTCAGGCGGGAATTTTGCAAGGTATGAGCCAGGTGCAAAGCGCTGGCCCCATACGCCTACAGAACCTAAACCACCGCCAATTGGATGTGATAAAATAAAAGGTTTAATGCGCTCCTGGTTTTTTAAGCGTTCTTCAAACGAGGCATCTTTTGACGGCTTGAAGGCGCTTTGAAATCGGGCCAGCGTGGGGTTCGAAGTGGGCACCCTTATCAATACACCAAGTACGAGCGCGCAAACAACGGCAAATATCAATACTTTTTTATTGAAGTTTAATATGAACAACATGCTCAACCCAGCCGGGATGATCAAGTACGAAGCCCGTGTGCCGGAATATAACATTACCATAAAAAAGAACGCCGCCATAAACCCTAAAATGATTTTCGTGTTGGTTCGTAAAGGCCCGAACATCAATGCGATGCACACCAGTGCCGCCGCCACCATATTATAAGCATAAACAACAGGGTCCGAAAAAATACCCCACTTTCTTAAATGCCCTCCAATAAATAATAATTTATAACGCTCGGGAAATCGGTGCAGCCATTCGTTTTCAAACCCGAAAAGACCAAAATGTTCCTGCTGCAACCCTGAAAATGCAGCGATAACTTCAAGTGCCAGCCATAGCTTTATCAATAATTTTATAAATTCCTTAGTCCTGATATGATAAAGAAATACAAAATACATCAGCATAATAACCCCAACGGTCCGCACCGTAAAAACCCATTCCAAAATTGACGGCGAAGCGGGGTTAATAAGCTCGAGTAAGTTATAACCGAGCCAGGCAAGTGTAAAATAGGTGATGGGGTTCTTGAAATAATCCCATTGCTTATCCGACTTATTTTTTATGAAAAATCCCAGTATCAGCAAATAGGTCATTGCATCCATTACCAGCCCGATAGGGGTCGGTTCGGGTAAAAAGCGGGATGAGTAATTGATAAAAAATGCTACGACAATTAAGGTCATTATCCCGAACCTGGGATATACAACTGTAGCGTAAGCAACAGGCAGAGCCGCAAGTGCGAATAAAATAATAAGTCCGGCAATATAGCCTTCCCTGGTTATTACATAGCTTACAGCCAGCGATGTACAAACTAAAAAAACAATGATTACAGGCGCCGAAAGTTTTTGAATAATTATCTTATCCCAGAAGGTTTTTTTTGTTCCATTATTTATAACCTGGTCATCGGGCATTTGCTTGAACAGTTATAACATTAAAAAAATAATATTTTTAAAAACCAGACAAAGATTCCCACAAAAGCAAGTATAATAGCTGCGGTAAGGCACCGCTTTTGTAATGTGCTTAAATCTTTAAAGGGATCAACCGCCTTTTTATGTTCAATTTTCATTGCTAACTGTCCTCAAATTTAATAAAATGAACTATCCGGGCAAAGGTCAGCTAATTTAATGTTTTGCTTTTTTTGAATGGTTATTTACAACAGCTTTGTTTAAAACCCATCCTGCAAATTTACTATTCAGGTTTTTGAGATAATCAATATATTGAACTTGTGATTTATCAATACTTTTATTAGCCTCAAAAACTGCTATTGTTTTATTTGCAAATAATAACCATTCTTTTGATTTGTTTAGCGAATCAAGCGGGGGCAGATCTATTAATATGATATCATACCTTGATTTCAAATCATTAAATTCAGTTTGGATGTGCTGTTCATCATTAATTTCCAAAGGAGTAACATCACCGCCCCGGTTACCTAAAACACTGATGGCATTACTGTCCTGTTCAATGTACGAGCTACCCCTGAAATAATCCTCAACATATAATTTAGGCTGTATGCTGTTACTGATAGAAGGGTTGTTAAAGTTACCATCAATCAACAAAACCTTCTTATTGATCGCGGCATAAGAGTAAGCTAAACTGGCTGCCAAAAGCGTTTTACCTTCACCCTCGCCCAAACTGGTTATAGCCAAAATCTTACCGCCCTTTAACTCCTGGTCAATTTCAAAACGTATAGACCTCAATAATTCTTTAAATTGCTGCATCTTTTGCCTGTTTTCAACATCCCAAAGTTTTCTCAGGTCCGGTACCGTTCCGCTGATTGTGTTTACTGAGCCCAATAAAGGCAGCTGGGTCCTGTTAACTAAATCGGTGGGCTCCTTTACATTATCATCAAGATAATAAAGTACAAACAATGCCAAAAGGCAAATAACCAAGCTAACCAGGCCACTAAGGGCGATGAGCAATAGTTTTTTTGATGGTTCAGCTACATCAGGTGTCGCTGGTTCAACCTGCATCAGCTTGATGGAAAAATTTGATTGCAGGTTGATGGAATTGTACTTATTCAATACATCCAGGTACTCCTGGCTTGCAATGGTAATATCCGATTCAAAAGTTTTTACGGTAGCATCAAAAGGCACAAGCCTGTCGAATTTTGCATTAAGGTCTCTAAGTTCACTATCAATTGCCTCAACACTGTATTTCGCAAGGTCCCTTGATACTTCAAGGGTCATCTTTTGCTTTACGAGATCATCCTTGGCAACGAGTGGATTAGAGATATACTTGTCGGAAGTATTGTTAATTTGCGTGGTTAATTGTTTCTGCAACGAGTCTAATGCCGGTTTGTAGGTGGGATTAAAGCCGCTGTGAACATATTGCTCGTTCAGCGTACGAAGTTGGTCTTCTGTGTTTGTGATCGACTGGTTGTACTGGCTTATCGTTGCTTCAATATACCTCCTGTCTTTCGGATCAAACCTTGCATCGATGGCTTTAACGGCCCCATCGTAGGATGCAATAGTTCGCTGGGCCTCAATTTTTTTGTCCTTGTAAGCCAGTATTTCTGCAAAAATAGACTTTGCCTGATCATCAAGGTTTAAAATGCCGTTTCTTATTTTGTACTGCTGAAGTGAATCCTTTTTCCTGTCAAGGGCATTCTTTTTTTCAGTTAATAAATTTGATAAAAAGCTTATAGCGTTTGATTCGTTCTGTTTTACGTTTACGGTATAATAATTCAAAAATTCTTTGCAAAGCGTATTGACAACAAAAGCGGATAACTCCGGGTTTTCGGAACCAAAAGTTAGCGTGATAAAATCACTTTCTCCCTGGCGCTCAACTGTCAGGTTTTTTCTCAACGATCGTTCATCGTATTTCATGGAGATGAGCAACTCGTTCAGGCCGTTTTCATCCTTGTTGTATAATGATAAAGGCTGGCCATTTTGCAGCTTATATTTATAAACTACAAGTGCGTGCGCGATCGCCGGCCGGCTCAGATCTTTAAATTGATGGTTAAGCTTTCGGTATGGGGTAGGGCTGCTCAGATCATGGATGATCAATTGATAAGAAACGTTGTCTATCAACTTTTTCAGCTGGATGATCTCTGTTAAATTACTGAATTCACGGTTGATCTCGTCCTGTTGGGCGTTAGGGGTATTGTCCTTATCCAGCAGGTGCCTTGATGCATCAACTATACCGGTCGCGATCTGGGTATTTGAAACGTATTCGTTCGGAAGGTTTTTGACAAGGAAAAAGGAAGCAATTACGGTTGCCAGGACAACGATAATTATTATGAATTTATATTTGCTTAAAAGAGAAAAATAAGAAGATGATTCCATTATTATTTTATGCTTTCCAGCTTTGCCCCCAAAAGTTCTTCAAGATTGGTTTTTGCAGTAAACACTGCCAGTTCAGCCTGTAACCTAAACGAGTTTTGATTATAAAGGTTTGTTAAAGCTTCATTATAAACCTGAAACGTAGTTTCTCCCTTATCAAACGTGTGTTTAATTTGGCTTACAGCGGTAGTTGCATCTTGTACGGCGTTTACTTTGTTCCTTAAATCGGCCTGCGCCTCTAAATAGGCAAAGTAAAATCGTTTTATTTGTGCTTCTATGGTTAGTAAATACTGTTCCTGTTGTGCTTCCGCAACTTTAACCGACTCCCTCGCATTATGGATAGTATATGGCCGCTCAAAAAGCGAACCGAGGCTAACGGTAGCTACCAATTGGAGCCCGTTAAAAATAATCGGGTTGGTTGCGCTCGTTGCCGTTCTGCCTTGGGGGCTATAAATATACGAGGCGCTGAAGGCGTCGAGCCAGCCAAAATTCGACTGATGAAAAGTGCTTCTCGCAATGTTCACCTGCTCCTGCAATACTTTAACCTGGGGGTAATTAGTTTTGGCGGCAGCTATCAGTTTTTCAAGATAAGGGTAAGATAGGTCCTGAAAAATTGTTGCCTGGGCATAAATATTGGTGGCAAAAGTTGTGATAAATAATGAAAGGCAAATGGTTCTAAATTTATTACTCATCTGTTTAAACTTTTTCTTTCTGCAATAAAGCCGGCACAGTTTTAATGATAATTTTCATATCCAGCCAAAAGGAATGGTTTTGGGCATAAAAGTTATCCAGTTTTTTCCGCTCCCTTTCTGACATATCCAATTTCCCGCGCTTTGTTATTTGCCATAAACCGGTAAGCCCCGCCGGGCCTAAAAAACGCATCGACCACTCGTTGGAAGTTAACATTTCCGCTTCATAAACGGGCAACGGCCTATTACCAACCAGTGACATATCGCCTACCAAAATATTGAACAGTTGCGGGAGTTCATCCAAGCTCGAATTTCGCAAAAATTTACCGAGTTTAGTTACACGCGGATCGTCTTTAATTTTAACAAATGCGGCCTTTGTGCCCCCATCCTCGTTTGCGTACTGATTTTGTGTTGATAACTCGACTAGTAATTTATCGGCATTTGTACGCATTGACCTGAATTTGTAAAAATCGAACACTTTATACCCTGTTCCAACGCGTTTGCTTTTATAAATTACCGGGCCTCTTGAATTTAATTTTATAGCAATAACGATGAGCAACATGATGGGCGAAAGTATCAAAAGCATAGTGCCCGAAATAAGAATATCCAGCAAACGTTTACTGAACGGGATCTTGTACGTTGTATCAACTTCCTCGGTAATATCAATTAATTTAGGCTTTATTAATTTAAACTTTACCAAAAAATTTAACCGCTCACGCAAATCCGACATCGAAAACGGATAAATATAAAAGTCGTGCACTTTCAGGCGCATCGCAGTTAGTCTGAAATCCCTGTCGTTTGAAAGTGAAATAAGGACGATTATCATCCCGTTGAACATAAAGTTCTTTTTCAATCGCTCCACCAATAAAAAACAATCCCCGTCTTCATCAACTTCTAACAAAACGATTTCGGGGATGGTTAAAATCGACTGGTTGCCAAGGTATTCTTCGAGGTCTTCAAGTGAATCGTTAAAGGCTATTTGAAAATAAGGATTAAGCTCGGTTGCTACCAGATCTTTTAATTCTAATCCGGCATACGCAATCTTCGTGTGCGACCCAGCATTTTCATTCCACTCATTTGCTATGGGACGGGTCATATATATTTAATACTTGGTTTATAGCAGATTTTAGGGAAGTCGGATTAAACGGTTTTGGCATATACGCATCAACCTGGAAAGGCATTTTACTAACCTGTACTTCTAAGTCATGTGCTGCCGAAAGCATAATGATGGGTATATCACGGAAAAGGCCGCTGATCTTAACATTCTTTACAAAAGATTGTCCGTCAAAATAGGGCATTTGAAGGTCGGATATGATCAGTTCGGGGATGTTGCCATCTTCGAGCCACGAAAATGCATCCATGCCATTGTTTTTTACAATTACATCATAGTCCCTTGATAGAATAAAATTGAGGAGCTTCAAAATACTCAGGTCGTCATCAACAATTAAAATTCTTTTTTTGATTATCTGCCCATTGATTATTTACCAATCTGAAATTGCTTTATGGATTTATCCTGATTACGTATTTTTTTCGGGAAAGGTTATAAAAAACTAAGGCCGGCCATTTAGTTTCTTGTGCAATAAAACCCTATTAATATATTTCATACTTGATATTTTTCATTTTTTAGAAATTAAAAATAAATTGAACAAATTAATAATATCAATTCTATTGAAATTTTTTAAACCAATATATTATAAGAGGTGTGTAATCAATAATATTATAATA
>CAIPFE010000050.1 GCA_903864275.1 uncultured Mucilaginibacter sp.
ATTGATTATTAATTATTTATAAAATAATGCAGCCGAAAAAATATATACATAATTTTATCTATCCGGTAATTTTCTTACTTTTTCATCACCAATTTCTTCACAACAGAGTCGCCTACTACAGTACCAAACTCATGTGAAACAACGCAAGAATTGTGAAAATGTATGCCGCCATAAAACCTGGACAAGGCGGTTTCATTCGCCGCATCCTTAAATGACTTAAAAGACCGGTTTTTTATGCCAAATACAAGCTCCGACGTATCCGTATAAGCCACGTTATCACCGAAAATACTGGTAAGTGCCTCAGCAGCCGCCGCTGATATAGTGCAGTGTCCACAGGTATATTCCGGAAATGGCGGGGTTTGAAGGTGGGGTCGCCAGTTCGGGTCGAAATATTTATCAATTATTGTTTCGGGCCTCACCGTTTTATACTTGAATTTTGCCGCCCACGATTCGATAAAACCGTCAAACAATGCAATGGCTGTTTTGGCATAAGCGCAAACCGTAGTGCTGTAATCGGCTTTTGTTTTTTCGGCCCCAATGCCCACCACGCTCATCCAATGCCCCGGCGGTGAAAACTTTTTGGTGACGAACATCACATGCCCTGCCACATTTAATTTCTGCGGGTTATCATCCCAAAAGTCCGCAATGTGCGTTTGTTCTGCATTAAGGCTATCTACTGTGTTTTTGATGTACATTACTTCTTTAAAGTATTTGCTGTTCTTGTCTTTTATATCAAACACAGGCGGCGGCGGCACGCTGTATTGTTTTGCATCGCGCATTACCATGGTTCGTATTTCGCCCCAGTGCGGCTCTACAGCCTCGAAATAACCAGGCGGGGTAGGCACCCAACGCCATATCGAATCCTTGATGGAAAATTTCGGGGCGCTCCTGGTTGCGAGATAATGGTCGCCCTTACTCCAGGCCATAATGGAAAGCGCTACGGCTTTAGCATATTTTTCGGAGTTACTGATCATTTCATCGGGCATACCATGGGTTACCGCCAGCTGGTGCAAGCTATCGGTATACAATTTCAAACTGCCTTCGGGGAAAGTTACTGCTTCGCCTACTTTGCAAAAAGCCAGTAAGGCGGCGTACTCATAATCAATACCTTCGTTTGCCGCAGGCTTTGCAACTTTTTTAAAGCCGTTAAGCTGGCCAACAAGCGATTGGTATTTATCCGGATACCCGGCGGCAATTACCTCGTAACCAGCTATTGACGCATATGCGTAATTGCGGGAAGCAACAGGCGGCGAAAAGTTATTGCCCATAACCACGCTATTTAATTCGTAAACAGTACGGCTGTATAAGCCGGGGTCGTGAAAGATATTTTTATAGTCAGGCTTTTTACATGAGGCAAAAAGCATAACAGAAATCAGGGTTAAAAACAAACAACGTCTCATAAATCAATGGTTTAAAATTATCTGGTCACTTTATTATATAAGTCTTTTTTTCAACGCCAACACCGGTAATTGTCAGCGATTTCCAATTGCCCGGCAGCTTGCTTTTTACTTGTGATATGCCATCGGGTGTAATATCCAACCCGCCAAAACCCATCAAAAGGCTTTGAACGATACCGCCCGCGCCCGTAGCGAAATAGGGATTGGTACCGCCTTTAGTTTCGGCAATTACCCTGAACGGTGGATTCAGGTTTGGCTCATAAGCATCTTTAAAAAAATGATAGGCTTTATCACCATTGCCAAGCCTTGCATATAACAGGGTAAATATTCCCTGTGTCATGGCAGGCGTACCTTGATTAGGCACACGAGTTTCATAATATTCAAGGTCCTTTTTTACCTGCGCAGGGTCGCTTATTGTTTTTAAAGGATATGCCAGTAGGTTCACATCGGCCTGTTTAATGCCTTCGCCTTTATAGCTATCAAATTCTTTCGTCACCCCGTCCGGAAATTTTGGGATAGGAATATTTTGTGCTACTAACTCCCAGTCCGGATCCGCCTTAATTCCTAATACCTTAGCGGCAGCAATCGTATTCTGAAGGCTTTGTATCGCGGCGGC
Source organism: uncultured Mucilaginibacter sp. (assembly GCA_903864275.1). Taxonomy (GTDB): domain Bacteria; phylum Bacteroidota; class Bacteroidia; order Sphingobacteriales; family Sphingobacteriaceae; genus Mucilaginibacter. The sequence continues at coordinate 2,014 of CAIPFE010000050.1, forward strand.
ATTGGTAAAGGCGTCGTTATCTATATTTTCCGCCCATTCGTCGGCGGCTACCACATCTTTAATATCATAGTGCCCGGCTCCGTTACGCTCCACGCGGCTTGCCCAAAAATCAGCAGTTGCGGATAATATCGGCCAGCCTTTCTCCAGTAGCCATTGCTTATCCTGGGTAACGCAATAGTAATTCCAGGCCGCCAGGCCAACGCATGCCGTTATATGATGCTCAAACGGGCCGCTCAATGCCCATACCGGCGTCTCCTCAACCCCGGCATCGGCGCTTTCCCATGGGAACATCGCTCCTTTGTAGCCGTGTTCAAATGCATTCCTTTTTGCCGCTTCCAAATGTTCAAAACGGTACTCCACCAATGATTTTGCGATCTCGGGGTGCAAAACCAACAAAGCCGGGTACATCCAAAGATCAGCATCCCAAAAAACATGGCCATTGTAACCTAACCCTGATAAACCCATTGGCGATGGGGAATAGGCCGTACCTGGTCGCGAAAATGAGTACAAATGGTACAACATGCTATGGACATCCTGCTGGGCTTGCGGGTCGCCGTCGATCTTAATATCGCTCGTCCATAGATCATCCCAGGCTTTTTCATGAAATTCGATCAACCGGTCGCGCCCTTCAAGTTTGGCGAAAATGGTTAAACGTTCTGCCTGGTTCAGCGGGTCAGCATCATGCGCCGAGGTAATTGACGATCCGGCAACTCCATAGCGGTAAGTTTCGCCGCCGGCGATAGCCTTGCTGAATTTCATCAGGTGCATGTTATTGTCCCACATTTCATGTATTACCCTCGGCTCCTGGCCATGTGCTTCGTCGAATAGAAATGTGTTCGACGCGCATAATTGCAGCTTACCCGTAGGGCTTTTTGCCGTCGAGGTAAGCAAACTGATCGTTACGTGCGGCCTGTCGATCTCGTTGTAATAATTCTGAACTTCTTTTAAAGCATCGGGCGCCTCCATTACGCTGGCCGAAGTAATGGTTATCGGTTTTTTTGCGGTTACTGAAATATCCATTAAAACCGTAAAAGGCAGTTGCCGTAATGAATAGTAAGTGTATTTTATGGATGCCATATCCGCATAATCAAAAGTGGTGGTAAAAGCTGCATGCTGCATATCCAGTTGCTGCTTCATATTGCTTATGTTTTTGGCCTCGATACGTGTGCCATTTATCTCCAGGTACATATTCAACAGGTTAAAGCTGTTCAGGAAATTGCTTACCCTGCCCCTGCCGTACAGGTCATATGCGCCTGCAAGCACCACATTTTTTACTTTAAATGGTTCGGGCGACGATACAATACCGATCATGCCGTTGGCGACGGTAATGCCATAATAATTTGTAGGATCAATTTTGTCAGCCTTTATTACCCATTGGTCCTGTGCCATTACCATTCTGCCGAATAGCAAAATCACACCCAGAAAAACTAATGATAATTTGTTCATATCTAATTATTTAACGTAAAAAACTCAATCCCGTTGTTATTCACGGCAACCGCGTAAATAACGCCCTTTGCTGTTTTTATTTGCTTAATATCCCGCACTTCCCCCCGTAATAAGAATCCTGAAGCAACAGATGAAATATATTTAAAATTTCTGTCCTTATCAATGGTAATGACATCGCCAAAATCAGCGTCGTACCTGCCCTCAAAGGGTATTACGCCTGAAAAATTCCCGCCCGCTATAATACCTTTGTATCGGCCGGAAAATTGGGCGAAACCAAAAAGCGGGGCTACCTGCATCGATGATGGCGATGCTTTGAATGTAAAGTTCCCGTTTCCCTTGTTATAAAAAATTCCTGAGGTAAAAGAATTGGCTATCAATGGCGTAGTATTTAACAAATCACCAAAAACCTCCTGAACTGTTTTCCCGGCAAAATCATGATAATATAAAAATTTTTTTTTGATCAACGGAACTTGCTTTTCTATGTCGCCTTTACCTAAAAAAGTGTAATCTTTTTGGTCAATACTATAGGTTAATATCGGGTCAACCGTGCCATTTTTATCAATGTCGGATAAAAACAACTTCACGGGATTTTCTGCCGTGGGTTTTAGCTTTGAATTCCATCCATAATTTCCTGCAATGATATCTACTTTGCCATCACCATCCACATCTGCAAGTACAACCCTTTGCCACCAGCCCGAAAGCTTATTCATTTCAGGGTTATGCTGTTGGATGAATTCACCTTTTTTATTCATAAATACTTTTACCGGCATCCATTCCCCGGCTACTACCAGGTCAGGCCAGCCATCGCCATCCAAATCGGCAAAAGCGGCCGAGCGCAGCATACCTGCGTGTTTAAGCTCGTCGGGTAACGCCGCCTGGCGATAATGGCCATGCCCGTCATTCATTAAAAGATACGATTCAGGTATTTTACCGAAAGCCTGCGCATCTGGCGCACCGCCGACAAAAATGTCAGGATAGCCATCATGATTTACATCCGCAACTGCAACTGCCGACTTATTTACTTTGATCTGTGGAATATCGTTCGACCTTTTAAAATTTCCCTTACCATCATTTAAATACAGCCGATCGGCAAGCTGGGGTGATCCGTCAGGGTATTCGTTGCCGCCGCTGGCCACATACAGGTCAGGATAGCCATCATGGTTAACATCCAGGAAAACGGCATCAACATCTTCACATGCGGCATCTTCCAAAAAACCAGGTTGCGTTGAAGCTTTAAAACTACCATCCGGAGTTTGAATAAACAATGCCCCCGGCTGGCCTTTGGCCCCGCAAACATAAAAATCATCTAAGCCATCATGGTTTACATCTGCCACAGCTATGCGGGGCCCCTCCTTCGAAAGCATGTGAGGGATTAGCGGCTGCTGGTTAAAATCCACAAAGTCATTCTCGTTATGCTTCCAGTTTAAATTTATTTTGGCGGTAATGTTTTGAAAAATTGGCGACTTTTGAGGGAAAAACGTATTATGATCAAAATGCCCGGCGGCATTTTTCTGGTCTATCATCATTAACTTGTCTCCCGAAAAATTCCTGATGACCTGGTAGGATTGGTTTGGCCACACAACCAACATGCTGTCGACTTTTTGAGTTCTATTCAAACCAAAATGCAATTTCGGCTCCACCGACGACTGAAACCCACGTGTAAGCATCAGCTGTTCGTATTGCATTTGCTTGCCGCAAAAAACGTAGGCTTTTGCACCTATCCCAAAACTATTGTCCTGGCGGCCAATAAATTTGAGGCTGACGTAATGGGAACCGGTGGAAACATTTTTATAAATACAGGCGACGTGGTTCATATTATTGGTGACGAGGTCGAGGTTACCATCGTTGTTCAGATCGGCATAGGCCGCACCGTTTGAAAGCATGGCATCTTTTATGCCCCAAGGCGTACTTTTATCAATAAATTTTTCGCTTTTTGTACCCTTAAATAAATAACTATGGGATTCGCCCAAGGGCATTTTATCAATTACTGTACTATCAATTTCATGAGAAGCAGTCAGTGCAGCCTGTACCGAAAAATTGGAAATAAAGCTTATATAATCCATATCCGTTGGCCGGCGTTTTATACCATTTGCGATAAAAAGATCCTTTATTCCATCGTTATCAAAATCAGCAAGCAGCGGGCTCCAACTCCAGTCGGTTGCAGCTACTCCATCCATTAAACCTACTTCGCTGAATGCTTCGCCATTTCCCATGTTTTTTTGCAGGCAATTGCGGGAGTATTGGTATTGAAAACCGCCATCCAAAATTTTGTACTTGTATTGGTCAAAAGATTCATCGCCGGCATATGTTTTTAAGATGTTCTCGTCGCCGGGCAGCATATCTGCTGTTATAACATCCAGCTGGCCGTCATTGTTAAAATCAGCAACGTCATTGCCCATACTAAAACGGCTGTAATGATTGAAATGCTTTGCCCCTGATTCAGTAAACGTACCGTTATGGTTATTGATGTAATAATAATCGTTTTCATGAAAATCGTTGCCCACGTAAATATCGTCCCAGCCATCATTGTTCAGGTCGCCTATGGCGACGCCCAAACCATAACCAAGAGCGCTGCTGTAAATGCCTGATTTTTGGGTAACATCGGTAAAATACCCGTCTTTGTTGAAATACAATTTACTGCCGGCCAGGTTATTCGCTTTTTTGCGCAGGCTGGTGTCGCCATAACTACCCACAGAATGGTCTGACTGGTTTAACAAAAAGCAATCAAGCTTACCGTCATGATTATAATCAAAAAACGCCGCCTGGGTTGAAAATCCTGAAAAATCAAGGCCATATTTTGCTGATTCTTCCGTAAATGTCCCGTCGTGATTATTAATATAGAGCATATTGTGCCCCTTCAATCCCAATTTACCGGCAACGGCACAAACATAAATATCAAGGTAGCCATCATTATTTACATCCGCCATGGTTACACCTGTACACCAATCGGCCGTACCGGCAACACCCGCTTTTGCGGTTATATCTTCAAACTGGTAATTACCTTTATTTAAGTATAGCCTGTTTCCGCCTTTTTTATTTGATGTGAAAAAAATGTCCGGCAAACCGTCATTATTTATGTCACCAATGGCGACGCCGCCCCCATTATAAAAATACAGGTATTTTAAAATACCCGGTGAGTCACTGTCGTTCAAGTTGTTGGTAAAATTGATATTCGTTTTTGTTGAGTCGAGCAATTGAAAAATGGGAGGTTCACTGTCTAGCTTTTTGCATGAAGAAAAACTGGTGACAAAAATTAAAAGCATAAAAAACAACAACTGAAAATACTTCGTTTTCAGGATGTTTTTGGCTGCATTTAGTTCATTAATCAAACTTATCGGAAAGTTCATTTTAGTTTGAGCTGGAATAAAAAAGACGAAAAAGAGCATCCAGTGGACAAGTATTCCGGCATCGTTGATCTAATTTTTTCAGGTGGTTTAACAATGATAAAAGTATTAATAATAATCGGGAAAACAAGCTTTAAAAAGTTAAAAAAGCGCCTAAAAATTACCCTGGCAGGCTTGAAATGGATTTTTTTATGTACTTTCGGGGCTATTCGTCTTTTAACCCCAAATGAAGAAAAAAGTTATTTTCCTGTCCTTGATCATCGTAATATCGGCGCTCTTTTTTATTCCTTGTACCCAGCAAAAAACCGTATTAATCAAATCACCTTTCCTGAATATTTATAGCCTGCTGGTAAACCCAGGGAAGTGGGAAAAATGGCTTCCGGAGCTGCGAAAAGCTGTGCAAGCCGACTCCGCTAAAATTTCTATAAAAAAAGACACCAGTTCATTTGGTCTTAAATATGACAAGCTTGAATTTGAGGTAACCTTCCGGGGGACGACTTTTGATGTTAATGATAGTTTTGACGGCAAAACCGCACGTTATAGCTATACCATTATACCCATAGCGGACAGGTTTCAGAATAAAACCAATGTTATAGTTGTTCAGCAAACAAATGCAATAAATTACCTGATCGGGAGAATCTGGGAGCCTTCCTTCTCGGCCACGCACGTAGCTGACCTTAAAAATTTTATGGAAATTGACAGTTTACATTACGGGTTTAAAATTATTAAAAGCGGTGTTCCTGAAAGTAACCTGATTGTAACAGGGAAAGAGGTTTTAAAAACGGATAAATTTACGGAGGCGGCGGGTATGCTGGACGGTCTGCGGCAATATGTTAAAGACCATGCTCTTAAACAAATGTACCCGGTAATTGCCCAGTTTTTACCCAAAGGACAGGACTCTGTTCTGGTTAAAGTAGGCTTGTTTATTGACAAGGAAGTTCCTTCAGGAAACGGGATCGTATTTACCAGGATGCCAAAAGGCGGGCCGCTCTTCACTGCCGGATATAAGGGGAAATTTTCAAAACGGGCTGCTGCTTACGATGGGCTGAAACAGTTTTTCATTGATCACACTTATCAAACTGCTATTTTGCCTTTTGAAACCTACCTCGACAATAAACTTCCCGTTAATGATGACGATATAATTAATATCCAGGTGAACTTCAGCACCTATCCTTCGGGGTAGATTGGTTGATTAGGTGAGTGGTTGATTAAGTTTAGCGCAACTACTCACCCAATCAACTTAATCAACTACTCACTAATTCCTCCTGAATAATTGCAGGGCGTCATTATTACGCGCCACGATTATTTCCTTTCCATCCCTTGTTTTTATCTCGCTAAGGTCGCGAACCTCGCCTTTTACAAACAGGCCGCTATTTGCAGGCGCTAAATAATCAAACCCATGCCTCGAATTTCCTAACAACGAAAGCCCGTAGCTGGCATCGTAACGCCCAACTTCGGGCTTTAATCCATAAAAATTCCCACCCAAAAACAGGTCCTTTATACCGTCATTATCTAAATCCGAAACCAATATGCTGAACACCGGTGAAAATTGCGCTCGTATTGGTAATGGCCGCATATTAAACATCCCTTTACCATTGTTATAAAAAACACATGTTTGCGTTTGCGTAACTGTTAGGACAGAAGCTTTTTCCAATACTTCAGGCGCAAAAATTTCATCAATGCCTTTCCCGGCATAAGCATCGTACCGTAAAAATTTCTTCTTTAAAATGGGTAGTTGCTTTATGATATCATCATGCAGATTAAAAGTATAAGCTATACCATCTGTTTTATAGTACACAGGGATACATTCCACCTGTCCGTTATTATCAAAATCGGCCACGTAGAGTTTTGCCGGGTGGTCAACATCTGCTTTGATTTTTGAATTAAGCCCGTTATTGCCGGCAATCAAATCTAATTTCCCGTCGCCATTCAGGTCGGCAACAGTTAAGCAATTCCACCATCCGGAAGAATTTGCTATTTCGCCTGTCTTTTTAAGCTTCCCGTCAACATAATTAAGGATGGTTACTGGCATCCAATCACCAACGACTATTAAAGAATTTTTGCCGGTGCCATCAATGTCCGCCCATTGGGCGTCGGTAACCATTCCTAACTTCACTAATTCAGGTGCAATACTTTCCGTTACATCAGTAAAGTTGCCATGCCCATCGTTTCGTAATAATTTACTGGAAGGAATAACCCCGTACGAACCAGGAACACACCTGGCGCCGATAAACAAATCGCCATTATTGCTGTTTAACCGCACACAGGATGCGTTAATGGAAACAATAGGCCAGCCATTAAATTTGCGTGTAAAATTACCTTTGCCATCATTTGTATATAATCGCGCGAGCAAATCAAGGGACCCCTCCCTTTCCAAATTACCGCCTGACACCACAACGAGGTCCTTTTTCCCATCATGGGCCGCATCGAAAAACAATGCACCGATATCTTCGCTATTTTTATCCTGGGCAAATGCGGGCTGCTTTTTCTGGATAAACATCCCGTTAGGTTGTTGGATAAAGAGTTTCGCAGTGTCGCCAGTTGCACCTCCCATAAAAAAGTCTTCGAGCCCGTCGCCATTTACATCAGCAACAGCCAGTTTAGGCCCTTCGGTCGAAAGCATTTTTGGTATGAGCCGTTGCTCATCAAAATCTTTATAGTCGTTTTCCTTGTGATAAATATCTCCCTTAATGCTCGCCGATGTTACGTTTTTATACCAGGGTTTTGCATTTGCAACAGCCGGTGTAAAACTCAAATTGGCGTCTGATTGTTTTAAAGTTATGGTAGTATTGGTATTAACGTTGTTCAATACCTGCATTTTCATATTGGGCCATATAACCTTCAGGCTATCAACCTTTTTTACATTTCCCGTACCAAAATTTAATACCGGTTCACTGCTGCTTTCAAAACCCCTTGTTGGCTGCTGCTCCAATAGCTGCTGCATGCCATTAGTATAAATGGTAACCTTTGCACCAATACCAAAAGTGTTCATGCCGGTACCCTTCAGCTTAACTTTCAGATAGTGTGCGTGGGTGCGCTCCGAGGTCATGTTCCGGTAAATAAAAGCCTCGCCATTTTCATTATTCACTACCAGGTCAAGGTCGCCGTCGCCGTCAAGGTCGCCATAAGCAGCGCCATTACTAAAACCAGGTTTCGAAAAACCCATTGGTATGGTTTCGTTTTTAAACCGAAGGTTTTTTTGATTTACAAAACCATAGCTGGTAATGGGTGTTTTAGGCATTTTATCTAAAAGCTTTTTAGCTTTAAATCCACCATGTTTAATTTCATTCATCACCTCATCGCTGCCGAAATAACTGAGGAAATCCTGGTTTGTTAAGTCGCGGCTAATGCCATTGCTAACAAAAATGTCTTTCCAGCCATCGTTATTAAAATCAAAACAGAGTGCGCCCCAGCTCCAGTCCGTAGCATTTATCCCGGCCAAATTAGCAATCTCGCTAAAAGTACCATCTCCGTTGTTAAGCTGTAAACAATTGGTAGTAAACTGGTGATGAAAGTTGCCTTTTAGTTTAGCGTTGTAAACATCAAACTCATCAAATTTGGTGGTGGTTTTTAAACGGTAATCATTTTCGGGGAGCATATCCGTTGTAAACATATCCAACAAACCATCATTATTAATATCAGCCAGGTCTGACCCCATTGATGATAAGCTCATGTGCCCCAGGGCATCGTCGCTGATTTCTTTGAACGTGCCATTATGCTGGTTTTTATACAGGTAATCATGTTCAAAAAAATCATTCGAAATGTACATATCGTCCCACCCTGTATTGAACATATCACCTGCAGCCACTCCCAAACCAAATCCAATTTCACTGCCATATATTCCGGCCTGGGCGCTTACGTCAACAAACTTGCCGTTATCATTCCTGTATAAACGGTCGCCGTTTAAAGGGTCCCGAATATTTCTTAGTTCGCGGTTATATCCAAAACTCAAAATTGGCCGGTAGCTATTATTTAACACGAAGCAATCCAGGTCGCCATCGTGGTCGTAGTCGAAAAATATGGCCTGGGTGCCCAATCCTTTGTCAGCCAATCCATATTTTTCTGCTTCTTCTTTAAAAGTACCATCTTTTTGATTTATGTATAATTCATTTGCCCTGTTTGCATTGCCGAGCCCGCCACTGTTTGTAATATAAATATCGAGCCAGCCATCGCCGTTAATATCAACCATGGTTACCCCGGTATGCCACCTTCTTAGCCCTTTTAAGCCGGCCTTTTCGGTTTCATCCTCAAATTTCCAGTTGCCTTTGTTAACGTACAACTTACAATCGCCCTGGTTCGATGTAAAAAAGATATCGGGCTTACCATCGTTATTAACATCGCCGATAGCAACGCCGCCACCATTATAAAAGTTACGGTAGTTAAACACATTAAATTCACCGTCATCCTTAACCTTATTATTAAAAGTTATGCTCGTTTGAGAGGAAGGCACCAACTGGAACAGTGCGTCCTCTGGTTTAAATTGTTCTTTTTTTTCCTGGCATGAAATGCAAAAAATACTTAAAATACAAAAAAATGATCGGGGGTGCAATAGCTTCATAGTGGATGGCAAATATAAAAACTAAAATGGAGCGGTAATTAAATTACCGCTCCATTAAAATTAGCCAGTTTAATAATTTTAAAATGTATAACCGGGGTTTTGTACCAGGTTAGGATTTTTTTGGTGTTCTTCTGTAGGGATCGGGAATAATGCCCAATGGTTATCAGCGTCAGCAAGAGGTTTAAATTGTTTTTTATCACCAAAGTGGCCATAACGGATCAAATCTTCTCTTCTCCAGCCTTCCCAAACAAGCTCACGACCGCGTTCGGCTAAAATGCTATCTAAATTAAATGCTGCAATTGTAAAATTAGGAACGCCGGCCCTTGCTCTTACAGGTGCTGTATAATTCAGTGCAGCAGCAGTACTGCCCAAACGTACCAAACATTCGGCTTTCATTAACAGTACATCCGCATAACGGAATAAAGAAAAATCGGCATCCTGGCTTTGTGAGCCCGGTACCAGCTGCCATTTTTGCTGGCGTACACCATCATATTCAGTTGCAGTATATAAGTTGGATACTTGCGGCCTGAAATTCAGCACCAATGAGCTATCACTGCCCCTGGTTGTCAAAGGTGTAACCCCATCGGAAGCATATTGAACGCCAGCCATAAAGCCGGCCTTACGGGCATCGGTATTGCTGAATGTTTTGTAAAAATCAGCATTTGCGCAGAAACCGTTCCATGGCCCGCCAGTACTTCCCCATCCGTATTTAGCAGCCTGGTTATAGTGCATGGTCATCATTTGTATCTGCAAACCAGGCGCGAACACGTGGTCATAAGGGATCACAAAAATATTCTCGGGCGACCCTGTGTTTGTGCTTGAAAAGTTAGCAAGAAAATTAGCATTCAATGAATAACCTGCGCTAGCGATTGAATCGCAATAGGCTGAACAAGCGGTAAAACCATCTGTACCGGTTGACTTGGTGATCACGTTCTGGTTAAGGTATAATTTAGCCAGCAAAAAGTAAGCACCCCATCTGTTAAGCCGTCCGTATTGGGTTGGGTCTTGTGCCGGCGTTTTGTTGCTTAATAGAGGCCCGTTTGCTTTCAATTCAGTAATTAAAAAATTGTAAACGGTAGTAGCTGAAGCGGTAGGGGCCGTGCTCGCATCTGTACTTGATGAGATGATCAGCGGTACATTTCCAAAATTTGTGAGCAGCAAATAATAAAAATAAGCACGCAAAGTTTTCAGCTCGGCAATAGAGTAAGAAGTGCCCGGTGTAGAAGGCAAACCCTCCAAAAGGCCAAGGGTAATGTTTATTGCACCAATGGTACCATAAGCATTATCCCATGAGCCGGAAAGATTGCCATGCGAAGCAGGGTACTGGTGCAGCCATAATTGCTGCCAGATACCGCCATCGGCCCAGTCACCACCAATACGGCCCGGAACGATCAACGCGTCTGTGGTTTCCTCCGATGTAAGCAGGATGGAATTGTTGGCTGTTAGGCCACCCAATTTTGAATAGGTACCAAGTACAATTGACTTAAGGTACGACGGACTGCCGGCAGCAGCAGTCTGCGTTACGGTGTCTAATGCCGGGTTAAGTTCCTTTTTACAGGAGTAAATGCTTATCCCAACTAATAGAGCCGTTGCGATTAATAAAGTTTTCTTTTTCATTATACTAAAAATTTATAATTATTTAAGTGTAAGATTGACTCCAAACGATAGTTCACGGGCACGCGGGTAAGCATTTGAAGTATCAATGCCTGTCTGGCCACCGGTGGTTGTTAATTCAGGATCGATTCCCTTATAACTTGTAAAGGTATATAAGTTGTTGCCTGCTACATATATGTGCAATTTATCGATATATTTATTATCATGCAATACAAAGTTATATCCTAATGTCGCATTTTGTACTTTCAAAAATGCGGTGCTTTCCAGGAAGAAAGAAGAAGGCTCGGATGAACTGGTAATGTTGCTCTGTGCGGCGCTGGCCAGTACCGAGTAAGTACCCAGTTTTTGTAAGCTGGTAAAGTTGATATCGTTCTGGTTAACCCCATGGCTGCCATATTGGCCGCGCAGGAAGATAGTCAGATCAAACTGCTTGAAGGTAAAACTGTTGCTGATACCATAAGTAAACTTTGGATCGGTAGTATAGAACCTTCGGTCGCCTGTCCCGTCATCAGACATGTTAAGCTTCCCAATATTGCTGGTGGTATCCCTTGTGCCATTATTATTATAATAAAAGGTTTGCTTGCCTGTTGAAGTCTGGCCGGCATACTCCGGCAATAATACCGTACCAATAGGATACCCTACTTTTAAATAACCAACTTGCGATACGGCGCCGCTGATACCTAAGCCAAATACGCTACCCACATTTGCCTGTTGAACGTTAAAGCTTGTATTGTCAAATGTGCCTGACAGGTTAACAATTTTATTGCGGATGACGGATACGTTAAGGCCGGCATTCCACGAGAAATCCCTGCTTTTTACGATTACGCCATTAAAGTTTAAATCAAAGCCCTTATTGCTCAGGCTGCCAATGTTCGCCAATATATTGCCCACAAAAAATGTACCGCCTGTTGGCACAGTATAGTTATATAGCAAATTGTTAGTGGTTGAACTGAAATAATCAATGCTACCGGTTAAACGACCATTAAATAAGCTGAAATCAAGAGCAACATCCGAGGTTGCTTTTACTTCCCACCTTAAATTTGGATTGGGGTTCTGGGTAGAAAAATTACTTGTCAGGAACCTTCCGGAAGAAGCGTCATAATAAGGCGCACCTTGAACCGGGCCAAACAGGAACTGGGAGTTATATGGCCCAATTGAACCCTGGTCACCAACCTTACCCCAGCCGCCGCGAAGTTTCAAAGAAGATATCCATTGTACCTGTTTCATGAAATCCTCGTTACTGATCACCCATGCAGCGTTCAATGAAGGGAAAACACCCGATTGGTTGTTCAAACCTAATTTGTTCGACCAATCATACCTCACGTTGCCTGTAAGATAATACCTGTCGTTAAAATTATATTCCACCCTTCCAAACCATGATTTTAGTTTATACCCGTAATCATAGGAGTCAATATCCACCCCGTTTGAAACCTGGTTAGCCGCGTTAATGTTTTCATTCGCCAGGTTGATATCGTTAAAGTTATGCGCGGCCACACAAAGTCCTGTATTGTTAAATTCATTGCCTTCATAACCTGCCAATAAATTTAACCGGCTTTTACCAAAAGTACCTTTGTAACCTGCCGTAACACCGTAGGTTAAAGTACTTGAAGTACTTGAACTTTTATCAACGTCACCATCAGTTGTAAGTTCGCCTGGTATAGTTGTTTGGTTCAGGCCATAACCCAGGCGGTCAACAACACCGCTCAATAAATTAGACGGAGGCAGGTAAAGGTTATTACTGCTGTTTCCAAGTGAACCGTTTGCAAAAGGGCTTATGGTTAATCCTTTTGCTAAAGTATAATCCAAATGCAAATTGCCGCTCATTTTATTAATAGCCCCTACATTGGTCACATCAACCAGGTGAGGAACAGGGTTGGTTTCGTCAGTATTGTTGATGTACTGATAATGACCGGGATTGGCCGGATCAAATTCACTGATCACCGAAGGGACGAAAGATGCATCTGAAAATGCCGAAGAGTCTGCATAATATCCATTGGTATGCGTACCCTGCAAGTTCATAGTGATGAGTAATTTATCATTCAGCGTTTTTTGATCGAAATTAAAACGCGCGTTCAAATCTTTCCTTTCAGAAGTTAAAGCGATACCTTGTTGATCAGTATAAGTCACAGATCCCCTGTAATGGCTTTTCTCTGTTCCGCCAGAAATGGCAAGGTTTTCATTCTGAGTAACCCCTGTGCGTAATAAGGCTTTAAACCAGTCGGTATTTGCGCCCTGGTTACTGGTTGTTGTCGTGCCCGTTGGCATGGCGTGTCCGTAAAAGGACTGAAACATGGCCAAATATTGACTTGCATCTGCAAACTTCATCAGGTGCTCAGCTGATTCAGAACCAACATAGGTATTAACGGTGACCTGTGGCCTGCCCGCTTTGCCGGTTTTGGTAGTGATCAGGATAACACCGCCCGCAGCACGTGAACCATAAATGGCAGCGGCAGAGGCATCTTTTAAAATGTCAAATGATTCGATATCGTTTGGTGATAGTGCGCGAGGATCGGCGCCTTCAACTCCATCAATTACATATAACGGGTCGTTACCACCTGCCAATGAAGCTGTACCACGAACACGTACGGTAAGCGGTTGGTTCGGGTCGCCGCTTGTAGATGCTATTACAACACCCGCAGCTTTACCTTGCAGTTGCTGCAAAGGGTCGGTTGTTACGCCCTGCACGAAATCTGCGGCAGTAACTTTAACGATTGCGCCAGTCGCATCCTTTTTGCGTACTGTGCCGTAACCAGTTACCAGTACTTCATTTAATGAGTTATTAGTCGGATCGAGGGTGACGTTTATAGTTTCGGAGCCTATCGGAACTTCCTTACTTACGTACCCGATATAACTAACTACAAGTGTGGTTGAAGAGCCCGGTACCGATAATTTAAAAATCCCGTTAATATCAGTGATTGCACCTACGGAAGTGCCTTTTGCCACAACGGATGCACCAATTAACGGTGAGCCATCTTTTGAGTCGGTCACCTTACCAGAAACTGATTTGTTTTGGGCCATTGCCGGTATTACAAAAAAGCATAATAAGATAAAACAACTTACTTTGAGTAAAGTTTTAAAATACATAAAATTAGTTTTAAAGGTTTATTGTTAATTGGTTGGTTTATTTCTTTTCAATTAGGGTGAGTGAGTTGGTAGGCTATTTCGTTTATGCTAAGTTCTATTTTAATTGGGTTAAATCATTACACTTAGCAGTTCGCAATCAGCCATGCTATATCATGGCGGCATTCCTCCATTCTTGCTTTTAATCATTATTTATATTATTTAGTTTAATTGGTTTAACTAACTTTTATCAGTTAGCAGTTCAAAAATTATTGCTTGCCAAAATCTTTTTAAACTGATTGGTTGTAACAGATTACCTTTCAAAGTAAAAAAGATGTTACAGCATAACCTATTTATTTACTAAAAATATAAAAAAAAAGCTCATTTTATAAAACTAATCAATTGATAATCAAATATTTAAAAATAAAACTACGATAAAAAATATAAACATAGTTTAACCATTTCAGATACTAATTTAACACTATCCCCTGCCTAAAAACTTCTTAAATAACGGGATAATACCAACATATGATAATATATGTCAAACAAACAATAATTATTAATGCGGCGTTGAGTTTATTAAATATCAGGATTTACTAAGGAGATCAACAGCTTTTATTGCCATGATCTTATGATCAAACTGATCACCCGGGACAAGTGCTTTGGCCTTGATCCTCATTTTGTAAACGTATATGGTATTTACAGAATATTCAAGGATATTGGCAATAGTTTCGTTATCGCTGATCCCTAACCGCATCAGGGCAAATATGCGCAGGTCGGTATTTAATACTTCATTGTCTTTGGGCCAGATTTGATCTTCCTTTTTTAGCAGCGAGTTAAAAGAATCAATAAAGTTGGGGAAAATTTTGAGAAAAATATGGTCGAAAGTATAAAACAACGAGTCACGCTCCTTTTTAATATTTATCTCATTAATTGATAATAACAGGTCATCGTATTTTTTTGTAGCTATTTTTCGTTCAACGTTTCTTTTGAGTTTTTCGAGTTTTAAAATGTAGCCGGATATCAAATTAAAAAAGTAGCCTATATATTCTTCTTTTATATGGGCGTCCTCGGAAAGCTTATCATTAATTTTTCCGAGCTGAATATTTTTCTCTTCAATGATCGCCTCCTTAACCTTCAGCCTTTTTAACTGGATAAACACGATAAACGAGATCAATGCGATCAGCACCGAAACGCCCACAATTGATAAAAGGTAGATCAGGAGGCGGTGTTTTTCGTTTTCCGTTATGATGCTTTTTGCGGCTTCAACTACGGGCAGCATAGCTGCAATTTTTATTTTCCGCAAACGCGCCCCGTAATACTGGGCATCATCAAAAGCGTGCTGGATAAATATATAGGCATCGTTGATATCGCCTGCCTTATATAGTTGCTCCCCAAGTTTGAAAGATGCGAGGGTTTCCTTCGTTGATGACCTGATATCACTGATTGCGCCCACTTCCAGTAAATAAATGCGCTCATCCAGCTGCCCGGGGCTGTTATAAAAATTGCTTAACTCCGTCGATACCATTGCACGCTCGTGGTAGGTAAGCGGATAATACAATAACAATTGAACCAGGTAGCTTGAAGGCCGGGCAATATCACCGCTTATATTTTGCCTGTCGCCTAAAAGCCTGTATTGCTCATACGAGCCGGACTTACACAATTTAAGGGCCGAATCGATATATTTTATTGATAGTGCGTTGTCCCCCGGCGTGAAATTTTTATTATTGTTATAATCGGCGAGGTCAGAATAGGCCCTTGATTTGAATGAATAATAGTCAATTTTTGTGCTGTCGCTGATAAAACGGGTATTGATCTCGTTTAAACAATCGAAACTTTCTTTGAACATCCCTGCTGACAGCAGAATAAAGGCGAGCTTGGTTTTGCTGTCATAAAATTTGGGTTTGTCATTCAGTTTGCGGCTGATCAATTCAAGTTTCGAGGTGTAAACGTAAGCGGAATCGAACTGGTAAACCTTATATTCTTCGTATAGTTCTTTGTATATCTTGTACTGATCATCAAGCGCATTGATGGAAGTATGTGAAAGTGCTGATTTAAGCTTTTTAATTCTATGTTCCTTTTGATCATCGTAAATTTTTCTTCTTGAGAGTTCAGTTTTTAAAACGGCCAGGAGGCTATCGGTTCTCCCGGACGAAAATGCAGAACAGCCAAAAAGTACCATTAAAAGAGTAAATAGAAAAAATCTCATATTAAAATTGGTTATTTAGATTTCTAAATTTATAATTAAAAAATGAGTTCTAATTTAAAATATTTAAACTATTTGATTTCCGGATTTATTAAATCACCCAACAAGATATGCTGATAAGAAGCAGAAGTTAATAATAAAGTAACAAGGTTTATTACGTTTTTGGGGTGACATGAAGAAAGTTGAATACATCGTTTCTTAGCTACCCGTTGTAATAGCCCGGGAATAAACAATGAATATATTTAATGGCCCGGTTACGGCTGATCGAGGTGATAACGGTCGAGCAGGTTGAGCAGGACCCCATTTGTCCAACCGAAACCATCCTGCAATGGATATTCCCCGCCCCCAGCTTTTACGTCGGTATCAATAACGTTGTATTTTTCCATCAACTTACCGGTACTATTAAATACATCCGTGTTGGTCCTTACCCAGTTTACGCCAATTGAGCGGGCAAGGCCATATTGATGGTAGTTATTTAAGCCATCGATAGCCATGTATTGCAGTGGTGCCCAGGCATTTGGGCTATCCCATTGCTGGCCTGAGCGTTTTAATGTAGTAACCAGGCCACCGGGCTTCATAAATTGTGTTTTTAAATTTGATGCCACGCGGGCGGCTTGTTTTGTACCTGCTATATTAAACTCCAGCGGGTAAACGCCTGCCAGCGTTTTAAACGGCGTGGTGTGTTTCAGCTTCCAATTATAATCCATAAACCAGCCATCCTTTTCGCTCCAGCTATATTTTAATATTGCTTTTTTGCGGAGCATGGCTTTGGCTAAATAAACCTGGTATTTACTGCTATTACCCTGCAGCTGGTACGATTTTGCAACAGACAGCTCCAGGTGATAGATCAAACAATTTAAATCAACAGGGATAATAAATGTCGTTTGAATAGTTTCCAGTTTGCCGGTGGTATCCATCCAGCGGGTGCTGAAATCCCAGCCCGATTCGGCCGCGGCGCGAATATTACGGTAAAAATCTTCGGGTTTTTGTGTTGTTAGCTTTGCAGCATTCACATCTTTTTTAAATGATTCTTCGCGCGGCTTGTCCGATTCGTCCCAATAACGGTTTAATATTTCCCCGTCCGGCATGCGCACTACATTGCGGTAGGCTTGCCCTGCACCCAATTTTCCAGCGCCGCGCATCCAGAACTCATATTCTTTAATAAGTTCCGATTGATATTTTACCATTACCTGGTCGCCTTCATCTTTGGCCAACAGATCAAGCATCATTGAAAAAAATGGCGGCTGCGAGCGCGTTAAATAATAAGTGCGGGTACCATTTGGAATAAAACCGTATTTATCAATCAGGTAGGCAAAATTATTGATCATATTTTGAATGATCTGCGTTTTATGGCTTTCCTGCAAACCGAGCATGGTGAAATACGAATCCCAGTAATAGGTTTCGCGGAAACGCCCCCCGGGGACTACAAAATCATTAGGCAAAGTTAACAGTGATGAGTACTTTGAAACGGTATCGTGCCTACGGTAAAGTACCTGCCACAACGTATCAATGTGCTTGCGCACACCTAAAGAAATATCGGTTTTAAAAATATTGGTCGGCGAGCCCGGCACCACAAAATTATCTACAACAAATTGTTTCAGGTCAAAGCCTGGTTTATCTTTTTGCTCATTGTAGTCTTTCATAATGAGTACCGGATCGCGTTTGGGCGTTGCATCAACGAAAGTTTTATTATCCGGGAAAATATCAGATAGCTGCACGGCTTCAAATAAGCCCGGGAATAGTTGCCTCGGCGTAAGTATTTGCGAACTGGGATAAGTAATAACAAATGCCAGTTGTAGTGTTAATAATATTTTTCTCATCATCAAATCATGAAACCACGGGCAAACACTTCCTGCTTAATAATTTACAGTTTGCCTGCGGTTGTTAATACTAAAACTTATTTCATAAACTTTTGCCGTGCCTGAATCTGTTCCGGGCGAATAGCTATTATTAATTAAATCGGGCGTCATTTTATAGGTTGCGAGATTTGCGTTTGCAGCTTTTCCATCAATTTTTACCTGACTAAGTCCGCTAAAACCGTGCAATATTAATTTAACAATATGAAACTTACTTTTGAAATTGCCCGATACTTCATCAAAAATTATTTTATGATCTGAAGGGTTGAACTTAAGCACCCGCTTATAATAGCCATCGTTTTCATAATTATAGGATTTGCCGTCGTCTTCGTAATAAATAAACTCATTGGCGACGTTGCCATTATAAACATGCAAAGTAAGGGTGTCAGTCGGCTCTTCGGCAGTAGTTTGAACAAGCGACTGCATGGGGATAATACTGCCTTCTTTTACATAAACCGGCAAACCGCTTACCGAAAGGGGTTGAATAACAGCCTGTTTGCCCTGCAATTGTTCGTCCGTATATAAATTATACCATAAGCCGGGTGGTAAATAGACTTTACCAAAGTCCTTTGTGCTTTCAAAGGGGGCAACTAAAAATGAACCGCCAAACATATATTGGTTTTGGTAAGCGGCATCATATACATTAGGGTCAAAAGTGTAGTCAATAGCAAGTGTGCGCATCAGCGGCAAGCCATTTTGAGTGGCTTCGTAGAACGAAGAGTAGATATACGGCAGCAATTTGTAGCGCAGATTGATATAGTTCCTGATTACAGGCAGTGCATCTTCCCCGTAAGTCCAGGGCTCGGAAGACCGGGTGTTTAGCGTTGTATGGTTCCGGAAATATGGGATAAACGCGCCGATCTGCATCCAGCGGATGTACAGCGAAGGGCTTGGGCCACCGGTAAAGCCGCCTATGTCCATACCTGTAAAGGGTACGCCACTGATACCGAGACTATTCATTAAACGGACACCCAGCATCATGTGATTTTCTTCGGATCGGTTATCCCCCGTCCAGATCGCTGAATACCGCTGCAACCCTGCGTAACCCGACCGCGTTAAAATAAACGGGCGTTCCTTGAAATGCTGCCGCGCCCCTTCATAGCTTGAGCGGGCCATCTCCAGTCCATACACATTATGTGCCTGCAGATGTGACGCCCCGGCGCCATCATAATTAAATAATACGTTCGAAGGTACTTTTTGCCCCCAGGTAGAAAATTCGTTCATGTCATTCCAGATGCCGCTAACGCCATTATCCGAGAAGAATTTAACCTGCCCCATCCACCA
Source organism: uncultured Mucilaginibacter sp. (assembly GCA_903864275.1). Lineage (GTDB taxonomy): Bacteria > Bacteroidota > Bacteroidia > Sphingobacteriales > Sphingobacteriaceae > Mucilaginibacter. The sequence continues at coordinate 21,382 of CAIPFE010000050.1, forward strand.
CGACCGGCCTTTTTCGCTGGTGAAGTCCGGGAAATTACACCAGCCGGGCCATACCTGCCCGGTATAAAAACTTTTATCAGGATATTGTATGAAAACACTATCCTTTACGCCGCTTTCCCAAGCTTTTGCCCCTTTTTGAACTTTGATGCCTGGGTCGACTATAACGGTAAGCCTGAACCCAAGCTTATTTAAATTAGCAGACAAATTCACAGGGTCGGGGAAACGGGTTTTGTCCCAGGTAAACAGCTGGTATTGATCCATATAACGAATATCCAGCGTTATGCCATCGCATGGGATCTTTTTTTCGCGAAGTGTTTGTGCAATGCGCATCACTTCAGTATCGGGATAATAACTATAACGGTTTTGCTGGTAGCCAAGGCTCCATAGCGGGGGCATTTTCATACGGCCGGTAAGCGATGTATACGAAGTTATAATATCGGCCAGCCGCTTGTGATAAATAAAATAATAATTCATTTCACCGCCGCGGGCGCCAAACGAGGAAAAGCGGTTATTGCTTGCGCCAAAATTGAAGTCGCTTTGGAAGGTGTTATCCAGGAATATACCATAGTTTAACTGGTGGTGTATGCCAACATAAAACGGGATTGTGGAATAAATAGGGTCCTGGTCAACTGTATACGCATAGGTATCCGAATTCCAGTTGGTATAGCCGTTGCCTTTGCGGTCGAGGTTGCCTGTTTTTTCGCCCAGGCCAATGAAGCGTTCATCAGGCATCATCGTTTTATAACAAGTTACCTCATCGCCCACCCATGATGTTGACAATCCGGGCTCATCCTGGTTGATCAGCTGGCCATCCGGGGTATAATAGGCTATCTTAAAAGGTGATTTATAAACGATGGCTTCAAGGGAATCGGTAGTAACGGTAATACTTTCGGCATCCTGCGTAATTTTAACATTGTTTTTTTGAGGCCCGTTAATTACCGCATATGAAAAATCCCTGCCCAATGGCTTTTTATCAAGCCGGACACGAATAATTGAAGGACTGTAAACTGTTAGCTTCCCATAGGCATTGGCGGTGGTAAAGGAAACATCCTGCGCCCCAACATCAACTGTTTTCACATTCCCGGGGGCGAGCACCGGCGATTGGGCCATCACACCAGGCATATTTAAAATGCAGGCAAATAACAACACGGCCCCAATAAATTTCATGGATTGTTTCGGATATAAGGTCATACCCTGGTTAGTAATTCAATTAACATTGTTTAGCCTAAAATAATTGGTCGGTTTAATGGTTATAGTCACAGGCGTATTGAACTACCCGCTACAACAAAGTAATAAATCAGCAGCAGTATTACCTATTTGTTTACCCAAAATTTAAAAATAAAACGGGTATAATAATCTCAATTAATTATTAATCAATTACTTATATATAGACCACATGAAAAGTATATAACTATTATTTAACCTTTCGGGATATTAAAATAACATTTTAATAGTCGAAGATTTGGCATTTAATGCAGCCGGTAAATTTAGAAATTATATATTTGCAGAAATTATTGCTCCCGTAGTTCAACGGATAGAATTATGGTTTCCGGTACCATCGATATGAGTTCGAATCTCGTCGGGAGCACTCCCCCTTTGCACGAAGACTTAGGAAGTTTTAAAACTTCCCGGCTCTCGTAGTCTAAGTATCACACCGTTGGGCCTTAATGATTCCTGACTAATCTCAGATCCTTTAATTATTTATTAAGATAGCTTACTGCATCTTGCGCCTGCAATTGATGGTCCTTATGCCAATCGGCTATTGTCGTATTATCCCGGTAATCCTTAATTCGCCTTTTTATTTATCCCCCCTTTAAAACGCTTATTGCAAAACTGTTTTACTTCCAGCTACAATTTGGTTGGCGGTCCAGTCCTGGCATTGTACCCTTCTTTTAATATAGCTATAAACAGATCAAGTTTAATGGGCTTCGATATATAATTATTCATGCCGGCCTCATAGCAGGCTGTCCGGTCTTCCGACATGGCGTTTGCCGTCATGGCAATTATGTATGGTTGACCTATTGCAGAGTCGTTACGTATGCTCCTGGTAGCCTCGAGCCCATCCATCCCGGGCATTTGTATGTCCATCAGTATAACGTCGAATATTTTTTCAGCTAAAAACTCCAATACTTCGAGGCCATTATTAGCTAATTTAGGCTCGTAACCTAATTTGGTTAAAATCCTGATGATCAGCTTCTGGTTAATCAGGTTATCTTCGGCAACCAATATTTTTAGCGGGTAATTTTCAGCAAAATCAGGCGACAAAGCCTGGGCCTTTTTATACTCATAAGTCGCAGTGTCCGGGCTTTCATTAAGCCCGGTTTGCAAAGCCAAGCTGAGTTGGCGCCGTTTGACAGGCTTGGTTAACATTGCCACAAACAAATCGGGATGCTTTTTCATACTGTCGTCGCCTAATGAACTCAGCAAAATAACCGGGATTTGCGGGTGGACGCTTTTAATTTGCCGGCTAAGCTCTATTCCGTTCATTTCAGGCATCTGCATGTCAGTAATCACCAGGTTATAAACTTCCGGGCCCTGTAAAAGTTTCAGGGCCTCTGCACCAGAATTGACGGCGGTGGTATGCAAATTCCAGAAATCAAGTTGTGCTTTTAAAACCTGCAGGTAAGTATTATTGTCATCCACTATTAAAATATGTTTTGTTTTGATATCTGGAAGATTGACTGAATAAAGCCGCTTACGGCTCTGCACCTGGCATTTTATGTTAAAGCTGAACTTTGAACCATTACCTTCTGTGCTTTTCACCCGGATCTCGCCACCCAGTAGTTCCACCAGGCGTTTGGTAATTGCCAGGCCTAAACCTGTGCCCCCGTACCTGCGCGTTGTTGATGAATCAAGTTGTGTAAAGGGTTTGAAAAGATTTGAGAGTTTCTCTTCAGAAATACCTATACCAGTATCAATGATATCAAATGTTATGACTAAAATATCCCCTGTTTCGGAGGCTAAAGCGATATCCAGGAAAATCTCACCCTTGTGTGTAAATTTCATGGCATTGCCAAGCAAATTAACCAATATCTGCCGCAAACGCAGGCTGTCTGCAATAATCAAATCGGGCAGTTGGTCATCAATCCGGCAAATCAGGTCGATATTGTATTCAACAGCATTACCGGCAAACATGTCAAGCACTTCTTCAACACAAAAACGAAGTTCAAATTCATGCGGATCAAGTTCCATTTTGCCGGACTCTATTTTTGAAAAATCCAGTATGTCATTGATGATCTTCAGTAAAGCTTCTCCGCTGTTTATGATATTTTCAGTATATTCAAACTGCTCCGCAGAAAGCTCCGTTTCAACCAGCAACGAAGCCATGCCGATTACGCCATTCATTGGCGTACGGATCTCGTGGCTCATGGTAGCTAAAAATGTGCTTTTTGCATGATTGGCTTTGTCAGCTTCTGAGCGTGCTTCCTCCGCATCAAGCCTGGCCCTTTGCTCCTGGATTCGTTGCTCATGAAGGTCCTCGTTCAATATCTGCAGTTCTTCAGTTTGATCCAATAATTCAGTGTTGAGCGATATAAGTTTTTCTGATTGTGCCTGCATTTCCTTTGATGAAGCCTGCAATTCTGTATTCAGTAACTGCAGGTTTTTAGCTTGTCTAAGCACTTCATAGGTACGCTCGGCCACTTGCTTTTCAAGCGCTTGTTTTTGTTCCTGAACGCTTTTTGTACGAAACTGAAATATGACGTAGATAAAAAAGCCGGTAAATAATACAGCAAGCAGCTTAAACCACCACGTCAGCCAGAATGGCGGAACAATTATAATTTTAATTGAGACTCCTTTTTGATTCCACACGCCGTCATTATTGGCAGCTTTTACCCTGAATACGTATTCGCCCGGATTTAAGTTGGTATAGGTTGCTTTATGCTCATTGCCAACATAATTCCAGTCTTTTTCAAAGTTTTCGAGCTTGTAGGCATACTGATTTTTTTCATGGATCGTATAGTCTAACGCTGAAAACTCAAATGTAAATACCGATTGGGTATAGTTAAGCCTGATGGTACGGGTGTCAACTATGGATTGCTTTAAAGGCGAGTTTTCCGCGCCGGGCACTACCGACTTGTTGAATAACCGGAAGTCGGTGATCACTACCGGGGGGATGTTTTTATTTTCGGGTATAACGTCCGGGTTTATAATATTAAACCCGCTTATACCGCCAAAATATATTTCACCTGTAATGGCTTTAAATCCGGCGTTTAGCGAAAATTCATGATTTTGTAATCCATTTTGCAGCCTGTAATTTTTAAATGAATTGTTTTTTGCATCAAAACGGTTTAAGTCATTGTCGGTACTTATCCACAAAAAACCTTTATCATCCTCGATAATACTGTTTACAGAATTGTTTGACAAGCCGTTTTCAGTCGTATACGCGGTAAATTTGTTATGAACACGGTCGTATTTATCCAGGCCGCCCCCAAATGTACCTACCCATATATTTCCATTTCTGTCGCCGCTAAAACAATAAACAATATCACTGGAAAGGTTGCTGTTGGCTTTTGTGAGATGGGTAAAAGTATTAGTTGCCCAATGGTAAATACTTATCCCCCCGCTGTAGGTGCCAATCCATATATCCCCATCCCTGTCCTCAAAAAAGCACCTAATATCTTTGTTCGAGACCGATTTTTCGTTGCCCGCTTCGGGCATATACCGGGTAATTTTTTGTGTCGATAAGTTAAGCACATTAACGCCGCCACCATTGGTCCCAATCCACAGGTTATTTCGTTTATCTTCCAGTAACGCAAAAACCCTGTCGTCAGATAGCTGGTTATCGCCATTGCCTTTTGCATAAACTGTGAATGTTTGTTTCTCCGTATCAAACAAATCCAGGCCACCCGCATAAGTACCAATCCATAGACCGTTACCCGTTTTGCTTTTCAGTAAGGCAATCACCGCATTGCTCGATATGGTGTTTTTGCTGCCTTGCTGATGCATGTAATGCGTAAACTGGCGTGAGGAGTTGTTAAGCAAATCGAGCCCCGCTCCGTCGGTACCCACCCAAATTTTCCCATTGCCAGCATCGGCAAATGAGCTTATAACGCCATACGTTAACCCCCGCGCATTGCCGACCTGGTAGTGGTATACGTTAAACAAAGGCAAATTTTTATCATATTTATTTATGCCCCCTTCAAAGGTAGAAACCCATAATATCCCCGAACTATCCATAAATATAGCTCTAACGGAAGCTACGCTTAAATTTGAATTATCATTTGTTGAGGTAGTATAGGTGGTGAAAGTGCTGCCCTGGCTGTTATAAAAATCAAGCCCATACTCTGTGCCTATCCATAAGCAGCCATTTTCTGTGGGCGTTATGCTAAAAACAGTATTATTGCTCAACCCCAAATTTCCCGCCGGATTATATTCATGGTGTTGAAAAACACCAGTTTCGGGATCCAGTTTGTCAATGCCCTTGTCATGTGTACCGACCCATATATTTCCTTTTCCATCATCGGCGAGTGCACTAATAAAATTGCTGTTAACGGTTTTCGCGTCCTGGTCGTTGTGCAGATAGGTTGTAAAATTGCCGGTTCTATTATTCAAAACGCTAAGCCCGGTTTCCGTGCCAACCCATAAACGCTGCCGGCCATCTTTGATAATAGCGGTGACGCTGGCAATGCTTAAATTCCCGGGCTTTTTACCATTATCCGCATGACGGGTAATTTCATTGGTTTTTTGATTTAATAGATCGAGGCCCTGGTAAGTGCCTATCCACAAAACGCCGGGCTCACCTTCCCGGATAGCAGTTACAGAGTTATTGCTTAGGGTTTTAGGATTGCCGGCAACACTATAATAATTAACAAAAGAGTCATTTGCCCGGTTGTAAAAGCTTAATCCATCCCGGGTGCCAACCCATAAATTGCCTGCCTTATCCTGGTACAGTACATTAATGCCATTCCCGGCGATACTGTTTTTGTCCTTTGGATTGTTACGGTAAACAATAAAATGATACCCATCGTACCTGTTCAATCCTTCTTCGGTGCCAAACCACATAAAGCCATACTTGTCTTTTAGTATTGCAGGGACTGTATTTTGCGAAAGGCCATTATCGGTTGTAATATGGGTAAATTTAACATTTTGCTGTGCGTAGGCACCCTGGCAACACAATGCAAGCATGGGTAACATTACAAATAACAAATGCCGGTACAGGCAAAAAAAAAGTTTATACATTCTTGAAGGCGATCTCCTTTTGAAATATTTTAAATAATAATTGTTATGGGTAATGCAGATTGCAGTTTATATAAGGCCAGATGCTTATAATCAGCAAGCTGTTGAGAAAGTTTCTGCGAAAAAGCAGCGTTTAATTTTAGGAACAAATCCAACGCCAATATTTAAGTCAATTAATATCGGTGGGCTTATTGTTGATGATCCTATAAAAAAGCCTAAATATTTTTCATAGCTGCCCGGCAAATCAACGTTTACCACCGGAATATTTAAGTTTGTTTCATACGGACGATACAGATAAAAGAGCTATGTATATGAATAAACCTATATTTCAGCCAATTGTTTTACGCCCTCCCGTACCCTCATTCAGCCAGGAGGGGTGCAGCGTCAGGGGACCAATTATAAATTTTTGTATAGCCCCGGGGTGTTTATATATCTAAAACGAATTCGTGGACTAAGATGCAGACCTGCAGAAGACGGCCCGGCGGAACGAACCGGCATCGTTAAGCAATTGAACCGGGTCTCAGGTCACCGGTAAAAAAGTAATTCATACGTTACATATTGTGCGGTTTTCGGTTTGAATTCCCCCTTTTCTGACTAAAGACAATTGTATATACAGGTGTTTTTCTCAAAAAGTTAGCGGTGCGTCAAAACATTTCCTTTGTCATCCATTTCAAGGAAAGGATTGAAGGCAATTTCCCAAAGGTTGCCTTCAATATCGACGACATAGCCGCTATATCCGCCCCATGAAGCTTTTTGTGGCGTTTTAATTATTTTCACGCCACGGTCCTGCAAAGTTTTAAATACTTCATCAACTTCTTTTTCCGACTTATAATTTATCGCAAGGGTAAATTTTTTAAAACCTGTACCGTCGCCGGGAACCCCGGCATCCGCCGCAAGCTCATCGGCGGGAAATAGTGAAAGAATAGATCCATTCAACTTAAAAAAAACTATGCCATCGCTGTCCTTTAAAGGGGTCCATTTAAACTTGTCAATATAAAATTGTTTTAGTTTGTTAAGATCGGCTGCGCCAATTGTTATAAAGGTTAATCTTTGTTCCATAATTTGATCAGTTTTTGTACCTGGCTGAATACCGTCAACTTTGTTTTGAGCATTTGCAACGGTGACTATCAACAACAAAAGCATCACGGCAAGGCTTCTGAAATATATTTTCATTTTATCCGGTTATTATATATTTATATTATTACTTTAAAATTCCTGCATTTTCAAACTGCTAATCCGGTTTGACCCCGTTAACAAAAGGCAGGATGATCTGCGATATTAGGTTCGGCGTTCGCATCAGCAACAAGCTATCACTATAGGGAATAATAGCCAGGTGGCCTTTTTTCAATAAACGGTATGCCTCTACATATTTTTCGAGAGGGCAGCCATCGTTTTCTCCGGTAGCTATAAGCGTAGGGCATTGTATGGCCGCTATTGTTTCTTTGCTCACATAAATACTGTCACGCCAAACCCTCGCCATTTCATCAATAAATTCATCAAAACGGGCCGGCTCGGGCGATAACTTTTTACGTTCGGCAACCATTACAGGCTCATTTTTCTCCAAATATGCGGCGCCAAATTCATTGATATATTTTCTATCCACACCGGTTAAATATGCTGCGCCGAAATTGCTGCCGATAGCAACCAGTTTTTTAACCGCATCAGAATGATCGGCGGCAAGATAATATCCCTGCTGCGCGCCATCAGCAATGCCTATTACGATAGCGCTGTCTGTTGTAAGATGGCGGAGAACTTTATAGGCATCTTCAGAAAAAAGCTTGTAAGATAAATGCTGATGCCCCAATTCCGATTTGCCATGCCCGCGGGTGGCAACAGCGATCACCATAAATTTTTTACTGAGATCAGGGATCAGTTTTTTATTTTCACCGATAGAACCGTATACACCGCCATGCAATAGTAGCACGGGCTGGCCGCTGCCATATACCTCGTAATAGATATTTGCATCGCCGGTATTGAAATATTTTCCGGCAGCAGGGTTGTTACCGTACGGGACCTGCGCATGAATACAGTCGGCCATGATACAAACCAGTAGTAACATTGTTAATCTTTTCATTATCAGATGTGTTTATGTGTAATTACATTTCCTTTTTCATCAAGCGGCATAAATAGATTATAAGCTACTTCCCAAATGTTCCCTTCCATATCAGCCATTAAAAAATAGTAGCCACCAATGGGTGGTACCTGTGGCTCTTTCATGATCTTTACGCCCCTGCCTTTCATCATATTGTACAGATCAATAACCTTTTGCTTCGAATCGACCATATAGGCTAAAGTAAACGGACGGAAACCGGTTTTCTCAGGCGGGGTGGTTGCAAAATCTGCAAGTTTTTTAGCAGGATATAGTCCGAACAAAAAACCGTTTAGCTTAAAGAAAACGATATCCTGATTTTCTGCCACAGGTTTCCAGCCAAATTTTTCAACATAAAAATTTTTCATTGCCTGTAAACTGTCAACGCCAATTGTAATTATGCTTAAGCGCTGATCCATAGTTTGGCCCATACTGTTTTTTGGCCCGCAAACTAAAAACAGGAAGGCGAGGACGCACAACAGGGTTATTTTTTGTTTCATGGAATTTTTTGAAAACAAATATATCCTGCTTAATAGCCGTCCACTTTGGAAAAAAGCGACAAAATTACAGTTGTGTTGGAGCGACGCCGGTGTATTTCTTTATCTCGTTGGTTAGATGCGAATGGTCATAGTAGCCGCTTTCAAAAGCTATTTCTAACAAACTTTTATTGGCAGTGTTGTGCCGGATCTTTTGGAAGGTGGATTGGTAGCGCACCAAATTGATAAATTCTTTCGGGCTGATGCCCATGTGCCGGTTAAAACTTCTTTCCAGTTGTCGGATGGTAGTAAAATACTGCTGTGCCAGGGCATTAACGCTAAGCTGGCCGTTATGGGCCTGTATACCGGCAATTACAGGGAGAAGCGAGCGCTTTGGCTGCGACAGTTTTTTTAAAAAGAATTGATCAAGGTAAGCGTTAGAATATTTTGTTATGCTTTTAACATCAGGGGCTAACATTTTTTTAAACTCAACCGTTTTATCAGTTAGCTGGTGTAATGAAGGGTGATCGTAAAAAACAGTGAAAGCCGCCGGTTTAAACCGGATACCCAAAAGCTTTGTTTCGGGCAGCATGTCGGTTTCTTTGAACCGGGTCATGGTGCCGATAAGGTAGGCCTGTTCGCTTTTTAACAGGTAAGTACTGCTTTCGGTCTGGCAATCGGGGCCAAGGTTAAAAATGATATCGATACAGCCATCAGGCAATATTTTCTCTGTTTGCAAGCCATGCCCGTCGCCTGTGGCCGTCCAGTAGGCGTCGATATAAGGCGTTAAAGCAGGGTGGGGTGCAAATTGGGTGTATGTCATATAAAATTGTCATTCCGGCACATAAAATTAACAATTATATGCCGGAATGCCAGTAAAAACGCAGCAAGAATGCTTTGTCTTTCTATGCCGTGCCTTGGGTTTTATTCGTTAAACCCTGTATCTCTTAGCCTGATATAGTCATCCAGGGTGTTTTCTTTAACCCCTTTGTTTCTCATCTTTTTTATGAACGCGGCATTTACCCCATGGTCTACCAATTCCTGGGCTTTATCCAGTGTCAGGTCTTTAAAACCCAGCTCATTAATGCTCCTGATAAAATTAGCGTTTACACCATGGTCTATCAACTCCTGGGCCCTGTCGAGCGTTACATCTTTGTAGCCCATTTTTTGCATGGTGTTAATAAATTCAGGGTTTACGCCGTGGTCGCGTAGTTCCTGCGCTTTGTCGAGTGTGATATCTTTATAGCCCATATTCCGGATGCTGCTGATATATTCGGGGTTTACGCCATGGTCGCGTAGATCTACCGCCTTGTCGAGTGACATTTTTTCGTAACCCATTTTCTGGATACTGGTAATAAACTCAGGGGTCACGCCATGATCGCGCAATTCCAATGCCTTATCCAATGGAATATTCTCTTTGTAGCCCATCTTGTGGAAGCTGTTTACAAAGCGCGCGTTTACGCCATGCTCCCTTAATTCAACTACTTTACCCAGCGATGGATGGCCCCAGCTTTCGGTTTTAAAAAGGCCAAAATAATCTTCCATTACTTTACGGTTCAGGTTTTGCTGGGCGAGGTCCTTCAGCTGGCTGTTTGATATTTCACCATATCCGTTAGCCTTCATAAACTCAAAGTAGCTTTTGCTGATATCTGTAAAGAAAATATCCAGCATTAACTGTTTAGTAAGGCCCGAATAGCCTTTTTGCTCCAGGTACGACTTGAACGGCGCATTTTCAGCAAACGAATAAAACCCGTGTCCCTTGCCGCCTTCAAATACACCCTTAAAGGTAACTGTCCCGGCTTCCCTGGTTACGCTAAAACTGCCTTCACCTTTTGGCAAAGTGCCGAGTTCGGATAATGCAAACGATCTGCCGGTATTCCAGTCCTCACCGGTAAACTCGATATATACCTTTTCGTCTTCAATATAGGCCAACCATGTGCCCGGCACATGGTTGCCGCCAAAGTTCGACCAACCGTCGTCGTCTCTGTCCCTGTCCCGGTCTTCAGTCTTAACTTTGACTTTAACTTTTTGCTGCGATTGCGCAGTAAATGCTGTTGCTGCTACCAGGATAACTGATAATCCTGCAATTAATATTTTTTTCATGTCTTTTGGTCTGTTTTGAACAGTTTAAAAATGTATTTTCGTAGAGACGCAATATTTTGCGTCTCTGAAACGTTTCAGAATCATTCCGTCAATGCCATCATTTCGGTCCGAGACGCAAAATATTGCGTCTCTACAAATCCAGCATTTTCTATCTTTCGATCAGCTATTTATCTTCGTTAAACGTGCTTTTCAACCGCATATATTTTCTCAGATCTGTTGATTTAAACCCTTTTTCCTGCATGGATGCCACATATTCAGGCGTTACACCGGTTGATTTTAAACCTGGCAATTCATTTAATGGAATGTCGGTAAATCCAAGCTTTTTGAAACCGTTTACATATTCGGGCGTAATGTCCATTGATTTTAATGGGATCAGGCTGCGTATCTCTATATCCTTATAGCCGATGGCCTCAAATCCTTTAATATATTCAGGCGTTATGTCCTGCGATTTCAGGGCCACCAAATCGTGTACCGGGATGTTTTTATAACCGGCATCTTCAAAGCTTTTTACATAAGCGGCATCTATATTTTGTGACTTTAAGGCGATCAGGTCGTGTGCAGGGATATCTTTATAACCCAGGTCAACAAAGCCTTTTACAAATTCGGGGGTTATGTCCATTGACTTCATCGCGGTAAGCTGGTGATAAGGGATATTTTCGTACCCAACCGCTTTAAATGAATTTACATAGGCCGCATCGATATTCATTGATTTATAGGCTATCAGGTCGTGTGATGGCGGCAGCTCACTTTCGCCGTTTCCATTTTTTGTACGCAGGCTGCTGATATAATCGCCGGTTATATCCTGCGATTTAAAAGCGATCAGCTGGTGAAAGCTGATGTCTTTGTAACCCGCATCGCGGATCTCTTTAATATAAGCCTCGTGGATATGCATGGACTTGCCAGCTACTAAATCATTTGGTGTGATGTCGGCAAAACCATTTGCTTTCCACATTTTTATGTAAGGCTCATCAACCTTAAGCGCAGCCATGGAAACGAGGTGGTTCCTGCTGATGTCCTTAAACCCGTTTCGCACCACCATCTCCACATAGCTCTTTTTAAGGTCGACCATGAAGAAAGAAAATGCATCGCGGTCTTCAACTTTGGTTACACCTTCGCTTTTTACAAAGTCACTAAACGCCTTGTCAGCGGTAAATTTATAGTGGCCGTAACCCATATCGCCATCAAATTTTCCGGTAAATACTATGGTTCCGGATTCTCTTTTTAACGAGAACTCGCCTTTTTCCTTTGGCAGGGAAGGGAAATCACTCAGCGCAAAATCCGAACTGCTCGACCAGTTGTTTTCCTCATCATCCCCCCTGAACTCGATCCGCACCTTGTCGCCCTTTATTTCGGCGAACCAGCTGCCTTCGGTACGGTCGCCCCAAAAGCCGTTAACATTAATAATAGGGTTAACGTTTGCATTAACTACCGGATTAACCACGGCATTGACATTCGCGTTAATTATGGGATTTACGCTTGTATTGATAATCGGGCTAACGTTTGCATTAACAATAGGGTTAACCATTGCATTCACATTTGCATTAACCACCGGGTTTATAGTTGAATTAACGACCGTATTAACATTTGCATCAATCACGCTATTAAGGTCATTGTATACAGGCGGGGTTACCACAGGTGCAACTACAGGAATAGCGGGTAAACCGGGAAGTGCAGCCGGAGGTGCAACGGGGGTTACAGCCGGGATGGCAGGGGTTGCAGCAGGGGCAGCAACCGGAGTTACTGGCGCCTGGCCGTATGTGGGGACATGCATTACCGCCGCTAAAGGCAGCAGGAAGAAATACTTCCAAAGGCTGCGGGGGTTAAATTTTTTCGGGTTCATGATTGAGCTTTTTTATTTTGATGTTACAGACGTTGATGTTTTAATTTGGTTACTTATTATTATACTTTTTTTTAAAATATTTATTTAAAAAAAGGTGTAGTCCGCCCACCTCAGCCATTTTTTAGGGGGTTGAGTAATAGCGGCCATGCACGGCCGCTATGTTTTAACTATAAACTGAACTGAATTACTTGTCATCGTCGAAGGCGTTCTTCAACTGGATATATTTATTAAGGTCTTCCGACTTAAAGCCCTTATCCCGCATCTTGCCCACATATTCGGGGGTAACACCGGTTGCTTTTAACGAAGTAGCTTCATTTAAACTAATATCGGGATAGCCTATTTTTTTGAAGCTCTCTATAAATTCAGGAGTGACGCCTGTTGATTTCAATCCCGCAAAATCATTGATCGAAATGTCCTTATAGCCGGCATCCTGGAAGCTTTTGATATACTCGGGAGTAATATCCAATGCTTTTAGGCTTGTCAGTTCATTTAAAGGAATGTTTCTATAGCCGACACTTTCATAGCTTTTCGCAAAATCGGGGGTTATGCCCATCGACCTTAGCGAAACCAGGTCATTTAGCGGGACATTTTTATAGCCTGCGTTACGGAAGCTTTGTGCAAATTCGGGCGTTACGCCAACAGACTTCATACTGATCAAGTCATTTGCCGGGATATTTTTATAGCCTATATCGGTAAAGCCCTTTGCAAACGCGGGCGTTACGCCGACGGATTTCATGGACACCAATTCGTTAGCCGAAACATGCATATAGCCCGCATTTTTTATGCTTGCTGCATATTCGGGCGTTACCCCTACGGATTTCATGGAAACAAGCTCGTTTGCTGGGATATGCATATAGCCGGCGTTTTTTAAACTTGTCACATATTCCGGTGTAACCCCCACCGATTTCATCGATACCAGGTCATTGGCCGGAATATTACCATAGCCGGAATTTTTGAAACTCGCCACATATTCGGGGGTAACCCCAACTGATTTCATACTGGTTAGCTCGTTGGCCGAAATGTTTCTATAGCCAATAGCCGAAAGGCTTTTTACATAAGCGGGGGTAACCCCAACTGATTTTAAGGATACCAGTTCATTGGCCGGGATGTTTTTATACCCTGCAAGGATCAGGCTCTGTATGTATTCCGGCGTTACGCCAACGGCTTTCATACTGGTCAGTTCGTTCAGCGGGATATTGGAATAGCCTTCTTTTTGTATAGAGTTGATGTAGGTGGCGTCAACGTTGAGCGCTTTTACTGAAATAACATCCTCCGCAGGCATGTTATCCGCAACTACCGGTTCTCCTTTTTCGCCGTCCTTTATTTTGGCGCCATGCAGCCCCGCGATAAATTTCCCGGTAACACCGGTCGCTTTAAAACTAACCAACTGGTCAAACGCCAGGTGCTTGTAGCCGGCCTTTTCTATCTCGCTCACATATTCGGCGGTTACGCCTACTGCTTTCCCCGATACCAATTGTTCGGTAGTAATATCAGTATAACCATTCTGCTTCCAGAAACGGATGTAGGCTTCATCTACCTTTAGCGCACCCATCGAAATGAGGTCGTTTTTTGAGAGGTTTTTGTAGCCGTTATTTTCAAGCATCACCACGTAATCCTTTTTTATATTGATAACGAAGAAAGCAAAGTCATCGCCATCCTCAATATCGCTAATGCCGTGCTGGGTTAAAAATGCTTTAAAGTCTTTGCTGGCGGTATACTTATAGTGACCATAACCCTGGTTGCCATCAAATTTCCCGTTAAACAGGATCGTCCCGGCTTCCCTTGTTAAACTGAAATCTTCTTTCTTATCCCTTGGCAGCGTGGAAAATTCGCTCACCATAAAATCCGAATTGTTCGACCAGTTGTGATCATCACTGTCGCTCCTGAACTCAATTCTTATTTTTTCGCCCTTAATACTTGCAAACCAGGTACCTTCGGTCCCTTCGTTGGTTGAGGCATGGATACGATTGTGGGTATGTGCCTTCCCTTTAGCCACCTGGCTGTAAGCAGCCGGATCGTTAAGTATGCAGGCCAGTAGGCCAAGCAACGGCACCAGGAAGAAATACTTCCACATGATATGGATATTTGATTTTTTTGCATTCATCATCAATATCCGTTTTTTTAACAGTGACTGGTTATAGTTGGTGGTGATGCCCAGCGACAGGTGTGGGGCCGATACTTTTAGCAGGCTCATTTGGTAGCTCGCCCTTTCAACTTCTTTATGCTCCAATACGGCATCGTCGGTTAAAAATTCAAGATTGCTTTCAACTTCGGTGCGGTAAAACCATGCAAATGGGTTAAACCATTGCAATACCAGCACCAGCTCGGCCAGTAAAATATCGAAGCTGTGGCGCTGTTGAATGTGCACCTTTTCGTGCAGCAGTATCTGGCTGTAAGTTTCCCAGTCGTATTTTTCAGGGTTTATGAAAATATTATTGCCGAATGAGCATGGGGCTTTATCGCCGGTCAATTCAACGATGCGGAATTTGCCGTCCTTCATAAAAGGTTTTGTATAAGCCTGGAAAAGCAGCACCACCATTTGCAGCAGCAGGTTTAAGCCAAAAGCCGCCACGCCGATCCAATACAAATAAAACAGCCATTTTACCGACCGCTGCAATAACGGGGCCTGCTCCACCGTTGCCAGGGGCGCTTCCTTAATTTTGGACTTTGGGGTGGCCTTTGCAATGGCTGCAGCTTTGGCGCTTACCAGAGCCTTTGCAATCACCTGGTTTTTTATGGCTTCATTTTGTGTTTGGCTAACAACCGGTTGGTAAGGTGTTGGCTGCGTGTTTACCACGGCCACCGGTTTAACACTCTCCCTGAAGGCCCATTGCTGCGGGATAGGGATCAGCGGCAGGGCAAATGACAGCGCCAGGCAGCAAACCAATACCACCCGGTTGAGGCGGTAAAAAGTTTCTTTTTGCAGCAACAGCTTGTAAAACAGCAGGCAAACCGTTATCAGCACGGCCACATGCAAAATATAGGGTATCATTTCTTCTGCGATTTAATGAGGTTTACAATTTCATTCAATTCTTCTTCGGATATCTTTTGCTCTTTGGCAAAAAACATCAGCATGTTGGGATACGAACTATCGAAATACTGGTTAACTATATCCGTCATGGCGTGCTGCTGGTACCGTTCTTTTGATATGACGGGGTAATAGCGGAAAACGTTACCGATCGCTTCATGTTCCAGGAAACCTTTATCTTCCAAAATCTTTACCATAGTGGCAATAGTATTATAGTGGGGTTTCGGATCGGGCATTTCGTTGATCACTTCTTTTATAAATGCGTGACCAAGCTGCCACATGGCCTGCATTATTTGTTCTTCTCTTTTCGCCAGTTTTTGCATAATATTCTAATTTTTTTATAAAGGTGATACTAATTTATTAGTATTACAACTAATTGATTAGTATTTGAGAGATATCTTTTGTAAGTTGTTGATTTAGAGTGGGAAAATTTTTATTAAACCATTGTGTCATTGCGAGGAGGAACGACGAAGCAATCTCGTCGCTATGTATAATGTTTATGCATGGCGACGAGATTGCTTCTCCGCCTGTCGTCGGATCGCAATGACAAGAGGGGCTAAGAAAAAGGTGTCCGCCTGCGAACAATCACCATATCAAATCCGAACGGATTAGTATTTTTCATTTATACCTAAACATCTCATAGATAACTATTTATAACAATGGCATAATCTTAGCGGAAGCCTTTGCCTAATCGCTTCATTATGTTAAAAAACTATTTCCTCATCGCTTTCCGGAATTTAAAAAAGAATAAGGTATTTTCTTTTATCAACATCTTCGGTTTGGCCGTAGGTATGGCAGCAGGGCTGCTGATCATTCAATATGTCAGCTTCGAACTTAGCTTTGATACCTTTCATGCAAAAAAGGACAGGGTGTACAGGGTAACGCAGGACCGGTATGATCGTGGTAAGTTAAGTACACAGTGGGCTGCCGGTGCTTTTGCCGAGGGAAATTCATTTAAAAATAATTTTCCCCAGGTGGAAGACTTTGTAAAGGTGGTAGGCGCCGGGTCGGTACTTGCTATTAATAACGACCGGAAGATCGTCCTCGAAAAGTCTTACTTCGTCAGTCCGTCTTTCTTTAATGTTTTTAGCTACCCGCTCATAAGCGGCGACCCAAAAACGGCCCTAAAGGAGGTTTATTCGGTCGTAATAACCGAAACGGTTGCCAAAAAACTTTTTGGAACTGCCGATGCAGTAGGCAAAACCTTTAAGTATGATCTGAACGTAATGAAGGTTACCGGGGTTATGAAGGATTACCCGGATAATACGCATTTCAGGAGCGACCTGCTGATTTCGTACAGCACCTTTCTGAAATTTGTAGGCCCCAAAAATGACATTGATAATGCATGGCTTAACGATGGGTGCCTTACTTATCTTTTACTAAAGCCGGGTGTGGATCCCAAACAACTGGAAGCCAAATTCAAACCCTATGCTGACCAGGTGTATAAAAAGCTCAACTGGTCTGGCGCCAGTGCCGTCTATCATTTGCTGCCTTTGGAAAAGATCCATCTTTCGCCCGGTTTAATGGGCGAAGCTGAGCCCCATGGCGACGGCAAGTCGGTTTACTTATTGGCCGGCATAGCCATTTTTGTGATCATTATCGCCTGGATCAATTATATCAACCTGGCAACTGCGCGCGGTATTGGCCGCGCAAAGGAGGTGGGTGTGCGCAAAACACTGGGTTCCAATAAAGCCCAGCTGCTATGGCAGTTTATGCTGGAAGCCTTGCTGCTCAATGGCCTGGCGGTGGTGCTGGCTATTGCGCTCATCATTGTGTTCCTGCCGGTTTTCTCCGCAATATCCGGTCAGAACGTTACCCTCGATTTGTTGTTTTCACCAGTATTCTGGCTGGCAGTTGCCGGGCTGGTTTTGGTTGGTTCATTCTTCTCGGGTTTTTACCCGGCCATTGTCCTTTCCAGCTACCAGCCGGTGGAAGTATTGAAGGGCAAATTATCCGCTTCGTCGCGCGGCGTCATCTTACGCAAGCTGATGGTCGGTTTTCAATTTGCGGCATCTATATTTTTGCTCATTTGGTCGCTAACCGTTTACCAGCAGGTGAGCTTTATGGAGAAACAGAACCTTGGTATCAATATCAGCCAAACCCTTGTGATCAAACCGCCGCTGTCGCATATCGATTCCTTTTCACGCGTCATGACCGCCTTTAAGAATGAAAGTTTGCGCGATCCGTCGGTGAAAAGCGTAACAGCGTCGACATCCATACCGGGCGAGCCTGTGAACTGGAATGCCGGGGGGATTAAATTAAAAGGCACCGATCAGTCGCAGGGTAAACAATACCGCATTATTGGCGGCGACTACGATTACTTAAGGGCCTATGGTGCAAAGCTGATCGCCGGGCGGGTTTTCTCAAAGGAATTTGCTACCGACCCGCATGCCGTTGTATTTAATGAAAAAGCGACGGAAGAGATGGGTTTTGACAAGCCGGCACAAGCGGTTGGCAAGCAGATCGACTTTTGGGGAGAAGTATACACCATTATCGGCGTGGTGGATAATTATCACCAGCAATCGCTTCATGACGCTTACGATGCGCTTATTTTCCGCTGTATCCCGGATATTCGTGGCAACGTGTCGGTAAAAATAAACACGGCTAATTTGCAGCAAACCCTTACTACTTTAAAAGCCAACTGGAAAGCATTTTTCCCGCAGGACGAGTTTGATTACTTTTTCCTTGATCAGCATTTTAATGAGCAGTACCATGCCGACAAGCAATTTGGACAAGTGTTTGCAACGTTTACCGGGATCGGCATTTTGGTAGCCTGCCTGGGCTTATTCGGTCTTGTTTCATACACTATCGTACAGCGCACCAAGGAGATCGGGATCCGTAAGGTGCTGGGTGCATCGGTTAATACAATTCTTCAACTGTTATATAAAGATTTCGCACAGTTGGTGGTTATAGCCTTCCTGGTTTCCGCGCCGCTGGGCTGGTATGCCACCAGCAGATGGCTGCAAACTTATGCCTTCCGGATCGATTTGAGCTGGACGCTTTTTGTAATTCCATTTATCACTGTCGCCGTTGTGGCAATGGCAACGGTGTCATACCTTAGCGTTAAAGCCGCCCTGATGAACCCGGTAATAAGTTTGAAAACGGAGTAGGCATTGGTCATTAGCCATTGGGTCAGGCAGAGTAAATACTAATTAATTAGTTTTAAAACTAATTAATTAGTATTTGTAAAATATTCTTTTTACCTTGCTCTCGCAAACCATAAAGTAACATTTAAAGTGCCTGTTTCTGTAACCTTTTATTTCAACGGAAGTATCTACGAAAGTCCAACAGCCGCAAGCAAAAAATGACCAATGACCTAATGACCAATGACTAATTTATGCTAAAAAATTACATCAAAACCGCCTGGAGAAATTTGTTAAAGAACAAATTCTACTCCGTTATCAACATTGCCGGCCTGACCGCCGGGCTGGCAATCGGCATCATGATACTTTTGTGGGTGCAGGATGAATTAAGCTTTGATAGTTTTCATAAACAAACCCGGGATATTTATCGCCTTGAGCTTTTTGGCGGTACAGGAGCCAGCCGGCAGATATGGTCCGTCGGCGTGGCGCCGATCGGCCCACTTTCAAAAAAAGCCCTGCCCCAGATAGAAGATTTTGTGCGAATAACCGGCAATAATAACTTTGCCATTTATAAGTATCGCGATAAAGTTTTTGGAGATGAAAATGCAGCCTTTGCAGATCCCTCCCTCTTTTCGGTGTTTGATTTCCCCCTCATACATGGCAATCCGGCAAACCCATTCCCGAATGATAACTCGGTGGTCATCACCCAAAAAACTGCTGAAAAATACTTCGGGACTGATGACCCGCTTGGCAAAGTTATATCTGCTGATAATAAGGAAAACTTTATGGTAAGCGGCGTGATCAAAGATTTTCCTGATAACTCAAGCATCAATTTTGATATGATTATGCCCATCAGCTATCATATCCACCACATGCTGGCTGATAATAAGGTTGACATGAATACGAACTTCCTGTTTTTTAACTACCAAACCTACCTGCTGCTAAAACCAGGCACCGACTTAAAAAACCTTTCCGTTAAAATCAGGCAAGTGCATCTTGACCATAAACCGGACGATACCGATGCCGATTACCTATTGCTGCCCCTTGCAAAAATGCACCTTTACAACGCCGACCTTACCGACAAAGGCATAGGCACTGTAAGGATATTTATTATTATCGCGCTCCTGATATTGGTGATTGCCTGTATCAACTATGTAAACCTGTCGACTGCCCGTTCCATGCTGCGCGCAAAAGAGATCAGCATGCGCAAAATTGTAGGCGCTGCGAAATCGCACCTGTTTATGCAATTCATTGTCGAAACGGCGCTGCTGTTCATGCTCGCCGCTGCCTTCGCCATTGGCCTTATATTTATGCTCATGCCATTATTTAACCAGGTATCAGGCAAACAACTGGTTTTTAACCTCGCTGATTACCGCATCTGGCTCGTTATACTGGCAACAATTGCCGGCACGCTGGCTGCATCCAGCATTTATCCGGCGCTGCTGCTTTCCTCGTTCGAACCCCTGAAAGCATTAAAAGGCAAAATATCCGCCGGTATTGGCGACGTGCTTTTCCGCAAAATATTGGTGGTTACGCAGTTTGTATTTTCCATTGTGCTGATTGTCGGCACCATCGTTATCACAGGCCAGTTAAACTACATCCGGTCGAAGGACCTTGGTTACGACAAAACAAATGTCTTTATGTTTGGCATGCGCGCTATTGGGCCCCATTACGATGCCGTGCGTGCCGAACTCCTTAAGCAGCCCGGTGTATTGGATGTGGCGCGTTCCAGTGGGCCAATTGTGCGGATCGGTGGCCTGGATGGTACACCCGATTGGGATGGCAAACCGGCAAATTCAACCTTCATCGTTCATCCAATGGCAGTCGACAAGGATTTTATGCCCTTTTTCAAATTCAAAATGGCAGCAGGGTCTGCATTTACAGGAACTGTGAGCGACTCGGCCCATTTTATTTTAAACGAGGCTGCTATAAAGGAAATCGGCATGAAAAACCCCATTGGCAAGCGCTTCAAAATGGATGATGTAAACGGTATCATCATTGGCATTGTTAAAGATTTCCATTTTGCATCAATGAAGGAAAAAATAGGTCCGACCGTTTTTACTTACGTGCCAAAATACCTGTTTAACATTTATGTAAAAACCACAGGCCGCGACGCGCCAAAAGCCATCAAAGCGGCCGAAACGCAGTTTAAACGATACAACAGCGAATACCCTTTTAATTACCGGTTTCTGGATGACATTTTTAACAACCTGTATAAAGGCGAACAAACCGAAGGCAAATTATTTAATTACTTTGCCGCCATTGCCATATTTATCTCTTGCCTCGGTTTATTAGGATTGGCCGCCTATACTGCACAGGTTCGAACCCGCGAAATTGGCGTACGCAAGGTGTTGGGCGCAAGCGTAAGCGGCATTGTGGGGCTATTGGCCAGGGATTTCATCAAACTGGTACTAATAGCCATAATAATAGCAGTACCCGTTGCCTGGTTTGCCATGTACAAATGGCTGCAGGATTACGCGTACCGTATAAATATAGGCTGGTGGGTATTTGTGCTGGCAGGTTTTGCGGCGGTGATTGTGGCCTTCGTTACCGTGAGTATTCAAACAATTAAAGCCGCATTGATGAACCCCGTGAAGAGTTTGAGGTCGGAGTAGGGATTTGAGCCCGGAGATCAGCAAGTTGCTTTATGCTTTAGTAGTGGCAGTAGCACTGGCAGGTAAATACTATTACGACGTTTTTTAAGACCACGGCCCCCAATTTGCCGCCGCGCATCAGCGAAATCCACAAATCAGTTAAATCAGCGGTTCCGACGCTCAATATCCGGCAAAAGCCAGGTAATAATGCCGATAAGCGGGAGAAATGAGCATACCTGGAAAACATAATTGATACTGGTATGGTCAGCCAGCCTGCCTAACAGTGCCGAGCCTAAGCCGCCCATGCCAAATGCCAATCCGAAGAACAGGCCGGATACCATGCCAACTTTGCCGGGTACCAATTCATGGGCATAAACGACGATGGCGGAGAACGCCGATGAAAGGATGAGTCCAATGATGCCTGCCAGGGCAATGGTCCAGAAAAAATTGGCATAAGGTAGCATCAACGTAAATGGCGCAATGCCCAGTATGGAAAACCAGATGACAAGCCTGCGCCCAAAACGGTCGCTTAAAAAACCGCCGATAAGGGTGCCGACTGCCGCCGAAGCCAAAAACACAAACAGGTACAGTTGCGAATGCTGTATAGAAACATGAAACTTACCGATCAGGAAAAAGGTAAAATAATTGGTCATGCTCGACAGGTAAAAGAACTTAGAGAATATCAACAGCATCAATATGGTCAGTGAGAAATATACTTTGGTTTTGGACAGGCCGGAAGGGATTTGCTCTTTTACAACCGGGTTTTTCGCAGCCAGGTTTAAGTGGCCTTTATACCATTGCCCAACTTTTGATAGCACGACGATACCCAGCATCGCCGCTAAAGCAAACCATATAATATAGTGCTGCCCATAGGGCGCCACGATCAGCGCCACCAGCAAAGGGCCTATGGCACTGCCGCTATTGCCACCCAACTGGAAAATAGACTGGGCAAGTCCTTTTTTTCCACCGGCCGACAGGTGCGCAAGCCTTGATGCTTCGGGATGAAAAATGGACGAGCCGACGCCCATCATCGCAACCGCGCAAAGTATGGCTATAAAGCCGGGGGCCTGTGATAACATGACCAAACCAGCAAGCGTAATGCCCATGCCTATCGGAAGGGAGTATGGCCTCGGTTTACGATCAGTAAACAAGCCTACAAACGGCTGTAATAACGAGGCTGTTACCTGGAAAGTAAACGTGATCATCCCGATCTGTGAAAAGCTTAAGTGGAAGTTTTGTTTTAACAGGGGATAAACTGAAGTGATCACCGACTGGAGCATATCGTTCAGGAAATGGCCAAAGCTTATGGCGAACAGGATGCCAAAAATGGTTTTTTGAACTAATTGCTTCGGCGCATCTGTTGCAGTTGATTCCATTTATAAAGGATATTGAGTAGGTGACGCTCAAAAGTACGTTTTCAGTTGGCAGTTTTTAGTATGCTGTCTGCAGTTTTTTTGCAACGCCCTACCCACTGCTACTGCTACTTGCTACTGCTACTACAAACCGGCCCCTGCAAACTGCAAATTGCCATCCCCCCGTCATAACTAAAATACAAATTCAATTTCCTTATCCCATTTGTAACAGAATGATTACTTTCGACTCCGATTTAAACCCTGGTTAAATTAACTTGACGTCACGATTAAAGTATGGCCGGGCTTTTTTAATGACATAAATGAAGTTACTTCTTAAGGCCGGCATATTCATTTTAGGATTATTTTTTACCGTCGCTGTTTTTGCGCAGGAGAATAAACCGGTACCATTAAAAACCATACCCGTTAAGAACAAGAAGGACGACAGCATTTTATATAAGAAAGATTCGACGGTAAGCAATAAAAATGGGGTCAGGCAAAAAGATATTTCAGATGTACTTGCTGAGTTCCTAAACATCCAGCCTGAAAAAAAGCCCGACACAGTTACCACAAAACCATCCATTACCGTCATCCCTGCCCTCGGGTATACACTGGTTACACGGCTTGCTTTTGCACTTTCAGGAAATATGGCTTTTCGGACAGGCCCTCAATCACGCATTTCGACAATTATTGCAAGTTCAGCCATCACAGAGAACAAACAGTTTACGTTCCCAATACAAACCAATATCTGGAGCAAAAATAATAACTACAATTTTGTAGGCGATTACCGCTATTACAAATACCCGCAAAGCACGTTTGGCCTGGGCAGCAGCTCGAATATAAAGAATGAAGACCCGATGGATTATTCATATTTCGAGTTTTATGAAACCGTTTTACGTCATATCAGCGGAAATTGCTACTTGGGGCTAGGCTATATTTTTGATAATCATTGGAATGTTTCGGATAAGGGAAACCTTGACGGCACTGTTTCTGATTATTCTTCATATGGTAAAGCAGCCCATTCGATATCGTCGGGTTTCACCATCAACGCTTTGCTCGACTCGCGTGATAATGCGATAAACCCTTCAAAAGGGGGTTACGTATCCATCCAATACAGGGATAACTATTCATTTTTAGGTAGTTCAAGCAATTGGCGCTCTTTGATTGTTGATGCGAGGAAATACATTAAGCTCCCCGAAGGATCCGACAATGTGCTGGCCTTGTGGAGCTATGACTGGCTGATCCTTAGCGGCAGGCCCGCTTACCTTGATCTGCCAAGCACGCAATGGGATACGTTTTCAGTTACGGGCAGGGGTTATATTCAGGGGCGCTTCCGTGGGGCTGATATGGTTTACTTTGAAGGGGAATACCGGTATAAAATTACAGCTAACGGATTGATAGGCGGTGTGGTTTTTTTAAACGGGGAATCATTATCGGCGGCGCCGGGTTCTAAACTGCAAGCGATTCAGCCAGGTTATGGCCCGGGGCTGCGCATAAAACTCAATACCATATCAAAAACAAATATCAGCATTGATTACGGTTTTGGCCGCGAAGGCTCACGTGGGCTTTTTATTGACGTGGGTGAGATTTTTTAAGAATCAAGAGCCAAGATGGAGTTGCTTAATCATTCAATCATTTCCGTTGGCTGAAGCCAACGGAAAATAGGTATAAGTCAAAATGGCTTTAGCGAAATTTAGCACTATATCATTAGGACAGGGGATTGGTTTGCCAATGTACTTTAACTTGGTACTATTGGCAATAATCGCTAAGTTAGCTTGCAAATAAACCTGCCTCATTATGAAAACAAATATCCATTGTTTTTGCCGGGTTATTTCCTGGCTGCTGTTATGCGCTCCCTCCTTTTTATCAGCCCAGGACAGGCCTTATGGCAAAACGTTCGCCACCCGCAGCGAAGTTATGGCGCAGCATGGGATGGCTTGCACCAGCCAGCCTTTAGCAACCCAGGCGGCTATCGATGTTTTAAAACATGGCGGTACGGCAGTTGACGCGGCCATAGCGGCCAATGCCGTGCTCGGGGTGGTTGAACCGCACGTAAACGGCATTGGCGGCGATATTTTTGCCATAGTTTATGAGGCCAAAACGGGCAAGCTCATTGGCCTTAATGGCTCCGGGCGTTCACCATATAGCTTAACATTAGCCGAATTTAAAAAACGCGGATTAAAATATATTCCGGCCACCGGTCCGCTGCCGGTTAGTGTGCCCGGTTGTGTGGATGGCTGGTTTACGTTGCACGGCAGTTTTGGCAAAATGCCGATGGACCAGGTACTTTCTTATGCCATCGGATACGCGCGCAACGGTTTCCCGGTAGCTGATGAATCCGCCGGTTCATTAAAAGCAATCAAAGCGCTTTATGGACAATATCCCAATATTGTTGAATTGTATAACTCGGGTGGTAAGATACCGGGCAGAGGCGATATCCGAACTAATCCGCATTTAGCGAATACACTCGAAAAAATAGCCAAAGGAGGCCGCGATGCGTTTTATAAAGGAGATATAGCCCGTACCATCGATACGTTCATGAAAAAGAACGGCGGCTTTTTGTCCTATAAAGACCTCGCCGACCATCACTCCGAATGGGTTGAGCCGGTAAGTACAAATTACCGCGGCTATGATGTTTGGGAACTGCCGCCCAACGGGCAGGGAATATGCGTGCTGCAAATGCTGAATATTTTAGAGGGTTTTGATTTTAGTAAGATAGCCTGGGGCAGCCCCGAGCATATCCACCTATTCGTGGAAGCAAAAAAACTGGCTTTTGAAGACCGCGCCAAATATTACGCCGACCCTGATTTCGCAAAGATCCCGGTAAAGGAGTTGATCTCAAAACCGTATGCCGCCGAACGACGCAAACTGATCGACCCCAATAAGGCCTCGGCGAGTTATGAGGCCGGCAACCCTGCGTTAAAGGATGGAGATACAATTTACCTTACCGTTGCGGATGGTGATGGCAATATGGTATCGCTGATCCAGAGCAATTATAAGGGTTATGGCTCGGGGATGTCGCCGGATGGTCTGGGCTTTACTTTTCAGGACCGCGGACAATTGTTTACGCTTGAAGAAGGCCAAAACAATACCTATGCGCCACATAAAAGGCCGTTCCATACCATTATCCCTGCTTTTGTAACCAAAGATGGCAGACCATATATGAGTTTTGGCGTGATGGGCGGCAGTTTCCAGCCACTCGGGCACGTGCAGGTACTGATGAACATGATCGATTTTGGGATGAATGAACAGGAGGCGGGAGATGCACCGAGGATAGACCACCAGGGCTCATCCGAACCAACAGGTGAAAAAAACCAGGGCGTAGGTATGATCTATCTCGAATCGGGCTTTCCTTACGAAACCATCCGCAGCCTGATGTATATGGGGCATAAAATAGGTTTTGAGATACCGGGCAGCTATGGCGGTTACCAGGCTATAAGGTATGACCCCGTGCAGAAAGTATATTTCGGCGCGTCGGAGAGCAGGAAGGATGGAGAAGCGGCGGGGTGGTAAAGATGGGGTTGTTAAACTTTGTTAAATATCTGTTAATCAAATGTTAATGCCTTCATTTTAATAAAGTAATCGTTTACTTTCGGGCTATTAATATTTGATTTTATGATAAAAAATTATCTGAAAATAGCCTGGCGCAACCTTATCCGCCACAAAAGTTTTTCCCTTATCAATATCGGCGGCCTTTCCATAGGTATTGCGGCTTGTTTGCTTATCTCGCTGTATGTAAATTACGAATTAAGTTATGATGGCTATGATCTCAAAAAAGACAGGATCGTGCGTATCACCAATACGGTGCGCACGCCCGAAAAGGATAACCTTACCGTTGCATTAGCGCCAACACCTTTAGCAACAACTTTAAACCACAATTACCCCGAAGTTGAAACCGCAGTACGTTTGGAGCCCAACGCTGCTGTAATGAAGGTGAATGACCAGCTATTCAGCGAGAAATTTGTATATAAAGCGGATGCCAATATATTCGACGTTTTTACGTGGCAATTTATAGAAGGCAACCCGTCGCAAGCTTTAAAAGACCCGCATAGCATCGTCATCACAGCAGCTTTAGCCAAAAAATATTTCGTTAATGAAAAGGCTATCGGGAAAACTATTACCTGTAATAAACTGCTTTATCATGTAACTGCCGTACTTGCAGACCTCCCCGAAAACTCCGACCTAAAAATTGACGCCCTGCTGCCCGGCGATTTTTCAAAAGTAACCGCCTGGACCGGCTTTGATTTTGATGACTACACCTTCGTGTTGTTCAAACAAAAACCTGATTACGCAGCTTTTGCAAAGAAACTGGCGCTAATATCAAAAAATGATATCCAGCCCGAGCTAAATAAACAGGGCGCTTCAAAATACTCCATAAAATTCAATGTCGAACCGCTAAAGGATGTACATTTTGTTGCCGGGAACATGGGCGATACTGTTAAAGGCGACAAGCAGTTGGTTTATATATTTTCTGTACTGGCTATAGTGATCCTCGTTATAGCCCTGCTGAATTATATTAACCTCTCAACAGCGAGGGCAACAGAACGGGCAAAAGAAGTTGGCGTGCGGAAGGTGACCGGCGCCCTGCAATCAAGCCTCATCAGGCAGTTTTTATTCGAATCGTTTTTTGTGACCGGTATAGCATTGGTGATCGGCATTGGACTGATGTTTATCATGCTGCCATTTTTAAATAGTTTATTGCAAATTAAAATTTCGCATGCCTGGGCGTCTGGTAGTTTTTGGGCGATTTGCGGGATTGTATTAGCGTCATCCTTATTAACAGGGTTATACCCTGCGTTTGTATTGTCGGGCTTTCAGCCGATAACTGCGTTAAAAAGCAATTTCAAACACCAGGCAAAAGGCTTAACGCTGCGAAAAGCCATTACAATTACCCAGTTTGTAGTTGCAACAGTAATGATAGCCGGCGCTTTTATTATGAACAAGCAGATAAACTTTATCCAGCATCGTTCGCTGGGCTTTAATAACAACCAGGTATTAAACGTTTCACTGCCTGATGACTCGGTAGCCTTGCTGCGTGTCCCCGCCTTTAATAATGCCCTGAAGCAGATAAGCGCAGTTAAGGGAACGTCAGTCGGCGTTAGTTTTTCAATGGGCAACGGCGAAACGCTAAAAGCTACCACCATGGCTTCGTCAAACGGGGTAAAAAGGGAAGTAATATCGAATTATTTTATGATCGATGATAAATTTATTCCCTTGTTGGGCATGAAACTTATCGCCGGGAGAAATTTATCTGATGCGATGGCAACCGATAAAAAAGAAGGCTTTATTGTTAACGAAGCATTTGTAAACCAGATGGGATGGAAGAAACCCATTGGCCAGCTAATCGAAGGATTTAATAACAAGGGCAGGGTGATCGGTGTGGTTAAAAACTTTCATTACAGCTCCATGCATAACCCGATAGCGCCGTTGGTGATGATCTATAATGGTCAAAAATCGTCCTCGGTATTTGCAAAGATCGCCCCTTCGGAACTAAAACTTGTTAAAGCCGCCTGGCAAAGTTATTTCCCGGATGTACCTTTCGACTATAACTTTTTAGACGATGCCTTTAATACCATGTATCAAAAGGATATCACCAGCATAAGGCTATTCAACTATTTTACCATTCTTTCAATACTTATAGCCTGTTTGGGCTTATACGGGCTTGCGTATTTGGTGGCCACACAGCGCTCAAAGGAGATCGGCATCCGTAAGGTATTGGGGGCTGCGATAAATCAAATACTGGTGCTGCTGGCAAAGGATTTTGTAAAGCTGGTTGGAATAGCATCCGTGTTAGCGATCCCTGTAACCTGGCTCATCATGAACAAATGGCTTACTTCTTATGCTTATCATATCACAATTAACTGGTGGCTGTTAACGCTGCCAGTTTTTGTAATTTTAGTAATAGCGATCGTAGTGATAAGTTATCAAACCATAAAAGTGGCTGTAACCAATCCTGTAAAAAGTTTAAAGAGCGAATGAAATAAAGAAACAAGAGTCAATATCCAGGAATCAAGACTAAGCTTCAAGGGTGACGGAATCTTATAAAAGACAATTTTTCTAATGAAACATTCAATTTTAAATACCCAATTTTTTGTTTTGGCTCTTGACTCTTGCTTCCTGGTTCTTATTTCTTAATGGTAATTTAATAACCACGTCAATTACAAATGTTTATTTAGGCTTGCATTGTTCCGCATTTTATAGCATGAATAAAAACTACCTGGATCTATTAGACCAAGTACGAGCCATAGCGCAACTTGGCATAAATTATAGCAAAAACCCTTTTGATCTTGAACGATACAACAAACTGCTGCAGTTGGCCGCTGATGGATATGAAGAAATTACCGGGTTACCATCAGCAGAAATAAAAGACAGGTTTAATAAAGAACTGGGGTATATAACGCCGAAAATAGGAGTTAATGGCATATTGTTTAACGGGGAAGGTCAGTTACTGCTTGATCACAGGAATGACGATCATTTATGGGGCATACCGAGCGGCTGGGTTGATGTAGGCGAGAGCCCCGAAGCCGCCATGAAACGGGAGTTTATGGAAGAAGCCAACTTAGTAGTTGAACCGGTAGATATCATTAAATTTTATACGCGCCTGCCCGGCGAACATAACCAGCCGCATACATCGGTGCATATACTCTACTATTGCAAATACATAAGCGGCAAACTAAAAAAATCACACGAGAACCTCGAACTATGTTACCGTGACCATACATCGATAGCAGATTGGCATAAGGACCATCAATTGCAGGCGCAAGATGCAGTAAAGTATCTTGATAAAATAATGATGAGAAAAGAGGATCCGGTATAAACCCATTTCTTTAAAACCAGCCTGACAACAAAGCAAAGTTGAGCCATAAAACAAACCATCCTGTTATTTTTAACCTGATCAAATCTCTTTAAATACACTTTATCCTGCTGAAAAAAGTATTTTTACCGCAAATTAATCCCAATATGTTTTTTGCGCTTTCAAAACTGCTTTTAATTTTCATTTTTCCCCTAACATGGATTTTAACCCTTTTAATTATCGCGATAGTAACTAAAAATCAAAAATTAAAGCGCAGGTTCTTGATCTTATCAACGGCATTATTGTTGATTTTTTCAAGCCCATTTTTACTGAACCAATTCGCTAAGCTTTGGGATATTGACCCCGTTCCGTTAAAAAACACAGGGCCATACAGCTGTGCCATAGTTTTGGGCGGCTTTTCGGGGGAAGATGGCAACGGGAATGGTTTTTTCAATGACAAATCCGACAGGTTTATTCAGGGATTGAAATTATTTACAACGGGAACGGTTTCTCATATCCTTATTTCGAGCGGGAACGGCAACTTACTGCATGATAAATTTGCAGAAGCCGATTGGGTTAAAACCCAACTACAACAATTTAAAGTGCCTGACAGCTGCATATTGATTGAAAACCGGAGCCGAAACACAATTGAAAATGCAGCTTTTTCAAAGGTGATGCTTAACAATATGCACCTGCAGCCCCCTTATTTACTGGTAACCTCGGCATTTCACATGCGCCGCTCGCTGGGGATTTTTAACAGAGCTAAACTGGATGTGCTGCCTTATCCGTGCAATTATTTGGCCGGAAGAGGAAGAACGTCACCAGATTCCTTTATCCCGGACACGGAAACGTTTTATAGATGGACAATTTACTTAAAAGAAGTAGTGGGCGTGATAGTTAATTATGTGATATAGGGATATTTCTTTTGTTGTAATGGTTGTAATGGTTGTAATGGTTGTAATGGTTGTAATGGTTGTAATGGTTGTAAATTACTAACGTTCTATTTAAAATCTCCTAAAACTTTTAAAACTTCTTAACCTTTTATAACTTTTACAACTTCTTACAACTTTTACAAACTTCTTAAACTTTTATAACCCATTTGACCCAACTTTCCTTATTTTGGCGGTTTTAAACACGGAATAGCTTATCAACCAATCAACATAATCAACTAATGACCTACTGTTTAGGAATAAAAGTTAAAGAAGGCTTGTTAGCCATCGCCGATACCCGGATAACATCAGGAACTGAAATTACTATAAAAAAGAAAATAACGGTAGAACAAAAAGACCATTTTGCGCTTTTCATTATGACCAGCGGTTTACGGTCGGTAAGAGATAAGGCAGTTGTTTATTTTAACGAATTGCTGGAAACCAAGGAGTACAATAAATTATACAAGGCGGTAAACGCTTTTGGTGAGCAAGTAAAGAGGGTTGCAAAGGAAGATAAAGATTCGCTGGAAAAGGCGGGTTTTAAATTCGACCTGAGTACAATAATCGGCGGGCAGCTTAAAGATGACACCGAGCATAAATTGTTCCTTTTATATCCCGAGGGCAATTGGGTAGAGCTTGGGCAAGGCGCGCCCTATGTAATTATTGGCAATTCGGGCCATGGAAAGGCAATTTTGAACCGTATATTGGATGAAAATTCAAGTTTAAAGCTTTCGCTTAAAACCGGGTTCCTTTCTTTTGATTCAACAAGGGTAAGTGCAAACAATGTTGATTTTCCGATCGATGTGGCCCTTTACCGGAAAGACAGCTTTCATATTATTGAAAAACGGTACGAGAAAAAAGACCTGGAATATATTTCGACCCAATGGGCCGAAGAATTAAAAGCTGCCCTTGAACACATCTCCGAAGACTGGATGGATGATGCTTTTGATAAACTGGACTAAGTTGTGAGGGTTGTAATGAGTTGTAAAGGTTAAAGTGGTTGAAATTGACCGCCGATGCATTTTTAACTTTTTAAAACTTTTATAACTCCTACAACTTCTTGCAACATTTACAACCTCTTACAACCTTTACAACCACCATGAAATTCAACGTCCTCACTGAAATGGAATATACGGCGCGCTCGCCGGGAACAATTATATTGAATATCCATGCGCTGCGGACACCTCACCAGACCGTGATTAATGAAACGTTGACTATTGAACCCTATATAAAAGTTGAAGAACTGGTAGCTGCCCAAAGCGAGAACCGCCTGATAAGGTTTGAAATTCCGGAGGCAAGTTCAATTAAAGTAATTTACAAAGCCACAATTGATAATTATTGCGAAATAACGGATTATAGCCAAATTGATGAGATCCAGGTTGCAAAAATGGATACGGCTATACTCCCCTACCTGTATCCAAGCCGTTACTGCCAGTCGGACAAGCTGTATCGTTTGGCAAATAACCTGTTTGGGCATATCCAAAATCCTTTTGAAAAAGTTATGACACTTACCAATTGGATCCACAAAAATGTACAATACCTCAGCGGCTCAACCAATTCACAAACTTCTGCTTTTGACACGGTGACGGAACAATCGGGCGTATGCCGGGATTTTGCCCATTTAGGCATCGCCTTATGCCGCGCCTTAACTATTCCGGCCCGTTATTTTACCGGTTATGCCTGGCAATTAAAGCCTGCCGATTTCCATGCATGCTTTGAAGCCTACATAGGCGATCAGTGGGTTTTGTTTGATGCCACGAAGCTTGTCCCGTTAAACGGGTTAATTAAAATAGCCTCAGGGCGCGATGCCGCTGATACCGCAATCGCCAATATTTTCGGGAATGTTATTTTTACTTCGATGCTGGTAAGCTGCGAACTGGCCGAAGATGGCTTTGAACCGTTTTATTACCTGCAGCCTGGTTTAATGGGGCTGTCCTACTTATAAGGTGGCTGGAAAGCATTAGTCCCGGGTCGCATGACCAATGAACTAATGAACTATTGAACCAATAAACTAATCAGACGTCGCGGGCAGATTCGAACTGCCGTGAGGGGTTTTGCAGACTCCCACCTATCCTCTCGGTCACGCGACTTTAAAAAAAAACTATTAATCACTTATCTTGACCGGAGGGTGGGTTTTAAATTATCTTTCCCCGCTTTCGCGGAGCAGGAGTTAGCACCTTTTTTTCAAGTCCGAAGTCTTAAGTTCAAAGTCTTAAGTCAATATTTTAGGATAATTTGACTTTAGACTTACGACTATCGACTTTCGACTTAAACAAGGTTGCTAAGACTTCAAAGGGCCTTTCCCTCAGTCTTTCTGGATAAGTACATATAAAGAACGATTGCTGATGCAAATGTATTAATTAAAACTATTATTCCTATAGATTTAATAGAATTAATTTGAAGAAATTGATAATTGACTGGATATTATCGAAATAAGTTACATGGTTAGCTGAGATTTGACAACTTATAAAAAGTTGTCAAATCTAACACGTCTCACGCCGGTTTCACCGGGCTGCCGGTCCAATCCGTTCCCGGCGATAATCTTTCGCCTTTCATCACTAATGACAGCGCTTCAATATTGGTATCATCGCCCAGCTCGCTGTCGTACAAAATAATGGTGCCGGCGCCAACGCTGCTCCTGGCCCCTATTTTTACCGATCCTACTTTCATTACACGGTCTTCAAACAAGTGCGTTTGGGGGCCGCAATCGGCGTTCAGGGCGGCGTCATCACAAATTGTGACCATATCAAACTCCGTAATATCGGTGGTGTTCATCCACACCCGTTTACCAACTTTTACGCCAAGCAGGCGCATAGCAAGGGGCAGCCACGGCGTTCCCTGCAGAAACTCCAGCAAAAACGGAATAGAGAGCGCCTCATAAGTAGAAGTAATAGCCTCGCTGCGCCAAACGTTCCAGCTCCACATTGGTCTTTGTTTGGGCTTGTATTTACCAATGAAGGCCCATTTTAATAAAACCGTAAGCAGGAAGGCGGGTATCCCCATATAAAACAGGTAATAAAACGGGAAATATAAAATGATCTTCCACAAAGGCTCTTCGGTCACCAGGTCGTGCCCGTACGCGATGAATAAGATGGAGCAGCAAATAATGGCTGTTTCCGGTAAAATGATCCGTATAAATTCAACAACGCTTCGCGCCAGTTTCCGGCGCTTATTGGGATGTATCGTCAATTCAGGTGGGAAAGGGTTGCTCTCCTGCCTGCGCGGCAGCGGGATAGCGGGTGAGCCAAACCAGTCCCGTGCATTGTTTGCCTCCATTTGCGCTGCATCAGGGGGCGTTGATAAAACACCGATCAGCATATTGCCATGCAGGTGATAACCTTGCGGGATCAGCGCGCTGTTACCCACAAAGCTATTACTGTCGATAGTGGTTTTGCTTAAGATCAGCTGCTGGGCGCGGACGTCGGCCTCGCCAAGCGTAACAGCATCGGCCACGAAAGCGCCATCGCCTATTTCCAGCAGCGGGTGCGTCACACTGCTGGCAGTAGAAATTTCTGTATCCTTGCCAATCTTCGCGCCTAACGCCCTGAAAAAACCGGCTACGTATACCGTGGCATAAATCGGGTGCATTACGATCAGGCTTAGCGACATCAGCTGATCGGCAAACCATTTGCGCACATAAAACATACTGTAGATTGGGTATACGCCCGGTTTTATGTTGCGCTGCAATAAACGGGTGAGCAAAATGGTTTCGGCGGCGAAAAGGATGATGTACAGCAATGCCAGCATCGGCGCGTGTATCAAGTAAGTAAAATCGTAATCGTCGGCAGCGTTATCCAGTTTGTTGATGGCGATGATTGTCGGCAGCAGCGGCAGTAAAATAATAAAGGGGAAAACCAGGATCGACAAAATGAACACTGCCTTGTATTTTCGCCGGGTAAAAGTTGATACAGCTAAAGGCTGCGGCAGGTCCTCGATATTTTTCTTCTCCTTAAGCTGTGCCGGGCTACCCTGCCACACTTCGCCAGAAGCTATGGTTTTGCCGGCCTGCAGAAAACTAAGGTCCTGCAGCTCGCCCCAGGCCTCGATAGTGCTACCGCCCGAAATAACCGCGCTGCTGCCGATGTAAGCATGGTCGCCCAAAGTTATCTGCCGGAGCTTTAACATGCCGTCTTCTACAAAAACATTATTTAAATTTGTTTGCGAGCTGATGCTTACGTCGCTGCCTATGGTGATCAGGTCCTCGGCGCCAAAGCTAAATTCGCTAACCTGGGCGTCGGGGGCAATTTTCATCCCCAACAGGCGCAGGTAACCGGGGTAAAGCGGCGTGCCGTTTAAAAACTGGGCAGGCAACAAGCGCTGCATGGCTTTTACAAACCACCACCTGAAATAATACGTACCCCAAAGCGGGTAGTCACCTGCCTTCATTTTGCCTATGACCAGCCATTTGGTGCCAATACATAAAATGGTAAACACCGGGGGCATAATGGCAAACAGCAGCAATGAAGCAATAATGGAATCGGCGATATTGCCGGTCTCTTGATCCATGTAGTAATAGCCGAGATAAGGGATAAATACCTGGAAAGCAAACAGGCCATAAATAAGCAGCAACGCAACGGTTTGTGCCGACCAGCAGGCAAGGTGCCGCAACACGGGTACTTTGTTAAACACCCGCTTAGGTTTCGCTTTCGCTTCGGCCCTGGTGCTCCACACTTCAATTAAATTACTTAGGGGCCGGTTGATGTACACATCCTTTAACGAGGCGTTGGGCAGCCCCGCGTCGCGCCTCAGCTGCGAAACAAAGCCTGCTGCTAATAAGGAATGCCCGCCCAGGTCGGTAAAGAAATCCATATCGGGGCTAATCTCCCTGTTTGGAAATATCCTGTGCAATACGGCAAATATCCGGTCGGTAAGCGGGGCGCTCATGTCAATGGTTTCCGCCGGGCTATCCATATCAACCATTAATGAGGTGGGCACCGGCAGCGCTTTCCTGTTGATTTTTCCGCTCGGCATCCTGGGCATTTCGGTCATCACCATAACTGCTGAAGGCACCATATACGATGGCAAACCTTTTGACAGTTCGGCCCTGAACACGTTTTCTTCTATACAAGCCAGGCCTTCGGTCACCACATATCCCACCAAATGCTCGTGCCCCGCGCTGTCCTTTTTTACAGCCACCGCAGCCGACCGTACACCGGCAATTTCATTTAGCTTCGATTCTATCTCACCTAATTCTATCCGGTAGCCGCGCAATTTTATCTGGTCGTCAAGCCTGCCCTGCATATCAACGCTGCCATCTTTGTTGATGATGGCAATATCGCCGGTGCGGTACACCATTTTGCCCGGAAGCATTGCCAGCGAAGCAGGTTTTGCAATAAATTTCTCTTTAGTCAGCTGTGGCAGTTTAACATAGCCCGACGATACGCCAGGCCCGGTGATTACCAGTTCACCTGCTTCACCGACCGGCACTAAATTCATTCCCTCATCCACTACGGCTAAATTATAGTTGGGCAGCGGCTGGCCGATGATGATGGGGTCGCCTGCTTTCAGGGCCCCCATGGTTGCCGTAACAGTAGTTTCGGTAGGGCCGTAACTGTTGAAAAATTGCATGCCCTCTTTACTCCATTTGGCCAGCACCTGGGGTGTACAGGCCTCGCCGCCCGCATTAACCAGGCGTAATGAGGCTATACTATCCTCCATCACAGCCAGCAAACTGGGCACCGCATGCAGTATAGTTATGTTTTCCTTTTTTAAGACATCCGAAAGCTCATCAATAGATTTTGAGGTGGTATTATCGGCAACCCATAACGTGGCGCCGGCAAAATAACTGATCCAGGTTTCCTCGCACCACATATCAAACGATACAGAAAAACCCTGGTACACCTTATCGGTGGATCTTATCTGTAAAATAGTTTGCTCAGAGCGAACGAGGTGACATATCTGTTTCTGACTGATGGGTATGCCTTTGGGTTTACCTGTGCTGCCAGAGGTGTAGAGGACGTAGGCGCAATCGTTGGGGGAGGCCAGAGCGGTAGATTTAAAGGGGGCTTTGTCGACGGCCTGAGCGGGTATTGTCAGCATCTCACACTCCACATTCAACTGCTCCACGCTGAAACAAGCAACCGCGCCTACTTCCTGCAATATCACCTCCACACGCTCGGCGGGGATCTCACGGTCAACCGGGACGTAGGTTGCGCCGGCCTTTACAATGCCGAGGATGATCACATGTAGTTCCAAACCGCGCTGCCACCACACGCCGACGTTACAGTTGCGGCCTATGCCTTTTTTTGTAAGATATTGAGCAACGGCATCGCTCCACGCATCCAATTCGGCGTAGGTTAGGCATTGGTCGTGAAAAATAAGGGCGCAATTATCTGGAAACTCTTGTGCCGATCTGCGAAATAATTCCGGCAACGTTTCTTCTCTTATCAGGTCCGGACGATCAGCGCCAAGAACAATACTTAGTTCATTCATAAAATATACCTTCTGCAGCCTCCGGGCCGTTCAAGGCACACGGAGTATTACACGCCACAGCTAACTTTGTTTGCAATGTTAGATAAATAAATTTGATTTGGTTTAATGGGGAGAGTTCATGGTTGACAGTTCATAGTTCATTGTAAAAATTGATCAGGAAGTAGCTTTGTTCACACTATGAACCGTGAACTATGAACTAATTTTATTATTTTTATAGCAGCTTTCGGACGTTATCATATGATGAAGAAAATATTCCTTGTTTTTTGTTTGTTCGCGGTTTCGGCGGGATTGGTTTTTGCGAAGCCCATTACTATCAACCATTTTGTGGTAAAGGAAAACCCCTTTGCAAAGGGTGAAGTTGCCATTGTCGCCACCGACTCGTTAGGCAATATCCAGGAAAATGTAAACGGCACGTTTAACTTCACCATCAACGGTTTTGCCGATACCATGCACTTTGACAAGGGCACCGCTTTTTACAGGCATAAAATTGACCATTCGATGTTTTTATTTGCCAGGCACGAGAACGACAGCGGCACACATTCCATCCTGTATTATATTTACAAAAGCGACGATACCCTTAGCCCCTACCATATCAGCTGGGTGCTGCTGCTGGCCATACCCTGCGGGCTTTTTTTGCTTGCGTATATGTTTAAACGGTTTATCATTATTGCCGTTTTTATCCTCGTACTATTAATGGTTTTCAACTACCACAGCGGGCTGAGCCTTTCCGCGTTTTTGCAGAGCATTCTCGACGGGTTGAAGGGGATTTTTAGGTGACGTTAGGTTTGACCTATTTAGATTTGACAATCTTGTGGAGACGCAACATTTTGCGTCTTCTGCAGTTTTCCCGGGGACATTAAATAAAAAAAGCGGCTGAGTACCGCTTTTTATATTTTGAGTGATTTTTATGTGATTACTTATCCGATGCTGTTGAACTCCAGCCATCGCTCCAGCCGCCATTACTAACTGAACTGTTCGATCCTTTTACAAGTTTATCATACTTAACTTTCTGCTCAGGGGTCAATACGGCTTTGATCTTTTTGATAGTAGCAGTACGCAACGGGCCTATATCGGCCAACATTTTATTTGTATTTCCGTGCTCGGCAGTCTTTATCTTATCAAATTTCTGGTAAGATTCCTGGTAAATAACAGCTACCTTGGTAGTTTGCTTATCAGAAAGCTTTAATTCTTTCTGCAGACCTTTAGCTTTCTCAGCCGGATCAGTTGTAGCCGGGTGATTAGCCTGGGCGCGACTTGCTGTTGTAAATCCAATAAACAAACAGCACATTAACAAAATTTTTTTCATAGTTTTAATCGTTGAGTGATTCTTTTAATTATTATCAAATGTAACTAATTTCTTACAACAAATGAAAAAGTTGATTGAGTTTATTAGGTGAATAGTTGATTAAGTTATTAATAACTAATCAGCTGGTAGTGTCAATCCTATAAACTAATCCAACTCAATCAACCAGCCCCTTCACTTAACCGCCAGACCTGCAGCCACCGGCATACACATAGGCGCTTTAGGCTTTCTTTTGTAGCTCAGCTTTGCAAGGTGAATTACTTCAGGCTTATTGTTCCCTTCTGTGATATGTAAAAATCGGTTGGGAGTGATATTTTTAAACCGTTGTACCGTTTGGCTTCCGGCCCATTTTATCTCAATCTCATCAATAGATTTCGCCTGCCCGATTCCGATTTCCTGCCGTAGAGGCGATGAACCGAAACTTCCGCCCGAATTAACGTCCTTATAAACGCTGCGTTTAACCCCGTTTTCGGTAAAACTTACCTTAATGCGGCTGCCTATGCCGGCTTTGTTTGCTTTTATCCCTTCCAGCTTTAAACCTATCCAGTTGTTATTATTTTGGCCGGGGTTCATATAAAGTGAGCTCGTGTACGAATCGCCCCTGTAGGCGCCGCCCATTTCAATAAAAATATCCTGGATGCCGTTATTTCTAAAGTCGGCAAAGGCCACTCCATGCCCTTTTTGTAAATTACCGGTTCGTGAAGATGTGGTAACATCGGCAAACTTTTTACCGCCTAAATTTCTAAACAGCTTGTTTGGCACCAGCGACTTAAAATCAGGGTTGCCGGTCCCAAAATACATATCGGGCCAGCCGTCATTGTCAATATCGCCAAAATTGGCGCCCATGCTGTAAACAACCTTATCAAGCCCAGCCTCGTTGGTTACATCAGAAAAAGTACCATCCCGGTTATTCCTGTACAAAAATATATTGCCGGCACGGGGAACGGGCTTTCCCATTGCCGCTGCGCCAGCGTAATATGCCAAACTTTTGGTAAAGTTATAATCAGCCACCATTATATCGGGCCAGCCATCATTGTTATAATCGTAAAACCAGGTGGTAAATGTTCGCTCCTTATTTTCAGCCAATCCTGATTTTTTGGTAACATTTTCAAAATCGGGGATCCCGCCCGGCTTGCCTTTGTTTTTCAACAAAAACTTTGTGCCATTCATGCTAGATAAAAATATATCGGGCCAGCCGTCATTGTTATAATCGGCAGATGTTACCCCTTTTACATAGGCTTTTATATCACAATGTGCCTGTCCGGCGACATTGGTAAAAGTGCCGTCGTGATTGTTAATGTACAATGCACAGGGATGCGTGCCCCCCTTATCTTCACCGCCCAAATTTTCAGTGCCAACAAATACATCCAGCCAGCCGTCATTATTAAAATCGGCCCATACTGCCGCCTGCGTAGGGTGATAAAAAAGCAGGCCGCTGGAAATGGTGACATCTGTAAAAGTGCCGTCGCCATTATTGCGCAATAATGAGCTGGGCTGATTGCCAAATCCCTCGGTATTCCAGGCGCCCCTTAAAACAAAAATATCCAGGTTGCCGTCATTATTATAATCCATTTGCTGGATGTTTAACCCGCCGGTTATGCCTGTTAACCCGCTTCGTTCAGTAAGGTCACTAAACGAGCCATCTTTATTGTTCTGAAAATAATGCATGGGGTCATCAAGTCCCCATCC
Source organism: uncultured Mucilaginibacter sp. (assembly GCA_903864275.1). Lineage (GTDB taxonomy): Bacteria > Bacteroidota > Bacteroidia > Sphingobacteriales > Sphingobacteriaceae > Mucilaginibacter. The sequence continues at coordinate 61,267 of CAIPFE010000050.1, forward strand.
TGATGTCACAATATCCAGGTAACCATCATTATTGAAATCATCAACTATTACCCCTCCTGCCCTGCCGTTTATATCCAGTCCCAGGTCGGCAGCTATATCGGTGAACGGTTTTACTTTATTGGCCGTATCTGAGTCTAAGCCTGGTATTAAAAATTCAGCCGGAACACTTTTTGGATAGCCCCCAAGGGTCATGAAGGCTACATTGAGCAGCCATTTTGATTCGTAGTCCTCCGGGTGGTTTTTCAGGATCGTTTCATATATACCTATGGCTTTGGTTGACCCGGTTTTAACCTTGTGGACACCGCCATCTTTTATAGGGAATACACATGAAGACCCGTTATGGTTTAGCATGCAATTACTGCGTTCGCCAAGGCGCATATAGGCTATGCCCATATCCGGCATCATCCAATCAACCGACATTACGTCCATTTTAGTAACTAAATCTTCATAAGTTTTTACTGATTCTTCTTCCTTGCCAACTTTAAGTGCAAGTGACGCCTTAACACTTAACAGATTAACATTCTCTTGTTTGTTCCCGCCCGTCTTGAGCAAAGAATCGATAACGGCCTTCTTCACTTCCGGGTTAAATGGATTTTCAACACTATAATTTTTTTTGTTCATGTCTTTGAGTATCCTGATCATTTCCTGGTGAGATGACCGGTAACAGGATGTAATTAGCGCCAGTCCGGACAATAAAATTGCTATCGGTATTTTTCTTTTGTTCTTCATAAAATATATATTTATTGCCCCCCGATGTCTCGCCTGATTACAGGTTTGTTGTGGCATCGGGGTGCATAATAAGGTCGAATAATTTTGATTTATACACGCTGTTACCGCTTACAGCTTTAATGAAAGGCGTTTGCTTGTTTGCGTGCAAAACATGATCTGGAATTTTTCGGTGGTCGTGATAATAAAAACTTTTGTGTACTTTGTGTTTTCCCTTTGTGTACTTTGTGGTAAAAATTAAACCACTAAGGACAAAACGGGTCCAAAAGAACACTATAAGACCTTGTGAACTTTGTTTTCTCCTTTGTGATCTTTGTGGTAAAAACCAAACGTCAAACACAGAAGAAGCGGCAGAAAGCCCATAAACAACGAAAAATTCTAATTAAGAAAGGATAGTTTCCATATCCGGCGGCTGCCCGGGGCCCTTGATCAGGGGATTGGGGATAAATGAGTGATAGCAGCTAACTGTTTTCCTGACCTTTATTAAAGGGGTTGAAAATTGATAATAAACAGACTGGTGATTATAAGCTACTATATTTATTTTGCCAAATGGCACATGATCTTTTTTTGGAACAGGGATATCAGGCACTTGCCTGGCGTAAATGATATTCTGGTCGGATAAATGCGTGGTAGCATAGTTGGGGATGCACACCAGGTAAATAGCGTTCCGGGTCATCCTGATCTTTACATAGTTGTACGCTGTATTGCCAAACTGGATGCGGCCGCTTAAATTTTCATAACCCTTCCAATCCGTTATGCCGGGCATATTTGCCGGCACCCTGATCTCTGTCAGGTCGTCAATATTGTAGTGGTTTTCACCGATCTGTTCGTTAAACAGCTTGTCCGACTGATAAACCAAATATTCATGAAATGCCAATTGCCCGCCTATATTAAACAGGTGAACAGTAAGCAGCGTTATGGCAATTAATTTTTTCAATTTCTCTGGTTACAATCTGTGTTATGGATGATAATGATGTCATTTCGCCTAAATTAACCCACAGGCGAAATGACGTTGATATTTTTTCAATCACGACTTCCCATACCCAACGTGGGCCATTCTTTCGCCCATTTCGGTATAAGCTTCATTGGGGCCGGGCGCCCAGGTGCCCAGGCCGTCCACATATCGGTTATACATACAAAAGGCGGCGGCAATAAGTACCGTGTCGTGTATCTCGTTGTCGGTTGCGCCGAGCTCGCGAGCGGCGGCTACGTCGTCTTCGGTAACATTTTTACCATTGCGCTGTACCTGGTGGGCAATATGCAGCAAGGCCCTCAGTTTATCCGAAACTTCGGTTTCGGGCAAACCAGCCTTGATATCATCGATAAGGCCAATACCGCTCTTTAAATGGGCCGCTGCTGCCGCCGCATGCGAGGTATGGCAAAAATGACATTGGTTCCAATACGATACCGATGCCGCTATGATCTCTCTTTCGCCGCTTGTGAGGTTCGAAGGCCCCCTTAGTAAGGTTTCTGCAAGAACAAGCAATGGAGCCGCAGTTTCGGGCCTGTAATTTAATAAGCCTACTATGCCGGGTAATTCTTCGTTTAATAATTTAATGTGTGCCATTTTTTTGGTTGTTGAAATGTTGTAATGGTTGTAGTGGTTGTAAGGGTTGTAGTGGTTGTAATAAGTTAAAAAGGTTGTAGTGGTTGTAAAAGTTTTAGTAGTTATTGTTAACCTTTTTAACTCTTACAACCTCTATAACCTTTTTAACTCATTAACTAAGTAATTAACTGCGTACTGCTGCTGTTATGATAGCCTTCACGGGCGCGCAGCTCGCCCATTTTATCGTATAGCTCGCCGTCTTCGGGTTGCCAGGTTGCCAGGCCGTCGACATAACGGTTGTACATGCAAAAGGCGGCGGCGATCAATACCGTATCATGGATTTCAATATCTGTCGCGCCTTCGGCGCGGGCCAGTGCTACGTCATCTTCCGTTACGTTTTTGCCGCCGCTTTGTACTCTGGCGGCGATTTTTAACAATGCTTTCAGCTTATCGCTGACGGGTGCGGTTTCGGGATCGGCAAGTACCTGTTTTACAATCCCGGCCTGCTCGCCCAACTGGTGCCTGGCGATGGCGGCATGCGAGTTTGTGCAATACTTACAGGTATTTAAATTAGATACATAAGCGGCAATTGTTTCGCGCTCACCCGCGCTTAAAGTCGGGTGCGGATTATATAACAAGGTTTGCGCAAGATCGCACAGCGCACCGCCAGTGTCAGGTCTGAATACGAACAGGCTCCTGATACCGGGGACATTTGGTGGTAATGTTATATGGGGCATATCTTTTTGTTTTAATGTTGGAATGTTGTAAAGTTGGAATGTTGTTGTAAGGGTTGTAAAAGTTGTAAGGGTTGTAGGAGTTTTATTCGCAAACTGCTACTTGCTACTGCCACTCACTACTCACCTCTCACCCACCACTACTCACCTCCTCCGTTCTGTTAACTTTAAAAGGCGCCGTTAAATATCCCTCGCGGGCACGCTGTTCGCCCATTTTATCGTATAGGGCTGCATCGTCTGGCTGCCAGGTTGCAAGGCCGTCGACGTAGCGGTTGTACATGCAGAAGGCGGCGGCGATCAATACGGTGTCGTGAATTTCGATATCCGTGGCGCCTTCTGCGCGGGCAAAGGCGACGTCACCTTCGGTAACTTTTTTGCCGCCGCTTTGTACTTTGGCAGCAATTTTCAGCAAGGCTTTCAGCTTATCGCTGATGGGCGCGGTTTCGGGGTTGGCGAGCACCTGCCGCACAAGTTCGGCGTTGTTGTCGAGATGATGCTGGGCTATGGCGCCGTGTATATTGCAGCAATATTTGCATACATTCAGCCTGGAAACATAAGTGGCTATCAGCTCGCGTTCACCCGCGCTCAGCGTTGGGTGCGGGTTATGCAGCATGGTTTGCACAAGGGCATTCAGCGGCGCCGCAGTTTCGGGACGGAACATAAACAAGCTCCTGATCCCCGGAAATTCTTGTGGTAAATTGATGTGTGGCATATGTTGATTTATAAAGTTTGTTAAGTGAGTAGTGAATGGTGAATAGTGAGTGATAAGTAGTCAGAAAAAAACTCACCACTTACTACTCACCACTCACTTAAACACGCTCGATTGATATCCTTCCAACGCCCGTTGCGGGGCGCGGTTTATGTAAAATTGCCGGTCTTGCGGGGCCCAGGTGCCAAGGCCATCCACATAACGGTTAAACATGCAGAATGCCGCGGCTATTAATACTGTATCGTGGATCTCGGTATCCGTAGCGCCATGTTCCCTGGCCTCTGCAATTTGCTCTTCCGTAACCTGTTTCCCGCCTTTTTGCACGCTGTATGCAATGGCGAGCAAGGCCTTCATTTTATCCGTCAGCTCAGCCGACCTGAAATCCTGCTTGACAGCATCAATTTGCTGTATATCACATTCCAGGTAATGGCCGGCCATTGCGCCGTGCACATTCTGACAAAAGAAACAGTCGTTAAGGTACGAGACATAGGTGCCTATGAGCTCGCGTTCTCCACGGGTTAACGTGTTGTTATCATCACGCAGCAGTGTTTCCGCCAGAGCGTTCAAAGGCTCCGCCAGCTCGGGCCGGTAAGCCATCAGTCCCCTTATGCCGGGTAAATCGTTGTTTAGTTCTATGTGGGCCATTGGTTTGGTGTAATGTTGAAATGTTGTAATGTTGTTGTAATAGTTGTAATGAGTTGTAATGGTTGTAATGAGTTGTAATGGTTGTAATGAGTTGTAATGGTTGTAGAGGTTGTAATGGTTGCGCTGCTACTGCTACTTCTTCCTGCCACTCATATCTCATATCTCACTCCCCGCTCACTTCTATGTTCTTAATAAAAAACACGGCGAGCAGTCCTACTAAAAATACTAACGAAAAAATGAATAATGAATTACCATACCCGCCTAAAACGGTTACGAAAACGCCGACGAACAGCACCGCGACTGCTGTAAACACCCGCCCGGTATTAAAGCAAAAGCCGGTGGCTGACGCGCGTATGGCCGTTGGGAAAAGCAAGGGTATATAAATAGACAATATCCCCTGGCTCGCACCAAAAAACAAGGCCATCACGGCGATTTCGACATAAATGACCACCGAAAACGTATAGTTTGTTTTAAACAGCACCACCGCCATTACAGCGCACACCGCATAACATACCATCAGCGACCGCCGCAATCCCACAAGGTTCACCAGCCAGCCGGATAAAAAGCCGCCGGTTAGTCCGCCCATACCCAAAAACATCATGCTGATGCCACCTTCTTTTTGCAGGTTCGCGGTGGAAAGGCTTTGGATCCAGGTGGGGAACCACGAAAATATGGCCCACATCCCGATCAGCATTGCGCCGAATATGACCGACCCTATGATAAGCATCTTATTGCTTGGCCCCGAAAATAAACGCAGTGCCGGTTTGATCCCCGAACGCTTGTCGGCGCGGTATTTCAGCCATGATGCGGATTCGTCTATCAGCCAGAAACAGGGAATAGCCAATAATACCGGGATGATCCCGATAAAAAAACCCTGACGCCATGACGAAACGATGGTATTGATCAACCCCGCCGAGAATATCCCTATCGGGAAGGCGATAGATAATATGCCGATAAAAACAGCCCTGCTTTTTTCGGGCCATACCTCGCTTAATAAAGTTACCGATATTACCAGTAAGCCGCCCACATCGAAGCCGCTTAAGAACCGGCAGGCCATCACTTCGGCCCAGTTTTGGGACAAGCCGGTAAGTATGGTAAAAACGCCATAACCGCCAATGGCCAGCAGCAGTGCGGCTTTGCGGCCAATTTTATCGCTGATAAGGCCCCAAAGGAAGCCGCCGATCGTCCATCCGAAAATAAACAGGGAGTTAACATAGGCGCTGGTATTGTTAAGCGCGTCAGCGTTTTCGTTGCCGTGCAGGTCCTTCACCACCGCCGGCAGGTAAACCGACATCAAAGTGGATACCGCCCCGCCAAATATGCTCGCGATAAAGCAAATAATAAACAGCAGCACCAATTTGGCCGACCGTACCCGTACTTTTTCAATGGCATTGATCTCTAATGTACTTTCCATAATTTAAGGCTTTGCGTTTTGTTTTTTTAAATGATCGTATCCCTGCGGCAGGCGACTGTAGCCATGGTTCACCAGGCGGTCGGCAAGTACATTGAAATAGCTGTTATCCTCCGGCATGGCGGTGGCCATCCCATCCACATAGCGGTTGTACAGGCTAAACAGGGCGGCAATTAAAACCGTATCGTGAATTTCAAGGTCGGTTGCGCCTTCGGCCTTTGCCTTTGCGATTACTTCGGGCGTCACCAGCCGACCACTTTTACCAGTTAGGGCGGCTATGGTTAATAAAGCCTTCATTTTTTCGCTCACCGGTGCGGTGGCAATATCGGCCTTTACCCTCTCCGAAGTTTCGCTTTCGCCTAGCAGCAAATCAACCGTAGCCGCATGGGCCGTCGTGCAAAACCGACACTCGTTGCCATGCGAAACCACGGTAGCCAGCAGTTCCCGCTCCGCCTCGGTCAATGTCGACGGGCCGCGCAAAATAATTTGGGTGAGCACGCGAATAGGCTCACCGGTATCCTTACGATATTCGAGCAACCCGGTTATACCGGGCAAATGTGCTTCAAGTTCAATGTGGGGCATGTGTGTGGCGTTTTAGTGCGAAACGTTGTTTTTTAGTCCGAAAGTCCGAAAGCTTTGTTAGTCTGAAAGTTAAAAAGATTTTTAGTGTTCGGAGTTAGTGTAAGAGCTTTTACAACATGATTGAAAAACGATATCTCTTCTTCACCCTCTTTATCACTTGTTGTAGAGAGGGTAAAAAAAGATTGCTTTGTTTTTTCAATCAATAATTCAGCAATTAAAACCTAATTAAATCACCAATTCACTAACTCACTAATTCAAAACTAACAGAACCGCGGCGGCTGCTCAGGTATATCCGGTGAATGGTAGATCAGCGGCTGGCACAAGGCTGCAGCGGCCGATACCGGACTTTCAAAGGGTGAAGAAAATGTAAAATGCAAAAACGCGAAGCTAAAGTTATCCAGCACCGTTGTTTTGCCGTTGGGCACGTGGTCCTTCTTTGGCACGGGGACGCCTTTAACCTGGCGGGCGTCGATAATATTTTGCGCGGCGAAACGGGTAGTGGCATAATCTGGTACGCACATCAGGTAGATGGCGGTGCGGGTCATCCGCATTTTTACGTAATTGTAGGTGGCGTTTTCAAATTGTATCCGGCCGCTGATGTTTTCGTATGCGGGCCAGTCGGTTATGCCGGGCATATTGGCCGGCAGCTTCACCTCGGTAAGGTCGTGCACATTGTAAAGGCCCTTGCCGGTTTGCTCTGTGAAAAACTTGTCCGACAGGTAGGCGGCATACTGGTGCAGCACAAATTGCCCGGCTAAATTAAACAGGTAAATGGTAAGCAGCGCTGTGGCAATTAGCTTTTTCAATGTTTGCAGGGTACAATTAGTGGGCTAAATATGGGGGTTATTTGTGTGTTTTCAAAATTTAATTTTTTGTCGGATGGGTGATGACCTTGAGCGTTTATATTATTCATCAACGATTGCCACAAGGATTGCCCGCATTTGTTTTTTCAGATCGGGCAGGTCATTTTTGGCGATTTCCCAAACCAACTGCAGGTTTACGCCAAAATATTAGTGTATTGAGATATTTCTGAATCCTACTATCGGTTTCCAAGGCACTTGGGGGTAAGCAGACTTTAATTCACTTGTTAGTGCATTACAAGCTTCGCCGATAATTTCTACCTGTTTAATTGTGGCAAAGCGCTTCTCGGAATTTTCCAGAAATTGTTCATAGGAAATGCCATCAAGGTATAGCTCAATTTCGCGAATGGCATCGAGAATATGTTGCACCCTAACCTTATCGCCCAGGCTACCTTTCATATATCAATACCTTGTCTTTGTCAATAAAAGGTTTAACATATTTGGAGAGGCCTGCATCGCTAACTACATCCACCTTCTTTTTTAGCAGGCTTTGAAGTTCATCCGCGTAGGTAAAGAACTGCATCCCTATAGGGGTTGAATGGTCAAGTTCTACCAGGATGTCAATATCACTATTTTCATCAGCGTTGTTACGAGCGTATGAACCAAACAAGTAAGCCTTCTTTACCGGGAGGCCGGAAAAAAAATGCCTGATTGTTTTTATATGCTGCTGCGAAAGTTTCATTTATACAAATGTAAGGTTTTTGGGAACAAGGATGCAAGATTCCCTATATAACTGATACTTATAAGTTTTTCAAAAGATTTATCTTGTAATTTACTTTTGAATTTCCGAAACTTTGTTCTTTCACAATTAATTGGCAGCGATATGGATACGAAAGCACCAAAATCAGCAGGCGGAGAGGATTCACCCAGACCGGGGCCGTCAACGTACAGCGCACAAATCGAACAAAAAAGCTACGAGATGCCCCCGCGCGAGGGGATCAGCATTGCACATTTTCTCACCGTCGCTGACATCGAACGATCGGCCCGCTGGTATGAAAAGGTTTTCGACGGCCGCATCCTGAGCAGGGGCGATAGCGATGGCGCGCCCGGGTACATCCAGATCGCGAATACCTGGCTCCTTGTCAACGTTGGCGGCGGGCCCACGCCCGACAAGCCGACGGTAACACTGAGCACTCCCAACCCGGATCACATCAACAGCTTTATGAATATCCGCGTCGCAGATATCCAGGCATGCTATGAATTATGGAAAAGCCGGGGTGCTGAGTTCATCACGCCGCCGATCCCCAAGTACGGTGAGATACGCTGCTACATCCGCGATCCCGACGGTTATATTATCGAGGTGGGGCAGAGCACCGACCTCACCTATGGTTGATGATGCTAAATTTCCGGGAAACATTATCCGGCAATACCACGGCGGCCATGCGGGTTGTTTTCGGCATGGCGCCCATCATTGCACGCCGTATTACAAATGTAGGGGTTCAAAATACCGTCCGGGTTCAAAATTTTGAACCCCCTGCCACATTTAATCGGCCATCTTTGAAAAAATGGGACAGGCAGGCTGCTCCATTTCAAACATTTATTAAACTCAAATATCTGACTATCAAGCGTTAACGAAATAGTGCTATTGCGAAGTGAACGCGAACGTGAGCGCTTTTCCCGAAGAGCCTTGCACAATGCAATACGGACAGGTAAAAAACACCAGCAAGGACGGGAAGCAAATCACAACTTTGGCTACTGCACAAGGGTAATCTCCACTTGCCGCAAGATGTCGTGCGGTTTTGGTGTGCTGCATTTCGTCAGCGCTTCGTCCTCGCACGAGCACATCACCGTATGGACGGGGTTGTCCATCGCTACGTGCAATATCTTCCCATCTATCGTGCTGACCTTGATCAGCACATCATAGGTCTCCTGCCCCACGCCTGCTTCATAGCCAGTCGCGGTCTTGCTGATGGTCACCCAGTTATTCGGCAGCGTGGCCACCGGCTTCTTCATCCACTCAGCCCTTGTTTGGATAGCCGATTGCGCCGGCGGTACATGCTTTACCTCCAGCATTGCTGTATGATTTGCCTCGTCCACCTCCTTCAGCGTGAAGTCGAAATCGGTCGCACTCTCGCCCAGCAGTACCCGGCTGCCGTCAGCCCACGACGCGGCGTGCATCGGGTTGTGAAAGTAAAAGTGGTCTCCCGCTATGTGCAGGTGCGCTAATTTGTTCGCAAGCCAAAGGTCTACATAAAACGTCATCATGTCTGTGACCGGCCCAATCAACCTCGGATCAATCTTTGTCAAATCAGGCATCATTGGCGGATACTGCGCCGCCAGCGTCAGCGACTGCCGAAAACTTTCCATCCCAACCCTCAGCACAACCGGCTTCCCTTCATACTCCATCTGCGTCCATGTATACTTTTCAGCCAGGGCCCCGTTCGCATCTGGCGACACTATACCTTCCGCCCGGATCCGGTATTGCGCACCTTCATTCACCGCCTTCATCTCGTACACAAGCGTGTCGCCCGCGTGATAGTGCCGCTCGAGCGGCCTGGGCTGGGTCGGCGGTGTTTGCCCCAGCAGGGCAAGGGGCATGGCGCAAAGCGCAGCGGCAATCAGTTTGGAAATATTCATCGTAATATCGAGTTTAGTTTTAGTCAGAACCTTTAATGATAGAACAATCTAAATATCCGAAAAATTCGCCTTGCATTCAATTTTTAATATTTACGAAATTCAAATCACTGATTTTCAGACGTTCACCAAATAGTGCCATTGCGAAGTGAACGCGAACATGAACGCGTGATGGTGAGAAGTGAAGGGTGAGTGGTGAGAGGTGAGAGGTGAATAGGGTGAGTTTCCGTCCCGGCAGCGTCACCCGAAGGGAACCCTACCTGAACAGGCATCATCATTGAAAAATAATAATTTCGCGGTAGCAAAAATGCTACTTTTTAGTGTTAACTCCTATTTTTTATAAGTAATTAATAGTCAATAATTTAACATGAAGTTTTAGAAATTGTGTTAACCCTGTTAACCCCTTTTCCTTGCTGGCGCACTTAGGTCCGTTACACATTATGACATAACTCAAACAAAGGCGTAACTTCGGCTGATCAGCCAACCACTCAACATGAAAAAAGCAATACTTTTCGGCGCAAGCGGATTTATCGGGTCCTGCCTGCTGCATGACCTGCTGGAAAATAAGGATTACGAACAGGTAAGTGTTGTGGTTAGAAAGACACTGGGCCTTAAGCACCCGAAATTAAAAGAGCTGACCGGCGATTACCACACCCTGAACGTGTTAAAAGGGAAGATCGAGGCAGATGAAATTTTTCTCGCCCTAGGAACTACCAGGGCAAAGACACCCGACAGCGGTCAATATTATGAGATCGATCATGACTACCCGGTCGCGGCTGCTAAAATGGCCCGGGAAGCGGGTGCAGGATCGGTGTTCGTGGTCACTGCGGTTGGCGCTAACGCAAATTCCGGTATTTTTTATACCAGGACCAAAGGGGAGACGGAACGGGACATTATTGCGCTGAATTTTGAGCGCACCGGCATTTTCCGTCCGTCGATGATCATGGGTGAGCGGAAGGAAAGCAGGAGATTTGAAAAAATACTTATTAAAGTTTGGGGATTTATTAACCCGCTTTTAATTGGAAATTCACTAAAAAAATACCGTGGTATAGTCGGCCAGGACGTTGCAACAGCAATGATGAATGCTGCAAAAAATCAAAAAGAAAAAGTAAAAATATTTCACTGGGAGGAAATGACGGGTTTGTTGAAGGTTGATAGAGTTGGATCGAGTTGATTAACTTGGATTGGGTTGATTGGGTTGGAGAAGTGTAATCAATTGCGGGGTCAAGGGGAAAAAGTGACAACCCTTTTCAGGACTAAGCGTTCATTTCAAATATTTGTAAAATTTAACCAACTGATTTTCAGTCGTCAACGCATTTTTATCCATGTGTTGATGCGAAATTAACGTGAACGTGAATGCTTTTCGGAGATGTCGTCCCCGGTCTTAGGGCTTTCGGCCTTCCGGAATTCCGGACTTTTTCCTAACCAACATCCAATCTCCAACTTCTAATCACTAATCTCATTTCTTTACATCCAGATAACAATTTTTTGAGTATCTTTGTCGATCAAAAAAGCAAGAAAGATTAAGCTCTCCCTTTATTTGCCGCACGAAACAATTTGCGGCAGTTTGTTCAACATCAATTGTCACCATCTGGCGGCTAACCATGTTGAAATGCCTTAATTGATAAATTATTTATTTTCCATCACGGTGATCCAAACCAATAATAAAAAATTGGTTATTACCGGTTTATTATTCCATATAAAATGAGACAACTTAAAATAACCCAATCCATTACTAACCGCGAATCGCAATCGCTGGAGAAATATTTACATGAAATTGGTAAAGTCGACCTGATAACGGCGCAGGAAGAAGTGATCCTGGCCCAAAAGATACGTGAAGGCGACCAGGCTGCTTTAGAGCGTTTAACCAAAACCAACCTTCGTTTTGTGGTTTCGGTAGCTAAGCAATACCAAAGCCAGGGCCTTACTTTAGGCGATTTGATCAACGAAGGTAACCTGGGTTTGATAAAAGCGGCTAAACGTTTTGATGAAACCAAGGGCTTTAAATTTATTTCGTACGCGGTATGGTGGATCCGCCAGTCTATTTTATCGGCTGTAGCGGAGCAAAGCCGGATCGTGCGCCTGCCGCTGAACCAGATAGGTTCATTGAGCAAGCTGCATAAATCAGCCTCGAAACTGGAGCAGCATTTGGAACGCCAGCCAACCCCAGAAGAACTGGCCGCTGACCTGGAAATCAGTGTTGAAAAGGTATCTGATTCGTTATCAAACGCCGGCCGCCAGGTATCTGTTGATGCGCCGTTTATTACAGGTGAAGAAAATACCCTGCTGGATGTGTTGCAAAGCACCGATTCGGCTACTGACAGCCAGATGATGACCGATTCCCTTTCGCAGGAGATCACACGCTCGCTCAGCATTCTTGCTGAACGTGACAGGCAGGTTATCGTACTGTTTTTCGGCCTGGGCAGCAGCGCCCCGCATTCCTTAGAAGAGATCGGCGAAAAGTTCAGCCTTACCCGCGAACGTGTACGCCAGATAAAAGATAAAGCGCTGATGCGCTTAAGGCATAATTCAAAAGCGAATTTGCTGCAGTCGTATTTGTAATCCCCCGGCAAAGACTTACGAAGTTTTAAAAACTTCGTAAGTCTGCTTTTTGCCATTTTTAACTTCCGACTTCCGGAATTTTCGACCTCCAATTTTCCCCTCTTTACCTGTGGTATTTTTTATCCAATATCATGGTGATTTTATCCCCGCTAGATGTGTAAAATGCCGTTACGGCCCAAATTAAGGGATTGTTAAAACGGCGTAAACTCAATGTGAGTAAGTTCAATTAAGAAATGCAACAAAAGCTAAATAAATGATACCAGATAGCATACACTATCCGGCATCATTTAAGGAAAAATTAGACTTTTGATTTGCAATGAAAAAATCACATTTAACCTTAGACCAAAGGTATACA